>CAZQOQ010000011.1:0-72301 GCA_964595205.1 uncultured Flavobacteriales bacterium | reverse complement strand
GGGAGGTTGGGAAGTTGGGATGTTGGGATGTTGGGAAGTTGGGAAGTTGGGATGTTGGGAGGTTGGGAGGTTGGGAGTTTGGGAGGTTGGGAGGTTGGGAGGTTGGGAGGTTGGGAGGTTGGGAGGTTGGACAATTAGTTTCGAAGGTCTGAAAAATAAATAATACTACAACTTACGCTCAAGCACAAGAGTAAATCTAACATCCAACCTCCCAACTTCCCAACCTCCCCCCTCCCAACCTTAAAGACTACTTAATCCGCTTCAGGTTTACATCTCCGATCGGATTCACAACTAGCGGAACTTTTTCTATCGTTACAGAACTCGTATCGAGACCAAACGCTCTTTCTTCTGATAGAGAAATGCGTTTGAAGAAAAAGTAGAGATCGAGAATAATTTTTTCATAGAATGGCAATTCGTTTTCGTAAGAAAGAAATTTTTCCATCACCACGAAACGGAAATCGCCGATCAGGTTTTTTCTTCCGAGCGATTCGTAGCGCGATGTAATATCCACTTCGAAATTCTTGACCATGTCTTCCACCACTTTTCTGAACATCAGGTTTATTCTTGGCTCCACGCGAAATCCCAGCCTGAAATCTATCCTTATGATATTTCCCTTGATGAGTTCCGTTACCTTATATTCCATCGTATACGGTTCGTCCATTACATCCACATGTGTAAACCAATACATGTCTGCGCGCTTCGGCTGCTTCTGTAAAATAGAATAGATAACCTTGGCTTCAATCTCATCCGGCTGATTCGCGCCGGTTAGGTAAACCAGGTGTGTCGCATATTTCGGAATCGAAAAGTCGTGGCTCAGGTCGCGCAAAAGAATAAGGTAGTCTTTCAGTTTTACAAATTCCACAAAACGATTCCGGATTTTCTTTGACTCATTCCATCCCCACATCAGACCGATAAGTCCGGATGCAATCAACAGCGTCAGCCAGCCACCATGTGGAAACTTGTCAAGATTTGCAACGAGAAAAGAGATTTCCACGGTGAGAAAAAGCAGGAGTGTCATCACAATAAAAACTTTCGACACTCTTCGTAAATACAAATAATACGACAACAACGTGGTTGTGCTAATCATCGTTATGATAATTGCCAGTCCGTAGGCGGCTTCCATTCCCGACGATTCTTTGAAGAACAATGTGATTCCGATACAGCCAATCAATAACATCCAGTTTACAGAGGGCACATAAAGTTGTCCGCGCATGTCGGTCGGATATACCACACGAACTTTTGGCCAGAAGTTGAGCCGTATCGCTTCATTGATAAGCGTAAACGATCCGCTGATCAAAGCCTGGCTGGCGACGATTGCAGCAGTAGTCGCTATAATGATCCCTGGCAATAAAAACCATTCTGGCATCATCTCATAAAACGGATTCTTATCGCGGAGCAGTGTTCCTTCTCTTCCAAGCAGCCAGGCGGCCTGTCCGAAGTAATTCAGGAGCAGGGTCATTTTCACAAAGCCCCAGGTGATGCGGATATTTTTTCTTCCGCAGTGACCGAGATCGCTATATAATGCTTCAGCTCCCGTTGTACATAGAAATACCGCTCCTAATAGCCAGAATCCTCCCGGATAATCCGTGATCAGCATGTAAGCATAATACGGGTTGACGGCTTTTATCACCGAAGGATAATTCAACAGGTTTGAAAAACCGACGATTCCAATCATTGCAAACCATACAAACATCATCGGGCCAAAAAATTGGCCGACGAACCTGGTTCCGAATTGCTGAATGATGAACAACATTGTTAATATGGCAATCACTATCGGAACTGTTGGAATATCCGGATTAAAAATCCGAAGTCCTTCGATGGCGGACGAAACTGAAATCGGTGGAGTAATTATTCCATCGGCAAGAAGTGCAGCACCACCAATGATTGCGGGCCAGATCAGCCATTTTAATTTTGTCCGGCGCACCAATGCATACAAAGAAAAAATTCCTCCCTCTCCTTTGTTATCGGCACGAAGCGTAAGCATCACATATTTGAAAGTGGTCTGGATCGTAAGTGTCCAGAAGATGCAGGAAATACCTCCCAACACTCCTTCCTGGTTTATCGGCTGCTTGCCGACAATAGCTTTCATTACATAAAGCGGAGATGTCCCTATGTCTCCGTAAATAATTCCAAGCGTCACGAGGAGCATCGCTCCTGAAACCTTATGAACGTTATGTTTATTCAATCGAAGAAAAATAAATTGGCCGACAAAAATATGAAATAGATAATCGGGTGTGCTAATTTCACGTGAAACATTTGGGGGGGAAGGTTGGGAGGTTGGGAAGTGGGGAGGTTGGGAGGTTGGGAAGTTGGGAGGGTGGGAAGTTGGGAAGTTGGGAAGTTGGGAAGTCGAGGAAATCTAGTAATGCTTCAACAACCAACCTCCCAACCTCCCCACTTCCCAACCTCCCCCCTTCCCCCCTTCCCCTTCCCAACCACAACAATTCACTACCTTTACCCCCTCAAATGCAAAATCACTACGATATAATTGTTGTCGGTGCCGGACATGCCGGCTGTGAAGCTGCTGCTGCTGCTGCAAACATGGGTTCCAGGGTTTTACTAATAACCATGAATATGCAGACGATTGCGCAGATGTCGTGTAATCCTGCCATGGGAGGAATTGCAAAAGGACAGATTGTAAGAGAAATCGATGCACTTGGCGGATACTCCGGCATCGTTTCTGACCGATCGATGATTCAGTTCCGGATGTTAAACCGTTCCAAGGGTCCGGCTATGTGGAGTCCCCGAACACAAAACGACAGGATGCTCTTCGCTCAGGAGTGGCGGAATATGCTCGAACAGACACCTAATGTGGATTTCTGGCAGGATTCTGTTAACTCTTTGATTGTCAACGGAGAAAGTGTTAAAGGCGTGCGTACCGGAATGGGTCTCGAATTCTTTTCAAGAAGTGTAATTCTTACAAACGGAACATTTCTCAATGGCATCATTCACATTGGTGAAAAACAATTCGGAGGTGGAAGAACCGGTGAAAAAGCATCGACTGGTATTACCGAACAGCTCATCTCTCTTGGCTTTCAAAGCGGAAGAATGAAAACGGGTACTCCGCCGAGGATCGATGGCCGCTCGCTCGACTATTCTCAAATGCAGGAACAACCCGGTGATGAAAATCCCGGACATTTTTCTTTTAAAAATATTCCACTTCCTGAAAAGCAACGTTGCTGCTGGATCACATATACCAACAGCACAGTTCACGAAATTCTTCAGGAGGGTTTTGATAAATCTCCCATGTTTTCCGGACGCATACAGGGTATCGGTCCAAGATATTGTCCATCGATAGAGGATAAGATCAACCGCTTCGCTGATAAAGAACGTCACCAGTTATTTGTAGAACCTGAAGGCTGGAATACGGTTGAGATTTACCTCAACGGATTTTCCACTTCGTTGCCGGAAGATGTTCAGTTGAGGGCCTTGCAGCAGATTCCCGGACTTCAAAAAGCTAAGATGTTCAGGCCTGGTTATGCTATTGAATATGACTATTTCCCGCCTCAACAGTTGAATCTGACTCTCGAGACAAAGTCGATCAGCAATCTCTATTTCGCCGGACAAATAAACGGAACTACAGGATACGAAGAAGCTGGTTGTCAGGGAATTATGGCTGGAATCAATGCTCATTTGAAGATTAATGATAAAGATCCTTTCATACTGAAACGCAATGATGCCTATATCGGTGTCTTAATCGATGACCTGGTTACCAAGGGAACTGATGAGCCATATCGAATGTTTACATCGCGTGCAGAATTCAGGACACTTCTTCGTCAGGATAATGCTGATATTCGTTTAACGCCAATATCTTATGAATTGGGTCTTGCGAAGGAAGATCGCTATGTTGCCGTACAGAATAAAAAGCAACATTGTGATGAAATCATTGACTTTATTCGAAGTACTTCCATTCATCCGGAAGAAATCAATCCCCTGCTTCGTCAATTGGAATCCGATGAAATTCGTCAGAAAGGCAAACTTCTTCCCGTATTATTGCGACCGCAGGTTTATTTGGCTGATTTGATGGAGCATCTGCCCCGATTAAAAGAATTCATCAATCAATTTCCTTCTGAGGACCCGCTTCTTCTTATCGAACAAGCTGAAATTACTCTAAAATATGAGGGGTATATTGAAAAAGAGGTGGAATTAGCGCAAAAGTTTATCAAAATGGAGGATGTCATTATGAAAGATGACTTCAATTATAATGAGTTAAATTCATTGTCGATGGAAGCGAGAATCAAATTGAATGCAATTCGACCAAAGACGCTCGGACAAGCATCCAGGATAAGTGGTATTAGTCCGGCCGATATTTCTGTATTGATGGTCTATCTTTCTCATTAACGTTTCACGTGAAACATATTTTTTATGATTGAACGATTAACTGCCTGTCCGATCTGTAACCATTCTACGTTTGTTCCATTTATTAAATGCACAGATTATACTGTTACGAAAGAAGAATTCGGAATAGTAAGTTGTAATCAATGCAATTTTAAATTTACAAATCCACGTCCGGATGAAAGCTCTATCGGTAGATATTATGAAAGCCAGGATTATGTAAGCCATAGTAATACAAAATCGGGCATAATAAATAAGATTTACCATTTTATTAAAAGCATAGCTATAAAGAATAAAATTCGATTGATTGAAGAGCTTTTACCAAAAAACAGGACAATTCTCGATATTGGATGTGGCACGGGTTCATTTCTGGGGGCAATAAAAGAAAAGGGATGGAGTGTTAGTGGAATAGAACCCAATCAAAATGCGAGGAACTTGGCCATAAACGATTTTTCAATTCCTGTATTGCCTGAACTAAAACTGGATAATTTCAACCAAAATACTTTTTCAGTTATCACTATGTGGCATGTATTAGAACACGTACACAAATTAAAAGAAAGAATTTCTGAAATATATTCCTTATTAGAAACTGGCGGCTATGCGATTATTGCTGTTCCAAATTGTACATCATGGGATGCAAAACACTACTCTTCCCATTGGGCGGCATATGATGTTCCGCGACATCTATATCACTTTTCTCCGGATGATATCAAAAATCTTTTCGGCCAATCAGGACTTCGACATATAAAATCGCTTCCAATGAAGTTTGATTCTTTCTATGTATGTATGCTTAGTGAGAAGTATAAGAAAGTTGGTGGTATTGGAATGATTAAAGCTTTCATAAATGGTTGGAAATCAAATACTAGGGCTGGAAAAGATGCTGAAAAATATTCCAGTGTGATATATGTCTTTAGGAAAGAAAAATAATTATTTCATCCAGGTAAACCGAAAAGTCGATCCGCGACCAAATTCAGAATCGACAGAAATAGTTCCCTGCTGCATTTCAATTATCTTTTTCACAATCGTTAATCCTATACCGGTACTCTCTGATCTGTCCTTTGGAACAAGGGTCTGAAATATTCCAAATATTTTCTCCTGATGTTCCTTCTTAATACCACAACCATTGTCCTCCACGTGGAACTCAAAAAAATGCGGAAAGGTCAGACAACGGATTTTTATTTCGCAATTCTCTTTATTATTATATTTAATGGCATTGCTTATAAGATTCTGAAACACCTCATGAAGCTTTACTTTTTCGGTGAATATCAATGGTAACTTATCCTGGATTTCAAATTTGATGTTTGATGATGGATTTAGCAAGTCTATTATGTTGTTAATCAATTCATTAACAGACACCCATTCTTTATCACCAACCGTATTTGCCATCCTTGAATAGTGAAGTATGCCATCGATCAACGACTGCATCCTGCCGGTACGGCTTTTAATCATCGTAATGAGATCGACAACTTCCTGCCTGGGTTGCTTGCCTAACTCCTCTTCGAGAAATGTGCAGAGACTCGACAGACCTCTCAACGGAGCTTTCAGATCATGTGAAACGATATATACAAATTCGTCCAGTTGCCTGTTGCTGTTAATCAGTCGCTCGTTTGATTCATGTAATTCGATTCTCTGCCTGTATAGTTTTTCAAATACATTAACTTTTGCCTTAACCAGATTTATCTCGAGCGGTTTTTGCAAATAGTCGACAGCGCCTTCCTCATAACCCTGCATGGTATACTTCTCGTCTTTGCTGAGAGCCGTCACAAACAAAATTGCAATATCCTTTGTCCGGGAATTTTCCTTTAACAAGCGCGCGACTTCGAATCCATCCATATCGGGCATCTGTACATCAAGAAGAATCATTGCGATTTCGTTCTCGAGAGCAATCTTAAGCGCTTCATTTCCCGAATTGGCCTTGATAATATTCCTTCCTTCCTGCTCAAGAATTGAAGCCAATGAGATCAGGTTCTCAGGGCGATCATCCACGATTAAAATATTTGTGACAATTTCTCTCGTTACCTGCTCGCCTTGCCTGGTACTTAAAACTGCTTGTGTATTTATCATAGTGGTCAATGGAAAGGGTCAATATACATTTAGGTGAACGATTTATTTGACAGAATGCCTTCTTTCTTACAGTTTCAAAACTTTACGGTAAATTTTATTATACCTGTCGATGACTGCAAAGTCAAATTCTTTTAAATCCACAAAATTTTCCTTTATCCCCATTCCCAGGTAACCATAGTTCTTCAGTCCGTCCGTAAGCGATGTGAGAACACTTTGCTGCAATGCATTATTGAAATAAATAAAAACATTCCGGCAGAGGATAAGATGAAATTGTTTCGGCGGCTTATCGAATATCATATCGTGTAAAATAAATTTAACACGTTCGCGAAGATGAGTATGAAAAATTATATGATCATAATAAGCGGTATAATACGTCGATAGATTTTTTCTTCCTCCGGCTTTATAATACCGTGAAGTGGATTCCTGCATGCTGGAGAGCGGATAGATTCCCCTTTCAGCCATTTTAAGGTGGCTTTCATTAATATCAGTGGCGTAAATTTCACACCTGTCCAGCAGATTAAGCTCATCAAGAAGAATTGCAAGCGAGTATGCCTCTTCGCCGGTCGCGCAGCCGGCATGCCAAATGGAAATATTTTTAAACGTCGACAGATATGGCATAACGTTTTTTCTCAGCGAAGAAAAAAAATCCGGATCCCTGAACATTTCAGTATAACTCACAAGTAAATTCTCAAGCAAACGATTTTGAAATATTTTATTTGAGCCGGCTCTTTCCTGCAGCTCTTCAACGGATCCGATACGTTCAAACGAAATAAAATGCTCGAGCTTACTGCTGAGCGATTCAAAAGAGTAGCCGCTGAAATCGTAACCGGTATTCTCTTCGATTACTTTCAGGTAGGCTTTAAATTTTAGTAATTCATTATTCATCATGTGCGGTTCTCCTTATATAGCCATACTCTCATTAATGAAAACAACTGATCGGTATTAATGGGTTTTGAGATGTAATCAGAAGCGCCATGCTGCAAACACTTCTCGCGGTCACCGACCATAGCCTTTGCGGTTATCGAAATGACAGGAATGTGTCTGAAGTCGTCCATCTTCTTAATCCGTTGCATAGCCTCATATCCATCCATCACAGGCATCATTATATCCATCAGTATAATATCAACACCCGGGTTTTCGTGCAGTTTGTTTATCGCTTCACTTCCGTTTGAAGCTGCAATTACCTTCATGCCTTGTCCCTCCAGCACACTGGTGAGCGCATAGATATTCCTCATGTCATCGTCAGCAATCAGTACGGTTTTATTCGTTAAGATATCCGCCATATACTCTGGTAATACCGGAGCAGGGTCGTCCTTTCCGGAAATGCTGTGTAAAAACAATGCTGTTTCTTCGATGAGCTTGTCGAACGATTGTCCGTCTTTAGGGACAAGTTTTGCATTGTATGATTCGACCATTGACCGGGCCTGGTTATCCAGTTCTGATCCGGTAAAAATTACAACCGGGATTTTTGAAAGAGGTTTTTCCTGCCTTAAGTATTCCAAAAAACCAAAGCCGTCTTTTGTACCGTTGCCAAGATCCAGATCAAGCACGATACAATCTATATTTTGCTTTTGTAAAGTTTCCTTTGCATCAACAATAGTTGAAACTGAAAATACTTCCACATTCCTGTGGTGGGTTTTTAGCAGGCTGTGAATTATTTCCTGGTGTATGGAAACGTCTTCTACAAGCAGCACATGTTTAAGATCTTTTTCGATTGACTGATCGATGGTAGTAAATGCTTTATCAAGATCTTTCTTATCGATTGGCTTCCTCAAATAAGCGGATGCTCCCATGTCAATTCCCAGCTGCTGCCTGTCCATAGCAGACATGATATGAACCGGAATGTGGTTCAGTTTGGAGTCCGACTTAATTTTGTTTAATAACGACCAGCCACTCATGCTTGGCAACTGCATATCCATGATGATCGCAGAAGGCTGATATTCCTCCGCATATTTTAGTCCTTCGTTTCCGTCAGTCGCTATGATTGCCTTAAAGTTCCTTTCACGGGCCATTTCAAGTAAAACACCTGCGAAGTTGACATCGTCTTCGATGATCAATAAAATCTTCTGCTCGTCACTGATTCGGGACCTGTCGTCAATGGACTGAAATTTATTCGATGGTTCTTTCGTTGCCTGAACAGCAACAGGTTCGTTAACTTCCCTGATTGGTAAAGCAATATTTTCGGATGGTTTATTCTCCAAATAATCAATCGGAAGAAAAACATAAAAAGTACATCCCTTTCCGGGCTCGCTTATTAACTGCATTTCGCCACCCAACATAGACACGAGCATTTTGCTGATCGACAATCCCAGTCCGGTTCCGCCGAAACTCCTGCTCGTTGATCCGTCGGCCTGCTGAAAGGCTTCAAAAATCAGCGCCTGTTTCTCCGGCGCAATACCGATGCCGGTGTCGATAACCGAAAACTCTATGACTTTACTCCTGTCGAAAAGGTTTGGATTTGAAAATTGGATGTGCTTATCCGGCTTCTTAACATTTAGTGTAACGCTGCCACCGGAAGGAGTAAATTTAAATGCATTCGACAATAGGTTTTTTAAAATTTGTTCGAGTCTCACCTTATCGGAAATAAAAGCAGAGAGTTCCTCCGATTGGTGGTTGATATTAAAACTAATATTCTTTTCTATTGCGACTTCGGCAAACAACATCCTGATGTCGTTACACACATGTTTGATATCCGTTTCTTCGGGAATTAGTTCTACTTTCCCTGCTTCAATCTTTGAAAGGTCAAGGATGTCGTTGATGAGTGTCAATAAATCTTTCCCCGATTTATGAATGACCCGCGCGTATTCAGTTTGCTTCTGGGAGAGGTTGTTCTCTTTATTTTCTTCGAGTAATTTGGCAAGAATTAGCACACTGTTCAATGGCGTTCTTAGTTCGTGCGACATGTTTGCAAGGAACTCTGACTTATACTTGCTGTTAAGTTCCAGTTCCTTTGCCTTGATGCTTAAGGCTTCGCGCGCCTGTTCGTTGATCTCATTCTTTTGCTGAAGTTCGCGTGCCTTCTGTTTCAATTCAATGTTACTAAGCATGAGATCTTCCTCGGATGCCTGTAACAATTTACTCTGGTGCGACAGCTCCTCATTTGTCTTTCTCAATTCATCTTCCTGTGCACTGAGTCTTTCGGCCTGTTTGCGTGTTTCGGTAAGGAGTTTTTTGGTAAGCGTATTTGCTTTAACGGAAGCGATTGTCGAGCCGATTGTTTCTCCGATATTCTGAAGATAGCCGATTTCATAGTCTTTGAACTCATTGAATCCTGAAATTTCGATGGCGCCGAAAATCACATCGTGATGCCTGAGGGGAATTATCAAAATATGTGTGGGGAAATAATCGGCGAGGCCGGTTTGAATTTTAATTTCCGGCTGACTAACGTTTTTCATATAAATCATCTCACCATCCTTAATTACCTGTCCGATGAGACCGTCGCCATAATTCAGCACCTTCCTGGCGGTTTGTTTACCCTCCATTGCATAACAACCCTGAAGCAGGATCAGTTGAGAGAGAAAATCAGTATCATTCTCCAGGAGGTATAGTCCGCCCTGGAAAGCATGTACGGTATTTACAATTTCCTTTATGACCTCGTCGGACAGTTTATCGATGTCGTCAGTATTTTCCCGAAGCACCTCGTTGATTCTTTCCGTTTGGGTTGAGACCCACGTGCGTTGCCTGTTTTCATCGTCAGCACGCCTGAGACTGGCCTGCATCTGAACCAGGGCATTTCCAAGCTCGTCTTTTTGTCCGGAGGGTTCGAAATTTACCGAGAGGTTTCCAAAACCGATCTCGTGAGCAAAGCTTGCCGTCTTTCGCAAACTGTTCGTCAGGGATTGCACGGCTTCTGTCATCTGACCGATTGCATTCTTTCCCGGTTTAATATTAATTAAAGGAATTTCTCCTTTGCCCATCTGGAGAATGTAGTTTTTTAGTCGCATCGTTGGAACGATGATGTTATTGGACATATAAAAAGCTGCGATCAAAACGACGACAACGATGAGTATTGCAATGCTGAGCACGTTCCACAACATGCTCCTTGAAGAGGCGCGCATCTGTTCATGCATCATGTCGGCGTTGGCCTTTTTCTTCAATATCATATTATTCAGCCTGGAAATTAAATCCGTGCTGTAGGGCAGAACTTTCTGGTCAACGATCAGTTCGGCACCGAACTTTTTCTCGGCATCATCATAATCGTCGAAACCGCTCAGTCGTTTCATGATCTCTTTCTCATGAATAATCAGGTTTTCAAATTCCGCGAAAACCTTCGACATCGCCTGTTTTTCGTTGGCATCATTCCATTCGTCCATCAATACCATGATCGACCTTTTCAGTTCGGGATATTCTACATCCTGTAAAATCTGTAATTTTCTTTTTTCCTCTGCATTTCCCGGAAGGTAAACCCAGTTAGTCGTATACATCTTTGACCGGGTGATCAGGTGGTTCATATTCTCCAGCTTCTGCAGCGAAGGAATATCGACCGTCATGATCCTGCTAACGTCCGATTGGTTTTGAGAAATATTTATGGAACTATAGATGGCATTAAAAACAGAGATGCTGATCACCACGATAAACACGATGTAAATTTCCAGGTCAATTTTATATGCTTTGTTTTTCATCGCCGGTTAATTAGGGTTGAACAGAAATGGCAAGATTCGCCAGTCGTGAAGAGATCTTCACTCCGCCTGATTTTGCCTTTGAGTTATTTATTTCGAAACGAATTTTGTTATCTACATTTTTAAGATTTATTGCTGCGCTGTTGGAGTCTTTAAACTCTTCGGAAATTATCAACACGCCCTTGCCGTGGTACTTTTTGTTCCATTCGTCGGCTTTGCTTCTTTCATTTTTAGAAATTACCAGAATCTGAAAATCTCCGACAACGTCCGGCTTCGCCCTTTCAATAATTATTTTCCGGCTTTCATTCCTGTTTGCGGCCATCGATTGCAGTGCATCATAAATTTCCGATTCCCCTGCGACGCCGATTTTAAATACTCCGGAATTATTTCCCGAAGGCCACTCTACATATTTCATGAAATTAATCACGAACATGGCTTTTACATTATATTCATTGGAAGTTGAATCGCCTTCAGCACGCAGCTGAACAAGGGAAATAAACAGCAAAAAGACCAGGGTTGCCAGCCTGATCAGTTTGTGAATCGAGTTAGTTCCCGCGACTTTCATTTCTCTCTCTTAAACGATAGTGAATAAGAAACCTGCAACTTATATTCCCTGCCTGTTCCTGGCAACGGACTATGATTTCCATTATATGGCTGGATGTATACCTGCTCCTCATCTAAAATATTCAGGCAGGCCGCCTGTATGGAAAAGCCTTTGCAAAAAATATTTTCGAAATTGATTGCAAGATTTGCATAAACAGCTGGAGAATACTCATTAAATTTTTCTGTTCCATCAGATTCCATGCTGTAGGAATACCTGTCAGATAAAAATCTTATCGATGGATTCACATTAATTTTTTCAGACAACTGAAAGTTGCAGTTCAAATTTATCTTGTGCGACGGAAATGCGAGAAGCTTTTCGGGCCGACCCTTAATCGAATAAATAGAAACCGACGAATGCCCGGCAGTGGTGTAAAACGAGTAGTTCAGGGATGCAAATACACCTCTCGATTTCCATTTGTATTCGACTTCGAATCCCCGGGTGCCCATTGATGATTCGTTCTTATAATTGTCTGCTTCGCTCGCGTCGTAATAGTAAATGATCGGGTCATCAGTAGTAATGTCATATATGTTTGCTGTAACATATGATTCATCTGATAATTTATACCCTGCCTCAAATTCTGCTACATATGTTTTCTCGGGAAGTATCTGCGTGTTTGCATTTATATTCTCGACAGAAGGCGCCCTGAAAGCGCTGCTGTATAGTGTCTTAAAGTGAAACTTTTCCCACACCCGTGTGAGACCGATCCTCGGGAGAACAGAGCATCCGAAATACGGATTGTGTTCATACCTGAATCCGAGTATGATGTTTACCGGCTTTGTTTTGACAACCGACTGTACAAATACAGCATAATTATCAATATTAAATTTGTCTTTTCCGTTGCTGAATAAAACCGTATCAAAATTCTGTATGGCTATCTGGTGATAATAAACCAGTCCGCCGCTTAGGTTTATCTTGTCAACGGGATTAAAGTTAGAATTCAAATAATATTCCTTTTTATTTACTGACGTATTGTATGGTTCGAAAATGTCATCAGTGACACTCTTTGTATAAGACCAGGGTCTTTGGAATTTCATCCTGACACCGGGAGTTATAGTCAGACGGTCGTTAACCTTCCAGTCATACTTCGTGGAAAGATGAAACATATTGAATTCCGTTTTATACGAACGCAGGTAAATTTCTTCATACCCATCCCGCTGATCGAGAGCATACGAATCGTACATCCCGGTAAGTGTAAAGCCGGCGCGAGAAAAATCGAGCCTGTATTGTGCATTGGAAACACCCGACTGATTGGACATGTCGTAACTCTTCCCGGTAAAATCGGTGTAGCGTTCCTGGCTTCTGTTTGATTGATTAAGGTTTGTGGCCAGATTGATGTGTGTTTTTCCAAAATTCTTTCCGGCAGAAAGCGAAACGCCCCTGTATGCAAACGTCCTGCTCATTGCCGAATTAAAAGCATTAGCATAAACACCGTTGTTCTCCGGATTCTCGAGTGTGATGATATTGATCACGGCATACTCTGCATTGCCGCCATACATGGCAGACCCGGGGCCTCGAATGATTTCAATCCGGTTGATCCTGTCGACAGGATAACGACCGCCAAACTGAAGCGTTGAAAACAGATCCTCATTCATCTCCATGCCATCCCACAACATCAGCACCTTTCCTTCGTTAGCCCAGTTGCCGCGCACGCTTATGCCTACGACGCCTTCGACATCCACACCGAAATTAAATCCCGGAACCATTTTTAAAACATCCATCAGTGAATTAGCGCCTGATTTCCTGATTTCTTCCTGTGTTATTATCGTAACTATTCCGGGGGCTTCCCGGTTTGTCATTGGTATCGGAGAAGCAACAGATACTTCGACGTTCATCAACTCCTCGAGTGACATCAGGTAAAAAGGAATCGAGTCTTTTTGAGAGACGTTTCTTTCCTGTGCAACAGAAATAACTCCGAATAGCGGAAATAATAAAACAATAAGAAAAATGCGCTTCATATTCTACCCTGGTTGATATTGGGTATTCAGAATATTCTACCTATTACCTGTGGGAAAGTTGATGTAAGAAATATCCGTTTCTTACAAATTCAGATATTAATAATGGCGGCTATTGCCTGATTAATGGCCGTACGAGACGGATTTGTTCCGATTCAATCTGAATAAAATAAATCCCCGAAGCGAAATCTTTTGTGCTGAAATTAAATGTCTCAACATCCTTATGCATTGAAATGCGTTCAAAATACAAACGGTTGCCGATAACATCAACGATAGAAATTGTAAGATCCAGTGGTCTTTTGACTGATATGTCGATGTTGAATTTATCAGATGCCGGATTTGGATAAATTCTGGCCAGAAAGTTTTGCCCGATCTCCTCCAGGCCCACCAGCGAAACGTGTCTTACGGCTGAAGTGGCGCTGCACCCATTTGCATCCGTTATTTCTACTGTGTAGTCGCCCGACAAAAGGGCGATGTGCGATTGATCAACGGCACCTGAAACAGGAATGCCGTTAAAGTACCATTGATATGATGAGGCAATACCCGTTGAAAGCGTGTCACCGTTTTGAAAAATGACAGGCGAAGACGGCGCCGAGTTGACGATGATGAAATCATTCAGTAAAATCGTGTCGCTGCCGGCAGGGTTACCGGAAATAAGCATTACATCGTATGCACCAGGAACCGCATAACAAATATTCTCAGGGTTTTCGAGTATCGATGTTCCCGGATTTGCGCCGTCAAAAAACCATTTCCAGCTGATTGCATTTGAAGAGAGGCTGACGAAATCGATGCAGCTTCCGTTGCACAAGACCGTATCGCCGCAAATAAAATTTGCCCGGGGAATTGTGGAGCAGTCGGCGACGTGAATGTAGTCGGGAAACGCTTGCACATTTTCACAGAAACCATTTGAAACCACAAGCGAAACATCATAAACTGAATTTGAAGGATAGCAGATGTTTGCCGGATTCTGAACGAAAGAAACTGACGGATTCGCTCCTTCGAAATTCCATGTCCAGGAGGTGACGCCTGGCGCAGACTGTCCGGAAAATGATATGCATTCGTTTTCACAAACAGCTGCAGAGGAAGATGAAATCGTGGCGACGGGAGTAGAATGAACTCTTATCATTCCAAGTGAGATCCATGAAACACTGCATCCTCCCGGTGACGTAGCAGTTAACATCACCGAATAATCACCCGGAGCAGTGTAGTGATGTGTCGGATTTACAAATATGGAGCTGTCGCCGTCACCGAAGTGCCATGTATATGCATTCGCGCCGGTGGTGCTGTTTATGAAATGTACAAAGGCGCTGTCGCAGGCATCATTGATATCAGAGATAAAATTAATTACCGGCGCGGAGTTTACATTTACCACAACGGTAGTATCGTCAAAACAGTCGGTTGAATTTACTGTGAGTTTGACAGTATAGCTTCCAACCGAAGAATACAAATGGCCCGGAGAAAATAAATCCGAAGTATCGCCGTCGCCGAAATTCCAGGAATAGGACAGGATCGGATTCCCGCGGTCGTCAGATAAATTATTGAAACGAACCGTATCGCCGGAACAGACATCGCCGGTAGAAAACGAGCTTAACGGAGTGTTATATATGTGAATCAAATCGGGCTGAACGATCGTGTCAGAACAGGTGCCTTGTGTTGCAATTAATGTGACGGTGAAGGTTCCGGCGACAGTATAATTATGAAGTGGTGAAAACTGATTTGACGCCGGGCTGCCGTCGCCAAAGTTCCAGGAATAAGAAGGAGATCCTGTGGTCGTATTCGTAAAGTTGACCACAAGATTACCGCAGGCAGATGTATCAGCAACACTGAATGATGCAATCGGCCCGGGTGTGACATTAACGACTATCGACGAATCGTCCGAACAAAAAGCATTGCTTGTTGTTAGTGTTACCGTAAAGCTTCCGGATGATGCATAAAAATGTTTCGGACTGGCAACAGCAGAAACAGGCGAACCATCTCCAAAGTCCCATGAATAGCCGGTGATTGGCGACCCATTGGGAAGAGACGTATTAGTAAGAGAAAGAGTGTCTCCAACACAAAGTGAGCTGACAGCAGTGAATGAAGCAACAGGTTTGTTGTGAATCACAATGCTGTTTGGGGAGACAGCGGTGTCGGCACAACTCCCCTGTGTTGCAATCAGCGTCACCGTATATGCTCCCGGGGTTGAATAGGTATGTGTGGGATTTGTTGCAGAAGATGAGGGAGATCCGTCACCAAAATTCCATGTATACACAGGAGTTCCTGTAGTTGTGTTTGTAAAATTAATGAGGGCCGGTGCACAGCCGGAAACGGCATTTGAGGAAAAGCCGGCAACAGGTGCGGGATTTACATTTACGGAAATGGTGGTATCGTCAGAGCAGGTGCCGGTAGAAGTTGTTAATCTTACCTGGAATGTTCCGGAAAATGCATAAACATGACTTGGGTTTAGCAAGGTGGAGGCCGGACTTCCATCACCAAAGTTCCATTGGTAAGAAGTAATCGGCGGGCCGCCCGAAGAAGAAAGGTTTGTAAAAAAGACGGTGTCGTTCAGGCATACGGTCCTGTTCGCAGTAAAAGATGATACCGGCGAGAGTCCGACCGATATTGTGTGGGATTGTGTGTCAGTACATCCACTGCCGGTAGATGTTAAGACGACAGTATATGTTCCGCTTGCAGAATAAAGATGTGATGGACTTGATTGCGTTGATGCCGGACTGCCATCGCCGAAATTCCATGAATAGTTTGTGGAATTGGTTGATTGATTTGTGAATTGAACATTGAGCGGGCCGCAGCCTCCTGATGCAGATGATGTGAATGCAGCATTCGGCTGGTCGTTGACAGTTGCGATTTGTGAAGTTGTTTTTGTGCAGGTCCCATTGCTGACAGTTAGTGTGACGATGTAATTTCCGCTGGAGGAATAAGTATGCGAGGGGTTTTGCTGTGTCGACGCCGGTGAGCCGTCGCCAAAATTCCAACTCCAGGAATTGATGTTCGAAGAACCCGTGGTGGTAAAATTTGTCGGGCTTCCGACGCACACTGTATTGGAAGAAAACGAAATGGAGACTCCGGCAATCAGGTTCACCTGGATTGGGAATCGTATGCTTCCCGGGCAATAGCCGATATAGTATGTTCGTGAAGATGTTATCGGAGGTGTTGTAAATGTATTGCCGGTGCCGATCGGCGGCCCGCCCGATGACTGATCATACCAGTAATAAGTTACACCCGCAGGCGCGGTTCCGATAGTAGTGAAGGAGAGCGTGGGAGTTGAAGAATCGCATATATTGACTGGCTGCGTAAGTATTTTAAAAGTCGAAAGTGTTGCATTGTTGATTCCTGCGCCGCCCATCGTGGCGCCATTGGGAGTGAATTCGGAGAGTGAGGATGAATTTGTTGTGCCGTTATTTCCGCCGTTTGCATTGCGGGTAACTGCGCCGCCCGTAACTGCGATATAGCCGCCGCCGCCGCCACCGCCGGGGCCTTCGGCCTCGACTGTAAATCCAAGAACATTCTGAGAGCCGCCGTTTCCTCCGTTGGCATTGATTGTTATGCCGGTTGTTGTTCCGGTATTTCTGAGTAATACAACACCACCGCCGCCGCCACCGCCTGCACCATCTGTTCCGTTGGATCCCTGGGTTGAACCTCCATTGGCGCCATTAGCGAGTATCTGTCCGGAGCCGCTGATGCCTGCATAGCTCTGAAAGACAAAAATACCTCCACCCGAACCTCCGACTCCTCCGAGGGTATTGTTTTGTTCACCGGCACCGCCACCACCACCCATGAAAACTTTCCCGGTTGAATAATCCAGTGGCCTACCGCCGCGACCTCCATTGTCTCTCCGCTGATCACCGCCCCAGGCTGCATTGAAAGGTCCGGTCACGAGTGCATTTTGATTGCTTCCGGAAAATGTATAACCACCCTTTCCCCCGCCAGAAGAAGTTGATGATGCAAAACCGGGCGACTCGAGATTCCAGGCTGTAGCCCATGTTGCATTCGAATTATCGGGATTCCCGAAACCGGTATATGCGGAGACGTTGCCGGCATTGGCGCCGCCACCACCGCCGCCGTTATGCGCATTTCCGCCGCCGCCGCCGTTTGCGGGAGCGCCCTTGCAATACCTTCCGCCGATCACATCGTAGTCGGCAACGGAGCCGGCAATGCTTTCGCCTTTTTCTGCACCGTAGTCATTCGTCGGCCACGAAAAGTTTAATACACCATAGTTGCTGTTTATGTCTAACAATGCGCCGCCGCGAAATCCCTTTCCGCTAACATCGATAGAGCCGCCGCCGTTAATGATCGTAGAGCCCATGACTTCAATTGCGACAATGCCTCCGGTTGTTCCATTCCATGCGGGACATGTGATGCTTGCGCCGCCATTCACAGTGAGTGTTGAATAACGCGGCACGCGAACTACTACTGTTCTTCCGGAAGAAGAATAGTTCTTCTGCAATGGGCAGGTCAGAGTAATTGTATTGGAACCGGAAACAGAACTGACTTCGGCGAATTCATTGTTGCCGCAAGTGTTATAAGATGTGATTGTGCCGTTGGTCGGATCGTCGGCTGTTGAAATCGCGGCGCCCTGAACCTGGATAATAAAAATCAAATCCCCGGTAGCAAGGGCAGAAGGAAAACCGCTGGAAAGGTTATTATTAGAGACTTGTATGGAAGAAGATCCGGCGGTAGCGGCTGACGATAAGCTGGTGTAATCATTTACGACCGTATTCAATGCAGAAACAATTTTTGCCCCGTCTTTTCCGGTTTGTCCAATGACAGGAAAATAGGCCAGGGATAAAAATATCACAAAAAAAAACCGTTTAGCAGTTCTGCTCATCGGTAAAATCATGCACAAAGAGGTGTTTTGTATAACAGCTAAAATACAAAAAAGATACCCCGGGGGTCATATATTTTACGCCAATCATCGATGAATGGTCTATAAATCTATTCCCAGCGAAAAAAACGGATTGCGGCTATGTACACAATGATCCCCCAGAGGCCAATAATCAGTAACTGATGGGAAATTTCATAAAAGCCGGCCCCTTCAAAAGCGACTCTCCTGAGAGCATCGTTCAGGTAAGTAAGCGGAAGTACTTTACTGATGCCCTGTAGCCAACCCGGAAAAGCATCAATTGGGAAAAAAGTTCCACTCAGTAAAAATTGCGGAAGGGTGATGATGTTTGCCAATGGCGGAATTACGCTTTCGCTGCCGGCGAGGCCCGAAACAACAAAACCGAATCCCATAAAGACGATCAGACCCAATGAAGATAGTGCAAGCATTTCAACAAGTGTCTTGAAACCGTTGATGAGCGTGAAGCCAAACAAATATTTTCCGATGATGATAATTATAAACGAACCGAGTATCTGAAAAACAAGCCTGCTGAGGGCTTCGCCGAGTACAATATAGGTGCGGCGTATGGGGGTTGCAAAAAATCTTTTTAATACCAGCGTTTGCCGGAGAGAAAAGAAAATAAATGCTGTTCCGAAAACACCGGCACTGAGAATGGAAAAACCTAACTGACCGGGTAAAATAAAATCGATCATCTTGTATTCTCTTCCCTGGACCTCCGTTTCTTTCAATTCTGCAGGAAGACTGCCGGAGTTTTGGGTGGATATATTGTTTTTATCATTGCCAGCTTGTTTTAAATAGTAAAGGTTCTTCTTGTCGACCATGTTTACTAAAACAGACCTGACAAATACTCCTTTCTCCCTCGAAGCCTTAGAGGTTATCACCTCCACCACCTGTGTTTTTTCGGCACCGGCGGGATGAATATTTAAAATTGCATCGAGACGTCCTTTGTGAAGAAGGTCTTCCAATTCTCCGGATGATTTATTCTTCTCAGTTTTAATGTTTGGCAAATCGACAAACTGTTTATAGATCGTCGAGGTAGTGTCGCACAATGGACTAATGCCCACGTCCAGTTTTATGGAATTGCCTTTGATGAATCCAAAAACGACGATAAACACCAATGGAAAAAAGAGCGTAAAGATCACTGCCGACGGGCTTTTCAGGATGGCCCTGAAACTGGCCTTTGAAATTGCCAGCATCGCTTTCAACTGGTTGTATTTGGGTCGGTTGCTTTCCATGCTGAAATTATTCTTCTCTCAATTCGTGACCGGTGAGTGATAAAAAAACATCTTCGAGATTTGCATTCTTCATCGTTTCCGCTCTCTTAAATCCTCCTGCAAGAAGTTTGTCGATGAGATTTGCCGGCGAATCGAGAGAAATAATTTTGCCTTTTTCTATGATTGCAACCCTGTCGCACAGTGTTTCGGCCTCATCCATGTAATGAGTTGTGATCACCACCGTGGTTCCCTCTGATCGTATCTTTCTGATTAGTTCCCACAGGTTTCTTCTTGCCTGTGGATCCAGTCCCGTAGTGGGCTCGTCGAGAAAAACAATTTCCGGCTTATTGATGAGAGTCGTTGCGAGTGAAAATCTTTGCTTTTGGCCACCGGATAATTCTTTGTATCTCGATTTTCCCC
This sequence comes from uncultured Flavobacteriales bacterium, assembly GCA_964595205.1. GTDB lineage: Bacteria > Bacteroidota > Bacteroidia > AKYH767-A > 2013-40CM-41-45 > JADKIH01. The sequence continues at coordinate 52,253 of CAZQOQ010000011.1, read as the reverse complement.
TGTCCTGCAAACCAACAAGGCTGAGCATCTCTTTTTTATCTACCCTGGAATTATAAAGTCCTTCGAAAAGGTCGAGCAGCTGATTGAGAGAGAGGTTGGGATAATAGTTGGCTGACTGAAGCTGCACGCCTATGCATTGTTTGATTAAGTCAGGGTTTTCGTCAATGGAATAACCCGATACCCAGACTTCTCCCGAGGTTTTTTTCCTGAGCGTTTCAATAATTTCTAATGTGGTTGTTTTGCCTGCTCCGTTGGGGCCGAGTAAACCGAAAATTTCTCCCTGATAAACTTCAAAGCTGATACCATTAACGGCATTTACATCCTGGTAATGCTTTATTAAGTTTTTAACCCGAATTACGGGCTGATTGTTGTCCACGGAAAATTTTTCTGCGAAGCTAAAAATAATCCTCCGGAATATCGAATGTCGATTAACTAAAGAAGACGTGTGATTAGAACAGGTTCAGTCTGCTCATCAGATTATCCTTGTACGACTTTCCAATCGGTATCCTGTTGCTGTCGATGATACAGGCATTTTCTTCGAGAGCGTTTATCTTCTCCAGCTGTACGATATACGAACGGTGTACACGGGCGAAATTCATCTGCGGCAATTTCGTTTCAATGTCCTTCATCGAACTATGAAGGATGAACTGCTCCTTTGACGAGGTCTTGATGATAACATAATTATCAAGCGCCTCAATCCATAAAATGTCCTGAAAATTAACCTTCACAAAACGCGAATCCTTCTTAACGAAAAAGCTGTTGTTGGCATATATATTTTCGAGGAAGTTAAAAAGATTTTTATCTGTACTGGTTTCCTGCACGGCATCGCGTCTGCCCGAGGAAGTCATTACGAAAGCACAACCATTTATTTTGTTGTTTACCGTTAATATCGGGAAGGTGTTTACTGCAACCTTGTGTTCGGTGGCGCCATTCGAAACGGATACTTCGGCATCGCCTTCGTTCTTATTTGATTCTCCCACAACGGTGTGAGCGAGCGTCTTGAAAACACTCTTTGTTTCGGATCCGCTGTTCTTCATCGCAATGCTGATGTCTTTTCCGAGAGCTTCCTGTTTCAGGCAGCCTGTAATAGACTCGGCCATCTTATTCAGAAAAATTACTTTCTCATTGGAATCGGTAATGATGACTGCGACTTCGAGGTTATCAAGAGCGGCGGCAAAACGATTGCCTTTATTCTGCATTTCGAGATCCTTCGTGTATTTATAAAAAGCGATTTCGATTGCGGTGCGAATGTCGTCTTCCTCGAACGGCTTGATGATATAACCATAAGGTTCCGTCAGCTTCGCTCTTTCAAGCGTCGTCTTGTCGGAAAAAGCTGTGAGGAAAATGAATGGTATCTGGTAATGCTGATGAATCTGTTCGGCGATCTGAATTCCATCGATTTCGCTGCTTTTTAAATTAATATCAAGCAGGATAATATCGGGATTGAGTTTTTCAATTGAATCCAGGGCCTTTTTACCATTAGCGAATGGATCAAATGCCTCATAGCCAAGTTTCTTCAGAATTCGTTGAATGTCCTTCGCGACGATAATCTCGTCTTCAACGATCATTATTTTTAGTGCTGCCATAATAAAGGTTAATTACCTTTTTACATTGCTGACGCCTTTTTGTTACTTGATCTGAGATTTTTCGGCGATAATTTTAGGGTAAGGAAACGAGACCTGGAAGGTGGTGCCGTTTTCGCGTATGATTTTTAATTCACCGTCGAGCTGGTTGGTTAGAGCCTGAATAAGCTGCATTCCAAGTGATTCTGATTTTTCGAAATCGAATTCCCCGGGGAAACCGATACCGTTGTCGTGTATGGTCAGGGTAATCCGGTTTTCTGATTTACTAAGTATAATAGAAATGGTTCCGGTCGATTGCCCCGGGAAGGCATACTTGTATGCATTGGAGACGATTTCGTTGATTAATAATCCGCAAGGCATGGCTGTATCCATATCGAGGTTAATCTGATCGCCTTCGATCCTGATTTCGATGCGAGATGTTTTATCGCCGTACGACTGATAGAGAAAATGACACAGTTTTTCAATGTATTCGGCGAAATTGATTTCGCTTAACTCGTCTGACTGATAAAACTTTTCATGAACGAGGGCCATCGTTCGTACGCGGCTTTGTCCGTCTTTTACGGCCTTCAATGTTGCTTCGTCGCGTATGTAACCCGTCTGCAGATTGAGCAGGCTTATAATGATCTGCAGATTATTTTTTACGCGGTGATGTATTTCTTTCAGAAGAATATCTTTCTCTTTAAGCGATGTCTCAATCTGCTTCTGCATATTCTTACCGGCGGTGATGTCGGTGTCGACAACGACAAGTTTTTTCAGTATTCCGTTTTCATCGTAGATGGGAGTTAGCGTAGAGGAAATCCAGAGGCTTTGATTGTTTTGATGTGTGACATTGCTTTCAAAAATTCTTGAGTGCTGGTTTTTTATTGCTTCGCTGATTTCGGTGTCGATATTATTATAAACATTAATTTCGGAAAGCCGCTTGTTGATTATTTTTTCTTTGGGAATATTGATGAGCCTGATAAAGCCATCATTAACCCATTCGATCCTTCCGGCGGGATCGGCGATCAATACTGCATTATCTGTGCGGCTTGCAACGATTGACAGTTTTTCCAGTTCGAGATTCTTTTCTGTGAGCTGTCGGGTTTTTACTTCGACTCTTTCTTCCAGGAGTCTTCTCACTCTTCTGAAATTGCTGCTGCGTAGTCTGAAATAAATATAAATCGTCCCCATGAACATTAAAAAGCTGATGATGATCAGCCACACGTCTCGCCAAAAAGGTGTAAGGGTCAATTTACTCTACTGAAGTTTATTCCTTTTACCCTTATAAAAGATAAAAGGTTTTAAAAGCGTGCCTTGTTCTTTCCGTATGCAAAATAAATCACACAACCGATCAGCATCCAGGCAATTAAACGAAGCCAGGTATCGCCAGGGAGTGAAAACATCATCGCTGCGCACGACAAGATTGCCAAAATGGGTACGAGAGGCACCAATGGCGTTCTGAATGCCCTTGGTGCATCCGGTTGAGTCTTTCTCAAAACCAATATTCCTATAGAAACCAGGACGAAAGCGAAGAGTGTTCCGATGCTCGTCATTTCGCCGACGACTCTTGCCGGGACAAAGGCCGCAAAAAGACTTACAAATATGCAAAAGAGAATATTGGATTTCCATGGTGTCTTAAACCTTGGATGAACTCTGGAAAAAACCGGAGGAAGGAAGCCGTCTTTTGACATTGAAAAGAATACGCGCGACTGCCCAAGTAACATAACAAGTATAACGGAAGAATATCCTGCGAGGATGGCAAGAATGATTGTCTGTTTAAGCCAGATATACGGAGTGTGTTCGATAGCCACAGCGACCGGGGCGATGCCGTCCTGTCCTTTGAACTCTGTATAATGCGCCAGCCCGGTCATGACATGAGCAAATAAAATATACAGCACGGTACAAATCGCCAGCGATAATAAAATTCCGATCGGCATATCTCTCTTGGGATTTTTAGCTTCCTGTGCGGCAGTAGATACGGCATCGAAACCGATGTATGCAAAGAATATGATGCCGGCGGCGCGGAGAATACCGCTCCATCCATAGCTGCCAAACTCTCCTGTGTTTGCGGGAATGTACGGCTGATAGTTGGCCGGGTTAATGTAACCCCAGCCAAGCCAGATGAATCCAAGTACGACTGCTACTTTCAATAAAACAATCATGTTGTTAACCTTTGATGATTCCTGTGTTCCGCGGATCAGCAACATGGAAACAAGCACGACGATAAACACGGCGGGAAGATTTATTATTCCGTTTACCACGGATCCGTCTGCAAGTGTGGCGGAGTCGAAGGGCGACATGGTAATTGCGGGCGAGAGGTGGATGTTGAAGTGATCGAGAAATTTTATCAGGTAGCGCGACCAGCTTATTGAAACGGTAGCTGCGCCGACTGCGTATTCAAGAACAAGGTCCCAGCCGATGATCCAGGCCATGATTCTTCCCATGGTTGCATAAGAATATGTATAAGCGCTTCCGGCAACAGGAATCATGGAGGCGAATTCGGCATAACACAGTCCTGCGAAAGCGCAACCGACGGCGGCAATCATAAAAGCAATGGTAACTGCCGGACCGGCATTGTTGGCGGCTGCGCCTCCGGTAATACTAAAGAGACCGGCTCCGATAATTGCACCAATGCCTAATGCTGTTAGTCCTATGGGACCGAGTGTGCGTTTTAATGTGTGATCACCGACTTCATCTGCTTCTTTGAAAAGTGCTGCTAAAGGTTTCTTTGAAAAATTGTTTCCGGCCATGCGTTTGGGTTTGTCCTCGCAATGTAATATAAAATGCATAGAAACAAAAAACCCGGATAAATCCGGGTTGTTAATTATTTATTCTCGCTCTTAGGCTTGGGGCCTCTTCCTTCAAGCTGGTCTATGGCGTCCTGTAACTTCTTTTTCTCGGCTGGCTCGGTGATGAGTTCAAGCTTCTTTTTCAGAAAGGCTGCGCCATTCTTATTGTCCTTTTTAAGAACATAATAATATGCGAGATACCCATATGATTCGATTAAACCGTTGGTATATCTTGAGCTGTTAGCCGAATCGGCAATAGCGAGTTCGATGTATTTCTCATAAAACGGCTTTGCAAGGCCCTCCTCGCTGGTAGAATCGATGTTTGCATTTGCCTGCGCCCTGAGGATCCAGCCGCTTGCATAAGTAGGTGACAATTCGTTTACCTTTTTAATGATGCTGTCAGTTTCTATGAACTGCCTGTTAAAATAATACGCACGGGCAAGCATATAATAATCGGCCGACTTGGCATCCTTTGTAAGAGCAATCTTTTGATTTAAGAGTATGATTGCATTTGAATATTTTCTCAGTTTACTCCATGCATTGGCCATGTCTATCAACAGGTCTAGTCTGCCAGGATCAAGGTTGAGTGCTTTTTGAAGTTGTTCGATTCCTGTTTTAGTGGTAGACGAATCCGAACTTGTGCCTATTAATATTTTCCCATGAAACTCGAAATCCCTGGAGACCCTCTTTTCCTCGGGCAACAGACGAATGAGGTGATTGACGGCATCCAGGGCCTTGGTTGTGTCTTTTAATTCGTAATAATCATACATAAAAAGCCGCCACATAGAAACGATGTTTGAATCGCATCTTTGTCTTACCTGGTTAAGTTCTGAAATGGATTCTGAATAATCCTTGCTTGCATATAAAAATTGAGCATAACGAATCCGCGCCGGGCAATTGCCCCTGGAAAGCTCGAGATATTTTTTATACTCTTCCTTTGCCTCAGCAAGTTTACCTAATTTAATATAGCACTCTCCGAGCTCACGATGAGCGGGAGCATAAGAAGGCTCAACTTTTATCGCATCGAGAAACTCCCGGGCTGCGCCTTCATAATTGGTCGAGCGCATGTACAGCCTTCCCTTGCTTACGATGGCGCGTGCGGAAGTCTTATCCAGGTCGAGTGCTTTATTATAATAATCTGCTGCGAGAGTGCCGTTGTTCAATTCGCCATAGAGATCGCCGAACAATAAAAGCACGTCTATGTTCTTCGGATTTATAGCATAGGCCTTATCGAGGAGAATTTTTGCTTTGTCGGTATTTTTATTTTTATACTGCAGAAGGGCCTCAATGGCCTCGACCAAAACATTTATGTCTTTGGAATTTGTTGTAGCCGCCTCGATAAGTATTTCGCCATCCATGACGTTTTTTTGTGCCTGCTCGTACCTGTCTCTTAATTCGGCATTAGATCCGTCCTGGTCGCTTGATCGCTTTGCTTCTCTGAGGCTGATCCTGTCAAACAGGATTTTTGCATTTCCAATTTTCATCAGCGGGTGATTGGGATCAATCGCCTGGCCCTGATCGAAAATTATTTTTGCTGAATCCGGATTGTCGCTGAGTAAAAGATTCTCAGCGTAGTAATAATAAATGCTCGGATCTGCAAAATTGGTGGCAATTATTGCTTTATAAATTGTGGTTGCGTTTTCGTATTGCTCATTGTCTGTGAACTTTTTTGCTTCCTGAATGGTTTGTCCGTTTACAAAAAACGAACAGGATAAAATAAAAAAAACCAATGTTGATTTTTTCATACGTGTCTTAATTAACCTTTATAATTCTGATTGGCATTGTTGCCGGAAGGAGTCCCATCAGCCTGATCATTCGCTGACCTTTATCGCCGGCGACGAATGACGCAAAGCCTGTGCCAAGTCCGTTGCGTCCTTCCCGGCTAATGATGTTTACATTTCTGATTAATGGATAGGTTTTCAATGCTATATAAGCCTGAAGGGGCTTGTTAAACTCAGTCGAAGTTTTTCCGGTATCGGGCATCGAAAGAGCAACGACGTTTATCTTTTTCAGAAATTCCTCTGCAGCCGAATCGTCGTGGTCGCTGATCCAGTTCACCCCAATTACGCCCAATGAATTTTTATCGGAGCTTACATAATCCACTACGGCAGCATTCGAATTAGCGGCAAAAATATTAGGTGGGAATGTTTTTCCGCCGAGAAATCTTTCGTTTAAAAACCTGGCATTTGCGGAACCGCTTTTGTCGAAGACAATGCGAATGGTATCATCGTTTCCGCCCGAATTGAGCTGGCTCCATTTCAGTATCTTTCCCTGCATGATGGCCTGAAGCTGTTCATAGGTAATGGCGGTATCGGCATTCTCTCTGTTCACAACGAGGGCCACTGCATCTTCGGCGATTTTCAGTGTGCGGGGAATTATTTTGCGGTTGTCGAAAAACGTTTTTTCATCGGCTGTAAGTTCACGGGCCGAAATGGCGAGGCGTACCGTATCGTTATTCATTAATTCATTGAACAATTCCGATTCCGGCAGATAACGTACATTAATTTTCGCATACTTGTAGATCTCCATGAACGTATCGATCTGTACCTGTATAAGCGGCTGATAAGATTCATCAGCCACAATCAGAATTTCTCCCGATGTGGGCGTGTCAGTATATTTTTCGTGTTTTACAGAATCGGAGCTGCAACCAGAAATACACGTCAATAAAACAAAAAATAATAGCGGCCTAATTTTCATCTGTCTTTCTTTGAGTTTTGCGATACAATGCAAAGCCCCGGTACGACGCATAAAGTAACAAAATTCCACTAAATAATTTTCTGGTCGAACCGGGAACATTTGGTGTTTGCCAGAAATACAGAGCGACTCCCGAAAGGCCGTAAATCAAAACCATAATTATATTCAGAATTAAATATAACTGTTCACTCAACGGTGAGCGTTTTCTCATTCGCGAGAAAAATTATTTCAGATTGAAATTTACGGGGAGATTGTACTGAACTGAAACGTTTCTACCATTTTGGCGGCCGGGTTTCCAGTCCGGCATAGAGCGTACGACTCTGAGAGCTTCTTCGTCGCATCCGCCTCCAATACCACGAAGAACTTTTGCATCTTTGATTTTGCCGTCCTTATCAACCACGAACGTTACATAAACCCTCCCTGTTATACCATTTTCCCTGGCAATAGCGGGGTATTTGATTTTGGAAAGATACTCGAAGAGTTTTTCTTCTCCTCCGGGAAAACTGGGCATTTCTTCAACGACAGTAAACACTTTTCCTGCATCCGGATCTGCGATTGGCTCCGGTGGCAGGTCGATGATCTTTTCACCCTCCTGAGTAACGGTACTCACGGTAACGTCCTTGGTTTCTTCCTGTGTTGGCGGCGGCTCTTCCACTTCTTCGTCCTTCACAACTTTAGGCGGCGTGAATTTGATCGTCTGCTGTACGGGTGGTGGTGGAATCACGGGCGGCGGAGGGGGAGCTGTTTTATCGATCGGTGGCGGCTCTGCGAGGGTGATAGCGTCCGTAACCTTGGTTTCTTTACCGACATTAACTTTAGAAAGGTAAGAGACGATGAGAGGAGCGGTGACTGCAAGGCCGATACCGAGGAGTGTAAAAAACAGTGCAATTAAAACGCGGCGCTGATAATCTCTTCTGAGAACATAGCCGCCATATTCCTTATTACGATTTTCAAATACAATATCCCTCCGTTCGGGGCTAATTGCATTCGACCAATCAAAAGAGAATCCCATTTTAATTTATTGTGCGTTTTTAATTAATTCTTTTTCCGAGTCGGTAAGATCGACAATTGCATAGCGGCCCACGTTACAAATCAACATTTCATCGAGTATATCAACCAGGTTTTTATATTTGGCTTTATCGTCGGGCTTTATCAGAACAATCAGTCCCTCTTTCTCTGCGGCCTTCACTTTAGCCTTGTGTTGTTTTATTTCATCTTCGTTATCGGGTATGAGGCCTCGTTTAACAGAGTCTTCCACCATTTTAACCTGATCATACACCAGCTTGTTTCTTTCCAATAAAACCTTGTGAATGCTCTTGGGTCCGGCAATTGAAAAGTCGGCAATATTTGTCTCCGGTGGTGCGCCGGCGCTATCCATACCCATGTACCAGATGATCTTGTCGTTTTCCGTGAGGAGAATCGACATGGCCAGTGAGGCTTTGATCTTTGTGCGTTCCTCTTCTTTGATATCCTTTTTGACGGGCATTGTAATGTCCATCGTCTTTGGCTTACTGAAGGTAGTGGTCAAAATGAAAAACGTAAGGAGAAGGAAAGCGAGATCAACCATCGGCGTCATGTCGATGTGGGTCGAGGTTTTCTTGGCCCTGACCTTTTTGTGCTTACCTCCTTTATCGGAGCCTTCCTGTTGTTGTACTTCTGACATTATCTTTTCGGCCGGGGCCGTAAATTATTATTGTTTCGATTCTTCAGTGGGTGCGCCTTCCAGATTTGTAATCAGGGCAAACCGGTTGGCTTTATTATCCTGTAAAATGGATATTACTCTTTTTATTGTGGGTATGTCGGCATCACGATCGCCTTTAATTGCAATGCTATACCTCGGTGCGGCATTCCTCGCCGAGTTAACCCAGATAGCGAGTTCATTATTGGTTGAGTCGATTGGGATTCCTTTGGTAATGGCGTTCATCTGTTTTCTGCCGTCGTCGTCAGCATCGAGATAGGCTTTCAACTGATTGGATGGCATTCCGACAGAGGCGAGAACCGAAAATCGTTTGGTTTCTTTTTCGCTAAACTGAATGTTGAATTGTTTTCCGATGCGTTCCAAAATGTCTTTTCTGAGGGGTTGTCCTTCTACATTGATGAAAACCCTGCCTTTTCCATCGACTGTAAGCATGATTACGCCTTTATCGGGAAGAGGAATGTCGCTGATGGAAGAGGGTTGATCAACGATTACGGGTTCGTCCGGGCGAAATTTGGTGGTGAGCATGAAAAAGGTCACAAGAAGAAATGCAAGATCGACCATTGGGGTCATATCCAGTGATGGGCTCTTCTTAGGTACTTTTATCTTTGGCATCGGAAAGGAATGTTTAGATACGCGGGTCTCTCAATTTCCATACGGAAATTGTAATTGACATTATTTAGTGCGTGATGCGAAAGACTGAACGATGCTGTAGCCTGCTTCATCGATACCATATGTAATACTGTCGATCTTGCTGGTAAAGTAGTTATACATGATAATTGCGAGTGCGGATGTTCCAATACCGAGAGCGGTATTAATAAGAGCTTCAGAAATTCCATTGGAAAGAGCAACAGCGTCTGGTGCGCCCGCGGTGGCGAGTGCCGAGAACGCGCGGATCATACCAATCACAGTACCAAGCAGCCCTAACAGCGTGGCAATTGATGCAATCGTGGAAATAATTACGAGATTTTTAGAGAGCATCGGCAGTTCAAGCGTTGTGGCTTCTTCGAGCTCTTTCTGTATGGCCAGAATCTTTCTTTCCTTGTCCAGTTCTTTATCGGCCTCCATCTGGCGATACATATCGATTCCTGCTACAACAACGTTTGCAATGGAGCCCCTTTGCTTATCGCATTCGGCTTTTGCAGCATTTAGGTCTCCGCTGGTCATTAGAGAACGGATACGCTGAATAAATACCTCTATTCTTCCTGAACCTTTTGATTTATTGATTGTAACAAAACGCTCTATCGTAAATGTGACAACTGTAATAAATGCGCCCATTAAAACCGGTACAATTATACCTCCTTTATACATCATGGCTAAAATATGATTGGGAAGTGGGTTCTTTTCTGTGTCCCCACCTTCAAAACCAGATGGGTCACCCAAAATGAATTTCCAAATCAGGTAGCCGATAAAAATGGCGATTGGAATAACGAGTGCTGCTAATATTGCCTGAATATTATTGCTTCCTTTTGATGATGATTTGCTCATATGTATACTGTTGTTTAGTTATAGGAAATTTTAACGTTCTTGAAACGCAAACTTATTTAATAAAATTTCAATGATTGAATTTTTCGGGACGACAATAATAGGAAATTCTGATTAAATCCAAAACGTATTGAAGGGATTTAACCGAAACATGACATGAATAAAATCGCCTGTTTTGTTCTAAAAAAGCAGTTGATTTATAATGGGATTGTAGTAATTGACAAATTCACACAGGTAAAATCGAGCGGAATGCTAACGCTCACGTTTCTAATAAACTACAAAAAATTCTCAATGGAATGAGAATGATTACAATAAACCGACAACAAGGCCGGGTAAAATTCCCAGTACCAGGGCGGCAATCGTAGTAAGGATCAACACCGATTTATAGCCGAAATTCATCTCGATAATTCCCGCTTCTCTTTCTCTGAACAATGCGATGATGATTCTGAAATAATAGAATACCCCTATCAGCGATCCTGCGATGGCTATTAAAACGAGGCCGGTCATGTTATTTTTAATTGCGGCTGAAAAAATATAGTACTTCGCAAAGAATCCTGCGGAAGGCGGAATGCCTGCGAGCGAGAGCATGGCAATAACAATTACCACTGCCAGCAACGGGTTTTTTTTACCGAGACCATAAAATGATTCTATCGATTCGTTTCCTGTGCTTCTGTTAATAAGCAGTAAAACTGCAAAAGAAGTGATCGATGAAATGGAATAAGCAATAGTATAAAACAACAATGAGCCTGAAGACAGGTCGTTCATTGCAAGTATGGCAAGCAGCATGTAGCCTGCATGTGAGATGCTTGAATAAGCAAGCATTCGCTTGAAGTTTGTCTGATACACTGCGATGATGTTGCCAACTAAAATGCTGGCTGCTGAAATGAACCATAGGGTTGTTGACCACAGGGATTCTATCGCATGAAACGAGGTAAGGAAGAGCCTGAGAAAGGCTGCGAAAGCAACTGTCTTTACCACGGTCGACATAAAAGCGGTGATTACCGTGGGCGATCCCTGGTATACATCGGGTGCCCAGAAATGAAACGGAACAGCCGCTATTTTAAATGCCATGGCGGTCATGATCATGAATACTCCGGTATAGATCATGGCCTGGCCGGCGACAGCTCCGGAGAGTGCGTTTGCAATTCCCGAAAGATTGAACGATGATGTTTGTCCGTATATAAGCGCAATGCCGAAAAGCAGGAAGCATGTGGCAAATGCTCCCATGAGAAAATATTTCAGTGCGGCCTCGTTTGATGAAAGAGATGTCTTTTTGCTTCCCGCAAGAATGTACATGGATATGGAAAGAATTTCTATTCCGAGGAATAACATGATCATGTTGTTGAACGAAGTCATTAGCACGCCTCCGACAAGGGAAAAAATAATAAGCGAGCAATGGTCTGTTTCGCTGGTGGGTTCGTGGAAGAATGACGGAGAAATCACAAACCAGATAAATGTAATAACGATGGCGAGTCCTGTGAATGCAAGTGCATAATTATCAAACAGCACCATTTCGTTAAAAAAAGCCCGATTGGTATTCCAGTCTCTGACCACTGCTCCGAAAGCGAGGGCGAGCCCGGTAAAAACTACGGGGATGAGCAGCTTTCTTAAGCCGGTGATTTCAAAAATCAGGCTTAGGAGTCCGACGATACATAAGATGATGATCGTATTCAAGCTATGAATTTATTTAAGCATTGTCATTTGTGCCGACTGCAGTATTGCTTTTTGCAGGGCTTCAACAGAAGGGCCGGCGATATTCAGGATGGGATCGGGATAGATTCCGATACAGAAGACAAGTATAACGAGAGGAAGCAATACCAGTTTTTCCGGGTTGGTGAGGTCGATGAAGTGTTTCGTCAGACTGTTGGATTCGCCGAGCGAAATTTTCTGGAATGCACGAAACATATAAACGGCCCCGAGGATAACGGAGAGTCCGGCAATGGCGGCAATCACAGGATCGAACTGGAAGACGCCATTCAGCAACAAAAATTCTCCGACGAATCCGCTTGTGAGCGGGAGGGCCACCGAGGCGAGCAGGAGAATAAAAAAGTACGTCGAGAATCCGGGTGCAACGTTCCGTATGCCACCCAGTTTGTTCATCTCTCTCGTCTGAGTACGGTTCTGGATGAGGTCGGCGATATAAAACATACCGACAACAACAATTCCATGGCTGAGCATTTGAATGACGCCGCCCTGGATTCCCTGGTGAGTCAGGGTAAGAATGCCTGCTGAAATCAGTCCAACGTGTGCGATGGAAGAATATGCAATCAGGCGTTTAAAGTCTTTCTGAACGATGGCAATGCAGGAGGCATAAACGATTCCGATTACAGAAAGAACGATGGCGGTGAGCCCCCATTCGTCTGTGCCATGCGGAGCAACGGGCAAAAGCCAGCGCAACACGCCATAGATTCCCATCTTCAGCATGATTCCGCTCAGCAGCATCGTTCCGGGTGTCGGAGAATCCACGTACGTGTCGGGCTGCCAGGTATGAAACGGGAAAACTGGCATCTTGATCGCAAAAGCGATGAAGAAGGCCCAGAAGATCCATCCCTGCTGGGCGGGTGTAAGGCTGAGTGAATACAACGCCTCAATGTCAAAGGTGTGCGTGCCGGGAGTCTGATACCAAAGCCAGATCAGAGCCACAAGCATGAGGAGGCTTCCGGCCAGGGTATAAATAAAAAACTTCAGAGTGATCTTTAGCCTTTCCGTACCGCCCCACACCAGGCAAATAAGATAAATCGGAATGAGTGCGAGCTCCCAGAATACATAGAATAAAAATCCATCGAGTGCCGAGAAAACTCCGACGAGTGCGAATTCCATTACAAGGATCAGCGAATAAAACAGTCCCGGATTCTTGTATGATTTATTCAATGAGGATAAAATTATTACCGGGGTTAAGAATACAGTAAGCAAAACGAGCAGCAGGCTGATTCCGTCGAGGCCGACTTTATAGCTGATCCCCAGCGAACGTATCCACCAGTAGTTTTGCGAGAACTGCACGCCTCCGTCCGGATGAAACTGCAATAACATCGCGACGCCAATTAACAACTCAACGATGGATGCCACAAGAGCGGTCTTTCCCGGCTGCCTGCCTGTTGCCGCTATGATAAGCGCTGCGATGAGAGGAAAAAATATCAGCAGGGTCAGCATCATTACCTGATAAAAATGTTGAGGATCAAAATTGTTATTATTCCAAACACCATTGCGAAGATGTAAAATCCGACGAAGCCGGATTGTGTATATCTCAGCAATCCGGAGGTGCTGATTAAAATCTTATTAAAAGAGTTGACAATGCCGTCTATCAGTCGCACGTCAATTATCTTATAAAAAAAGTTGCTTAACGAAGTGACTGGTTTTACAAACAGGAAGTCATATAACTCGTCCACATAAAATTTCCTGTTTGCCATCCTCACCATTCCGGCCTGCTCGGATTCATCAGGAGAAATAAGACTCTGGTTAACTGCAAATCGACGGTAGGTGATGAGGATAACGATAGCCAGGGTTATTACGGAAACGATAATAAGCATCCATTCAAAAAAGTGTGAAGGTTGTCTTTCGGCAAATGCGGCCGGAAAAGAAACAGAAGCGTGTAAATAATTTTCGAATGCATTAGGCATTCCGGTGATGGCGGGAAGTCCGAGAAAACCTCCGGCTGCCGACAGCACCGCCAATACGATCAGCGGCAGGGTCATTACCGGCGGCGATTCATGAAGATGATGTTCCTGCTCATGTGTGCCACGGAAGTTTCCGTAAAATGTGAGGAATAAAAGCCTGAACATATAAATCGCAGATAATACAGACGTGATGGAGAGAATGGTAAATAACAGTGGTTGCTGTGTCCACACTTTAGCAAGGATCTCATCTTTGGAAAAGAAGCCCGCTAACGGGGGAATGCCGCTGATGGCAAGGGTGCCAATCATAAATACTAAAAATGTAAGCGGAAGTTTTTTCCTGAGCCCGCCCATCTTTCCGATATCCTGCTCTCCGCCCATGGCATGAATGACGCTGCCGGCCGCAAGGAAGAGCAGGGCTTTGAAAAATGCGTGCGTCGTTACGTGAAACAATGCCGTTGAATAGGCGCCGGCGCCAAGTGCAGCGAACATGTATCCCAATTGCGAAACAGTAGAGTAGGCGAGTACCTTTTTTATGTCGGTTTGTGCCATAGCAATAATAGCAGCGAAAATTGCTGTGGCCGTTCCGATGACAGCAATGAAATGAAGTGTGAATGGTGCAAGCGAATAGAGGATGTTGGACCTCACTACCATATAGATTCCGGCGGTTACCATTGTCGCAGCATGAATGAGGGCGGAGACGGGAGTCGGGCCGGCCATTGCGTCGGGCAGCCACGTATACAGGGGAATCTGTGCGCTCTTTCCCATGGCTCCGATGAAAAGCAGCAGGGTGATAGCAACGATTGCGGACTCATTCCCCGCCATGCCGGGAGCAGAGGAGAAAACGACATCAAAAGAGGTGGAACCGAAAGTTACATATATAAGAATGATTCCCAGGAGAAATCCGAGATCGCCGATGCGATTCATGATGAAGGCCTTGTTGGCCGCATTATTATAAGAGGTGTTTTTGAACCAAAAGCCAATCAGCAGGTAAGAACAAAGGCCAACGCCTTCCCAGCCCGCAAACAACACGAGATAGTCTGAGCCCATTACAAGAAGGAGCATAAAGAAGACGAACAGGTTGAGATATGCGAAGAACCTGGAATAACCTTCGTCGCCTTTCATATAGCCGATCGAATAAACGTGAATTAAAAATCCGACGCCGGTTATAATCAACAACATGATAATGGAAATGTGATCGATTAAAATAGAAAAGGGTATAGAAAGGCTGCCCGATTTTATCCAGTCGAAGAGATGAATGTTTACAGGCGTTTCGGGTAACTGAAAAAAGATGGCTGCAGATAAAATGAATGAGGCAAGTATTGCCAGGGAAGCGAAAATGCCGGCCGAGTTCTTAAAATATTGTTTACCAAGACTTATCGAAAGAAATCCGACGAGTGGAAAAGCAAGTATTAGCCCGGCAAATTGTAGCATTTCCTGAAAAACAGAGGGCAAAAATATAACTTATACTTCAAACAGCAACACATTCAGATTATATAAAGCTTATTCAGCATTGATTAAGCACCGGCATAAAAAAACCCACACAATGGTGCGGGTTTTTTATGATTTATTATTGAATTACCTTTTCGCAGAGGCTTTATTTTTTTCTTTGCCTGATTTTTCAAAAATATTTTTACGCCTCGCTGCATCGGCAACCAGGTTCACTCTCTCGGTAGCATACACCGCAATATCGTCATCGGAATAATCGGTCATGTAAACATCCAGATCAAGATTATTTTCGATACCAAGCTTTTCAACCTTCTTCAGGTATTCAGTCAATTGCTCGAGGTTCCTCTTTTGCTCTTTGGTCAATGTCATGCTCAGAAAGGTTATTAATATTTCCAAATTTAACTTATTCTTTCAGTCAAAGGTTACCCGGTAAATTCATCTGTCGTTTTGGTTATTAACCGGTCATGTTCATAACCATGCATTGAATGAAAGTTAGCAGGATCACATGTCGCGCGGTGTCTTCAGAACAGGGAAAGTTCCAATCCCAGGATGGTGCGTGGCATATCGGGAAAACCGGAATCCGCCGTGAAAAGATCTGCTAACCGGTAAGAACAAATCAGGGCAATATGACTGTAGCCGAGGCGGGCAACAACTTTTGCATTCGTGTGGTTAGCATATTGCAGGTTGCCGGTGACCACTTTTTGTTCCGTATCGTCGGGCAAATCGTTTTTCGAAATGGTTGTGATGGAATAATGAAATTCTCCGGTGATGCCGAGATCGAGGTAGACTCCCATGTAATTGCCCCGGCCGGGATCAAAATTTATCCTGTTGAAAAATCCCAAAGCAAACGATGAATAGTCGAGGCGCTGTGAGATGTTATTAATAATCGTATCGGGGAAAATTTTATCGTCCACCTGCTTCATTTTGTAGTCTGTGTATTCGTATTCGATTTCAAAGCCCATGGAGTATGACGGACTGATCTTATATTTTTTTCTGATACCCAAAGAGAGGTTGACAGAGCTGCCGTAGATGATTTCGGCGCCGGGGTGATCGGAAGAAACAAGAAAGGCTGTACGAAGATAAAGGTGTGTGAATTTTTTAAGATTCGGTCCGTATTCATTGTCCGGCTGCTCATTGTTGCTGTCTACGTTCAACAAAACCGTTTGTGAAAAAGCGGAAAGGTTCATTAAAAGAAAAAGTAACATCAACTTATTTTTCATGTGCGTTTTTATTTCTTGTTTATTTGACTTCTCCCGGAAAATCGAGTTGACTGGTGTAGCCTTCGAAATGGATGGTGATCACGTCGCCGGTTTGAAAGTCTTCTGCATATAAATGCATCATCTCTTTTTGGTCGGCCAGCAGAACAGAATATTTTTTAATGAAGCCGTCTTTATTTTCAACTTTGTAATACATGTTGCGCTGTACGCGGTAACCCATTGCCGCTTCCTGATCAGGATAAGAATACTGCTCGCGTAAAATTACTTTGATGTCGTTGTTGATGACAACAAAATCGAATGTCGGCTCCCGGGTTTGCTTTTCCGAGACAAACCAGGAGGCCTGAGGAATTCCAAATCCGTGTGCATAATCAAAATACGGATAGAGGCTTGATGATTTTTCAATTTCATTAAAGAGCTGCATGTTGGTCCATTGGCGATGCGATTGCCAGGCACATGCGGCAAAGCCGGCAACGAGCGGTGCCGAAAAAGATGTTCCTGCTTTTTCTGCGAGCCCGCCCGGTTTGGCAACAATGGCTTCACCTACCGCACATACATTGGGTTTCAGGCGGCCGTCGCTGGTAGGACCATAGGAGCTGAAATAAATATGATAGTCTGTTTCCGGATTTGTTCCGCCTACCGTGAGCACACTGTCGGCATCACCGGGCGAATCAACAATGCGCCAGGCATCGCTTCCGTCGTTGCCCGCGGCATTAACAACCAGGATGCCTTTTGATGCGGCCATGGTTGCCGCCCGTGCAATCAGGCTGGTTTTACCGTTCATCTCCGTGTTGAAATATCTTTTGTTGGTATAGCCGAGAGAGCTGCTTATGATGTTCACCCCGTTCTTATCCGCCCACTCTGCGGCGGCAAGCCAGTTTTCTTCTTCCGAATATGTCTCGCTGAGCAGCCGTTCTGTTCTGGCAAGGAAAAATTCCGCGCCAGTGGCCATGCCGATACTTACAGAGTCGGCCTTACCGCCAATGCACGAAAGTGTTGCTGTTCCATGCCAGTGGCCCCTGTATACATTTTCGTTTTTTTTCACGAAGTCATACGTTCCAAGGATACGATGCTCGTCTCTCAAATGCTTAAACGCCGGATGCTTGTCGACATCCGGAAAGCCCACATCGAAGACGGCAATTCGAATTCCCTTTCCGTCGAGATTATTCGCGATGAAGGAATCGATCTGCATGCGTTTCGTCTGGTAAAGCAACAGTGCCCTGTCGTGCTTTTTAAGGCTGAAGGATTTTTTGACATTCAGCGCCGAGACGCTCGTCTGTGCCGCCATTTGTTCGACGCTGACGACGAAGGACAACCGGCTGATTCTTTTTATCACTTCGTCGCTGGCAATAACTGCGACGCCGTTTAACCATCTGCTCGACCACGATAATTCTCCGCCGGTTTCTGAAATTTCAGAGAGGTAATGTGGGTTGACGGGGAAGTCGGTGCTGTCTTTCAGTGGAATGTGATGCTGCAGCCTTTGTTGTATGGTTCTTTCATCGAAATACAAATAAGGATCGAAAGTTACACCGGCCTTGTCACGAAAGGAAATCCAATATTTATTTTGCGCTCCGGCGAAGAAGGATAAAAACAGAAATAATATTACTACTCCGGCTTTTTTCATCGGATCTGTAAATGCCCCTGACGAGTGTGTTGATTATCGTACCGGCTGCAATGGTAAAAATAAAACAATGTCATATCAGATTCTAAAAATTACATTAAAAGTAATAAACAGCCGGAGGATCAAACACGCGCTTTCTTTGGCGGGGATCTTATTTTTCCGTCTCCTCCTTTTTATCAATCGTTATCCGCTTGTCGCGGTTGGCAAGCTCCCAGGCGGTTAGAAAAATGAGTCGCGCCCTTTGTGCCAGCAGGCTGTAGTCGATCTTTTCCGCCGTGTCGGTGGGTTTATGGTAGTCCATATGATTTCCGTCGAAGTAAAAAATCACCGGCACGCCGTTTTTAACGAAGTTGTAATGATCGCTCCGGCGATAATATTTATTCGGGTCGTCTTCAGAATTATAAATGTAGTCGAGCTTTAATGCGGGGCCCGATTTATTCTGTTGTTCGTTTATCTCATGAAGCTCCGTGCTCATCTTATCCGAACCGATGATGTACATATAATTTTTATCGCCGATGCTGTCGTAACGCAAATCGACCCTGCCGACCATGTCGATGTTAAGATCCGCAACCGTATTTTTCAATGACAGGGCCGGATGATTCACATACCATGCAGAGCCCAGCAACCTGATCTCTTCACCGGACACATTCAGAAAGAGAATGCTTCTCCTGGGAGAGTGGCCTTCTCTTTTTGCGGCAACGAAGTTTCTTGCGATTTCAAGTATGGCAGAGGTGCCGCTTGCATTGTCATCGGCGCCATAATAAACCGCCGAATCCCGTATTCCCAGGTGGTCGTAGTGTGAGGAGATTACGATCACTTCATTCGAGAGATCGGTACCGGGGAGAATGGCAACAACATTCTGTCCGCGCAATGCATCGGTATTAGAAACCAGGTCGACTGTTATCGTTCCGCTCTCATCGAGCTCTTTCATTTTTCCTTTTCGACCTGCTTTTTTAGTAAGCTTAAGATATGTTTCCCTGTCGAGCATCCTTTCGGCGACTTCCGGGGTTATATAAATTAGCCGAAGTTTTGAATCCGCTGGTATATCAAATCCGTTTGATAGGTGGTAAGCAATTTTTTCGGGCGAGGTGATTATGAAAACAAGAGACGGGCTGAAAGAGTGTGTTGCAGGACTTCCGCCGGAGAAAGAGGAAGTCGCACTTTCTTTAGCATCGAAAAGTACGACAACCCTGTTGTTATATTTTTCTGAAAAGAGCACGTCGTTGAATTTTACTTTTTTGCCGATGGCTATAAATACATAGCTGGTAATTCTAATCAGGGTATCTTTGAAGATATCGGGGTAGATGAAGTCTCTTCCGAATAGAAACTCATCGCCATTCACCTTCAGGTTTTTCTCTTTATTATATTTTAGACTGAGGGGGTGGTTTTGCAGAAAGGGGTTTTTACGGAACCGCTCTTCGTTGGGGGTTTCGGATACGGAATCGTGTAAAAACCCGCCGGGCAGTAAGCCAAGCGACTGATATTTCGATGCCAGAAAACGTGCGGCCATTTTTTGTCCGGATGTGCCGGTGGCCCTTCCTTCCATCGAATCGGAAGCAAGAGTATAGACCGATTTTTTTATTGAATCCGGGGAAATGGAACCGGAATAAGTATAACGCGCGTCCTGTGCTGAAGTGAAAATAAAAGGCAGCAGTAAAAAAAGAAATACGAAACTTCTCATATTCATGGACTCAGCAGGCGGCGATTTTATTTACACGCTGTGCATGCCGGCCGCCCTCGAATGCTGAATTCAGAAAGGTAGTGGTAAATTGTTTTGCCTGGTCGAGTGAAATAAACCTGCTGGGAAGGCAGAGCACGTTTGCATCATTATGTTTCCTTGAAAGCGCGGCAAGTTCATTTTCCCATGCTATCGCTGCACGAATCTTCCGGTGCTTATTAGCCGTGATGGCGACGCCGTTTGCACTTCCGCAGAGGAGGATGCCTAAATCGTTTTTTCCCTCTTCAATGCTGTTTGCAAGCGGATGCACAAAATCGGGGTAATCGACCGAGTCCTTTGAATAGGTTCCAAAATCAGTAACCGTATAGCCTTCCTTTTCCAAAAAAACCCTGAGCGCTTCCTTATATTCGAAGCCTGCATGATCACAACCTAATGCCAGCCTGGCTTTTTCCATCTTCTAAGCGTTTAAAATGCTCAAACAAATGTACTTAATTTGTTATGAACAGTCGGTATCAAAGCAAAATTATAGTCTTGAAAATAAATATAATGTAAAAGAGTTTATTAACAGTAATTTTGTGCAATCAAATTTAATCAGTTCTTAAAAAAGTAAAAATATCTCTTGCTTTGTTAATAACCTCCCGGTATGGACAAATGAATTAAATAAAGCAAGAAAATTTTATCATGACGAAAAAATAATTACACACATTAAAAATGATGTTATCAGAAGTAATCAATTGAAAAGTTGTTAGTCGGTACATTCATGCACAGTTGTGGATAACCGATCGATAAAACTCTGTTTCAGTAAATTGTAATTTACAATGCTGTTCGTATCCCCCGTCTCTTTTGTGTATAAATCAAAAGTCCATATTAAAGGGAGACTTTTATAAACAGAATGAACAGGCTAATAACAGTAGTAGATTTTTAAATTTAAATAAAAAATATATTATTATAATGGATGATGTTGAATTAGAAAAACGGGGCTGGCTGGAAATGCAGGTTGATCCGACATTGGATTTATTTGCCGAGATTGCACGACTGAAGAAAGAAAAGAATGCAATTATTCTTGCCCATTATTACCAGGACGCGGACATTCAGGATGTCGCTGATTTTATTGGCGACAGCCTGGGACTATCGCAGCAGGCGGAGAAGACGACCGCTTCGATCATTGCATTTGCGGGAGTGCATTTCATGGCGGAGACGGCAAAGATTCTCAATCCGGGAAAAAAAGTTGTTCTGCCGGATCTGCGCGCGGGTTGTTCACTTGCGGATGCATGCAGGCCGGAATTATTTTCTGCCTTTAAAAAAAAGTATCCTGATCACATCGTAATTTCATACATCAACTGTTCTGCGGAAATAAAGGCGATGAGCGACATCATCTGCACATCATCGAATGCGGCAATCATCGTGAAGAGTTTGCCGCCGGAACAAAAGATAATTTTCGCGCCTGATAAAAATCTGGGAAGGTATGTGATGAAGCAGACGGGAAGAGATATGGTATTGTGGGATGGCGCGTGTATGGTGCATGAGATCTTTTCGCTGGAGAAGATTACGCGACTGAAGGCAAGGCATCCGGATGCGAAACTGATTGCTCATCCGGAATGTGAGCAGCCGGTGCTCGATGTGGCAGATTTCATTGGTTCGACAACAGGCCTGTTGAATTATACCAAAAAGAGCGGCGATAAAAAATTTATAGTCGCAACGGAGGCAGGCATACTTCACCAGATGATAAAGGCATCGCCTGAAAAGACATTCATTCCCGCGCCGCCGGATAACTCATGCGCGTGCAACGATTGCCCTCACATGAAGTTAAACACGATTGAGAAATTATATCTTTGCCTGAAGTACGAACAACCCGAATTAAAACTGCCCGAAGACATCCGGATACGTGCGCTGGTACCGATAAGAAGAATGCTTGAAATCTCTAAGCAATATGGTTTGTAAGAATAAAGTTTTTTTAATTACATCATTGTTGTTTTTCTGTTTTTCTGTTTTATTGTTTGGACAGGAAACAGGGGATGGGCAATTATCGAAAGACTCGAGTGGCTTCAGGAAGTTTTATTATCCGAGCGGAAGAATTTCGAGTGAGGGGCGGCTTGTGAGGGAAAAGCCCGACGGTTACTGGAAGAGTTATTACGAAGACGGAAAAATAAAATCGGAAGGGAACAGGAAAAATTTTAAGCTGGACAGCCTGTGGATTTTTTATAACGACTCTGGAATTGTTACTGCAGAGTATTTCTACAGGGAAGGGTTGAAGGATGGCCTGCAGAAAAAATACAACGACAACGGAATTATACAGAGTGAGGAAACGGATTCGATGGGAATAAGAAACGGTCCGTTGAAATTGTACGACGAAGAGGGAAGGCTAAAGCAGCTGATTCCATTTGTGGCTGGTGCGGAGAACGGGCTTGCGAGAGAGTATCGCTCAGACGGCGTGATCATAACGGTGACGAGATATAAGAACGGTTATTTTCAAAAGGAAGAAAAGATCAATCGCGTGGACAGGAATGGAATGAAGCAGGGTGTGTACAGGGATTATTATGATAATGACCAGGTAAAGACAGACGGAACCTATAAGGATGATCTGAAGGAAGGTTTCTTCAAGGAGTATTCGATGGATGGCAGGGTGATAAAGAAGGAGCTGTATATACGTGGGGTTTTACAGGAAATAAAAGAAGAAGACAAAGAAAAGTTTGAGGTGAAGCGTGGCTACTATCCGACGGGTGCGACCAAGATTGTTGGTACTTTTAAAAAGGGTGTGCCGGAAGGAGTTTTCCGTCAGTATGACGAGAAGGGCAACCTTGACAGCGCAAAAGTTTTTGCGGGAGGAAAGCTGCTTCGCCAGGGAAAGATGGATGAACAGGGAAGAGAGCAGGGCATATGGAAGGAGTTTTATGAATCCGGACAAATGCGTTCGATTGGAAATTATGTAGATGGCAGGCGGGAAGGAGAGTGGAAATTTTTTTACGAGAACGAGGCGCAGGAGCAGGTAGGAAACTATGTGAAAGGGAAACCAAACGGTGCATGGACGTGGTATTACTCCAATGGTGTAGTTCGCCGTGAAGAAACGTACAGGAATGGAAAAGAGGACGGCTATATGAAGGAATACGACACCAATGAAAAGGTGATTGCGGAAGGAAACTATATTGAGGGTAAGCAGGATGGAGAATGGAAATTCAGGATAGGTGAATACGTGGCAGAGGGAAAATTCAACGAGGGGTTGGAAGACGGAATGTGGAAACAGTATTATGTCGGTGGCGGAATCGCATTTGAAGGTGCGTATGTAGACGGCCAGGAATCAGGCACACATAAGTATTTTTGGCCCAACGGAAGAATGCGTGAGATCAGGAGCTACAGGCTGGGTTTGCCCGATGGCGAGTGGAAAGTCTTTGATGAAAACGGCGTGCAGGTTTTGAAGGTGACATATAATAGTGGCGTTGAGAATAAGATTGATGATGAGAAGGCGCCGGAAGGAGAGTAAATACAGTGTGAGTTTGGGTTTGAGTGTGTCGGTTCATGCCCACATTCAAACTGAATTCTGAAGCCTGACCATTTTTAATATATCACACACTTTGTCCAAAACAAGTTTTTCCCATCCGCAACTTTGACAAAATAAATACCAGGTGAAAGCCCGGAGAGGTGAATTTGACTATCCCTTCCCGCAAATATTTTTTCTTCAAAAACTTTTGTTCCGGAAGAATTGTAAATCTCAGCAACGCCTTCGATCAAAGAAAAAGAAGTTGAAAGAGCAAATTCACCGTTTGAGGGATTCGGATAAATATTAATATGGTCAGAGGAAATGATCTTTTCCATATTTGTTGAGACGCATATGGAAGTTGAATTTGAAATCGTCAAATTTACACTCGCAAAAGTTGTTGTCATAACAAATGGAGGTGCATTATAAGAAGTAAGTGTTCCTGTCGAATCACGATCTAAGGTATTTACCAAAGAGGTTGTGGGACTGGAATTTAACTTATCGCTCGGCGATTTTCAATTCTCACACATCTTATTGCGCTGTTCTTGCCAGGCGAAAGCCGAGGTCGTTGTTTTTTTCAAATGGATTTAATCCGCCACGTTTGGAAGGAGTAACATATTTAACCGAGTATTGCCAGCAGCCTCCGCGATCTGTACGATGTGAATATGCCATTGCGCCTCGTACGGCTTCCGTGTTTTGTCCCTGGTAAAAGAAAAACCAGTTTTGAGTCCATTCCCACACATTGCCACCCATGTCGTATAAACCAAGTTCATTCGGTAATTTTTGTCCTACCGGATGTGTTTTGTTTCCGGAATTATCCTGGTACCACGCCACCTCATCGGCGTTGTTGCTTCCGCAATACAGGAATCCTTTACTTTTATTTCCGCCGCGAGCAGCAAACTCCCATTCTTCTTCTGTTGGCAACCTGAACTTCAGCGCAGGAAATTGTTTGTTCAGCTTTTCAATAAAAACCTGTATTTCATCCCAGGTAATTGACTCAACCGGGCAATCATCGCAATTGGTAAATCCGCTGGGATTGGAACCCATCACTTTTTTCCACTGGGCCTGAGTGACCTCATATGATCCTATAAAAAAATCACCCACCTGAACATTGTGAGAAGGCTTTTCTTCTTCCTCACAATTTTTATCCATTGCTTCATTACACCCCATGGTATATACACCACCCCTTACGAATACCATCTTGAAAGGCGAGTTTTCAGTTTCTTCAATCAGGGCAGCATATCGAAAAACCTGCTGGTAAGCAGGGTTCGTTTTAAAGTCTGAGTTTTTCGATTGCAAAGCAGCGTTGATGTAATTCCCGGCTTCCTTGTTTTTCCCCAGATAGTATGATGCTTTTGCTGCGCCAAAAAGCGCTTCAGGAATGGAATCATATTTCTGAACACACTCTTCGAAAATCCGGAGAGCATCTGTGTAATTACCAATCTCGAGTGCGTAATTTCCATGTTCAGCCTGGATTCGCCCCTGCACATATCTTTCCTGACCGTTTGCAGCGAAAACAAATAAAAATAATAAGATGATGGGTATTGATTTCTTCATATCTATGTTTAAAACGGTGACAATATTAAAACAACTTTTGTCTGATTGAAGAGGGTATAAAAAAAACTTATCAAAAACCCTCATGCGAATGCAATTCAATGAGGCTATGGCGGCCCCCAAGTAATCTTTTTTCTTTTTACATTTGCGCGGCCAAATAAATACAGGAAAAAATGGACTCAATTAAGCTTTCTTTCACTACCCCCAAGCCTAAAAAACTCAGCACCGTTTACATCATCGAAGACAATCCGATGCAAAACAATATGCTCATCGATTTTTTTGAGAAGTATCCGAACATAACGACGAAAGGATTCCTCACGGGTGATGCCTGTATCAAGGACATGATCGTTTCAAAGGTTATTCCCGATTTGATTTTACTCGATTATTTTCTCGATTCAAATTCGCCGGCTTCGAAGGACGGCCTGGAAATCCTGGAGAAGATTAAAGAGGTTAGTCCGTATTCTGAAATCGTTATGCTCACATCCATCGACAACCAGCGCATCGTGGAACTTGCGCGTAAGAAGGGGGCTATGGGTTACATCGTGAAAGGCGATTCGAGCTTTCAGGAACTGGATAATTTCCTGGTGAAGAATTTTTCTTTCGACGGACCAACACAGTCTATCGATTGATTCGTCGGTCCTGATATTGTTTTTATGTTTTATTGTTTAGGTGTTTGGCAACAATAAAACATAAAAACACATAAACACAGAAACAATGTTTATCTATCGCCCGTTATTTTAGGTTCATAGAGCAGGCTCCCCTTATAAGCCTCTTCTTTTTCAACTTCCGGCACAACGCGATTTTCTTTTGCCCAGATGTCGTTGCGAATGCCGGTAACCTGCCAGCTGACTTCTATGCCGGGCTTGTCGGTTTGAATGACAAATTTATTTCCTTCAACTTTCTTTGCGATGATTGCATTGGCAAATGTGCCGATAACCGTTAGCTGGTACCTGAAATCAATATTCAACGATTCGAAATAGGACGGAAGCTCAACTGTTGAAAATCCCTTCTCGTCAGTCACAACATTTCCGTTATAAATATTCATCATGTCCGGCGATTCGACGAATGAATGATAGAGGTATTTGTTTTCCGGATCAAGCGGATGATCAATCTTGAATGTGCCGCCGGCCTTGGTGAGTGTTCCTGCCACATGCATGCTTCCGAACACGGTAAGTATGGGAGTGCCATACAGGCTGATACTTCCGGCCTTCAGTTCGCCAACAGAGATTTTATCATCTTCTATGATGGTCGCTGACGAACCCGATCCCAGCTCGATCGTTCCCCCGACGGTTAATTTTTTTGTAATATCAACGTCGCCTACAAATTCGGCAGCCTTTGGATCTGCGAGCATGGTACCGGCTGTGGTAACTTTTAGTCCAACTTGTCCGGGAGAAACGGAAGAAATCTGCACTGCTGCAGGCGTTGAGCCGGTAGCGGGCACGGTACTTTTGTTATCGAAGACTGCAACCGGGCCAAGCTTCGATTCAACAACCAATGCTGTGGAAGAAGCCAAAAGTGGTGGCGAGGCCATTGCGTGTGTGTTTTCTATTTTGAGTGATGTGCCAACACCGGCATGATAAATTCCCACACCCACATCTGCAGAGGTTGCAAGATTTGATTTAAAGGAGGCAATGTTTCCCGCAACCGTTTCTGTATTTAGTGCCGATGTAGTGGAAGCCGCATTCGACACAAAAAATTTTCCGGCAGTTCCCAAACCGGCATTAGAGATATTAATACACGGCGATGCATTTAAAGCATCCTCAATGATGAAAGCAGCTGCCGGACCCCTGCCCTTTGTTTTAGCCGTGAGGGCCTCGACCATATTTGCATCATTGTCGCCGATTTCAAATTCGCCGGCCTTGCCGAGCCCGCCATTAGTAGAAACGAGTGTTGGCGGAAGCGCAGAGGTAAGATTCGATTTATGAAACTTTGCTGCAATGCCGTTGTTTGCCGTTGAGACGTTGAGCGTGGCCATCGTCGATGTCGGATCGGTTGTAATCAGGTTGATTCCACCACCGCTTCCTGTTCCCATAATGTCAACAACGTAGGCGCCCGGATCGGGACCCTTGGAAGTGGTACTTACAATTTTCAAAGCGGGCAAAGCGGGGAATCCGTCGTTCTTAATGTATGTGTTAATTGCATCCGGCTGATCAGAGAGTGCGATAAGCGCCGACTTTGGAAAAGGAAGCGCGGCAATTCCTTTCTTGCTTCCCATGGTTGTTACGATACCGATTTTTTCCTGGCTCTCTGCCCATAAAGCGATTGTGGATTTCGACTGTGCTAAAACACCAAGGGGGCCTTTGCCGAAAGCGCCGGCTTCTGCAAACGGATATTCGGTAGTGAGTGCATCCCATGTTGTTGTCTGCACATTGCCCCACACGCCGGCCTCGCTCAACCCTGCGCCCGTGGTCTTCGAAATGCCAATCACACCATAACCGAATCCTGCGCTGACGCCTAAAACACCGACGCCCTTCGGAGTGTAACCGATTGTGCCGACTAATGTATCTGCAACGATGGACAAATCTGCAGAGCTGCTGGCGGTACCATACACACCCGATCTCATCGTTACGGGTCCTGCTTTCCAGCCCGCGTCAACCACCGTCTTTCCCCAGATGCCGCGGTTACCCGCAGAGAAACCGCTCACGCCATTTCTGCTGTTAGAGACAAAACTAAATCCCGCCACACCTGATACGGGTATCACTTCATTCGTGCTCGTAAATGCACTGGTAATACCCACGATTCCATGCCCGGTGCCCTTTGTTCTTGCCTCGAGGGATGGACGATTATTGTCCACGTTTTCAATCTGGAAAAATCCTGCCCTGCCATTTCCATCGTACCAGTTTCCACCGGTAATCAGGCTGTGAATTTTCGAGTTGATTACATTGTTTGCTTCGTCACCAAACCCCTGAGCATCGATGCCGTGCCCGGTTCCATTCATTGTTATGTCTATGCCATCGCCCGTCTTTTGAAGATCAGTCATTACTTTGACGCCATCACCATTGTCGTGCATATTAATCTCGGCTCCCGTGCCGGATTGTGCATCCAGCTTTATTCCTTTTCCGTTGCCCGTAATTTCGATGTCGATGCCATTTGCGTTCGTATTTGATATATCAAGAGCGGAATTAGTTCCCTGGGTGTTGATTTCCACTGCACCCATGTCGGCAGTAATGATCCTTCCGGCGCCCGGGCCCCCCTCGTCATAAGCTTCGTCGAGAGTATTGCCAGCTCCAATATTAATAGTAATGGGTATCCATGGACCCACATTAATATTAGCAGAGTAATAATACATCGTATTCTCACAGCTGTCAAATACCATTAATCCCGGAGCTGGATTTACGATTGCCAGTCGCTGGTCGGTGCACATCACGGGCATCAGAAAACCCTGTGAAGTGGACTTCACATGCAGGATTGCGGAAGGGTGCGGGTTGCTTGTCCCGATACCGATGCTCGTACCATTATCA
Source organism: uncultured Flavobacteriales bacterium (assembly GCA_964595205.1). Taxonomy (GTDB): domain Bacteria; phylum Bacteroidota; class Bacteroidia; order AKYH767-A; family 2013-40CM-41-45; genus JADKIH01. The sequence goes on along the minus strand of CAZQOQ010000011.1, from coordinate 23,967 downwards.
TAGATCATCGAGTTGCCAAGCGTGCTTGTGTCTGGATAAAATTTAGGGATAAAATTGATTGTTCCCGAACCGCCGACTCCGCCATTACCCGAATACAATGCATAAGGTACGCTAAGAATCTGCTGCGCACCCATGTCGGTGTATGATGTTCCCCCGGTCACATCCATTTCGATTTGCAGATATTTTTCGCCCACGCCCCAGTTGATGGAAGAAAACGTTCCGGTAACAACCGTCCCTTCTCCGATGTTTGTCGTAAACAATCCGTTTGGGTTTGTGATAACGCTTTGAGTTTCCCTGTACAGGATTGTTCCTGTCGCACTCAGGTCGCGTACACTGAATCTCAGAGAAACCGACTGGTTGATGATAAGGTTGTCGGAATTATCGCGGGCCACTGCCTGGTATGGAATAGCCTGTGGCACCTGGGAATAATTGTTTCCAATCAACAGAAAGAAAGAAAGAAAGAATAGCAGGCAGAATTTTTTCATGACGAATATGTTTTAGTACTGGTTGTGTCAATTTTATATCATGCTCATCCAAAATGGAATTTTTCCGGCTCATCGTCCCCCGAAAAACTGAATGACCGAGAAGATTGTTTGAGTGCTTCATGATAATTGTTTAAGACAATTCCTTAAAGAAACCAAACCGTGAAAAGCACGAACAATCAATTCTTATTCAATGGATCATTATTCAGGTAAATTTTATATTTAATTAAACACGATAAAACACTCAAAGAGGTGAGGCGATTTCTACCTTAAAAGGGGGAATTTAAAATCTTCTTGATTCCTTGTTTCTGATTATTAAATTTGAAAGATGCGTTGCCTTTTTACCTGTTTTATCTTTTTAATTTATACGACTGTCACGGCTCAATCCGGCTTGCGTTTCTGGCATCTGAATAATGCCGACGGGCTCTCTGGCACCAGGGTCAACAGCATTCTGCAAGACCGCAAAGGATTCGTCTGGATGGGAACCGATTTTGGACTGAACAGGTATGACTCGAGGAACATAATCTCTTTTAAGGCTGACCAGTCAGACTCACTGTCAATTCCCGGAAATATTATCAGGCGCATCGCCGAAGACAGGGAGGGAGTCAAGTGGATTGTTACAGACGAGGGAGTTTGCAGCCTGGACGAGAGGAGGCTGAAGTTTAACCGGTATCATTTTTATGACGGGAGAAAAAAAATAAACACAATCAACGATTTGTTTGTGGATTCGAAGGACAATATCTGGATAGCAAGTGATGAAAACGGCTTCGGGCTGATAGACCTGAAAAGCGGGAAATTTAACAGGGAGAAATTTAATGATCAGAGTTGGGACACGGCAGCATTGAGAAAAGTGTATGCTGTTCAGACGATAGCAGAAGACAAAAACGGCACGATGTATTTCGGCACGAGAGCATATTCACTTATTATTAAAAAAAACGAACGGTATACATTTACGGATGAGAAGAGAGACGTTTATCCGTATCCCGCTCACACTATTAATTCGGTTTTTTGCGATAAGAAAAACAGGGTATGGATCGGCGCCTGGGATAATGTATTGCATGCATATGATGAAAAAAGGAATGGTCTTAATCCGGTTTTTATCGATGAGAAGAGACAAACAGAATATTCCGGAAACGAGATAACCTGTATTGGAGAGGATAACAGGGGCAGGATCTGGATCGGCACACGAAAAGAAGGATTGTATTTATATGATCCGGAAACCGGGAAGATCGAACATCTTACAAATAACCGCTTCGACAAAAACAGTATCGGCAACAACAGCATCAGGTGCATTTACCGGGACAGGGACGACAGGATGTGGATCGGTACGGATTCCGGCGTGGACATTTTTGATCCACTGCTGAATCAATTCGGGATTAGCTACCTCGACAATGATTTTACATCCACAAATTCAGTGAACGATTTTCTTGAGAACAACGGAGAATTAATTATCGCGACCAACGACGCTTTATATGTATATGGCCCGGATAAACAAGTTGCTTATAAGAAACCACTGTTTTATAATGATGAGAAACTGAACATCACCAGGCTTTTCAGAGACACTTATGGAAACGTATATGCGGGAACGAATAAAACGCTATTCATTCTCGACACGAAAAAATTTTCAATAAGTACGATGAAGACTGTTTATAACCGCAGAGCCAATAACGTCTTTGATTTTTACAACATTGCCTCGTCGCGGATTGTAAGTATAACAGAGAGTCGCTGGCTGAATCGTAATGTATTATGGGTATCACCGATTGGTCATGGCATAGCCGCTTTTAATATCGAATCAAAGACGGGTTTTGTTTCATCGGTATTTGGAAAGGGGAAGCGATTCGAGCACATGGTAAATAAAATATTCATTGACTCGGATCAGAATATTTTCTGTCTCACCAACAGAAACGGCATCTCTCAAAATTTCATCAATCCGGATTTTGCCGACGCCATCTTCGGCCTTCTACCGGTAAAGCAGCATACCATACTCACGGATTTTGATCCGCTACGTTCTTATTATTTAGATGAAAGAATTGAAGGCATTCCTGACGGAGTCTTCGACATGCTTGAAGCGGGCAAAGGCGAGTATTGGTTTACATCGTCTACGAGCGGACTGTATAAACTGAATCTGAATAAAAATACCGTAGAGCATTTTGAAAACCATTACCCCAACATGTATGGAATGGAGCGGGACGCAAATGGAAATCTCTGGATAATATCCTCTTCAGGAATTGAGCATTTCAATACTGAAAAAAAGACCTTCTATCATTTTGGAAGATCGGATGGAATACCCGATGAGGGTTTGCAGGGTTACTTTTTCAAAGACAGTGAAGGCGTTTTAATGGCAGGAGGAAAGGGATATTTTTTGAAATTTAAACCCGGGGACATAAAATTCAATACCGCAAAGCCAGCCACCGCAATCACCCATTTCAGGATTTTTGACCAGGTGGCCGATAGCCTGTTGCAGCAGAATACGATCAATCTCTCTTACAGGCAGAATCATTTTTCTTTTGACTTTGCTTCTCTGAATTTTACAAATGCTGCGGAGAACCAGTTTCAGTACAAGCTTGAAGGACTTGATGAGAAATGGATTTCTTCGGGAGAAAGAAATTATATCAGCTACACCAATCTTAATGGTGGAAAGTATGTATTCAATATCCGATCTTCCAATAACAATAATATCTGGAGCGACCCCGTAACGGTTACCATCAATATTAAACCACCCGTTTGGCAATATGCCTGGTTTTATCCGGCACTGGTCATCATACTTGCGGCTGCCGGATTTTTGATTTACAGAAAACGGATCAGGGACATCCACAAGACTCAGACAGAAAAACTCCTGGCGGAAATCGATGCACAGGAAAAGGAGCGGAGGCGGATTGCGCGTGATCTGCACGACGAATTCGGAACGAAAATGAGCGCCTTGAAAATTTATCTCAGCACATACGAGAAATTTATCAATCACCAAAGCCAGGAAGCCCTTAAGACGAAGGATGAGTTGTACACCATTGTTGACGACTCGATGTATGATCTGCGCAGCCTGCTCATGGACCTTAGTCCGAAGACGCTTGAGATGCACGGTTTTGCTTCGGCGCTGAACGACCTTACCACCCGGCTCGGCAACACGCATTTGTTTGTGATCAAATGCTACATTGCGCCGGAGCTTCAGAAATTTGATCCCAAATATGAGCTGACGATTTTCAGGATAACACAGGAGCTTATAAACAATTCGATTAAACATGCCGGTTGCAAGGAGATAAGCATTCAATTATTCTACCGCGATCATTTAATCATCTTTACTTATGAAGATGACGGAAAGGGTTTCGACGCACAAAAAATAATGTCGGCAGGCTATGGCTTGAAAAATATAGAAACGCGTGTTTCGCTGCTGGAAGGAAAAATTACCTGGGACACATCACCCGGAAACGGACTCAATGTTAATATTGAAATTCCGTATAGATATTATGATTAAGTTTATATTCTCTTAATTTTAATAATGACCACGCCTATAAAAATACTGCTGGTGGATGACCACAACATCGTAAACGAAGGAATCGCAAGGATCATCGATTCAGATACGAATTATACGGTAGTCGCCCAGCTTACGAGTGGTCATGATGCCATCGAGTATATTAAGAACAAAGAAGTCCACATCGTAATCATGGATATAAACATGCCCGGGCTCGATGGAATTTCAGCTACAGTGGAAATAAAAAAAATTTCGCCATCCACAAAGGTCATCGGACTTTCAATGCTGGGCGATTTCGGCACGGTGCACAAGATGATTGAGAATGGTGCCGACGGCTACCTTTTGAAAAACACCTCCGGCGAAGAATTGTTTACTGCACTCGCCCATGTAAGGGAGGGTAAAACATATTTAAATACGGAGCTGCAGCAGCTGCTGATTAAAGGAATCCGGGAGCAGAAAAACATTATTCATCTTACGAGGAAGGAAAAAGAAGTGTTGAATTTTATCGCAGAAGGATATACGAATAAGGAGATAGCAAAGAAGATGAAACTCGGAGAGGAGACCATTAAAACTCACCGCAAAAATATCATGAATAAATTCGACATCCATAATACGGCCGAACTGGTTCGCTTTGCAATTGAGCATCAATTAATCTGATCCGCAGGATTTTTTCCGGAAAATTTATTACCTTCATTTTGTGAAACCAGCTGTGATTTTTACAGTTATTTTGTTGCTCTTGCGTCTCCCGGGTTTCTCTCAATCATATCAATGGAGTATCAACTACGGGGGCACGGGCATTTCATCCGCACAAGTCTTGTCGAGCGTAACCGATCCTTCTGGTAACGTCTTTACGACGGGTTGTTTTGCGGGCACCATCGATTTTGATCCGGGGCCAGGTATTTGGAATATGACTTCTCTCGGGGCTGCGGCAGACGCATTTGTCACAAAGACCAACAGCTCCGGCGCAATTGTTTTTGCAAGAAGATTCGGCGGAGTGGGATCATATACGTGCGGGTTTTCAATTCTGCTGGACAGCGCCGGAAATATTTATTTCTCCGGAATTTCTTCCGACACGGCCGACTTCGATCCATCTTCAACGATTAGTGAATTGATCAGTTACCAGGAGACTGATCCTTTTGTTTGTAAACTCTCGCAGTGGGGAACACTTGAATGGGTGAAGAATGTTTGTACACACGAGCATGATGCAGCCAATTACATTGCCTTCGACCAAAATGGAAATATAAACCTTGCCGGTATGTTTGGCGGCACCGGAATCGATTTTGATCCGGGGCCCGGTACGGATTTGCGAAGCTCTTCCGGAACAACTGATGGATTTTTACTCACACTCGATCCATCCGGAAACTATGTTCGAACACTCATCATGGGCGGACCGGGCAGAGACGGTCTCGGAACGATTAATTTTGACAGCAGCTGGAACATGATACTTACAGGTTCTTTCAAAGACAGCATCGATCTCGATCCGGGTCCGGGCGCTCTAATGGCCTACTCTAATGGCGGTTCGGATTTTTACATTCTGAAACTGGATTTGAACGGGAATTATATGTGGAGTAAAACCATTGGAGGACCTAACGGAGAGGGTGTTGGAGAATTGAAGATTGGAGTTGCGGGAGATCTTTATCTGACCGGCGGGTTTAAGGGCACGCTCGATTTTGATCCGTCACCTGCAGTTTATTCACTTACGGGAACCGGAACCGCAGATGGTTTTTTCCTGAAGCTTACATCGACAGGCGATTTTGTCTGGGCAAAATGGATTGGCGGAATATGGGATTCATACCTGAATGGTTTTGTACTCGATGCCGATGATAATATTTACGCAACGGGATTTTATTACCGCACGATCGATCTCGATCCGGGCCCCGGCGTGAAACAGTTTACGAATAACGGTTTACCCGATATGTTCGTTGAGTCGCTCGATTCTGCTGGAGACTACAAGTGGGCATTTACCGTTGGCGGAAATAAAGCAGACATAGGTTTTTCGATCTGCATCAACTCCGAATGCCAGCTTTATGTTACAGGCGTTTTCACCGATTCGGCCGATTTCTTACCCGGTTCGGGAGTTGCAATGCTGCGATCCGGAAGTTCGTATTTCGATGCCTTTATTCAGAGACTGAATATTACCGACGGATCATGTGCAATACCATTGCCGATAGAGTTGATTTCTTTTGATGCTACATTGATAAAATCTTCCGTGCAATTAAAATGGACAACCGCATCCGAAAAAAACAACAGCTACTTTACAATTATGAAGAGTCGTGATGGAATTAACTATGATGAAATGTTGAGGGTTGAAGGTGCAGGAAATTCAGCACATGAGGCAGACTATTATTTGAATGACGACAAACCATTTTACCCTTATACGTATTATCGGCTCATGCAAACCGATTTCGACGGGACTACAGTTTTAGCAGGGACGAGAGTGGTTAAGATAAACACCGGCGAGATATTGTTTTTCTGGAATATAGATTCAAAAATTCTTTCAGCAAATATTCCGGCCGGTCAAAAAGAAAAATTTTGTTTATCAGTTTATACGTCGGGAGGAGAGCTCGTTTATAAAGACAATGTAATTGGCAGCTTTGAAAAGAATTTGGATCAACTTTCCCCGGGAGTGTATTTTGTTTCGTTGGCGGGGGGAGAGACACTTTACAGTTATCGGTTTGTGGTGCAATAAAGATTTAACACAGAGGCACGGATTACACAGAGAAATATATTATATAAACTCCGTGTTTCTCTGTGTAATCCGTGCCTCGATGAACAATTTAAAATTGGTATAGTAATTTATAATGTTTGAAGAGTAGGAAACCCGCTCATCATTTGTCTGCGAAAATATGCGGGAAAGCAATACAATAATATTTATCCCGCAGATTGCGCAGATTAAAACCGCAGATTTTCGCAGATTTAACTTTGGAGCAGGATTGCTAATTCACTTTATCTCAAAGAATAGAAAGTAAGAATCGGAGACGTAAACTTGGTATAAGTAACGAACGAAGAGATGAAACAGTTCATCCCACGTCGTATTGTCGACAAACATCTATCCTCCGTGTTAGTAATTAATGGAGTTGCTTCAAAGCTTCATCAACATATTCTACGGGAAGTTTGCAAGTCTTATTCGTACAAACATAAACCAGCGACTTACCATCAACAAACCTGTCCTTAAGAAGAGAAAGTGCGCTTTCGTATTTTTTGCTACCAGCCAAAATTACATTTGGAAGATATTGCGCAGAAATTATTTTTCTCAATTCATCGGCATTGCTGCCTGTGATTACAATTTCATTGAAGCGAAAATTATAATTCATCGCAAGATTTGCCCAGTTTGAATAAGAGGAAGCGTATTTTTCAATATTATCTTTAACAGAAACAACCATCTGCAAAGCCAGTTCAGAATATTTTTTTTCATCGAAATAATTCCCCAGCAGGAAAAGTGCATTTGCCAATTCCGAATTAGAAGCAGGAATCACATTATCAGTCGTCTCTTTTTTTCTTGCGATCAAAGCTGTGTCTATGTTCGAAGTATAAAAAAAGAAACCCTGTTCCTGATCGTAGAAATATTTCATTGCTTCATCCATAAAATGTTTCGCCTGGAGAATCCATTTCTCATCAAATGTAACCTGGTATAAATTGATGAGAGCGCTTATCGTAAATGCATAGTCCTCCAGGTATCCTGATCTCAGATTTCGTTGATGAGCACAAACATGCAGCAGGATGCCGTCTTTATTCATTCCGTTTTTTAAGATTTGTTTTGCACAGGCAATGGCTTCATCCCTGTAATTTTCGTTTCCGAAAGCCTGGAAAGCCTGGCAAAGCGCTGTTACCTGAAGCGCATTCCATGAGGTAATAATTTTCTTATCGAGTGCAGGAGGTGTTCGACGGTTACGTTCGGCAAGGAGAATTTTTTTTGTATCGAGGATAAACTTTTCCAATGTATATACCGGAACACGGTATTTTGCTGCAACTTCTTCATCGGATAGTTTTCGCAGTAAGATGTAATTGTTCTTTTCCCAGTGGCCAATTTCATTCAGGTTATAGTAATCGGAGAAAACTTTATATCCATCGGCATCACCACATGATGGAAATTTTATTTTTTTAATTTCATCGATCGTCCAGATATAATATTTTCCTTCCTCGCCTTCAGAGTCGGCATCGTATGCCGAATAATACCCTCCATTTCCATCTGACATTTTCTCTTTTAAAAAATCTATCGTTTCGATTGCAGTCTTTTTATAAAGATCGTCTTGCGTAAGTTTATATGCATTGGAGTAGAGGGTAACCAATTGCGCATTATCGTACAGCATTTTTTCGAAATGAGGCACCTTCCACAATGAGTCTGTCGAGTAACGCGCAAAGCCACCACCAAGTTGATCATAGATTCCACCGAAAGCCATCTTCTTCAGGGTAAGATTTACATGATCGAGTAATTGTTTGTCGTTTTTCTGAAAGGCATACCTCAATAGAAACTGGTAATTTCCGGGCAGCGGAAACTTTGGAACTCTTGAAGGACCGCCTTCTACATTATCCAAATATGGTTTCCAGTTTGTAATGGCCGAATCTAAAATCTCCTTCGAAAAACTGTCATTAGATTTATCCAGCGTGATGATTTCCGACTGGTTCATGCCATTCAATAATTCAGTCGCATACTGTGCGGCTTTTTGCGGATCGTTTCTATAAAAATCGCTCAGTTTGACCAGCACATCCATCCAGGCGGGCTTCGGATAATACGTGCCGCCATAGATAGGCCGCCCGTCAGGAAGCGTGAAGCAGTTCAGCGGCCAGCCACCACCACCGGTCATAAGCTGAACGGCATTCATGTACACCTGGTCGATGTCCGGCCGTTCTTCCCGGTCCACTTTTATGCAGACAAACCGTTCATTCATGATCCGGGCGGCAGCGGTATCCGTGAACGTCTCATTTTCCATCACATGGCACCAGTGGCAGGAAGAATAGCCGATTGAAACAAGCACCAGTTTATTCTCTTTCCGGGCTTTTTCCCAGGCTTCTTCCGACCAGGGGTACCAGTTTACCGGGTTATGGGCGTGTTGTTGAAGGTATAAGCTTGACTCGTTTACGAGGTGATTGGAGTATTTTTCTTCCATTTTAGAACCTTTTGGGCTACAGGCAAAGATGAACAAACCGGCTATGAGAAGCTGTCTGGAAAGGGTCAAAGCTGAAATAGTTATTAAAGTATGGCAAAGGTACTGGTCTTTATGCTGTTATATTTATTTTTTTACTGAAAAATCATCGATTATTTTTTTGAAAGCAGGATAAATTATTTACATTTGCATCCCTCAAAAAACCGGGGATTAAGATATAAAAGACCATGTACGCAATTGTAAATATAGCCGGACAGCAATTTAAAGTTCAAAAAGATCAGCAGGTAATCGTTCACCGTTTATCAGGACCTGAAGGAAAGAATCTGGAATTCAGCGACATTGTTATGGCTGAGAATAACGGTAAATTAAAGATCGGTGCGGCTGCATTGAAAGGCGCAAGTGTGAAGGCAAAAATTGTTGGTCACCTTCGCGGCGACAAGGTTATTATCTTCAAGAAAAAGCGTCGCAAGGGTTATCAGAAGCAAAGCGGACATCGCCAGGATCTGACTAAAATTCAGATTGAAAGTATTTCAGGTATATAATTTAAAATTCATAGTTAAAAGTAAATAGTCATGGCACATAAAAAAGGTGCGGGTAGTTCAAAGAACGGCCGTGAATCACACAGTAAACGACTTGGCATAAAGATGTTTGGTGGTCAGCATGTGATCGCCGGAAACATCATCGTACGTCAGCGCGGAACACGTCATTTTCCGGGAGAGAATGTCGGCATTGGAAAAGATCATACACTGTATGCACTTACCGATGGTAAGGTTGTATTCCGTAAAAAGTTAAATGAAAAGAGTTTCGTTTCTGTTCTTCCTATAGCAGAAGCTTAAGAAATATTTTTTTTTCGAAAATGGAAATTTGAAATGGAAGCATTTCGGGTTTCCATTTTTTTTTGATATCACAATTTGTGATATCAAAGTTGACCATTCTTCCAGTTTAAGAAAAGTTAATCCGAAATCGCAGTATTCAAAAAATCTAAAAACGGCTTCATCAACTTCGAACCTTTTGCAAGCTGCTTAACAAAACCCTTACTCGTAACTTCCTTGTCTGTGAATTTATGCCAAACTATAAAACTGGTTAGGCGAAGAATATCTATATCCGGATGATCTTTGTCGTAGCCCTTCGGTGTGGTTTTTAATTTATACTCTTCGTCGAGTTTGCCGAAATATTTTTTGAAATCTTTCTGAGAAAGAATTTTATTGATCTGCTTGCTGTTATAATCTATTTCCTGTCTTATTTTCTTAATCAGGTCGCCGGGTGGCATCCAGATTCCTCCTGCTAAAAAAGCTCTGCCGGGTTCGATGTGTAAATAGTATCCAGCATTAATCGCTTTCTTCCCTCCGATATTTATACTGGCACCAAGATTATTCTTATAAGGGCGCTTGTCCTTGGAAAAACGTACATCCCTGTAAATCCTGAAGAGACAATCTTTTGAAGATAATCCGGCAAATCTTTTATCAAAGGAGGTTATCTCCAGAAGCAATTCATCTACCGTAGCCGCAACATTGTCCTTAGCAACCAGGTAGCGTTCTTTGTTCTTATCAAACCATTCTTTGTTGTTGTTCTTTTTTATATCACGGAGGAAGGAGAGGGTGGAGGGTTGGATCATTTTTTTTAAATCGTAAATCTTAAATCGTTGATCGTTGATCGTTGATCGTTGATTGGTGATCGTTGATTGGTGATTGTTGATTGGTGATTGTTGATTGGTGATTGTTGATTGGTGATTGTTGATTGTTGATTGTTGATTGTTGATCGTAAATCGTTGATCGTTGATCGTTGATCGTTGATCGTTGATCGTTGATTGTTGATTGGTGATTGGTGATTGGTGATTGGTGATTGTTGATTGTTGATTGTTGATTGAACATGAACAGCAAAGTTCATAAACTTTTCAACTAATTAACGAATTTTTTTGGGAACAAAAAAAGCCATCCGAATGAACGGATGGCTTTAAAATAACATGAAACTTTTTTAATTAACTATCAATTTACCCTTACCAACACTATTGCCATCATCAATTACATCGTAGAAATACAATCCTTCAGTAAGCGACTCTTTACCGATGGTGAAATCTCCATTACCTAATTGTTTTGTGAAAGCGATTTGACCAGAAATATTATATACGTTTAAAGTAACATTTCCAGAAGTATTTTCAATACGAACAGTTGAATTATCACTCATCGGATTTGGAAAAATAGAAACAGATGCATCTTTGCTGATTTCAGAACCTAAATCAGAAGCCATTCTTGGATGATGATTACCTGGTCCGTGTCCCGGACGTGGATGGAAATTAGTGTTAACACTGTCGCACCATGTATCTGTGCATGATCCGCCTGCATTGGTATTAGTTACTGTTAAGCAGACATAATAAACTCCTGCAGCTGCATAAGTATGGGCTGGACGTGGATCTGTAGATGTAGAACCATCACCGAAATCCCATGAGTAAGAGGCATTCGGATTTCCGGGACCAATTCCTCTGCGGCCGGTAAAGAAGCGAACTCCGTTAGGAATTGAATCCGGCCGTGCACCAAAGTGAGCGTTACAACGCGGAGCCGGAGTGAATACATGCACCGGAGCACAGGCTGTATCTGAGCAACCGCCACCAACTGTATCGGTAACGATCAGACACACTGTGTAAAGTCCTGTGTCAGCATAAACATGTGAAGGATTGGATGAAGTGGATGTTGATCCATCACCGAAATCCCATGCAAAAGTAGCGGCACCTGAGCCAGGCGCATTGATAAACTGTACACCGTTTACAATGCTGTCGCGGTAATGTAGGAAGTGAGCATTGCAGGCAATCGGACGATGTGGTCCGCCACCCGGTCCACCGCCATTCGGAGGACAACCCGGTCCGTGGCATGGTCCGTTACCCGGTCCGCCACCCGGTCCGCCGTGACCGCCACCCGGAGGCATTTGTGCAAAAGATGAAAAACTCATCATCAGGACCATTAAAAATCCTAATGTGTTTTGTACCCAACTGGGGAATTGTTTTTTTTGATTCTTCATAGGTTAGATTAGATTATAAATTTAATTCGGTTATTATATAAATAGATTATTGTTTTTTTTATTTGGTTGGCTTGAGGGAAAAATATTTTTAGAAATCAGAAATTAGAGGCTTGTTGAAGTGTTTGGTTTAACGTGATGATAATTTTTTTTCAAATATGATTTCATATTTTTTTGCTGGTATCAGAAGTGAACCGATAAACCGGCTCCAATGCCGATAAAATACGGATATGCATCCATAGGATTATACTGATTGACCGGGGTTATTGAATAGCGGAAGGTCGGATTCAAAAAGACGTTGACTCTTCTGTAGAAATTATACTGAACTCCTATTCCCAGTGTCAGACTGTAGTTCATGCTTTTTAATCCGTCGTGTTCATTTGTTTCAGTGTATGAATCGTTGACCACTACTTTCACCTGGTCGCCCCTCACAAAATTTACCGAACCACCGCCACTCACAAAATATTTGAATTTATTGTTTCCAAAATTATATCTGACCATCAACGGTACATTGATGAATTGAATGGATTCGGAAGTCTCTGTTTTTATTTTCAGGGTATCTCCGTTTTGAAGATTACCGGAATTTTGATGAGGTGGCTCTTTATACAAATCGATCGCACCGCATGGAGTATTAACTACATAATGGTTGTCGCCGTTACCCGGAGGAGGCCGATGTGGATTACTTCCCCCGTGCCCGCCTCCATGCCCGCCGCCGTGACTACCACCGCCATGACTTCCACCGCCGCCGCCTTGTTGAGGGTCGCCACGGCCATGTACATCCTGGTAAATTGTGTCTGCTATCACGCTTATGGTGTTGTAAACAGCTGTCTGAGAAAAAGTAGAATAGGCTATACCCGAACCAATGCTCCATTTACTGCCCAAATCGTAAAAAACATTCACGCCGGTTGAATATGAAAATGCAGCCTCGCTGTTTTCATAGTCATTGATATCCTGCGAAGCAGTTCCCGTATAATCCGTATTTTTTTTCAGATGATTATTTACATAGTCAGGAGAATAATAAACTTCAGCAGAAAGATGCGAGACAATTGTCTTTAATAACGATTTTGAACTTTCTGTTTTTTGCTCTGATACATTGCTGTCAGAAACCGGCTGTGCTGCAGGAGTTGGCTCCGTTACTGCAAGTGCTGCAGGTTTTTCTTCTTTTGAATTTACCTCAGCGGCTGATGAATGTTGCCCTCCAGGAGAATTTTTTCCATTTTGATCTTTAATTTCTTTGCCTGTAACTATGGCGACGCGGTTCTTCGTTACATCATTTTCCCCGGCCGAGGATGGTGTATTTTCACCCTGAAGTATTTTTTCTTCTGCATTCGCTGGTTCAGTCACGGCTTTGGATTCAATCTTATTTTCAGCCAGAGGAATTACAGTCTCCGGCCCGGTGTCAATCCCGGTGTCAGAAGCTCTGCTGATTGCCGGCTCAGGATGAATCGAAGTCTGAGCCGGAACCATTGTAGCGACGTTTTTGTTTTTATCTTCCCGGGCTGATGCAATACTATTATCTTCTATTTTGAATGATTGATCATTAACAGATCCTGATTCCGATTTTTCCTTTTCGGAAGAACTAACAGCCGGAACAGGGTCTTTGCTGGTAATACTGCTGCCGGATGAAGCCAGAGGTTGAGAATATGCTTCATCTGAAAATGAGTTTTTCTCCTCAGGCCGTGCATTTTCTTCTGAAATCGTTCGGTGTATTTTGTTTTTTTCAATAACGTCGTTTGATGTGCTTGCAACAGCTGATGAAACCGGATTTTCATCCTTTAATATTGGACGGGTGGACGCACTTTTTTCATTATTAACTTCGTCAGCTACTTTCTTTACCGGATTATAGATGTATGCAACAAATCCAATCAGAAAAATGAGAGCAGAATAGAGGAAAAATCTGAAACGGTTATTACGCTTTCTCAGTGCCTGTTTTTTATCCAGGTCTGCGGCAAGAGAATCCCAGCTCTTTCCGGGAGGAGGCACTTCTATTCCTTCCAGACGAGAACGGAAAATATCGTCTATGTTACTGTTATCTTTCATTTTTCTCCTGATGCATGTACATTTACTGCAAGCGTCTTATTTATTTCCCTCTGGAGGATCGTCCTGGCGTCAGACAAATTTGATTTCGATGTTCCTTCCGTAACGCCGAGTTTTTCGGCAATCTCCCTGTGTTTAAGTCCCTCGAATACATACAGGTTGAAAACCATCTGGTAACGCGGAGGAAGTTTTTGAATCATCTTTATCAATTCTTTGGTTCCTATCTGGCTGAACGTTTCATTCGCGCTGTAATCTGACAGGTTTAAATTATTGTGGTCGATGCTTACCGTATTCTCTGTTTCTTTTCTCTGCCTGAATTTATGGATGGCAGTGTTGTACATGATTTTTCTGATCCATCCTTCCAGCGACCCTTCATTTCTGAACTTTGCAATATTTTTAAAAACCTTCATAAAGCCTTCGTGTAAAATATCTTCTGCTTCTTCACGATTCCTGGCATATCTTAAACAAACTGCAAACATCTTTGAGGCAAATAAATCGTAGAGCCTATTCTGGGCAGACCTGTCCCATTCAATACACTTTTTAATAAGTATATCCACTTTCTCATCCACGATATTTTTCTGACCTGTATTAATAGATATAAATTTTTAGAATATGGTTGGGTTAGAGCCAGATCCGGCCAAAAGGATTTATTATTTACTTTAGATAAATTACGTTTTCGATGTATAAATAAAAAGTATCAATTCCTGATGAGGGTGAAAATTCTACAATAAATCTGTAAATTCAATTAATTTTGAATAATTTTCATGATTGCACGACACCATTTTTCCTGATTCCTAACCGCTAATTTGTATTTTTGACCTCCATAATTTTTTTTATGCTCCAGATCAGTATAATTAGAGAAAAAAGTGATTTTGTCGTTGAGCGACTTTCCGTTAAAAATTTTGATGCAAGGGAAATCGTGTCGCGCATAGTATCGATCGATGAAAATCGCCGGAAGTTGCAAAATGAAATGGACCAGCTCCTTTTCAGGCAAAATACCCTTGCCAAACAAATTGGGGAGCTATTTAAAAGCGGGAAGAAACAGGAGGCGGATGAATTAAAAAATGAGTCGGTTTCCTTAAAACATCAGTCAAATTCACTGCTTGAAAGCTTAAATTCTCTCGAAGAAGAGTTGAATTCTGAATTAATTAAACTTCCTAACCTGCCGGCTGCAAATGTTCCCAAAGGCAAGACCCCGGAAGAAAATGAGGTGGTAAAACAGGAAGGTGAAATTCCGGAATTACATCAAAATGCCTTACCACACTGGGATCTCTCAAGTAAATACGATATCATCGATTTTGAGCTGGGTGTAAAGTTGACCGGTGCAGGTTTTCCGGTATATAAAGGAAAAGGAGCCCGTTTACAGCGGGCATTGATAAATTTTTTCCTCGACAAAGCCATACAGGCAGGCTATAAAGAAATTCAGCCTCCCATTCTCATCAACAAGGATTCAGGCTTTGGCACCGGTCAGCTTCCCGATAAAGAGGGCCAGATGTATCATATGCAGATCGATGATTACTATCTCATTCCGACAGCTGAAGTTCCGGTTACCAATATTTTTCGTGATGTTATCGTAAAGTCTGAAGAACTGCCATTGAAACTATGTGCTTATACACCCTGCTTCAGGCGGGAAGCCGGAAGTTATGGTAAAGACGTGCGCGGGCTGAACAGGCTGCATCAGTTCGACAAGGTGGAAATCGTCAGCATCGAACATCCTGACCGTTCTTCAGGTACCCTGGACCAGATGGTCGATCACGTGGCGTCCCTTCTTCGTGCATTGAATCTACCATTTCGTATCCTCAGGCTGTGCGGCGGCGACATGAGCTTTGCCAGCGCCATCACATACGATTTCGAAGTGTTTTCCGCCGCTCAAAAAAAATGGCTGGAGGTAAGCTCTGTTTCTAATTTCGAAACCTTTCAGTCCAATCGAATGAAATTACGTTTCCGCAGCGGTTCTGAAAAACCCCAACTGGCACATACGCTGAATGGAAGCGCTCTTGCCCTTCCAAGGATTGTTGCTGCTTTGCTGGAAAATAATCAGACGGAAAAAGGCGTTGTCATGCCTGAGGCCATCAGAAGTTATACCGGATTCGATACAATCTGAACAGCTCCGGGTCTAAACACCGAATCAAAAAATTAAATCTAAAATGCGACTGATTTCAAAAAGTATAACGGGAGTGATAAAATGCAGGTCATTATGGATTATTGGAATATTATCCTTTTGCTTTTGCTTTTTTGTAAGTGCTCAGTCGCCGCAGGACAGACAACTGGCTGATCAGTACCTGAACAATGCCGAGTATGAAAAGGCTGCTCAGCTCTATGATAAGCTGATGGACCGGGACCCGTTTGGCACATATTCGCAATACCTCCGTTGCCTGCTGGCGATGAAGGATTATGAAACTGCAGAAAAGCTCGTGAAGAAGATCATTAAAAAGCAGCCTGAAAATCCTTCTTACCAGGTCGATCTTGGTTTCGTATATTTTTCAAAGGGAGACAAAGAGAAATCGAAACAGCAATATGATAAAGCAGTAAAAAATATCAAGCCGGACCAGGGACAGATCATATCGCTTGCAAATTCATTTCTCGCCCGTCAGGAACTTGACTATGCCTTGCAGGTTTATCTTGAGGGAAAAAGATTATTGCGTGGCAATTATTCTTTTTATTTCGAGACGGCGGAAATCTATTATCAAAAAGGTGATTTTTTAAAGATGGCCGACGAATACCTGAGTTCTGTCGCTGAGAATCCCATGCTGCAGCAAAGCGTTCTGAATATCTTACAGGGACGAGTGGGATATGATCCGGATAATTCAAAGACGGATTTTTTAAGAACGGCACTCCTGCGGCGGATTCAGAAAAATCCTGACCAGACCGAATTCGCTGAGATGCTGATCTGGCTCTTTATTCAGCAGAAGGATTTCGATTCTGCCTTTATCCAGGCGAAGGCGCTTGATAAACGGGAAAAGGAAGACAGCGGCCGCATTTATAATCTTGGTACACTTGCAGCTTCAAATTTGAATTACGATGCAGCATTAAAGTGTTTCCAGTTCGTGATTGACAAGGGACCAAACAATGTCAATTATGTTTCTGCGAGAATGGAATATCTCAATACGCTGAATAAAAAAGTAACCGAAAGCAATACATATTCAAAAGCTGATTTACTCAAACTCGAAAAGGATTACAAATCTACTCTCGACGAACTGGGAAGAAGTGCACGCACATCTTCTTTGGTCAGGGGTCTTTCGCATCTCTATGCATTTTACCTCGATCAGCCGGATTCTGCAATTAACGATCTGGAAGATGCAATTCTCTTTCCCGGAATCAGCAAGACTTCCCAGGCTGAATGTAAGCTCGAACTGGGAGATGTGTATCTGTTCACTGGTAATGTATGGGATTCGGATTTGTTATATAAACAAATTGACAAGGATTTCAAGAATGATCCCCTCGGGCAGGAGGCAAAATTCCGCGCCGCGCGTCTCGACTATTTCCGTGGCGATTTTCTCTGGGCGCAGGCACAACTCGATGTACTCAAAACAGCTACCTCCCAGCTTATCGCCAACGATGCCCTTTCACTTTCTCTGCTCATCTCCGATAACATGGGCCTCGATTCCACCACTGATGCTTTGATGCTTTACTCACGCGCCGATCTGCTTGCATACAGAAATAAAACAGATGAAGCACTGTCGACACTCGACACTTTGTTGGTCGAATTTCCTGGTCATTCGCTTGTTGATGATGCCTGGTTTAAACAGGCTCAGATCATGGCGACCCGCCGCGAATGGCTGGTTGTAGACTCTCTCTACGATAAAATCATTACTTACGACAGCATGAGCGTCCTCGCCGACGATGCTCTCTTCCGCCGCGCAGAATTGTATGAAAGCAAACTGAATAACAAGCAAAGGGCCATGGAACTCTATGAAAGCCTGCTTACCAAATACCCCGGTAGCCTTTTTGCTGTTGAAGCACGAAAGAGATATCGTACACTCAGGGGGGATACTTTTAATTAACCCATTTTAATTCGTTAATTCGTTGATTCACTCTAAAGAAAAAGGTTGGCTCTTTCTTATTCATAAATCTTTTATTTTTTCAATTTTCATAGCAAAATTAACGAATCAGCGAATCAACGAATCAACGAATTAACAAATTGTAAAAATGATAGTATATAACATCACCATAAACATTGATTCTGCTGTCGAGAAAGACTGGCTCGACTGGATGAAGAAGAATCATATTCCTGATGTGATGATGACGGGAATGTTTAAGGATTATAAATTATTTCGCCTGCTGGGCGACAGCGAATCGGGTGGACAGACGTATTGTGTGCAATATATGTGCGACAGTCTTGAAAAGTTTCAGCAATACGAGGACGTCTATGCTCCGGCATTGAGGAGTGAATACAACAACCGTTATAAGGATAAGTTTGTCGCTTTTCGAACATTACTTGAGTCAGTTGATTGATGAGACTTAGAATCTGTTTTTCTTTTTTGTTTCTGCCGTATTTTCTTTTCTCTCAGTCTTCTGCAGATCCCATAGGGCAAATTTTACAGAAGATGTATAGTGCTGAAGATCGGCTTCAATCTGCTAAATTTACCCTGCATAGCGAAGAACGTCTGAGGAATGGAAAGTTTGCAGTCCAGGAGATGATGATCAAACTAAAGGAGCATCCAAAACAAATTTACTTCTATGCCATCAAGCCGAATCCGGGAACTGAAATTATCTGGCGACAGGGATGGAATAAGGAAAAAATGATGATAAGTCCTGGCAGCTTTCCTTTCATTACTTTCAGCATGCACCCCGGGAGTTCTCTCGCAAGGAAAGATTCTCACCATCCACTTACTAACCTGGGCTTCGGCTACGTTTCGGATCTGGTGAAATTCTATTCAAAGAAATTTGGAAACCGCTTTTATGAATTTGTTTCTATTGCTGATACGGTTTCATGGGATAATCATTCATGTATAGTTTTGAAGTTCGATTTCAAAGATTACCAGGTATTGAAATATACGGTCGGTAAAAATGAAACCATTTCATCCATTGCAGGAAAACTTCACCTGAACGATTACTCAATCCTCATGTTAAACCAGTCGATCGGCGATTTCGATGATGTGAAAGAAGGGCAGGTGATTTTAATTCCCAATTCGTATGCAAGAAAAATTGAATTTTATATGGATAGAAATACAGGATTGCCATTGCGACAACTAATATATGACAAGGATGGTTTGTATGAGAAATATGAAATGAAGAGCTTTATTTTGAACTTCCCGTTCAAGCCGGAGGAATTTTCGCCGGATTATCGGGAATATTCATTTTAACCATGTAATTTTCGGTTTGAGCATTGTTAAATCCTGATCAACCTGTCGAAACTAATTCACTTGAAAAAAGTAAGTCCAAAGAAAAATTTAGGGCAGCATTTCCTTAAAGATCCTGAAATCGCCAGGCAGATTGTTGATTCTTTATCACTGGAAGACGGACTGAAACAGGTGCTGGAAGTCGGGCCCGGAATGGGTGTGCTCACGGATTTTCTTTTTGAGAAAGGGGACTTGAATGTGAAGATCATCGACATCGATGCCGAATCGATCGTCTATCTTAATGAAAGATTTCCCCTGAGAGGTAAGGATATTATTGAAGGTGATTTCCTTCGGATCGATCTGGAGAAAATTTTTACAGGCAACTTCGCCATCATCGGGAATTTTCCATACAACATATCGACGCAGATATTATTCAAGGTACTCGATAACCGCGACAGGATTCCGGAAGTGACAGGCATGTTTCAAAAAGAAGTCGCGGAACGTATTGCAGGATCGCCCGGAGGAAGAGAGTATGGAATCCTGAGCGTATTTATGCAGACATGGTACGACGTTTCCATGATTATGATATTGAATGAAGACGATTTTTCTCCGCCTCCAAAGGTGAAATCCGCCGTTTTGCATTTTCAACGTAAAAAAAATTTTACATTGCCATGTGATGAAGACATGTTCAGGCGTGTGGTCAAGGCCGCATTTAATCAGAGGAGGAAAACATTGAGAAACGCCATGTCGTCTGTTGTCTCCAAAGATTTGTCAGGGACCTTGCCTTTTGCCTCCTTGCGGGCAGAGGAGTTGAGCTGGGAAAAATTTACGGAGCTTACTCATGCAGTGGAGAAAATAATTTCCGGAAAATGAAAATACTTTTCATCGATACCTGTCACCCGGCGTTAATCAATTTATTGAAGAGCGATGGCCACGAATGTATCGAAGGATATCATCTTTCCTATGACGAAACGATGGAAATGATCGGCGATGTTGAAGGGGTAATAATCAGGAGCCGGTTTACACTCGACAAAAAAATTCTCGATAGAGCAGGCAGGCTTGTGTTCATTGCCCGTGCCGGAGCGGGAATGGAAAGCATCGATGTAGATTATGCATTGAATAAAAAGATTGCCTGCATTAATTCTCCCGAAGGAAACAGGGATGCGGTCGGTGAACATGCAACCGGTATGCTGCTTTCGCTGATGAATAACCTCAATCGGGCCGACAGTCAGGTGAGGAGAGGGGAGTGGGTGAGAGAGGCTAACCGCGGACATGAACTCCGGGGAAGGACAGTCGGAATCATCGGTTACGGGAATATGGGAAGCTCTTTTACCGCGAAGTTACGGGGCTTCGAATGTGAAATCCTGGCATACGATAAATACAAAAAAGATTTTGGAAACGAATTTGTGAAGGAATCGACCATGCAGGAAATTTTTGAAAATGCCGATGTGCTGAGCATCCATGTTCCGCTTACTGAAGAAACAGAATTTTTTATCGATGATGAGTATATTAATAGATTCCGGAAAAACATCTATTTCATCAACACTGCACGTGGAAGGTGTGTAAAGACGTCCGACCTGGTTAAGAACTTAAAGTCCGGAAAAATATCCGGCGCCTGCCTGGATGTAATCGAATACGAGGATTTGTCGTTCGAGAACTTCTCACGACAGAATGAATTTTTAGAAAATCCTTCGTGGCAATTTCTCATTCAGTCAGAAAATGTAATTCTCTCTCCTCACATTGCCGGTTGGACAGTTGAATCGCTGGAGAAGATTGCACGGGTATTATATGAGAAGATATGCAGGTTCTTAAAAGAGAAATAGTTAATGATTACATTTTATATGCTTCGAATGCCCGGGTTTTGTGGATTTCAGAATGAGGTTTGCTAATTGCATTGTGATTTAAATAACCCGGGATTTTAATTGCATTCTTCCGGAAGTACGACGTCGGTTTTTTCTCGTGCACAGTTTTAATAAAAGAAACACCATATGTGTGGTTGGAACTCTTTTTTGTAATTTGGTCCTTCGTGTATTTGATCTGCTGTCTGCCAGCCGGCGGATAGCCATGCATGTGGGGAAAAGAAGGGGTCACATGCATGGCGTCAGCCATTTTTATTTTCCATTGAATTTACCGGATTGAAAAAAAGAGAACAAACAGGGCACAGCGATTTCGTTCTGCGCCCCGGGGCAGAATATGCGTATCGCCGGAATATCGGCCATTGAACGACTACTTGCATTTCTAAATTTAAATGGAATAAACCAGAAAAAATCCCTCTGATCAGCATTATCGCATTCTGTTTTCTGAAGACTTCCGGGTTTATTATTTTTCTCTTATCATTAATTTCTCAGCCATATCAAGTAAAGCTGATTTCCTTGTTGCTGGTTCATCGACGGCATCAATTTCATCGAGCGCTTTCCTGAAATAGTAATCCATTTTTTCAATGGCAACATTCTTCACTTCAAGTTTATCATAGATATCTATCACCGCATCCACCTTTTCATCAGGATTAAAGCTTTGCCGTTCAATCCAGCTTTTCAATTCGGATTTTAATCGTCCTTCGGCTCGTTCCAGCGCAGTTAAGAGCAGGTAGGTTTTTTTATTGGCTAAGATATCTCCGCCGATCAGCTTGCCGAATTTTTTAGTATCGCCATATACATCCAGTATATCGTCGTGAAGCTGAAATGCGATTCCGAGATTTTTTCCAAATTCATACATGTGTTTGTAATCGCTCATTTCAGCGCCAGCGCACAGTGCGCCAATACAGGCTGAACAACCGAGGAGCGAAGCAGTCTTGCGCCCGATCATTTCAAGGTACTCTTTTATCGTCACGTTTTCCCGGCTTTCAAAATCCATATCCCATTGTTGTCCTTCACACACTTCGATGGCAGTCTTGAGAAAAATCCGCATTACATCGTTTTGAAATTCTCTCTTCACATTCATCATCAGTTGGCACGACAAAACAAACATTGCATCGCCGGAAAGAATGGCAATATCGGGGTTCCATTTTTTATGAACTGTTTCTTTGCCGCGTCTTAACGGAGCCTTATCCATGATGTCGTCATGGAGTAATGTAAAATTGTGAAAGACTTCGATGCCAAGTGCAGGTTGCAAAACTTCGTCCGTTTGATCATTAAAAAGCTCATGACTCATCATCAGGAGTGCAGGCCGCAAACGTTTTCCGCCCAGGCCGATCATGTAGCGAATCGGATCATAAAGAGAGGATGGCTCATTTCCTATATTTAATTCTGCCAGTTTTTCCTCTATGATTTTTTGAAAATGGAGCCCGGAATGCATCCGGTAAACTTAAAGAGAAATTGCCAATTCTTCAATTGGTTTATTATTAATGTGACTTACCGATGGGTAACGGCAATCGGTTCAGGGTTGCCAATCCTATTCTCACTTCAAAATTAAGGCAGCACAAAATGCTGGCTTTTCAAAATTGCCTGCAGCCCTTCCTGCAAGGTCGTGAAATCGCGCTGAAGTAACTGCCTCATCTTCGTGACATCCGGCTTGCGGCGCGTCATATCTCCTTCCTTGAGTGAAGGCAGGTGAATGATCTTCGAATTTGAATTCGTGAGGCTGATGATCTTCTTTGCAAGATCGAGCATGGAGATTTCATTATCGGTCCCGATATTGGCAACGTCGTTTACCAGGAGGTTGTTATAAAGCGCATTCGTGGTTGCATCGAGGTGATCCTCGATATAACAGAACGTGCGCGTCTGGCTTCCGTCGCCGTAAATGGTAATGTCTTTATCTTTCACCGCAGCCGCCAGGAATTTGGAAATGACAAAGTCCGTGCTCTGTTTCGGGCCATAGGTATTGAACAAACGGAAGATGGTAAAGTCAAGATCATATTCACGTTTGAATGAACGCAGGTATGCTTCGCCAACGTTTTTTACAATTGCATATGGCAGCCGCGAATTGAGTGGCGTAGTATATTCGTTTTGCGGGTATTCCACGGGTTCACCGTACACCTCAGAAGAAGAAGTGAAGAAAACCCTCTTAACACCCGTGTTCTTCGAAAGATTCAGTATCTGGTTAATCCCTGCAATGTCGTTCAGCACGAGCACCGGATTCGCAAGTGTGCGTTTCACACCAACAACGGCAGCATAATGAAAAACATAATCGAAACGGTATGCATGGAAGACGCTGGCTATATCCATCAGGTCGTTTGCATTTCCTTTGATGAATTTCACATTCTGGTGCACCGACTTAGGAACCTTAGTGATGGAACCGGTAAGCAAATTGTCGACAATGACAATGTAATTGTCCGGATCTCTTGAAAGCCGCTCTGCTAAACTGCTGCCGATAAACCCCGCTCCCCCCGTAATGAGTATTTTTCTTTTCATAAAACTGCTGGTTGATTATTAACCAAATATTGTCATTTTTTTTCGAATGATATTCATCTATTTTACCAGCAACGTTTTACCAGCGGTGAAGCGGGTAAAGCAGTTCGTGGAAATTATTCATTCGATATTGAAGATTTAACCGGTTCCGTAATACCGGTATGTAAGAATTAACAGCCGATTTTACTTCGAAACAAAGACATAGGTTCCAGATAGGAGGAAATTAAATCACGGTCATGC
>CAZQOQ010000010.1:0-52202 GCA_964595205.1 uncultured Flavobacteriales bacterium | reverse complement strand
TACCGGATTTCCTCCATAGGCAAAATACCCATTATAAAATTGATTCATCGGATCAAGCTGATTCCATTTGGCAATGGCGGGGTCGTAATTTCTAAATGTTGCAAGATAGTTATACAAATCATTTCCCGTTTCATACTGCACGCCATTGAATTTATAATCGTTCGGCGCACCGGCAGAACTGAAACTCAATCCTTCCATGAGCATGCCATAAGGATAATAATGATTCTCTTCCATTACACGGCCTCCCTGGTGGATGATGGTGAGATGATCAAAGTCGACGAACTGTGTTGATTCATTGGCAACATAAACATACAAAAATCCATTCACGGGCATTTTTAAATCCATGATACCTAGATCGCCTAACTGATCAGCATCGGTAGCCTGCAATAAACCGGAGGCTTCCGGAATAAATTTAAATTCTTTTTCCGAAAAGAACAACCAGATGAGAAAAGATTTCGGATGATCGGGGTCAGTCAGCTGATTCTGATCGAATGTAGTGGAGAGAAATCCATTCAATTCGGGATTAGAAAAAAAAGTTTTATCAGCCCAGGATTGTTGTGCATTTATTTCATTGCCTGCAACAGAAACACCATTGGAAGGGCTCAAAACAAATGTGGTGGCCAGTTGGTTCAGAATTTCGGATATGGGTCTTACCGGGACGTTAGCAGGCGGATTGCTTTTAAAAAAATATTTTGTATTTAAATGCACTACATCGTCTCCGGCTACATTCAATACTTTCGCATGACCGATCGTTCTATTTACAGTGGTTGATAAGGCGGAAGCTTTTGCGTCGGGTAAATAGGAATTGTCGATCGGATATCAAATCATTTATGAGCAACAATTAGCTTGCTGAATATTTTGGAATCGTTTTTAGTCATTACAACGATGTAAATCCCACTATCTAAATTACTACAATAGATTTTGATCTTTTCGTTTTCAATAAACATTTGCGGTTGAACCAGCTTCATCCGTGAATCAAAAAGTTTAATATCATAAAAACTGCCTGGGTTTTCTACGAAAGCTACATCGTCAGCAGGATTTGGAAATAAATTGAGAGTTTTAGAAAATATGTTTTTAACATCAGTGGTAATAGCAGGGAAAACAACGGACGTACCGTAAACATCGTTAGTTTTTTTATAATAAACTAAAATTTTAAAGCAGGTATTAGTTCCAGAAACTGAATCCAAATTGGAAAATTGATAAGTGTGCCCCAGCCCTTCAACAAACCAATTTGATCCATTGGGATAATTGCAATAGTTACCAGTACAATTTCCAAGTGAGCGATAGATAGATGTAAACAACCCGCCCCAACTAATGCAGGATGTAGTATATATTCCTCTCCTTCCTCTGACTCTGTTCCATGTTGTAATATATCTCACTCCATTATTTGTGTAAAGGGTATCATAACTATGTGGAATAATTTTACATAAATAAGAAAGTGAATTAAGGTTAGTAGTATAAGTTTCAGTATTTACAGAATGTCTGAAATAACTTGTATCTACTCCAAACGGAAAATTTGTTTGAGTATAGGTTGAATCATCAACTGAATATGTAACACTCGTTGGAGAAGTTGTTTTCGATAGTATTTTTTTCTTTTCAATAACTGAATAATAAATACTACTTGTATGTTGAGGAGTGCTTGAATAATGAAATTCATCTCCAACATCAAAATTGAAAATACTCAAAGGTGTTATGCGCTGATCACCGGCTATTGAATCAATACCTTTAAGTTGGTATACATTTATTTGATGTGGAAAATGTTTGAAGTTAACCGTTCTCAGTAATCCGAATTGTTTACTCAGCTTGAAGTCGAAATTATTGAGCGTATCATTAACTGCAGTTCCGGAAGAGTCGAACTTATGAATGGTGATAGTCTTAACTGAATCAATAACGCCTAAAACGGAATCAGAAACAATCGATGAAATTAAAGCTGTGTATTTGTCACCATTGGGAAATTTGTAAAAAATCCATGTATCACCTAATTGTGCCTCAGGTTTGAAAAATATTGAATCGAGAGAATTATTTGTCAAAAGAATATTTTGCTTGTCACTTTTTATAATACACTTATTTCCGATCCATGACAAATCATTATAACTGGCCGAAAAAGTTGAAATTGGAATCGTGTACTCCATATCGTCGTCCCAGCATTTGTAATTTGAAAAAACAGAATCTCCGCCTGAAATATATACACTGTCGGATTTAAATAATACAAAATGTCCATTTCCTCCTGTCTGATATTCAAAAATGTAAAACCTGTTTGAGAAAAATAGTTGGTAATCCTGTGCAACAGAACTAAATGAATTATTCAAAATTAGTATGAAGAGGAGTAAAAGTCTTTTCATAAAATAAATATTTATTAATGTTACAAATATCTTCGTTAAAGTAAATGTAATCTTTATGTCAATGAGTAAAAATTATAGGTAGAATGGTAGTTTTTTACTTTGGATTTCCTCGAGCAGATTGCAATCCTTCACACCCTGCTGTCCTTCTAAATTACGACCTTGAAAGAGGCGTATATCCTCAAGCAAACAATAAAACAGTAAAACAAAAAAACAGTAAAACAAAAAAACAATAAAACAATAAAACGAATAATCGTGTAAACAACAAAACAACAGAACCCTAAAAAAACCTCGGCAACACCTTCACATTCCTCGCCTTACTTCCTCTCTCTATGTAAGGAACAAACGTCAGATTGATTTCAAAAGCATTCGCCGAACTTGCAACTTTCGAAAGTGCCGATGTATTCACATCATAACTCAAACCAAGTCCGAGGGTATTAAATTCGAAACGCGCTGCAACGGCAAAAGCATCCTGAGTACGGTAAAATCCTCCTATATAAAAATACGCTTCTTTCTTGTAATTGGTATATCTCGATTTCAGCTGAACTTTTTTCTTGAAATACGCTCCGCCGGTTAACTCCTTTTGTTCTCCCTGCATCATGAACAATACTTTCGGTACAATCCACATCTCTTTCGACTTATCAACGGTTAATTCCGCACTCGAATGCACAGTGATTTTCGAATGCAACGGAGTCTCTGTGCGTGTATAAAAACTTACATTCGGTTTGTTGATGTGAGAAAAAGCAGCCCCTAAACTGAAAAAATTATTTTCATTTGGAATGTAATAATACAACAGGCCTGCATTGAAATCCACATAAGAATACTGCTCCAATTGAATCGATTCTCCTGAAGACAATAGCGGATCATGGCTGTCGCCGTTCCACTGGCTGTCCCATGTAGCCTGGGTCAGATCAATAGACTGCTGGTTCAATCCCGCCTGCAAACCCATAGAGATGTAACTTGAATTCTGATCGCTGAGTCCGGTCGTATAGGCAAGCGAAGCTTCTATGATTGTATTCCTAAAACCCGCAGTGCCGCCTTTGTCCTGGATAATCAATGCACCCACACCAAAATGATTATCCCTCGCTGCCGAAACTCCGATCGGCGCATCGCCTGAAATGTGAAGTGTCTTGTAACCATCTCCCAGCCCTGACCATTGAGTCCGATACGAATTACTGAGACGCGCCTTACCATTGAAGACTCCGGTTAAAGCGGGATTCAATTGCAAAGGCGTATGTGAGAACTGCGTGAAATGTAAATCCTGTCCGTGTACAAAAACAACAAAACACAAAAACATAAAAACGATAAAAACAGTCTTGCCATTTTTCAAAACACTTAGTTGCATCCGTCTTTCCATTTTTTTATCGAACAAGTGTTACTGTTCCGGTTTCCGTAACCGAATCATTATTCTCATAACTTACCGTCACTACCCAGGTAAAAACACCCGGATCTAATTCCTCTCCCTTATAGGTTCCATCCCAGCCGATAGCCTGGTTTGTCGATTCGAAAACCTTTTCTCCCCAGCGGTCGAACACAAGCAATCGCACTCCGAATAAATTATTTCCTCTCACAAAGAGGTAGTCGTTTCTTCCGTCTCCATTCGGAGAAAATGAATTCGGAACAAAGACCGCATTCTTATGCAAAACCGTAATTGTGACCTGCCGCTCAGCCGTACATCCTGATCCGTCACTGATTGTAACCGTATATGTTGTCGTAAGTATGGGCTTTGCCAGCGGCGTAGCTATATCGGTGCTGTCCAGCCCTGTTGATGGCGCCCATGAATACGATACACCACCCGTGGCAAACATCTGGTAACTCTCTCCATAAACCAATTCTGTATCAGGGCTCGCAAATGCTCCCGGCAAAAACTGAACATCGACGACGGAATATTTGATGATCGTGTCAGATCCGTATTGGTTAGTCACAATTAGCTGCGCATCATACAGTCCTTCCTGCGTGTAACAAACTGCCGGACTTGCAGCTGAAGAAGTATCAGGAGTTGCACCCGGAAAATACCATTGATAAGAGGTGATCGGTCCGTTTAGCGAATTATCGAAGAACGAAACACAATACTGCGGACATGCCTGAACCGTTGAATTGTTAAAATCCGCGACAGGCAGCGGACATGTATCGACAGTAAGATAAGCCGTCTTAACCATTGTATCGGAACCAAACGTATTATAGACGATGAGTGTCACATCATAATTTCCCGGAACATCATAACAGACAGGAGGCGGCGAAGGCGATAAACTTGAAGAAGGATTTCCACCCGGAAATGACCAGCTCCAGCCTGTGCCTCCGTTAGAACTCATGTCAGTAAAAGTTATGCATGTTCGCTCGCAGAACACGGAATCGCTGGCAACGAAGTCCGCTGTCGGTGGCTGACAGGGATTTACCGTAACGGTGATGCTGTCGCTGACTGATCCGGAAGCATTCGTAACCGTAACTATTGCCGTATACGTACCCGGGCCTGCATAACAGATTCCTGAAGGAGTCCGAATGTTAGAGGTACCTGTGACGGCGCCATTAAAGACCCAGTCGTATGTAGCACCGGGACCGGAATCGGGGGTCGTGAAATCGAGGCAGTCGTTCACACAGATTGTTGTATCATCCGGCGTGATGTCTGCAACCGGAAGAAAAACATTGAAGACGATGATTGTGTCGACGGCAAATGAAGGACTCACTCCCACTCCTCCGTTATTATTTTCCCAGGCAAAACCAATCTTGACATTGGTAGTAGCAGCTATAGGTGGCAATGTAACTGAATAGGTTGTCCACTGTGCCGAACCTGCGCCACATTGTATCGATCGCGGATGACCGGGCAATGGAGCCGACCAGCTGGTGCCGTCGAAAAAATATAATTCAACTTTGTCTGAGCTATCCGGTGTGTCTGCAAGCTCCAGATAATTCATGTAAAGAATGTTTGCACCCTGCGAAGGCAGAGAAAAGAAAGGAGACTCGGCACGCTTGTTTGTTTGCACTGCATTCTGAAATCCTCCTGCATCATAAATGGCTCCGCAGTCACCCGTTGGGAATGGACACAGTAAGCCGGCATTCGGTGAATTTGGAACATTACCGATATGAAGGGTCCGGTCGGTAATTCCTGAATTGGCGTGACATCCGGCCGATGCACAGGAACCAACGGCTTTCCCGGGTTCAGTGGCACTGATATACCACTCGTTTGCCGCAGAATCATTAACTCCAAGGCTGGTAACCGTCCACATTCCGTTCGAAGTCACAAATCCATTCGCCAATGTTCCCTGGTCACATGCACCGGGAGCAGTGTTGCCAAATGTTTCGAGAAACACCAACGTTTGTGCGGATGAATGAACGATGGACATTGCCATTAAGACAATGATTGCAAAAATGTATTTTCTGAATCGAAGAATGTCTGAATGTTGCTGGGGCATACTCTTAAAATCGAAACAATTTACAACTATTTTGGAAAATCAACCTATTTCTTTTTAAACTGTCCGGCAAACCTGTAAATATTAAATGAAGAGTCAGCAACCTGCTTTTCAAGCATTTCCTTTATGTCTTCCCTTGAAACGTCTTTCATCCTCGAATTCCTGATCAACTGGTAAATTTTTTCCGTCATAAGAAACAATTTTTTACGGTTGAATTTTTTTGAATCCCTGTGTTGCAGAATTTTCTCAAACAACTCTTCAATCCCTTTTTCACCGGTTGCAATCGTGGCGACGACGGGAATCGTCCATTCATTATCGTTTCTAAATGACAGCATCTTTTGAAGATTGTTCATCAGGGTTTCTGATCCCTGTCTGTCCGATTTATTCACGACAAAAATATCTGCGATCTCCATGATGCCCGATTTCATCGCCTGGATGTCGTCGCCGGATTCGGGAACAACTACTACCACTGTCGTATCTGCGAGTCCTGCAATTTCAACTTCGGATTGCCCGACGCCTACAGTCTCTATCAATATGTAATCGAAATCCGCCGACTTTAAAACGTCTGTTATCTCGATGACTTTTTCTGACAGTCCGCCCAGCGAACCGCGCGTGGCAACCGACCGTATGAAGACCTGTTCGCTGTTAAAGTGCTCCGACATTCGAATCCGGTCCGCTAAAAGCGAACCGAAATTAAAAGGTGATGTCGGATCCACAGCAATGACGGCTGCCTTCTTTCCGGATTTAACGATGAGCCTTAGTATGGAATTGATGAGCGTACTCTTTCCTGCACCGGGCGGACCCGTGAAGCCAATGACAGGCGTGTTTTTTACCGCCAGTTTTTTCAAAAACTCTTCAGATCCCTCCATATTATTTTCAACCACGGTGATTGCTTTAGCCAGAGCCTTTCGGTCGCCATTGCCGATTAATAAAGACAGATTCGTTATGTTCGTCAACTGAATGGTTTAAATTGTCCCCAAAGAAACGAGAAACGAAGAGTACTGCAAAACCTGAATGATAAATATACCTAACTTGCAGTCGTTGATAAGTTATGATCAGGCTTTCATCTGTTATAATTACTTTTAATGAAGAACGCAACATCGGCCGTTGCCTCGATTCGCTATCAGGCATTGCAGATGAAATCGTCGTTGTCGATTCAGGCTCTACAGACAAGACCGGAGAAATCTGTAAAAAATACGGAGTGAAATTCGTCCATCATCCATTTGAAGGGCATATCGAACAGAAAAACTACGCCATCACCCAATGCTCCAATGAATTCATACTCTCAATGGATGCCGATGAAGCCTTGTCGCCTGAATTAAAAGAATCAATCCTGTCTGTAAAGAATAACTGGGAAAAGGATGGATATTCTTTCAACCGCCTCACGAATTATTGCGGGAAGTGGATACATCACTGCGGTTGGTATCCTGATACCAAGCTCAGGCTGTTTAGAAAGGGACGAGGGAAATGGGCCGGCACCAATCCGCATGACAGGTATTTCCTGAACGATCCAGGAAGTCATGGAAAGTTAAAAGGCAACTTGTTGCATTACTCGTATTACAGCATTAAAGATCATGTTGAACAGGTAAATAAATTTACCGAAATCGCTGCTCATGCCGCTTTTAAAGAAGGCAAACGATCGTCACTTGTGCTGATGCTTGTAAAACCTGCCTTTAAATTTTTCCGTGATTATTTTCTAAGGCTGGGAATTCTTGACGGGTATTATGGATTTATCATTTGCAGGACATCGATGTTTGCATCATTTATTAAGTATGCTAAACTTTATGAGTTGCAGAGTAAGAAATGAATTTCATTAAGTAACGTTAATAAACCGGATTAAATTCTCCGAAGACAAGGGCTTCACATGCAAATCAGGAAAATTATCGTCAGCCGGACAGATGCCATTGGAGATGTAGTATTGACCCTGCCAGTATGTTCAATTATTAAACATGCTATTGGAAGAGATATTCAGATTATCTTTTTCGGGAAGAAATATACGAGGCCTGTAATTGATTGTTGTGATTCCGTTGATGATTTTATTGATTACGATATTTTTTCCAGTCTCGACAGGAAAGGCCAGGATGATTTCCTGCGAGCATGCAATGCAGATGCTATCCTGCATGTGTTTCCGAGAAAGGATATCGCTCGTGCGGCGAAGTCGGCAGGAATTCCTGTGCGCGTCGGGACAACGAACCGGATCTATCACTGGACTGCCTGCAACAAGCTGGTGAGACTGAGCAGAAGAAATTCGTCGCTTCATGAGGCACAATTAAATACCGCTTTGCTAAAACCTCTTGGCATAAAAGAAAATTTTTCTTTGACGGAATTGCCGCCCCTTTTTAACATGAATAAAACCGAAGCCCTTCCCGGTAAATTTGTTTCATTACTCTCTCCCGGTAAATTCAGGCTGATTATGCATCCAAAATCGCATGCAAGTGCACGTGAATGGAAGATTGAAAACTATACAGAATTGATTCGCTTACTTCCGGAAGATAAATTCCAGGTAATCATTACCGGCGGCAAAACTGAAGAAGAATTTTTAAACGATTGGACGAAGACGTTGCCTTCGCGGGTATTGAATCTTGCCGGACAACTTTCTCTCGGCGAGCTGATCGCTTTGATTAATAAATGTGATGGGATTATTGCAGCGAGCACTGGACCGCTCCATATTGCGGCGGCACTGGGGAAGTATGCGCTGGGCATTTACCCTCCTATCCGTCCCATGGATCCGGGACGATGGGCGCCTGTTGGTGTGCATGCAGAGTTTTTAGTCTCGGAAAAGTCTTGTTCGGAATGCAGGACGAGCCCGGTAAGTTGTCATTGCATTAATGATATAACACCCCGAATGGCCGAAGTGAGGATATTAAATTGGAAAAAATAAGATTTATTATTTTCAATTGCCCCGATCTTTATATCTCACGATTACCCACATCTTTATCACCTGGTCAAATTAATGATGCTTCACTAAGTCGTTAAGTTAACCATGTCCTTATTTCTTGTCCCGTAGGGCAATGCCATTAAGTTAAACACAAGAATTTATAATAAGTAAATGCATTAAGAAATGACAGGCCCTTTAGGGGCGCACTCTTTAAACACAACGCATATGTCCATTTATTCTACAGCCTAAAAGTTTCTGCATAAATTTGTTGCGTTCGACTTTTCCCTCAAGTAAAATTGTTTATAAATCAGATTGCAAATACATACACACAAATACATTTTCAACTCTTCTATAGAATAAAATATCGAGAAGCTTTAATTGATCCCATTTGGGAAACGGAATTGCATAAGTACATTTCCGAGTGTTTTCGTTGTTGAAAAAAGCTGTGTGTTTAAGAGTGCGCCCCTAAAGGGGCTTAGGGATCTTGTAGTCATAAAGGTACCAAGAGACTGGCCCTAACGGGCCTGATAATTCATTAAATTGACCATGAATAAATCATTTAACTTAACTTAATGGCATTGCCCGTAGGGACATAATATCGGTAGTAAAGAAAGTCCCCCCGAATATCCATCCCGTAGGGACGTAATGTTTAACATTCAAATCAGATTTATTAATTAATATATATTCATTCCGTCCCTACGGGACGGGGGTTTACGCGCGGTTTGTTTTCTACCGACATTATGTCCCTACGGGACAAATTTCTAGCACATGAAGAATAGAAGTTGGTTAAAAAAATTTTTATATAAACAGAACAATAGATAAAAAATGAAAAAATGTGGGTAATCATGAGATCTTTAGATCGGGGTTTGTAACTAAACACCAGATCGGCTTTAGCCAAAATTTTCACTGGTTTTTTTTCGGCTAAAGCCAGGAAATCGAGTTGCTATTTTTCCCCGATCTAAAGATCGGGGCTATTGTTTTACTCGTTTTCTCTCGTATGAAAAACCGGCTGACGAAATAAAAACAATGAAAAGAAAAACGCCACAAACGTTGCGCCTGCCTGGGTCTCGATCGTGTCCTCGGTGAACATGGACAAAATTGCAATAATAAAATAGGCCGCAAACAGGTAGCCAATCCTCCGCCTGTACCTGAATATCGGATAAAACAATGCATATAAAAAATAAATCAATCCGGATATTCCGAAAGCAACCATAATAGCCAGGTATTGGTTGTGTGAACGCAGCCTGTGCTTTTCATCAAGCTTACTGTGCATGCTGTCATATTCAGTCTTGTATGCTTCCGGTAAATCACCGGTTCCAACACCGAAGAAAAAATTCTTCGAACAGATCCCCCACGCAACCTGCCAGAACACCAGTCGCTGCGTAACCGAATGCCCGCTCGGGTTTCCTCCCTTGAAGAACTGATCAAACTCCCACATGATCTGCAGCAACCGTGCACGTATGTCGGACATCTCCTGGTAATTCACATTTGCTATTCCGCGTTCGATGGAATGAACTTCCGTTTCACTCAACCGCTTCACTCCTTCAGCATCCTTTCGATAGCCTTTACTTGCGAGGAACCTGACAAGTGTATAGGTCAGCGGTTGTTTTCGCTCATCGGTAGAATCATAGGGTATAGGACTTCGCTCATTCCATGCAGCGCGCAGTTCCTTATCGCAAACATATACCCACACGGGATAGCCATTCTCATACAGCGGATTTTCCAGGTTGAAAGAATAGTCGTTTCCCTGCGCGGTTTTTTCCGAGGTGTTAATAGGATACGGATGGTTGTCGTAGAAATCATCAACAAATTTCTCTATCATAAACACAAATACCAGCGGAAGAATCAGTATGACGGTGGTAAGGATGATCCTGAATCTCATTTCTCCTGATGTAAATGCATGATAAAGCAAAAGTATCAGTCCTGTGACGGTAAAAATTACCAGTCCGGTAACCGACTCCACGATGATCATGAAAATAAAAAACCAGATCATGATAATCAGGGCTGCAATTTTTAGCTGCCCCGAAACTTTTTTATCCTGCCTGAATGCAAGCCAGATCAGGATAAAAATGCAGAGACAGGTATACAAAGCAAAACGGATGTGAGAAATATTAAATATAAATACATCCCGAATGTCATTTATGTTTCTATGGATGATGCCCGCAAGCACTGCCATGCTTATCAGCGTCGCCACAAATACAGATGCAACAAATGTGAGCATCAGCCACCTGAATTGTTTAGGTGACAACGGTGGTGTTCCTGCAAGGATTACCGGCAGAACCAGAAGCGGAAGCTTTATTCTCAGGTCCTTCAGTCCATATGCCCAGTCGGCAGACCATAACATGCCTAAAAGGTGCATCACCCAGATCCCTGCAAATAACATTGCGGCTTTGTTCGAAAAAAATTTCCTGAGTTTTATTCTTACATCGCCTTCAAAAAGAAAGGCAGCAATTAAAACGAATTGCGAAAAGCTGGTGAGGAATAAGGAAACGGGAAGGCCGGTAACGAATAACAGGAGACCGGTATAATACAACGTATTTGATTTCAGCCCGGTCATGTTCACTTTAAAAATTCGCTCCTCGTCTGATTTGATTTTTATGTGAGAATTATTTTGTCTCGCCATCTGCCGATTCCGCCTTCACAACTCCACTAAGTATTCCGGAATAATAGACCGAATCATTAATGACTGAAATCGCTTTCTCCAGCTCAGGGTCGTGCGAAATCGCTTTACGGATTCTTCCGGCCTGGTAAAAATACCGGGCGGCAATTTCCTCTTCAAGCAGCGACATGATCTCTGTCTTATTCTTCAAAACATCGTCGTGCTTGTTGTGTGCAAGGCGCGATTTAAGGCTGTCCAGGCTGTTCTTCAGTTCTGAATAATATTTTTCTTCCTCGGCATTCTTTGTCAGTTCTTCGAGCGACTTCTCACTCTTTGTCGTATAATCATAATCTCTTGTCGAAATGAACGCCTGGAAGTCATTGAAATCGGCATCGGTCAGAACAAATTCATTCGAGGCCACTTTCGGATGTAAACGATAATATCTAGTCGCATAATCGAAGATGATATTCTTACTCATAAGACTTGAGGAAATATTACTGAGTTTTTTCGGAGCTGTAACGATGTCGGGTAAAATTCCTCCGCCGTTATACACTGTCCGTCCGGAGTGAGTCTTGAATGCCGTCACCAGCGAATCCGGAATTTTCCCCACGCTTCCATCTTCATTGCGATGCGAATAATCCAGCGCCTGGATGCATCTGCCGCTCGGAATAAAATATTTTGAAGAGGTGATTTTAAGCTGAGAATTATAAGGCATCGGCCTTGTAGTCTGCACCAGCCCCTTGCCAAACGTCCGTTGACCAATGATCACCGCCCTGTCGAGATCCTGTAATGCACCCGAAACGATTTCCGACGCTGACGCAGAGCCGCTGCTCACGAGCACCACCAGCGGCACATCCCTTTCCATGGGCTCATTGATCGATTTATAGGTTTTGTTATTTTCTTTGATCTTTCCTTTGGTGCTGACAATTTCCTGTCCCTTATCAACAAAAATATTTGAAACATTCACGGCTTCATTCAACAGTCCGCCGGGGTTACCACGTATGTCGAGCACAAGGCCTCTCAGAGTTCCTTTCGTCTTCAAATCAGTCAATGCTTCCTTAATTTCACTGCTCGCGCTTTCGGTAAAATTGTTAAGCTTGATATATCCGATGCCATCACGTATGATTCCTGCATAAGGCACACTCTTGACCTTGATTTCTTCTCTCGTCAGAATTTTTTCAAATGGATTCGGTACTTCCTCTCTCTGAAGAATAAGCGTGACCTTTGTGCCGGGCGAACCCTTCAGTTTGTGACTTACTTCATCGGTCTTTTTGCCTTTCGCAGAAACTCCGTCGATTTTCAGGATGACATCGCCTGCGAGTATTCCGTTTCTCTGTGCCGGATATCCATAATACGGATCGCTGATCACGACATAGTCTCCTTTTTGTTTGATCATCGCCCCGATACCACCGTAAAGTCCCGATGTGATAAACCGGTAATCCTGTATCTCCGATTCCGGGATAAAATTGGTATAAGGATCCAGGTCGTTGAGCATCTCATCCACGCCTTTCTTCATGAGCTTCCCCGGATCGATGGAATCCACATAATAAATATTCACATCGCGGAATACCGAAGCGAAAATGTCGAGGTTCTTCGATACTTCAAAATAATCATCGACGAAACTGTAACTGAATACGGAAACGACAGAGACCACAATTGCAACGACTGCGGTTTTATACTTATGGAGAATTTTCTTTAACAACATATCTTTACAAGTGTTAAGGAAGCGGATCATAACCGTGACCGCCCCAGGGGTGACAACGTAATATTCTTTTCAGTGCCAGGTATGAACCTTTCAGGGCACCATATTTTTTTACTGCCTGAAGTCCGTATTCCGAACAACTCGGTTCGAAACGACAATTGGCTCCCAGCAACGGGGAGAGAGTCAACTGGTACAGGCGGATCAGGCCGGCCAGGAATTTAGCTGCAATATTTCTGAATATCCTGAGCAAAGCGATTTAAGGCGTTTAATATATTTTCTTCGGTGCGGGCGAAGGTGGGAATTTCACTACCGGTATAAACTATAAGCAGCGCAAATTGTTTCCGGCTGAGTGAAATTAACGGGTAAATTACTGATTTATTTTTTCTGTAAGCCTCCCGCATCCGTCTTTTAATGCGATTCCGGTCGACGGCATGCCTGAAGTTTCGTTTAGGCACCGAAAAAACTACCTGGGCAGGAACGTTTTCGGGGAGTGTGCTTTCGAGCCATGAGAGCCGGAAGGCCTGGACCTGGATATTCCTGGCTTTCTTCGACAGTTCCTGTATGATCTTTCTGCTGCAAAGTCTTTCACTCTTTCTGAACGTCTGCCGCTGTTGCGGTGCAGAAGAGACTGACATGTTATTTATTGACTTTTCGGATGTATTGTTCGAGTGCCATGGTCATCGAAGGGGCCGAAGGAACAGGCGCCTGGATGTCGAGATGGAGCCCGGCATCGAGTACGGCCTGGGCCGTGGTTGGACCAAAGGCTGCAATTCTTGTGTTGTTCTGCTTGAACTTCGGAAAGTTTTTAAACAATGAGGTAATACCGGATGGACTGAAAAAGACGAGGACGTCGTAATTCACTTCGGCAAGGTCAGAAAGATCGCTGGCGACGGTCTTATACATCATCGCTTTGGTATAATCGATTCCATGAGCATCGAGCGTCTCGAAAATCTCCTGCTTGTGAATGTCGGTGCATGGGACAAGAAACTTCTCCTTCTTATGTTTCTTGATTACGTCCATCAGGTCCATGATGGTCTGCTTTCCGAAGAATATTTTTCTCTTGCGGTAAACAACAAATTTCTGGAGGTAATATGCCGTGGACTCTGAAACGCAGAAATACTTCATCGATTCCGGGACTGTCACACGCATTTCGATGCACATACGGAAATAATGGTCGGCAGCATTACGGCTCGTGAGAATTACCGCTGTATGTTCCTGTATATTTACCTTATCCTTCCGGAATTCTTTTGCCGAAATCGGCTCAACATGGATGAAAGGACGAAAGTCGATCTTGACGTTGTACTTCTTTGCAAGATCATAATAAGGGGACTTCTCTGTTTCAGGCTTTGGCTGAGTAACCAATATACTTTTTACTTTCAAAGTCATGCAATAAATTTCCTTTTTTTGTCTTTAATGATTTGAAAATGATTATTGAATGACAACTCTTAACAAAATCATCAGGGGTGCAATTTCAAGGGCGCAAAGATATAAAAATAAATAAAGAGGCGAGAATGGTGAAATTCCCAATCCGATTTGTATGCCACGGAAAATCCGCCAGCAGTAGGCTGCAATGGCCAATATTAACGGAATGGTCAGCAGCCAGGAAAAGGAGAGGTTTTCATTGTATGCATATATGCAAATGAATGGTAATAAAGCCATTCCAAGTAAATTATTGATGAGAAAAATGTTAAAGATGTAGGTTGCCATTTCTCTCTCATGTTCAAACAACCATCCGCAAATTTTAAGAGCCAGGAATTTTATGGCATAGGTCGCTGAAACCAGGATCACAAAAAACAAATACCTGGAAAACCCCAATCCGATTGCGCCAAGCGACCAGTTGAAATGTACGCTCACCAGGTATAACAGCAGCGCGCTGACCAGGTTAAAAACGATGCTGAGATATACGGAGGCCCGCTGAACGAAGATGTTCTCGTCTCTCACAATCTGGTTTGCGAGGTTAGTATTGATAAACGCCTGAATCATCTGTGAGAAAAATTTGCTGTAGAATATACGTATCCATGTATAGACGATGAGCACCAATAATATCAGCGGAAAAAACCAGTCGGGCGTTACATTATTCCTCTCAAGCGGACTCTTATTTAAAGGCATCAGCGAATGTCCTTTATATAACCGGATGTATTGAACTGTATCGGCGCTTTCCAGGCTGTCATTAACCTGAATCTTTTCAAGAAAAGTTTTCGGAGAGGCGACCTCATTCTTCCCAAAGACAAATTCCTTTCCGGAAGAATCAATGAGGGAATAAAGAAAAGAGTTATCCATCCTGTTCTTTTCTGAGGGCAATCATTGCCTTTACAAGAAAAAGCCGGGAAGGTTACACTAAGAGAAAATTTTTATAGTAACCCCAAACAAAAAGTCTGCATGATTTTCCTGTTTGGGATCAGGCTCTTGTCCGCTATCATTCAGTAACCGGAACGTCGAGATCAATTTCGCCTGAAGTAACGGTTATTTCATATGGAATGCCGCCAGTAACGCGCTGGGAAATCGATCTATCAAAACCAGTCATGTAAATAAAATATTTTCCACGCTTCAATCCTTCGATATGAACATGGTTTTCGCCAACTTCTCCTGCAACGATCAGGTCATAGGCTGCCGGATCCGTTCCAGGCGATTCAGAGGTATTGAATTTTACAAAAGCACTGTCAACATAATTTGAATCGCTGGTTATCACCACGCCATGATGTTTGGGAGTAGCGGCTATCGTTACATTACCGCCGGTGCCTGCTGTGTAAGCACACGAACCGTCATCTTCTTCGGCTTCTGAATCATAATTGCTGGAAGCCGGATCCATGCACCCCTTTTTCTTGGAGCAGCCGGGGATCACAAAAATTACCATTACTAAACTAAGAACTACGAGGAGGGTCTTTTTCATTTGGTTAGCGGTTATAACAGATTATTTTTTGGATAAACGAATAATTAATAAAATAGTTTTCCGAAGAAATCAAAGTTAGATATTTTATTCCTTCTGCAATTTAAACCGGGAATGAGACAATGCTTTTTAATAACATAAACACCGGCAGATTTTGAAGGATCCATCGAAGACATTTCATCGAATTTAGTCCCCACAATCCTTCAATTCCCCTTAGTATTCTTACTCATGCTGAACATCCTTGAAATATGAAAGCTGAATTTAAATCCCCCTTCCGACCAGCTGTCCATCGTATTGACAAGGTAATCGTTTTCCAGAATTCCGGAAGCATTAGTAAACATAATGGAGAATACGTGGCCGCCGGTTTCAATTTCCACACCTGCACCCAGCACATCATTGAAATCCTGCTGTAAATTATCCCTGCCAAATGTATGCGAGTAGTCTGCGATGATAGATGCACTCCTTGTAAACTTAAAACGAAAACCACCCGAGAGACTATAGGTATCATTCTCGTCATCTGCGGTTACAAAATTCCGGTGCAGGAATCCGGGTGTAAGAGCCACAGAAAATTTTGAGGAATACTTGTATGCAAATATTGCCTGTGCGCAATACGTCATGCGATATACATCCTTAACAAATGCGTCTGATTCTTTTATTGAATATGTCATGTTACCGTACAAGGTCATCGATACGGGCATTCCTCCGTCGCTAGTTTGTTCAAGTACGCGGTATTTTACCAGCCCCTCAAAATTTTCATTCCTCTTTGCCCGTGCAACACCAAGCATCAGCTTATCAGTAATGCCGTAATGAAATCCGATGCGTATATCGGCGGACTGATCGATGCCATACAAATTATGTATTCCTCCTCCGCTTTCAGCACCCATGTTGCCAAACAGGTGACTGATGCGGACGTCGAGATTATTTTCTCTCACCGTTTCGTTTGTCTCGATGTTGATGATCTTATCCCCTTTAAATGTGGCAATCACCTTTTCATTATTCACCGGAGCTTCCGTCTTAAGCACCTGCATCAAATCGTCCTGGCCGAGACAATGGCCGGAATAGATGGAAAAAAACATCAGCAGGGGAAATAAATGTCCCGTCTTGATCTCATTTCTTTTTATAAGGCACATAGTTGATTTTCATTTTTACCTGAACAGAATCTGCAATGTTCTTCAACAACAGACTTGGAATTGTAATATTATAATCCTTCAGCGCAACATAAAACTCCGAGGTCAGCGTCAATTGATCCTGGCCGATTTCGAGTTCGCCGGACTCACTGATGTTTTTCTCTTTACCGTGAATGCTCATCATACCATTAACGGTAAGGTGTTGTCTGCCGGTTTTAGCAACATCAATTGTCTCATTGATCTTCCCCTTAAAAGTCGCATGAGGGTACTTATCGCTTTCGATATATTTTTCGTTGAAGTGTTGTTCCATGAGCGACTTTGCAAAATGAAAGCTCCGCATGGGAATCATGAAAGCGACTTCACCGGTCGTTGTATTGATCATACCGTTAAGTTGTCTGCTCTCAGCCTTTATATCTTCAAGTGGTGCGTATGAATAAAATGTCACTTCGCCCTTGTCTGCGATGAAAACTTTCTGAGCAGATACTATTGAACCATGCATCAGCATAAAAACCACTGCCATTTTCTTAATCATGATCCTTATTTTTCCGGGTACCCTTGTCTGATCCAGGTCTTGATAATAAAATAATCGCATGAACTCAAACGCATATCCATCGGCATGTGTTGAGGATCGTCATCAGGTAAATCCATCCTGTAATCAATGCTTCCGGCTTCAACACGATTTCTCACCACATGGTAATCAGTAAAATCATAATTGCCTTTCCCGCCTGGGGCATGGCACTCATTAAAATTGCAATTGGAAGTGAAAACGGGACGGATATGTTCTTCAAATGAAAACCGCATGCTGTCGCATCCCTGAGGCTTTACCAGCGGCTGTGTGTATTGCTCTTTCGAACAGGAAAAAAATAATAGTGATACAAATAAATAAACGACTCCCTTTGCATGAAGCATAAACAAAGATAAGCCTTATAATTATCCGTTCGACGTCTCACGCGCCCCTGTGGAATCCGGGACCGTGAATGATCCATGGTGAAATCCTTTAATACCTCAGCACCATCTGATCCATCGACGGTGTCACGCTGCCGCCTCTTGGCTCCATCGTAATCAGCCATGAGTTAGCCTTTACTACATCCTTCATCCGCTGAATATTATCTTCATCCATCAGCAAAACTCCCACATCGGCCGCCTCCCTTCCGGAGATCGCCCATAACTGGAACTGCATTCCTTCTTCAGGTTTAGGCAAAGAAATCACATCGATATACGTGTGCCGTGAATATTTATTCCAATACACTCTCGCCTGGTAATGACGCAGAGTGTCTTTGGAGTGCAATACAAAAACATCGGAACTCTCGTCACGAATGATTACAAGATTTGAAACTGATTCATCATAGGATAATTTCAGAAGATTATAGTTCTGACTGAGTTCGATCTTCTCATTCAGCAATTCGGTATAACGTTCCTCCGCTTCATTCCATCGAGAATAAAAAAACCAGGATGCGAATGTACTCACGACAAGCGCCGCAAGGCTTGCGGCAATCATATACTTGTATGTAAGGGAATAATCTCCATTAGAAGACTTCCCTTTCGGCTTATCGTTCTTTTCGCTTTCTATTTTCCCGATTACCTCCTGGCGCACCTGAGGCCTTGGATTCAGTGAATGACTGCTCACATATTTTTCAAGCACGGCTTTCGTCCGGTTGAGCTCTTTACCGATCTCAGGATAAAGAATCATGAGACGTTCAAACTCTTTTTTTTCCGCAGGCGGAAGAGCGTCCATTGCATACAACTCTACAATGCCCGAAACTATGTACTCATTTATGTTCATCCTGCTTTCCTGATTCCAGGAGTATCGTCTTTAATTTTTGAATCGCAGCATGTGACCTTGTCTTCACTGTTCCCAGGGGTATGTTCAGTTTCTCCGCGACTTCGGACTGACTGTTTCCACTGATGTAGAGGAGGTCGATGATCCTGTAATATTCGGGTTCCAGTTTGTTCCTGATCTGATTTATCGAAATGCTTCCGGGATTGAAAGACACATCTCTGACTGAAACATTCCCTGATACGTGTACTTCATTGCCCTGGTTCTTATTTTGACCGGATATATTTTTCGAAGCCTGCCTC
This sequence comes from uncultured Flavobacteriales bacterium, assembly GCA_964595205.1. Taxonomy (GTDB): domain Bacteria; phylum Bacteroidota; class Bacteroidia; order AKYH767-A; family 2013-40CM-41-45; genus JADKIH01. The sequence goes on along the minus strand of CAZQOQ010000010.1, from coordinate 33,184 downwards.
TCTTTACACACTCCCCTGCAAATACCGATCATCCAGCTGAAAAAACGGTCTTTATCGGGCTCATATTTTGAAAAATTCTTCCAAACCCTGAAAAACGTTTCTTTTAATATTTCCTCAGCAGCCTGGTCATCGCTTTCCGTGTTTCGGATGAAACCATACAGTCCGGCAGAAAAGTTGTCATAAATAAATTCCATGGCCTTCACATCCCGATCAGCCAGCATTTTCAATAATTGCTCTTCTTCAATTTTACTTTTCATACCGGGAATCCAGATAACAATCTATTGAGTAAAGAAACGAAAATTAACAATCTTGGTTTATTTTTTTCTAGTCTGCTGGTTACGAAATGGTTTGGCGTTTGGTGTTTGGTGTTTGGTGTTTGGCGTTTGGCGTTTAGATTGAAAGAGAATGTTAAAGGTTAATCGTATTTCGTTAAATTCGCAGCTCCAAAAAAAGAGACCTTTCGCATGGCACAAGACCGTTTTCAGTATCATGACTATTACCAGGTAGACGAATTACTAACAGAAGAACATATATTAATCCGCAACAGCGTTCGCGAATGGGTGAAGAAAGATGTGTCTCCCATCGTCGAAGAGGCCTGTCAGAAAGCGGAATTTCCAAAACAATGGATCAAAGGACTTGCCGGTATCGGCGCCTTCGGACCATACCTTCCGCAGGAATACGGCGGTGGCGGGCTCGACCAGATTTCTTACGGCATCATCATGCAGGAACTCGAGCGCGGCGATTCAGGATTGCGTTCGACGGCTTCTGTACAAAGCTCACTGGTGATGTATCCGATTTATACCTACGGCAGCGAAGAGCAGCGAAAAAAATATTTACCCAAACTCGCTTCGGGCGAATGGATGGGATGTTTTGGCTTAACGGAACCCGATCATGGTTCGAACCCGAGCGGCATGTTATCCAATTTCAAAGACAAAGGCGATCATTACCTGTTGAATGGTTCGAAGATGTGGATCAGCAATGCGCCTTTCGCCGACGTGGCGGTTGTGTGGGCCAAGGATGAAAAAGGCGATATCCGCGGACTCGTCCTCGAGCGCGGCATGAAAGGATTCACTACTCCCGAAACTCACGGCAAGTGGTCGCTACGCGCAAGTGCAACCGGCGAATTGGTTTTCGACAATGTAAAAGTTCCGAAAGAAAATCTTTTGCCGAATGTAAAAGGTCTGAAAGGCCCGCTGGGCTGTCTCAACTCGGCCCGCTATGGAATCAGCTGGGGTGCCATCGGAGCGGCGCTCGATTGCTACGACTCAGCGCTTCGTTATTCTAAAGAAAGAGTTCAGTTTGGAAAACCAATCGGTTCGTTCCAGCTCACGCAGAAAAAACTCGCCGAGATGATTACCGAAATCACGAAGGCGCAATTGCTCACATGGCGCCTCGGCGTCCTGAAAAACGAAAACCGCGCGACTCCTTCACAGATCTCCATGGCCAAGAGAAATAATGTGAACATGGCTTTGCAGATTGCCCGCGAGGCGCGACAAATTCATGGCGGAATGGGAATTACCGGTGAGTATCCGATCATGAGGCATATGATGAATCTCGAGTCGGTGATCACTTATGAGGGAACGCATGACATACATCTATTGATTACAGGGATGGATGTGACGGGGATTGCTGCTTTTGAATAGCGTTAGGCTCTGCGAGAATCTGCGGTTTTAATCTGCGGGATCTGCGGGAAAGCAACTCAATATTTCTCCCGCTGATTGCAATACATCCCGGTTCGCATTGTAGTAAGGCATCAATCTTCGGTGGAAAATTCTTCAAACAAACATTTCCGCCGCAATCCTATCCGCAAAAAATTTCCCTTCTCTTGTCAAAATAAAATTTTCCCCCGATTGAATTATCATTCCTTTCTTTAAATAATCATTCAAACGATTAATGAGAAAAGACTTTTTATCACTGCCGAATTCCCCTTCGATTAATGAAACATCGATTCCCCACATGGTACGCAGCGATGTGAGAATATATTCGTTGAATTTATTTTCTGCGGTCAATTCTTCTTTCTCAAAAGGAATAATATTTTCATTCATCCTGCGGATGTATTCCTGGTTATTCGCAACATTCCACTGGCGGGAAACTCCATCATACGAATGCGCCGACGGACCAATTCCCAGATACTTTTTCCGTTGCCAGTAAGAAGTGTTGTGCCGTGAATATTTTTGTTTCCTGGCAAAGTTGCTGATCTCATAATGATCGTAACCGGCTTTTGCTGCACGATCCATCAGCAATTCGAAATCGGCTACCGTCTTCTCATCATCCGGCGGCGGGACTTTCTTCTTCCGGATCATGTCGGCCAAAACCGTCCGCGGTTCTATGGTAAGTGCATAACAGGAAAGGTGATCGACCTCCAGGCTCAATGCCCTTTCCAGGTTTTCTTTCCAGTGACTCTCACCCGGCCGCTGAATGCCATAGATCAGATCGATGCTGATATTTTCGAAACCCGCTTTCTTCACATTTTCAATTGCAGAAATCGCCTGCCTGGCATCATGTGCGCGATTCATAAATCTCAAATCATCGTCGAAAAAACTCTGTATGCCTATGCTCAGCCTGTTGATTCCCGACCTGATCAGATCTTCGCTCTTTTCAATCGTCAGATCATCAGGATTTGCTTCGAGAGTAATTTCCGCTCCCGCCATAACCACAAACTCGTCATGAATTATTTTGAGTATTGATTTGATGAAAGCGGTATCAATCAAAGATGGCGTTCCTCCACCAAAATAAATTGTCTCAATCTTTTCATCCCGCAAATAGTCTTTTCGTAAAACAATTTCCTTCTGAAGCGCAGAAATCAACGGCTCAGCATATTGCAGCGAAGTGGAAAAATGAAAATCACAGTACGTACATGCCTGGCGACAGAATGGAATATGTATATAAATGCCGGACACGTTTATTGAAAATTGAAGAATGTTGCTCAACAATACGAACGATATTCTTTGTGAACTCTGTGATTAACCTTTGTGTTCTCTGTGGTAAAAAAAAGAATATGGAGTTACTAAGAACTGTAGTTAGTAAGTAATGATAACTGCTTTTTCACCACAGAGAACACAAAGGTTAATCACAAAGATCACAAAGAAGATATTACTCAATGAAATGTAACTAATTTATTTATTGAGTACGATACGAAACGTCGTTCCTTTACTCGGTTCTGAGCTTTTCACAAAAATCTGTCCGTCGTGGTACTCTTCTATGATACGCTTGCTTAATGAAAGTCCGAGTCCCCAGCCCCTGCTCTTAGTCGTATATCCGGGTTTGAAAATTGTCCTGTATGATCCCTTCGGAATCCCCTTGCCGGTATCCGTAATGTCGATGTAAACGAATTGCTGCTGATCGGTGATATTCAGAGAAATTTTCCCCTTACCACTCATTGCATCGATGGCATTCTTCAGAATGTTCTCTATCACCCATTCGAACAACGGAACGTTCATCGGGGCAAAAATTTCACGGGAATCCGGATCGAGTAAAAAATCCACGCTTCCCGAACTCCGCGTACGGATGTAATCGACTGAATGCTGAAGCACCTCATGAACGTTGACTTTAGTAAGCGCAGGAGCCGAACCGATTTTCGAAAAACGTTCAGTGATCGTCTGCAGCCGGTTGATGTCCTTCTCTATTTCATTCGTATAATCGGTACTCACACCGCGTAACTTCAGGAGTTCGAGCCACGCCATCAGCGACGACAATGGCGTACCCAGTTGATGAGCGGTTTCTTTCGCCATCCCTACCCACACCTGGTTTTGTTCAGCCTTTCTCGAAGAACTGAATGCCAGGTACGATACAAGCAGGAATAACGCTATCACACCCAGCTGGAAGTAAGGATAATACCGCAGCCTGACCAGTAGCTCCGAATCCTGGTAAAGTATATACTGCTTCAGGTTTTTACCGATTTTAATTTCTATCGGCGCATGTTCCACACGCATTACCTCAACCATCTTTTCCAGGTAAGCCTTATCCAATGCCTTCAGAGAGTCCAGGTTACGATAGGAAATGACTGCAAATTTATCGTCGGCCCAGATAACAGGAATCGTATTGTTGTTGCTGATGACGTTGGAAAGGAAGTTTATGTCGCTGTTCATCTCCGACACGTCGGCAAGCCTGCGAGTCGCCTCTGCCCATAATTCAATCTTCTTCCGCTCTTCTTCTGAGAGTTTCTTTACCAGCCTGTTAGTATACCACAGTGATGCTGTGCTGATTAACAAAGCAGCAATCAGCAAAAGAATTTTCCAGCGTTGTTTCTGTGTGTAAATATTCACTTTAAGGCGGGGCTTAAAACTTATCCGGCGAAAGGGCAAAGATGAAAGATTTTTATCAAACAGAAAACTTTACTCGTTCGACCAGTCAATCTGCATCTCTTCGTGTTTTTTAGGCTTTGAAGCCTGAACGGAAGGTTCATTTTTATATAAGCCAAATTCCTTTTTAAGTAGTCCTTTCAGATTTTGTTTTTCCACTGCAATGTCGTTTTTCAGCTTCTCTCCGGTGGCTTTCCTGTCGTATGCAAAGTGTGGATCATCCACCGTCCCACGCATGGCCAGGAAAAGTTTTGTGCGACCGAGTCCGTCATCAGCAATCTCGCCGAATTCTGTGGAACTGCTCTTTGCCTTCTTTCCAAGAACGTCTGAAAGAAGTAATTGAAGATGGTAATCGATGTTATTATCAAAATCATGTGTGCCGTTACCTGAAATATTCATCGCCGATGAATTGATGTCCATCTTCGGAATATAGATCTTCCTGTTGGCGATGGAAATGTTATTCTTCAGCGTCGAGAAACGGATGTGTTTCAGGTCAGGCGAATGAATATATTTCCCCACTGCCTGGATGGGAGCAAAGTTTATCAGCTCTCCATTCTCCACGGTTATGTCGCACGAGGCTCTCACGCTCTTCGAATTGAGGATAAGATCGTTCGACCATGCCGAGACAAACTGCACGTCAGCACTCAAACGTCCTTTCACGTTTGCATCCGTCATCGTATGCTGATCAAAATTTTCCATTTCGTAAAACAATCGCGTGATATCCACCTTCGAGAATTTCGTATCATAATCCATCATCACGCTGTCCCGCCTCGAAGCATTGATCCTCGCATCCATCGTTACGTTTCCACCCATGGCATTGAACTGAAGACCCTTCCCGCTAATCACCTGCTTGTTGAGATTTACATGTCCGTGTATATTATCAGCCGTGAATCTCCTGAAACGCAGGTTCTCGATATTCACATCCAACCCGCAGATCAGCCGCGGATTAAATTTCAGGATGTAACTTGTATCGCCCGAATTCTTTTCTGATTTATTGACGAGCAATTCATCCAGGTCGACTGTCTTCGATGTAACCCTGGCCTGCAAATCGCCGGGCTGTCCCGGTATCAGCAGAAAAGAAATAAAATTCCTGAAAACTCCATCCATGCTGAAATCGCTCGACGAAATATTCCCCGTGAAATTCTTCACATAAACATCGTTGTTATGCAGTGAAAAATTTCCGCTCAGGTTACCAAATTCCAGCGGGTTATTCTTCAGTTTAAAATTTACATGACTGATATCTATATTTCCCGACGCTTTGATATTGTTTAATTCTCCCTTGTTTAATCTGGAGAGTTCCCGGATCTTCCCGGAATAAAAGACATTCATTGCAAGGTCGCCCGAAATGGATTGCAGCGTATCAGCTTTAATGAATGGCTGTATTTCCTTCAGGTTTAACTGCGTCTTTGCATTCAGCGTTAGAAAAGCCTCGGGCAGGTTGTCCAGACGAATGCCTGCCTCTATCTTATGGCCCGACAAATAAGCCGTCAATGCAGGAATGTCGATGGTATTTCCTTTGATCTTTCCATGATTGGTAAATTTCCCGGAAAAATTTAATTTCTCTAACTCCGCATCGCCGGACAATAGTCTCCCATTCTTTACCGTAAAGCCGATATCGACATGTGGTATATTTTTCCCTGCCACCGACCCTTTTATTTCCGAAAAAAACAATAATTTTCCCCGGCTCTCGATATTACCCAATTGCTTTGCAAATGATGGCGGCAATATTTTTTGGAAATAAGGAATATCGTTTTCCTCCGCGCTGATCGCCAGGTTCAGCACCCAGTCGGCAGATTTGTTTGAAATCTCTCCGCCTACATTAAACTGAACCCTGTCGACCTTGACCTGGCTGTCATCAATGCGGTACAAACCATTTTTACTGTTTACATAGAGTGACGACATCAGGATAACCGGCTTATGATCCACGTAATTTTCATCATGAATACGTAGCCTGTTCACAAACAACTTTGCATTCGTCTTCAGCCAGAATTCGTCGCCTGAGAATTTACCTGAAAGATCGCCGTCGGTTGCAAGCATCGAATAGTCCTGGTGATCCTTTTCGTCATTATAATTCAATACAACATTCCTCAGACCAATTTTTTCCAGGTCGATCGCACCCGATCCGGTTGTATCGGCAGATTTTTTCCAGAATAAATAATTTCCATGTCCTTCCCTGTCGACGCGGATGTTTATGATACCGTCATGAATGACTATTTTTCTCACACTTACATTCTTCTCGAACAGATCGGTAATCCTGAACCGAAGTGAAAGCTGTTTCGCGAAGAGGAGTGTATCCTTTTTCTCCGAAACAGTTACCTCATCTATTTTTACGTCCTTCATTTCAAAAGAGGCATTGGGGAAATGCCTGATTACGGAAAAGTCAAACTCACCAACGCTGATCTTTGTATTTATATTCCTGTTGATTTCGGAAATAATCAGCTGCTTGATTTCCTTTTCGTAGAAGAACCCGACTAAAGCGCCTGCCGTGAAAAGGCATAACAATACAATCAACGTGATCTTCCCGGCAATTTTCAGAATATGCAGCATGCGCATAACGCCTTCAACGGAGAAGAAAAAAAAATGTTGTGTAATAAATAAATGAAAAAGACTGTAACCTTTCTGTTATTGAAAATTGAAGATTGAATAATAAGTTGATATTATTTAATGAATAACAATGCTGTTTTTCACGGTTTTTTAAATAACCAATACCAAATTATTCTTCAATCTTCAATAATTACATGGCTGCCTTAAACCGGCGGGAAACTTCATCCCAGTTGATCACATTCCACCAGGCATTGCAATAATCCGGTCGGCGGTTCTGATAATTCAGATAATATGCATGTTCCCATACATCCAGGCCGATGACAGGTATGCCTTTAACCTCAGCAATATCCATCAATGGATTATCCTGGTTTGGCGTTGAACTGATGGCAAGTTTTTTATCGGCGCCGACAATAAGCCAGGCCCAGCCGCTGCCGAAACGGGTTACGCCGGCATTATTAAATTTTGTCTTGAATTCTTCGAAGCTTCCAAACGTCGAATTTATTGCATCCGCAACAGGGCCTGTCGGATTGCCGCCGCCACCCTGTTTCATGATCGTCCAGAAAAGCGAATGATTATAATGCCCGCCTCCATTGTTCCTCACCGGCATCGGGTACCTGGAAATATTCCTGCAGATCTCCTCAATGCTCAGTTTCTCTGCATCCGTTCCAGCAATTGCATTGTTAAGATTTGTTACATATGCCTGGTGATGCTTCCCATGATGGATCTCCATCGTGCGTGCATCAATATGTGGTTCAAGTGCATTAAATGCGTATGTGAGTTTTGGTAATTCGAAAGCCATGTTCTTTGCGTTTTAGTTCGTTACGCAAATATATTGAATTTTATTTAGGGCTTAGTTAAGAGTTTGTTTTTATGTTTTATTGTTTTTACGTTGGTCACCCTAACAATAAAACAATAAAACAGAAAAACAATAAAACAGAAAAACAGAAAAACACCAAAACAGAAAAACAGAAAAACAGAAAAACAATTCCTTACTTCCCCCGAAACGTCACCTGCTTATTCTCCATCAACTCCATCGCTTTGCTTAATGTTTTATCGAGCTTGTGTATGACTGCATAAAACCCTTCGTTTTTCCACAGTTGCCTTGCAATAAGCGCCTTCAATTGCGTTGTAATAATTTCAGATGAAATATTTAATTCCTTCTCGTTAGGCTTCACGCCGTTTTTTTCAGCATAGGAAACGAATTCTCTCAGTATGTTATCGTCGATCGTAAAGGACTTGTTATAATCTTCGAACGACTTGTACTTTTTAAAGTCTTTTCTGTTTTTATCGAGAAAATTATATGCAAACTCGGTTACGAGACCTTTGCTGCTGATAGAAGAATAATAATTTGAGTTACCTGACGTATCGAGCGAGACAAATACATCCGGCATGATTCCGCCACCGCCATATACGATATGACCGGCAGGTGTTGTAAACTTCAATGAATCAGGAAAATGAATGCTGTCCGAACTGAGTAATTCACCTTTCTTAAACCTCTCGAACAATTCATTCTCATATTGCTCATAGTTGTTCTCATAAGGTTTCTGAATGCATCTGCCTGTCGGAGTAAAATACCTTGCAATCGTGAGCCTGATAGCAGATCCATCCGGGAATTCACTTTGTTCCTGCACGAGTCCTTTGCCGAACGAACGCCTGCCGACGATGATTGCACGATCCCAGTCCTGCAGTGCTCCCGAAACGATCTCACTCGCCGACGCGCTGCCTTCATCAATTAAAACGACAAGCGGCCCATTTTCGAAATACCCGCGATTCGAAGCGATGTATTTTTCTTTCGGTCGTGCTCTTCCTTCCGTATATACAATCATCTTCTGATCAGGCAAAAATTCGTCTGCAATCTGTATGGCTGTCTTCAGATATCCTCCCGGGTTTCCCCTGAGGTCGAGCACGAGATTTTTCATGCCAAGTTCTTTGAGCTTCATAAATCCGTCAAGATATTCCTCATAAGTCTTATCTCCGAAATGACTCACCTTGATATATCCCGTCTCGCTGTCGAGCATATATGAAACGTCCACACTGTAGACCGGTATTTTTCCGCGAGTGATCTGGTAATCGATCAGCTGACCGTACCTGTAGATCGTCACCTTAACCTTCGTGCCTCCCGGACCTCGAAGCAGTTGCATAACCTGGGTACTGGTGATGTGAATGTTTGCAACATTTTTTCCTTCCACTTTAATAATTCTGTCGCCGGCCTGTATTCCCAATTCATCCGATGGCCCTCCCGATACAGCAGCAACAACCATGATCGTGTCGTTCTGGATATGAAATTCCACACCGATTCCTTCGAAGTTTCCTTCGAGAGGTTCGTTGGACGCCTGCAGTTCGTCTGCGGGAATGTATGCCGAATGAGGGTCGAGCTGGTGAAGGATGTCTTCAATCGTACTCTCTACAAGTTTCTTCTGATTTACCGTATCAACATATTCCATGTTGATGTAATTGATGACGTCGTTGATCTTATTGAACTGTCCGGTCCGGAACGAAAACAAAGAATTCGCCTTCCTGTATGGCTCATTCATGCGCATTCCAATATAAATCCCAAGCGCAAGCAATCCCGCAAACACAAGAGGCAACCAGATTTTTATCTTATTCACTATATATTAATTTTATATCTCGCGATTTTTTAAACTGAATTTATGGTAAAATGTTTTGTCTGAATGGCTAACAGTATGTTAATTTATTACTGCCGTTTACCGGCGAAGCATTTGTATAAAAAGTTTCAGGAAGCAACAACTTTCCTGGACTCAGACTCAAACTTCCTTACGTTAACACCGAAACGCTTTAAGAAATCAACCCCTTCGTCGGAACCAATTCCTTTGTATTCCGAATAGGCGTGAAGGTAAATGACACTTTTTATGCCCATCGAATAAATAATTCTCGCACAGGCAAGACAGGGAGACAGTGTGATGTAGAGTGTGCAACCCTCGATGGGAACTCCGTTTTTAGAAGCATATAAGATTGCATTCTGCTCCGCATGAAGCGCCAGCGAACAACTGCCTTTGCTATCGCGCGGACAGCCGGTCTCGGGCCATTCGTCGTCACAATTATGTGTGCCTGCCGGCGGGCCGTTATATCCTATCGATACGATTCTTGTGTCCTTCGTCAGCACCGCACCCACTTGTTTCTTCACACAATGCGATTTCCGTGAAAGACTCTGCGCAAGCTCCATGTATATTTCGTCAAAACCAGGGTGTTTCATAGGGTGGCAAAGATACGGAATCAAATCAGGTCTCACGTTAAAAGTCTAAAGTCGGTAGTGGCTCAGTTTGAAAGCAGATGTTTTATAATAGCTCCGATCTTTAGATTCGGGGATTATGTTCGAAGATTTCCCGGGCTTTAGCCCAAATGAACGGCCGTTAATTGGGGCTAAAGCACGGATCGTTGCATTTGTTTTCCCCGATCTAAAGATCGGGGCAATTAATCTTTTTAGAAAATGTAAAATAATATTTGAATCTTGAAACTGAGCCACTACCCTAAAGTCAGAAGTCAAAGGTCAAAAAAACTATTTGGAAAAAGATTTACCGGTTGACTAATAATTTTAGGTAATTTATCTGTTTTTCAATTAATAACAGATCCAGTAGCATATATAGAATCTCCTACCCTACGCACTTTTGACTTCTGACTTTTGACCATTGACTTATGACGTATGCCTTAAGTTTTAGCTTTGATTTTACACAATCCTTTCTATTTTTGCATAAACTTATTCTTATGAAAAATACTTTTTACCGAATCGGAATTTTGGTTTTTATCGTTGCATTTGCTCAGTCGTGTAGTAATAATAAACCCGAACAAACGACCGATGAATTTACAGATACAGCCGGAACGGTAAAGGATTCAGCCGCCCTGAGGGCGGAAGAAATGCTCGATTTCAAGTTCTTCTATACCATTGCAAACCTTCCTTCTCCAATGGAAATGATCAATTCCATTTATCAGAACAAGGTTCCGTTTAACAAAGACCTTCTAAACCCGCCAGACAATGCCTCAAATTATTCATCTGGTTTCAAGAAAGCCGTGAATTATGGAATCTATGGAATCGATATGGCTTATGCTGCTTTTTACGGACAGAACCAGGATTTACTCGACTACTATTCCACTTCCAAAAAAATGGCAGAAAAGCTGAATGTGCAGGAAACGTTTGACAACTTCACATCCAGTTTCATGGATAATGAACAGAATAAAGATTCACTCGTCAAGATCATCGACCGAGCATATGCGGAAACGGATAATTATCTGCGTTCAAACCGCCGCGTCGAAGTTGCCTCTCACGTTCTTGCCGGAAGTATCATCGAAACCATGTACCTGAGTGTTGAACTCATTAAAAACGATGATCGCAACAGCTCCAATGCCGGCTTATTCGATAAAGTTTATAATGAAAAATTATATCTCGATAACCTGATCAACCTGTTTTCTGATCTTACCAAATACCCCAGTTCAGCAAATTTGCTCGTTCAGCTTAAGACCATTAAAAAAGTTTTTGACGGAATCGAATCGTCAGAACAACTGACCAAAGAAAATATGGCTCTTTTAAGTGCTGCTATTACTCCTGTCAGAAACGACATGGTGAAATAATTTATTTTTATAATCCCGGTCGTCGATGAGTGAAAGAATATTGCAGGCGCTCATGCAGCTTTTCGCGATTGGCGCAGCGCTGGAAAGACTCACACTTCAAAGCAGGGAAACGGTCGAAGCCTTTCTTAGACAACAGGTAAGCCTGCAACGGATTCCGGAATACCTTTCCATGTACGACGACTTCGTCGCCCGTTTCGACAAAGGGGAAGACGATACCCGTGCCAAAAAAAAACTCGCCGGCGGTTCCGTGAGGATGCTGCGCATCTGCACCGAGATAAATAAAGAACTCAATACAAGACAGAAGTATATTGTCTTTTTGCGACTCGCCGAATTCATGCAGTCGTCGCAGCTGGAGATCACGCCTGAAGAAAAAGAATTCCTCGAAACCGTTGCGAACGTTTTCACCATCGAAGCCGAAGAGGCTGCGCTCTGTCTTGCAGTTTGCGGGCAAAATCTTTCAGCCGAAAACTGCGACTCATCTCTCGTGCTTTTTGTAAACTCGGAAACTTCAAGGCGATTCAATAATGCCCATCATCTTTTCCGTGCCGATCTCGACGGACAAATGATTTTTCTTTACCTGAAGCGTGCCCAGGTAATCGCACTGCGGTATACGGGCCAGGACCGGTTAACAATTAACGGACAGCCTACTGATATTACACGGGTCACTGTTCTCGCGCAAGGAGCGGTAGTAAGAAGCCCTAAGACGCTGCCATTGTATTTTTCCGACCTGCTGAAGAGTTTCCTCTCTGTCGATAACGAAGAACTGTTCAGGTTCAGCGCCAGAAACCTGGAATATGTTTTTCCAAATGGAAGGAAAGGACTTCATGACCTGACTTTCTCTGTCGATTCAGGTACGCTTGTAGGAATCATGGGCAGCAGCGGTGCAGGAAAATCCACCTTGCTGAACATCTTAAACGGAAGCAGCAAACCGTCTTCCGGAAACGTTCTGGTAAACGGTGTGGATCTCTATGAGACCAAAGGAATGCAGGAAGGTCTCGTAGGAAATATTCCACAGGACGATCTGCTGATCGAAGAACTGACCGTGTTTCAGAACCTGTATTACAACACTAAGCTGTGTTATGGCGACCTGGATGATTTTGAGATCATGAACAAGGTCGACAACGTCCTTGATTCACTCGGCCTGAAGGAGATCAAAGACCTGAGAGTCGGCAGCGTGCTGAATAAGATGATCAGCGGCGGACAACGAAAGAGGCTTAACATCGGGCTCGAACTCGTCCGGGAACCTTCCATACTCTTCGTCGACGAACCGACATCTGGCCTATCCTCCCGCGATGCGGAAAATGTTATGGACCTTCTGAAACAACTTGCCCTGAACGGCAAACTTGTTTTCGTTGTCATACACCAGCCCTCGTCAGATATATTCCGCATGTTCGATCAGTTACTCATGCTCGATACAGGTGGCTTCCCTGTTTATTTCGGTAATCCGTCTGATGCCATGATGTATTTCAAGCGACAGGTGCATCTCACCGATTCGGAACAAAGCGAATGCCCTGTATGCGGAAATATAAATCCCGAACAGCTTTTTAATATCATCGAACTGCATGAAGTCGATGAATTCGGAAACCATACGAACACGAGGAGAATCACTCCGAAGGAATGGAATGAATTATATAAGAAGGAAGCCATTCCGGGTGATGAAATAAAACATCCGCATTTCGTGCCACCTAATGTGAAGAAAGCCTCTCCCTTCGGCCAATGGAAAATATTCTTCACGCGCGATTTCATCGCGAGGCTGAGCAACAGGCAATATATGCTCATCAACCTGCTCGAGGCTCCGGTACTGGCATTAATACTCGGATTTATCCTCAGGTATTCGGTCGGCGGCGAATACAAGCTCATCAATAATCCGAATCTCCCGGCTTACCTGTTCATCGGCGTGATCGTGGCTTTATTTCTTGGATTGTCGGTAAGTGCCGAAGAAATCATCCGCGACCGGAAGATTCAACAGAGGGAACGGTTTTTACACTTAAGCCGGACAGGATATCTGCTAAGCAAGGTCTGCCTGCTGTTTATTATTTCTGCGATCCAGTCAGCATCGTTTGTAATTATCGGGAACATGATGATGGGGATTCACGACATGAATCTTACCTACTGGCTTATATTATTTTCGACGAGTTGCTTTGCAAACCTGCTTGGACTGAATATTTCGGCAGCCCTGGATTCGGCAGTGACCGTATACATCCTGATTCCATTCCTGCTCATTCCACAGATACTTTTGAGCGGTGTTATTGTGAGGTTTGAAAAACTTCATCCCGCAATAACGAAGCAGGAAGGAGTTCCGTTCATCGGCAATTCCATGACCTCCCGCTGGGCTTTCGAAGCGCTTGCCGTTGAACAGTTCGCAAATAATCCCTTCGGAAAAAAATTCTTTGAACTGGATGCCGTCATGAGCCGGTCGACATATAAAAAAGACTGGTGGATTTCAGCGATGAGAGAGAGGCTCGATAAGTGTGAAAACCTTCTTGCCCGGCATGCGCCGGCAGACTCGTTCGTTATACCCATGAAGGTGCTGAGTAACGGCTTCAGGGAAGAAGCAGCTCTTCATTCACCGGGTAAATTTCCATTCCTGACCGAATTTGAAAAAAACCATTATACCCATGAAATTGGCCAGCAAGCCCGGACTGCACTCGATGACCTGAAGGAATTTTATATTGATCAGTATAATGCCGCGAGCGAGAAGAAAGAAATACAGATCGGCCGTCTGACTGATACTCCCCAACGAGCTGCCGTTTTCAACCGGGAAAGAAACAGGTATGAAAATGAAAGTCTCGAGGATATTGTAAAGAACAATAATCAGAAGGACAGAATAGTAGTCACCAACGAAAAGATCATCCAGCGTTTTGAGCCTGTCTTTCATGAGAATGCATCCGAGACTTTTTTTAATGCTCCTTTATTTTCATCGGTGAAGAATTTTTCCGGGAGAACTTACAGCACATTATTAGCAAATCTTACAATCATCTGGCTGATGACTCTTTCGCTTTATCTGACTTTACAAATAAATCTTTTCAGAAAAGTGGTGAATATATTCAGCAAGAGATAACCCTGAATTTATAATTAACAGAATCAAATCTGGAGTTTAACAGAGACGGGGGTTCATTTTGCAAACATTCTCTGTGAATGTATGTGATTAAAAAATAAAAATCCACGTGATAAGTTTCTACGCTTTGTTTAATTCAAAAGGGACCTTCACCAATGCCTGGTAATCTTCGCCGGCCTCCATCATATCTTCGTCGTCGGCATCATAAAACCATGAAACTTTAACAGTGCTCTTACCGGAAAGATTTAATATTTCGAGTTTTCGGAAAATATCCAGCAGGCATTTGGAAGAACTCGTATTGAAATACTCCAGGCTGATTTTTAATTCCGTATTAGGAGATGGAGTATGTGAATAATTATCCAGCCATTCGAAGACAGGTTTATAGAATTCAAACGAATTCTCAGGGATCGATTTCCCCCTGATTTCAAGTTTTCCATTCATCTCTAATGTAATGGATGGTGTCTTAACACTGTTATCGATAACGAGGTTGCTCATATCAGTGAATAGTAATTGTTAAACTAAAGAAAGAATAATCGTTGTTGATTTTGGTGAATTCATACATAAGTTTATTGCCCGACCTCCTTGCCATTTCGATGATGCCAAGTCCGGCCCCTCCCTTTTCCGAAAATTCATTTCCGGAAAGCGATTGTCGATAGTATTCTCTCAATTCTTCCGGTCCTAAGCTGTTAACTTCTTCAAGTTGCTTTTTAAGACCGTCTACTTTGGAATTCGGCAGGTAATTCCCCGTAATGATATTATACGTTCCCTCATCGTCAGACTTGATAATAAATCCCGCAGCCACTATTTTTTCACCATTGAGGTTTTCGAATTTCACCACCTGGTGATGAAAAACGTTTTGCAAAGATTCGATAAGGATGTAAAAAAACTTTTTTTTCCTGTCTGATGAAATTTTCTTTTCTTCCAGGTGCCTGTTCATCATCGAATAGACAGACTCAAGCAAACCCGCATCAATGTCGCCCTGATAAGCAAGGACAATATTTTCAGCGCTCATCTTATAAAGCAAGTCGTATACAGAAGAATTCGGCATCCAGCGGCAGTACTATGAATGATTTCAAAAATAGGAATAATATATTGATGCTGAAAGACTGCTTTGAATTCCGAATCTTATTCTCCTGTTAATGTTTAACCGAAAATAATCTCGGAGTTGACAAATCATTTCATACTTTTGGAAGATAACAGGCAATGCCCTGTTAGAATGGAATATTAAATTTCCCTGAAAGTTAGTCACGTTAAAAAAAATTGCAATCATGCAAAAATTTATTTATGCAGGTTCGTTATACCGTTTTAGGGTAATCGCGGCCATGGAAGGCATGTCATTCCTGCTGTTACTGTTCATCGCCATGCCGTTAAAATATTTTGCCGGTTACCCCAATGCTGTTTTGATTGTTGGGTGGATGCATGGCATATTATTTATGGCTTATATGCTGGCACTGTTGCATGTGAAACTTACATACATGTGGAACGTTAAAAAAGTCTTTCTGGCAATTTTTGCCTCAGTCGTTCCATTTGGCCCATTTATTTTTGAGAAATACCTGATGAATAAATAAAAACTTCCGTCATGAATAAAGTATTCAAACTAAGCGGCGCAATTGTAATATTCTCATTAATGGCCTTCGTGGGAAATGTATTGCATATCGATACCTTCACTGTTGACACCAGTCAAAGTACGCTCGAATGGTATGCAGAAAAAGTGACCGGAAAGCATAATGGAACAATAAAATTCTCGAGTGGAGAAATAAAAAACGATCATGGAAAACTTACCGGCAGCTTCGAAATAGATATGAATTCCATCCTGGATAAAGACATGGATTCGCCTGAGCGAAGGGCCAAACTGGAAAACCATCTCAAGTCAGCCGATTTTTTTGACGCTGCCAAATACCCTAAATCAAAATTTGTAATTTCTTCAGTAACACCACTCAGGCCGGGGTCGCAAAACGGAGCCACACACCTTGTGAAAGGCATGCTTACTATTAAGGATAAAACAAATGAAATCTCATTCGATGCTGCCATCAGTATGAATGACGACAAGGTTTCTGCTACCGGTTCCATTGTGGTAGACCGCGCTAAGTTCGATCTGAAATATAATTCGAAAACATTTTTTCCCGATATCGGCGATAAAATGATTTATGACGAATTTACCCTGAAGTTTAATTTAGTCGCAGGTAAATAAAGCACACCCGAAGCACCTTTATCCGCTACGAATAATTTTTAATCCAAAGGACGACAGCAGCTATAAAATTATTTTTGTCCGGTAATAATTATTATCAATTAACACTGATACAACATACACTCCCTCACTTAGATCTCTCAAATCAAGGTTGTCATTCATTTCACCGGCAATTTTTTCAACGATCAGCCGGCCTTTCACGTCATAAATTTTTATTGATGCCCTCGCAAGGACCTCCCCCGGTGCGGTTATGTGTAAGACTCCGCCGGAAAGTGTTTGAATCTTTACCGGATTCTTTCCCTGTAAATCTCCTGTCGAAAGCGTGGTTGCTACGTAAGGTGCAGAGGTAACCGAACACCCTGTGCTGTCCGTTACTGTAACTGTATAAGACCCGTTCTGTGTCGGCACAATCGATATTCCAGTCTGGCCCGGCATCGGAACTCCATTGAAGTTCCACTGATTATTTACAGGGGAACTGCTGTACAGATATGGCCCGCCGGGAGTTATTGTAGGAACCGGTGGACCGTCGGAAAATGGAACATCTGTGCTCCACGTTGCACTGTTGACTGTGCCGGAAATATTAGAGTTGCTCAGATCCGCCACACCCGTCCCGGATGCATCGTTGAGTCTCCAATATGCAACGAGATCGACAGCTGACGACGGATCAATGTGTTTATCCATGTTTAACATGATCTCCGACTGCGACAAAGCGCGGTGCCAGATCCTTACTTCATCAATCAAGCCCGACCAGTAGCGTGTCTCGAACTGGTCATCATCTGCAAGTTTTCCAATCTTCACATTGTAATCAATCGAAGGAACGATGGTGCCGGTGAATAATGTTGTGCCTGCAGGATTTCCATTGATATAAATTTTCAGCTGGTTTCCATCGAAGGTTCCTGCTACATGATACCAGGTATTCAGCTGCAATGAATTTGGGCTGCTCACAACTTCTCTCCATTGAATGATTGAATCCTGACCTGAAATATTGAAAGACAATTCGCCGTTGCCGCCCGCCCTGAGTACGAAACCCTCTTCGCCCCAATACCAGCCGTGTTTACAAACGATTGAATTCTGTGCAGATGAAAATCCCCATTGATTGGAATTAATCCATGCTTCAATCGTAATCACATCGGAAATGTCTAAAGCGGAGCTCGCCGGAAAACTAACATATGACGATACGCCATCGAACTCCATACTGCTGGTGTTTGGAATACACATCTGGCCCCTGGCAGAGAAAGCGGCTATGATGAATAATAGGAGTAGTAGTTTTTTCATAGGTGCATGATTTTGTATTTCAAATTTAAAAATTAAACAGCAAGAACAAAGAATCCCGGATCGAGCGAGGCGCCTTCTATTGAAAATTATGCCTAAAAATTATTAAAAATCGACTTTGATCAAATAGACAAGGCCCGGATTAATTGAAATTCGGTCAAAAAAAAGACCCTCCGTATGCTGAGGGTCTTTGAAATATATATCAGTTAAAATTATCAATCTTTTACAACAACCAAATATTTTGAAGTACTCCAGAATTTCTCTGCATTGGTAATCGACAAACTCACGACCTTATCTTTTTCCTTATTCAGCACATATGAATCGGCAGGATGAGTAGTAATAACCTTGGCACCTTTGCTGTCGATTGGAATTGTATTTACCTGTACATAATCGATGCGTGTGAATTTTTCATTATCGAGGGCCGGACTGAGTTTCGAAGTTTTGCCTATGCCGAGTAATCCGCCAGTCTTGTCTATCACATGCATGTTCTGGAGATCCTTGGATTTACCTACAACATAATATGCCGTATGAAGCATTGTTGTTTGTTCGTCGATCGTCTTTGATTGAGCAACGGTTGTACGGGTTAGTGTATCTACAGAAGTCTGCAGTTGTGCAACCTGTGTGTTTAGACTGTTGAGTTTATCATTCAATGAAGCAAGCTCACGGTCTTTTTGAGCAACCTGCTCATTCAAAGTCTGAATCATCGTTTCAAAATGTGCAATTTTGCTTCCGGCATTTTTAAGCTTTTTATTCAATTCGGCAATCTTTGCACGATTCTCATTCATCAACTGATTTATTGCATTGATATTATCGTTGATCCGCTCTTTAGTGGATTTGTTAAGCTCTCCCTGTTTGTCCGTACTCATGTTTATTGCATTTTGCTTTCTTGCTATCGAATCAAGATTCCTTTCAATCTCATTGAATGAAGTGAGGAAATCATTCAAAGAAGAATCTCTTTCATTAATGATTGAAGCAAGCGAATCTTTCTGCCGGTTAGCCTGGTCAATTTCTGCCTGATGGTTATTACATGCAGCAAACGATAGAGCAATTGCAGCGACATAAATTATTTTTTTCATTTTTCTTGTTTTTATTTAATGGTTATGTAGATTTTTAAATTAGAACGATAAAAAGATGTATAATTTGAATTGTTACAAAGAAATAAATAAAGATGGGAGGTTAAATGATGAAGAAAATGCATTTATCAACATCCCCGAAAAGATAAAAAAAACCATTTACCAGTCATGATTATACATCAAAACTGAGATCATAAACACAGTAAAACAAAAGAGAACAGAGCTTCAGCTAAATCTCGTAGCAGAATTTTTTAAGTCCTCAGCTTTATTCATTACACGCTCCTTGTAGTCATCAACCGCTTCCTTCCCCTTGTTAAATCTTTTCTTAAACTCATCGCCCATTTCCGATGCCTTGCCAACAATTTTCTTCCTTGTTTCACTGCCCTTACCGGGTGCAAATAAAACTCCCAAAGCTGCTCCGGCAGCCGCGCCAAGCAAAAGTGCCGCTAGTATTTTTCCATTGTTTGCCATGATCTTACTGTTTTTTTTGTTTAATTAAAGGTAAAAAAAAATGAACCATTATCTCTTAGAATATGGCTTACTTTTCAACCGTGAGTGCTGATAAAAATGTGGTTTTCAAATTGGCGACAGAACCTGTTCAATATGTTGCTCTTTTTGAAAATCTGTACGAAAAATGAAGAATTTTTCGAATAAATCAAGAGAACTATAATAATATTAACTTGTAAAAACATAACATATCTGATGTTTGGTCGTATTATAACTCGTTCAAAATGAGAATAATCAAAGTTGGCTCGTAAATCATACCGGCCGGGTAAAATCCAAACTGTTTCAACACTCATTTGAAAAACGACTTTTATAATCGAAAAAGATTATGGAAGTCGATAATGCATGCACAAAAATAACATTATGAAAACAAAGGTCTCTGTATCAACGCTGGTGATAAGCTGCATATTCGTATTCATTTCCACTTATGCTATTTCCATGCTCAAAACACATGAGAATCATGATTCAAATATATCTGTCCCTCCTCCGGTTGATTGTAACAATGCCGTTATTAAAACACGTCTGAAGAATTACGAGCTGATTCAGCCACTACTTTACACAGACGTAAATAGCGAAAGCTCGTCTTTTGTTGAGATGAAATCAAAAATAGAACAGTATGTTGTTTCGATCAAAAGAAATCAACTGGCCGATGACGTATCAGTCTATTTTCGTAAGATGAATAATGGTGATTGGTTTTGCATCAATCCCAATAAAACCTATAATCCTGCAAGCATGAGTAAGGTGATACAACTCATCACCTATCTGAAAGAAGCAGAAGATGACCCTTCAATCCTTCACAAAAAAATCTTCTTCAGTCAGCACTTCGATAAGATAAGTGAACAAAACATAAAGGACTTTAAACTAAAGGAAAGATCCTACTATTCTGTGAGTGATTTGTTGGTTTATATGATAAAATATTCCGACAACGATGCTACGATTCTATTGAATCTGAATATGAACAGGCGCATTTATCTGCAGCTTTTTAATGATCTCAACATTCCCACGCCGCCAGAGACAGGAGAGTACTATATTACGGCGATGGACTTTTCTAAATTTTTCAGGATTCTCTATAATGGCACCTACCTCAGACCTGAATTTTCCGAATTCGCATTGAAGCTTCTTACGTTAAGTACCTTTGAAAACGGGCTGAAGAAAGGCATCGATTCCACTACGGTAATTGCCCACAAATTCGGAGAACGTATCCTCGGAATTAAATCACAGTTTCACGAATTTGGAATCGTTTATTTAAAAGGCAACCCTTACATGATCGGTGTCATGTCTGAAGGCTCATCGTTAAATGAATTAACTACAATCATCAGCGAAATTTCCCGGATCGCTTATAGTGAATATTTGCTTAGCCATCTAAATAGTTGATTTTAATTATTCTTAAGAAGTATTCTAAATATCTTCAAAAATCATTAAATTTCTTATTATAGTAACTTTCTTTTGTTAAACGGTTTTAAAATCTACTTTTACTTACTTTACAGGAATTAATATTTGTGTTCAAATTATTTTAAAATAAAATTTGCAGAAGTCTTTCTATGCAATATATTTATCATTGAAAAGTCTATATCAACAGAAATCAATTTTAAGAAGATGCGTAATCGGTAGTTTATTTTATAATCACTAATCCCGTTTAAGATGGCTGATAAAGTTTACACTACTACATTAATCTTTTTGGCTGATGACGATGAAAATGATAGTTTCCTTTTTAAAGATGCAATAGAACAGATCGAAAAAAATATAAATTTAATTTCTTATAAAGATGGTTTCGAGTTGATGAATCATCTGAATGATAAGCGTAACACACTGCCGGAGTTAATTTTCCTCGATCTTTACATGCCTTATAAAAACGGTTTTGATTGCCTGGATGAAATCCGATCTAACGAAAGGCTTAAAAACCTGACGGTGATTATTTATTCTACAGCCAATCACATCGAAGACATTCAGAAAGCTCTGAATAAAGGAGCCACATTGTATTTCGCAAAGTCGTCTTCCTTCCAGGAACTTTTAAACCGTTTAAACAAAATACTGAAAATGGACTGGAATGAATTTAATCCTGAAGCCCGTATGGATAAATTTGTCTTCCTGGACGACGTTGCTTTCTAAACCATTCCGCTTACAAAGACACGCTTCCACTCATAAAGTCTGCAGAAGCATTGTTTGCAATTCGCATAATCTTTTCCACCGATTTAAAAATATCACTCTTCAGCTTTTTCGCATCAGTAACAAACATCATGATCTCATTCCTCACCTTTCCCTGCTCTTCCCAGACGGCGTCTTCCGACTTATGAAATTTTTCTCCTTCCATCGTCCCGAGATACTCTTCATGTGCAACTGTCTTTTTGAAGAGCGGTTCAAGCTTCTTGTCAAGCAGGCCCGTCACTTTTTTATTCAGATCTTCGAGCTCGACAATTTCTGCGTGTGTCGTTATCCTCAGAAATGTTTTATCCAGTAACTTTCCAAGGAAGCTAAGCTCCGTCCTGTAAAATTCAAGATCCGATTTCCATTCCCTGGCTTCCTGAAACAGCTGGTCATGGCCGGGCTTTAACAGGTAATTTGTGTTTGAAGTGATTAATTTATTCATGGCATTTTTGAATTATTGTTTGATACTCTTACCTTCTGCAGAATTATTTTTCTTATTTAATTCCCTCAAAATATTTTCTCCAATCTGATCTGTGCTTTTTGATACGGAAGAGAGGATAATAACACCTGCGTGACTTATCTCATCAAAACCAATATAGGAAGAAAAACCGCCTGTTAATCCGCTTTGCCAGACTATCCTTTCAGATTCTTCATTTCCGGGATTAATCTTCCAACCCAATCCAATTTCAAGATCCTTTGAAAAAACACCCCCTGGCTGAATCCTCGTATTATGCGTATAATCGAGCAGGTTCACGAAATAATTTTTCTTTTTTGAAATGTTCAAAGAAAGAAATTTCATCATGTCCGAAGCAGTGGAATGCAATGCGCCGGAAGGAACAAAAAAATTATAGGAATAATTTTTGGCCCTGTTGCCTTTTTCATTGTAACCGCTTAGCAGTCTCCGTTGCTGCTCCGGAGAGAGGATAACCCTCGTATCATTCATATTCACAGTATCGAGCAATGTTTTATTAAGTATTTGCTGATAATCCAGATTCAGTTTTCGTGTGATCACATTTCCTAAAATTGCTATTCCCAGATCCGAATGCCGATATTCAAATCCAATTGGCTTTTCCGGGCGAAACTGACGAAGAAAAGTATACAGATCTTCAGTGGAATAATCAACAAAAGGATTTGCCTTATCCCTGCTATAAAAATTCGACGGAAGGTCAGGCATTCCGCTGGTATGCGTAGCAAGGTAACATAACAATATTGGCTGAGGTTTAAAGGTGGAATCAGGGCTGCAGGCGTAAGGAGTCAGTCTGACCCGCATCGTGATGTCTTCAGGATTAACATAAGCAGGTGATTCAAATGATTCAACGGGTTTGCAAATCAATGGCTGGTATACCGGCGACGGAACATCGACCGGAAGATATTTCTGAAGCGGGTCATCGATATGCATTATACCCTTTATTGTTAAGTCTGCAAACAAGATACAGGTAAAGGTTTCTGTAATGTTTCCGATTTCATAAATGGTGTTTGCATCCGGTTTTTTCTTATTTCCCTTTTCAGTTTCACCATAGTAAAAAATACTTTCTTTGCCATTATCGTTGATTCCGATGATCATCGAACCAGGTTGGTCCTTCAAATAAATTTTGGCGACGCTGTCAGCAATCGATTCGGCCTGGCTGTAAACCCCTGTCCGGATTAATGACAGGAATAAAAATATCAAAATAGAAATCTTCACCTTTCTGTTTTGCTTCGAATTTCCAACATTAATCGATGTTAAAAAATGACATTCATCACGTTTTACATTGATCAAATGCATAATACCGGAAAAAGGCGAAATATTCGACAGGCATGAAGTTCATTTCAGTTAAAATCACCACATTCCCGCATCTTCCTCATGTATCACCAATAATGGAATCGAAGTGTGTATGGAAAGCGATTTTGCAACGCTGATATTAAACAGCCGGGACAGAAGTGACCGGTGATGTGTGTAAACAGCCAGGCAGTCGGCCTTATGATATTTCAGAAAATAATCAATACCCCGATTGATATCAAAATCGCTTGCAATGAACCCTGCAGTTTTGGAATAATGAACGATCTTATTTACCCTGGATTTAACCTTTTTAAAATATTCTATACTGCCATCAGCAACATTCTGACCGATATTCAAATAAAATATTTCTCCATTATATTTTTTTGAAATGGGAATGAGCTTTTTGGAATGTTTTAAATTATCATTTGTTAAATCTGTAGCATAAACAATCCTTTTAAATCCATTATACTTAGCCTTCGGGGGAATTGCCAATACCATACATGGCGCTTCACGGATAGTCCTTGCAGCATTACTGCCCATGATCACTCTCTCAACCACGTCCTTACCCGTTGTTCCGATTACGATCAGGTCGGCCTTTTTTTCCGATGCAAGTTCCACGATACGTGACGAAGCCAGACCTGCCTGGACATTCAGTTCGACGTTCACCTTTCCGGCATATTTACTTATCTTATGATAATAATCCTTTAATTTCTTCGAAGCGGCATTATACAGATAAGAATAATCCAATTGCGCAGTAACAAGCGGAATTTTAGAATATAATACCGTGCTTTCAAAAGCATGGATAAGTATGACCTTTGATTTAAAATCTTTGGCCATATCCAATGCATAATGACATGCTGCATCTGAATTTTTTGAAAAATCGACAGGAACGATGATAGTTTTCATTTTATTCTGGCTTTTGCCCTTGATCAGGATGAATACTTGTTAAAAATGTTATACTTTTATTTACTGAATTACAATTCTATATTTGATCTGAACAAATGTAAACGGTTTTTGTCAATTAATCTTAACAACAAGTCAGTTAAATGATTGATATTTTACCTGGAGACAACTGATTAATATCATCCGTTATCAAAACATAATTAAATATTTTTGAATTTAAACAACAAACAAATGGAACAAGTCGACAATTTCAGGAACCTCATTAACAATGCTGAGGATTTTCTGGAGACGCAAAAAAATCTTACGAAATTATATGTTGTGGAAAAGGTAAGCATTGCGACGTCTGCAGCAGTAACAAACCTGATCATATTTCTGATCTTCCTCATGATGTTTATGTTTTTAAACCTGGCCCTCGCTTATCTTATTGCAGAATATACCGGTAAAATCTACCTGGGTTTTATCGTCGTTTGCCTCGTATATCTTGTAACCGGCATCCTGATTTATATAAAAAGGGACATCTGGCTTAAAACGCCGATCACGAATTCCATCATCAATAAAATTCTGAACCATGAATAAGATTACAAATTCATCAGAACTCAGGAAAGAAATTTTACGGCTCGAAGAAATAGCACGTAAGCAGAAGGAAATGCTGAAAGAAGATATTTACATGATAAAAGATAATTTTCGGCCGGGCAACGTCATTAAAAACCTTATTTCCGAACTTACCGGCATTAAGGTCGACAAGGAAAATTTCCTGAAGGATGGTTTCTCTTATACCATCTCTCTCTTAATTCAGCAATTCCTGTTGAAGACGGAAAAAAAATTCGAGAAAAGTATTTATGGAATCATCGATTCATTGATCGACAGGATCAGGAACTTCATATCCTCGGTTTCAAATTCTGAAGCCAAGAAAAGGGAACGAGCAGAAAATTTCTGATAACTATTTTTGCTTTTCATTCGCCCGCTCGAGCCTCTTAAAATAATCCCTGAATAAAAAACTATTCTTAAGCGCATCCAGGTTTTGATCCAGTTTCTGCGTTGCAGATTCCATATTTGAAATACTCCTTTTTAAATCACCCGCCATTGTTGTGTCCTTCAACAGTGTCGTAACTGTGCCTTTCCCTGAATTCATCTCTTTCACTGTCGCTGAAAATTCTTCTGTGATCCGTGAAAACTCTTCACTTCCTGTACGAATGTTTTTTACAGCTGTACGTATATCGTTTGGCAAGGCAGTATCCGAAACCGCCATCCCAAGCACTCCTTTACCCTGGCTTACATCGTTCACAAAAATGGAAAGCTGGTTTGAGGTCTGTACAAGGTTATTGCTGACAAACTCAATGTTTCTCAGCGAAACATCAACCCTGTTAGCGAGAATGGTATCAGTCAGAACCGTATAAAGTGTGCCTCGGCTCCTGCTCACTTTTTCCGTGATATCTTTCAGGTTAGAAGATATCACCGCAATATTGCTGTTCGTTAAATCAAGCGTACGAAGCATTTCTTCCGTATTGACAGCCTTCAGCGAAAAGATGGTATCATTTTCAACTATCATAGGCGCATCATTGGTTCCCGGCGCTATATTGATCAGCTTATTCCCCATGAGACCATCGGTTCCGATTGAAGCGACAGAATTTTTCCGGATAAATTTCATCACTTCTTTACTGATTAACATTTCAATTCTTATTGCTGAGTCGTTCACGATCTCAATCTTCTCAACCGTGCCTACATCGATACCTGAATACCTCACGTTGTTGCCTTCGCTGAGACCATTTACATCTGAAAAGACAGAAATGACCCTGATCGATTTACCAAACATATTCTTATTCTTTCCAATGGAATACAATCCGAAAATTAGGAGTATTCCTCCGGCAAGTACAAATATTCCCAGTCGAACATTCTGTTTTAATTCTTTATTCATATTCATTCGAAAAAAGGATGTGTTTTAGGATCTTTTATATTTTTTAATTCGTCAAAGGTGCCTTGTACATAATTTACTCCATCTACAATTACAGCAAGCCTGTTACCGGTAAGTTTCGCACATTTCATGTCGTGTGAAATTATTATCGATGTGGTATTATATAGTTTCTGAACATCAAGCATGAGATTTATGATTTCTCTTGACGTGATCGGGTCAAGACCGGTGGTTGGTTCATCATACAGCATAATTTCCGGATGCAGGATCAGTGAACGCGCAAGTCCGATTCGTTTTCTCATTCCACCTGATAACTCCGACGGCATCAGGTCGATCGCATTCAGCAAACCTACATTCTGAAGCGTATCTTCAACCAGAGAGACAATTTCTGCTTTCGTTTTGGTTTTCCTGTGCCTTCTCAGCGGAAATTCCAGATTCTCCCTCACCGTCATGCTGTCATATAATGCACTGCTTTGAAATACGAATCCTATCCTCGCCCGCAGGTCGTCCAGGTCCTGCTGCGAAAGTTCGGAAATTTCTTTATCAAAAACTTTAATGGAGCCTGAATCATAGTTCAGCAATCCTACGATACACTTGATCAGTACTGATTTTCCACATCCTGATTTTCCCAAAACGACAACATTTTCACCCTTTCGAATGGTCAGATTGAAATCCCGCAAAACGTGATTCGTTCCAAATGACTTGTAAAGCGATTTAATCTCAATGACCGGTTCTCCGTAACCATTGGCAGATTTCTGATCCGTAATTTCTGTTTCGCCGATCATAAAAAGCCGAAAAACTCTGTTACCTGAACTGTGATTAAATCAATTATAAATACCAACAGGGAAGCAATTACCACCGCTGAATTTGCCGACCTGCCTACACCCTCCGTTCCTTTCCGTGAATTATATCCCTTGTAACAGCCGATGAGTCCAATGGCAAAACCGAAAAAGAATGATTTTATAAATGCAGGAATAAAATCGCTGAACTCCAGGCTTTCGAAAACCTGCTTAAAAAAAAGAGTAAATGAAACGGCACCCTTGATGTTGACTGCCAGGTACCCTCCGTACAATGCAATCGCATCTCCTAGGATGATAAGGATAGGTATTGTGAGTGTGGTGCTGATGATCCGCGTGACGACGATATATTTGAAAGGATTGGTACCGCTCACTTCCATTGCGTCGATCTGCTCGGTCACCTTCATTGATCCAAGTTCCGCCCCGATGCTGGATCCGATTTTGCCGGCACAGATAAGTGCTGTGATTACAGGCCCGATCTCCCTGATGATGCTGATGCCAACCATGGAAGGAAGCCAGGCCTCGGCTCCGAATTCGACCAGCGTCGGACGCGACTGAAGAGTAAGTACGAGACCAATGATAAATGCAGTAATTCCCACAAGCGGCAACGAACGGTATCCGATTTCAAATGACTGACGAAATACTTCTTTGATTTCGAATGGACGTGAAAACACCTCCCTGAAAAACCGGGCGGCAAAACGGGCTGTCTCTCCTGTCTCGTTCAGAAAATCGAAAAAATCTCCCGCCAGGCGCCCCGGGGAAGATTTCTCCGCATCTGCATTATCTTTATCGCCTGCTGTGGAAGATTTTTCCATTTTAATCAAAGGTAATTTCTTAAAATTAATTTTCCCCGACTCATCCCATTGCAATCTGATGCATTTGGCATTTCATGAATAACTATCCCTCCCCAATAACAAAGACAACGGCCTGAGTCCGGGAAGGTTATCAGCAATTAATTTTAATATTGCCACGAAAGGTACGAAGAGAATCATTCCCGAAGCGCCCCATAAAATACCTCCGGCGATAATACTTATCAGTGTTGCGAGTGAGCTTATATTTAACCGGCTGCTTACTGCCAGGGGAAAAATCAGGTTGGCTTCCAAATATTGCACGAGGGTGAATACAATTACTACACCGATCGGATACCAGATTGAATTGTAAGTGAGCCATGATACAGCAATGGGCAACAAGGAACCGGCAATGATACCTACGAACGGAATGAAAGTAAGAATGGAGGCTATGAATCCAAAAAGGAATGGATGTGGAATTCCAAGAAGCATCAAACCAACACTGTTTAAAATTCCAACAATCAGGTAAACGAGCAGCATTCCCTTTATAAAATTATAGTAACTGGTGACTGTCAAGTGTAAAATCCGCTGAACTGTCTCGATGTATTGTGGTTTAAACAGACTATAGAGCACTTTCAACAACATGGAACGATTGAGCAGAATCAAGGCGGAAAAAAAGGGTATGAATATCAGCGCAACGAAAAACAATCCGGATGAATATAAAATCGTTTTAAAAAAACTAAAAAATTCGGCGGAAGAATTTCTGCTTATGACGGCAGCCCATTTTTCCTGAACCTCAGGGGAAATCCCTGCCGATTCACTTAAAATTTTTCTCAATTCATTGGAAGCCTCAGGAAGTTTATTTTTCAGTGCACCCCAGTCGTGGCTAAACGCCGCTACCTGCTGAAATAATAAAATAAACAGGAATACACCGGCTAAAATTAACAGGCATATGCAGACCGCGACTGCAAATGGGCGCGGCAATTTATGTTTCTCAAGCCATTCACATATCGGGTAAAGCAGGAAACTGATAAGAACGGAAAAACTTATGGGTATAAAAAGCGCACGACCGAAATATAAGATCAACATCAATGACAGAAATAACAATGCAATATCCTTGTATTTCCCGATAGTTTCTCTATTTAAGTCGGCCATATCATATTTGCAATAAGAATGAGTTTAACCAAATCCTCTCATTAATTACCTGATCGAATGATGTAAAATAAACACATTTATTACTAATTGAGCGCGATTATTTACACATTCAATTAACATTCAAATAAACAGATATTTCATAAAATCAAAGTTTAATTTACCAAAACGCCGGATTTGTTTTTCTTTGATCCTTCCGCGGCATTTATATTCTCAATCCCCTTCAGCAAAGCATCCGGGTTAAAGGAAATACTGTCAATCCCCTGCTCCACCAAAAAAGCCGCATACTCAGGGAAGTCGCTCGGCGCCTGGCCGCAGAGGCCTATCTTGCAATTCTTACCCTTCGCCTTTTGAATAGCCAATGCTATCAATTGTTTTGCGGCCGCATTCTTCTCATCAAACAAATCGCTGATGATGGATGAATCTCTGTCGATGCCCAATGTGAGCTGCGTCAAATCATTCGAACCAATCGAAAATCCATCGAAGTGCCTGGCAAATTCTTCTGCTAAAATTACGTTGGAAGGAATCTCAACCATCATGTAAATTTCAAGCCCGTTCTTCCCACGCTCCAGTCCGAATTCCTTCATCACCTCCACTACCTTCTTCCCTTCCTCTACCGTTCGGCAAAATGGTATCATCAGCTTCACATTCGTAAGTCCCATTTCATTCCTCACTCTCTTCATTGCCTCGCATTCGAGCCTGAATCCTTCCTTGTATCGCTCGTTGTAATATCTCGAAGCGCCTCGAAAACCAATCATCGGGTTTTCTTCTGCCGGCTCGAATTCCTTACCGCCAACCAGGTTTGCATATTCATTCGTCTTGAAATCGCTCATGCGCACGATTACATCCTTCGGATAAAATGCAGCGGCAATCATCGCCACTGATTCGGAGAGTTTATCTGTAAAATAAGCTTCCTTATCTTTATATGACGACGTGATTTCATCAATCACTTTTTTCGCTTTGGCATCTTTGAGCGATTTATAATTGACCAGAGCCATCGGGTGGACTTTAATGCTGTTGGTAATTATAAACTCAAGCCTCAGCAGGCCGATTCCGTTGTTGGGATAAAACGAAAGCTCGAATGCATTCTCAGGATCGCTCACGATCATCATCGCTTCCGTCTTCGGCATCTTGATCTTCTGAAGATCGATTTTCTCTTCATTCCATTTCAACGCCCCTGAATAAATGAAACCGGTCTGGCCTTCCGCGCATGAGACAGTAAGAGTTTGTCCGTCCTTTATTTTATCCGTCGCATCGCCCGTGCCCACAACGGCAGCAACGCCCAGTTCACGCGCAACGATCGATGCATGGCTGGTCCTGCCGCCCTTATTGGTAATGATTGCCGAAGCCTTTTTCATGATCACATTCCAGTCGGGATTCGTGATGTCCGTTACAAGTATTTCACCTTCCTGAAAAAGATCTGCTTCGTTAGGCGATTTAAGGATACGCGCCTTGCCGCCTGAAATCTTACTGCCGACTGCAATGCCGGAAGTTATCACCTTGCCTTTTTCGGTCAAAGAATAAATTGTGTGAACGTATGGTTTCTTCGCCGAATGAGCCGTTTCGGGCCGGGCCTGCACGATAAATATTTCTTTCGTAAGACCATCCTTTGCCCACTCAATATCCATCGGCACCTTGTAATGTTTTTCAATGTCGAGCGCCCACTTTGACAGCTGAATGATCTCTTCGTCGTTCAAGACAAACTGTTTTTGCTTCTTTTCCGGAGTCGGAACATTCACAGTCGTCACTCCCAATTGATGATCGCTCTTTCCCGCATACGTCATGGTTTTTTCCTTGGAGCCAAGCTGATGTTTCAGTATGGATTGCTTCCCGGTGTTTAATGTTTTCTTGAAGACCAAAAACTCATCAGGGTTAACACTTCCTTTCACAACATTCTCTCCAAGTCCCCAGCTGCCTGCGATATGAATCACATCGCTGAAGCCCGAATCGGGTTCGATGGTGAAGCAGACACCCGCTGCTCCCATATCGGAGCGTATCATCTTCTGTATGCCGACTGAGATTGCAATTTTCAGGTGATCGAAACCCTTGTCCTCACGGTACTTAATGGCACGCTGACTAAAAAGTGAAGCATAACAATGGAGAACGGCATTCAAAACATCTTCGGCTCCTCTCACATTCAGATAGGATTCATGCTGACCGGCGAAACTCGCAGTAGGAGAATCCTCGGCCGTTGCGCTGCTCCTCACGGCCACATCCGTATTCTTGCCGTACTTCTCCTGCATCTTAAGGTAGGATAACTTTACGAGTTTAATCGTTTCATGAGGCAGCTTAGAGGTCAATATTAATTTTTGAGCTGTGTCGCTTACCGTTTCTATATTTTTGAAATTCTTTTTGTCGAGCTTGGCGAATAATTTCTCCAACGGCTCCTTCAGTTTATTGAAATAAATGAAATCCCAATATGCAACAGACGTCAGTGCAAACCCTGAAGGCACATTGATTTTTAGTCTGGATGCAGACTGTATCAACTCGCCGAGTGAAGCATTCTTGCCACCCACCAGGGCGACATCCTTCATGCTAACCTGCGAAAAGTCGACGACAAGGTTTTCGATCGATTCCGGTTTTATATTCATTTGATTTCTTCGATACAATTAATTTATAAAAATTAACAAACAACCATCAACAAACGACAACTACTCCTCAGTATGAAAAACCATCACCGGCAAATGCGAATGATAAGCCATCTTCTTGGTCAAACTTGGTTTGAAAAACCGTTTCAAGAACGACCGGTTACGCATGCTGATTGAAAATAAATCGGCATTAATTTCATCGAGGTAAACATTGAGTCCTTCGAATACGTTTTTGTCCTCGAATAATTTGATGGTAATATTTTTGTATCCGCTTTCCTCAATGATCTGCATTTTGAAATTATCAAGCTGGTTAAAGTCGAATGATTTCTCCACTTCGCCCGTCGAAACGTGAAGCAGAATGATCTCAGAAGAAAATTGTTTGGCAAACTCTATCAGGTCGAAAACATTTTTGTAATCGTCGACGGCATAATTTGCTGCATAGACTATTTTATTAAGATGTTTAAATTTTGCATGTTCAGGTACTGTGATAACCGGGCAAGTCGATTTTTCCAAAACGACGGATGTATTACTGCCTAACAGAAACTTCTTGAATGGATTTGTTCCCAGCGTTCCCATAACAATTATATCGCTATTCAATCGCTTGCCTGCTTCCGGTATTTCTGTCTCAGGAAAACCATTAGCCAACTCCGTCCTGAAAATCATCATCGGGAACAATTTCTGGTATTTGTTCCTGAGTTCCGTTAATGATTCAAGTGCGGCCTGCCTGATTTCAACATCAGAAGGAATTGCCTCCGGCACATCCGTTGCCAGGATGGGCACGAAATATGAATGGAAGAGAACGATTTCGGCGTTCAATTTTTTATTCAGCTCGATTGCATATTCCAATGCATTGGTTGAATTTTCCGAAAAGTCGGTGGGGATGAGTAGTTTTTTCATTGGTTTTATATTTTATTGATCCATAAAATACTAATCAAATTTATACCCTTAAAAATTACTATTTGATGATGCCGGTCACAGAAGTTAATGACACCGGTCAGCCCTTTACCGGCTTAATGAATCTTTAAATTAGGAAAAATTTCGGAAAACTTAAAATGAGACTCTTGCCAGGCGATTTCTTAACTCTTGTTGAGCGATTTCTTAAGCGCGAGCACTAATTTTGATTTATTGAACCAAACTCAGCTATGAGCGCGTGACTTCGTCCTGGTACTGTCCCCCTCAGCAGGTAGATGTACGCTCGTGGATTTCTACTCGAGTAATAAAATTGAATAATTCTCACTCTCTTGCGAGGGAAAGCGATGGGGTAATCCATGTTCAGGCATTTACACCGTGATGGGCACAGTACAAGGACGAAGTCACGCGCTCATGGCAAGGTTGTCGTCTTTTTTTCAAATGCTGTGTTCGCGCTTAAGAAATCGCCCAGCAAGGGCTTTTTGAGATTACGAAAACGATGAGCATACATCTACTCAAAAATAACTTTTCCACTATAAACAACTAAGCCATCAGTTAGAGAAACAAGGTACATTCCAGTAGCTTCATTTTCAATATTTAGTTTTATCTCTCCATTTTCCATTAACACAGGATAAGAACGAATTAATTTCCCCAAATTATTATAGATACTTAAAGTCAAACTTGTTTTCTTTTTTCTAAATTCTTCAGGT
>CAZQOQ010000009.1:0-78451 GCA_964595205.1 uncultured Flavobacteriales bacterium | reverse complement strand
TTGGAACTCTTTTTTGGAATTTGGTCCTTCGTGTATTTGATCTGCTGTCCGCCAGCCGGCGGATAGTCATGCATGTGGGGAAAAGAAGGGGTCACATGCATGGCGTCAGCCATTTTTATTTTCCATTGAATTTACCGGATTGAAAAAAGAGAACAAACAGGACACGGCGATTTCGTTCTGCGCCCCGGGGCAGAATATGCGTATCACCGGAATATCTGCAATTGAACGACTGCTTAACGAAAGATTCATTTTTAGATTATGAAAAAATCATTTTATTTCAGTTACGATAACAGTAAATGCTGAATTACCGGTATTGGTTACTTTATGTTTAACAGCCGGAGACCACGAAGCCTGGCCGGCTTTCATTTCGGCAAAAACGGTTTCTTTGCCTTCAATCTCTACTCTCATTTTTGCATCGGTGACGGCATAGGTAGTATACTGTGGATGTGAATGCCAGTCTGCAACGGCACCGGGTTGCAGAGTAACCTCAGAGATATTCACTTTCTCATTATCCGATAAAACCTTTACCGTAACTCCGGGCCATTGTTCTGTTTTATCCTGTGCATTTGCAAATTGCAATTTTATCGAAACAAAGACCACAATTATAATTAATGCGCGCAGATCAGATTTTTTCATTACATTTTTATTACAACAATGAAAGATAGAAAAATTTAAGTTTATTACATAAATTAATTCTATTCTTAATTAGCAGGTTTTATGAATTCAATAAAAGTTTTGTTCCATAAAGTAATCTTCTCACGCCTTGAATTTATTTTTTTTGTCCAAGTGAAAACCAGTTGCCTGAATCATCTTTAAACAAAGCCTCAAATCCACAAAACTCTTTTGTTGGCTCTTTTTTAAATTCCACACCTTTTGACCGGAGTTCTTCATATGTCGCAAGTAAATCGTTGCATTCAAAAACACCAAAACCAAAAGTTCCTTTACTCACAAGTTCTCTCATAATTTTAGCTGTATCTTTATTGAACATCATACCTTCATCGATGGCCATTAAGGTTATTTCAATGTCGGGTTGTTGCGGAGGACAAACAGTGAGCCATCGCTTGCCCGGGCCCATGGGCGCATCTGTATGAACTTTAAAGCCAAGTTTGTTCACATAAAAGTCGTAAGCGCTGTCCTGGTTCAGGACGAAGATGCTTACATGATTCATTCTTGTTATCATTTTTGTTCGTTTTTAATTTATGATACAAAAATGAATACTGTTTGTTCATTCCACTTCTCGAAAATTGCTATTTTTATTCCAGCCATTCGTTTCTGCAAAACAATTTGGGATAAACCTCAAAGGTTCAATGCGGATATCGTTCTTCCTTTTCAATTGCTGTTCCTGGTATACGGATGGAGTTTTAAGAGTAATTCGTTTGAAAAGTCCCGTAAATGAACTAATGCTGTCGAATCCTACAGAAAAACATACATCAGTAACAGAGATGTTTGTTTGCAAGAGTAATTTTGCTTTTTCGATTCTAACACTGGTGAGGTATTGATATGGCGTCTTACCATAAACCATTTTAAAAAGTCGGATCATGCTTTGCTTTATAAATTCCAATCTCTCCGCCACCAGGGAGTGTAAGATATGTTAAATCTCCCCATGGTTGTATTTCAATTTTACTGCATTTTATTTTATGTCGCAACATTTCTTTCACGAAAGCTCTGACATCATCACATATCAGGTAAAATTCCTGTAATCCGTTTTCTGAAGAAGGATGCACCGCTACTTCTGACGGAGGCAGGCTAAATATAAGCCATCCATGGCCTGCATCTACATATGGAAATTTTAGAATTTCTTTGAAGAACATTTTATCTTTTTCAGAATTTGAACTGTATATGATCGAATGCGCCCCTGTAATCATCTTTGTCTTAATTTGTTTGGTTTAATAAATTTCGCCGGATTAAAATAACAATTTATTTTCCTGCAATCAGGATAGTATGTGTTTCGTTTTCAGATGAAGACAATTTATAATCTACATTAAATTTTTTCAGTACTTCAAATTTAGTTTTTTGAAGCGAATATATTATACTGTCGGAATTGAAGACATTGAAAAAAATTCTATCGCCGGTACTGCCAACCCTGTATCCTGAATTTGCCGGGTTTCCTTCCACAAAACTCAGGTAAAAAACGCCATTATCATTTAACAGCTTATATGAATCTGTGATCAATGTATCAGTTTCATCAGCCGATAAGTATGGAATACAAAACCC
The DNA here is from genome assembly GCA_964595205.1 of uncultured Flavobacteriales bacterium. Lineage (GTDB taxonomy): Bacteria > Bacteroidota > Bacteroidia > AKYH767-A > 2013-40CM-41-45 > JADKIH01. Next base: position 76,237 of record CAZQOQ010000009.1, on the reverse strand, counting down.
GCATATGATCCCTTCAAACTTTCTCTCTATGGAATTAATCTGCCTGCAATCAATCTCATCAAATTTTGCCGCAGGATTGTTTTTCCTTGCCAGTTCAATCATGTTACGTGATATGTCAGTCCCGTAAACTTTAAAGTCCGATCTTCTTGATAAAATGTACTTTGTAATATTACCAGGCCCGCAACCCATTTCCAGGATATTTGCATTGCTGGCTTGAATGGAATTGCAGAAAAAGTCATATGTATGGTCATATATGTTCAGATTCATAAACTTTTCTTCGTAAAACGAAGCAACCTTATTCCATGTATCGACCATTTCTTTTTTCCTGTTCACTTTGTTCATTTTGAAGAATCACTTTTTCTTAAACAAATGCCCGGCAAAAATTATAATTCCTAATCCAAAAGAGAAAAATGTATTGATATATGCCAATGGAATGGCAAACAACAGAGCAATAATCCCAATCCATGAATATAATGCCGTCAATTTATTATCCTTGAAAAATTCCCGTATCAGAAGTTTCTTTCTGCCGGCATACCAGTACAGAGAACTGAAAATTAAATTCATCAGGAAATAATTCAAGAAGAGAAGTGCCACCGCAAATGCATCATCGTAATGCACCCCTGCAAATGCAGTCGTAAAAGGAACGAGGGAAAGCGACAGTAAAAAGAAAAAATTAATTAAGATATATCTCTTGTTTATTTTCTGAAGATTAAGAAAGAGAATATGATGATCGATCCAGATCCCGATAATTAAAAGATAAGAACCGATATAACTGATAAACGGTGGAATCAGGGTAGCGAGCTGCTCAATGGTTGTTTGTCCGGCGGAATGACCAGATTCCGGGACGCGCAATTCCAATACCAGAATCGTTAAAATAATTGCAACGATTGCGTCGAAAAAAGTTTCGAATCGTTTCTTGTCGTATTCATATATCGGAGCAGACATAATTCATTGAATATTTATGCAAAATATAAAAATACCGGAAGGATTGCGAATTGGATTTGAGAATGAAAAATAAAAGGCTCTTTTTTACAGCTACGACAGGATTCTCATATATTCTATCCACGGACCTACGGCTTCTTTATATTGCTTTGCCATTACCCGACAAATTTGCGCCAGATGTCCCAGGTCATGGGCTGTCCATGTGGATAGAAGTTGAGATAGCGTAACCTCACCAAATGCCGGATGGATTCCTGTTTTTTTAAGGTCGGTTGCGGTGAGATTTTTCGAACGAAGAATTTTCATATTCTTCTCACGTATATTCCTGAATTCTTGCAATAGTTGTTTCAGAGATTTTCCCTTACTTTCTTCAAACATTGCAAACCTGTCGAATTTTTTAAAAGCCTTGTCGGAATTTTCCGAAAGGATAATTTCCATTCTTTGAATCCAATCCGATCGTTCTCCATGAATCAGGTGTCCGACGACATCATAAGCGCTCCAGGTTTCGCCACCTTCATTTTTCAGGGTCCAGTCTTCAGAAGCGTTTTCCAGTAATGCAATGAGTACATCCGGTGTATTTTCCAGGATCTCTAATGATTTTTCAAGATTGAATTCCATGTTTAATATAATTAATTTACCACTCGTACATCTCCATTTGTAACCTGGTCTCTTCCAGGTCAAGTTCCCTCTCAATCTTACGCAGAATTTCTTCGCTTGCTTTTCCATGCAGGTGAAGATGCTCGACTTCCTTTCTCTCGACAGCGATTAAATCCATCTGTATTTTTGAGAATTCATTAAAGATATTGCCAGGAAGCATTTCGCCCTTACCGAAATAATTCGCAGGTAATTCTGTTCGTTGAAGGCGGTTGTATTTCACTTCGTATTTACTTTTAATATTATGTAACAAATCCCCCTGTAAGGTGCCGAGATTCTCTTCGATGTGATTAATGGCAGCGGAAACGACCTGGTTGCGTACCATGTATTCTTCAGCTACGATTGAATGCGGTTTAATCCTGAGCTTGCGGATGATCCAGGGAAGCGTGAGTCCCAGTAATACCAGGGTCGAAAGTATTACACAGAAGGATAGATATATGATCAGGTTTCTGTGAGGGAAAGCCTCGCCAGTTGGAAGCATCAAAGGGATCGCGAGTGCAGCTGCCATTGAAACGACTCCTCGCATGCCTGCCCATCCGAAGACCACCATATTTCTCGGATCAAAGGCTTCCCGTTCACGGATTCGTCTGCTTAAAATCCTTGGAAGCAATGCAGCCGGAACAACCCAGAAGAAACGAATAATGATGACTACAAAACTGATGATAAGTGCGTATTCAATTAGTTCGAACATTGAATAATTGCTTATTCCCGCCATTACACCTCTGAGTTGCAAACCAATTAAAATAAAAATGAGACTATTTAATATAAATATGATTACTTCCCATACCGAGGCGGCCATGATCCTGCTTTGGTTACTGAAAATCTCGCTCGACCGGAATGATAAAAATAATCCTGCAGTTACAACCGCAAGTACTCCCGAAACGTGAATGCTCTCCGCCAGGAGATACGCCGCAAAGGGCGTGAGAAATGTGAGCGTGACTTCTATAATGGGATCACAGATCCATTTTTTATGAATGATCAAAAGCAGATAGCCAATTCCAAATCCTATCAGTATTCCGGATGCGGCCACGAAAAGAAAATTCAGTCCCGCCTCCCATAGAATAAAATTACCTGCTGTAATTGCAGTGAGCGCATATTTATAAGCAATCAGTCCGCTGGCATCGTTCACCAGGCTTTCTCCCTCGAGGATTGCAATTATTCTCGGACTCAGGCCAAGGCCTTTGATTACCGAAGTTGCAGCCACTGCATCCGGAGGAGAAACGATGGCTCCAAGCAGAAATGCAAAGGGCCAGTCGAGTCCCGGAATCAGATAATGTGCGGTGACGCCAACGATGCCGGTTGTAAAGAATACCAGGCCGATCGATGCGAGACTTATCGGACGAATCGCAGCCTTGAATTCATGCCAGCTGGTATTCCAGGCTGCAAAGTAAAGAAGAGGTGGAAGAAAAATCAAAAAAACAATTTCAGGCTGCAGTGATATCTCCGGCAATCCCGGAATTAAACTGATTGCCAAACCGGACAACACTAATATAATCGGAAAAGGAAATTTGAATTTTTTGCTTAGAACTCCGAGAAATGTTATCCCAAAAAGCAGGATGACAACAAGACTGACATTTTGCATGGTTGATTAATAATTACTTGGTAGTCTTACTGCCCATTTCCAATCCCATTTTTTCGTATACAATATCGTTTGGTTCCCAAAGTTCCAGTTTGTTGCCCTCCACATCAAGGATATGCACAAACTTTCCGTAATCATACGATTGAATTGTATCTGTGATTGTAACGTTATTGTTTTTTAACTCTGTAACAAGCGCTTCCAGGTCGGCAACCCTGTAATTGATCATAAAATCTTTTGCAGATGGCTCGAAGTATTTGGTCTTTTCAGAAAACGGACTCCATTGCGTAAATCCTTTTTTCGTAGAATCCGCACCCTGGAACCATTCGAAAACCGCACCATACTGATTGGTGTTTATACCGAGATTTTTACTATACCATTCTTTTATTTTTTTTGTATCCCTGCACTTGAAGAAAATTCCTCCAATGCCGGTCACTTTTTTCATTTCTTTCATGGCATAATTCTCTTCATCGGAAGTCATAAAGGACTTAAATGCAAACCCGGAAAGAAACGAAGCAGAAACAATTAATATTATCAAAGCTGTTTTTTTCATAAATAGTAGTTTTTATTTCACAATATCTTTTTGAAATTAATTATACAACAAATTGTTTATTCGTAATGGCTGTTTCCATCCGGGATTTTAGAAATAAATTCTTCAACCCTTGGAGTAGTCTGACTGATTTTGATCACTGCTAATTTGTTCAAGTGATGTTGAACTATTTTATTGATCATTCCACTTTTGCCGAAGCATTTTCTTAAGCCGAATTTAGGAAAAATTACCCGAACAGGTTTTTGTTGTATAATTTATTGCATCTGAAGACTAAGAGTAAAAATCGCCATCTTATTCTTTTTTCGGTTTATTTAAACTATTATCTTTCCGGACAATTTATTTCCCGGAAAACGATGCGTAAAATTATCATTCTGCTGATGCTGCCAATAATTTGTTCTGCAGATAATATTAACTGCCTTGATATGCGACAAGGCCTGTTTAAAATGCATGGTCTTTATGGAAGCCTGAATACCATTATACGTACGAACCAAAAGCAGACGGAGACTCTGGGAAAAACAGGAACGGTTTTCGAATACGATATTGAGTGGACTTCCGATTGTACTTATTTATTATGTAACCGAAAGACCGTGAAAGGTAACGATAGCATGATGACTCTTAAAAATACAGATACTATTTATGGCGAGATCGTGGAAGTGAATAAATACTGGCATAAGGTTATTTCATCTGTAAATAACGGTAACAATAGAACTGAAGAGAATTATTTCAGCGTTGATACTACCTCTGTTTATAAAGATCTAAATGACCTGGATGAATTCAAAAATTATAAGGGTAAATCGAGTGGCGGAACCTTAGTGGGTTACAATTATGCCATTACCTACAAACAACATTCAACAGAATTGAATAATTATATACTGGCATTCTTGGAGGCGCTGGTAGTAGAAGAAAAATCAAAGTTTAAAGTTCTCGACGATGTCTATTTTACCCTGGATACAAATCAAAAAATTGCCACCTCAAATTGCAGGTTTAATGACAAATACGATAAGGAGATAATTGCGATTTACAGTTCGGTAAACCCTCAGGAAGAAGCCGAAATTGTCAGGGCCTGGCGCTTTAATAAATTGAAACTGAAAATTGAAGAAGTGCCGGTTGAAAATGTCAGATATAAGGAGGCGGACAAAAAGAAACTCATCTGGAATGATTGAGAAGTGTTTTGTTCAATCCTCCATTACCATCATATCCTCAGAACCCCACGAAAACCCCTTGCTGCATAATAAGATTCAGCTCCATTGTGATAAACAAAGACATGGTTATAACGGCGGTCACAGAAAATGGCTCCGCCCAGTTCCCTGATCTCCGGAGGAGTCTTCACCCAGCTCGAAGTCTTCAAATCAAACTTTCCGGTTTTCTGCAGCTCCTGATATTGTTCTTCCGATAAAATCTCGATTCCGATATCCTCTGCCATCTGCTCTGCACTGCTTGCAGGCTTATGTTCCTTCCGTGAGGCGAGTGCTTTATGATCATAGCAGAGGCTCCTCCGGCCCTTTGGGCTCTCTTCCGAACAATCGTAAAAAATAATTTCACCGCTCTTCTTATCATAACCTACTACGTCAGGTTCGCCGCCGGTTTCTTCCATTTGATAAAGCGACCAGCACTTTTCTGCAACGGATGAAGCATCGAGTCGTGCCTGTACAAGTTTCCAGTCAATTCCTTTATGGCGACTCATGTTTTTTTCAAAACGGTCTTTTAGCTTTTTGAATAGTTCCTGTTGTTGTTGAGGTGACAACTTTTTTTTACCGCTGATGCTTTTGCTCATGATATCCTGTGAATGGCGTAGAATAATAATATGAAATTACTAATTTCATTGTTTTCGTAATACAGAATTTTTCCAGTCTTTAAAGAGATAAGCCAAAAAATAAATTGAAGATATAACCGGTAAGAATAATTACGACGAGACTCTTATTTTCAAAATCGGCTTTGATCATAATGCTTTATGAAAAAGGAAGAATGCAATGCAGGAATTAAAGGAAAGTCGCCCGGCTTTCTGTATGCCGGGCGACTACCGGGCTTTAATTTAATTTCATAATTCGTTCAATCCTCTCAAATGCCTCTGATCTGAAACTTACACTGTAAACTCCATTGCTCAGGGCCGAAAGATCAATCACTCCCTCCTGATTTGCCACATCATCAGAAAGTGATTTCTCAAAGACTACCTCGCCCAAAATGTCATAAACTTTTATCAATGCATTCCTGCCTGCGATCGCGCCGGTCGAGTAGTAAAATAAACCTTTTCCCGGATTCGGATAGATCACAAACTGCGACAAAGGCTGACTGCCTTCGATTCCGGTAGTTACATCAAATACGTTAATATCATCCAGAGCCATGTCGCTCAGCAGGCCATTTCCCGTAATTCCTCTGAACTTAAGCACGATCGTTTGACCGGCAAACTGGCTGAGGTCTGCCGAATCTTTAAACCATGTATTCGTCCTTGGCCCTACGTGTGGTGGAATATAATCCGTATACACCTGATTTTCTCCTATTACATCCAGGTGTAATTCTCCCATATCGGTGCCATACATGTGATACCAGAACGCAAGCCTCGGAGTTGAAACACCGCTGAGATCAATGCAAGGACTCAGCAAATCCGCTTCCCTGTTATAACATGTCGAAGCTTCCAGGTAAATATAATTTCCGGTTGCATTTCCAGTCGTATGATCCACATCCGGCCCGGTTGAGGTGGAAGGTGTTGCACCCTGGGCAACACGCCAGTCGATATTATCGTGTGTGTTATTGGTCGCATTGATCCAGCCGTTTCTCATCGTACAATTTCCCGATTCACAATCGGAAGTGGTTGAACAAAGAGGCATCGTCTCGAACGTCTCATATACATTCGCTGGTCCGGCAGTTCCCGGAATAATGCTCACCTCGGCATTGGAAGAATCATCATTTGGATATACATCACCGCTCAGTGAAATCCATGTTTTCAAATCATGCGTTCCTGAAGATGGCATGGTCAGCGATTGTGAAAATGTATAGTCTGCAGCAGCACCTGCTGCAATCGGCAGAGGGAAATTTTCTGAAACCACCGATCCTCCATCAAAGGAATAATTGATCTGAAAATTGCTGATCGAATTGATTCCGTTGTTTTTGATCTTCACCATAACGTGCGTGTTCGAAAAATCCTGGCAACTGGTATTCACTCCCGGAGCAGGATTCAGGATGCTAAGCAATGTTCCGTTCACACTCAGACTGCAATTCGACAATCCGGCCGGAACTCTTATCGCATTCGCGCGATAACCCTTGCCGCCATTGGGACCCAGTGCGTTCACGCTTACCCAATGGTCAACCGCAGGATCAATCCCATGTATCGTAAAGGATGTCGCTGTCGTACTCCCCACCGGATCCATGTATTTCGTTCCAAGCATACTCACTGTATATCCGGTTGCTCCTGTTAACGCAGTCCAGGCAAGACCGATCGAATCCGGACAAACAAACGTTACATGTAATCCACCAGGTGCGCGCATGATCGTAAACATTGTATCGCTGACATCTGAAATTCCGTTTCGCGACACTTCAACAATCACCTGGTCGCTCAATACGATCGGAACGTTCCATGAATAGTATCTCTGTGCGGAAGGGAGTCCGGTCACTATGTTATTCCAGGTACTTCCGTTGTTTGCTGAGTAGCGCACATTGAATGTCCCTGAATTGCCAAATGCATCCCAGCGGATCAGTTCCGTTTCTCCCGGCACGATTCCTTCGCCGCCATTCGGATAGGTAACCTTTATGCTGTCAGTAAGGAATTCGTAAACCACATAATATTCCTGTTTCCCAAGCGGAACCTGGAAGCCGTTAACGTCTATCGTGTAACTTCCCTGGGCAGGATTGTCGATTGTAACCTGTTCTACATTGTTCAGTGAATCGATTCCCCTTACCGGTAATGAATTAAGAGCCGTTGGAGTTGGAGTCGGATCGAGTACCCAGGGCGTGAAGGTATTTGCAGACGGATCGGTCACCACCAGGTTGAGGTCATTAACGAGTTGCTTCACCACGGCCGGATTTCCTGCAAGATCGCTCCAGTACAGCATCACCCGTAATTGTTTCACACCTGCAGGCACGTTTATGTTATTTGATTTGCTTTGTCCCTGTCCTACAGAATCTGAAAAATACCTGTGATCTTCAAGCGTCGTTAAAGCACGGAAGGTATTGATTCGTCCCCATCCGTATTTAAAGTCCGGACCAGTGTTCCCGAGATCATCGCCGGTATTCAGCACGCAGGCTTTGATTAGAGCCCCGGGAGGATTGGGTGCAGAATTAATTTCTTTATATGCCTGGTAGAGCTGTGAAAAACAACCTGCGACTCCCGGGCAGGCTGCCGAAGTTCCGCTTCCCTGCTGGAAGGCATTGTTTTCATCCGTCGAGGTCTGGTAATTCCCGTATGAACAGATATCCGGTTTGATTCTGCCGTCTGCTGCCGGCCCGCGGCTGCTGCTGGAAGCAAGTGCATCTGTTTCGCTGAGATTACCAACAGCAACAACATTCTTCCCGAGTTTATAACCACCGGTTATATTTCCCCAAAGATTTCCCGCGCCATAATTGCAATCGGTAGTCCCTTCGTTACCGGCAGAGAAACAAAACTGGAATTGCGGATAATCATGTATCAGGTCGTCTCCGAATTCAGAATCGGTTGTATATTGATTGCAAACCTGGGCATATGAGGTCGATAGAATCACAATGCCGTAATTGTTGTAATTATTAACGGCATTCGTCACGTGAGGATAGCCGTTTATATCGAAAACATGAAGGTAAGCGCCAGTACCCATACCCTTGATTCGCTGGATAAGATTGCCTGCTCCAACACAAATTCCAGAGGTCATGTCACCATGATTTCCTCCGGCGCCTGTAAGATGCTGTGTAAGTCTTCCGGTAAAATCAATATGCGGGCCGATTTCTCCGTCATCAGCCAGGCCAATGGTAACGCCACTGCCATCGTAATGCCGTCCTCCAAAATTATCTGCATTAACCATATTGCTTCGGTGCAGTGAGCGGCCTTCAGTGTCATCCTTTTTAGACGGCGGAGCTATCGGTTCAATGAAATATACGAATGGAAGTCCTTTAAGCTTCTCAATCTTGCTGAAGGGGATCCTGACAATGAATGTATGAATAGGATCAAGCGAATTGATGATTTTGATACCTGCGTTATTGAAAAGCTCTCTCGCGGAGGAGGCAGAAAGATTTTGCTGATAGTGCACAAGCAGATCTGCATGATCTCTTTCGATGATGACGTGTGCCGGAAATACCCCGTCGATTTCGCGGTGTATTTTATTAATTTCATTCCACGTTAAAACGGAATGAACATTCATCTGCAATAATTTATTCCTGTTAAAATTTTGAGGAATGGCGCAATTGTATGCCCGATAAGGTAAGTATGAATTGAAGATGATGCCCGATGAAGCTATTTCCTTTTTCAGATTTTCATCAGGGAATTCATTGAACTGTATGATACGGTAATAGTAGCCGTTTACGATCTCGTCATTAGAAATACTTTCAGATAAAAACCGGTCGAGGTTTTCGGATGGATATACTGTTCCCGAATACAGCAATAATGCTCCTGAAGGATCCTGTGACGATGCAATTGTAACTGCTGAAAAATAAAAAACAAGTAATACGAGTAGACGTTTCATAACTATGGTTTGGGATTAGAAAATGAAATTAGGTAAATATTTCAGAATCTAAAAGTTTGACCGGAAAAGCGGTTTTCGGCTGATTTTCGAGTATAAATCTTAGTCAGAAAAAAGGGCTGTTTGTTCAGTAACAGCCCTTCTGTTCATGAAATCTCAAGTCAATTAATATCAATGCAAGTTCCGCAGGCAATCGAAAAAACCAAATACGAAAATGTATTTTTTTTTATGACTCTCGTCAACGTGCAGGTTCTGCTTATTAGGTTTCTTCGCGATGTAAAAGGAAAATAAATATGAATTCGGAGTTTCTATATGCAGGCAGCGCAATACAACTTCTTCTCGTGGTGTTTATTTTGGCTTTCATTCTTTTTTTCGACCGGAGAAAGTTTGCAAAGCCTCGTAAAGGATTTTATTACCTGGCCGGATTTTTCATTGCCGGCATCGTACTTCTGGCTATAAGCATGATGGCTTAATTTGTTTTTCTAAATATAAAGAGTGATGATTCCATCCATATTAAACGATACTCTCAGAAAATTTAAAATTCCGCAGGAACTAAAGTCTGCCGGCATATATCCCTACTTCAGACCGATCGAAATGAACTTTGACACAGAGGTGGTCATCGATGGAAAGCGCCTGCTGATGTTTGGCTCGAACAGCTACCTCGGACTTACGAATCATCCTAAAGTGAAGGAGGCGTCAGTTAATGCCATAAAAAAATTCGGAACGGGATGTTCCGGGTCACGATTTCTGAACGGCACGTCACAATTACACATCGAACTGGAATCGCAGCTCGCAGACTTTGTGGGCAAGGAAGAGGCGCTGGTTTTCAGCACCGGTTACCAGACAAACCTTGGTGTGGTTGCCACAATGACCGGACGCCACGATTATATTTTTCTCGACGAGATGAATCATGCATCGATCATCGAGGGGAGCAGGCTTTCCTTTTCACGTGTTTATAAATATGGCCATAACAACATTTCCGAACTCGAGCATTTGCTAAGGACGGTTAACCAAAATGCGGTTAAACTGATCGTCGTCGACGGCATTTTCAGCATGGAAGGCGACATTGCCGATGTTCCGGCTATTGTTGAATTGTCCCGGAAATACAATGCGACATTAATGATCGACGATGCTCACAGCCTTGGAGTCTTGGGAAAACATGGCGAAGGGACTGCCGCGTATTTTAACCTTACCGGCGACGTCGATCTCATCATGGGAACTTTCAGCAAGTCGCTTGCATCGCTCGGTGGCTTTATTGCCAGTAAGAAAGAAGTGATCAATTACCTGAAGCATCATGCCCGGTCGCTTATCTTCAGCGCAAGTATTCCGCCCGCCGCCGCCGCTGCAGCACTCGCTGCCCTGAATATAATGAAATGCGAGCCTGAACGTATCATGCGTTTGTGGGAAAATACGAACTACATGAAAGCCGAGCTCGGAAAGCACGGCTTCGACATGGGCATTTCCACTTCGCCGATCATCCCCATTTTCATTCGCAACGACCGCAAAACATTTTTATTCACGAGAAAATTACTGGAAGAAGGCGTATTCGTGAACCCCGTGGTTTCCCCGGCTGTTCCCGGAAATTCGTCGCTGATCCGTCTCTCTATAATGGCCACTCATACAAAAGAACAAATCGATTTTGCTCTTGAAAAGATAATTAAAGTTGCTAACGAAACACAACTCTTCGGTGTGGAGCAGGAAAAATATCATCTCAATGGACATTAGCATTCAACGGGCGGAAACTCCTAAATCGATCAGGCAATTCATCAATTTTCCTCATAAATTGTATGAAGGCAATCCTAATTATGTACCGGAACTTTATATCACCCAAAAAAAACTCTTCGACAAAAAACTGAATCCGTTTTTCAGACATTCTGAAGCGGAATTTTTTCTGGCGTTTAAAGATGGGGCCATTGCCGGCAGGATTGCTGTGATTAAGAATGGAAAATACCTCGAAGTATCCGACGAACGAAATGCTTTTTTCGGTTTTTTCGATGTGATAGAGGACTATGATGTCGCCGAAAAATTGCTGAAGACTGCTTTATCATGGGCGAAGGGAAAATATTTCAGTTCCATTCAGGGCCCGGTAAACTTCTCTACTAACGACACCTGTGGTTTGCTGGTCGACGGTTATGATTCACCGCCTGCAATCATGATGACCTATCATACCAGCTATCATAAAGATTTCCTTGAACGATTTGGTTTCAGGAAAAAAATGGATTTACTTGCCTATTGCATCAGGCCTGAAACGAGTGACGAAAAAGTAGTTCGGGTGCGGGGTTTGCTGGAAGAACGTTTGAAAAAAAGAGGAATTTCAATCAGGAATTTAAACCTGAAGAATTTCAGAAATGAAGTAAAACAGATTCGAGAGATCTATAATGCCGCATGGGAGAAGAACTGGGGATTCGTGCCTATGACGAATGAAGAATTCGATTTTGCAGCCGGAGACATGAAGTCGATCGTGGATACAGATTTTGCATATATCGCTGAACATAACGGTAAGGCCATCGGTTTTTCACTTACAATTCCAAACCTGAATGAGGTATTCATTAAAATGCAAAGAGGAAGATTATTTCCCACAGGAATTTTCAAACTTCTTTACTATAAAAACAAAGTGAAGTCTGCACGAATACTTACTCTTGGTGTGATGAAGGAATACAGGAATTCGGGAATCGACGCCTGTTTCTATGCGCGGAACATTGAGACTGCACGGAGAAAGGGCATTCGTTGGGCGGAAGCTTCATGGATACTCGAGAATAATGAGCTGATGAATCGCGCACTCGTCAATATCGGAGGAGAAGTCTACAAAAAGTATAGAATTTTCGAATTGTCCACGACATGAAAAAAATTCTGATTACCGGATCGAATGGATTTATCGGCAGTTATCTCGTCGAAGAAGCCTTGTCAAGGGGTTACGAGGTGTTCGCCGGCATACGTTCAAAAAGCAACAGGGAATTTCTGCATGGGAAGAAGATTAATTTCTTTGAAATCGATTTTTCTTCACGCACCGGATTGGAAAATAAACTGAATGTTTTCAGGAAGGAGCATGGAAAGTTTGATTACATAATTCATAATGCCGGCATCACGAAAGCGAAGAATAAGGAAGATTTTCAAAGAGTCAATTTTGATTATACTCAAAATTTTGTTGATGCTCTCATCGCTGCCGGTTGCGTTCCTGAAAAATTCATCTACATCAGCAGCCTTGCTGCTTATGGCCCCAAAAATGATTCAAGCCCCATTACTGACTCCGATACTCCGAAACCAATTACATTGTATGGTGAGAGTAAACTGAAAACCGAACGGTTCTTACACACGCTGAAAGATTTTCCTTTCCTCATCATACGTCCTTCCGCAGTATATGGCCCGCGGGACCGAGCTTTTCTCGTAGTTGTTAAGATGATCAGGCGAGGCATAGAACCATATCTCGGAAATGGAAACCAGCTGCTGAGTTTTATTTATGTCAGCGATCTCTCTCGTGTGATATTTAACGCACTCGAATCACAAATCGTAAACCGTGCATATTTTATTTCCGACGGACTCATATATTCTGCACGATCATTCAACGAGTATTCACGAAAGCACCTGAGAAAAAGAACGATGAAAATCAGGATTCCAGCCATGCTGATCGATCCGCTTGCTTTTTCCGTGGAAAAAATCTCCGCATTACTGGGGATGGTTCCAACTTTTAACCGTGAACGCTCAAAGGAATTCCAGGCCGCAAACTGGTCGTGCGACACAAAAGCACTGGAAAGCGATCTGGGCTTTACTTCTGAATACAATCTCGAAAAAGGACTTCACGAAACAATAAACTGGTACAAAAAGGAAGGCTGGCTGTAATCATCGAAATTATTTCAAGATGACCAATAACACTCGCGGCTTTCGGTAAAAAAGTCACCTGGAATAGAGTGGAAGAATCATCAGCTGTTTAATGCATTTTTACTTCTCACATCCGGTTAAATAAATTCCTTCCTGTTAATGATAAAAATATTTAAAGAATTCACTTTTGAGGCTGCACATTTTCTGCCCACGGTCCCCGAAGGACATAAGTGCAGGAATTTGCACGGACATTCATATAAATTGAAAGTCTGGCTACATGGACCTGTTGACGTAAAACTTGGATGGGTGATGGACTTTTCCGATTTGAAGAATACAGTTTCCGAAATAATAAATGTTCTCGATCACACCTGTCTAAATGAAATACCGGGCCTTGAAAATCCAACGTGCGAAATCCTTGCTTCCTGGTTATGGGAAAAACTCAGTCCAAAATTATCCGGACTATATGAATTGCATTTGAATGAAACGGAGACTTCCGGATGCGTTTATTCCGGGTTCCTGAAAGCCTTATAGTTTCACTTGTTACATGCCATAAGCAAATATTACATTTTTGCATCATTATCCCAAAATTAGCTGAGAAAAGTATCTTTTCCGGCTGATGTGGATCATAGTTTTTCATATTATTTATTTCTTTTTTGCATATCAAATCATACAATCAAAGTACAGTATCGTAATTAAAATTTTGATTGATGAATTTCTAAACCTGAATTTCTAAAAAGAAAAAAAATGAAAATAGCAGATCGTAAAAACAGAAACCCTATGCAGTATTCTGAGTTGCATTGTTCAAATTGTGAAACACTGAATTGTTCGATACTTAAAAATTGTACTTCTGATTGTCTCGATGAAGTCTCATTGGCAAAGAAATCGTTTTTCTATCAAAAAGGCGACCGGATTGTTATGGAAGGAGATGATTCCGATGGTGTATATATTGTCAGTTCAGGTAAAATAAAAGTATTCAAATCGGATAAGGATGGTGAACAGATAATTATTCGTCTCGCAAGAGCCGGCGAAATACTGGGCTATTGTCCGGTTGAAGAAACAGCATCGCAACCTATATCGGCCAAGGCGCTTGACGATTCCATCGTGTGTTATTTGAATAGCTCATCCTTCTATAATATTTCCAGGAAGAATCCTGATTTGATGTTTGGGCTGATAAAATATTTCAACAAAGAACTGAGTGAAGTGGAGACAAAATCTCTGAAGCTTGCAAGACTTAATGTGATTTCAAAAGTCGCGGATGCTCTGATAACGATTTACGAGGCTTATGGCGCCACCGGAAAAGATAATACGTTGAATTTATTTCTCAGCAGGCAGGAAATTGCAAGTCTCGCCGGAACAACAAAAGAGCAGGTCTCTAAAACACTGTCTGAATTCCAGGCAAAGGGTTACATCAGGACGAAGGCCAAACAAATAGACATTTTGAATTTTACCGCATTGAAGAACATTGCGAAAGTTTAAAGACACCAATGTCCTTCTTAAGTCTCCTCAATCGCCTGAGGAAAATAGTCTCGGTATATGGCAATGATCCAAATTTGAAAAGGGCGGCTTTATTGCATGAAATTTCTAAATGCAAACTGCCGCGCAATAAATACCTTTTAAAATACACCGACCTTCTCTTATTTATCTGTTCTCATCCCGGTGATAAAAAGCAATTATCTCAGGCAGAGAAGGAGCTTGCGCGGATTGTGAAATTCATGCAGGAGAAACGAAACATTTATAATGAGATATTTCAGGATAGCGGCCTTCCTTTTACAGAAACTCTCGGTGGATTTTCACATGACCTGATCAGGAATATGATTTCATCGGAGGATTGTAAGATTGAACTTGGTTATTTTGCAAGTCCCGGAATGAAGTTAAATGAAATTCTGCGGACTACTCTGCCGTCGACGGAACGGCCTCTAACATGGCTGGGAAAAAATAATGACGAGCTGATGGACGCACTTGATGTTAAAAAGAACGACAGGCTTTCATTCATTATCAATGAACTTTCCAAATATGATTCTATGCCTTTTGCAAAGGATCAATTATATGATTCGCTTGAGATTAATGTGTCAATTAAGCCGAAGTCGAGATTCTTTTCAAAACCTTATAATCGGGTAACATGTAAAAAAATATTTTACCACGAAAATTTATTAAAGAACTTCGATCATGAATCCCTTTTAAACACTCCGGTTCCGCAAGCGGTGATGATGGATGATAAGGAGAAGACCACACTTATATCGGTCATTAGAAATTCACTCACCCTGATGTTGAGGGAAACTGATCCATCCACCTATCTCGACAGGCAGTCGCTCAGATTGTATGAACTGGAGCGGGGAATATCGGTTGCCATATACGGAATGATGCCACAGAGGCAACATGCCTTTGAGTCGTATGTGGGTTATACTCTTTTTAAAAACGGGTTTCCGGCTGCCTATGGCGGAGGATGGATTTTAGGGAAGCGGTCTACCTTTGGGATCAATATTTTTGAACCATACAGAGGTGGAGAGTCGGGATATATAATGTGCCAATTATTGCGGCTTTATCGTCAGGTTTTTGGAATTACTTATTTCGAAGTTGAACCTTATCAGTATGGAAAAGATAATCCGGATGGAATTAAATCAGGTGCATTCTGGTTTTATTATAAATATGGTTTCAGGCCGCTTGATAAACAATTATCTCTGCTCGCAGAAAGAGAAAAGAAAAAATTCGTGTCAGTGAAAAATTATCGTTCCGGCACTAAAATCCTGCTGAAATTTACCAGGAGTAATGTTGCAAAAAATTCCGGAACGGATATTCCGCCGACCGTCCGGTCCTTCAACGAAAAAATTACGGAATTGATTGCAAAAAAATATAAGGGTGACAGAAGAATGGCGATTGAAGTATGTAAAGATCACCTGATCCAAACTATCGCTGTTTCTCCCGCAGATATTTCAAAAAATCAGCAACAGGCCCTGGAAGAATTCGCCCTGCTCAATGAGGCCACAGGGAATAAGTATTCGGTTCAGAAGGACGTGTTGAAAAACCTGATCAGTACGAAGACGGAAGACGTTTATCAGTACCAGCAATTTCTGCTAAGATTGTTAAATTAACCATGAATCCTGCATTTAAACTATCCAATAGTAACAGGCTGTTGAGCTTAAAGATGTGGAACAGCCCGGGACATGACAGAGGTCATAAGATAATTTTACTCCAAATTTTACATTTGAAAGACTAAAGCATCGCTATGAAAAACGTTTCAAAAATAATGGATGGCAATGAAGCCGCAGCATACATGGCTTATAAAACCAGCGAGGTTTGCGCCATTTACCCGATAACTCCTTCTTCTGCAATGGGCGAATATTGCGATGAATGGTCGTCGGCTGGAAAGACAAATATTTTTGGAACCATACCGAGGGTGATTGAAATGCAAAGCGAAGCAGGAGCTGCAGGAGCAGTTCATGGTGCATTACAAGGTGGAGCACTTTCTTCAACTTTTACCTGTTCACAGGGTTTGCTGCTGATGATTCCGAACATGTATAAGATAGCCGGTGAACTTACTCCTGCAGTTTTTCATATTGCGGCACGCGCACTTGCTACACATGCACTCTCCATCTTCGGTGATCATTCCGACGTGATGTCGGTGAGGCAGACGGGCTGGGCCATGTTGTTCGGCAGGAATGCCCAGGAAGCAATGGACATGGCACTCATCGCTCAGGCATCTACATTGAAGTCGCGAATACCATTCCTGAACATCTTTGACGGATTTCGGACTTCACATGAACTGATGAAAGTGGATATTGTTCCTGACGAAGTGATTTTAAAAATGCTCGATGAGGATGATATATTAGCCAACCGTAAACGAGCATTGTCGCCCGAGAATCCATTCATACGCGGTACAGCCCAGAATCCCGACGTGTTTTTCCAAAGCCGGGAAGCTGCTAATAAATTTTATATCGATAGCCCGGCAATTGTAGCATCGATGATGCAAAAATTCGGAGAACTTACCGGAAGAAAGTACAGGCTTTATGAATATTATGGTCACGAGAACCCGGATCGAATTGCCGTAATCATGGGTTCCGGTAGCGGTGCTGTGCACGAAGCCGTCGATTACCTGAATGCAAATGGTGAAAAAACAGGATATGTATATGTGAGATTGTTCAGGCCTTTTGAGATGAATGAATTTGTTGCTGCAATTCCGAAATCGGTAAAGGCGGTTGCCGTATTCGACAGGTGCAAAGAGCCGGGAAGTATCGGTGAACCCCTTTACATGGATGTTGTGAATGCAATCTCAGAAGGATGGGAAGGGACAAGCCCGAAAGTGATCGGAGGCAGATTCGGTCTCGCTTCAAAGGAATTCACCGCATCTATGGCTAAGGCAGTCTTCGACGAGTTGAAAAAGAATACGCCACAAAAACATTTTACGATTGGCATCGAAGACGATGTTACAAATCTGAGTCTCAGTTACGACAAATCATTTTCACTCGAACATCAGCATTCATTCCGTGGATTGTTTTACGGCCTCGGCGCCGACGGCACTGTGAGTGCAAATAAAAATTCAATTAAAATCATTGGCGAAACAACCGATAATTACGTCCAGGGATATTTTGTTTACGATTCCAAGAAATCAGGTTCGTTAACCGTCTCTCATCTGCGATTCGGAAAGAAGCCTGTTTACTCAACATATCTAATTCACTCTGCAAACTTCATCGCCTGTCATCATTTTAATTACCTCAACAAATATGATGTATTGAAAGATGCTGAAGAAGGAGCAATCTTTCTGCTGAATTCTCCTTTTTCTGGTATGGAAGTCTGGGATAAACTTCCGAAGAAGATCCAGGAAGAGATCATCTCAAAGAAACTGAAATTTTATATCGTCAACGCTTCGAAGGTTGCCCGCGAGACCGGTATGGGTTCGAGGATTAATACCATTCTCCAGACGTGCTTCTTCGCCATATCCGGAATTATTCCGAAGGATGATGCAATCAATAGAATCAAGGATGCTATTCGCAAGACCTATTCTGCAAAAGGTGATGCAGTGCTAATGAAAAATTTTGAAGCCGTTGACCAGGCCGTGGCTGGACTTTACGAAGTGGATTATTCGAAATATTCAACCGGCGATATTGAAATCGAAAAGCCTGTTTCCGACAATGCACCTGAATTTGTAAAAGATGTTTTAGGAAAGATTATTTCTTTCGAAGGGGATGAGTTGCCGGTTAGTGCGTTTCCGGTCGACGGAACTTATCCTTCAGCCACTACCCGGTGGGAAAAAAGAAACATCGCGGACCATGTCCCTGTTTGGGATTCAGAGCTGTGTTCTCAATGCGGAAAGTGTTTTTTGATTTGTCCTCATGCGGCTATCCGTTGTAAAGTCTACGGCAAGGAGCTTCTTGCATCTGCTCCATCCGGCTTCAAGCATGTCGATCCGGTCGGAAAGGAATTTTACAAAGAAAAAGAAGCATACACGTTGCAGGTTTCTGTGGAAGATTGTACCGGATGCAATCTTTGTGTGGAATTATGTCCGGTAGAGAGTAAGTCGCAGCCGGGTCATAAGGCAATAAACATGCAGGATCAACTGCCGCTTAAAGAGGCGGAGAAAGAAAACTGGAATTTTTTCCTGTCGCTTCCGGAAATAGATCGTTCACGCGCGAATATCAATACGGTGAAAGGCACTCAATTTCTTCAGCCATTGTTTGAATTTTCAGGAGCTTGTTCGGGATGTGGGGAGACGCCATACATTAAATTATTATCCCAACTGTTCGGCGACAGGATGATCGTTGCAAATGCAACAGGTTGTTCATCTATTTTCGGCGGTAATCTGCCAACAACTCCATGGTCAGTCAACGACGAAGGATGCGGCCCTGCCTGGGCAAATTCTCTTTTCGAAGACAATGCTGAATTCGGGCTGGGTATTAAACTTGCATTTGACAAGAAAGCAGAAATTGCAAAGGCAATATTGAATAACCTTCGTGATGTAATTGGAGAAGAGTTTGCCGAAAGTATTCTGAGTGCTGAACAAAGTAATGAAGCAGGAATCAGGAAACAAAGAGAGAGAGTAAAAGAACTTCGCATGCGATTGTCAACTTTGAAAAGTTTTGAAGCACGCCAGCTCTCCATTCTTGCGGATCACCTCATAAAAAAATCGCACTGGATCATCGGAGGCGATGGATGGGCGTATGATATCGGCTATGGTGGTCTCGATCATGTGCTTTCATGCGGAGAGAAAGTAAATATTCTCGTGCTGGATACGGAGGTTTATTCAAATACCGGCGGACAAAAATCCAAGTCGACGCCAGTGGGGGCGAGTGCTAAATTTTCAGTCAAAGGTAAATCGAATGCAAAGAAGGACCTGGCACTTCAGGCCATTGCACATGGCAGCGCATACGTTGCTCAGATTGCAATGGGTGCAAACGATGTCCATACGATCAGGACGATCCAGGAAGCCGAAGCGTTTCCGGGAACATCATTGGTGATAGCCTACAGTCATTGCATTGCACACGGATACGATCTTGGTCATGGAGTGGAACATCAGATGAATGCTGTAAAGAGTGGCTATTGGCCTTTGTTCCGTTACAATCCGATGAAGCATAAAGGAGAACGCTTTTCCCTGGATAGCAAAGAGCCGACGCTGCCGCTGAAGGAATTTTTATATAATGAATCACGTTTCAGTTCTCTCACCCGCTCCAACCCGGAAATTGCGGAAGAGTTATACGATCATGCACAGCACGACATTATTAATCACTGGGAACGCCTGCAGTTATTGAAAGGGTTGTGAGGGTATTAATTAAAGTCCTTTTCGGAAATCTCAAGTTTCTTAAACACGAGGTCCTTCACTTTTTTTGCCTGGATGAAACATTCGTTTACCTTATCGGCAGAAAGGCAGTAGCTGCTGTCGCACGAAACTTCTGCTGTTGAGTCACATTTAAAACACGACAAATCGATTGCTGAAAAATTCGGGTCGAAAGATTCACATTGTTTCAGAATTTTTTCAAGTTGATTTTCTTTATTCTCGATCGCCTTGCTTAATAAATATGAATTCAGAAAATGATTGATGGAAGTGCGTGTTCCGAAACAAACGCAGGGGGCAACTGAATCTTCGTTGGGCCGGTTGATTTCATTCTCGGCAATGCGAAAAGACTGTAAGGCATTTTCTATGGATTGCCTGATATTTTCCTGGATCATTTGATTAAGTTTTAATCAAAAATAAACCAGGGTGGCGTAAAATATTATGATTTATATCAGCTGAAATCAGGACATTAGCCCGTTTTACGGTTCCAGGGCAGGTGCGTTTGCCAGGTTGGAATAATCTTCAAGATCCATTTTAATGGATCCCACTAAAATATCCGTCTGTACCCTGATTGGTATTTTATTTTTATCGTCGCTTACCCAAATGGTCATGTCTTCTTGATCTTTAAAGACACGCCCTTCCTGCAACATCGGACGTAACTTAATGCAGCGAAAAGTGCCCTTCTTGCTATCGATTGTTTCCCGGCCGATGAATTTTATATTCAATGGAATGATGCCGTCGTCTATATATCCCGTAATCTGGAAAACATCACCCTCTTTAGCCTCTGAAAAGTCGATCGTTCTTGCATAGTAAAAAGATGAAATAAGGTCCTGTGTATTATCAGGGATCGCAATGGTTGCCTTTTCACTCTTTGCAGAGTCTGTATAATGATTGAAACTCACGTTTTGATTGATGATGTATCCGCCTTCGTTAACTCGCCTGATAAATAACCATGGAAGCAACGCTTCTTTATCGACAACGCTTTCATAACGATCCCGGACTTTGAAAAACCAATTGAAAGCGCCCACCGATTTTCCAGTACCAATTACGTGGTAACATTCTCTTCCGCCAAAAGTCTGCAGGTCGTTTTTTACTTCCAGCGTCGCTTCGCCGGCATCGATAATTCCATAATGAATTCTGAATTTTAATACTTCACCCGGACGAAATGCTTCGTTTGTGATTTTCCGGAGATCATTTTGCGCAGCTGAAGAGAAGATAATACTTCCGAAGAAGACAATGGAGAAGATCTTGATTTTATTGTTCATGATAAATAAATTACAAACACCAAACCATTTTAATGACCGTCGATGACTGATGTATGAAAATTCAGTTGAAGACTCCTAATTTATACATATTGAATTACTTCGATGTTACAGGGTATTAATTTTAATAAAAAAAGCCGTTGATTATGAACGTAAATCAACGGCTTTTAGTGTATTTATTATTTTCAGGATAGGTTATTTTCGTCTTCTGAATCAATATTTTCTTTTTCCGACTCGTTTTTCAATTCATTTTCAAGATAAATCGATTTTCGATCGATTAGGTCTGAAGTAATTTTTTCCTCACCATCGATGTCTAAACCGATAATATCTTCGCGGCCCGAATCATAGTTGCTAACCGTACCGGTAATCTCAGATTCTATTGTATCCTCTGAAGAATAAAATTCGTCTTCGTTTTCCAGATTCTCGACGAGTGAATTTTGTGTTTTGGATTCGATATCAGTCTCGCTAAAAATTCTGGCCTCCGACTCGTCCTCGGATAAGGTTATATTATCAGTCAATGAATTTTCAGGTCCTGATTCTGATATGACTTCAGGAATTGCATCTATTTCCGGATCAATTGCATTGCTTTCTTCTGCTGAACCATCTTCCGATGGAATTCCGATTTCATTCTGTTCTACATGAATGTCTTTTAACTGTGGAAGATCTTTTACGGATTTGATTCCGAAATAATCCATGAACGAACGGCTGGTACTGTATAATATTGGGCGCCCGGGTCCGTCGCTCTTGCCGGATATTTCTATCAGCTCTTTTTCGAGTAACTTCTGAATGGCGTAATCGCAACTAACACCACGGATATGCTCGACTTCCGTTTTTGAAATCGGTTGTCTGTAGGCAATGATTGCCAGGGTTTCCATTTGGGAAACCGATAGTTTTTTCTTGGCTTTATGCTGAATGAGCGCACTAACAGTCGGGTGATATTGCTTCTTGGTCAGAAACTGATAGCCCTCTGATATTTCTAAAAGTTCAAAAGCAAAGTCATCGGATTCATATTTTGCTTTAATCTCTTCAATTGCATTCAGTATTTCCTCTTCTTCCAGGTCCCAGTCGAACGATATTTTCAGAGACGCAGCTATTTCTTCAAGAGAAATACTCTGTTCTGAACAAAAAATCAGGGCTTCTATCTGCTGTTTCAATAACTCCATAATAAATCAAACGGCTTAACATGTAAATTAAGATGCGAATATTGATATAAAATAGCCTTTTTCCAAAAATACTTTTTCACACCTGTTTAAATCCTATTGAATGAGGGTGGTAGCTTTTAATGGAGATGTTTGATTGTTTTGTTGTTTTTCTGTTTTTCTGTTTTTATTGTCTTCAAACCAAAGATCCAGCGTAAGCATGTTTTATATTCTTGGTGACCTCTGCGGTGGAACTCTGTGTCCTCTGTAGTAAAGTAGAAGCGCCGATGTAACCGGATTTAATGGTAAGTGTCAATGTCTTTTTTAACCACAGAGGACACAGAGGTCAACCGCAGAGATCCCAGAGAAATACTGATTACACCACGATGTTTATAATTCTTCCATGAACAACTATCACTTTTTTCGGAGGCTGACCTTTCAGGAGTTTTACGACTTCTTCCGATTTCAGCACTTCACTTTCAACATCTTCTTTACTGAACGAAAGAGGTAACTGCAGATTTGTCTTTGTTTTACCATTTACGGAAACAGGATATGAGAATTCCGTCTCCACAAGATACTCTTCTCTGAATTCAGGAAAACTTGCCTTGGTGATACTCTCTGTATGTCCGAGCAATTGCCAGAGCTCCTCGGCAATATGTGGAGCATATGGAGAAATAATGATTGCAAGAGGTTCAAGTATTTCGCGTTTATTGCACTTCAGATCGGTAAGTTCATTTACGCAGATCATAAACGTACTCACGGATGTGTTGAACGAAAATCGCTCAATGTCTTCCGCCGCTTTTTTGATCGTCTTGTGAAGTGTTTTCAATTCGGCCCTGGAAGGTTTTTCCTCCGAAACTTCGAAAATAAGTCCATGAGTCGCATCCGGCCTGTGATAAAGTCTCCATAGTTTCCTGATGAAATTCGAAGTCCCGGTGATGCCATTCGTATTCCATGGTTTTGCCAGTTCCAGCGGTCCCAGAAACATCTCATATAGTCTGAAACAATCCGCTCCGTATTTTTCAATCATGTCGTCCGGATTGATGACATTCCATTTTGACTTCGACATTTTTTCGATTTCGCTGCCACAAACATAGACCCCTTTCTCAAGAACGAATTCGGCATTCCTGAATTCTTCTCTCCAGTTTCTGAAAGCTTCGATGTCCAGAATATCATTCTCAACGATGTTGACATCTACATGCAGGGAAGAAGTCTCATAATCTTTTATTAATCCCGCAGAGATAAAAGTATTGCTGTCTTTCTTCCTGTAAACAAGGTTCGACCGGCCCTGTATCATTCCCTGGTTAATCAGTTTTTTGGCGGGCTCCTCTATGGAAATGAAACCCCTGTCGAAGAGAAATTTCGTCCAGAAACGCACATACAATAAATGGCCCGTTGCATGTTCTGCCCCTCCGAAATAAATGTCAACGTCCTTCCAGTAGCCGAGTGCTTCTCTGGATGCAAAAGAGGAATCGTTATTTGCATCCATGTATCTAAGGAAATACCATGAAGATCCGGCCCAGCCGGGCATGGTAGTCGTTTCCAGCGGGTGACCATTATAGGTGAAATTCTTAGCTCGTGCCAGAGGCGGTTCACCATCTTCGGTCGGAAGATATTTGTCAACTTCAGGCAAAACAACGGGAAGGTCTTTTTCATTCACCGCGTATGCAATGTCGTTCTTGTAAAAAATTGGAATGGGCTCTCCCCAGTATCTTTGCCGACCGAATATTGCGTCACGGAGACGGAAGTTCACCTTTCCTTTTCCGATCCCTTTCATTTCGATTTCACTGATGGCTTTCTTAATCGCTTGTTTCACATCCAGGCCATTCAGGAAACCCGAGTTGATAATGGTGCCTTCTTTGGCATCATATGACTCAATCTCAATATTACCTCCGCTTACCACTTCCCGGATCGGAATATTAAAATGTTTCGCAAAAGCGTAATCACGCGAGTCATGTGCTGGTACTGACATTACTGCACCGGTGCCATAGCCGGCTAAAACGTAATCGCCAACCCAAACGGGGATCAATTCGTTTGTAAAAGGATGGATGGCATGAGCGCCGGTAAAAACCCCGGTGATGTTTTTCACTTCTGCCATGCGCTCGCGCTCGCTTCGGTTTTTTACCTCGATAAGGTAATTCATTACCTTATTTCTGTATTCCGGTGCAACAATTATTTCAACGAGTTCATGCTCGGGTGCCAGTGTTATAAAGGTAGCTCCGAAAATCGTATCCGGACGAGTCGTGAAAACCTCGATGGAATAATCATGCTCTGAAATTTTAAACTGCAGTTGCGCCCCTTCGCTGCGGCCGATCCAGTTTCTCTGTTGTTCCTTCAGTGAATCACTCCAGTCTATATTCTCAAGATCATCGAGAAGCCGCTGTGCATACGATGAAATCCGCAGACTCCATTGCTTCATCAGTTTCTTTTCAACCGGAAAGCCTCCCCGTTCGCTTACTCCGTCTTTCACTTCTTCGTTTGCCAGGACGGTTCCTAATGCAGGGCACCAGTTCACAAATGCCTCAGAGATATAAGCAAGCCTGTAGTTGAGGAGAATTTCCTGCTGACGCTTTTCAGAAAAATTCATCCATTCCTCAGCGGAAAAATAATCCTGCTGAGATGTTTCAGCATCCACATTCACATTACCCTCGTCTCTGAACGCATCGATGAGTGAATCGATGGATTCGGCTTTATCCTTTCTTTTATTGTACCAGGAATTAAAAAGCAGGAGGAAGATCCATTGAGTCCATTTATAATAGGAAGGATCGGAAGTACGTACTTCACGATCCCAGTCGAAAGAAAAACCAATATTGTCGAGCTGCGACCTGTAACGGTTAATGTTTTGTTCAGTTGTGATCGCAGGATGCTGGCCGGTTTGAATGGCATACTGCTCCGCCGGTAAACCAAACGAATCATATCCCATCGGATGCAAAACGTTGTAGCCTTTCAGGCGTTTATAGCGGGAATAAATATCAGAGGCGATATAGCCAAGAGGATGCCCTACATGCAGTCCGGCACCCGATGGATAAGGAAACATATCAAGCACATAATACTTAGGCTTCGACAGGTCAATTTCAGCCTTATTGATCTTGTTTTTCCGCCAGTACGACTGCCATTTAGACTCTACTATTTTGAAATTGTATTCCATTGTTGTTACTCATTACTATTGAGTTTGCCGTTTGGCGTTTCGCGTTTGCCGTTTGGCGTTAGAATAAACGCCAAACGCCAAACGTCAAACGCCAAACGCGAAACGCCAAACGTCAAACGCCAAACGCCAAACGCCAAACGCCAAACGCCAAACGTTATTTGAACATGCGAATGTAGAAAAATAAGACGATTAGGTCAGAATGATGACTCCTTGGGCGGAATACTTTATTTACTTTCGCACGACTAGAATGAATGTAACCGACACACCAAAAGACGGCAATAGCAGGCTGCGGACTTCTTATGCATCTGCCATTATCAGCATTTCACTGGTGCTTTTCATGCTTGGTTTACTTGGACTCTTAGTTGTCGATGCAAAAAAATTATCGGATTATGTGAAGGAGCATGTGCAGCTGAATATTTTTTTGCAGGACGATATTTCCAATTCACAATTAAATTCATTTCTTAAAACCGTCAGCGATTTACCATATGTCAGGTCCGCACGGTATGTTTCAAAAGAAGAGGCGCTCGACAGCCTGAAGAAGGACCTTGGAGAAGGAGCCGTAAGCATGCTCGAATCTAATCCGCTTCCTGCAACCGTTGATGTAAACATTAATGCCGCCTATGCCCACCCTGACAGTTTGCGCTGGATAAAGGAAAAACTAAGCAGTTATAAGCCCGTACTGGAAGTCACATATCAGCAGGATGAAGTCAATAAAATGAACCAGAATTTCCGGACAGTCGCGATGATCATTCTCGTTTTCTGCGGGCTTCTCCTTTTTGTTGCCGTGGTTTTAATAAATAATACAATCCGCCTTTCACTTTATTCAAAGCGTTTCCTCATTAAAAGCATGCAACTTGTTGGTGCAACGAAGGGCTTCATTCGCTGGCCGTTTTTAAAGAAAGGACTCATTCATGGTTTTTATGCCGGTACCATCAGCATTATTCTGTTGAGCGCAATCATTTATCTCATTCATCAGCATTTCCCGGAATTTGGTCAGCTTTCTGACATCACCATTTTAGGATACCTTTTCGCAGGTGTGATTGTATTTGGTTTCCTGTTTTCCGGATTTAGCACCTTCTTTGCCGTTAACAGGTACCTGCATCAGCATATCGATGAACTTTATTGAAGGTCAAAAGCTAAAGTCAAAGGTCAAAAGTCAAAAATGGCTTTAAACCCACAAATGATTTTAAATCTTAAGCCCGATTGTTTTTTTGAACTTTGAACTTTGACTTTTGACTTTTAACCTGTTTCCGTATACTTGCACCCTCAATTAAATCCACAAAAAAATGGCTAAAAAAGAGTCTAAACAAGTCGTCGATTTCCCTTTCGGCAGAGAAAATTATATGTGGATGATTGTAGGCATTGCTTTGATTTTTCTTGGCTTCGTTTTAATGTCGGGCGGAGGCTCGGAAGACCCTGCAGTCTGGGATCCTGCCGTATTAAGTCCCCGTCGTATCACCATCGCACCGATTGTAGTTATGGCCGGTTTCATCGTGGAGGTCTATGCCATTGTAAAAAAATCGAAGGAATAATTGATTCGTTGAATGTTTTTTCAACGATAAAAACAACGGATGAATTTATTCCAAGCTATCATTCTCGCCATTGTAGAAGGGTTAACGGAATTTTTACCAGTTTCTTCCACAGGTCACATGATTATCTGCTCTTCAATTATGGGAATTGCAGAGCTTCCTTTCACCAAATTATTTACGATCAGCATTCAGCTTGGCGCAATCATTTCGGTGATTGTCCTTTATTATAAACGATTTATTCCTGTCGATAAGAGTGTGAAGGAGATCATTGATTTCTATAAAAAACTGCTTATTGCTTTTGTACCTGCAGTATTGGCCGGTTTAATCTTCAAGAAACAGATCGATTTACTCCTGGAAAATGTAATAGTTGTAGCCTTTGCATTGCTTATTGGCGGAGTTGTTTTCCTGATGCTCGATAAGTGGTTTGCAAAAGCAGAAGAGAGGGGGCTGGACAGGATACCTTCAGGCAGAAAAGCATTCAACATTGGCTTGTTCCAGGTGATAGCCATGATACCCGGAGTATCACGTTCTGCTGCTACAATCATTGGAGGATTAAGCCAGGGTCTGAACAAAAAAGCAGCCGCCGAATTCTCATTTTTCCTGGCCGTGCCAACCATGTTCGGAGCCACTGTCAAAGACCTGTACGACTATTACAAGTCCGGCGTGGGTTTTCAGGAAGGAGAATTGACGTTGCTGATCGTTGGAAATTTGGTGGCATTCGTCGTGGCCATGCTTGCAATTAAATCGTTCGTGACTTACCTGACGAAGCATGGTTTCAGGATTTTTGGTTATTACCGCATCATCGTCGGACTAATCATTCTTGTTTTATATGCCATGGGATATAACCTCTCTATAGTATAAGTCTTTATAAAATTCCCAAACTGTTTATTGTGCCTGACAGAATAATTCTCATCAACAAGCCTTATCGCTGGACTTCCTTCGATGTAGTAAAGAAATTGCGGAAGCCTTTGTTGGAAGAGAGGAGGAGTGAGGTTCCAATTTCGGACAAGGCATCAGTTAATAAACTCAAGGTTGGTCATGCTGGTACACTCGATCCGCTGGCGACCGGTCTTCTGGTTTTATGCAGCGGAAAACTCACCAGGCAGATCAGCCAGATTCAGGATGCAGAAAAGGAATATACAGGCACATTTGTAGTCGGTTCAACGACCGATTCATATGATCTTGAGACCGGGCCGAAAGGGTTTCAGCCGTTTGAACACATTTCTCCGGAAGATATCTGGAGAGTTGCGGTGACTTTTTTGGGTAAACAAATCCAGGTTCCACCGATTCATTCAGCAAAAAAGATCGAGGGCAAGCGGGCTTATGAGAAGGCACGCCGGGGCGACGAATTTGAGCTGGAGGGAAAAGAAATCGTCATTAAGGAATTTGAAATTACAGGGACCCGCCTGCCGGAAATTGATTTCAGGGTCGTCTGCTCGAAAGGTACTTATATCCGTTCACTGGCACACGATTTTGGTAAGAAGCTGGGTGTCGGAGCCTATCTTTCGGCGCTTTGCAGGACAAGAATTGGCGATTTTCGTCTGGAGGATGCGGTTACTCCGGATGTTTTTCTGGCGCAACTGGCTGAAAGACAAACGAATTAAAAATAATTGAATTAAAAAAAATATTACTAAAAACCCTTTACAAGGGGGGTGTCCATATAGTATATTTGCCGCCTTTTAAAAAATTCCCCGTTTTCTGACAAACCCATATAGATGAAATTATCCCAATTCAAAGTACACGTACCGGACAGTCTTATTGCAACTCATCCAGCAAAAAACCGCGAAGATGCGCGTTTAATGGTTTTAGACCGGAAGACCGGTAAAATAGAACACAAGCACTTCAAAGATATCCTGGGCTATTTCAACGACGGCGACGTAATGGTCGTGAATAATACAAGGGTTTTCCCTGCACGTCTTTATGGAAATAAGGAAAAGACCGGAGCAAAGATCGAAGTGTTTCTTTTGAGAGAGCTCAATCGCGAAAGCAGACTATGGGATGTGCTGGTTGATCCGGCCCGTAAAATCCGCATCGGTAATAAACTCTATTTCGGCGATGACGATTTGCTGGTTGCAGAGGTTATCGATAACACGACTTCAAGAGGCAGAACATTGCGTTTTTTATTTGACGGGCCTTACGAAGAATTTAAAAAGACGATTACAATTTTGGGAAATACGCCATTGCCGAAATACATAAAGCGTAAGGCTGAACCTGATGATGTGGAACGATATCAGACTGTCTTTGCCCGTCATGAGGGAGCCGTGGCTGCGCCTACTGCAGGATTGCATTTCAGTCTTCCGCTTGTAAAGAGACTTGAACTTAAAGGAATTCATTTTGCGGAAGTAACTCTGCATGTCGGGCTCGGCACTTTTCGTCCGGTGGAAGTTGAGGACCTCACCAAACATAAAATGGATTCGGAACAGGTGGCGATCGGGCAGGAGGCATGCAACATCGTAAACAAGGCTAAGGCTTCCAAGAAAAAGATCTGCGCAGTTGGAACAACCGTCATGCGGACGATTGAATCATCGGTTTCCACTCTCGGGGAGATGAAACCTTTCGAAGGCTGGACCAACAAATTTATTTTCCCTCCTTACGATTTCAGTGTGGCGAATTGCATGGTGACAAATTTCCACATGCCTGAGTCTACACTGTTGATGATGGTAGCCGCTTTCGGTGGCTATGAAAATATCATGCATGCCTATAAAGTTGCCGTAAAAGAAAAGTATCGCTTCTATAGTTACGGTGATGCTATGCTGATCATCTGACCCGTTGTAATTTCGGGGATATAGGAAGGGCGTTTTTCAAGGAAAGATTCCGAGCGACTGGTAGCTGATGCCTAATTTTCTTATACCACTCACGAAAGCTGCAGTGCGCAGGTCTTCAATTCGTTTGTCCTGCTTCTTGATTTCCCTGATTTCATTGTAAGCATAGATCATCGTTTCTTCAAGTCCTGACCTTACGAGATCGATTTCATCTGCGCCATGCGTAAGTGCCATCCGTTCTTTTGCGTCAAGTTGTTTGCCGGTGCTCTTTTCTACAGCCCTGATCAATTCAAGATTCGACATTTCATGAAAGCGCTTTTCCATTCTTCCAAAACGCACATGGGAAAGATTCTTCAGCCATTCGAAATACGAGACTGTCACACCCCCGGCATTCAGGTACAGGTCGGGGATGATCATTACATTTTTCTGATTGAGTATAATTTCAGCATTCTTCGTGACCGGCCCGTTGGCTCCTTCGGCGATGATCTTTGCTTTGATGTTCGGCGCATTATCCTTTGTGATCTGGTTTTCGAGTGCGGCAGGAATTAAAATGTCGCAGTCCATTTCCAGCATAGACATAGGGTCAGCAATATTCTTTGCTCCCGGAAAATTTAAAATCGAACCATGAGTTTTTCGATGCTGAAACACGGCGGCTACATCAAGGCCATTCTCATTCATGATTCCCCCTTCACGCTCGATTATTCCGATGATGATTCCACCCCCCTCGGAACAAAAATGAGCAGAATAGTAACCCACATTCCCGAGTCCCTGAACAATGATCCGTTTTCCTGCTATACCTGGCTTAAGTCCGATAGCCTTCATGTCTTCAGTATTATTCAATGCCTCGCGTACTCCAAAAAACAACCCTTGTCCCGTAGCCTCTGTCCTCCCATGTATGCCACCCTGTCCGAGCGGCTTACCGGTCACGCAACCGAGAGCATTGATATCATCGTATTTAAAGGTTGCATATGTATCGGCAATCCATGCCATCTCTCTCGGGCCACTTCCGTAGTCGGGAGCAGGAACATCGATGCCGGCACCGATCATGCTTTTCTTGATCAGTTCGGTCGTGTATCTTCTCGTAATTTTCTCTAATTGCTTGTCCTTATAATTATGCGGATTTACCTTAATGCCACCTTTAGCTCCGCCAAACGGGACATCCACGACTGCGCACTTAAAGGTCATTAGTGTAGCAAGCGCCTTTACCTCGTCTTCATTTACAAATTCGCTGTACCGGATACCACCTTTGGTTGGTGTCTTATGGTGACTGTGTTGGACGCGTATCCCTTCGATGACTTCCAGTTTTCCGTCAACTTCGAGAGGAAATGAAAATTTATAAATGCTGTTACAGATTTTAATCTGGTGTAATAGTCCTGGTTCAAAGTCAGTAAGCGCGGCAGCTTTATCAAAATAAGTCATTACATCCCTGTAAAACTTTTGGCCATTTTCTAAATCAGTGCTCATATATGTAGTATTGGGGTTGTAAAAATAATTAAGTTTTTTTACCTCCAAAGAAGTGGGAAGAATTATGTTAGAACCAAGAACCAAGATTCAAGAACCAAGATTCAAGAACCAAGAGCCAAGAACCAAGAGTCGAGAACCAAGAGTCGAGAACCAAGAGTCAAGATCCAAGAACCAAGAACCAAGAACCAAGAGTCAAGAACCAAAATCGGAGTAATAAAAACTGGAAAAATAGGCGGGAGTGAAAAAAATAATTTTTATTATCATTTCGATTAAAACCACTAATATGAGATACTTAACTTAAATCCCGTTCTTGATTCCCTTGTCTGGGCTCTTGGTTCTTGGTTCTTGGTTCTTGGTTCTTGGCTCTTGGTTCTTAGTTCTTGGTTCTTAGTTCTTGGTTCTTGGCTCTTGGTTCTTGGCTCTTGGTTCTTGGCTCTTGGTTCTTGACTCTTGGTTCTTGGTTCTTGGCTCTTGGTTCTTGGTTCTTGGCTCTTGGCTCTTGGTTCTTGGTTCTTGGATCTTGGCTCTTGGTTCTTGACTCTTGGTTCTTAGTTCTTGGTTCTTGTCTCCATTTTCCTACCTTTCAAAAAAATTTCAACATGAATTTTCTTGCTCAACTCATTGTTAGCGCATTAGCTGTTATTATCACGGCGCTAATTCTTCCAGGGGTGCATATTGATTCACCTCTCACCGGGATTATTGTCGCTGCTGTCCTGGCGCTTTTAAATGCAATTGTAAAACCAATACTTGTAATTCTTACCATTCCGATCACCATCGTTACCCTCGGATTGTTTTTGCTGGTAATTAATGCGGGTATGATTCTGCTGGTGAGTAAACTGGTTCCGGGCTTTGCGGTGAGCGGATTCTGGACGGCCCTGTTCTTCAGTATAATTATGTCGCTTGTGATGTCGGTTTTCAATAGCATGAATGCGGGAAGAGATAAATGATAAGCGGCCAGGGTGTGAAGTCAAAAGTCAAAGTCAAAATCAAAAGTTAAAAGCTAAAGTCAAAAGTCAAAAATCAAAAGTCAAAAATCAAAAATGACTTGAGTTTAATTTTCGCTTGCAAGAAGTGTAATCGTGTAAGTTTCAGGTTCAATAGCCAGAATTTTCAGCCCATTTTTTTCAGGACAAACAAAAAACTGACAGCGTTGGGGATGGAAAAAAATCAGAGTCTTTCTTGAAAATTTTAAAATCTGCAGAGAGATTTATTAAGTTTTTAACTTTTGATTTTTGAATTTTTGATTTTTGATTTTTGATTTTGAATTATGACTTTTAACTATGACCCTACTTCAACCGTATATCCTTCGCATTCAACTGAAGTGAGGTTTTCCCATTGTAAAAGTTCTCTTCGATAGAAAAGCAGAGGTCAAAAGGAATGCGACGAGAAATGAATGGATAATGTTGGCCCATCTGGAATCCGATACCTTCTATTCCGAACCGCGTATTTTCGTCTTCGGCGAGGTTTAATTTCAGGTGATTGTTGCCGACGACACGGGAGAGGCCGGTATCTCTCACATTTTCTGTGCGGAAAACGGGATTCATATTTCCCGGTCCAAAGGGTGCAAATTGCTTCAGCACATTATAAAAAGCCGGTGTGATTTCGCTGAAGTTGAGTGTAGAGTCTATTTCTATTTCCTGGATGAGACTGCGTTCGTCGATTGTTTCATTTACTATTTCTTCGAAACGGTCTTTAAATTTTTCAATATTATCAAGTTTCATTGTCAATCCGGCTGCATACATATGTCCACCAAATTGCTCGAGCAGGTCGTTGCACGATTCTATGGCATTGTAAATGTCGAAATCCTTCACCGAACGGGCTGAGCCAGTCGCCATGCCGTTTGATTCGGTGAGTATAACCGTTGGCCGGTAATATCTTTCAGTAAGGCGAGACGCAACAATTCCAATCACACCCTTGTGCCATTCGGGGTTAAATAATACGGTCGTCTTTCTCTTTGAAAACGTCGGATCATTCTGCACCAGGGAAAGCGCTTCCTGTGTTATCCGGAGGTCAAGATTTTTACGTTCGTCGTTATGCTCTTTGATCCGCAACGAATTGAAATTAGCATCGGTAGTGCTTCCTGATATCAGCAGATCCACCGCATGCCTGGCATCGTGTATTCTTCCGGCAGCATTGATTCTCGGGCCGAGGATAAACACTAGTTCGTTCA
Organism: uncultured Flavobacteriales bacterium; assembly: GCA_964595205.1. Taxonomy (GTDB): domain Bacteria; phylum Bacteroidota; class Bacteroidia; order AKYH767-A; family 2013-40CM-41-45; genus JADKIH01. Next base: position 42,826 of record CAZQOQ010000009.1, on the reverse strand, counting down.
CTGTCAGATTATAGTGAGGAGTTTTTGTGCCATCGGGCTTCTCATCAAAAAAAACCGGAACCTTTTCCATTTCGAGAATGGCACGGAATCCAAGTCTCGGATAATAGTTTAGCCGCTTTAGTCCGAAATAAACAAGCGTCCGGTTTTCGCCTATCAGGGGTACAATATCCGCAGCTGTACTTACGGCAACCAGGTCGAGGTATTGTTCCAGGCTTGAAAAAGGAAGATTATGCCGTTTCACATAGGCAGAGATCAGCTTGAAACCTATTCCGCATCCCGAGAGTTCATCGAATGGATAGGTGTCGTCCGGTCTTTTCGGATCGAGCACGGCAACGGCATCAGGTAATTTATCGCCAGGCCGGTGATGATCGCAAATAATGAAATCGATTCCCAGCTCTTTTGCATGAGCCACTTTTTCAATTGACTTGATTCCGCAGTCGAGAGCGATAATTAGCTTGTAGTTATTTGCCGCCGCATATTCAATTCCCTGTGTGGAAATTCCGTATCCTTCCTTGTAACGATCGGGCAGATAAAAATCGATTTGATCGTAATGATTTTTCAGGAATGAATAAACCAATGCAACGGCAGTTGTTCCATCCACATCATAATCGCCATAGATAAGAATCTTTTCTTTTTTTTCAATCGCCTTTTCAATTCTATCGATTGCTCTATCCATGTCCTTCATCAGGAACGGATCATGAAGATCATCCAGTGAAGGGCGAAAGAAACTTCTTGCTTCTTCGAATGTTCGTATTCCCCGCTGCACAAGAAGGGTCGTAAGTGTCTTGCTTATACCAAGCGCTTTCGATAAAGAATTTACAAGTTCTTTATCCGAATCCGGTTTAAGTACCCACCGTTTCTCCCTTATTTCAAAATCAATCATTCGGACTGCAATTTAAGAAAAATGAAAGCCTCAATATCCTCATTTATTAAATAAAGAAAACGTGAGAATAAAAAAACTTATTATACTAAATAATGTTAATAGTTCAATGAACAAATAATTGAATTGCACGATAACAAATTAAAGAAATATTATAGCTAAACGAAGTAATTAATTTTTACTAATTGATACTACATATTTTATGTAAAGCTACTAAAAATACATTCGAATGGCAGAGAATCAGTCGACAATACCGTCTTCCTCACTTTTTTTAAAATTTGAACCGGAGACGACGATTACGATCTCTCCTTTTACTGCCTTCGCAGAAAAGTGATCATGGCATTCCTTAAGCGAGCCGCGTTTATTTTCCTCAAACATTTTAGAAATTTCACGGGAAACGCAAGCCGGCCTGTCTTCTCCAAATGTTAACATAAATTGTTGAAGGGTTTTTAACAGCCTGTACGGTGATTCATAAAAAATCATGGTCCGTTCTTCGTCCTTCAATTTTTCCAGCCTTGTTGCCCGTCCTTTCTTAACTGGTAAAAATCCTTCAAAACAGAATCGATCTGTCGAAAAGCCTGAATTTATCAGTGCCGGCACAAAGGCAGTTGCACCGGGCAGGGTTTCTACGTCAACCTTTTGTCGTATACACTCCCTCACAATCAGAAATCCCGGATCAGAAATCCCCGGCGTACCGGCATCGGTAATCAAAGCAATGTTTTGACCCTGCTGTATACGTTCAACAATGTCTGAAACAACTTTATGTTCATTGTGCTGATGATAAGGAAGCATCTTTTTTTCAATGCCGAAATGCTTCAACAAATGACCACTGGTCCTTGTATCTTCTGCAAGTATGATGGCCGATTCCTTCAATATACGGATTCCCCGCAGAGTCATGTCCTCCAGGTTGCCTACGGGTGTTGGAACCAGAAAAAGTTTTGCCATGTTCAGGCTGAAAACCGGCGCTCGATAATGTCCATAAATGTCTTTGCAACTGCCGCATGCGATTCCCAGTCGTTCGTATCGGAAATCTCTTTCAGAAAATTCATGGCAGTTTCTGAATTTGAAGACGTATTCAGCTGATCAATCACAGAATGATATTCTTTAGCATCGCCATTGAACAACTGGTTGATGAATTTAAATTTTTCATTCAGACCGATTGCGGATTTTAAATCTGTAACCGGGGATTTTAAATGATCGGAAATTCTCCTGGTATTTTCGTTACCTGCTATCTTTTCTGCAACAGTCTTTTGATCTGAAAATTTATTTGCGAGAACCGGTGTAACATGGAACATTTCATGTATGTCGGACACGACTCTTTTTTTATCGGAATGTTTTTCTTCAGTCTTATTTGATATAGCTTTTGCTTCAGTAATCTTTACCGGTTCATCCTGAATTTTCGCCGGATCGGGTTTTATCTCACTCGTAACGGGAACAGTTGCTTTGAGGTTTATTTCTTTTGCCGCAAACTGAATCTCATTTAACAGCTGTATGGCATTCTCATTATTCAGCTGTATGGCCAGTCCATAGAGATTCCGGATCTCACTGAGGAGATTATTAATTTCCTCTGCAGGAATTGGAGCCGAATGCGACATGATCGACCGGTGAAGGTCGCGCAGTCGCTCGGTCTGAATGAGTATTTGCTGATGTAACAATTGGATTTGCATGGGAATTCTAACGAAGGATTTTCAAAGATGTTGTCTGTGGGGTGAAATTATGGAATTGCTATTTACCTGAGACAGTACTGGATTTTTTTAATACAGAGATTCTGTGTTGAAAGAAAAATAGCGCATAATCTCCAATTAATCACTTATTTTTGCCCGCATTAAAATCCAATGCATGTTTCCGGAATCTCACAAGGAAGGTATATTAAAAAAGGGTCATATCGAATTAATCTGTGGCTCCATGTTTTCCGGAAAAACGGAAGAATTGATCCGGCGGCTGAAGAGGGCCAAGATCGCACGTCAAAAGGTGGAAATCTTCAAACCCCGCATCGACACCAGGTACGACGAAACAAACGTCGTTTCCCACGATTCAAATTTTATCCATTCAACCCCCGTTGAATCCTCGGCACAGATATTACTTTATGCCAATGATGTGGAGGTAATTGGCATCGACGAGGCACAGTTCTTCGACGAAGGACTTCCATCGGTTTGCCAGGCACTTGCCGACCGCGGCGTAAGGATCATCATTGCCGGGCTCGACATCGATTATCTGGGAAAACCATTTGGCTGTATGCCCGATCTGCTTGCCATTGCAGAATATGTTACAAAAGTTCACGCGATCTGCATGAGTTGTGGCGATCTTGCCCATTATTCTCACAGGATCGTTGAAGGATCCTCAAGGATATTACTCGGTGAACAGGGTAGCTATATTCCACTTTGCCGGACTTGTTTCAACAGGGAACGTCAGAAAAAAAATGAGTGAAATTTCTTATACCATCGGAGATATTGCTGAAGTAATTTCAGGAATACTCTTTTCAAAAGCGCCTTCCGAAGACAAGATCCGTGAATTGCTTACTGACAGCAGGAAACTGAATCATCCTTCAACTTCACTGTTTTTTGCCATCAAAGGCGAGCGTCACGATGGAAACAGGTTTGTAAAGGAGCTTTTCGACCAGGGAGTAAGAAACTTTATCGTGACTGAAATGCTGCCCGAATTTCAGTTGTTGCCCGCCAATTTTATTGTCGTTGAAGACCCGTTGTCTTCGATGCAAAAGCTTACTGCTGCTCACCGGAAGAAATTTTCAATACCAGTCATCGGCATCACAGGGAGTAACGGTAAAACTATCGTAAAGGAATGGATTTATCAGTTGCTGCGGCCCGATTTAAACATTGTCAGGAGTCCGAAAAGCTATAATTCACAGGTAGGCGTTCCCCTCTCTGTGTGGCAGATGCAGCCCGAACACCAGCTGGCCATCTTCGAAGCCGGCATTTCGCTCCCCGGCGAGATGAATAAACTGGAATGCATCATTCGTCCCAACATTGGTATTTTCACCAACATCGGTTCGGCACACGACGAAAATTTCGAAAGCCAGGAACAAAAGATCAGGGAAAAACTGCAGCTCTTTGCGGGCGTGGATACTCTTATTTATTGCAAGGATTATCAGAACCTCGAAAAGGAAATCGAAAAATTTTCTTTCACCTCGCTGAAATTAAAACTGTTTTCCTGGTCAAGAAAATCCAAAGCCGATCTGCAGGTTGGCAGGATCACTCGAAACGGCGACGAGACTGAGATCCAGGCTGTATATGAAAATAATTTTATAAACATTAAAATTCCATTTTCAGACGATGCTTCGATTGAGAATGCGGTTCTATGCTGGTCTCTGCTGCTTAAACTCGGTTATTCGAATGAAATAATCCGCGAGCGCATGCTCTTCCTGAGCCCTGTTGCCATGCGGCTGGAAATGAAAAACGGTATCAATAATTGTTCAGTGATCAACGACAGCTATAATTCCGATATCGGTTCCCTCACGATTGCTCTCGATTTTCTGAATCAGCAAAAGCAACACGCTAAGCGGACAGTGATATTATCTGACATACTGCAGAGCGGAAAGAACGAAGAAAATCTGTATGGCGAAGTTGCTGCCCTGCTCCGGGCAAAGGGAGTCGACCAGTTGATCGGTATCGGCCCAGCCATCAGCCGTCAGAAGGATGTTTTCTCGCTTCCGAAGAAATTCTATGCTACCACTGATGATTTCCTTCGCGATTTTTCAACGGCCGATTTCCGTGACGAAACTATTTTACTGAAAGGCGCCAGGCCATTCGGATTCGAGACTATCAGCAAGTCGCTGCAGCAGAAGGCGCATGAAACCGTTTTGGAGATCGACCTGAATGCACTGGTTCATAATCTCAACTATTATCGTTCGCGGCTTAAGCCGGAAACGAAGATCATGGCCATGGTAAAAGCCACTTCTTACGGCAGCGGGAGTTTTGAGATTGCCAACGTGCTCCAGTTCCATCATGTCGATTATCTCGCAGTCGCCTACACCGATGAGGGCATTGAACTTCGTAAGGCCGGCATCACTTTGCCTATTATGGTCATGAACCCAGAGTTGATGAGCTTCGAACTCATGATCAGGTATAAACTCGAACCGGAGATTTACAGCTTCAGACTGTTAAATCAGTTGCAGGATGTGATGAAAAAACACAATGGTGAACCTTTCAGGATACACATTAAAATCGACACGGGAATGCACAGGCTTGGATTCACTGAAGAGGAAATTAATGAACTGGTTGTGCGGATAAATAACAATAAGAATATCAGGGTGCAGTCTGTCTTCAGTCATCTTTCATCCAGCGACGAGGCCGAACATGATGGTTTTACCCGGATGCAAATACAGCGAATGAAAACGATGAGTGATGAAATCATCAGCAACCTTACCTATCCCGTGATGCGTCATATCCTCAATTCCTCCGGCATACTCCGCTTCAACGAGGCACAATTTGAGATGGTCAGGCTCGGAATCGGCCTGTATGGATTTTCATCCACCGCTTATGAACAGAATCAGCTGCAGCAGGTAGCGACTCTCAAAACCACCATCTCTCAAATTAGAAATGTTCCCGCTAAGGAAACGATCGGTTATAATCGAAAAGGAAAACTGAAACGAGACACAGTGGTTGCAACAGTAGCGATCGGATATGCAGATGGTATCAGCCGCCGTCTTGGCAACGGAACCGGAAGTATGCTGGTGAACGGCAAACTCGCTCCAATCATCGGAAATGTTTGCATGGACATGTGCATGCTCGATATCACTGACGTACAGGCGAGGGAAGGTGATGAGGTAATTGTGTTCGGTAGCGAATACCCGGTAAACATTATGGCCGAAGCAATTGGCACGATTCCCTATGAAGTTTTAGTAAATGTTTCGCAAAGGGTGAAGAGGGTGTACTTCCAGGAATGATTTTTTTAATTTGAAAATTTGAAAATGTGCTAATTTGAAAATGAGATGATCCACTTGTGTGGTCATTTTCAAATTAGCACATTTTCAAATTTTCAAATTCCTATTTCATTTTCACAATCTTCCGAATAACATTCTCGCTCTTAGTATTCAAATGCAGATAATAAACCCCCGAAGGATATTTCGTAAAGTCAAATGAATAACTGATACTCGGCTGCAGATTGTTGATCGTCTCGAGCAATTGTCCTTTCGCATCGTAGAGTTTTCCGGTGATGTTATTTACGCTCAACGGATCGAAATAGATATAGGCAAAATCTTTTACCGGATTAGGTGTAAGATCAAATTTGATTTGAGGATTCGTTTCGTTAATTCCTGTTGTCCCTGAATAAATAGTTGTTGGTTCGGTTATCGTCACATGCCCTGAATTCATCCCCGTATTTCCGGCCTGCACAACACCATAATAGGTTCCATAAAATGTATAAGGGAAAACAGGGTTTCTGTTTTCATCGATCGTTACAAAATATGCATAGGTCCCAAGCGGATATTCAGGTGTAATGCAAAACCTGCCGTTACGCTCATCGAGATCACCTGAACCGGCAGAGTAACTGTAATCTTCGATAAAACATCCTGCAGGATACATGGTTCCAACCGCCGGCCCATTTGTACGGGTTGTGGCAGATGACAACACATAGCTGCTTGTCATCCGCTTGATTGGACCCGTTCCATTGGTGTTGGTGTATGCATAAGCCCCGTAAATCGGAAAACCATCAAAAGCATAACCTATGATTGGAGAATGATTGATACTGTCGGCATCGTTGTAAAGGCAGGTCGGACTCACATGGTGATGATATTCTCCCTGTTGCTGCGGATGACCCAGACAATTATCGAAACCATTCCCTTCCCAATAGTATGCATTCCTGTTCCAGATGCCCTGGTTATTGTATGATTGTGCATCCGAAACATTGAAGACGCTTACGCCATTCGTCCATACTCCGATATGTCCAAGTCCGACGGTGGTCGGTGTGCCGGCATTCTGCTGTGGATTACGTGTGATCTTGAAAACGAAATTCTGATTCGAAGGGACATTTGGGTTTCCTCCCCACGGACCGATTGCATAACCGGGAATACACGTGCAGCTCACATACACATTGTCGGTAGAATATTGAACTACCTGAACGTTTGACGGAATGCCGTTGTAGCCCGTTGCGCCTGTCGTATTCCTGACCCACGAAGTTATTTCAGGGCCAATCTGTGCGAAAGCTATAGTTACATTAAGCATAAATAAAATTGATAGAATACTTTTTTTCATTTTAATTTTATGTTTGAGTTTGGTAGTTAAAGATTCAATGATAAACCGTAAAATCATAACTTGTTATTGTCGATAATGTCACGGGTAATTTACTCCATGTTTCGATGGAATTGCGGTGTTTTAATACAATGTAATAAGAATTTCCGTTCACATAAGATGGAAATATGAAACTGCCGTTTCCGTCTTTTGCAAGGGTTGATTTTTCTGATTCTACGATCGAATACGGATACACGCTTTCTGCAAGCTGAACGGTTATCGAATCGCAGACGGTTGAAGAAATCACGCCGGCCATTAATCCATTTCCCCGGTAAAAGCCTTCGATAAACACCTTAAGGTTTAACGTCACGTCTGATGCACTTATGGAAAATGGAAAACCGCTGTAAATTGTTCCGCACACTGTTGAGATACTGATCAGTCCGCTCGCAGCACCCGAAGGTACTGTAGCAATAATCTCTGAAGCTGAATTTATAATATAGTTTGCCGCAAGTCCATTGAAACTTACACCTGTAACTCCTGCCAGATTTGCTCCGGTTAATGTTACCGGTGTACCTGCTGCTCCGACTGACGGACTGAATGATGTGAAATTCGCTGGTGAAATCACATTGATCGAAATCGGATTCGAAGTGGCCGAAGTAGCCGTAAGGTAGTAGGCATTGCTTGTAATCACACATGAGATCACATCGCCATCGACAAGCGACGAAGTGGAAAAAGTATTTCCCGTTGCTATGTTCGATCCGTTTTTCTTCCATTGATAGGATGGTGTGTTCCCTCCGTTACTTATCGTTGCAGTGAAGTTCACATTCTCGCCCTGACAAATGTTTTCTGAAGAAGCTGAAATTGTTATCGAAGGAGTAAGTGCGCTTGTGTATTGAATGGCGGTTCCCGGAATTGAATTATGTCCTCCGGATGGTCCGGTATTCCCCGTCTGAACCGTGCCGTAATAGGTAGGTCCCGGAGTAAATGGATATGCAGGATTGAGCGAAGCGTCGATTGTGACGAAGTAGGCATAGATTCCCGATGGATATTCGGGTGTCACACAAAATCTTCCATTGTGATTGTCGAGATCGCCCGAACCGGCAACGTAGGTATAATCTTCGATGAAACAGCCAAGCGGATATGTTGCATTTACGGCAGGACCATTGGCTCGGGTGAGGGATGTATTTAATACGAAGCTGCTGGTCATTCGTTTGATCGGGCCGGTTCCATTCGTATTTGTGTAGCCGTATGCGCCGTAAATAGGAAAGCCATCGAAAGCAAAACCGATGATGGGGGAGTGGCGTGTATTGTCTGCAGGGTCGTACAGGCATTTCGGATTTACGTGATGATGATATTCTCCGTTTGGGGCAGGATGACCGAGGCAGTTGTCGAAGCTGCTGCCTTCCCAATAGTAGGCATTCCGGTTCCACACGCCGGCATTGTTATAACTCATACCATCTTTCGCATTGAAGATGGAAACACCATTCGACCATACTCCTGTATGCCCAAGACCTGTTGCAACGGCTGTTCCTGTATTCTGCTGAGGATTGCGTGTAATCTTAAAGACAAAATTCTGATTGACTGGCGTATTCGGATTGCCTGTCCAGGGACCGATGCTGTAACCCGGTATGCATGTAGCGCTGATGTATACATCGGTTGTTGTGTAATAAACACTCTGGACATTCGTAGGGATATTGTTGTATCCGGTTGCACCTGTAAGATTTCTGATCCAGGGATATAGTTGAGCACTCGATTGTGCCGCAGACAAAATGGGTGAAAAAAGCAGTATGATTATCATCAGGCTTCTGATCCCTTTATTTTCAATTCCTGTCATGATGTTTTTCAGATCATATAAAATTATCTTCCATGCAGACGAGGCGCCATCATTCTCAGCGCATCGTTTATTATTTCGTCAAATTTTTTCTTCTGTTTATCGTCGCAGATGTTTCTGACCTTACGAAAGTGATGGAAGGTGATTAATTCAATCTGCTTCCGGTTTTCCGACATGGAATCTGCTAGGCTCGTTACGAGTAATGAATCTTCGGCAGCAGACTGGAGCAGATCGAAGTATTTATCGTGCATCTCCCGGTCTTTTTCCTGAATGTTTTCGATGGCATCGTGATGCTCGTTGCGTAACGTTTCGAATTGTTTTTTCTGATCCTCCGTAAAATTCAATTCACGGGTAAGGAATCCGGAAATATCCTTTCGTGGAGGTCCCGGCCTGTCTTGTGGTTTCTGCATCCACATATATCCAAGGGTGCCAATGTTTATCAGCAGTAAAATGATGATTACAATTTTTAAAAACCTGGAGTTGTCCATGAGAGATTAATTATATGGATGAAAAATTTAGATATGAGAAATATTCATTGGCAAATGGCGATCTCTCATTATTGGTTCTATTGCTATTCTTATTCGAATTCAGAATGGTGAAGACATTCAGCAGTATCAGTATGGCAAGACAGGCGGCGACTTTCCAGGCAAGTTGAGGCGAGAGTTTAAAGATCTTGGTACGGAAAACAGGAATCTCATTCAGCCTCCTTGACAGGTTTTCAGAAACTTTCTGTCTTTTTAAGCCTTCGAGGCTGTCGAGTGTCGCCTGGATCTTTTCCTGGATTTCCGCTTCTGACTTTGAATTTTGATTTTCCATGATTGGTTCTAGTGGTTTAGATGTTCTTTGTTTTAAAAACCTGCGGTGAGGGACTAATTTTCTTTGTAATAATCTTCCAGCAGCTTCCTCAGGTTCTGCTTTGCCCGAAAAAGAAGTGATTCGACCGAAGAAACAGACAGCCTCATGATTTCCGAGATCTCCGCATAGCTGAGATTTTCTGTTTTACTCAGTAAAAATGCTGTCTTCTGATTTTCCGGTAATTGGTTGATGGCTGCAAACAGGATGGCCAATCTCTCTTTATTCTCAAGCTGCGCGCCAGGATGATGAAAATGGATGGCCTCCTTGATGGGCTCTGTCTCATTTTTCTTGAAAAGCGATGACAATATCCCGTGTCGTTTCTGTCGTTTCTTCTTTCGGATAAATTCCAGCGACTTGGTTACAGCAATCCTGTAGATCCATGTCGTCAGACGGGACTCGCTTTTAAATTTACCGATCGACTGAAAAACCTCTATAAAAACTTCCTGCGTTACATCTTCGGCATCATGTTCGTTTTGAACGATACTCAATGCAGTATTGTAAACCCTTTCCGAATAATCCCTGATTAGAATTTTAAAGGCACCTTCATCACGGTTTGCCAGAAGTCTGATTAGTTCGGCTTCTTCCAAGAAGTTTGAGAAAAATAAATTAGAGAGAGAAGGCAAATATAAAAAGAAGTAGATCAAACAAATAAAAATAAATGCCCGGCCTGTAATTACAAACCGGGCATTTCAATGTATATTTTTTTAAATCAATTCACATCCTTCACCGGACTCAACGGATTCATCAGATCCGGCATTTTGGAAATGTGTTTCGAAACCGTCTTCGAGAAATTATCTGCCTGTACATTGTATTCGGTTTGCAATACATCGATGGCTTCCATCTGTATGGAATTCGGACGCGCTTCTATGCCGCAGAAGATGCCATATAGATTCGACACCTTTTCGCGAACTCTTTCCTCATCTGCAAAAATGGATGTCTTCTTCGTCGCCATCAGCTCTGCCTTTACTTTCTGTAAATCATCATAGAACATCTTTGCATTCTTATTCTTTGCATAGGCGACAGTATCCGCTTTTAATCGCTTCTGGAAAATTGAAATGCTGTCTATCGTTTTATTGACATCGACGTATAATTTCTGAAGCTGCATCGACTTATCATAGACTAATTTCCTGTCTTCAATTGTCAGGTCCTTATTCTCAGCGTCATGAACACAATTCACCTTGCTGGTATATGTCTTACCGTTTACGATCAACTTCACGGTATATGTTCCGGGCAACACCATCGGAGCCGTAAATCCGGCACCATCCATTTTGGTACTTCCTGCGGCCACTTTGGGAGGCGTACCTCTCAGGTTCCACGTCACTTTATTAATTCCTTTCCTAACGGTTCCCGGCATTGATTGCAGGAGTTCGTTCTTATCATTGTAAACTTCTACTTCTACTTTCCCAGAACTAAGTCTCTGTTTCAGGTAATATGTAAACGCCGGTATCGACGGAGGATTCGGTGCCCACCATCCTCCCGAAACCATTGGACCGCCCCAGCCGAAATTTCCGCTCTTAAGGGTTATATCCGGCGTCGGGAAAAAATATACATCCTGTTCCTGGATATCTTTCACCAGGTTCCGGATCGGGCGGATATCATCAAGAATAATGATTCCTCTTCCATGAGTACCAATCACAAGGTCGTGAGTTTTCGGGTGAATCTGAATATCACGAACCAAAGCATACTCCGGAATATTACTTTTCATCCTGAACCAGTTTGTTCCGCCATCGAGTGTCGCAAACAGTCCCATCTCCGTTCCGAGAAACAGTAGATTTTTATTCTCCGGATCCTCCTTGATCTTATGTGCAAAGCCCGTAAACTCTGTACTGTTTATCCTCGTCCACGTCTTTCCCATATCCGTACTCTTTCCGAGGTACGTATAAAAGTCGCCATACATGTGATTGTCGAACGTTGCATAAATTACATTTTTGTCGAATGATGAAAGTTGAATGCTGCTCACCCACGACTGACTCGCAATGCCGCACTTTGCAACATTCGCCGAAACGTTTGTCCATGTTGTACCTGCATCGGTCGTGTACTGAAGATTTCCGTCGTCTGTTCCAACCCAGATTACTTTCTCGTCAAACGGTGATTCAGCAATCGTAAAAATTGTGCAGTGATTTTCTGCTGATGTGTTATCCTCGCTCAGTCCGCCGCTCTCTTCCTGCTTTTGCTTGTTCTTATTGTTTGTCGTCAGATCGGGAGAAATTCTCGTCCAGTTCCTTCCCTGGTCGCCCGACTTATATAAATACTGCGCACCCACATACAGGTTCTTTGGATTTTTCGTTCCCGTTACAATTGGTGTATTCCAATTCCATCTGAGTTTTTCTTCCTTACTGGTTTTCTGCGGCTGAATGAATTCGGATTTCATGTTTGAAATATTCACGCGCGACATATTTCCACCCTGGTATTCTGAGTACAACACTTTTCCATCTGCATCGGGAACCGTCCAGAAACCGTCACCACCGCCAACCCTGTACCAGTTTGCATTTCCGATCTCTCCCGGAGTCGCGCTTGGCGCCATCCAGCTGCCATTGTCCTGCAGACCGCCGTATACGTTGTAAGGTTCTTTATTATCGATGGCAACGTGATAGAATTGTCCGACAGGCAGCCCCTGGTTAAACTGCCAGGTTGATCCTTTGTCGATGCTAACGTAAATTCCTCCGTCTGTGCCCAGGTAGAGAATGTTAGTATTCACCGGATTGATCCACAAAGCATGCATATCGCTGTGCACCCAGCCGCCGTCGTAGCTCGCTTCAGAAAATGAATACCCTCCGTCGTTGCTGTAGGCAAACTGAAACGCAGGGCGATAAACACGTTTCGGATCTTTTGGGTCGATGGCAATCGTGCTGAAATAAAAAGGACGGGCGCAGACATTCATTGTCGCACTCTGGTTTTTCCATGTCTCTCCTCCATCAGAAGAAATATACAACCCGGTTTTATTGCTTTCAACGATTGCAACCATTTGTTTGGGATCGCTTGGTGCAAGTGTCATTGCAATTCTTCCGAATGGCTTTTCGGGTAAACCGTTTTTAATTTCTCTCCAGGTTTTTCCTGCATCTGTACTCTTGTATAAGCCGCTGCCCATTCCGCCTGAATTGAAGCTGAATGGCTGACGTCTGAATTGCCACATGGAAGCAAACAGGATATTCGGATTCGTCGGGTCAATCAAAAGATCCGCGCAACCGGTAAGATCATTGATGTAAAATATTTTCTCCCACGTCTCTCCGCCGTTGGTTGATTTATAAAGGCCTCTGTTCTTACTGTTGCTCCATAGCGCGCCTGGAACGGCTACGTAAATAATATTGGAGTTGTCCGGGCTGATAATGATTTTCGAGATGTGTTCGGAACTGTCCAGCCCGATCTTTTTCCAGTTATCGCCGCCATCGGTAGTCTTGTACATTCCGTTGCCGATCGATACTGAATTCCTCATATTACTTTCTCCGGTTCCTACATAAACTATTTTCGGATTATTCTGGTCAATTGCAATGGCTCCGATTGACTGGCAATATTTATCAAACATCGGCTTATAGGAAGCTCCTGCATTTGTGGATTTCCACACACCACCACCGGCAGTGCCGACGTATAAAGTCTTGCCTTCATCCTTATTCACACCATCGATTGCTGTAATTCTTCCGCTGGTGGTTCCCGGCCCGAGATGACGGGCTTCCATGGTGCCAAACATGGACGCATTGATGGTTGATTGTGCCTGTGTGTTAATCGAATAAAGGAGGAAAACGGAAGCTATAATTTTTTTCATTGTTTGGATTATGTGATTTAAGAATGAATGATATACATCCGGAAGCCTGCTTCAATGAAAAGGCTTTCACGGAATGATCAAATAAGAACCACTTTCAGATTCTGAGCTTTTATTAATATCACAATAAATTGATAAGGAATATCACTGGGTAACCTTGAATATTGACTCGTCGATAGACGGATTAATTTCGAGTTTAGTGATTTGTGCTTCGCCCCAATCACTTGCAATACTCATTGGAAACACGATGCCTTCGGGTAATTTTTTATAATCTGCAAATGTTGTTGAGCTTTCTCTCTCTTTACCGTCGGCGATTTCTTTCTGAGTCTGTTTAATAATGAAATAACTTGTTGCGTCCAGATAATACGTGGTTTCTTTACCGTTTTTGTCAGTCATTTTCACTTTGTAACACTCAGTTCCTTCGATTTCATCTTTGCCAAACGATTCGATCGTTTTATTTAATTCTTTGTAAGTAATAAACTCGTCCTGGATATACAGTTCATCCTGGGAGTTTTTCACGTCATCAGCAGTCATCGCTTCGGGTTTGGTATGACCGGCCCAGGGCATATAACTCCAGCCTTCGGTGGTATTGATGATGCTGTATCCTGTCATTCCCATTACAGAAATATCCTGGCGGATTGCTTTCTTATCGATTTGAACGATGGTGACTTTTATTTCACCTCCCTGAGATTTAAGGGTATTTTCCATCCGGATTGATTTTACTTTTTCCCAGTTTTCTTTTCCTCCAACTGCATTGATGTGATTGTTTACGATTTCGTCAGTTGTTTGTGCGAAAGTGTTTATTGAAATGAAACATAATAATGCAGTAAATAATTTTTTTCCAGTAGTCATGGCTGTATTTATTGGTTAGATAGTTTAGTATCGACAAATATATTAACTAAAGGAATAAAAGGAAGTTGAACCTGAAGAATTAACAGGTTATTAAGATTTAAAAAGGATGTAGAAAAAACCCCGGAAAAGGCTTAAAAACTCATATCGTGCTGACTGTCTTCCGGGAAAGATAGGTAATAGCGGATCTCAAAATCCTGTCCTGCCATCCGGAATAAATGAAAAAAGCGATTACAAGTAAATTGCAATCGCTTTTTAATAATATCAGGCAGATATTACTTTTTGTCTTATTCCTTCTTTCCGTCAGTGTCGTCATGATGCTCATCCTGTGTCGAACATAATCCTACAATCTTGTGAAATGTATCATGGACGGTGGAAAGCTGAGTGGTGATTTCTTTATCGGTACTTTTATCTTTTACTAATTTTTCCATTTTAGTTGTCTCGACCTTCAATTCATTCACTGCAGCTTTTATTTTGTCGTTATTAAATTCTGCCGGGATTTTTGAATCAGCTAAGGCATAGGCTTTTTCTTTCATTTCAGTAGCTCTTGATTTTATGGGTTCAAGATTTCCTTCTTCACTTGGATGAAAAGTCTGAGACATGACACCATGAAAGGTTTTTAATTCAGGCCAGGAAGTCATTTTCGGCTGAGCATAGGTTGCCAGACCTGTGAATAATAAGATAGTAAGGATTGATAGCGTGTTTTTCATGTATTAAGTGGTTTAAATTTCCTGCAAGTTTATGCAATAATTGAGAATTAATAATGAAGGTAAAATTAAAATGGAACATGGATGAATTCGGTATATGACAGGCGTTGGGCCAGGAAAAATGATTTAACGTATTTTATTTCACTCCATATCCATTTTTAATCTTCTTTTCAAATTGTTTACCTTGCTCCCATGGAATTGAAACCGGAAGTCGTTAAGCGAATCGAAGCGCTGGAAAAGAAATATTCTGCCATGGGGCAGGATCTCATCTCGTATCTCGATGGATTGTTGTATGCTGATTATCTGACCTATTGGGATTATGTTCATGTCGATACACTGCTGTCTTTGCAAAATCCCCGCACGAGTTTTCCCGACGAAGAGATATTTATCATCTATCACCAGATCACAGAACTGTATTTCAAACTTTGCCTGAATGAATTTGAGCAGCTAAGCAGGGAGTCTGATGCGACACTTGCTTTTTTCAGACTCAGGATTGCGCGTATCAATAATTATTTTGAAAATCTTGTGCGGTCGTTCGATATCATGGTTGCCGGAATGGAGCAGGACCAGTTTTTGAAATTCCGCATGAGCCTGCTTCCCGCAAGTGGCTTTCAGAGTGCACAGTACAGGATGATAGAAATTTGTGCTACCGATTTCATTCAACTGGTAAGTAAGGATCACCGTCAAAAATTCAATAAGGATTCTTCCTTAAAGGATATGTTTGAGTTCATTTACTGGAAGGCAGGAGCCACAGAACTCGCAACAGGCAAAAAGACGCTTACGCTGGAGCAGTTCGAAGAGAAATATTCCGATTCACTCGTGAAACTTGCCGAAGAAAAACGCACGGCGAATCTCTGGCAATTATTTAAACGCCTACCTGAAGCCGATCAGCGCGACCCCGGGCTCATCGGACTTATGAAGCTGCTCGATGTAAACGTAAACGTAAACTGGCCGTTAAGCCATTATAAATCTGCTGTACGTTATCTTCAGAAAGATCCCGAAGACATCAAAGCTACGGGCGGAACCAACTGGCAGAAATATCTTCCTCCGCGTTTTCAAAAAAGAATTTTCTACCCTGA
Source organism: uncultured Flavobacteriales bacterium (assembly GCA_964595205.1). Lineage (GTDB taxonomy): Bacteria > Bacteroidota > Bacteroidia > AKYH767-A > 2013-40CM-41-45 > JADKIH01. The sequence continues at coordinate 26,683 of CAZQOQ010000009.1, read as the reverse complement.
ACTCTGGAATTCCGAAGAAGTCAATGATTGGGGTAAAGGCTGGGTGTCCAGGGAAGTCTTCGGTATTACCAGCTTCGTTTAGCCGATTTTTTCTCGTTTTTTAACAGTATTCTTTTTTGTTTCATCAATAAAAAGTATTTGGTTTATATTATAAAGTAGTTTATGTTTGCAGGCTCAAATTGTTTTTGCCTTTTGTTAATGATATATTCCTGATCCGTATTAAAAACAAAAGACTGTTATAAACTGTAAATTCAGAAAAAAGTCAAATGCGTATAAAGCTGTTTTTTTTGATGATGATTTCTCATCTGCAAATGTTTGCACAAACATCCGTAAGCGGAATCATTACCGATACAAAAGGAAACGCAATTCCCGGCGCCAATGTTTTTATAAAGGACAGTTACGATGGAGCTACAAGCGATAATAACGGATCCTTTACTTTTACCACCTCCGAAACAGGCGAGAGAATGCTGGTCGCGAGTTTCATCGGCTTCGAGAGCTGGGAACAAAAAATAAACCTCGACAGCGCAACCATCAGGATTAGAATAAAATTAAAAGATGCCATAAACGAACTGAAGACTGTGACAATCGCCGCCGGTGCATTCGAGGCAAGCGATGAAAAGAAAATGGTAATCCTCCGGCCGCTCGACATCGTTACAACGGCCGGAGCTAACGGCGATATCTATGGTGCCCTGCAGACGCTTCCAGGTACCGGTGTAGTGGGCGAGAAGGAAGGAATGTATGTGAGAGGCGGGGATGCAAATGAAGCGAAGACATTTATTGACGGACTGCTGGTCGACAATCCGTATTTTACTTCTGTCCCCGATGTTCCTCAACGCGGAAGGTTTTCTCCCTTCCTGTTTAAAGGAATATCATTCAGCACCGGGGGATACTCCGCGCAGTATGGACAAGCCATGTCGAGCGCATTAATTCTCGAATCACAGGATTTGCCTGACCGTACCTCAACCAACGTTGGAGTGATGAGCGTAGGCGCCAGCCTGGGACATACCAAAAGATGGAATAGAACCTCTGTCAGTATCATTGGAGGTTATACGAATCTCATGCCTTATTTTTCGCTCGTAAGCCAGAACCGCGATTGGGTTCATCCTCCCGAATCTGTGAATGGCTCTGTGTTATTAAGACGCAAAACATCTGAGACCGGCATGCTGAAAGCATTCGTCAGTTACACTGTCAGCGACCTGAGCGTCTATTATCCTGATACATCGGATCCGCTTCTCGAGAACAAATTGAAATATACACTCGGTAATTCAAATTTATATTCTTCATTCAGTTACAAGGAAATTCTATTTCATAACTGGACGCTTTATGCTGCCGCTTCTTACAGTCGCAACAGCGACGACATCCGCATCGATGAGTTTCCGGTGGATCATAAAAATGACCTCTTCGAGTCGAGACTAACCCTCACACATTCACTCGGAGAGCTTTCGGTTTTACGTGTTGGCGGCGAGTTTCAGAAGCCGGTCGACGAAGTAGCGGTGCCGAACCTTGACACTAAAATGGAAGAGTCTTATGAGGCTTTTTATGCAGAAGGTGATATTTACATCACCCCAAAGCTTGTTGCCAGGGCCGGACTTAGAGTTGAAAATTCGAAATTGATCGATAGAGTAAACGTCGCTCCCCGAATTTCTCTTGCATACAAGACCGGTCAGTACAGTCAGGTCTCATTTGCCAGCGGAAATTTTTACCAGGTACCTCAAACTGGTTATATCAGTGCTTCCCCAACCGTTGATTTCAGTTATGAGAAGGCAACACATTTTATTTTAAATTTTCAACAGGTGAGCGATCTCAAGACTTTCAGGATAGAAACATATTATAAAAAATACGACGACCTGGTCAGGTCGGTAAATTCAACTGTCGACAATTCCGGTTATGGTTATGCAAAAGGCTTTGAATTATTTTACCGCGACAAAAAAACTTTTCGTCGGGCTGATTACTGGATTTCATATTCTTTCCTGGACACGAAAAGACTCTATCGTGATTTCCCGGTCGAAACCATGCCTTCATTCGCAGCAAAGCACAGCGCCAGCCTTGTGTTTAAATATTTCTTTCCGAAAATCAGCCTGGCTCCAAGCCTTACCTATGTTTACTCTTCCGGACGACCCTACTACAATCCAAATAATCCTGTATACCTCGGTGATCAAACAAGGGATTATCATAACCTGAGTCTCAACTTCAGTTACCTGACTTCCATCGGTAAAAATTTTACTGTTGTGGTATTATCTGTTGGGAATATCCTCGGAGTAAATAATGTCTTCACATATAATTACTCTTCTGACGGTTCTCACCGGTATGCAGTAGGACCCACTGCGGCACGGATGCTATTCGCAGGCGTATTTATTAACATAGGCTCACAGCAGGATGACTCAGATAAGTACAATTGAAAAAATATTTCTTTAAATAAATTCTTAAAAAATAAAAATCATGAAGAAACAAATCATTTGTCTGTTTATTCTTTTAACACAGATGGCACACGGCCAGGATGCAAAATACATGCAGGCCATGGAAAAAAATATTGCCATGATCGACTCCGCAACAGTAACATCGACATTTCAAAATGCGAGTAATGCATTTGAGAGAATTGCCGCCTCTAATCAAAAAGAATGGCTTCCGCTGTATTATCAGTCTTTTTGCCTGGTGATGGTTGGAATAAAGCAGGAAGAAAACAGTATGAAGGATGAATATTTTGATCGTGCGGATCAGCTAATCTCAAAGGCCGACGCATTAAATCCGGATAACTCTGAAATCGCAGTCATGCAGTCGTTCATCATGGGCGTTAAAATTTCTGTAGATCCTATGACGCGTGGACAAAAACTTGGAATGCAATCGGGTATGCTGATTGAGAAAGCGATTAAACTCGACAAAGAAAATCCTCGTGCATACCTGATGAAGGGAACTTCGTTGATGTACCGGCCAGCACAATACGGCGGAGGAAAGGATAAGGCACTTCCCGTTTTAGAAGAAGCGGCAGCAAAATTCAAAACGTTTAAACCGGCGAATTCCATCATGCCTCATTGGGGTGAGAAGAGAGCTCTTGAAGTACTCGAACAATGTAAAAAACAGGACTAACATGAAACAGGAACAAAAAATGAATGAAGAAGAAGGCTTATTGCTCATTCAAAAGATGATCACAACTGCAAAGGAAGATATTGAAGATAACAGTTTTTATTTTTTGCTATGGGGATGGCTTGTGTTTGCAGCATGTTTGGTGCATTTCATATTGATGCAACTGAATCTTGGCATTGACGGAATCGGATGGTTGATACTTATGCCGCTGGGCGCAGTGCTGTCGGTGATTTATGGATATCGCCATGACAGGAAACTGCAGGTACGATCATATATAAATGATGTCATGAAATATGTTTTGATTTCATTTTTAGTCTCGCTGTTTATCGTTCTCGGCTCTATGCGAATACTCGGTCTTTCCACTTACCCCATGATCATGTTGATTTATGGTACGTGGCTCTTTATATCCGGTGGATCCATACAATTTCGACCGTTAATCCTGGGCGGAATCGTAAACTGGATGTTTGCAATAGCGGCCCTTTTTGTTCAGTTCGAACAACAACTCGTCATTCTGGCTTTTGCTGTTTTGCTGGGTTATATTATTCCCGGTCACTTACTCAGGCGGAAATATAGGATGGCATCCGTAGCCAAATAAGTTCTTTATAAGAATATGTCAATTTGTAGAGTATAAAAGCAGGAATTACTTAATCCCAGCGGATGTTTAAAGAATTAGATCCATTGCTTCATTCACAGCTTCGCCTCGCCATCATGTCGGTGTTGATTAGCGTCAAAGAAGCGGAGTTTTCTTTCCTGAAAGAAAAAACACAATCGACTGCTGGAAATCTGAGTGTACAGATCAACAAACTTTCTGATGCAGGGTACATACTTGTTCAGAAGTCGTTCCGGGATAATTACCCGCTTACGAAATGTAAAGTTACTCCGAAAGGAATCAGGGCTTTTGAAGTTTATGTTGACGCACTTAAAAAATATATTGGAAAATAGACTTCAAATTACTTCGCGGTTTTTCGCTTCCCGTGCCACGATTTTCCGGGATTCTTTGCTGACGGTCCCGGACGCTGATGGTTGCCCCGCTGGTGGTGAGTCTTTTCAGCCTTGACAGGATTATGATCGATCAGCGGAAAGGGATGATCATCAATCACAGGAATCTTCCTGTTGATCAATTTCTCGATGTCTTTCAGATATGCTTTCTCCTCTGCATCACAAAATGAAATAGCTGTTCCGCTGGCGCCAGCCCGGCCGGTTCTGCCGATGCGATGCACATAGGTCTCGGCAATATTGGGTATCTCATAATTGATCACGAAACCAAGATCATCTACGTCGATTCCTCTCGCAGCAATATCTGTTGCAACGAGAACGCGTGTCGTCTGATTTTTGAAATTGTTCAATGCCCGCTGCCTGGCATTTTGCGCCTTATTGCCGTGGATCGCTTCTGCTTTGATATGATTCTTCGCCAGAATTCGTACTACCTTGTCAGCTCCATGTTTCGTCCGCGTAAACACCAGTGCGGTTTTGATATTCTTGTCTTTCAAAACGTCAATCAATAATGCATTCTTGTTTCCTTTGTCGACGAAGTATATAAACTGAGTTACTGTATCGGCTGTAGATGAAACCGGGGTTACTTCAACTTTCACCGGCTTATGTAAAATCGTACCTGCAAGTTTAACGATTTCCGGAGGCATGGTAGCAGAGAAAAATAATGTCTGTCGCTTGTGAGGAAGAGCAGCAATTATTTTTTTCACGTCATGTATAAAACCCATGTCGAGCATCCGGTCAGCTTCATCCAGGACAAAAATCTCAATATCTTTCAGGCTGATAAAGCCCTGTTGCATGAGATCGAGCAGCCTGCCGGGGGTTGCCACTAAAATATCCACTCCGCCCTGTAATGCTGAAGTTTGCTGATTCTGATTCACGCCGCCGAAAACGACCGTACACCTTAGTCCTGTATGTCTTCCATACGCTTTAAAACTCTCATCGATCTGTATGGCTAACTCTCTGGTTGGAGTTACAATCAGACTTCTGATTTTTCTTTTCTTTTCGTTAGTTCTGCTGGCACTCAGCAATTGAAGAATTGGAATTGCAAACGCTGCAGTCTTGCCGGTACCCGTCTGAGCTGACCCCAGAAGATCTTTTCCTTCTAAAACGATTGGAATTGCTTCCGCCTGTATTGCTGTCGGAATAGAATATCCCTCTTCTTTTAATGATTTGAGAATAGGTTCAATAATTTTTAATGCGTGAAAGGCCATATTAGGGTTTGGATGGGGGTAAAGTAAAGTATTAAGTATTAAGTATTAAGAGCCAAGAACCAAGAGTCAAGAACCAAGAGCCAAGAACCAAGAGTCAAGAACCAAGAACCAAGAACCAAGAGTCAAGAACCAAGAGTCAAGAACCAAGAGCCAAGAACCAAGAGCCAAGAGCCAAGAACCAAGAACCAAGAACCAAGAGCCAGGAACCAAGAACCAGGAACCAAGAACCAGGAACCAAGAGCCAAGAACCAAGAACCAAGAACCAAGAGCCAAGAACCAAGAACCAGGATTTAAGAACTAAGAACTAACAAAAATACGAAGTATCCGGTTAATCCTGGTTCTTGGCTCTTGGTTCTTGGTTCTCAAATCTTGGTTCTCAAATCCTGGTTCTTGGCTCTTATTTTGGTCCACCCAGTTTAGGCTGCGCTGAGCCTTTTAAAGTCGTAACCGGAAATCCTCTGTCTTTCATCAGAGCGTCGATTTTTGCATCACGGCCACGAAACTGGCGGTAGCCTATTTCCGGATCGATTGAGTTACCAACGGAGAATATATTATCGCGAAGACTCTTGGCTACAGCTTTATCGTAAGGTCCGCCCGATTCTTCAAATTTAGAATAAGCATCAGCGGTTAATACATCTGCCCAAAGGTAGCTATAATAACCGGCAGAATAACTATCACTGGAAAACACATGTCCAAACTGAGGAGTGCGATGCCTCATCACGATTTCAGAAGGCATACCAAGATCGGAAAGCGTTTTTTTCTCAAACTGATCCGGATCAATTTGCTGCGAGCCGGCAAGGTGCAACTTCATGTCTACTAAAGCACTTGCAAGATATTCGACGGTTGAGAATCCTTGGTTGAATGTTGCGGCTTTTTTGATTTTCTCAACGAGGGCGATTGGAATTGGTTTGCCTGTCTTGTAATTGATCGCATATTTATAAAGTACTTCGGGAGTAGATAGCCAATGCTCTAAAAGTTGCGAAGGAAATTCTACATAGTCGCGCACCACATTCGTACCTGATAATGACGGATATGTTACATTTGAAGATAATCCATGAAGGGCATGGCCGAATTCATGAAACAGCGTTTTTGCATCGTCCCATGAAATTAAAACGGGTTCGCCCGGTTTTCCGCTTACGAAGTTTGCATTGTTAGATACGATGGTAGTCACCTCGCTGTCGATGCGCTGCTGATTCCTGTATGCATTCATCCATGCACCGGAACGCTTTCCGTCTCTCGCATAGGCATCGAAATACCAGAGGCCAATGTGTTTACCGCTAACTTTATCTTTCACTTCCCAGACGCGAATATCAGGCTGGCAAACCGGAATGTTTTTCAGCGGGGTGAAACTGAAATTGAATAACTCGCCGGCGACCCAGAACATTGCCTCGCGCAATTTTTCCAATTGCAGATATTGTTTCACTTCATTCTGATCGAGGTCGTATTTTTCTTTCCTTACTTTTTCGGCGTAATACCTGTAATCCCATGGTTCGATTTTTATTTTCGCTCCTTCCTTGTCAGCGAGTGCCTGCATGTCTGCAACTTCCTCGTGAACACGGGCAACGGCAGGCTTCCATACTGCCTCCATTAATTCCATGGCTTTATCAGGAGTCTTCGCCATGGAGTTTTCGATTTGCCAGTGTGCGTGTGTCGGGTAACCCAGAATTTTGGCACGCTCGGCACGAAGTTGCAGAATTTCTGAAATGATCTTGTTGTTATCATGCTCGCCGCCGTTGTCGCCTCGATTCACAAACATCCTCCATGCCTTTTCACGCAGGTCCCTGCGATCGGAAAATGTAAGAAATGGGTCAATGGACGAACGGGTATTTGTTATTACCCACGAACCCGGCATGTTCTTCTTTGTTGCATTTGCTGCTGCTGCGTCTTTCAGCGATTGTGGCAAACCGGCGAGATCTTTTTCTTCTTTAAGAACGAGATAAAGTTCAGTCTCATCGGAGAGGAGATTCTGGCTGAATTTCGTAAACAATCCTGCAAGTTGCTGATTGATTTCAGATACGCGCGTCTTTGATTTTGCATCGAGCTTTGCGCCTGCGTGAACGAAATTAGTGTAATAAAGCCAGGTCAATCTCTGTTGCTCAGGAGTAAGACTATTCTTTTTTGGAGAATTGTAGACCGCTTCAATACGCCTGAATAATTTTTCATTCTGCGTGATCTGATCATAAAAAGCCGCAAGCTTTGGCTCCATCTCCATCTCAACGGGTTCGAATTCTTTTGAGTTCATCGTCGAACTCCATACGCCATATACGGCCTGCACACGCTCAAGCAGCCTGCCGCTGCGGTCCAGTTCAACGATCGTATTTTCAAAAGTAGGGTCGGCGGGATTGGCGGCTATTTTTTCAATCTCATTGAGATTCGAAGTCATTGCTTCTTCAAGAGCAGGTTTGAACTGAGATACTTCGACCTTATCGAATGGTGGAAAACCGCCGTATTCGCCTGACCAGGGTTGAATGAGTGGATTATCATTTAATGTTGCCGGGCCGGCAATGTCTGTTGTTGATTCTGTTTTTCCCATTTCTTTTTCACTTATTTCCTTACCTGCAAACGCAGATAAAGTAAAAAAGTTTGCCGCAATCAGCAGGCAAACGAGGGTAGATGTCTTATGCATGTGGTGTCTTTTAATTTATGCAAGTTTGCATAAATGGTAATAGAATATAAAATTAATTTAGTTAAATTATCTTAACGTTTCATCTTTGAACAGATTCCGGCGCGTCCACCCAGTCGCCGTTTTTCCGGATCAGTTCAATCAGCGCATCTACAGCTAAAGCTGCATCGATATTCCGCTGAACGACATCGCGGCCCTTATATAAGGTGATTTTCCCGATTCCTGTTCCAACATATCCGTAATCGGCATCGGCCATTTCGCCCGGGCCGTTTACGATGCAGCCCATGATCCCAATCTTGATCCCTTTTAAGTGTGAAGTTCGTGAACGGATTTTTGCAGTCGTTTCCTGAAGATCGAAAAGTGTGCGTCCGCAACTCGGACAACTGATATATTCTGTCCTGGAAATACGTGTTCTGGTTGCCTGCAAAATTCCAAATGCAATACTGTTGACTTTTGCAGGCGGACAATTGGGAGCATCAATCCATATTCCGTCGCCAAAACCATCCAGTAACAATCCTGCAAAATCAGTAGCCGCATAAAGTGCCAGCACTTCAGGATCGCTCAATGAATAACTTCTCCTGATGATTACCGGTGATAAAATTTTCATTCGGATTAATTCGATGAATGCCCTTCGTTGTTCTGCCATCCCGTGTTCATTCGAAGTATTTAATATCAATACGCTGTTTTGATTGATGTTTTTTTCTTCAATAAAATTTTTGCTGAACACATCGCCGATTGATATTTCAACGAATTGAATCTGATCAGCCTTTGAAAAATTTTTATCGGGATGAATTGAAAGTACGCGTATCGTGCCTGGAATTTCAAAATCCAGTTGTTTGTTTCCGGTAAAAATATAATCGCATGCCTGGTCAGATAAATTCCACTTATCGGATATTTCAGAATAAAGATAACCGTATGGTTCCAGGGATGCAGCAGTGATTTTTTTATTTCTTCCCTGGTCTGCCACTACAACAGGAACCTTTGGGCCGCCAATATTCTTTACCGCAATTGTTTTCCTTCTTTGGTAGTCGCACGGATTATAAGGAAGAACACCGGAATTGTCGTTGGAAACCGTATAGTCGATGGCTGGAATTTCTTTCTGAAGTTTTTCCCTGTTGGCATAGCGTTCGACAAGTTTCTTGGCGACGGGAATTTCGAATTCGGGATCTTCAGTAAGTGAGACACGAATGGTATCGCCCAGCCCGTCTTCCAGCAAGGTGCCGATTCCTGCGGCTGATTTTATTCGTCCGTCTTCGCCATCACCGGCCTCAGTTACTCCAAGATGCAGGGGGTAATTCATTCCTTCTTCCTGCATCTTGATAATTAAAAGACGGTAAGCCTGAACCATTACCTTGGCATTGCTGGCTTTCATGGAAAGCACGATGTTATGGAAAGAATTGTCTTCGCAGATTCTTAAGAATTCCATAGCAGACTCTACCATTCCAAGAGGGGTATCTCCGTAGCGGCTGAGAATCCGATCGCTCAGCGATCCATGATTGGTTCCGATCCGCATGGCAGTTCCATATTCTTTACAAATATTCAACAGGGGAGTGAATCGTTCCCTGATCCGCTCGAGCTCGGCATTGTATGTTGAATCGTTATATTCGATCGATTCAAATTTTTTCCTGTCGGCATAATTTCCCGGGTTCACACGAACCTTTTCCACGATTCTTGCAGCCATCTCAGCTGCATTGGGAGTAAAGTGTATGTCGGCAATAAGCGGAACATGATACCCGCGCTTATGCAATTCTTTTTTTATTACTTCGAGATTTCGGGCCTCGTTGATGCTGGGTGCTGTTATCCTTACGAGTTCGCACCCGGCCTCAATCATCCTGATACTTTGTTCAACAGTCGCAACGGTATTCATGGTGTCGGTTGTTGTCATCGACTGTATCCTGATGGGGTGATTTCCGCCGATGATTAGTCCGCCGACATTTACTTCGCGCGTGAGATACCTGCTGTAGCTCGTAAGGCTGTTGCAATAGACAGAGGAGAGAGCTAGATTACTCATGGCCGCAAAGGTAGTCAATTAGCCAAAGATTTTATGGTAAACACGGTTTTAGGTAGTGTATCAGTTTCAAAATTAACTAAAATCCCTATTGCTTTATGCTTGACCGCTTTTGTATCTTTACGGTATGGCAAAGAAACCAAAAAGACCGTCCGATGTTAACCAACGGGCAAAATTGATTGTTGATATTTTAACCGGACAAGCACAAGACGAAGATAAATATAAAGGTAAGAATCCTGCCGCTGTCGAATTAGGTCGACTTGGAGGGTTACAAGGTGGTAAAGCCAGAGCGAAAAAACTAACGGCCGCCAAGCGAAAAGAAATCGCCAAGAAAGCCGCCAAGGCAAGGTGGAAGAAGAAGCCTAAATAGCTATTGACATTCTTTTCAATCGGAGTTGTGGGCCTCCATCGCGTATAAAATAATTTCTAAAATCATCTGTTGAAAGTCGAGTTAGTTCTGCTAATTCTTCGTCATGTGTTCCAGCATCGCGATGAAGTTGAATTATTTTATTTAGCAAAGTTGGCTTATCAAGATCAACAAAACCTTTCTCTTGTTTAAGCTCGCCAGCTTTAGAAAGTTCGCCTCGTAAATAAATATATGTTCCCTTTGAAATTGTTCCTATCGCATAAGCCCGTTGAATAATTGCGGCTTTAGAAACATTCCAGTATTCTTTAAGATCATGAAGCCTGTGGTATGTAAGTCCTACTAAATCCGATTTTACATGAAGGGCTGGCATCAAAAACTCACCTGCATATACTTTTGTTTCTTGCTCAGTGTTTCTTGCAGGATCAATCACGAACGGGATATGCATCGAGGCGTGTCCTAATTCGTGTGCGATGTTCATTCGTAATCTGTCATTTGATCGGCTTCCATTTACAAATAGAATCGGCCAACCACTTTCTGTGAAAGCCGCAGCACCATCAAAGCCATCAAGCGTAAAATTCGTGAAGTAGACGATGAAGCCCGCCTTTTCTATGTATTCAATTAGGTTTTTTATCGGCCCTTGTGGGATTCCTAATATTTCCCGTGTATATCGTGCAGCTCCATGAGGATTCCATCCCCCTTCATCAAGATCAAATCTGATTTTCTCAAAGACGCGCTCCATTTCAATGTCTTCCATTAGATGAGAAATCGCTCTTGTAATTATTGCAATTTTAGCTCGCAACCCCTTCAATGCGTTGCCCGACAATTTGTATTGCTTCCGATAGTAAAGGTCACTCAAAGCGGGGCGTACATCATCTTCAAAAAAGAAATCTTTAGGATAATTCAGAGCGATAGACAATTGTCCCAATGTGGATTCGGTTACATCAAGTTGACCTCGTTCAATTCTTGATAAATCAGCTTGATCAATTTCTTTGAGCGACAGTTTAGCCGCAAGTTGCTTTTGGGTCATCCCTCTGGATTCCCGCGCAAGTGTTATCTGTCGTGTATTTACGTTCATAGTAACGATGCACCTCCTTTTAACTTTTTATTGTTCATTTTGTTTCTTCTTATTGAATCTTTTCAATTTTGGCTTAACTCCTTCGATCGGCTTAACGTCAAATCGTTTCATATCAACAATAACAAGGTGATCAACAATGTCGGTATGCCATCTATCATTTTCATTTTGATGCGTTGCATATTTTCCAGTTATCTGTGATCTATCATCAGATACATGCCAGCCCATCCAGATAACAGCGTCCATAGTTGAGTCATATTTATTCTGCAAATTTCTTTCTAATGCCAAAGCACTTTCTGAAGGACCGTGTTGAGGTAGATGATGATGGTATAGTCGTTTGAAATAAATCTGAAACCCGCCGACGCGTAAATACTTTCGACCATTTCGAATAATTCGATACTGCGGAAATCTATCACACATTCGTCCTGTTACTAAACTATTCAACATATTTGAAAAATCATTCCGTCCTATTTCCATAGGCGGCCTTAGTTTTAAATGCGCGCGTGTATCTTTATGCGCTTGATCGACAATTTCAGCGAACGCCTGCATTATTTCAATACAGTCAGGATTCTTTTCAAATGCTGATTGCTTGCCTGTTTTTCGAGGCTCGCAGTCCCCCAAATCAAATAGTAGTTGAATCGTTTTACCTTTCATAAAAAAGTTTTTGAGTTAAGACTGTAAACATACATATTTTTATCCATATTTGCTGCATATTTTATCGTCTTTTTTATGTTAGTTTTATTATATTGATTTACAATTAGATATAATTTAAAATGAATGGATGTGAAAATTATAGTGAAATTTATGCTTGACAGGTCAAGAATAATGTTTATCTTTACACCATGAACAAACTACCACTATCAACCCGCACACAGATTGTAAAGATGCTTGTCGAAGGCAATAGCCTCAGGTCAATTACCCGTATGACAGGCTGTTCAATCAATACAGTTACGAAGTTGCTTATCGAAGTGGGACAGGCTTGTTCAATCTTCCACTATGAGACCGTGAAAAATCTAAATACACGCAGAGCAGAACTCGATGAATGTTGGTCTTACGTGGGAAAGAAACAAGCACACGTTGCTAATCCTGAAAAGAATGATGGTGTTGGTGATGCATGGACATGGATTGCAATGGACTCAGATAGTAAATTGATTATTTCATGGATGGTTGGAGAACGCGATGCAGATACAGCGATGTATTTTGTTGAAGATGTTGCTATGAGATTGAAAAATAAAATTCAGTTGACAACAGACGGACTGAAAGCATATATAAATGCTGTTGATGCAGCATTTGGAAACAACATTGATTATGCACAGCTTGTAAAAGTTTATGGCGGGGTTGACGGTAAAGACAACGAACGGAAATATTCGCCCTCTCCATTTGTCAGCGCGAAGAAAACACCGATAACAGGAAACCCAAATCCAAAAAATATTTCTACCAGTTTTATTGAGAGACAAAATTTAACTTTGAGAATGGGAAACCGTAGATTTACACGGTTAACTAATGCGTTCTCAAAAAAATTAGAAAATCATTGTCACTCTATTGCACTTCACTTTGTATATTACAACTTCTGTAGAATACATCAAACGTTACGAGTAACGCCAGCAATTGAAGCAGGATTGACACAAGATATAATGAAAGTAGAAGAAATTGTACTTTTGATTGATAAATATAAAAATAATGAGGCAGTTTAATTTAAATGGTCATTGGGAGAATAAATCCCGATCACTTCAATTCGATTTCAATGACAACACTTACAGTTGTTATTGTAAGCTTAACGATGGTTCAGAAAAAAGAACAAATGGAACTTTTGAAACAACGGAAATCATTAAAGATAATATTCTGAAAATATTATTCTCAGATTTTCCAGAAGGCATTTATTTGTATATGATTTTTGATAACGATAATATTATTATCAAGGATGATTCTAAAAATTTACAAATTTTAACAAAACAGTAAATTAACAATCAAACTGAGACACTACCCGGTTTTACCCAAATGAAAAATTCCGGAAAAACTCACCCTCTAAACCGACGACTGGCTGATTCCCCTGAAAGAGTATCCTCTTTCCGAAAAATACTTCAACGTTTCCGGCAGAGCGAACCTCAGTCTCTTTTCCGCTTTCAGGCTGTCGTGAAAAACGATGATGGAGCCCGGCTTCGTGCTTTTCCTGATTCGTTCGAAGCATTGTTCACCGGTCATGTTTACGTCGTAGTCTTTACTTAATACATCCCACATGACGATTCTGAATTCACTTTTCAGTCGGCGAATTTGTGATAGCCGAATCTTTCCATAGGGCGGCCTGAATAAATCCGAATGCACATATTTTTTACATTCTTCAACGTCTTTAAAATAATTTTTATTCTGCGTCATGAAGCCATTCAGGTGATGCATCGTATGATTGCCTGTTGAATGTCCGAATTCAATCACTAATTTCATCACATCCGGATGTTTTCTCACGTTATCACCGATGCAGAAAAAAGTTGCCTGTGCATCATATTGTTTTAGCTGATCAAGCACCCAGGGAGTTACCTCCGGTATCGGCCCGTCATCAAAAGTAAGATAGATAACCGGTTTGGTTGACGGTATTTGCCACGTTAAAGAAGGGAAAATGTTTTGAAGAAAAGACATTCTTGTTTATTGAAGATCTTTAATCTTCAATTTTCGATCTTCAATATATTACATTCCGGCTTTCTGCGCTACATCCATAAACTGTTTTTCAATCTTATCGGAAAGCTCCCTCTGATTCGTTTGTTTAAGTATACCGGAAGTGGCCTGCATAATATAAAGCGCCTGGTTCATATCCTGGTCGACCAGCTTGTAGTATTTACTTCCCTTCAGACTCAGGTAATAGTTCAGGTTATCCATGTAAATGTCAGCAACACGCTGTGAAATTGCATTCCCTTTTGCCACCAGTTCATTCCTTTTGCTGAGTTCGGAATCACTCACCTGAAGCGTGTCTCTCATTCTCATTACGCCAGCCGCACGATAATACAATTCAGCAATCTTCGTCATGAAATAATTGTAAGGAACAGTTTTGTCAGGCATCTCTTCCACGCATTTGTCAAGAACCTTGATAGCAGAATCGCGCTTACCTTCAACCAATAGTTCTTCAGCAAGTCTTGAAAAATTAATTCTGAAGTTTGTCGTCATGCGCATGTTGTTTTCGTCGAGATATACTCTCTCATCTTTCATGTTCCCGAAAACGAATTTATTCATGACGTTATCGTACATGATCTTCGTTTCCACTCTTCCGGGAACAACATCGTTTTTAGAATCAGTACGAATCGGAACCAGGCGATAGGCGAGACCTTCAAGCTGGAAATATGGTTCAAGGTTCAGGTAGTTGTCCGAACCCACCGTCGTTGCAAAATAGATCGGTCTCTTCCAGTGATTGTTAGCAATGATGTTCAGGATCATCAGATCGTTTTTCATCAGGTAATTTCCGCTGATCGTCCATTCCATGGTCTTGACAATTTTGTCGGCATTTTCCGGAGACACCACTCCGCTTGCCATTACCTCGGCAGAGTCGACCGTAAACCTGATATTCTTCGTAGGGTAATAATTTACATCTTCGCCGCTGTTGGTTCGGGCCTTGGCTTTTGGATCATCGCTGCCCATGAAATCGACAAGCTCTTTCAGCTCTACAGGCGATTTCAATCCCCGATCATAAAACGGAATATAATCTCGTCGGCCAAGAATGTATTTATCTGACGACCATGAAATCGATATCGGATCGGAATCATAATATTTCCTCTTAAGCTGATCGATATACCAGTCGGTATTCAGGAGGCTAAGGTTTACAACTCTTACATCGGTTCTCACATTTTCAACTTCCTGTGCATACCAGAGAGGGAAGGTGTCGTTATCGCCGTTAGTGAAAATGATTGCATTTCTTTCACATGAATTAAGATAGTCCGTGGCAAAGTCGCGCGACGTATAACGATGCGATCTGTTATGATCATCCCATTCTGCTTTAGCCATCACAGCAGGGACGATCAGGCAAATCACCGTTGCAAGAACGGCGGCGGTGGTTCCGGAGATTTTCTTTCGTAGGAATTCGTATAGTGAAAGGACTCCAAGCCCGATCCAGATTGCATACGCATAATAGGATCCGGCATATGCATAATCCCTTTCACGGGGCTGTTGCGGTGAACCGTTCAGGTAAATGACGATTGCAATACCGGTGAAGAAGAATAATAACATGACAATCCATGCATCGTGCTTGTTCCTGGAATAATGATAGATCATTCCGATAATGCCAAGTATAAAAGGAAGCATGTACATCTTATTACGGGCCTTGTTATTCAGAAGACTCTGAGGGAGTTTATCCTGCGGACCCAACCGCATCTCATCCAGAAATTTTATTCCGGTAATCCAGTTACCCCGTGTAATTCCTCCCGGCCCCTGGATGTCGTTTTGTCTTCCGGAGAAATTCCACATGAAATAACGCCAGTACATTTCTCCCAACTGATATACAAAGAAGAACTTCAGATTTTCTCCAAATGTCGGAGTCCTGTCGCCCTTTATATCGGCCCATTTTTTATATTCCCCGATATGACTCTGGTTGTTACTCCACATCCTGGGAAAAGGAGTGCATTTATCTTTTTCATAAATGGGCTCAACTTTTCTCCCTGCTTCAACATATTTTTCGGCTCCTTTGATACGCGCATAATTCATCGCTCCTTCTTTCTGATCGATGATCCTCGCATTGTAATATTGACCATAAACCAGCGGGCGCTCTCCGTATTGTTCACGCTTGAGGTATGAGATAAAATTGAAGATGTTCTCCGGATTATTTTCATCCAGCGGAAGATTGGCATTCGAGCGGATGACGATCTGTGCAAAAGAAGAATAACCGATCAGGATAAATATCACACACAGCACTGCCGTATTCCCGAGAGGGATATTTTTCTTTTTGGTATACCTGAGCCCCCAGATGAGAGCTGTGATGATAAGAATGCTGTAAATGATGATCCCTGTGCCGAAGGGCATTCCCAGCGAATTCACGAAGAAAAGGTCGAACGATCCTGCAAGAGAAAGCATCTCCTGGATAATGCCGTATTGAATAAATGCGAGAATAAAGAGGCTGATAATGGTTGTATAGATTATGCCTTTCGTCGACGGTTCGTACTTTCTGAAATAGTAAACAAAAGCAAGAGCCGGTATCGTCAATAAATTCAAAAGGTGGACTCCAATACTAAGGCCCATTAAATAAGCGATGAGAATCAGCCACCTGAGGTTATGAGGTTCATCAGCAGCGTTCTCCCATTTGAATATACACCAGAAAACGATTGCCGTAAAAAATGAAGAGCTGGCATAAACCTCACCTTCGACGGCGGAAAACCAGAAGGAATCGGTAAAAGTATAGGCAAGGGCACCGACGATTCCGGCTCCCATGATTGCTAGAATTTTTTCCCGTGTCATCTCTGCTTTGCCTACGACAAGTTTTTTAGCAAGAGCAGTGATGGTCCAGAAAAGGAAGAGAATCGTAAATGCACTCATCAGGGCAGAAAGGGCATTTACCATTATCGGGTATTTAGAAACATCACTTCCGCCGAAAAGAATAAATACTCTTGCAAGCATCAGGAAGAGCGGTGCACCCGGCGGATGGCCAACTTCAAGCTTATTGGCGGTCGCGATAAATTCTCCGCAATCCCAAAAGCTTCCTGTTGGTTCTATCGTGGAAAGAAAGGTATAACATGCAACCAGGAAAATCGTCCAGCCCGTAATGTTATTTATACGATGATAATTCATGATAAGGGGAAAATTTAGGTGGATGCGAAGGTATAAAATAATTGAAATTAGCTATTAAGATGAAGTTCTTTCATCAAAATATCGTTCTGAGGCCGGAATAAATGATTTTTCCAAAAGTTACGATCCAGCCTGTTCAAAACAATCCCAAATTGTTCAATGTAAGATCAGAATCGTTTTACAAAAAAATTATATTTGCGGCCGGTTAAATTGCATTAACGGATTAATTACAGTCTTCGTTATAAACAATTTAGCATGCAGATAAAAATCACTACCCTGTTGAAAGGCAAATTATTCTTATTCATGAGCCTGCTTACAGTCGCCTCTAAAGCGGTTACCGTAACAGCCAGCAGCAAAGGCACTCTTCCATCAGTGCTTCGGGAGAGTTCTGCCATTGATTTTACCGGCGGTACTCATTTCTGGTCGCTCGACGATTCAGGGTCTCCTTTACTTCATAAGGTAGCCGGCGATGGTTCTTTCGTTAGAACCATTTCCATCACCAATGCCACAAACCGAAACTGGGAGGATTTGACTCACGATGCAAGTCGTACATATATGTATATAGGTGATTTTGGAAATAACAATAACGACCGGACCAATCTCAGGGTTTACCGGATTCCCTACCCGGGATCCCCGACATCTTATGCTGCTGAGGCAATAAATTTTTCCTATCCGGATCAGCATCAGTTTCCGGCCAGATGGATGAACTTCGATTCGGAAGCCTTCTTTCATTACCAGGGGAAGCTCTATATTTTTACAAAGGCTGACGGTTCCGCCATTGGGTATACAAAGATGTATTCGATTCCTGATGACCCGGGAACCTATGTTGCCACTCTCGTAGATAGTTTCTATACAAACGATCGCACCACTTCGGCAGATATTAGTCCGGATGGTAAATCAGTAGTGTTGATTTCAAATACGCATATCCATATTTTCAGGAATTTTTCCGGAAAGGATTTTTTTGGCGGACAGCATACTCAGTTGAACATTTCAGGAAGCTGGACGCAGAAGGAGGCAGTTTGTTTTACGAGTAATAACGAAATTCACCTGACGGATGAAAATACAGGTTCCGGAAATCATCTGTATTATATCGATCTGAGTACATGGATTCCTCCGGCACAGGCGTCCACAACATCAATTGAAACAATTAACGATGTAGCCTCTGTTAGTCTTTATCCCAATCCTGCCAATCAATATGTAAATGTGATATTGAACAACGTAACTTTTCCAAATTGCAGTTTTGTGCTTTATGATCTTACTGGCAAAGTTGTATATAGGGATCTGATCGAAAATACATCGATCGGAATTACCATACCAACTGCAGATTATCCTTCAGGAATTTATTTTTATAAAATTTACACTGACTCGAAGGAAGTACAGACTGCGCGTCTGATTGTTCAACACTGATTTTCTTTTACCCTTTAACGTCTCTGTGATTCTCAGTGAGCTCTGTTGCTACTGATGAACAATTGTTGGATATTATATGAAATAAATAATTTTAATTCACTTTGTTAGATGAGAGGGAGGGCCCGCCAAAAAAGCGGGAAGCGGTGGCCTAGTGCGGAGGGCAGCTTTTTTTTGGCTTGATTTTTCTTTGCTTACTTTCTTTGTATCAAGACAAAGAAAGTAAGAATCGGAGACGTAAACTTGGCATAAGTAATGAACGAAGCGATGAAACAGTTCATCCCACATCGTATTGTATTCAGACATCTTGCCTACGTGGTAATTTTATTTCACCACAGAGCTCACTGAGAGACACGGAGAATTATTACACTGAATTTTGCAGTTAAAAAACTACTGATTATTCCTACCTTCGCCATCCTGAAATAATAGATTATGAGTTCACACGAACGCGCGCATCAGGATGATGCAAACAATGTAACTTACCAGCGATGCCAGTTTGCTTATGAATTTGCAAAACCCCTCATTCAGGGTAAGAAAATCCTGGATGTCGGTTGCGGACTCGCATACGGCACAGCATTGATGGCCGAATCTGCGTCTTCAATAACCGGAATCGATTACGATCAGGAAACCGTAAACGACAATATCAAACGATATAACGCAATTAAGAATCTCGATTTCAAACAGGCTGCAATTCCTCCATTGCCATTCGCCGACCAGAGTTACGATGTGATTACCGCTTTCCAGTTTATCGAGCATATACATCCACGGAAAGAATTTTTAAAGGAATGTTTAAGGGTTCTCAAACCCGGAGGGCAACTATTGGTAACGACACCGAATGTAAAAAAGTCGCTTGCCAGGAATCCGTTTCATGTTCATGAATATACCTTCGATGAGATGCAAAAGGAAGTCTCGGGTTTTACAAAGAAATTTGAACTTAAGGGATTAAATGGCAATGAAAAGGTTAACAGGTATTACGAGGAGAATGGAAAATTCGTGAGGATGATTCTTCGATTCGACATATTAAAGATGCACAAATGGCTTCCCTCCGCCTGGCTGTCCAAGCCCTATAACTGGATTACCAGTCTCATGAGGAATAAGCTGAAGGAAAAAGTAGATCAGACAATGGACATTACAACAAAAGATTTTTTCCTTCAAAACGAAAAACTGGATGATTGCTGGGATATTTATCTGGTGGCAGGGAAGTAGAATCAAGAGACAAGAGACAAGAACCAAGAATCAAGAACCAAGAACCAAGAGCCAAGAACCAAGAGCCAAGATTCAAGAGCCAAGAACCAAGAATCAAGAGCCAAGATTCAAGAACCAAGATTCAAGAACCAAGAGCCAATATTCAAGAATCAAGAGTTTGGATACAAGGGATGGGAATAGGTTTGGTAATTTTCGGCGGTTTCATTTTAAGTAAATAATTTTCTCATATCGGTTTCTTTATCAAACAGCTATCTTGGTTCCTGGTTCTTGGCTCCTGGTTCTATCAGCAATATTGGCAAATTACCTAATTAATGTTATTTTTGCCGTCCCAAAATTGACCTATGGTGTAACTGGCAACACGTCTGATTTTGGTTCAGAAGAGTCTAGGTTCGAGCCCTAGTAGGTCAACTTTACAACGAGTAAACGCCATTCAATTCAAAATTTCAAGCTTTTCGGAATTATTTCCAAGTTCTTCATACCCCACAGCACCTCAAAGTACTACACAACTACGCCACGGAAAAATGCACCGCTACACGGCTAAAATCATCATGCGGACCGACATTCCACGGAAGGATGGGACATGTGAGTTATCACTTCAGGCATTCGTAAATACCAAAAGAAAGCTTGTGGGGCTTGATGTATTTTTTTTTCCGGAAGAGTTCGACAAGGATGAACAGCGAGTTGTTTATATAAAAGGAAAGTCGATCGAGAATAAACGCAAGGCTGACGATTACAATCTGCTGTTGCAGAAGAAGCTTGCAAAAGCATCAGACATTTTCATGCATCACCGGTTGATTGATAAATCTCTTACAGCTGCCGAATTCGAAAAACTATTTAAGGAAACTGCTGCCCGATTCGATTTCTACACATTCGTTGATAAGGAAATTCAAAAATTAAAACTGGAGAGAAACAAGAGCACGCTGTTCAGTTATAAGAACACCCTTGCGCTGATGAAACTCTTTCGTAAAAAATTAGAGTTTGGGGAACTCACTTTTTCACTCATCACCGACTTCGATCGTTTCATGCGAGGGTACACGAAAGAGAATAAGAAAAAAGAAAAGCTGAAGATTCATGTTAACACCATCTGGAAGCATCACCGAAACATTAAATTCTTCATTAACCAGGCGATTAAGAAAGGCAATCCGATTGAAAACCCTTACAAGGTTTTTAAAGCGAAAAGTGTTCACGTTGAACCTCCATTCTTAACTCAGGAGCATGTAAAAAAACTGCTCGATCTTTACGACCATGGAACAACACGCGGTCCGCATCAGCGATCGCTGCGCCTGTTTTTATTCGCATGCTTCACCGGTCTCCGGATCTCGGATGTGTTTGGCATCACATCTGAAATGATAGTTGAGAATACGCTGATCTTCCCTATGAAGAAGGGCCGGCACCTGGGTAAAATATGCAGGGTTCCCTTGAACGAAACCGCAAAGAAATTTATCCTCAACAACTACGGGCATCTCTTTGATAAGGTATCAGAGAAGCAAGTTAATCTTGACCTGAAAGAGATTGCGCGACTCGCCGATATTAATTTTAAACTTTCATTTCATATCGGCCGTCACACTTTCGCTGTCCAATTTTTGCTCGCCGGAGGAAGGGTGCAGGAGCTTCAAAAAATACTAGGACACTCGAACATTAATACTACAATGATATATGTACACATCACTGATGGTATGAAAAGCGATGCGATCAGGAAGATGGATGACAGATTCCTCTCTGAATCGAAACATTCTTTAAAATCGCAAGCATAAAAGAAGCTACATGTTCGGCTAATTCCAGACTGGATTTTGAAAGTTCAATTAATAATAATTTAACGGTTTCCTGGATTTGCGACAAACAATTATTTTCGTCAAATAGCTTTTCCAAAAAAGATTTCAATGGAAGCAAATCGATTGCAATTTTTTTTCCATCAACAAGTTCGAGCGTTACTTCGTATGGAATTGTAGGGTTTAAAAGGATTAGGGAGGTCATGGGTGCTTAATTTTATTATACTAAGCTACTGAATTGTGACCTAATTATTTCATTTTATTAATAAATAATTTACTCAATTAATTCAATATATTAGGTATTTTATAATAAAATAGATTGCGATATCGTCAATTAAAGGTCAAAATCAGCCCACAACCATTTTTTAAGGAAAGCGACAATTTTCCAGCTCTGTTTTTTGCCTTCACAGAATGGTTAATTGAAATTCCTTCCAAAACAAATCCGGCCAAAAATAATCCTGCAGGTAACAGCATTGCATTTTTGTTTTCGTTAAGATTATTTACAATCAGATATGAGCCCAATGCAGATCCGGCGAACTGCAGAATAACTCCGCCTTTGGCATAATCATTTGCAGCTTTTTTATGCCATGCTATTTCATCAAAATTCGACAAAGTGTCTCTCTGCGCATAGGCAGCTGTTGTTAACAGAAATAAAAAGATAAAAATTAACCTCATCGACCAAAAATAATAAAAGCCCCGGTATATTCCGAGGCTTTTACAGAACAATCCCGTTCTGAGGTTTGGCGACTATTTACTATAGCCGGCAATTACGTTGTTTCTTTTTTAAGAATCTTACCATCAGAGTTGGTAATAAAATTCTTAAGCAAATAAATGACACCCACGGATAGCGATGCAATAACAATACTTTTTACATCTGAGAGCGTGGGCAAATGCTGGGCGTCTGCTTCCATCAGCGAAAGCAAGGCTGTACATACAGCCGTAAGGAATGCCATGAATGCACCTTTTACAAGGTCTTTGTAATTGAGTTGAAACAACCCTTCACCGATTAATTTCATTTTGATTTTGTTTTTAAGGTTAAATTTATTTGGTGGTTAAATGTCTCCTTCAAGTCTATTTCTTTCCCGCTCGAGTTCTGCAAGCTTGTCGTTATAGGCTTTATTAAATGTTTGACTGGAAATACTGTCGGAGGAAATTGCAAGGGCGTAAACGATAGCATCGAGCTTCATATAATATGATTCCTGCTTTCTCTCCCGGACAAGTGCAGCTTTTTCAATTCTTTTGAAATAGTTCTTTATTCTGTTTCCTGCTATGGTGGAGGTAAGTCCGATGATAGCTGTGAATATGATTATCACAATACTTGAAGGATCGAGATTTAAAGTGAACAATAGCATTGTTTTATGGTTTAATCTTTTTAGCCTGACTTCCAACAAATATCTGGTAGCCGGAATCCTGTGTGTAGTTTTTAATATTTGGAATGTCTTTTCTAAGCATCATGTAATTCTGAAAGGCTTTGTGAGCATCACCCCACCCGTGAGTAAGGAAATATTTGTAGCCGAATTTTGTTTCTACCGGTGGCCCCGGATTTCCCTCAGTGGAATAAATAATCATGTATGAAAATTTATTCTTTGAGTTTGGAAACTGCTTATGGTAGCTTGCTCCATAGGCTTCCAGCTTTGAATCAACGTATCCGAAAATATCATCACCAACCTTTGATCCATATTTATCATATTCCCTGTATGCGTGCTGGTAAACACGGTCCGCATACCTCACAATCGTATCTACGTCCGTTAAGTTCGGGTGTCCCTGGTACACGTAGCTTTTCATTCCCATCTTATGTGCCCATGTCGAAGTGGTTCTAATCATGGAGTAGAAGACCGGACGAGATTTGTCCTTTTGATATTGCTCGTACTCTGAAATGATGAATGAAAATTTCATTGAATCGTTCGCGCAACTCTTTTGAAACTTTTCCAGCTTGGAAATAAAATCCGGATTTGAATAAATATATCCCAGATCAGAAATTCCGACCCTTCTTAAAAGTAAATTGAGGTATCTGACAAGATTCGGTTTTGATGAGATGTAATCACTCATACCATAACTGCAGTAGCTATTGAAACCATTCTTTTTTATCCAGTCAACTTCTTTCCTGATGGAAGCCGAGTCCGTCATGAATGTATTAGGCTTATTGTCGTACACGCCTCTGTTACCTGTTGGTTTATACCAAATGAGAACACTAACTGCAAGGGCGAGTGCGGCCGCTGCTACGCGAAGTACAGTTTTGTTAATTACTGCGCGGCCCTCAGGATTTGTTTTTTCGAGTTGATTCTCTTCAATCATTTTTAATTTATATTAATTACTTTGAATGTACTCATGGTTAAAACTGAACTTGTTCCGCTTGAAGCATTTTGAGCAAATTGAACCGTTAATGTACCTCCTGCATTGACAATGATGCTTCCTTTGATAGTACAGGTTCCCGCAGTCGTTCCTGCCTGACCCGCTGATCCATTCAATGCCGTCTGTCTGGAAGTAATAGTATAAGCCTTCGTCGAATTGTCAAGCAGATGAATATTATATTTTATTGCAGTAGCCGTTGCGGTTCCGGATATTGCATATTTTGATCCGCCGGTTGCATTTGCATCAACAATTAAATTGGCTTCAAATTCATAAGTCTTACCAGCAGTTACATTTGCCGTTAATGATGTGACGTTTGCAAGTGAGGTGTTTGTTGTCTTATCAAATTGCGATGTAACGATCGACGTTTGATCGATCTCAGCGTATTTTTGAATGTAACCTGAATTATCCGTTTTAAGTTTTTGATTCCCGTTTCCGCCTAATGCTTCGACTAAAAGCGGTTGTGTACCATAAAATACGTAAGCGCATGAACCTGAAGGATCCCCAAATTCACAAAGTACCGGAGCGAACATTGTGGCGGTTGAATTGTTTTGGCTTGTATTAAAATGAACGCCGGACCAGGTTCCGCTTTTATCCCCCATCCATGATTCACCATCTACCATTCCTATGTTTAACCATTCAGATGATGTACTACCAACGCTAAATGTTCCATCACTTGCTTTGTTAAATCGAAGTTTATTACTGGAATAAATTGTATCTGCATTTGAAAACAATAATTCGCCATCGTTGGCTCTGGTGGATAGATTTAATTTTCTTGTTTGATCTTGTGAAATCACATTTATGTTAGAGCCCTTTTTTACATCTGCAATTAAGTTCACCTGATTTGAATCAAGAACACCACTTCCCACAAGACCGCCCGACGAAATAATGAGAGGATATGAATCAGGATCCATCGGATCAGGAATTCGCGGTAAGTATAAATCCAACCCTATATTAATTTCCGGTGAATTAGGATCTATTGTAATTTTAGCCGCTGTACTATTTGAAAGAGTATTGTCATTATCTCCAAATTCAATTACGCCATCATCCGTCGCTCTAAAAACAGATGTATAAGATCCTGCTCCTAAATTTGTCTGAACATCATTTGAATAAAATCCTGCGCTGTTTGTTATAAATCCTCCGGAACCATCAGCCATTTGAACGTCGCTTACACTTCCCGCTGAAGAACTATAAGGTGGTATTACCCAAGCTCCATCGCCACGTAAATAGTGTGATGCATCCCTATTCGTTGCGGAAACAATATTTCCTATTGATAAATTCCCGGTAACTCCATTAGTCAGGTTTATTAAATCCCATTGCGGATTATTGCTTGCTCCTGTATTTGCCAGGTATCTTGTTGCGGTTGTATTTTTAGCAAGCGATGTTAATGTGTTTGTAGCATTTGCATAAATCAAAGCTCCCTGTGCGTAAGAAGTCAACCCGGTTCCTCCGTTTGATACAGAAATACTTGAAGTAGCTTGCATCACACCGGAATTATTGCTCAGTAAAACTCTCGTTCCTGACCCAGCCAGAAATGACATGGTTATACCTGTTGGTACTGTCAAACCCGCGCTTCCAACATCAAACGTAAACCCTGACTCTGTAGCAAGGGCACCGGAATTATTAAAAATCATATAATTGCTTCCGGTTGGAATTGGATTTACCCACGTTGCATCGCCCCTCCAAAATGTTGTAGCGTCTGCATCTGTCCCGCTATTCAAATTATTTACTGATAAGTTCCCAGTAACTCCTGTGGCCAGTGACAAACCTGTTGCGTTCGTTAATGTTAATGATGTTGGAGTTCCTAAACTTGGAGTAATCAGCGTTGGAGAATCATTAAACACAGATAAACCAGTTCCTGATTCATCATTCAACAATCCTCGTAAATTAGCCGAAGTGGCAAGGTTGCCTTTAATTAAATAATTTGTAAGCATCGATGCGGTATCCGCCCGATCGATGTAGTGAGAGAGCATGGTAGCTGTATCGGAAATATTTACTTTTAAATTCAGCTGTCCATCAACGACGTAATTCGATAGCATATTGGCAGTGTCTCCGAAGATTACATAGTTGGCAAGCATGGCGGCTGTATCACTGGGTGAAATGCCGCCGCCTCCAAAACTTAGCAAATTCCAATCTGAGTTTGTTAATCCTGCACCAAGCCTCCATACAGAATCGCACGTTGCATTCTGAACCCACATACCAGCACTTCTTCTCAGCGTTGTTATTAGATTCCGGGTATAAGCATTTGTTGTAGTTACTAATCCACCCTTTCCATAAATGTCTGAATGTGTAGCATAGCTATCAGAGAGACTATTTGGCTCAATCGGGCCCAATACTTTTGGTCCCTGCGAAAAAGCTTCACAGGAAAATAATAACAGGGCTATGGATATTATTATTCTCATTGAATGGAAAATGTATTTTTCATCAGTTCGCGCTTTGAATTGTTATACTTGCCGCAGTTGGTTGTTTCAATGCGTAGTATCTATAAGTAGTATTACCGCCCAATGCATTTGTGATACTTACCGTATTTGTATAGAATGTTAATAATGAAGGAAAGCCACCTATGACTATTGAATTTAATGTGCCTGCACTTGACACATAAGCATAAAACATCCGGGTTGAAGTGGATGTTGAAATAGTAAAATTGTTTTTTGCAGCTGCTTCAGATAGTTCGTTACCTCCATTTACAGCATTCAGTATTTCTGACTGAGTCGGAATGGAATCAACACAAATTCCCCAATACCTTTTCCAGCTCCATGAAACAGTTTGACTTGTTGATGCAGTTTTGGAGTCGGTTGTTGTAACGGTTACTCCATAAGTGGTATTAGTATTATTCGTAATGGCAA
>CAZQOQ010000008.1:0-15944 GCA_964595205.1 uncultured Flavobacteriales bacterium | reverse complement strand
TTGATGCAAATTTATTGTTTCGCGCAGTTGTTTCGCGCATAAGCGCAGAGACCTAAAAGATTAATAAATAAAACCTCTGCGTCTTGGCGCCTCTGCGCGAAACAACTGCGCGAAACAATCACAAAGCTTCCAGTATTCTCTCCATCTTCGTACTCCTGGACCCTTTGATGAGTATGTACGAATTCTCCGGCAAATGCTCCTTCACCCAGGCAGCTGCTTTTTCTGAATCATCGAAGTGAATTCCTTTTACTGAAGTTAAAAATTGTCCGAAGTTTTTTCCAACGAGCACTACACTTGAATACTTGTCAGAATTAATCATGGATAGAATTCGTTTGTGCTCATCATCGCTTTCCTTTCCAAGTTCTGCCATGTCGCCGAGAAATACAATTTTCCTGTCGGCAGAAATGCTTGCGAAATTTTTCAAAGCAGCTTCCATGCTGGTTGGATTTGCATTGTATGCATCGAGAATAATCGTATTGCTTCCTTTTCTGATGACCTGCGAACGGCTATTATCAGGTACATATTCATTGATAGCAGCGTCGATATCCTCCGGTTTCACTTTGAAATAATTTCCAACGCAAACGGCCGATAAAATATTTTCGAAATTATAACTGCCAACGAGGTGAGAATTAATTTCACCGAAACGAGTCTGACACTTCCACTCTATTTTTAAAGCCGGTTGTTCACTGATCAGTTCTCCGCAGCAATAAACATCCTTACCGGTTCCATAATTAACGACTTCCCTGAAATTAAAAGGAAGCGACATACTTTTCAAATGTTCATTATCTTCATTGATGAAAATGTTTCCTCCGTGTTTAGAGATCCATGCATACAACTCGCCCTTTCCTTTTTTCACACCTTCAAATCCGCCGAATCCCTCGAGATGAGCCTTTCCCACATTGGTAATTAATCCAAAATCAGGTTCGGCGATCCGGCAATAGCTTTCAATTTCTTTCTGATGATTTGCTCCCATTTCGATCACTGCAAATTCTGCATCGACAGGAATGGAAAGTATGGTTAATGGCACGCCGATATGATTATTCAGGTTTCCCTTTGTTGCAATGGTTTTATATTTTTTAGAAAGAACGCTCCTGATTAATTCCTTCGTAGTGGTTTTGCCATTGCTCCCGGTAATCGCCAGGAAGGGAATTTTTAACTGACGGCGGTGGTAATTTGCAAGAAGCTGAAGAGAATTTAAAACGTCATCGACGGCAAGAACCTTGTCTGAATGCTTAATCGAAGGCTCATCGATCACCGCATAAGACGCGCCGCTGGAGAGAGCAGTCGCGGCAAAAGCATTTCCATTAAAGGCCGGGCCCTTCAAGGCAAAAAAAATACAACCAGGAATAATTTTCCTGCTGTCTGTACAAATGACCGGATGCTTTCTGAACAATTCAAATAATTCTTCTGTCGTAATCATTCTTTTGCTTTATTAATCAGGTGTAAATATCGAAATAATATTATAGCATCGTCTTCAAATAAAATTAGTAGTTTTCGCAGGTTAATTTAAGGATTCCATGACTGTCAGAAATACAATTTTTCCTGTTTGTATTCTTTTGGTAATTCTCTACTTCGCCTATTTTACTCACCTTTCTCAGCAACCGCTCAGAGTGTGGGATGAAGCGCGACAGGCATTTAATGCATATGAGATGACATTAGATGGAGATATAATCGTGACGAAATTCAAAGGCGCTCCCGATATGTGGAATCTGAAGCCGCCTTTTCTGATCTGGTGTCAGTCGCTGTTGATGAAAATTTTTGGTCCGCTGGAATTGGCAGTCAGGCTCCCCAGTGCCCTTGCAGGGTTCCTGACATCGATGATGATTTTCATTTTCATCTGGAAGGTATATGACAAATTCTGGCTTGGATGGATTGCGGCGGTAATCCTGTGTACGTTTAAAGGATACATGACAGAACACGGAGCGCGGACAGGAGATTTTGATTCAATGCTCACTTTTTTTTCGGTCTTCTATGTACTTTCATTTTTACTTTTCTTCGAAAGAGGCAAATGGAAATATTTTTATTGGGCAGTTTCAGGAGTCATTTTAGCTATACTCACCAAAGGGATCGCAGGATTATTTTTTTTACCTGCAATTGCAGTTGCGACATTTTATTTTAAGAAAACAAAAACAATTATCAGCAGCAGGCATTTTTATATTTCCATAGCAGCCTTCTGCCTGATGATATTTGGATATTATTTTCTCAGGGAACATTACAATCCCGGTTATCTGCAGGCAGTGATGGACAATGAATGGGGCGGGAGATTCACGAAAGTGATAGAGGACCACAAAGGCGGGTTCTGGATGTATTACGAACATATTCATACCTGGATGATTGATTACTGGGCTCTTTTAATTCCCTGCGGAATGATTGTAGGAATTCTGGATAATGAAAAAATCTTCAGCCGGTTTATCACTTATATATCATTTGTTTCGGTTGTTTTCTTTTTAATTCTGTCACTTAGTCAGACTAAAATAATCTGGTACCTCTACCCTGTTTTTCCTTTGCTGGCGATCTTAGTGGCTACATTTGTTTACTACATTTTTATTCTGATAGATAAATTAGAAGTACGCGGAATTCTCAGATACAAAGTGCTGCCGTATCTTTTCTTACTGATCGTTTGTTATAAGCCCTATCATGAAATTGTAAACAGAACATACCTGGCGCCGGAGATGGAATGGGAAAAACCATTCTACAGGATGGGATATTTTTTGAGGGATGTGATCAAAGGTAAATCCAAAGTGGATAAAAAAATAAATGTCGTTTTCGAAAACTATTCACAGCATCTTGAATATTACCTGATGTTGCTGAATAAAGATGGAGAAAAAGCCCGGTTAAAAAACAAAGACCAGCTGGAACCCGGAGATTTTGTGATATGTTCGGATTTGAATGCAGATAACTACATAAGGGATCACTATCAATTTGAAGAACTCATTCATAAGGATAATCTGTATGCTTACAATATAACCGGGAAAAAGTAAGAGAACCATGCAATTCCCTGATTTTCCACGTTTTTAAAAGTATTTAATTTCAAAAAAATCCATACAAATTGTTAACAATGGTGTATGCATTTTAAGGAAAAACCGTACTTTCGCGCCTTCAAATTAAAAACTCAAATTTAACATAGAAAATGGCGAATATTGGTAAAATTTCACAGATTATTGGTCCGGTAGTGGACGTTTCTTTCGACACGGAAGGAACCATGCTTCCAAACATACTTGATTCTTTAGAGATCGATCGTCCGGGCACTACTCCCCTGGTTTTAGAATGCCAACAACACATAGGAGAAGATACGGTACGAACCATTGCAATGGAATCGACTGACGGATTAATGCGAGGTATGCCGGTGCGTTCAATCGGATCTCCGATCATGATGCCGGCCACCGATGCAATCAAGGGCAGATTATTCAATGTGGTGGGTGATGCGATTGATGGAATTGGAAAAGTATCGAAAGAAAAGGGTGTGCCTATCCATCGCCAGGCTCCAAAGTTTGAGGATCTTTCGACTGAATCAGAAATTCTATATACCGGAATTAAAGTTATTGACCTGATTGAGCCTTATTCAAAAGGTGGTAAGATTGGTTTATTCGGTGGTGCGGGAGTAGGCAAAACGGTATTGATCATGGAATTGATCAACAACATCGCTAAGAGTTATGCAGGTGTATCCGTATTCGCAGGAGTTGGAGAGCGTACGCGTGAAGGGAATGATCTTCTTCGTGAGATGATCGAATCAGGCGTTATCCGTTACGGAGATGCATTCAAGCATTCGATGGAAAGCGGCGGATGGGATCTGAGCAAGGTTGACATGAATGAACTTTCGAAATCGCAGGCAACACTCGTATTCGGTCAGATGAATGAGCCGCCGGGAGCACGTGCCCGTGTTGCTCTTTCAGGATTAACAGTAGCAGAATATTTCCGCGATGGTGACGAAAAATCAGGCGGCCGCGACATCCTGTTCTTCATCGACAACATCTTCCGTTTCACTCAGGCGGGTTCAGAAGTATCGGCGCTATTAGGTCGTATGCCATCGGCGGTAGGTTACCAGCCGACGCTTGCAACGGAAATGGGATTGATGCAGGAGCGAATCACTTCTACAAAGAGAGGTTCAATCACGTCCGTTCAGGCGGTATATGTTCCTGCGGATGACCTTACCGATCCGGCTCCGGCAACGACGTTTGCCCATCTTGATGCTACAACGGTATTGAACAGGAAGATTGCCGAATTGGGAATTTATCCTGCGGTTGATCCTTTGGATTCTACATCCAGAATCCTTACACCATTGATCGTTGGTGATGAGCATTACAATACCGCTCAGCGAGTGAAAAACGTTCTTCAGCGCTATAAAGAATTACAGGATATCATTGCCATCCTCGGTATGGACGAATTGAGCGACGAGGATAAACTCACGGTAAGCCGTGCACGTCGTGTTCAGCGTTTCCTTTCCCAGCCGTTCAACGTTGCAGAGCAGTTTACAGGACTGAAAGGAGTAATCGTCCCGATCGAAGAGACGATTAAAGGATTCAACATGATCATGAATGGCGAAGTGGATGAATATCCGGAAGCAGCTTTCAACCTCGTTGGAACGATCGACGATGCCATTGCGAAAGGAAAGAAACTATTGGCAGAAAGTAAATAATTCGGTAATTTGAAAATTTGAGAATTTGAAAATTCATTCTCAAATTTTCAAATTCTAAAATTCTCAAATTAATAGAAATGCAATTAGAGATAATCACTCCCGATAAGAAAATATATTCCGGCGAAGTCACTTCCGTTTCTGTTCCGGGAACGGTCGGACGATTCGAAATGCTCAAGGATCACGCACCTATCATTTCTACTCTGCTAAGTGGCAAGGTAAAGATTAAAGACAAGGAGGGAATTAAGACCTTTGATGTCAAAGGTGGTGTGGTGGAAAATCTGAAAAATAAAATTATTATTCTGGCGGAATCGGTTTAGTAAATTGAAGATTGAATCCCGATAGCTAACGGGATGAAGATTTTCCGAAGGATCCTTTGAATTCTTGTAAAAAATAAAAGGTCTGCATTAAAATTTGCAGGCTTTTTTTTAGTTATAGCGTTTAAAAAACGCTATGTTTTTTTTATTGCCCCGTTCTAATGATCTCATGATTCCCCACATTTTTTCATTTTTTATCTATTGTTCTGTTTATATAAAAATTTTTTTAACCAACTTCTATTCTTCATGTTGCTAGAAATTTGTCCCGTAGGGACATAATGTCGGTAGAAAACAAACCGCGCGTAAACCCCCGTCCCGTAGGGACGGAATGAATATATATTAATTAATAAATCTGATTTGAATGTTAAACATTACGTCCCTACGGGACGGATATTCGGGGGGACTTTCTTTACTACCGATATTATGTCCCTACGGGACAAGAAATAAGGACATGGTTAACTTAACGACTTAGTGAAGCATCATTAATTTGACCAGGTGATAAAGATGTGGGTAATCGTGAGTTCTAATGATCGGGGCAAGTATTATTCAATCATTTGGTTTGTTTATTTTCCTAACTGGATTTCTCCAAAACAAAAAAAGGAACACCTTTCGATGTTCCTTTCCAATGTTTATCTGTGGTCTGATTAGTAACGATAGGAATCGTTCTTAAACGGTCCGGCTTTCTGAACACCAATATACTTTGCCTGCTCTTCTGTTAGCTCGTCGATTTCTACACCGATCTTTGCAAGATGTAACCTGGCAACTTTCTCATCGAGATGTTTCGGAAGTGTATAAACCTTGTTTTCGTATTTATCTGAATTGCTCCACAATTCTAATTGAGCAAGCGTTTGATTTGTGAATGAATTTGACATTACAAATGAAGGATGACCCATTGCACAACCAAGGTTCACCAAACGTCCTTCTGCAAGAACAATGATGTCTTTTCCATCGATCGTATATTTATCAACCTGTGGCTTGATGGATTCTTTCGTCTTGCCGTAGTTTTTGTTAAGCCATGCCATGTCGATTTCATTGTCGAAGTGACCGATGTTGCAAACCACAGCGTTATGCTTCATCGCTTTGAAATGACGCTCGCCGATGATATTGTAATTACCGGTGGCGGTAACAATAATGTCTGCTTCTTTAATCGCTGTATCCATCTTCTTCACTTCATAACCCTCCATTGCAGCCTGTAATGCACAGATCGGATCAATCTCGGTTACGATTACACGGACTTTAGAATCTTTCAAAGATTCTGCAGAGCCCTTTCCTACGTCACCAAAACCGGCAACGACGGCTACCTTACCGGCCATCATCAGGTCAGTAGCGCGGCGTAATGCATCTACGAGTGATTCACGACAGCCATATTTATTATCGAATTTAGATTTGGTAACAGAGTCGTTCACATTGATTGCAGGAATCGGAAGCGTTCCGTTCTTCATACGCTCATATAACCTGTGAACACCAGTTGTAGTTTCCTCTGACAATCCTTTGATGCCTTTGATGAGCTCCGGATATTTGTCGAAGACCATATTGGTAAGATCACCACCATCATCCAGAATCATGTTCAATGGTTTACGGTCTTCTCCAAAAAATAAGGTTTGCTCAATACACCAGTCGAACTCTTCATTATTCATTCCCTTCCAGGCATAAACTGAAATTCCAGCGGCTGCAATGGCTGCAGCTGCATGATCCTGCGTTGAGAAGATATTACATGAAGACCATGTTACTTCGGCGCCTAATTCTACAAGCGTTTCGATTAAAACTGCAGTCTGGATCGTCATGTGCAGGCAACCCGCAATCCTCGCTCCTTTTAATGGTTTTTTTGAACCATATTCCTTACGAAGTGCCATCAAACCTGGCATTTCAGATTCGGCAAGACGAATTTCCTTGCGGCCCCATTCGGCCAGGGAAATGTCTTTTACCTTGTATTTTACATATTTTTCTACTGAAGCTGTTGTATTAGCCATTTATTTAAGGGTTTTAAATTGTCTGAAATCAGGGTGCGAAGATAGGAAATTATGTTAAAATATTAAGATCCGGAGCGGAATTCTCATTCATCATTTGTACTTCATGGCTGACATTTCCAATTAAAATCCGGGACGATTAAAATCCTTTAATAAATTATCTTGCAGAAGAAATTGTCCTATATGCCCGTAACCTGGCAAAAAAAAACAAAAGAATACTCCATTGTCATCTGGCATAGCACAGAACCCATTGAATTTCTGTTGGAAAATGTCTTTTTAAATCCAGATGAAAATAAAGAATGGGCTACATTTAAAAGCGAAACGAGGAAACGGGAATACCTTACGGTAAGGAATGCATTGCATGTACTTTTCCCCGGCAAAAAAAGATCATTTATCCGCTACGACAGTAAGGGTAAACCTCATTTGGAAAATTGTTTTATTTCCATCACACATTCAAATGATCTGATTGCTGTAATGATCTCAGAAAAACACCGAATAGGAATTGACATTGAAGAGATCCACGCGAGGATCCTGAAGCTCTCATCAAAATTTTTAAGCATGGAAGAGATAAAATGTCTGGTTCCCGGAGACCCGCTGGAAAAAATTCATGTCATGTGGGGCGCAAAGGAAGTCATGTATAAGATTCACGGCATTGGAGGTATCGATTTTAGAAAAGATTTACATACTGATCCTTTTGAATATTCTGAAGCTGGTAATATGACTTCTTCGATTTCCAAAAAAGGTTACAATGAAACTTTTAAAATATTCTATGAAAGGCTTGGCGGATATATGTTGACGTGGGCGCATATGGAATAATCATTCAAAGAAAGCTTTTCGTACATTCGCTTATATGAATCTCCACTCTGAAATTTTATCCAAATGTAAATCGGGTAAAAAGATGATAGCTGTGCTCATCGATCCCGATAAATTAAACTCCGGGAATTGTTCGATCATTAAAGAAAAAGCCGAAGAAGCCTCTGTCGATTTTTTCTTCGCCGGAAGCAGTATCCTCACCGGAAGCAATTACGATCAGTGTATTTCGATTTTAAAAGAGTCGAAAATACCGGTTATAATTTTTCCCGGAAACATCATGCAGGTCAACGAAAAGGCGGATGGAATATTATTTCTTTCCCTTATCAGCGGGCGCAACCCGGAGATGCTCATCGGACGACATGTGCTTGCAGCGCCGCTACTGAAAAAAACCTCTCTTGAAATTCTTCCAACAGGATACATGCTCATCGACAGCGGAACGCCAACTTCCGTTAGTTACATGAGCGGTACTGTTCCCATTCCACACGACAAAGATGATATTGCAGTTTGTACGGCTTTGGCAGGAGAGATGCTCGGGCTGAAATTAATCTATCTCGACGCGGGAAGCGGTGCAAAATATCCGGTAAGCAATAAGATGATCCGTGCAGTAAAGGAAAACATTTCACTTCCGCTCATTGTCGGTGGCGGCATACGCACTCCCGAAAAAGTTTTCGAAGCCTGTCAGGCCGGCGCTGACATCGTTGTGATCGGTAATGCACTTGAGACAAATCCGAATCTGATTGCTGAATTGTCGACCGCCGTTCATTCAATGGATATTAATTATTGATCCTTTGCCGCATTGGAAGGGAAAGAAGGATTATTTTTGCTTCTAAAAATTTTTTTCTTTCCATAAAACCATCAGTTTATATACATCTTTCGAAGGCTTAAAAAAATACGCAATAAAGGCCCGGGGGCGCGGGCGAAAGCGTGCCTGCCCCGGGGCTCCCTTTTTCTGACTTGAGAGCCCTGCATCTGATTCAGTAAAAGATTAGAAAAAAATTGAAAAAAACATGGCTTGCGCCGGGTGCGTACGGTAACCCTCTTTCCCCAACCGTACGAACCATCGTTGCAAGCCATTACAACGACGGCTTTTTTAAATAATCAAAGATTATTTTTCCGGTTCGCAATACCAACCTCATACATGGCGGTTTTTATAATGGATTTGAATCAGGATATGTCAATGTTATATGCTTCGGAACCGGGGCATAAATTGTAAAATAATTTTTTCCCTGTTATCTCATTCCCTTTTTGTTCTGATATTCGCAGCCGATGTTGAATGAAGTTATCATTTTAGGTCAGAGCACAAACTGGCTTGAGATATTGGCGATGATTACCGGACTCATTGGAGTATGGCTTACCATTAAGGAAAGTATCTGGTGCTTTCCCGTTGGCATACTCAATGTTACACTATATGCCTGGCTCTTTCTCACGCCTGGAATTCAGTTATATGCTGACGCTCTGTTACAAATCATATATGTGATCCTGCTTTTTTATGGATGGATGAACTGGTCGCGCAGAAAAAAAAATAACGACATCATTCATCCTGGAAAAATCAATTATTCATCCGCCATAAAGATAATCATATTGACCATTGCCGGTGCAATTTCACTCGCATTTTTCCTCTCTTCATACACAGATGCTTCCTATCCCTGGCTGGATTCTGCCCTTACCTGCTCGAGTCTCGCCGCACAATGGATGATTGCCAAAAAATATATCGAAAACTGGATCGTGTGGATCATCGTTGACGTCGTTTACCTTCCTTTGTATCTAGTGAAACACCTGCCACTCACAGCAATCCTGTATTTCATCTTCCTGGTGCTTGCTTTCAAAGGTTATACCGACTGGAAGAAAAATATCGTCCGTCATGAAGCCTGAAATCATACGCATCGCTCTCATCGGTCCTGAATCTACGGGTAAGACGACTCTCTGTATGAACCTGGCTAAACACTATCATACAGTTTGGGTTCCTGAATACTCAAGAGATTATATTGCCGGTTTAGGCCGGCCTTACACTAATGAAGATATTATCTATTGTCTTAAGAAACAGCTGGAAGATGAAGCCGAAAAAATTTCTGTTGCCAATAAGATACTTTTTTCTGACTCCGAAATATTAAATTATCATGTCTGGATGCTCGACGTTTTCAATAGAAGCCCGCAATGGGTTAATGATAAAATTATAGAAGACGAATATGACCTCTATTTACTGACTAAAGCAGACATACCATTTGTGGATGACCCGGTGAGGGAAAATCCCCACCGGAGAGAATATTTTTATGACTGGTACAAATCTGAACTCAAAAAAAGAAATTTCAATTTTGAAATTGTGGAGGGTACGGGGCATCAAAGGCTTTCAAATGCGATTGAAATTATTGAAAAGCACTTCTTGATTTCGATATGAATAAATCCAACTGTTTTCCCGTGATGAATTTTAATTCTCAGTCTATTTACTCAAACGCATTCTGCGATTCCAGTCTGCGCAAATTAAATTAAACTATTTAAGGCGAAAGGGTTTTCAGCAAGCGCCAATGAAATTTTTCATTCATTCTTATTAATTTATTACTTTCGCTATCGAATCATTGGGGTGCTTCTGAAAAGAGGCTGAGATCACACCCACAGAACCTGCACAGGATAATGCCTGCGAAGGGAAAGAGGTAACTTTTTTATTGCGCGTTAGCCCCATGCGTGCAACAGTAACCCTTAATGATTAATCAGATGAAATCATTCTTAAGTCGCACACCACTGCATCACGCCATCTTGTTTTTAATTTGCCTGATGCCATCGGCAATGTTCGCACAAAATTCCTTCAGCGGAATTCTTAAAGACAAATCCACCGGCGAACCTGTCGACGGTGCTGTCATAACAATTGACAGTTCCTATTATGCAACCCTAAGTAATATGGAAGGGCGATTTTCATTTTCCGGTATCAACAGAAGTGCAATCTCAATTACCATCAACCACCTTTCATACCAGCCATTGAAACTAAATCTCATCGGCGGTAATGAGATGACGATTGAACTGACACCACAGACCTATCTAACTGAAGAGGTAAATGTTTCTGCTACACGTGCAAATAATCAATCGATGTTTGCTTACACCGACCTCGATAAACCTGAGATTGAAAAAAACAACCTGGGGCAGGATCTTCCATTATTACTTAACCTGACGCCTTCCGTAGTAACAACCAGCGATGGCGGTAACGGCATTGGTTATACGGGTATCCGAATCCGGGGCAGCGATGCCACACGGGTGAATGTGACCATCAATGGCATTCCTGTAAATGACGCTGAATCACACCAGGTATA
This sequence comes from uncultured Flavobacteriales bacterium, assembly GCA_964595205.1. Taxonomy (GTDB): domain Bacteria; phylum Bacteroidota; class Bacteroidia; order AKYH767-A; family 2013-40CM-41-45; genus JADKIH01. Next base: position 4,915 of record CAZQOQ010000008.1, on the reverse strand, counting down.
TTGGGTGGATCTACCCGACATTGCCTCGTCTGTGGAAAACATACAGGTGCAAAGGGGGGTCGGAAATTCGACAAACGGTGCAGGTGCCTTCGGAGGAAGCATAAACATCCTAAGCTCGAAGCTCGACACAAAACCATTTGCGCAGATCAACTCATCTGCAGGTTCATTCAACACTTTCAAAAACACCGTTTCATTCGGCACCGGACTCATCTCCGACGTTTTTGCTGTCGAAGGAAGGCTCTCTAAAATTACATCAAACGGATATATCGATCGCGCGACGAGCGACCTCCGTTCCTTTTACCTCAGTGGCGGGTACTATGGCAAAACAAATTCTCTTCGTGCAGTCGTTTTTTCCGGCAAAGAAAAAACGTACCAGGCATGGTATGGGGTACCCGGTGATTCTCTCGCCACAAACCGGACGTATAACCCGGCAGGAGAATATTATGATACGCTTGGAAATGTTTTCTATTACGACAACGAGACAGACAATTACCAGCAGGATAATTACCAGCTGATTTATTCTCACGAATTCAGCAAGTCGCTTTTTGCAAATGTCGCTCTTCATTATACCCGTGGCAAAGGATACTATGAAGAATACAGGCAAAACGACGATCTTTCAAATTACAACCTGCCAATTTCCAACGTCGGTGATTTAATCATCTCTTCAATGGATATCGTACGACAACGCTGGCTGTCGAATCACTTTTACGGCGCCACGTGGTCAGTCGAATATGACAAAAACAAAATCAATATCCGTGCTGGCGGGGCTTTAAATAAATATACCGGAGATCATTACGACGAAATCATCGCCTCTCAATTTATGTTCTGGCAGCAATATCCCTATCGATATTCTGAAAACGAGGCTGAGAAAACAGACGCAAGCTTTTTCGTAAGGGGACTGTATGATGTAGATGATAAGCTAAGCCTTTCCGTCGATTTACAGGAACGCATGATCAGCTATTCCTTCGATGGTTTCGACGACAATTATATCTATGGCCGACAAAATGAAAAGATGAACTTCTTCAATCCGAAAGGGGGTTTGAGTTATCAGCTCTCCAAAAACACACAACTCTATTTTTCAGCCGGCGTCGGGCACAAAGAACCCGTTAGGGATGATTTCGTCAACTCAACGCCTTCAAAGAGACCTGAAGCCGAATTCATGATCGACTATGAGACGGGCGCCCGTTTCAAAATGAACAACTTCAGTTTTTCAGTTAACGGCTACTACATGAATTATAAAAGTCAGCTGATACTTACAGGTAAAATTAATGATGTAGGCGAATACATTCGTGAGAGTGTAAAAGACAGCTACCGTGAAGGCATCGAGGCCGAAGGAAGAGTTATCTTCAATCCGCACATTTACTCTTTTGCTAATATTTCACTTAGCAGGAACAGGATTAAAAATTACAGGGAATATGTTGACGATTATGACGGCGGGCCACAGATCGTCAATGAATACAACAACACTTCGATTTCATTTTCACCAACAATTACGGGTGCAATCCTGATCGGTTTTGTGCCTGTGAGAAATTTCAACCTTGAACTGACAGGTAAATATGCAGGCAAACAATTCCTGGATAATACCATGAATGATTCGAGAATGCTGGACGAATACTTTGTCAGCGATCTGCACCTCGCCTACTCAATAAATCCCGGGAAAATAAAAGAGATCACGTTCAGGTTTGCCTTGTATAATATTACCGATGCTATTTACAACAGCAACGGCTATACATACAGCGGATACATATCCGGGGAGAGAAACGACTACAACTATTATTTCCCCCAGGCGAGAGTTAACTGGCTGGGTGGAATTGTCGTGAAAATTTAATTGTTTAAGATTGATGCAGGGAAACCCATCCTGCCTTCCGTCAATTCCGGCAGTTACAGCTCGGCGACATATAAATACGCGCTGATTTTACAACGAGTCCGTCGATGCGCTGTTGTTGCTCGTCAGTAAATAAAATCCCGCGCAGCTCGAGCAGTTTTAAATTCTGCAACTCAGAAATTTCATCAGGAAGATCTTTCAGTTCGTTATCCCACAACTCAAGCACTTCCAGTTTTTGAAGTTTTCCAATCGAAGGAGGCAGATCTTCTATTATATTCCTGTTTAAACCGAGGTAAACCAATTCGGTGAGGTTACCGATTTCATTCGGCAGGTGGACAAGATTATTGTTTGCGAGGTTCAGTCTCCTGAGATTAACAAGTTGACCGATTTCGGGCGGAATTTCCTCGAGCCTGTTCCTGCTGAGATCCAGTTCGGTCAGATTTTTAAACTGTAAAACTTGAACCGGGAAGCTCTCGAGTTTTCGCTTGGTCAGAAACAGACGGTAAACCCGGTCGGGCGACTTCATCGCTTCATCGATCGAACGGTAAATGTATGAACTGTCGTTTACGATCAACTCCTGATCCTGTGCAACGGCAGGTATCAGTTTAATGAATGACAATAAAATTAACAGTACAGATTTCAATTTTTTATGAATGATCAATCATAGAGAAACGTCAGGAAAGAATTTTTGTTGCATTCTCCATGTCTTCCTTCATCTTTTCCCTGAGCTGGTCAATATCTGAGAAATACATGTCGCCCCTGATCCTCTCTTTTAGAGAAACCTTAAGGGTTTTTCCGTAAATATCTCTTTCCAGATTGAAGATATTGACTTCAATGCTCCTGTATTTTCCATTAAGCGCAGGGCGATTGCCGATGTAGAGCATTCCTTTAAATTTTTCACCTTCGAGGTCGATGATGACTGCATAAATTCCATCAGCCGGTATCAATTTATAATTCTCAGGAATCTCAAGGTTTGCAGTCGGGAATCCCAGCGTTTTCCCGAATTGTTCGCCTTTGACAACTTTCCCGCTCAATGAAAAGTCATGACCGAGCAGTGTATTTGCATTCCTGATGTCGCCCGTAAAAAGCGAGTTGCGTATCTTGGTTGAACTTACTGCAATATGATCGATCACGTGTTCGGGAATTTCCTCAAGCCTGAAGTTATAAATCGGCGCCATCTCTTCCAGGTCACGGTATGAGCCTTCCCTGTTACGCCCGAAATGATGATCGTAGCCGATCACTAGTGTTTTAGTTCCAATTTTTTTTATCAGGACATCCCTTACGAATTCGGTAGCGCTTATCCTCGAAAACTCCCTGCTGAATGGTTGTATGATCAGGTGATCGATGCCGTAATTTCTCAAAAGCTCTTCTCTTTCCTTCATCGTGGTAATGAGCTTCAGATCATTATCCTCCGGCTGAAGAACCATGCGGGGATGCGGAAAAAAAGTAAGCAGCAAAGTTTCACCCTTTTCTTCACGGGCAAGTTCAACCAGTCGCCTGATAATATGCTGATGACCCGAATGCACACCATCAAAAGTGCCGATCGTTACGATGGCATGGGGCAGACCGGGAAACTCATCAATCGAAGAGTAAACTTTCACAGTTGCAAATATAACTCTTAGGTTTAAAGTATCCATAAACAGAAAAAAGCTAAATTTGCCCCCTTCTAACTTATAATCGAAATGAGCTCAAAAATTAAAGTTGACAAACCCATAGTGGAATTAGATGGTGATGAAATGACAAGAATCATCTGGAAAAACATCAAAGACACGTTGATCCATCCATACCTCGACCTGGATATAAAATACTATGACCTTGGCATGGAAAACCGCGATGCGACTGATGATAAAGTCACGGTTGAATCTGCCGAGGCCATTAAAAAATACAGTGTAGGAATAAAATGCGCAACGATCACTCCCGACGAAGCCCGGGTAAAGGAATTCAGCCTGAAACAAATGTGGAAGTCGCCGAATGGTACCATCCGAAACATCCTCGACGGAACCGTTTTCAGGGAGCCTATCGTTATTAAGAATGTGCCGCGGCTGGTTCCTAACTGGACGGCTCCGATCTGCATCGGTCGTCATGCATTCGGGGATCAGTATCGCGCTACCGATACAGTTATAAAAGGCAAAGGCAAACTTACGATGACCTTCACTCCGGAGAATGGAACACCGCAGGTTTTTGAAGTCTATGATTTCAAAGGCGACGGCGTGGCTCTTACGATGTATAATACCGATGAGTCCATCAAAGGTTTCGCTCATGCCTGTTTCAACCAGGCGTTGATGAAAAAATGGCCGCTTTATCTTTCGACAAAGAATACCATTCTGAAAAAATACGACGGTCGGTTTAAAGACATCTTCCAGGAGATTTACGAGAAAGATTATCGCAGCAAATTTGAGGCAGCGGGAATTACCTACGAACACAGGCTGATCGACGACATGGTTGCATCTGCCTTAAAGTGGAATGGAAATTTTGTGTGGGCCTGCAAGAATTATGACGGAGATGTTCAGTCGGATTCAATTGCACAGGGTTTTGGTTCACTCGGACTGATGACTTCCGTACTCGTAACTCCTGACGGAAAAACGATGGAAGCAGAAGCGGCACACGGAACGGTAACTCGACATTACAGGGATCACCAGAAAGGAAAACCTACTTCTACCAATCCGATTGCATCCATCTTTGCATGGACGCGCGGACTTGCATTCAGGGGAAAGCTCGACAATAACCAGGAACTTATTCGCTTCTGCCAGACTCTGGAAGCTGCATGCATTGAGACAGTAGAAAAAGGCATCATGACGAAAGATCTTGCTGTTACTATTCATGGCAATAATGTTTCTCACGGTACTCATTATGTTTACACGGAAGAATTTTTAAGTGCAATTGAAACGACGCTGAAGAAAAAATTAATGGTGACGGCTTGAGGGTAATTTGAAAAGTATACCTTTCTCCTCACCCCAACCCCTCTCCGGAACAAAATAATTTCTTTGAATCAAATTTATGACCGGAGAGGGGCTTTTAAAAACAAAGGCTCCCTTCTCCCGGCATTAAATTAAAATAGTAGAACGAAATCTTGTTCGGGAGAAGGGTTGG
>CAZQOQ010000007.1:0-177423 GCA_964595205.1 uncultured Flavobacteriales bacterium | reverse complement strand
CCCTTAACTTAATGACATTGCCCGTAGGGACGTAATGTTTAACATTCAAATCAGATTTATTAATTAATATATATTCATTCCGTACCTACGGGACGGGGGTTTACGTGCGGTTTGTTTTCTACCGACATTATGTCCCTACGGGACAAATTTCTAGCACATGAAGAATAGAAGTTGGTTAAAAAAAAATTTATATAAACAGAACAATAGATAAAAAATGAAAAGATGTGGGTAATCGTGAGATCTTTAGATCGGGGCTATTATAAAACACCGGCTTTCAAACTAAGCCACTACCTTTTTCTTATATATTTAGACATTAAACTTCAATCCATATATAAGAGAAATCTATTTACAATTTTAGTTTTTTTTGTTTCGAAAATTAATTTATAAAGTCAGAAGCTTACCTGCCTGCGCATTTGAGAATAAGGCGTTTTCAAGGGAAAAGTCCGGCGATTTTTGACTTATTTCAGAATTGTATCTGACGCAAGTCATGTTTTGCCAACAGGGTATCAGGTAGCTTTGTATAAGCAATCTGATCATGAAACCCTTATCAATATTTCACCTGGCAGTAATAGCCGGTTTAATAATTAAATCATCTTTCGCTCAAACTGTACAGTGGGCGCATTCAGGTATCTCTCCGGGGTACGAAGACGGAAATTCAATTACTGTTGATGATTCGGGAAACGTTTATGTCGCCGGGCAAATAGAATACACCACACACTTTGATGGGGGCCAACGGCTCTCTTCATGGGGAAGTCACGATATCTTTGCCATGAAGTATGCGCCTGATGGTACGGTAAAATGGTTGCACAATGCGGGCGGGCGCAGCGGCGATGTCGGTTATGGGGTTGCAGTAGACGGAATGCATAACTGTTATGCAACAGGCGAAATTGAAGATACAGCAAAATTCTCATCAGGTGTTTCATTGATTTCCAAAGGAGGCAATGACATATTCGTAAGTAAATACGGAATGACCGGGCAATTGATTTGGGCAAAAAGTTTTGGCAGCACCGAAAGTGATAAGGGATATTCAATGATTGCAAATACAAACGGCGACATATTCGTAACCGGATTTTATTCAGCCCATATTTATTTCGACAACATTCATCTTACCCCTGCGGGTCTTGCAGATTTTTATCTTTTGAAACTTAACACCAATGGCATTGTTCAATGGGCGAAAAAAGGTGCAGGAACAGAAAATGACCGGGGAAAGGGAGTAACGTTGGACAGAAACGGGAATATTTATGTAGCCGGTTTTTTTACCGGCCAGGCGACTTTCAGCGGAACCACAATAACAAACAATGGGACCACCGGAGGATTCCTGGTTAAATACGATCCTTCCGGTTCACTTGTCTGGATCAGGGGAAATTGTTGCGGCACATCGGAGTATGATGCGATAGCGATAGACGAAAACGGAAATATCTACACGACAGGATATTTTACCGGAACTATTACTATTGGCAACACAACTCTCACCTCGACAGGGAATGCTGATATTTTAATTGTTAAATATGATCCTTCCGGAAATGTGATCTGGGCAAAGAAGGCAGGCGGTCCAAACGAGGACATCGCAAACGGTATAACAGTGGATTCAATTCATCGCATGTTTTATATTACAGGCCAGCTCGACGACCATGGGAATTTCGGTTCTCTTTCTGTTGAAGCCGCCGGGAACAGGGATGTCTTCATTGCCGCATACGACCTGAATGGAAGCAGTCAATGGGTCAAATCTTACGGAGGAACACAACGCGACATCAGTTATGGAATCACAAACGACCGTAACGGATATATTCTGAATACCGGAATTTACACCGGCACAGCTTCTTTTGGCAATTATACATTACCGCATGATTTGTTGTCAGAATACTATGTACAGAAAGTAAGCCCTCGGCCTGCATCTCCACCTGCAGTTGCCGCGAGCAATCTCGCAATAAATTTTGCAAACTGCACCGACCTCTCTTTAGATTTTACTCCGGGGAGCGGCGATGGAAGAATAATCATTGCACATGCCGGTTCACCGGTGCATCAACTGCCGGTGAACGGAACAGCCTATCATGCAAATAGAATTTTCGGATCTGGTGACAATCTCGGCAGCGGCAACTATGTTGTTTATAACGGGACCGGTAATTCAGTTACGGTAACAGGCCTGACCAGAGGCGTGACATATTATTTTTCCGTCTTCGAATACAATGGCTCTGGAATTTTAACTGGTTACCTTGCTAACAATCCCGCGATTTCCTCTCATGCCGCCGGAACATTTTCTGTCGACATCCAGGCTGGTTCGAATTTATTTTGCGAAGGAGATACAATAACACTTACTGCCACCGGCGGAGAGTCTTATAGCTGGGCCCCTGCAGCAGCATTGTCGGCATCTACAGGCTATATGGTAAGTGCATTTCCGGTGTCCACAACAGTTATTACGGTGACGGCCAATAAAAGCGGTTGTTTCTTCGAGGATGAAATAACAATCACTGTAAATCAATTACCGTTAGTATCATTTTCACTTAACACTTCGATTTGTGAAAATTCAGGAGACTTAATTCTCACCGGCGGAACTCCGGCAGGCGGAGTTTACAGCGGCCCAGGAGTTTTTTCAGGAACATTCGATCCAACCGTACCAGGCGCAGGAAACGTTCCCATCACATACAGTTTTACTGACAGCGCAGGATGTATCAACTCGGCAATTACAACAGTCACCGTACTTCTATCGCCTGTTGTTTCATTCTCACTCAGCAACAATAACATCTGCGACAATGCAAGTCCGGTCATTCTCACGGGTGGCTCGCCACCGGGCGGAGAATATTACGGGAACGGAGTCTTTTCCGGATCGTTCGATCCTTCAATAGCGGGTGCCGGTTTAATGCCTCTCTCATATGTTTATTCCGACAGCCTGGGTTGTTCAGACACCGCTATTGCGTCAATGAATGTTTTGCTGTCGCCGGTAACCACATTCGTTCTAAACAATCCTTCCATTTGCGAGAATGTGGGTCCTGTTGTTCTTTCGGGAGGATCACCAACAGGAGGTGAATACAGCGGCAACGGAGTTATTTCCGGGTCATTTGATCCTTCGATACCCGGAATCGGGACAGTGCCGGTTACATATACATACATTGACACTAATGGATGCAGCAATTCCGCATCAGGTATAATCACGGTACTTGAAGCGCCTTACGTTTCGCTGGGAACGGACAGCATTATCTGTGCATATAATTCAATTACATTAGATGCCGGTAGCGGATTTTCCACTTATCTCTGGTCAAACGGATCTACGCTCCCGTCACTTTCAGTCGACAGCAGTGGAACCGGGTTAGGAACTGAAAATATTTTTGTAGTGGTGGAAAATAATTCCGGCTGTATAAATTCAGATACCATTCAACTCACTTTTACTCTGTGTACGGGGATTGAAAATGTGAATGGCATTTCTGGCCTGCACTTTTATCCAAATCCATTTACGAATACTCTTTATTTGCAATCAGAACAGAAGTCGGATGTATTTATTTACGATGCATCAGGAAAGCTCGTTGATAAACTGCAGGGTGTGGAAGGTGAAACCAATTTCGGCGAGAATTTTGCCGCAGGAATGTATACGATAATTGTTTTTCAGGATAAGAGGAAAAGCGTTTTCAAAGTAGTGAAGAATGCCGGGTACTGATTTCAGGATGGTCCGGATTATTCAACGATTATTTTCAAATACTTCGATTTATCTTCCATCAGCAAAGAGGCAACATAAAACCCTTTTTTAAAATCCGATAAATTCAATTCGAAGGTATTCCTCCCGTTGATCGTCCTTATTGTATGCATATCGACTTCTCTTCCATTGAGGTCAGTAATCCTGATCATGCAATCCCTTTCTTCGGCAGAATAAAACGAGAAGGTTATCATTTCATGAGCAGGATTTGGATATGCTTTCCATTCTTCCGCCATGACTTCTTCATCCGTTGCAGCGAGTCTTGCAGTGATAATATAAATTTTGACTGCCAAAGATGTACTGTAACAACTTCCCGAACTGTAAGCACGAACCGTATAGGTTCCGGCTGTGCTGACGGTGATGGATCTTGTTGTGGCGCCATTCGACCAGAGGTAACCGCTGGCAGTACTTGAAGTGAGAACTACGGAAGTTCCCGGCTGCAAAACATTCGAACCGCTGAGAGTGATCATTGGTGCGGCTGGCGGAGTGCATGTCTTTGAAGTTACCTTTAGATCGTTGGAGGTTGCAGTACAGCCAACGGAATTTGTAACCGTAACACGATAAACTCCGGCAGCTCTTATCACCACACTCCGGGATGAAGAATTGTTTGACCATAAATAACTGCTGGCGGTGGATGACCTGAGGGTTACCGATGACGATGAACTTTGCAGATATGTTGATCCTGAAGTTACTGTTATGGTTGGCCTGGAGGGCGCCGACTTCAACGTTACGGAAGATGTATTCGATTGTGAAGAGGTACATCCGTTTTGAGTGACCTTCACCCAGTAAGATCCGGCTGCACTTACTACGATCGATCGCGTAGTTGCACCTGTCGACCATATATTCTGTGTCAATGCTGAAGAAGTAAGGGTAACCGCAGAACCCGGACAAATGTTTAGTGAGCTGTTGGCAGATATGGCCGGTTTTGCCGGAACACTTGAAACCGTCACGCTCTTCGGGTCTGAAGTGACTTTGCAGCTTCCGGTGCCAATACTAACAGTATAATTACCTGCCTGTGTAACGGTGATTGAAACAGTGGTGGCTCCAGTTGACCATACATTTGAGTTTGGAGAGTTCGAAAAAAGCGTCACGTTCTGTCCGCTACAAAGGCTTGTGGATCCGCTTGCAGTGATGACCGGTTTCGCGGGAGGTGGATTAACTGTCACCACTTTAGGTGATGAAGTAATACTGCATGTTCCCCGGCTCACTGTTACAGTATAGTTTCCTGACTGCGTAACAGTAATCGATGAAGTTGTAGCACCGGTAGACCATAAATAATTTGGAGCTGATCCAGAAGTAAGAGTGACGCTTCCACCTGAACAGAAGGTTAGTGGCCCGTCTGCTGTTATCACGGGGGCAGGTAATGGTGTTTCAACAGTGACGCCGGTAACTGCTGAAGTATAGTTGCAGCCTCCGTTTTGGGTGGTGACTGAATAATTACCTGTTTGTGTAATAACGACAGAAGATGTGGTTGCACCATTAGACCATAAATAAGAATCAGCCTGGGCAGCGGTTAGTGTTACCGATCCTCCTTCACAAAAAGTCAGTGGTCCGCTGGCAGAAATGGCTGTGGCAAGCGGTGAATTATTTACATCGATTATTACCGGGTCAGAGTTAGCGGTGCATGATCCGGTTTGGATGGTAACGGAATATGTTCCGGGCTGAGAAACTGTGATCGACCGTGTAGTTGATCCATCTGACCACAGGTAAGAATCTGCAGCATCTGACGTAAGTGTTATGCTTTGACCAGGACAAAGCGTTGCGGGTCCGCTTAAGGTTATTACAGGAGCCGGAATTGAATTCGTCTCGAAAACATTTACGGATGGAGAAGTAAAACTGCAGTTCCCGGTTTGTATGGTAAGCTGTAGGGTGGCCGGATCAGAAATGTAAACAAAGGATGATGTGGAGCCATTGGACCACAGGTATGAACTGGCCGGCATGTTACAAAATAACTTCACACTGTCGCCTGTGCAGAAGGTATTAGATCCTTCGAACATGATCTGTGGTGAAGCGGCGAGTACATTGACTGTAGTTACCTGTGAGGATAAAACCGTATTACAATCGCCGTCAGTTACAGTTACAAAATAATCTCCGGCCTGGCTTACTGTAATCGATTGTGTTGTTTCTCCGTTAGACCATAGATATTCGTTAGCCGGAGTAGAAGTGAGGGTAATAACATCTCCGTCACAAATTGTAGTTGTGCCGCCTGGTGAAACAACGGGGTCAGGCGGAGATGGTAAATAAGATACAGTTGTTGTTTGGGATTGAGAAAAACAGCCCGGATTGTTATAGACCCTGACCCAAAACTCTCCTGCTGTATCGATCACGGTTGAATCGGCCATATCGCCGGTCGACCAGAGAATATTTCCCGTCGCTGATGTGTGTAGTGTAAGTTCGGCGCCCGGGCAAACGGCGATGTTACCACCGGAAATTACAGGAACGGGAGGCAAATCCGAAACGTCTACATGAACGGGTGTGGAAGATGCTGTGCAATTGCCGGTCTGGACACTCACGTAATAATCGCTGGTATTATTAACGGTGATTGAAGATGATGTAGCGCCGTTATTCCAGGCATACGGGCCGGGAGAACTGCATGTAAGAGTCACGCTTTCACCCGTGCAGAAAGATACCGGACCGCTTGCAGTTACAGCAATGGGAACCTGGTTTACACCAACACTTACTGCTACAGGCGCTGAAGTGACGGAGGCGCCGTTGGCACTAATTACGTTGACAAAATAATTGCCAGTTTGTTTTACAACAACAGACTGAGTGGTTTCTCCGCCGGGGCTCCAGAAGTATTGTGCGCCCGGGCTGGAAGTGAGAACGACACTATCGCCTAAACACAATGTTGTTGAACCGCCGGCTGTAATGGATGCAGTGCCGGAAGTAGTCTGAGGCATGGTTGGATAATAAAACCATGTGTAGCCCTGGAGGTTTATGTTCTGTTTCCAGGTGCCTGTTTCAGAGGTAAAATTATTAGTATAGGTCTGATAGGGTTGATATATCGGATGAGTTTGCAACCACGGACCGAGGAAAGAAGATTCGCTTGAGAAGATCGGAATAATAATTACGGATTGATTAATCGATGCGGCATCTATCAACCGGTTGCGGGTATATGAGTAGAGCCCGGCATCGGAAGTCTGGTAGGCATGAAGGAGAATGCGATCGGCAAAAGTTGCGAGATTTTGCATCTGTCCCTTGTTTGGCCAGCCGATATAGACTTCAGAGATGAGTCCGTTAGCGGCACACAATGAATCAATTTTTTTGAATTGCTTAAAGGAATACGCCCAGGCGCCGGCGGTATCGCAATTGTATCCACCCGGCTGCAGGTAAGAGTTACAATAGTATTGCGTAATGGTTGACTGTACCCAGAATTCAAATTCGAAATTCAGGACATTAAATTTTTCGGATGCGGAATTACGGCTGTTATTGTATGGAATAATTTTACTTTGAAAAAATGAATACGATTCGGCACAAGCGCCGGCCTGAGTTATACCATAGTTATTTCTCGCCCTGCTGAGGAAGTCAGCGAGCTTATTGGTTTGAATGCTGTTATTAAAATCAATCAAATGCAGATCATAAAAAATAATATAGTTGAAGCCGTTGCTGGCCGCATAGTTCAGCCTGGTATTCTCCTCCGCAGTATTGCCTAACCAGACATTGATATTCGGTAAATAAAAAGCACGACAATTATTCGACTGGCCACTGCTGGACAGACTGCTACTTAAAAGTACAATCACAAATAAAACTTTGAAGAATCTTATTATGCAATTCATGTGGTAATTTTAGCTATTAATAAAAGCTGTAACCGGCTCCTGATCTGGCATTTCAGGGTAGGGTGAAAGATAATAAGATTTTGGAAATATATTAACAGGAAAAATGGTTTTTTTCAACCATTTATTTATTTATAAATGGCACATTCAAGGAATGGGGAAATTGTTGTAGAAACAACATCAGAAGAAGAAGGGCTAATAAGAATATTTGATCCTTTTGGAAGACAAATAAAAAATTACGATATTCCTAAAAATGAAAATAGATTAATTATTAATTTAGAAAATCAACGTGCTGGAATATTGTATTTCAAGTATATTACAAAATCAAACGAATCAACAGGAAAAATACTTATTGTAAGTAAGTAGAAATGTTTAATTAATGAAGAAGATTGTACTATTATTTACTTTATTAATCAATGTCCCATTGTATGCTCAACATGATTTAAATTGGCATGTTGGAGCTTGCACAAGAATTGATTTTAGGTCTGGATCAATGATTTTATCCCAAGATATAGATTCTGTTCTAAATGTATGTAATAATACATCTTATTCTAAAAATGATTCGACTTTTTCTTTTTTCACAAATGGAACAATAGTATACCGAGCCAATGGAACTATAATGCCAAATGGAGATACGTTAGCTCCAACACATTATACAATTGCAGGATATCCCAATGGTGCTCCGTTTTCACAAGGTTGCATAATATTAAATGAACCCAATTCCGATAGTATACTTTATTTGTTTTATCAAGCAATTGATAATGATATGCTTTTGCCGATATCAAAAAAAATTTATTTAGCTAAAATTGATATAAATGCTGATAGCGGTAATGGTGTTGTGTTAAGTAAAAATATTGTTATTTATAATTCAAGCGATACATTAATGTGGGGTAAATTGCAGGCTGTGAAACATGCAAATGGAAGGGATTGGTGGTTAGTTTCTAAAAAACATAATCAAAATGTGTTTTTAGAATGGTTAATACTTCCTGACACTATCATTGGTCCTTTTCGAAAGTATTATAATGGTCCAAAAGGGATAGATAGTTATTTTGTTCAATCAGCATTTTCGTTAGATGGAAGTAAGTATGCAATTATTTTTCAAGATATGTGTTTACAAGTTTTCGATTTTGATAGATGTACTGGTGAATTTAATTTAATATTTAATAACATCATCAATGATCCAGGAAACAGTGGTGGTGGAGTTGCTTTTTCTACAGGCGGACAATATTTGTATGCCGTAACAAGTATGCACTGTTGGCAGTTTGACATGAATGCTGCTGCTGTTTTTGCTTCAGGAGTTTCTATTGCTACTTATGATGGATTTGTTGATTCATGGGGAATTTGCGATTTTGCATTTTGCAGGCTTGCACCAGATGGGAAAATTTATATTGCACCAGGAAGTACAAACGCGCATTGGAGTCGAATTAATAACCCTAATTTACCGGATACTCAGGCAGATTTAGAACAGCATATAATAAATTTGTATTGTTATAATAATGTGAATTTTCCTAATGTTCCAAATTTTAATCTTGGTCCTCTATTTATGAGTTCATGTGATACAATTACCGAAATTCAGGAAACTAGTACAAATAAAATTTCAATTTTCCCCAATCCAACAAATTCGAGTATTAACTTATCAGGTCAATTAACTGTTCCGTTGGAGTATTCAATTTATGATATAGCAGGGAGGAAGATAATTTACAGAACAAATTATTTCTCAGGTCAAATTAATGTAGAAGCGCTTCATACAGGTTTATATATCCTAACTTTAAAGGACAAATTAAATAATGTATTTAATTTAAAATTTGTGAGGGAGTAAACCCTCCACAAAATACATATCCACCTCTCCCTTATTTTTCGCACTGATCTTTCCGCGGTGAATGCATGTGAATTTGTCTTTCACTTTTTCATATGTCGCTCCGCTTATATTTACCTTGCCTGCCTCACCACTCGACTCCATCCTTGAGGCGATATTTACTGTATCGCCCCAGATGTCGTAAGCGAATTTCTTTACTCCAACAATTCCAGCGACGACGGGTCCCATGTGAATGCCGATTCTTATTTCAAAAATTTCTTTCCCGGAATTTTTCCGCTCTTCCGAATGCTGCCTCATGAATCGCTGAATCTCCAGGGCAGCATTAACAACATCTTCTGCATGTGTCTGATTCGGTAATGGCAATCCACCTGCACACATATAGCTGTCGCCGATGGTTTTTATTTTTTCTATGCTGAACCTTCCGATGATATCATCAAATGCCCTGAAGCAGGTGTGAATTTCCTGTACAAGTTCGGTCGGAGTTAGATTTTCCGATATTTTCGTAAACCCTTTAAAGTCGGTGAACATAACCGTGACTTGATCGAATTGTTTTGCATCGGCACTTCCTTTAATCTTCAGCTCATCGGCAACTTCTCCGGGTAAAATATTTAACAAGAGTTCGTCGCTTCGCCTTCTTGCTCTGCTGATCTTATTACGTTGCCGATACACGACAACTAAAAACACAATGGCTCCTGCAAAAGCCGTGGCAATCGAATTGCGAATATTCCGCTGTTTAATATCTTTCTTTTCCTGCTCCGCCTTTTTTAATGATTCCTTTTTATCGAATTCATATTGCATCTGAGTCTGAACAAGTTTTTTAGTATTATCCTTATTATATATGCTGTCGCGAATGCTAATGAATTTGAAAAAATCAGAATACGCATTTTTCCAGTCGCCGGTCATACTATCGAGAAGATGCTTTCCTTTATAATATATTTCCTGTGAGGGAAGAGTCTCATTCAACTTCAAATAAATTTCGGCAGAGTCAAGCGCTGATTTTGCTTTTGTTGTTTCATTCAAACGGAGATTTGATAAAGCCAGGCTGCCGTAATTATTGCTTAAGTAAACATATGCATTAATCGGCTTCAAAAATGCAATTGCATTCTCGTATTGTTGAGCAGCCTTTCTAAAATCATTTTGCATGTAATTTATATCAGCCATTTTACTATACGCATTACTTATAGCGATAGCATCATTAACTTTTTCTCCGGCATCGAGAGCCCTCTCAGCGTTATTCAATGCTGAGTCAAAATTCCGAAGCTTAATATAAATATCAGACAAAAGAATAAAGTTGAATGATAAATTGATGAAATCACTCTCTTTTATATATATGTCGTTGGCCCGGGCGATGTAAGAAATTGCCTCCGGGTATTTCTCCAATTTGATATTGTCTTGCGCGAGATTCACCGAAGCTATCGCTGTTCCATAATCTTCCCCTATAGATTCATAAATTTTTAATGCTTCAATATTTGCTTTTGATGATTCAGGATAATTACCCCGGGTATCATGTACCCAGGAAATTAACAGCAGGCAACGGGCAACTTCTCCCTTATTACCTGCTTCTTCATAGCCAAACTTAGCAATTTCAAAATACTTTAAAGCTTCGTCGTATTCGCTTCCGTCACCATAATCCTGTCCAATTAAAATATTGATACTGTTAATTTCTTCGGTCCTTTTCAGCCTCTTTGCAATTTGCAAAGCTTCATTATGAATCAATACCGCCATTTTAAAATTACCTTTAAGCCAGTAATACCTACCAATATTAATTTTACTAAACATCAAACCAATATCCCAGGAAAGTTTTTTTGAGAGCGCTTCTGATTCCTTCGCGTATTTTATTCCTTTTTCATTATTAGTAAATAAATAAACGTTGGCGATGTAGTTCATCATCTTCACCTTAATAGTGTCTTCCTTCGCTTTAGAGAGTACAGTAAGCAGGGAATCAAAATATGGGTTTTCTATTACCTGAGCGGTTACACAAGTAAAGCCAAGAAAAAGAAAAATTAAAAACAGCCATTTCATGTAATGAATTTACTGTTCCGAAAGATAAAAATTAAATTTAAACTTTAATGCGCCGCAAGCAACACGCTGAATACGGCTAAAAAAGTGAGGCCCATCATTACGGGAATAAACGATTTATCATTTTTATCATTCCGTATATGATAAATATATACCGGAAGAAATAGGATAAACGGCAGAGGAATTGCAAACATCAACAGCAGGGTGTTGTATTCCCAGTGTTCGATCTTAAACAACATGGCTGCTACACCTGTAAAGAAAACAACAAACGTTACCGCAGCAAGAAGTATCGATTTTTTTTCCGATGCATGGTACCAGCTTATCAGTGCGAATGGCAGGAATAGAAAGCAGAAAACAATAACGGCGAGTATCAACAACAGGTCTGCATACGGCCAGTGAGAAACTTTAAATAGCGAACCGAACATCATCAGGTTGGCTGATAAGATTCCGGATATAAATGCGAGTGTTTTCATAATTGGATTAATTTTTAACTATTAGATTTAACATTTCACTATTCACTCCAAATGACATTAAAATTGTCATCGTAACAATATATACAGATGCAATTACGAGATAGACAAACTGTGAGCTGATCGTTTTTGTTTTGCTGTATTCACGAAAAGTATATATGGGCAGGAAGCCGCTGACCAGTAAAACCGAACCTGTTGCCAGCAACACTGTTGCGGCCGGAAGGTGAAATATTTTAAATGCCATTGCCAGAATAAATACTCCCAAAGCAAATAAACCGAATAAAAACAGAATCCGGTCCTTGGAATCATGAGTTGTTCTTTTTACTTCCTGCCATGTTAACGGGAGTACTGCAAATATTACGATTACAAAAGCAACCGTAAGCATGATGCCGGATCCATTCCACATCATCGTGCGAAAGAGAATGCCGAGAGGGAAAAGCACTGATGCAAAAAATACCATGAATTTCAACGACCTGTTTTTATGATTGACCGGGTCAGGCCGGTATGTGTAAAGCACTAAGGGGATAAAGAAAAGGCAGAGTATTGCAAAGGCAGAAGTTAATACAATCGCAGATCCTGTGATGGCAAAAATTCTCATAACGGTTCCGGCGGCGATTAATATCAATGAAACATTTCCGGTAATTCTCATTAAATTTTTCATAAGCTGATAGTTTTTATCTAATTGTTGAATTGTATTCTCCTCTATTGACTGTAACATTTCGATGGTAACTGTTTTTTTTATGTGCCCATACGCCTCTTCAAAAGTCAAACCGTCGTCAATCAGTTTTTCCACTTCACAGCACAGATGATCAATCAGCTCGTCCCGCAGTTCGTCCAGCACGATTGAAGCGCGATTGACGTCAGCTTCAATAATTGATATTTGATTCCTTTCAAGCGCCATATTTCAACCCAAAATTTGGTTTGAAGAAAATTTTAAGCGTATTCAGCACCTCTTCAAGTTCCGATACTTTTTCCTGCGCCATCTTCCTGCCTTTTGGAGCTATTGAGTAATAGATCCGGTTGCGGTTATTAAAAACTTCTGATTCTTTCTTAACAAGACCATCCTGCTCCAGCTTATGAAGTATCGGATATAACGCACCGAAGGTCAGCTCTATTTGCCCCTCGGTAATCTCGCTCACCATTTGTGTAATGTGGTAGCCGTACATCCGCCCTCTCTCCAGTAAAAGTTTAAGGATAATCGGCTTGAGCATGCCTTTTAATAATTCGCTTGTTGCCATGGTTTGTATTATATCAGGGACAAATATATATAAGTAACTTATATATTGCAAATTTATTTTATGGATAGTGAAATTTTTTAAAGAGAAATCATGTCCCCAGGGAAGTAAATACGTGAAATACAATAAACAGCAGGATTAGACATGGAGACCAGGAACCCCAGAGATTAGCAGACAATCCTCTATTTTGTGGAAATTATTGATTCAGGAACAAACAGTAAACGACAATTTTCGTTTAGTCCCCTCCTTTACTGATTAAAGAAATTTTCCCGTGGGCGTTTACAGTATTTATAAACCTTCTACAACCACTTTTTTTGTTTGGATAGCTTTATCCGAAGAAATGGTAATAAAATAAATTCCATCTTCAACCCTTTTTCCTGAATCATCCCTGGCATCCCAGAATATTTCATTTCTATTTGAAAAAATATTCGCTGCATTTATCCTTTTTATTTCTCTTCCATGCAAATCAGAAATTCTGACATCAATTGTATTAAAGAGCAAAGGGTCAAATGAAATGAAGACTTCTGTTGAAAAAGGATTTGGTGCAATCCGGAAATTCAAAACTGATTTTTCATTCTCTATTATATTCACTGATGAATTTAACTTTACAATCCAGATGTCGCTTTGTCCATAATTATCTGTTACGTCGCCGTTAACAGACCTTGAATTTCCGGCAATAATATATCCATCGTCATCCGATTGCCTGATGCACCAGGGCACGTCATTAGCGGTGCCGCCCATGACCTTTTGCCATTGCATATTGCCGCTACCATCCAGCTTTACAACCCAATAGTCGTAATCAAAATTAATCCCATGAAGCCCTGTTAAGTCAACATCACTCGAATTCGTATATGCGGAAACGATAAATCCGCCATCGGTGGTTTGCCTGACTGAATTACAGATATCGGTGCTTGTTCCTCCAAGAGTCTTCTCCCAGACAATATTCCCCAGGCTGTCCAGTTTGACAATCCAAAGATCATAATCTACAAATGAACCATAGTGAATTGTTACATCACCATCAGACGAAAATGAATTTCCGGCAACAATAAATCCTCCATCGATAGTTTGTTGAATTGAGTATGCTATATCGCTTTCCGATCCACCGATCGTTTTTTGCCATTGAATTATTCCGGAATTGTCCATTTTAACGATCCAATAATCAGCATTCACCGCCGTTCCATGGTGTGTGGTCACATCTCCATCTGTCGAACTTGCCTGACCTGCGAAAACAAATCCTCCATCTGCAACCTGAATAATGCTATAGGCAACATCTGCCTCAGTGCCACCTAATGATCTTTCCCACAAAATATTTCCCGAACTATCGAGATTGACAACCCATGCATCATTTTTAACATTTATACCGTGATGAGATGTTATATCACCATCGGATGATTTACTGGAGCCGGAAACAATATAACCTCCACCAGAGGTCTGTTGAACGGCATATGCAATTTCATCATTGCTTCCACCCAGAGATTTTTGCCATTGAATATTACCTGTACTATCCAATTTAACCACCCAGTAATCATTCTGGCCGTGGTTTCCGGTTATATCAATGTCGTCTGAAATTGAAGTGCCCGCAACAATATAACCACCATCTGAAGTTTGTTCTATGGCATGGGGGTTATCGATATCGGTTCCGCCCAGTGTTTTTTGCCACTGTATGCCTCCGCTGCCGTTAATTTTAACGATCCAATAATCCTGGTTACCATAATATACCGTTACATCACTGTCGTTTGATTCAGTGGTTCCGGCAATGATGAATCCTCCATCAGCGGTCTGACTTATTGAAGGCGCATAATCGCTTTGTGATCCACCAAATGATTTTTGCCATTGAATGGAGGGCTGAGAATAAATTAAAATCGATTTAAAAAAAACAAATAAAAGGAGGGAGATTTTTTTCATTTCATAAATGTAAAAATAAATTTATATTAAAATATATGGCAGCTTAAGGTCAATTCTGTTTTTGACTTGGGAGAAGAGGGGTTGGGGTGAGAAAATTCAACCCCTCATCCCCGGCCCTTCTCCCGAGGATAATTTCATTCTTTGATTTAAGTTTTATCGCGGGAGAAGGGAGCGCTTCTTTCATAGCCCCTCTCCGGCTTTAAGCATGATACAAAGAAAATTTTCTGTTTCGGAGAGGGGTTGGGGTGAGGGGTGTAAATAAAAGATTTCAAGAGGGTGGTTGCAATGAAGAATCAATATTTCAAAACTTTAATTTACATTCACAAAATCATTTAATATTCCTTATGAAATACACCTTTCTCCGTCAGGCAAAAACACTCAGTGATATCTCCAACCGTTTCGACACCGAAAGTAATGCTCTTAAAATTTCTATTCTTAAAGAAATGACAGCTATCCGGATTCCATTTACCGGTGCTTTAACAAAATATTTCGAGACCCTACTATTTATTATGTCTTTCCCACCTGATAAAAAAACATTTGTTCTGGCAGAAAAAGAAGTAATGCGGATTGCAGATCTTCTTAAGAAACAACCGGAAAAAGTAAGGGAGTCATTCGTTAACTCTGGTATTCCTTTTACCAACTATCGTGCTTCATTTTCGCACGACTGCATACGCTGGCTGCTCACACATCCGGATTGCAAGGTATTGATTCATAAAATTGAGAATACTTCGCA
The DNA here is from genome assembly GCA_964595205.1 of uncultured Flavobacteriales bacterium. GTDB lineage: Bacteria > Bacteroidota > Bacteroidia > AKYH767-A > 2013-40CM-41-45 > JADKIH01. The sequence continues at coordinate 161,787 of CAZQOQ010000007.1, read as the reverse complement.
TGATTTAAACGAAGCGCTTAAGGTGACTCTGCCTTTACAGGAAAGAAGCGAAACGACTGCAGGGTTTACCAATGAGGAATTACTGAATGAACTCTCTCCCAATAAACATTCTCATCTGCCCTATATCATCCAGGAGTTAAGCCGGCTGGACAACCTGCCTTATATAAAGGACCATTATTACGATGGCCTCGGCATACAAACTAACGTGGTTCCAAAGAACAAACTACTTTCCAAATCATATAACAGGATTGAAATACCGGAGGAGTTTTACCACAAAGACCTGTTAAAACATTTTGATGTAGAGGAATTACTGAACAGGAAACTTCCTTCTGAAGTTGTGTTAACCGAATCAGGAAAAAACGATCTCATAAGAGTCATTAAAAACTCCATGGCCATGACCGAACGCGAGACCGATCCGGCCACCTATCTGAAAGAAGATTCGATTCGATTATTTCACCTTGAAAGAGGCGTATCCATTGCCATTTACGGAATGCCCCAGCCGCGACAGTTGCCAATGGAATCGTATATAGGCTATACGCTATTTAAAAATGGTTACCCGGCGGCATATGCCGGTGGCTGGGTGTTCGGCTGGAGATCCGACTATGGGTTAAACATATACGATCAGTTTCGCGGGGGCGAGTCAGCATACATCGTCGCACAGGTTTTGAGACTCTACCGTCAGCTTTTTCATGTGAATTACTTCCAGGTTGAAGCATCACAATTCGGCCTCGATAATCCTGAAGGAATTGCAACAGGTGTATTCTGGTTTTATTACAAACTTGGATTCAGGCCGGTTGATGCGGAATTAAGACAATTGGCAAATATGGAATATCAAAAAATTAAATCACGAAAGGGTTACCGCTCTTCTGAAAAAACACTTCTGAAATTTACCGGCAGCAATATTTTTCTGAACCTCGGCAAAAAAGTTCAGCCCGGGGTGTATGATATTACCAACGAGGTGAAGAAGATGATTATTAAGAAATATAATGGTAATAGTCAGCGCGCTGAACAAGAATCAGTGAACGGTTTTCTGGAAAGAACTTCCTGCAACGATTCTTTTTCAGGCGAAGAATTTGAAGTGCTGAAGGAAGTTTCATTGTGGGCCTCGGCCATGAAAATTACAGACATCAACAAACTTAATATCATGCTGCGTATGGTTAAACTCAAACCTGTTGATGAATATAAATACCAGGATGAGCTGAGATTGTTTTTCTCTATTTAGAAATAGATTTGTCGAGATCTGTAAAAAACTTTTGAAGCACTTAAGCATTCATGCGGAAGGAATTCCAATCCACACCTATTCTGAAAGTCTGGTACAGTCGCACATTATTAATGGAAGAACCATAATGCTTCGTAGCAGAATGCAATGCTCCGGATGGATAAGCTACCAGGCGGTTAAAACGATACCCCGCACGGTCCATTTCCACCCACTTGTTTCTCTGTTTGGATTCGTCTTCAAAAAGATTTCTGATGTCTGCGATCTTCATATTTAACCGGCGGGCATCACTTGCAGTCGGCGGATCTGTCAGCTTTGTTTTTTTGTGCATCCATAAGGATGTACCGCAATCGAAAGGCAGATCCGGCGTGAGGTAAACCAGCGCAGTGATATCGTCGTGCGGATAATCGGAATGAACTCCCGGGACTTCCCTGAATTTTCCTTTTGAAAACCCGCTGTAAAAGACGCCGTTTTCATCTGCAGGATCAGTATCCCAGCGGGTAATCTTTATGCCAAGAATTTTTTCCAGCTTTTGCTTCACGCCCGGTTCATGGTAGACCGTGCGGCTGCGGAAACCGGTATAATACCTTGGTTCATGATACGATGCATTCAGAGCTTCGTTGTAAACTTTTTGAGGGTTACTGTAAAAATCATCTTTTATGATGAGGAATCTTTTATATATGGCAGTACTCATACAATTATTTTTTTCTGAAAGTCATTTTAGAATGGAACAAAACCTGCGGAAATTTAATATTAAAAGTGGAACTACCATATGATTTATCAACAATAGAAACCAAAATCATTTCTCCTGATTCATTTTTGAGTGATTCAGAATAATAGTATAATATAAAGAATTCAGGAAGGCGATTTCTGCGACAAGGATAAAAAGGACGAGCGATAAGAAGTAAACAGGTTTGAGAGCGGTGGCAATGAAAGAATATCCCCAGAAAACAACAGCAGTTATCAGCAACGAAAAGCGAACTCTTGCATAAATCTGATTTATTTCATCCGGATAAATCAGCATGCTCATCATGACTGAGATGCAGGCGGGAAATGCTCCGAGAGCGAGGCAGGCGATGAAATATATTCTACCGGAATCATTACTTTCGAACCCAAGTGTAAATGATGCGGCGATGAGCCCGAGTGATATAAGCGTCGGTATATATAATATTTCAAGCAGTGTAGCGTTAACGAAACCCTTTTTAGCATTCCTGTTAGAGATCAGGGTAAAGAAAATCCACCATAGTGAAAATACGATTGCAAGTGAAAGTATGAAGCCAACAAGTGTTTCAATACCCGGTTCAGGCTTACCAGAACCATTCACGACACCCAATACCACTTCACCAAAAACGATTATAGTGAAGAGGCCTAGTCTTTCAGTCATGCTCGGCGAAAGCGGCAGGTCGAGCGAATGTTTCTTCAGAATCCTGCTTGCTATGAATGGCGGTGCGTAATTTAGAACGATAATGCAGGTGATCAGCAGCGGACTGAATTCATGTGGAAGAAAAAGATTCATTCCCATCAGGATGAAAGAGGCCAGGAAGAAAATAGTATATGGCCTGTTGTATTTCCTGTGTTCCTTGTCATAAAAACCGACACTCCACCAGAGATAGGTTATGAAGAGCTGCATCACCATGATGATAATGGTTGTATTTTTTGAGAATGCATGATGATCGTGATCGAGAGTCACAGAAATTGCAGAGATGATCATCATTTGCCACAGAATCATTAATCGCGTTCTCAGTCCCTGGTTGCCATGAATGTCGTGATACAAACTGCCGTTTAACCATCCCCAGAAAATCAGTGCGAACAGGCTGCAGTACCACATGAAATTCGTCATGCTCATGTCTGAACACAGCAAATGTGTAATCCTTGAAATCGCAATTACATATACCAGATCAAAAAATAATTCAAGCCAGCTGATCTTTCGTTCTTCGAAATTTGGATTAAATTTTCTGGGAGCTCCCCACCAGCGCGGGGAATTTAAATGAGGGCTCATGATAATTACGAATTAGGAATTGCGAATATAATCTGCTTTTCTTCGTAATTTGAACAGGCTATGTTATTTTTAACTGCTCAGTCCCGGCATGCAATTTTCTAATTGCTTTCAAGATAGATCCTGTATCCTCCATACGTTCTGAGAGATGAATCGTACTCATAATCGCCTTCTTTAATAATCAGGTCATTTCCAAGAACGGGAGATTGGCCCAATAAAATATCCTCATCTACAATCAAGGTCAATTCTGAAACGGGAATTGTTGCTGGCGGATAATCGGCCAGCAAAATATCAAAATAATATTTACCGTTAGACGGATCGGATTCCAGAATCGAAGCGCCGCCTTCAGTCGGATCAGGAACCTGGACCGACTCATTAACATCCGGAAACCACTTGGCTTTGCAAAGTCCCCAGCCGTCGCAATTCTTTTTCTTTCGGCCCCATTCATTCCAGGACACGATCACTATTTTTCCCCGGCTAACATCCCCGTTTCTTTCTTTAATCCGGTCGCCTACAGGTACAAATTTCAACTGACGGGCAATATTAATTTCCTTTTCTTTTTCAACTTCCTGGTTCTTCGAACAGGAAAAGTATACAGCAACCATTGCAATGACGGAGGCATACAGTAAGAGCTTTTTTGTTTTCATTTCATTTACATTTTAGATTTTTTCTGATGTAAAGTTGAATTACATATGGGCGCATTGCAACCGCGGAAAAGATGGATATTATTTTGAGTTCTGTATGATGAATGACATTCCTTTGTACAATCCTATTCTGGAAAAGAATGAGTCTATCGGATAAACCTGGGTTAAAGAAGAAAATTATTTCAAAAGCCGATCAGATGATTTTATGTATTTATCTGAGGAATAAAATTTTCTCTCTTTATGAGCGAGAATACTCTCCTGCAGGTGCCTCGACATGTAATTGATGAATTTCCGTTTTGTAGCCGGAATGGAATGAAAAGTTCTGAAGAACCTGTCAAATTCGCTTTCATTTTTCAGATTCGGCAGGCGGTAAAAGCGGGTTCGCTGGGCGTACAATCCCGTATGGTGGACTCCGGCATACACCAGCATTTTTTTAATTGTCTCTTTATCAATTGCGAGTTCGCTGATCCAATGCGTGATCGGGTGCTCATTTCTTTTATGAGAGATCCTTGCCCGGCGGCTCATCGTATAGCCGTTTCGGAAATAAGAAGCAACACGTGGTTTCATTCGATTATGATAGGACAACAAATGTATTTTTAACTGTTCAACTAAATAACCGCTTAAATGAGGGATTTTATTTACATCGGCTGTTTGAAAATCATCTTGATATTTTTCCAATATTTGTGAGGAAACATTTGAATGATCAGGTTTAGAAAATGAAAGATATCCCGGTAAGAAAAATCAATTCACCTCAAAATGAAATCGACTTTTTCGAGAGTTTCAACGTGAAGAAACTTGAAAAGGTGATGAATGGAAAGGATATGATTCAGGAATTGCACCGTCATGATTACTTTTTTATTCTCGCATTGGAAAAAGGCAAAGGCAAACATATCATTGACTTTAACGAATATGAAATCAGTAATAACTCTGTTTTCATAATGCATCCCGGGCAGGTTCATGAACTCACTATCAAGAATGGCAGTACGGGCTTTGTCATTGAATTCAGCAACGACTTTTATACAAACCGGGAAAAGTCATCGGGAAATTTGTTGAGACGCGTAAGTAATAAGAACTATTACCGGCTGACCAGTGAAAAGTTTAAACGAACGTTAAATATACTGTCATCGATTTACGAGGAGTTCCTTGCCAAACACGAAGGTTTCCGGGAGATGATTAAAGCAAGTCTTGATATGTTTTATATCGATCTAATCAGGGAAGGCGATAAAGGACAGGATAAAATGATGGATAAAAAACTTTATTCCCGCGAACGTCTTGACAGCCTCCTGGAATTATTTGAAAAAAACATTACAACTAAGAAACAGGTACAACAATATGCAGAAATGCTAAATCTTACATCCTATCAGCTAAATGCGATTACTAAAGATCTGTTGGGAAAAACCTGTTCTGACCTGATAAATGAACATATTATTCTTGAAGCTAAAAGATACCTTTTATCAACCTCAAACCAGGTTAATCAAATAGCATACTATCTGGGTTATGATGATGCATCCTATTTTATAAGATTTTTCAGGAAGCACACTGGTTATTCGCCTGCCACCTTCCGGACTGAATTCAATTCGAGGCGCAGCCAGGCATAATTTTCAGAGTTTAATACTGTTTCCATCTATTTTTCGCTACAGGCGGTGAAGATTTGAGATCTGTCCGATCCAATTTCATTTTTGTCCTATCCTTTCCCGTCTTGTCCGATCTACCTTTGTCCCATCAAAATCAAACAATAAATAATTCAACAATGAAAACCAAAGCACGCTTGATTGCATCACTTAAAATCTGGGTTGTAATATATCCATCAATCACCATTTTCTTACTTCTATTCGGAGAGGCTCTGTCAGTTTTCCCGCTATTTGTAAGGACACTCATACTTACCCTCTCGCTGGTTCCATGGGTAGTATTTGCAGGAGTTCCGTTTGTCGATAAAATCATTCAATATATCACCATGACAAAAAACAGAAAGTGATGACAAATCAGATGCAAAATAAATACGATGTAATAATTATCGGAGGAAGTTATTCGGGACTTTCAGCGGGCTTAGCACTGGGGAGAGGATTAAGGAGCGTCCTGGTCATCGACGATGAAAATCCATCCAACAAACAAACACCTTTCTCTCATAATTTTTTAACTCATGACGGATCACGACCGGTTGAAATTTTAAATCAGGCCAAAGATCAGATCCGGAAATATGAAAATGTCGCTTTCCTGAATGCAACAGCTACTAAAGGAAGAGTCGTTTCGAATGAATTTGAAATTCAGACTTCCGCAGGTGAAAAATTTCTCGCAAAGAAATTAGTCTTCGCAACAGGCATTACTGACATCATGAAGAATATAAATGGATATTCTGAATGCTGGGGAATTTCAGTATTACACTGCCCTTATTGCCATGGTTATGAGGTAAAGAATGAACGAACCGGAATATTAGGTAACGGAGAAACAGGTTTTGAGTTAGCAAAACTCATTTCGCACTGGACCAGGGACCTCATGCTAATCACAAACGGTCCTTCCACGCTAACCGAATGGCAAATGCGTCTGCTAAGCAGCAGAAATATTTCAATAGTAGAAGATGAAATAAAGAGTTTAGGACACTCAAGCGGCAGGTTAGAAAGAATCACCTTCAAAAACGACATCCAGGTTCCTGTTAATGTAATTTATACAAGGAGTGAATTCAGGCAACATTGCATGATTCCCCAGGAATTAGGATGTGAGCTGACAGACGAAGGATACATACAAATCAATGCTCAAAATAAAACTACCGTTGATGGAATTTATGCCTGCGGGGATAATGCCTCCCGGATTCGAACCGTCGCGAATGCTGTTGCCATGGGCACAACCACAGGCATGATGCTGAACAAAGAATTAATTGAAGAAAATTTTTAAACCACATAAAACAAAAATCACATGCAAAACCACACAACAAACATCAGCCTTGGAAATTCTGTCTCGGGAAAAGACAGGACGAATGCAATCTTCACGGGGATATTCTTTATTGCCGCTTCACTCACAGCTATTGTCGGACTCCTATTGTACAATCCGCTACTGGCTAATACTGACTACCTAAATGCCGGAGCCTCGAATTCATCCCAGATTATACTGGGAGCATTTTTCGAACTGTTCCTGGTTGTCTCAAACATCGGAACGGCAATTATGTTATTCCCTTACCTGAGGAAATATAACGAGCGTTTAGGTCTTGGATACCTGTGCTTTCGTTTCATTGAATCCGTTACCATACTTATCGGAATAGTGAGCGTACTGTCGCTTCTGACGCTGAGCATTTCGTTCACAGGTGATTCGACAGCAGATATTAAAACGTATACAAGTATTGGCATTTCATTAAAGGCAATTCATGACTGGACTTTTACCATCGGCCCGAATTTCTTTCTTGGCATAAACACCTTTATCTACAGCTATACCTTCTACAAAACAGGTTTGGTGCCGAAGATACTTGCAACAATTGGAATCACAGGTGCAATACTGATTTTCATCACTGCCTTCTTAAAAATGTTTGGAGTTATAATGGAATTTTCAACGGCAGTTGTAATACTGGCCCTTCCCGTAGCACTTTACGAAATGATTCTTGCTGTCTGGCTTATTTTGAAGGGCTTTAATTTTAAAGGCCTCAGTATTTCATAGTCTTCGGAAATTAAATCAAACATTCATCACCTGACAAAAAATAGTCTAAATAATTATAACCACAAAACATACTAAAACAAAAACCAAAAAAATGAAAACTACAATAAAAATATGCCTGACATTAATCGTTACATTGTTTGTAATAACATTGAAATCGTTTTCTCAAACTTCTTATATTACTCCTTTGCTTAATGCAGTAACCACCGGCTTTAATTACGGAGAATCGAATGAAGAATTAGAAACCTACAAAAAAAATTCAACCGGACTATTGGGTGGCGCTTCCTTCCAGAAAGGCATCAACAGAAAATTCTCGGTTGTTTCCGAACTATACGGCGTTATAAGAAAGGGTGAAATAAAATCAGGAAATCCTTTATATACGAATGCATCAAAAGTTGTTTTGTATAATGTGGAAACGGCTGTTCTTGGAAGAATTCATCTCGGAAAATTTTATTTCAATGCCGGCCCCTATGCAGGATATACTGTTTCAGGAAAAATAAAAACCAAAAACACCGAATCAAATACGGACGAATCGAAATCGGTTACATTCGGTGACACAAAAGATGGTTTCAAACGATGGGATTCAGGAATCCAGGCAGGAGCGGGATATAATTTCCATATAAAAAAATCTGCCATGTCTCTGGATGTCAGATATGCTTATGGACTTGTCAATATTTCAAATGACATTGAAAGATACAATCGCATGCTTAACATCAGCCTGCTGATGATTATGCCATGGAAAAATAACTGAAATCGGGTTGAAAAAAATACTCGTTTCGGAAAATCGGAGAGTCTTTTAATCAATAGTAATAATCAGAGCCTGAAAATATTTCGGGCTCTTTTTTTATGATATGATGCTAACTTCCCAGCTCAATCCATCGTATAAAAAACAAATTGCTTTTATGCCCTACCAGGTATATGTAATCGAATTATCTAAGAAAGTTTTTACAGAGAGTTGGAAATTCCGCGCTGCCAACCCGCAATATAATGGTATGCTGGAATGTCTCTATGTTGGCATGACGAGCAAAACTCCTTCAGAACGTTTTGAACAACATAAGACTGCTTACAGAAATAAAAAAGGACATAAGCTTTCATCTTATTTTGCCTGGAAATATGGCACGTATTTAAGGCCAACACTATACAATCATATTAACATCAAAAAAATGAATCGCGAACAGGCATTACAAATGGAATCAAAGCTTGCCTGGGATTTGCGTAAAAAGGGTTATGCAGTCTGGTTTAATTAGACACAAATTTCATGGTGACTGCTTACGTGCCCCAAAGTCGCATAAGTTAAAGATGTTTTTTAACTGCAGAGTAAGCAGAGGTATGCGCAGAGTTTTGCAGAGATGATTTAATTAGACTGCAACTGTTTTTAATAATTCCCAACAATCTTACATTGATATCTCTTTCATTTCGTAAACTCAATAACATTTGCGCTTACAGTTACCGTTCTCGTAAAATAAATAGGAAAAAAACCGCCTATATGTTCTTCGGTTACGATATTCACTAAAGCTCTTGCATTGCCGCCGAAATTGGCTTTATTCATCATGTCAGCATATGCATCCTCATAAAGATGCCGCTTATTCATTCCTCCAAAAATCAATACATGAGATACATCAGAAGTACCTACTACCTTGTCAACGACTTTAAAATTATTATTTGTCAGGTGTACCTGCGTGGAATTCTGATTCAGATTTGAGATCGCCGAGTAGTTTATTCCACAGGAAGTCATTAATGCAGCTATAATTACAACAACGGAAATTGATATTATATTTTTCATAACTTCTTTTTTAAATAATTTACCGCTGTAAAATTGGGGAATAATACAAAATTGAAAAATGATTCTGATCAATTACTTATTTGAGAATGATCACACCTCGAAATAATCTTCTGTGAAAAAAGATCATTTTTAATTTCATTTTTGAAGATCATAAAAACTTCCCCATCCTACAGTAATTCTTAAATAAAACAACATTGCGAAAGGGTTCTCCATGGTAATAATTTCTGAACTACCTTTCCAATTATCGGTGGCCGGGAAAAAAGAGGCCCCGGCATCAAGACCAATGATTGCACATCCACGCTTGGAGTTTTCCTTCAGCTCTTTATCCATAATAAAATACTTCAGAGCAGAATATCCGCCACCACCAAAGAGGAAAGTAGTCTTATTAAGCTGCACAGTACCTTCAAACTGGCCGGAAGCATTTAGATCGTCTTCCAGCGATGAAGTAATACTGTAGGCAGGGCCAACAAAAAAATTGCCCATTCCGCCATGACTTACCTGGGCGCTTAAAGTTCCCCGAAGAAACAATCCGGAAAAAATCATGAGGAAGAAATACTTTTTCATGGTAAATAATATTTCTATCAAAAGTATCCTGCACTTTAATAATCTCAAATGATCCTGGTCAAATATGTTAGCCGTGCGGGGTGATTCCACACTGTAAAAGCTTATAAAAAGTACCATTTCGGATCCTTGAAATTCATTTGCTGAAACAGCTAAATCAGGCAATTTGCAGATGAAACAATAAAACTCCGGACTTTTTTATATCTTTTCACAAAATAATCCGCCAATGCTCTCGGCTATCATTATTGACGACGAACAATTCTGTATTGATGATCTGAATTATCTGATTGAGAAGAACAAGCTTCCCGTTAATGTAATAGCTCATTCAACCTCCGGCCAGGAGGGCATCGAATTAATAAAGAAAAATAAGCCTGATCTTGTTTTCCTCGATATCGTAATGCCAGGCATGTCAGGGTTCGAGATGCTTGAGAAAATTCCTGATATAAGTTTTAACCTGATCGTGACTACATCGATGGACAAATTTGCGGTGCAGGCCATTCGTGCCAGTGCCATCGATTTTCTTGTAAAGCCCGTGAGGAGTGAAGAACTCTCCCATGCGGTCGACCGTGCAATACAAATGAGAGACGCACCCCTGCGCAACCAGTTGAATTTATTGCGCGATCATCTTCAGCAAAAAAATAAAATCAGCAAGATTGCAGTGTCAATTGCTGATGGTGTTCAGTTAATCAGGCTTGAAGACATCATTTACTTCAAGGCTGATGGAAACTATACAACTGTATTCATGAACGGTGGCAAGTCAATTCTCGTAACACGTCAAATAGGAAAATTTGAAGAGCTGCTGACAGAAGAAACGTTTTTCAGGATACATTCCTCCTATTTAATCAATCTTAATTTTGTCAATAAATTTATTCGCAGCGACGGTGGTTATGTGGTGATGGAAAATGGGGAATCAATTACGGTTGCCAGGAACAGGAAAGATGAATTTCTCGAAAAACTGGGCAGATTGTAAATATTTTAAATCTATTGCCGGCTCTTGCCGGAGTATCATTATTAAATCAAATGTCAATTATACAGCAGGAATTGTAATTTATACATCGGCTTCATTGAAAAATACCCTCCATGCTTAATATTGTCCGGTAAACTATCAATAAAGATGATAAGCGAAATAATCGTTATAATTATTTGTTTTTTAGCCGGGTTAATTATTTCATTTCTCTTTTACAAAAAGAAATGGAAGCAGGCAGGCGCAGATCTTAACGCCAAGATTGATAAGCTATTATCCGAAGGCATTGTGAAACTTTCGCCGGCAGCAGCGGCTGTACCGTTTGATTCAGGACTTGCGAGTGTTTCGAAAAAACTGGAAAACATTGTCGATTTAAAAAAAGAGGAGGTGCGTCCTGTGGCTGGCAATTCATCCAAAGACAAAATTGATGAACTGAAAGTGTTGCTCGACAATTCCCGTATCGTAAATGAGCTCGGTCAACAGGTTACTTCCACTCTCAAACTCGAGGATTCCTTCCAGCATTTATACAAGACCATCAATTCGATTATGGATGCGGCTGTGATTGAATTAAGCATCTATCACTGGAGGGTTAACAGGTGGCATATTCTTTCGAACATTAAAACTGATGAAGAATACCGCAATCATGTTGCCGAATGGGCGATGAAGAATAATCGCGAAGTTATTCTCGACGATGCCCAGAGGGATTTTGCACGATATGTTTTCGATACGCCTGTCCTTCCTGACGGTAGCAAGCCTGCTTCTATACTTTCGTTTCCAATAATCCGGCACGACAAGGAAGTGGGGTCTTTGACCGTATGTAGTTTTTCAAAGAATGCATTCAATCAGTATCATATTGAAATGATACGATCGCTGATTCCCTATACAGCGGTTGCAGTAGGAAATGCAATCATTCACGAAGAGCTTATCAACACGCAGACACAGTTAATTCACAACGAAAAGATGGCTTCGCTGGGACAGATTGCCTCAGGTATTGCACACGAAATACTGAACCCGCTGAACTTCGTCAATAATTTCTCACAGCTTAGCAAAGAACTTGTACCGGAGCTAAACAACAATCTTCCCGCCGAGGAACAAAAGGAACTGAAAGATCAGCTCTTCAGTAACCTCGACAAAATTCACTTCCATGGACAACGTGCATATGGAATTGTGAAAAACATGATGATGCTGAGCCGCAATGGGACTGGAGAAAAATCGAAGGTAGATGTAAATCGTTCGATCGAAGGGTTCCTGACCATGTCGTACAACGGATTTCAAAATAAATATGCCGGTTTCGAATGCCGCATTGAAAAGATGCTGGAACCCAATCTGCCGGAAATTGAAATTGTGGGTGAAGACTTCGGAAACGTTCTGCTTAACATTTTCAACAACGCCTTCTATACTATGAATGATAAGGTCAGAAAAAATAATGCAAATCCGGCTGCTCCTTCATATGAACCGCAACTGACCATAAAAACTTCAAATGTGAATAACCAGCTCAACATTTCTGTTAAAGATAATGGCATGGGAATACCCGAAGAAATTTACGAAAAGGTATTCCTACCATTCTTTACCACGAAACCGACTGGCGAAGGAACCGGCCTGGGATTATCGATAAGTCATGATATAATTACCAAAGGGAATAAAGGCGAACTGTCCCTGAAAAGCGAGATTGGAAAAGGGACAGAAATGATTATTAAACTTCCATTGAAGGCAATATTTATTTAAATTGTGTTAACAAAAATCATTTTGTTGTATGAACAGAAAAGTAAAAAAATAAACTTTGTCACTGCCCATTTATATATTATTTTTTATTGCAGGCGGTATAGCGGCTTATGTTATACTTAAAAAAAGATTTATCAATGTTAATTCATCGGGAGAGAATACTCCTTCATCATCTAATGAAGCCGGCGGGGTGAATCGTGAAAGTCCGGCCGGGAATGAGAAAACTGATATAAATTCCGCTGACCTGCAAAAACAATTGAATAATCTTTACCTGGTAAATGAATTGAGCCAGAGGATTACCTCCTCACTTAGTCTTGAAGACAGTTTTTCACACCTGTATTATACAATCAATTCCATGATGGATGCTTCGGTGATGGAGCTCGTAGTTTATAATGGTGATGTAAAATCGTTTTTCTCAAACATGAAATATGAGGATAAGGATTTAAAGCTGGAATCCTACAATCACATGAGCGAATGGTGTTATGTGAATAATAAAGAAATTTACCTCGAAGACGCTGAGAAGAATTTTGGCCGCTATGTATTTAAAGCACTGACCATGCCTGACGGCAGGCTGGCAAAATCGCTTATGTGTTTCCCTGTTCATCATCATGAAAAAATTGTAGGTACACTCTGCATTGTCAGTTTTACGAAAGATGCCTTCGAGCATTTTCACAAAGAAATCATTCAGCTGTTGATACCTTTTCTGGGAGTTGCAATTAATAATGCAGCAAATCACAGGGAAATGATTGAATTAAAACAGCGGGCCGAACGCAGTGAACAATTCATGCAGGTGTTCCTTGCAAACATGAGTCATGAAATAAGGACTCCGATGAATGCGGTGATGGGAATGACTAACCTCCTGCTTCAGAAGAATCCATTACCCGAACAATTAAGTTACCTGAATACGATTCAGAAATCATCCGACAACCTTCTGGTAATCCTGAACGACATTCTTGATCTTTCAAAAATTGAAGCAGGTAAGATGGAACTTGAGAAAATAGATTTTTCGTTAACCGATGTTGTCGGCAACGTGAAAGAGATCATGCAGTTCAAAGCGGAAGAAAAAGGCCTGACTCTGATTACTTGTACAGATGAAAAAATTCCCCCTGTTCTTATCGGTGATCCTACAAGGCTGACTCAGATATTGATTAATCTCACGGGCAATGCAATAAAGTTCACTGAAAGAGGCCGCGTTGAACTAAAGGTTGTAGGCTCTGCAGAGACAAATAATTCAAATCCGAATTCCCGTTTTGTACGACTTCATTTTTCAATTAGCGATACGGGAATCGGAATGAGTGAAGAACAGCAGAAAAAACTTTTTCAAAATTTCTCACAGGCGAGTACGGAGACATCTCGCAAGTACGGAGGAACAGGGCTGGGACTTAGTATTTCAAAGCAACTGGTGAAAATGAAGGGCGGTGAAATTGAAATTAAAAGTAAACCCGGAAAGGGAAGCACCTTTTTCTTTTCTCTTGAATATCCTGTAAGTAATAATAAATCTGTTGTACGAAAAGAAAATATTTCTGATACGATGTTGAAGAGACTTGAGGGGAAGAGGATTCTGCTGGCGGATGACAATGAATACAATCGCATCGTTGTAAAAGAGACATTGGAACTTAAAATCAAGGGGATTGTTGTTGAAGAGGCGACTGACGGATTGATGGCTTTGCAGATGCTTGAGACAAGAGATTATGACCTGGTGCTGATGGATTTGGTGATGCCAACCCTGAACGGGCTGGAGACGACGCAGAAGATCAGAAACGAATTTCCTTCACCAAAGAGGAATGTACCGATTGTTGCAATTACAGCTTCTGTAGTTAAGAAAGAAATTGAGAAATGTTTGAATGCCGGGATGAATGGCTTTATTCCGAAACCATTCAAGTCGTCGGAAATTCTCAGAACCATCTATAATGTGCTGTATAATCAACCGGATGTCGTAGTAGAAAATAAAGCCGCCGTACCCAGTAATCCTAACGGCAGGCTGATAGATCTGAATTACCTCAGGGAATACAGCGAAGGCGACGAGAAAAGAATGAAGCGATTTGTTGAATTGTTTATTTCACGATCGCCGCACGATATTGCCGAACTGAAAAATGCGCTGGTAAAGAATGATTTTGAACAAATCCGGATTATCGCCCATAGCATGAAATCGCAATTAAAATTTAATGGTATTGTAGAAGGTTTCGATATTGCAGGCCTGATAGAGCAGAATTGCATGAACAATTTTTTTGAAGATATACCTGTGCTTATCGAAAGACTGAATGAAGTTTGTGTAAAGGCGGTGCAGGAGATGAAGGAGATGAAATTGACCTGAGGCAGGCGCTTTACGATACAAGATTTATTTTCATAATTTTATGCCTTCGCGAGGAAGTAATTTTTGTGATTATTGAATCAAATCTTAACCCTTCTGGTCAATTCCAGTCATATTTCAAAATCACACAAACCAACGATAGCGTTCGTATTAAATAATAGAGAAATTGTATATTTAGACATTCGCGTTGTATAAAGACTGCTTTTAAGAAAAGATAAAATTGAAAAGACGAAATTCTAAAATAATTCCATTACCCGAATCGAATACAAGATATGCGTATCCTTCTATTATTAATTACCCTGGTTTTTGTTTTGACCTGTTCTGTTTCTGCACAGTTAAGCAGGATAAAGGGAAAAGTGACGAGTGTTTCCGATAACAAACCTGTTCCGTTCGCAAATGTTATCATCAATAATTCAGACCTTGGTGCTATTGCAGATACAAACGGAAACTACATCATTGAAAATGTGCCACCGGGAATCTATAATATTTCCTGCAGTTTTATTGGGTTCAAGCCTGCCATTCAATATGAGGTAAACGTCACTTCCGTAAAACCCGCTATTGTAAATTTTGAATTGGAAGAAAATACATCCCTTCTCAAAGAAGTAGAGGTAACCGTTTCTCCTTTCAATAAAACTGAAGAGAGTCCGCTGAGTTTAAAAACAATTAACAGTACCGAAATTTTCAGAAGCCCGGGAGGAAACAGGGATATTTCGAAAGTGCTGCAGACATTACCCGGAGTCGGATCATCGGTCTCCTTCCGGAATGATATAATTGTTCGAGGCGGGGCCCCTAATGAAAACAGGTTCTATATTGACGGAATTGAAGTTCCCAATATCAACCACTTTGCAACGCAGGGGTCATCCGGCGGACCGGTGGGGTTAATAAATGTAAACTTCATCCGCGAAGTTGATTTTTATTCGGGAGCCTTTCCAGCCAACAGGGGCAATACTCTCAGCTCAATCATAGACTTCAAGCAGATAAATGGCAGCACAGAAAAGTTCGGCGGCTCGGTGATGGTTGGTTCAAGCGATGTGGGACTTACTCTCAACGGGCCGACTGGTAAAAAATCCGATTTGATTTTTTCTGTTAGGAGGTCATATTTGCAACTGCTCTTCAAAGCATTGTCACTTCCTTTTCTGCCTACATACAACGATTTCCAGTTGAAAGAGAATATTAATTTCAACAACCGGGTTTCATTAAGCATAATCGGTCTCGGTGCAATCGATGACTTCCAATTAAACAAAACAGTCAACGAAGGCCTCACTGATTCAACGAAGATTGAAAGAAACGATTATATAATTGGATATATTCCCGTCAACGAACAATGGAATTATACAATCGGTGCGAATCTAAAAATCTCTTCCGAAAGTGGATTTACAAACATCATTCTAAGCAGAAATCAACTGAAGAATATTGCTACAAAGTATTCCAACAACACAGATAATCCCGAGGACCTGATTTTAGATTACAACTCATCTGAAATTGAAAACAAGATCCGGCTGGAACATACAACATATAACGGAACATGGAAGTTTAATTACGGCGCAGGATATGAAAAAGCGTATTACACGAATTACACTTTTCAGAAGTCGGAAGTGAACGGTTCTGTTTATACGAAGCAGTTAGATTCTGAATTATCGCTCGGGAAATTCTCCATATTCGCGCAGGCGGGAAAAAAGCTCCTGGAAGAAAGGCTGGTATTATCGCTGGGCCTCCGAACAGACGCTTCCGGTTATTCCGCGAGTATGCAGAATCTTTCGAATCAACTGTCTCCACGATTTTCGGCCTCATATTCTCTCACGGAAAAATTATTCCTGAACTTTAATATTGGCAGGTACTATCAACTTCCGGCTTATACCGTATTAGGATACAGAAGTAACGATGGCACACTGGTGAATAAAGAAAACAATGTTAAGTATATCCGCTGCGATCATTTAGTGGGGGGCGTTGAATATAATCCCGAAAAATATTTTAAGATTACCGTAGAGGGTTTCTATAAAAAGTATAATAATTACCCCTTTTTGCTGAACGACAGCATCTCGCTTGCAAATCTTGGTGGTGACTTCGGTGTTATTGGCAGCGAGCCGTGTGTGTCAACTTCCGAGGGCAGAAGTTATGGATTTGAAATATTTGTTCAGCAGAAACTCAGCAGCACTTATTACGGCATTCTTTCAATGACTTTTTTCAGAAGCGAATTTCTTGATAAGAAAGGAAGCTATCGTCCGTCATCATGGGACAATCGCTACATCGTGAATCTGACTGTCGGCAAAAAGCTGAAGAACAACTGGGAGTTCGGAATGAAATTCCGTTTGCTTGGCGGAGCTCCGTATACGCCTTACGATATTCCCCTGTCTTCTAAGAAGGAGATCTGGGATGTTACCAACAGGGGCATCCCCGATTACGATCAGTTAAACGAAAAGCGTTTTTCGGTGGCGCATGGTTTAGATGTTCGAATCGATAAAAAATGGTTTTTCAAAAAATTGTCATTTAATGCCTACCTCGACATTCAGAATATTTATAATTTTCAATTCACCGGACAACCATACCTGAATGTAAGAAAAGATACAAACGGAATGCCGATCACTGATCCGTCTAACCCTGATTCTTATCAGACTTATGAAATTGAAAATATAAGCGGAAATATTTTACCTTCCATTGGATTGATGATGGAGTTTTGAGCAGATAAATATTTCGGACAGCTTCATAATTCTTTCCATAGCGCCTGATTAATAAATTATGGAAATTGTTATTTACTGGAACCGGCGTATCCTGCGCGGAAAGTATTTTCACTTCATCGAAAAAATACCAGCCTGATTGCATGATATGCCGGCACTTAGCAATTCCCACAGAATACTCGGAAGCATCCGGTCTTTCAAAATCACTGAATAATCACCCTGTAACAATTTCGAACCTTCGATTCCGGTCCGGGCAGTATTTGGTAAAGGCCGGATGGCAGCCCGCTCAGGTCAAGCACACCGGACTTACCTTCGATTAGCCTCACCATTACGCCACGCATATCAAAAACTCTTGCTCCATCGAGAGCAGCACGAATGTTCTCCCCGGCAGGATAAAATATTCCGTCCGCAGAAGGATTGGGATAAAAAGTAATTTGATTCTTTGTATTAATGCTACTTACCGTTTCATCAATTCCAACAATAGAACTTCCATACTTGATCGTCACCATTCTGTATAGGAAATTATTGAAAAATTCAAGCGCACTCTCGCCTGTAACAATGTAATTCCCGGCATTGTCGCGCGTGAGTGAACGCAAATAGTCGGGATTGGAAGTTGTAGCGCCTGTATTGGCCCACGTATTTGTAAATTGCGTGGAACCATCGGAGTTGTAACCAACGAGAACATAATTTGCATTGGTAGTTGTGCCGTCAAGCCACCACCCTGCTGTAACAACAGAATTGTCAGGCGCAATTAATAATTCCACCGGCTCGCGATCGGAAGCGGTCGGACTGTACATGCTCACCCATTGAAAATTTCCTGCAACATCATACTGAAGTGTAATGTAGCGTGCAACAAATCCGGTCCATCCCCTGCAGAGATAGGCGATATTCCCGTCTGGCGTAAACCGAACCTTTTTTCCGTATTCATTCGAAAGATTCGGATTATATGTTTTTCTCCAGAGTAACTGGCCGTTAGCTCCGTCATACGTTACAAGTGTGGATGTGCCTGTTGTTGTATAACCCGAAAGGCCTGCCACTGCTACCATATCTGCAGGACTTACACTTACATCAATTGCATCGTCATACACGTTAACCGAATCATAATCGGCAGACCATAACAGCGTCCCTGTGGGCGAATATCGCTGAACAATTCCTTTTGCCGTATTGCCAGCACCGGTCTGAGTGAATCCGGCGACTGCAATATCTCCGTTAGGAAAAGCTGCGATACTGTTTACGCGTGTAACAGCAAACTGGGTGGTGTCGATTTCCTGTGTCCACAATGTCGTGCCTGACGGATCAAAAAATAAAATGATGCCTCCATCAATGTTTGATTCAGCGCCTATGGCAACGGAGCCATCGTTACGCATCAGCATCGACTTCGCAAGTATGCTACTGCTTTGTGCAGGCTGATAGGTGACAGTGTCGATGAAATTTCCATTAGCATCAACTTTGACAAGCGACAAAAGATAATTGTTTTTTAATCCGGCCGAGTCGCTTGAAATGCACATCACCAGGTTGCCGGAAGGATCCACTTCCATGTGTGTTAGTGTGTCGTTGTTGAATGATGGTGATGAATAATATCTTTCCCAGAGCAGGTTTCCGGCCGGATCATACTTGATCAGCACAACATCATAACCATACTGGAAAATGGAGTAATCGACTGTAGCTGCACAGTAAACGTTGTTGCCGGCATCCGTCCGCACGACCTGGCCGCGGGTGATAGCATCTCCGATGCCATTGTATTTCCATTCGCTGATTTCATTTCCTGTTGTATCGACAATCTGTGTATAAAAATTTTCGTTTATGTAAGCCGTATCGGTCACGAATCCACCAGCTGTAACGATGCCATTCAAACAATGAATTGCAAAGCCCATGGATGGATTGATTGTGTCGGCGGATCGGTACGTCCATAGAGAATCGCCGGCCGAGTTATACTTCACAATGATCTGGTTTGCCATTCCGTTGTTCCCGTAAAAATCGTTTCCAGGATAAACGCCGCGACCGGTAACGTAAATGGAACCATCTGGGCCGGTGCATACATCATGAAACACATCGTAGCCATTGCTCACCGGACCTATCCATTTTTTTCTCCAGCCAGGTGTGCCGTCGCCGTTAATGCGGTTCAGCACTCCGTTCTGATACTCCGTGCCGGTGAGATAAACGTTGCCGGAATCGTCAGCCGCAAAACCGTTGATGTATTCGTCGTTGGGGTATGCATTGATAACCGCCCATAGCCGGTTGCCGGTTGCATCGTATCTCAGGGCGAGCGCATCTACGTTGGTAGCGCCATTGTCTGTGCTTCCTCCAACAACCAGGTCACCATTCGGCAAAAAGCGTAAGCCGGTGGCCTGCTCTGCGCCTAAGGCTGCGGGATTGCTGTAGGTGTCTGACCAAAGCACGCTTCCTGTTGGATTGTATTGCCGCACAAAAACATTCTGACCGCCGTTCACATTGGTGTCGTAAGCAAAACCGCAGGCAGTAGGATTGCCGGCAGCGGACAGGGCGATGTCGAGCGCCTCTTCGTTTGAAGATGCAGGCGCATTGTACTGATCCTGCCAGAGCAGGGCGCCATTCGTTCCGTTATACTTAGCGACAATCCAGTCGGATGAATTGCTAAGCGGATCGATGATGCCGCAGACATAAACATCTCCGGAATTATCGGTTACAATACCATTGCCCCTGCTTTCTACATTGATGACGGAAGGCATTCGTGTCAGCCAGAGCTGGTTTCCGGCCGGATCAAGTTTAGCGGTGAAGCAATCAGCAACACTACTTGAATTTGCCTCGGAGAAACCTGTCAGGTATACGTTACCGGCATTGTCTATGTCCATGTCATTTACCTGGTCTTCGCCTTTGTCGCCTCCGTCATAATACCATGTCCACAGAGTATCGCCTGCGGCCGATCGCTTCATGGCAAAAGCATCGGGCTGACAATTACCATGTCCGGCATATCCGGCGCTAACTACATCACCGCCGGGCAGATTTCTGATTATAAAGATGCGGTCGGAGCATTTTCCGCGCGCGTTGAATTCGCGCAGCCATTCAACAGGAAGCTGCTGGGCGTAAACGTAATATGAGGATAAAGCCAGGAAAAGGCTGCTGAGTAAAACGGAGATTCGTAAAATTCTAATCATAAGTTTGTGGGGGTATTTGAGTCAGGTACTATAAATCTATCACGCAAAAAATCGGTGAAAGGTTTAATTGGAGGGCGGAAATTTACGAATTAATTATTTGGGTAATATTCCGAAAAAAGCACGTGATCCATTTTCTCAAATATATAATTGCAAAGAGTGATCTTCATATGCTGAACACCAGGGATATTAGACAGAAATTGCCTTCTGACATTGAAATTTTTTATAAGAAATTATATGAAAAATAAATTCGCAGGTCAATGTGAAAAGTTAAAAACATGAACAGTTTCACCAATCATCAAAAGTTCCTCTCCGGATGTGGCAATTATCAATTGAAAATATTTTGTTCCGGACAGGTATTTATAGTTGAAAACAAAACTAAGGTAATGCTGCTCCCACTCCCAGCTGAATATTTACATCAAGCAACAGAAAATCGCCACCGTCAACGGCACCGTCTCCATTAAGATCTCCAACAGCATAACCACCATCGCCATTTTCAATCGAAGGATTTATTTCCAGAAAGTCAGAACCGTCAACTGCACCATCTCTGTTAATATCGCCACCAAAAATTGCAAAACCAAAATTGTCCGGGGTTAATGAAAGGTTCGATCCATAAGCTTGCGATGCTGCGGAAGTGAATGAGTAACTTGCGGAGGGAAGAAGTTTTACCGGACTCCCACTCCATGTATCAATTGAATTCCTGTGACTTACCTTGAGATAAAATGATCTGTAAGCGACAACAACCGGATTAAATGAAACAGTAATATTCCCATTTGTGCTAAGTATTCCTTTCTGATGATCGACTTCATTGTGTGGCGGATTTGACTCCATTACTGAAACGGTAATGGAATCTGCATGATTCGGATTTGCAGAATGGCCGGTTACTTTTAAGCAACCTCCTGCACCGAAATTATCCATTAAACCTCCACCAGTATAAAAGTTTTGGAGAAGAACATTCATTTGAAGTGTAACCGGGCAATCGACAATTGTAATATTGCTTCCATTATTTTTTGTATTGGTGGAGGCGCTAACATCAGGGGCAAGTGAAATAACCCGAATCCTGTAACCAATTCCGGTAACAGCGTTGGTTGGTAAATTAGCATCGATAATTCCAGAGACTGTTGAACTCAACTCACCAATATTAACAGGAGAAGCAAAAGAGCCAGAGGCATCGCTAAGCTGAGCAACAAATTTATTTCCGCATTGATAAGTCCCTCCTGCATTATATGGTACACTTACGGGTCCGCCACTGCAAAAAGACAACGGAGAAATTGTGTTCGTTAAAATGGATGGCTCAGGATTATACATAAACACATCATTCTTCGAGACCGAATTCCTTGAACCAGTGGCAATATATCCCTTTCCATCTATTGCAAATGCAACTGCATCTACTCTTCCATCACTTATCGATGGAAGACTTGCTTTAAGTGTCCATGAATTTGATACGGGATCATATTCATATACATCGTCCTTGGTACCGAATGGATCTGCTCCCATTGCTACATACCCTTTATCACCCACACTAAAACCGACAGCATTTTCTCTCGGATCAGGAATATCGGCTATGCTACTCCATGAATTTAATGCAGGATCGTATGCATAAAATTCTTCCCTTTCATTGAAAATCAACGCTTCTCCTGAACCAATATATCCTTTTGATCCGATGCTAAAACCGACTGCATCAGCAACTGTTCCCCCGAGGTAACTTGCTTTTTGTGTCCATAAATTCGTGGCTGGATTATATTCCCAAAAATCGCTTTTGTCAGTTCCATTTTCACCAGTGCCGATGTAGCCTTTGGATCCAATGCTTATTCCGACAGCTCTTCTTCTTCCTGAAGCTGTAAGGTTCGCTTTCTGTGTCCATGAATTTGTAACAGGATTATATTCCCAAAAATCGTTGAAGTAAGTTCCATTGTAACCGGTTCCAATATACCCTCTGTTATCAATACTAAATCCACAAGCTTCCGCACGCGCAACGCCGCCGAAGTCGGCCTTTTGTGTCCAGGAGTCATTTGTTGGATCGTATTCCCAAAAATCTTTTCGATAAGCTCCATCATTTCCAGTACCTAAATATCCTTTTGATCCTATCGAAAAGGCAACTGCATTCCTTCTTGCCGTACCTGCAAAATTTATTTTTTGAATCCATTCATTAGTAATAATTGTTGATCCAATTGTTATATCTGAAGTGTTTGTAAGCACAGACGGATCTGAAGCGATAACTCTTATTTTATACGATGAACTTGGTGGTGCAGAATATGGAATAGTTGCATGTATCACTCCACTCGTATTTGAAACAACGGAAGCGAGATTTACAGGAGTAACAAAACTTCCGGATGGATTACTGAGTTGTGCGGTGAAAATATTTCCCGGACTTAAAGTAGTTGAAACAGTATAATTAATTGTGATGGGATCGTTGTAACAAAAGGGACTACCTGAAATAGATCCGGTGTTGACTACTATTCCCGGAGTATATTCAAATAAGTCATTATAAATTGGACCGCTATAACCTTCTCCAAAATATCCTTTTCCTCCTATGCTAAAAGCACAAACATTCCAGCGGGGATTCGCCGGAAAATTTGCTCTTTGTATCCAAATATTCAAATCGGAATCATACTCCCAGAAATCTGCATAAAATTCTCCCCCATATCCGGTTCCCACATACGCTCTATTATTAATAGTAAATGCTGCAGGAATATATCTTGCTACTCCTCCAAAAGGAGCTATTTCAGTCCAGGTATCTGTTGCCGGATTATACTCCCAGAAATCCTGAGTAAAAGTTGTTTTAATTCCTAAACCCATATACCCTTTCGAACCAATACTAAAACCGGTTGCTTCATGTCTTATGCCTCCGCCGAAATCTGCTTTTTGTGTCCACAGGTTTGTGGTAGGATTATATTCCCAGAAATCCTGTGTAACTCCCGTATTACTTATTCCTGTACCAACATATCCATTTGTTCCAATGCTGAAACCTACCGCATCTTCTCTGGGTCCTCCGCCGAAGTCTGCTTTAGGTGACCATATATTTGTTGCAGGATCATATTCATAAAAATCGGATTTTCGTCCGGTTGCACTAAGTCCCGTACCGACATATCCTTTAGATCCAATGGTAAAAGAAATCACATCCATTCTCCCGACACCAGGGAAATTGGCTTTCTGAGTCCATGTGTTATTTACCGGGTTATACTCCCAGAAATCCACAAAGTATGCTCCATTTAAACCAAGACCTGTGTAGCCTTTTGATCCAATGCTTAACCCAACACCACCGTTTCGTCCTACAGTGGGCATATTGGCTTTTTGAACCCAGGAATCAGCAGCCCTTACTGACACTGATGAAATAATAAAGAAGTTAAGAAAAATTAATTTAATAATTTTTTTCATAATTTGATTTTAAGATGTATGTGAGGTGATTTTTATTTTAATATGAGTAAACCTAAAAATTTAATACGAAGGAATTAGAAGAAATAATTAGAATTGATATTCAAATTTAATAAATAATCTGTAACCAGCAAATGATGGGGGTTTCAGCATTGGGCACTTCAGGAGTTTTCAGATATAACCAAACCTTAAATCAGGATAAGATTGGAAGTTTGGCTTTGAATTGTTCTATATACTTAGCGGTCAGGTTTTGTGAATTTAATTTTGGGCATAAAGCGGTAATAATGAAAATTCAATTCACAAAAATTGACAAGTTTACTTTGTGCGTTAAGTTGAGTTTTACAGCGCTGATGGGTGAAAACCTTATTACCATAGTAACAATAATCAGCACCGAATACACTTACCTTATTACCTTATTTAAAATATTTATAAATAAGGTAATAAGGCTTTTTGTATCTAAAATAATCTGAAGAATTTAATGATATTTTATATTCAATGGTTATTAAATTCTAATTAAAAATAAATTTCATCTATAAATTCACAAATCCTTACGATTCAAAGTATAGTCAAACTTCGCAAGAATTACATTTCACTCAAATACTTTCTCACAAACCTGATCGCCATTGCACCCTCTCCCACGGCAGATGAAATACCAGCCATGGCCGAATACCTCACGTCACCGGTTGCGAACACTCCGGGAATACTCGTTTCCGGAATAAACGGATCTCTTTCCAGTTTCCAAAACGTATGAAACATTTTTTGTTTCATCAATTCATTTCCCGTAATTATAAATCCCTTCTCATCTTTTTCGAAAATATTATTCAGCCATCTTGTTCCGGGCTTTGCACCAATGTATATGAACAATGCTTTAGCCGGAACCGTTTTTTCCTGTCCGGTACTTGTATTCAGCAAAGTTATTTCTTCAAGTTTTTTATCACCGCTTACCTTAACCACTTCGGTGTGCGGCAGCACTTTAATGTTAGGAGTTTTACTGATATTTTCAGCCAGATAATTAGCTGCCGTATTTTTTATCGCATCGCGACGGATGAGGATGTTTACTTCCTTCGCATACTTGCTCATATGCATGGCGGCCTGGCAGGCAGAATTCCCTCCCCCAACGATGTAGACGATTTCACTTTTACATGCATGTGCCTCAACCGAAGCTGAGCCATAATAAACTCCGGCACCGGTAAACTGTTCGAGACCCGGAATTTGAAGTTTCTGATATTCCACCCCGGTAGCAATAACGATGGTCCTGCTGTGTATCTCCGAACCGTCCGTCATCTCCGTTATTTTATATCCATCCTGTAGTCTGATGTTTTTCACTTCTTTCGGCGTCAGCACTTCGGTTCCAAATCGAAGTGTCTGTGTCATTGCCCTGCGGGTGAGTTCGGCACCGGAAATGCCTGCAGGGAAGCCAAGGTAATTTTCGATTCTCGAACTGCTCCCGGCCTGTCCGCCCGGATTATTTTTTTCGATCAATACTGTTTTCAATCCTTCACAGGATCCATAAACGGAAGCAGCCAATCCCGCGGGACCTGCACCAATGATCAGGACATCATAAATTTTTTCAATCGCATGCTGCTGTAAGCCGACACGTGATGCAAGTTCAGGAAGTGTTGGATTCGACAAAACCGAACCATCATTTAAAATCACTAATGGCAAATCTGATTTTGATTTTCGGGAACTGAGCAAATACTTTTCCGCTTCGTCATTCAACTCAATATCCATCCAGATATAGGGAACCAAATTTCCGGAAAGAAATTCCTTTAGCTGATGCGATGCCGGCGACCATTGAAAACCGATGATCCGGATTCCCTCGTGATCGGGTCTATAATGTGCATGCCATTCCTGTAACAATTCGTTTAAGACTGGATATAATTTTTCATCTGGCGGATTCCATGGTTTCAACAGATAATAGTCGAGCCTGACTGTATTAATTGCCTTGATTGCTGCTTCTATATCAGAATAAGCGGTGAGTAAAACTAATTTGGCTTCCGGATAAATTTCCTTTGCTCTCGCCAGGAAATCGACGCCTTCCATTTCCGGCATGCGTTGATCGGAAATGAATAAGGCTACAGTTTCGCTTTTAAGTTTTAATTCTTTTATGATTTCGAGTCCTTCCTTAGCAGACTCTACTGCAACTATTCTATAGTCGTTACGATATTCATTCCTGATGTCTCTCTGTATTGCACGGAGTACCTGCTCATCATCGTCAACAATAATAATAATCGGTAGTTTCATTTATTCTCTTCTTTATTCATTTGCGTTACCGGAATACAAATCTGGAATTCTGTTCTCCCAGGCTTTGAATTTACTTTTATCTCTCCCTTGTGCTTTTTAAGAATCCGGTTGACGAGATCGAGGCCTATACCGGTTCCGTCGCCGACTTTTTTCGTTGTAAAGAACGGATCGAAAATACGGGAGATGATTTCCTTCGGTATGCCGGAACCGTTGTCAATTATTTTTACGTTAACATTTTTGTCATTGCAGGTTGTCTCAATAATTAACTCACCATTTTTACTCATTGCATAAATTGCATTGTCGATAATGTTGGTCCAAACCTGGTTTAATTCGCTTACATGAGCAGGTATCTCCGGCATATTGGCGCAGAAATTTTTTCTCACGGTAATGTTTTTATCACTTAACTTGTATCCAAGCAGGGTTAATGTGTCCTCTATATTATTGTGAATATCTGTCGCCTGAAGCTCATTTGTTCTGTCCATGTGCACATGGCTTTTAATGGCACCGACCAGACCGGATATGCGGGTAGAAGCCTCGTGCAGATCTTTCATTATCCTTTGCGAGCTCAATAAATTTTCAAGCCAGTGCAACACCTTAATGAATGCATCATTGCCGACCACTTCCCTGATTCTTTCAAGATCTGTTTCGTTAAATCCTGCATCTGCAAATGTTTCACCGATCAAATGGTTTCCCAGCAAGCCTTGTCGCTCAAGCCAACCGGTAATTGCATCCTCACTTTCCATTCGTTGCATCACAGACGGCTTCTTTTTAGAAGACTGAGCTGTTTCAATTTCCTCGACCAAGATTCGTACGTTTTCGATACGATCGGCACTTATCTTACTCGACAACATATTTTCCGTGAGGCGATAATTCCGCTTCAGTCGTTTTTCAAGTTCAACCGATATTCTGTCGATAGCAGACGCAGGATTATTCAGTTCGTGTGCGATCCCTGCAGCCAGTTTTCCTAATGCGCTTACTTTTTCATGCTGCAATTGGGTAGTAGCGAACGACCTCGCTCTTTCCGTCATGTACCCGATGAGTCGCTGTATGAAATCCGGATTTAATTTTTCGAGTTCCGGAAAGTGTTCCTTATGCATTCTGAGCCCCCGCAATTTGCCGACGGCGAAAGAAGTGCCGGGCGATTTCTTCATCCGGGAATACGGAAGCAAACCCGTTACGCCGCCGGTTGCTTCATCGTTTGCAAAATCAAAATAATGGACAAGCGTTCCATTCTTATCCATATAAAAAGACAGGACTCCATCGAGGATGAACATCATGTATAGTGCCTCCTCCCCTGTCTTCATCACCACTTCTCCGTCATGGAATTCTACATATACCGAATGTTCAGAAATCCATTGAAGATGTTCATCAGGAAGGTCGCTTAAGGCAAATACTTTCCTTAATTCATTTAAACTAACCGGGTTCATATATTGATAAAGATATTAAAAAAAATAAATTGACTTTTTCTGAATGACTACACAAAGTTCAGGCGATTTATTTTAACTCACAAAATAGTACTTTGAATTGTAATGTATTCTAATTAATTTAGAAATTCTATAAGTGCCTTAAAACAAATGTCATTTTAAAAACTATAAAATGAAAAACAGTATAAATTTTATTTTAGCCCTGCTAATTTTAATATCTGGCAATCTGTTTCCTTCCAAAGCACAGACAAATGTCAGTGGAGGAATATTCTCAAATACAACATGGACTTTGGCAAACAGCCCGTATATTATTGTTGACACCGTTGTTTTATTTCCGGGTTATACGTTAACAATAGAGCCAGGCGTTACAGTGAAATTTGAGGATAATAAATTTCTTGAAATCCGCCAATCAAGAATAATTGCTTTGGGCACTGTTACCGATTCAATTACTTTTACAAGCAATTCTGTAACGCCAACAAAAGGAATATATAGTGGCATTTTGCTAAATGCAAGTTTAAATTCTGATTTTGCTTATTGTAATTTTCAATATGCTGATAAGGGAATTAATACAAATATCAATTTTCTTACAGTTAAACATTCCGCTTTTAGTTATAATAACCGGGGAATTTATAACAGCAGCACCCAACGCGCACTGATACAAGAATGTGAATTTAGATATAATACCTATGGATTGTATTATGTAAAATCATCAATCCAAAATTGCCAGATTATTAATAATGATTATGGTATTTATAATTGCTATGGCACTACTGTGAAGTACTGCATCATTGATTCAAATTCCGTGGTTGGAATTAATATCCCAAATGGCGATTCAATTCTTTATAATGAGATAAGTTATAACACTATAGGTATAAAGCTGGATGGAGGGAACACTTTCTCCCTTATTAAGGGAAATCAAATTGAAAATAACAATATTGGTATTGATCTTTTTAGTGAAATGAATCGAATTTATTGTAATAAAATTTGCTCAAATACAATCTACGATTTAAAATATGAGAACAACGCCAATTCGAATTGTATTGAAAATAATTATTGGTGTACAACGGATTCTATTTCTACGGCCGCTGTAATTTATGATGGTCATGACAACCTTAGTTTAGGTCTTCTTGATTTTATTCCAACTGATACCCTTAATTGTTATATTACAGGATGTAATATTATTGTTTCAGTTAGTGTTATTAATGCGACATGCGATACATGTCATGATGGGCGTGCGAGTGCTCATGTATTAAATTCAACTCAGCCGATTACTTATACATGGAATACTACACCTTTGCAAACCACCCAAACTGCAATAGGGCTCTCATCAGGTAATTACATAGTATGTGTGACGGATGCGAATGGTTGTACTGCATGTAGTCCATTTTTTGTGGATTCAACAAATTGTACGGGTTTCACTATTAATGCAAACTCAAATAATACTACATGCAGTTCGTGTTCAGACGGAATCGCCTGGGTAAATGTTACTGGTGGCAATCATCCGTTTAATTACACCTGGTATACTTCTCCTATTCAATTTACAGATACAGCTTCTGGTCTTCTGCAAGGAACATATGCCGTATGTGTATCTGATAATTCTGGTTGTATTTCATGCGATACGGTTATTGTCATGACAGGAAATTGTTCTGCACATTTTGATGTTTACCCTGACACAATTCCCCATCATTATTATGCAATTAATCGGGCTTCAGGCACATTACCGTTGAGCTTTTCATGGAATTGGGGTGATGGATCTGCAATCGACACAATTCAATATCCAAATCATACATATTCTGCTGCTGGTTTTTATAATGTTTGCCTTTCAATTATAGATTCTGTCGGTTGTTCAAATACATTTTGCCAGGGATTTTTTATGATGAGAAATAATAATGCTATGATTTATTTAAATGTAAGACCGCAGATAGCTACTTCTATACTGGAAAATAAAAATGATTTAAAAATGACATTATCCCCAAATCCAGTAGTTGATTTGTTGGAAATAAATGTTCCATCAAATAAATTAAATATCAATGTAAAGATCTTTGACTTGACAGGAGGACTACAATTTAAAACACTGATCGATGAAAGAAGAAAAAAGATTAATGTTTCAAATTTGACTACTGGAATTTATATTGTTGAGGTTATTGTTGACAATCAAATTTGCAGAATGCGATTTGTTAAACAATAATTTAAGATACTGTTATGTCTATTTGCGCCCTTCCATCTATGTATCTGTGTTCACTCTCGCCGGGGAAGTCCATCGCTAAGCAAATTCTATACAGGATTTCGACTATCGGGGTCCTTAAGAAAGAAAACTGTGTAACTTAAACTACTCTCTTATGATCTTAAATACCGAATCCTGATTTCCCGTATGCATCCTGAGTAAATAAATGCCTCTCTCCAATTCTGCAGTGGAAACAGAAATTGTTTTTTGAGCGGTAAGAATTTTTTGACGCATCACAATTCGACCGGTAAGGTCTATCAATTCAAATGATGAATTTTCTGTAGTCGATGATTTTATCTGAAATGTAAAAAAATCATTTGTTGGATTTGGATAAATGCTAACATCATTTTCCGCACCGACACTTCCCACCTGAAGTGTTGCATCATGAAAAAATGCAACGCTGTTTATTTCACAAAATGTATTCATATTTGCGCCAAAAAATCCTGATGAATAGAGGTTGTTAAAATTATCCGAACAAATAGATTTAATTGGAGTGTTTAGGATGATTTGATTGAAACCACCTACGCTATTCCAGGAGTGGCCATCATACATGGAAATATAATTCCAGCTTCCATTCGTATATCCTCCGGCAGCATAAATGTTACCAAATCTATCGCTGCATATCGAATTTATTGAATTGTTTGCAGCCAGAGCATTCAGTCCACCTAATTCGCTCCACACACTTCCATCGAATTTCGCTACATAATAATTACCCGATGCATTTGTAAAAGTCCCGGCAGCATATATGTTTCCAAACGGGTCACTGCAGATAGAATTAACTTCTGCATTCTGATTAAAAATACCATTTGTCCCTAAATCACTCCAGGAGGTGCCATCGAATTTTTCTACGTGAATATTTCCGATGGAATCCAGGAATTTACCGGCAGCATAAATATTTCCTAAAGCATCAGTGCAAAGGGAATTAATATTAATACTACTCCGGATAGAATTAGCACCGCCAACCTCGCTCCATGCACTTCCATCATATTTTGCTACGTAATTCCTTCCGAAAGCATTAGTAAATTTTCCCGCAGCATATATATTTCCCGATACGTCGGTGCAAAGTGAATTAATATCTCCGTTTGCAGAAAGTGAATCAAAGCCGCCCAGCTCACTCCAAGAGTTGCCATCGAATTTAGCTACGTAACGATGGTTTGGAAAACCAAAGGTATTTTTGAATTTCCCGGCTGCATAAACATTTCCAAGCGAATCACTGGTAATGGAATATATCTCATCATTCGCGGCGAGGGAATTAAAACCGCCCAGCTCTCTCCAATCGACACCGTCGTATTCAGCCACAAAATAATTGTAGATTGAATTTTTAAAAGAACCGGCAGCATAAACATTAGCCGTTCTGCCGGCATGTATCGTATTGATAGTATTGTTTACGGCAAGACCTTTGACTTTACCCAACTCCGACCATGAGCTTCCATCATATTTTGCGACGTAATATTTTCCCAGTTCGTCAGTAAACAATCCGGTAGCATAAACATTACCGGATGGATCAGTACAAATGGAACTTATTTCAAGATTGTTTGCATCCAGTGAATTTGCTCCGCCCAATTCAGTCCATGAATTGCCGTCATACTTTGATATATATATTTCGTTTGAAACATTCGTAAATAAACCGCCGGCATAAACATTCCCGGCCTGATCGCAGGAAATACTAACGATAGCAGAATTAGCATTGAGTGCATTCAATCCGCCTAACTCACTCCAGGAGGTGCCATCGAACTTTGCAACATATCGTGATCCGGAAGAATTGTAGAATGAACCCGCAGCATAAATATTTCCTGTTGAATCGCTGCAAACAGAATTTATTCCAGAGTTTGCATCCAGGCTGTTTGTTCCAATCAACTCAGCCCACATCGTGCCGTCGTATTTCGCTACGTAGGGTTGACCCATACTATTCGTAAAACTACCTGCGGCATAAATATTTCCGAATTTATCACTGCAAATTGATGAAATCGCCTGATTTGCCATGAGGCCGGTACCCTGCCAGATGCTTCCATTGAATTTTACGACAGAATAACCTGGTCCGCCTCCATTCATACCTGCAACGTAGATATTCCCGGATGGGTCGCTGCACATCGATATGATTGCTCCGTCTATCGGAAAAGAACCTGCACCTCCTAATTCACTCCAGGCTGTTCCGTCATATTTTGCAACATATATATCACCAAGATGATTGAAGTATCCGCCTGTATATACATTTCCTGAAGGGTCCACACAGGTAGCTATAAGAAAACCGTTTGCTAAAAGTCCCAATGGTCCTCCTAATTCAC
The DNA here is from genome assembly GCA_964595205.1 of uncultured Flavobacteriales bacterium. Classification (GTDB taxonomy): domain Bacteria; phylum Bacteroidota; class Bacteroidia; order AKYH767-A; family 2013-40CM-41-45; genus JADKIH01. The sequence goes on along the minus strand of CAZQOQ010000007.1, from coordinate 129,593 downwards.
TCCATACACTTCCATCAAATTTTGCTAAACCATATTTTTGAGTGTAGTCATGAAATAATCCGCCGGCATATATATTTCCTGCAGCATCGCTGCACATGGATTTGATTTGATAGGTCGGTGCGAATATGAACGAATTATCATTGCCGAGAATTTTCCATTGAGAATATGTGAAAGTCGGAGTTAAAATCAATAATAAAATTATTAATTTTTTTATGAAGCTGCGTTTCCCCATTTATTTTTGAAGTTATTGCTTTATAAAAAAGTTTAGGTTCAGAGTTTCAAATTTAATAAAATAAATTTCAATTGAATTGGAAGAATTTACTCAGAATTGCTGGCACAGATATTTAAAAGTACTTTATACATATCATTGAACATAAATTAATAAAAACTGACTACAAATGTCCAACAACGTTTCCTTATACAGAGTATTTAAAACCACTCCCGAAAAATTATATCGTGCCTTTACGGAAGCGACAGCTATTGCATCCTGGCTGCCACCTTATGGTTATTTATGTACAGTTCACGAAATGAAAGTTGAAGTAAATGGTACATACAAAATGTCTTTTCAGAATTTTACAACAGGCAAAAGTCATTCGTTTGGCGGGAAATATCTTGAATTAAAACCGAATGAATTTATTAAGTATACTGACATGTTTGATGATCCAAATCTGCCCGGTGAAATGACTACTACCGTTAAAATGAAAAAAGTTGTCGGCGGAACTGAAATTAATATAGTGCAGGAGAACATCCCGGAAGTTATTCCTGTCGATTTATGTTACCTGGGCTGGCAGGATTCACTCGATAAACTCATGAGACTGGTTGAGCCGGATATACAGGATGATGCCGGATAAGGTATTTGTCTTAACCTGGAACAAGCTGTTTTTGGGCTTCACTGAAGTTCCCTGTAACTGAAATGATAAAGTTCCTGCAAAACCTTATGTGTTATTCTTTGGAATTTTCTATTCGGTTCTCTACAGTTGCAGGCATCTGCGGTCTGACTTTTTTCCAACCAGGAAATTTGAATTTCTTCCGATGCAACAGATGATTCACTACTTTCTTTTCTACATAGTGATGCAGCGGTAAGAGCATTGCAATCAAAACAATTTTAACAGAGAGTACTTTCCATGGTTCACCATGCGTGAATTTGTGAATTGCATTGTCAAACAATAAAATCAGGAATTCAAAAAAGAAAATAAAAGCAAAAAAACTCAAACCCCTGATGATCGTTGTGCCTGAACTGAATACTCCTAACAATACCAAGAGTATAAATACTGAAGCGAGCCCGGCCGTTATGCCCATGTACTGGATATTATGGCTTTCTCTTTTCTCTGATTCCATTCGTTGGTTCTCGTTCTCAATCTCCATTACCACCAGGTCTCCGTCCCTGGACAAAGCCGCTGCACTGTCTTTGTATTGCATCCAAAGGGTTTTATAGTAGTATGCCTTCTGAAAATTTCCCCTTCGCTTAAAGAGAGTGTCAAGATTGGCATAGCGTTCAATGCGTGCTTCGATATTATTACCTAAACCGACACCGGAATCGGCCCTTGCATAATTAAGAGCTGCCTTATCTACATCATCTATTAGTTTATAATAATCTCCGAGAGTTGAAAAGTACTGCCATTTATTAATCTCTTTTTCTTTGTTTGCTTCCTTCATTTTTTCCAGGAAAAAAAATGCTGAATCTTTAATTCCCAATTTTGTATAGCAGCCTGCGAGTTGCCCGTAATATTCATAGCCTGAACTATCTCTCTTAAAATAATTTTTTTTAATGTCCGATTTTTGCAAAACCCGAAGTAATTTTTCGTAGTCGCCTGCATTTGTATAGATGTCCATCAGGTCATCATCCTCCGCTATCTCACTATGGTTTTGCTTGCGCAGCTTATTTGTTTCATCATAATAATACTTTGCAGTCTCAAATTCACCCACATTTGTATAATAGTGAGTCAGCAGGTGATGCCCACCCTCTATCCACTCGGGCCAGTCCTTCTTTTCTCCGATTTCCAAAATTTTAAGGGCGCATTCCTTTGCCTTTTGATACTGTTTCAGTTTGTTATAAAACCAGAATATCTGCCAGTAAGCGCCCAAAGCTACCTTGCCATCATTTATCTTTTCAGCCAGGGAGAGCTGCAACATATAAGATTTGTACTCCTTCAATCGTTCGCCTTTTTCATTGTAAATAATACTAAACATGCCGTTCACCTCAAAAGCGAGTGAATCAAAATGATTAGTTACCGCAATCGTATTTGCCTCCCTTGTCAATTCCAACGCTTTGGCGGTATTATTTTTTACAAAGTATTGGTCCATGCCACTAAGCAAATAATACCATCCCTGGTATTCTTCACTCTTTTTTTCCTTAGCCAATGCTAACATTTTGTCCAGGTAAATCTGGGAGGAGTCCGGCAACAACTGTGATAACAGGCGATAGGTGCGCAATTGCAACTCTGTGCTGCCGCTTAATTCAGCATTAAGCAACAGGCTATTCTTATATTTATTTTGGGGTTCCTCCAAAAAACTCAGTTGCTGCCACAGTTCAAATTTGGCAACAGGGTCTGTTGCCTCCTTCAATTCACGTGTAAGACTGTCAATTTTGAATTCATTCTGGGCCTTAAGTTTCAATAAAGGGGAAAAAATTGTGAGCAGAATTATAAAAAATCGCAATTGCATAAAAGTGGTTTTGATAAAAGTTTCGACTTATAAATGTACTTTGTAAACATACAATTTTTTATACAACGCTAACTCTGTTTACCTGCAAGAACTCAAGATATTAAAGCTTAAAATAAATTCAGGAAAGAAATCAAACCGGCTCATGAACGGTATTTTTTCAAAATTTATACTGAATCATCCGGGTCGGGCCTTACCTATCATTCAGAATATACACTGGGTTTTACCAGTTGTACATTCGCTTATTGACCTTATAGAGTAGTTTTTTACGTTTGGCTTAATATGATGGCCGAATTCATTCCTGAAATTCCGGTCATCCGGTGAATTTAAATTTTACGGCAGGTAAATTCAATTATTTAACTATGTTAGAGATTAATTTAGAAAAACCTAAACCCGAATACGACATGTCTGCGATTACAATTAATCCTTTTCCGGGTCTTCGTTCTTTCGACTATAAAGAGCATCACTTGTTTTTTGGCCGGGAGAAAAACATCAATGAACTTTTGCGCAAACTGGAACAAAACCATTTCGTTGCAATCGTCGGTACTTCGGGAACCGGAAAATCTTCATTAATCCGTGCGGGTTTATTACCCGCTATACATGACGGAAAGTTGGGTAACAAAACGGATGAATGGTTAATCGCCTCCATGAAACCGGGTAATACTCCGTTACGGAATCTTGCTGATGCATTAACTGAGGATGGGGTGTTTTCAACCGGCGACGATGAAAAAAACAAGCAACTTAAAGACGATATTCTGGATGTAATGAGCCAGAGTTCGCTCGGGCTCATTCAGTCTGTTCGAAACCTGATGACGGGTAACAGGCGACTTCTGATTCTCGTCGACCAGTTCGAGGAAATTTTTCGCTTCGGCGACGAGCATACCGATAAAAATAATGTCGAGTCAAATGCCTTCGTGCAATTAATTATTGACAGCGTTCGCCAGAGGGATATTCCCATCTATGTATTGCTGACGTTGCGGTCGGATTTCCTGGGTGATTGCATTCGTTTTGAGGGATTGCCAGAAGCAATTAACGATGGACACTATTTGGTTCCCCGCTTAAACCGTGAACAAAACAAATCAGCGATCACCGGCCCGGTTGAATTTGCAAAGGGAAAAATCTCGCCACGCCTTGTTCAGCGGGTTATTAATGATCTGGGCGATAATCCCGATCAGCTTCCCGTTTTACAGCATGCATTGATGCGTACGTGGGACAACTGGACTAAAACAGCAGAGCCGGGAGAGCCGATGGATCTCAGGCATTACGAGATGATTGGCGCCATGTCGCATGCATTGTCTAATCATGCAAATGAAGCTTTCAATGAACTGAAAAGCGACAAGCAAAAGAAACTGATCGAACAGGTTTATAAATGTCTTACAGTAAAAACCGGCGACAACAGGGGAATCAGGAGACCGACTTCGATAAAAAATCTGTTAAGTATTACCGGTGCTTCATTCGATGAATTATCGGAAACACTTTTACCGTTTCGCAAATCTGGCCGGACGTTTATACTTCCCGACGAAACAATTGAAATTACGCCAGCAACAATATTGGATATTTCACACGAAAGTCTGATGCGGGGATGGGACCGCCTTCGTGAATGGGTTGATGAAGAGATGGAATCTGCAGACATTTACAGTCGCCTTTGCAGCGCAGCGTTATTGTATAAGGCAGGAAGATCCGGACTCTGGCGTGACCCTGAATTGCAACTTGCAATCGACTGGAAGAACAAGAATAATCCCAACGAGAACTGGGCTAATCAATACAACGAGCATTACTCAGATGCGATGAATTTCCTCGAGGAAAGCACGAAGGAACGTTCAAACGAAGTGAACAGGATAAAGAGAAGAAAAAAACTTATCCGGTCGGCCGTCATTTCATTTATGATTGTAGTCTCTGTTCTTACAACCTGGGCCTTGTTTCAGACAAAGAAAGCAAAGGAGAATACAGTAATAGCAGAACAAAAAACGGAAGAAGCCTTAAATCAGAAACAACTTGCTGAAAAGGCAAAAGAGATGGCGCTTGATGCATCGAAGCAGGCAATGGATGCAAAGTCATATGCAGAACTGCAGGCGAATATCGCAGGAGAGCAGAAAAAACTAGCTGATGTGCAGAAGTCAAAGGCGGAAGAAGAAGCACAACGGGCATTGACGCAGGAGCAGGAAGCTTTGAGGCAGAAGCAACTTGCTGAGCAAAAAAGCAATGAGGCATTAACAGAGAGACAAAAGGCCGATTCAGCCCAGATGGAGGCTACCCGTCTTCGCCTGATTTCACTCGGACAAACCATCGCTTTTAAATCTCTTCAACAAAAAGAGGATCCGCAGCTTTCTGCACTGCTTGCATACCAGTCGTATAAGCTGGTAAATGAAAATCGTGGCAACCTGAATGACCCACAGCTCTACTCTGCTGTATTTACTGCTTCGCAGAAAATCGATCCGACATTTAAGCCGGCCGTTATCCGTGAGACTGCAGATGTAGCTTCACTTAATTCCGCCGGAAGTAAAATCACATCCATATTTGAAAACGGCGATCTGAAAATTTACAATGCGAATGGGTTTCAAATCGGTAGCGAGTTAAAACTCAGCGGGGCTCAATCGGGACTGAACACTGCATACCTGAGCAACAACGGAAATTTTGCAGCCATTGGTTTTGAGAATTTTTCCGCTTTGATTTATGATTTAAAAAATCCGTCGCAGCAACCTCATACATTATCCGGCCATGATGGTCTGATCCGTTCTATCGTCTTTTCAGAAGACGGCTCTCTGATTGCAACCGGTGCCCGCGACAGTTCGGTGATCATCTGGAAAAATTATACCATGACGAAAAAAATAAAATTCACATCGCGTATAAAAGCACTTGCATTCAATAACGATCATTCAAAATTATTTGTGGGAAGCGAAGACGGTATCGTATCTCTATACACCATTAATAGCGACAATAAAAATAATTTCACCTCGAATCCCGGCGCTCGTGTTCAGAGTATCCGTTGTTCACAAAGCGGTAAAATAGTTGTTGTCGCATATTCAAATGGAACAGTTCACATTATTAATGGCAACGGTCAGATGATGCGTACGCTTAATGAAATCGGGAGTGTTGATTTTCTTTCACTCGATGAAAAAAACGATCTTTTGATAACCGCTACGGCTAATAAACTGATTCATATTTATCACTTATCCGATCTTTCGCTGAAACCAATTGAAATAAACTGCAACAGCAGTATTAATTCATTAGCAGTAAATAATGGCGAGTATATATATGCAGCCTGTGCCGATAAGACTATTCGCTACTATCCGATCAAAACCTCCTGGTTTGAAAAAATATTCGCTTCAAAAATTACTCGAAGTTTAACGCAGGAAGAATGGAATGCGTATATTGGATCGGATGTTCCTTATAATAAATAGGTGTTTTTGAAAAATAAGTTGTTTGAATTTAATAATGACAGCATGAAATTAAAAATTACAAGTTGATATTCACACTCCTGGATGCAACAGGGAATATTAATTAATAATTAAAAAACAAAAATCAAAAATATTTATACCATGAAAAAGTATTTACTCATTTTTATTCCGGTTATTGCTGTGTTTGCAATAACAACTCAAAAATCTGCAGCCCAAACCGACAGCTGCATCATCAAACTTAAAAATGCAAATACCAGCTACGAGCAGGGCGACTATGACGGCACTATTAAATTGCTGCGCCAAACTATAGCGGAATGCAACCTTGACAAGAACGATAAGATCCAGGCCAACAAACTGCTTATCATGAGTTACCTCAAAGTGGATAACCTGGAAGAAGCCGACAAGACAGCTGCAGAAATCATGAAAATCGATCCGTATTTCAAACCGGATAAATTCAAGGATGATCCGAAACTTTCCACTCTGTTTGAGAAGTACAAACCGGTACCGGTATTTAGGATGGGCATTGCCGGTGGATTAAACTTTTCGTCGGTTGATGAGGTTCAATCATATTCGATTGCACATCCCGACGATGCCGAAGGCCTCGATACATACAATAATAAAATGGGATTTCAACTCGGGGCGTTTGCGGAGTACCGCTTATACCGGAATTTTTGGGTCAATTTAGGATTCCGTTACAGGCAATCGAAGTACGAACACATCCTTGACAGTGTCGAAAACACATCCATTCATTTCAGTGAGAAGCTATCATATTTTGACTGGCCTTTGTCGTTGAAATATTATTTCCTTCAAAGTGCAATTAGACCTTATGTACAGGTTGGGGCTGATTTCTCGTTTTTATCCAGTGCAATAAGCACGACCTCTCGTGACGAAGAATCGGATCTTGTCGACCGGTCTGACTACAGGAATAGTTTTTCAGTCGGTTATTTCGGTGCTGCAGGAGTTTCATATGGCATCAGAGGCATGGAAATATTCGCAGAGTTAAGTTATCATTATTATCCTGAAAATATTAATAAAGATGAAACCCGTTACTCCGATCTCGTGAATGTCTTTAAATATTATTACATCGACGATGATTTCAGAATTGATTACCTTCAGATTAATGTAGGAGTGTCGATTGCTCTTAAGTATAAAAATCAGAGAAATGAGGTTTCTATGGATAACGGTAAATAATGATATTCCAATAATGTCAAATTACGATAACAACCGCGGCATAAAGGTCAAATATGCTTATTCCCAGGGGAGAAATAATTGAATTAAAAAATATTTAGAAATTTAAAAAACCGGTCTGTGAAGTAAACTAAAAAAAGTCTTGATATAAGGCAAAAAAAAGAGGAGCCAAACTAAGCTCCTCTTTTCACACACAGGAAAACTAATCCACCACAAATTTGGAAACTGTACTGAACTTTTCATTTTGAACTGAGATGAAATAAACTCCACTTGACAAATCACTAACATTAACACTAAGATTATTCCCGGATGATTGCAGGGTCTTTATAACCCGGCTCTTTACATTCATAATTTTTACGGTTGACTGACCAACAGCATTATCCAGATTCACATTAACAACATCTGAAACCGGATTTGGGTATACAGAAAGATTGTTTCGTCCCGGTCTCTCCTCTATTGAAGTTGGAACACTAAGAATTACAACTGAACCATCGGGGAACACTGCAATTAATGCGAAAGGTTCGCCGTTCTGGTTGTTTACCGGGTCGAGGAAACCGGAAGCAAGAACAACAACGGAGTTTCCACCTGCTGCCGTGAGCGGAGCAAGGAAACTGGCTACAATCGTTGAGTTATTATTTCCAGGTGTGATGTCAAGCACATAATCATTAGCCGGAACTGTAATGTATGGTGTGATATCACCGTATGCTGCATTGTCGACGAGAATATTCCCACCCGTGAGAACATCAACCGTTGGTGCGTCAGATGCACCATGAATTACCCTGATTTCAACATCTGAAAGAGTAGCAGCCGTCTCCTTCATCTGGTCCTGAAGGAACAGGGTGAAAGCCGTAGAACGTCCGTCAGGATTCATGGCGAATGAAGATGGGTTAAGTACACCATTAGCAACAGCGAGGTAGGTACCTCCGTTTGCCAAGGTTACTTCAAAGTTTTTCAGGGTATCACTAACAGAGGTGGAATTTCCGGGGGCAACTCCAACATTTAATATTACATCAGCAGGCACATCGACGTAAGGGGAAGCTGTGCGGAATGCGAAGTCGTCGAGCAACAATGAGCCATTAACATATACATCCACAGAAGCTGCGGCAGGATCAGCAGCATTATGGATAACCTGAAGACGTGCCTGGCTGGTTGCAGGGAAAGGCACTACCGTACCATTTGCGAGGGCAGCAAACAATCCGAAGGCTTCTCCATTCTGATTTGAAGAGGGATCCAGGAAGCCGGATGCGAAAACAACTGCGCTGCCACCTCCAAGACTGGAAAGGTCGGCTTGGAATGAAGCCACAATCGGTGAGCCGCCGGCAGGAGTAACATCAAGGATATAATCTGAAGCAGGGACACTAACATAAGCCGTGATGGCTCCATAAGGAGCATCATTCACAACAGTGGCGACGTTACGTGCGATTACATCTACAGTCGGTGCATCCGTAGCTCCATGCATTGCAATGAAATCCACATCGGATGGATTCACGGCTGCATTGCGGATATTGTCCTGAACGAATAGCGTGAAAGCGGTGCTGGCTGCATCAGGATTCGGGGCGAAGTTGGCAGGATTCAATACGCCATTGGCAATTGCCACATAACGCTGACCGTCGGCCAGGGTAACAGCAAAATTCTTAATCGTATCAGCAACAGAAGTACTGCTTCCGGGAGCAACGCCAACATTCAGCGTAACGCCCGCAGGCAGGGTCAGGAAAGTCGTAGCGGTACGAAAAGCGAAGTCGTCAATAGCAATGGTGCCGTCAACATAAATGTCTACAGTGGCTGCAGCAGGATCCGCTGCGTTATGGATGATCTGCAACTCTGCAGTCTGAGCTTTTGATCCTAACGAGAAGCTTCCCATCAGGAACATCAATATGGTAATTTGTTTTTTCATTTGCAGGGTTTTTTAATAGTTGAACTTTAGATTTGATTAATACAGGGGCAAAGCTATGGAAATATTGTTTAATGTTTTTACTATTTCATTAAACAAAATAAAAATTATCAGCTAAGTGCCTAAAAATCAATAATAAATTTTACCGGAACAGGGGCGTTTTTTTCAAGAGGTCCTTCAAAACCATGAAAACGGTATTCTCGCAGGGGAATTTGGATTCAGGGACCGGAACATCTCTCCTGGAAAAACAAGCGGTCTTGCAGTTTCCTGATCGTACGGAGAGTTCCATAGATTATTTTGTCGAAGAATTTTGTTTAATGTCCTATTTAAATATTTAAACAAACAAAATCAGAATTTTTCTGCATGCAATCCGGACCGTTACCTGCAAAGCCGTGTTGATTTTATGGTATATGGTCAAACATGGATGTATAACTTCACGGAAGAAAGAAGGATGTGAATCCGCTAACAAGGCATACTGTGCGCAGCGGGGAAATATGGATTCGACAGTAACGATTTTTAAAAAAAGTCCTCACGCTTTCTTAACAAACTCCGATTTCAGCGCCATGGAACCAAACCCTTCGATCCTGCAATCAATGTTATGATCACCGTCAACCAGTTTGATGTTTTTCACTTTTGTGCCGGCTTTTATTGATTGCGATGTGCCTTTGACCGGAAGGTTTTTTATCGTCACAACCGTATCGCCGTCTGAGAGAATATTTCCATTGGCGTCTTTTACCACCCTGGCGGAATCTGAACTTTCTACTGCAGAGGTCCATTCAAAACCACATTCGGGACAAACAAAATGGTTGTTCATTTCATATCCATAAGGAGAATTACAGGATGGGCATGGAGGAATTATTTGCATGGGGTAAAGGTAGTTTAAAAAAAATACTGAATAACCCTGGAACAATAAAACACCGGATAAGCAGATTTCAATTGTCCGGGTAGCCGACATAAATCCGACGACATCCGCTTTCACTCCTCCCGGACGGAGTTATCTTAACGCGTTTCAATCTTTGATAAAATTGAATTCAATCAAAACTACTTCTTATAGGCTTCCGGATACAGATAACTTCCTTTTTCCTCGAATGGTTTTTCTTCCTCGACATTAACCGGATGAGTTTCGGCATAGGCATCACAACGAATACCGGTAACCATCCACGAGACTTTCATGCCGGGAGTTCCTCCTGCTATTTTGAATTGATTATCCTTCACCTCCTCTGAAACATACAGGTTCGGTCCCGGCGCACCGAGAGCAGTTAATTGGTAGCGAAAATCTTTATTCAATGCGCCAAACCATTCGGGCAATGAAATTGTTGCTTTGCCGTCATCATCGAGAGTTATATTGCCATTATAGATATTCATCATGTCAGGCGATTCAACGAATGAATGATAGAGATATTTATTCTTTGGATCGAGAGGATGGTCGATCTTAAAGGTTCCGGCAGCTTTCGATAAGGTTCCATTTATCTGCACATTTCCATTGAACACCGCAGCCATCCCGGCCCCGTTATTTGTACTTGTGAAAGCATTGCTTGCCGAATTCATTGTGATCGATTGTGGCAGGGAAAAAACATTGATAGTATTTTTTCTCGGAATATTTGAACTCAAACGGAGATCGCTCAGTGTTCCCGTTGCTACCGAACCAGCATTAAGATTTGTAATGCCGTTTCCGTTTCCACTCAAAGAACCCGCGGTGAGCAAACCGGTAAATGCTCCATCACCATAAAACATTCCTGCCTTATTGGACATCGGGCCCGGAACCTGTCCGGGTGCCACAGCTATCAAAGCATCGTTTCCAGGCGTGGATGGAAATATAGTCTGAGTTTCTGCAAATACATTCGGGAAATTTCCACGAAGAACATTCGGACTGAGACGCTCATCCGGAACTGTACCGGTGGTAAGATTGCCTGCATTCAGGTCGGTGATTTGCGAACCATTTCCGATAAGTGTAATGGGGCCACCATTCTCCAGAATAAATGCAGATGCGGTAACCGATCCTGTAAATTGTCCGTCGCCATAAAACATTCCCGCCTTGTTCGATGGAGGACCCGGTAAATTTCCGGGAGCTATTCCGACGATGGCATCCGTCCCCGGAATCGACGAACTAATTGTTTGTGTCTGGCTGAAATAATTAGAATTATTAGTTCTCACGACATTCGGGCTTAATAAAAAATCACTCACTGTGCCCGAAGAAAGGTTGCTTGCATTTAAATTGTAAATGCCATTTCCATTTCCGGAAATTGTTCCGGTTCCGGTTACGTTTAACGAGCTGTTTCCAACAGTTATTCCGCCAGCGAAGTATTCATTGCCCTGGTGGTAAGAATTTCCGTCTGCATCAACAGAAAAAACCGTATACCCGCCAGAATCAACCATTAATATTTCTCCTTTCGGTCCAAATGTTATTGTTCCGATTCCCGGAGTACCGATCACAACACCTTGTTTAAAAAATTCCCAATTACTGTGATGGGACGTTCCATCGGCGTCGACAGCAAAGAGCTCCTCGCCAGAATTGCTTATCATTTTAAGGTTTCCATACTCGTCGACTGATACGCGAGTATAAGGAGATCTTCCAATCACAGCCCCGCCTAAAAATTGTTCTTCTCCTTTATGTATTGATGTTCCATCCGTAAAAAGCTGGAATACCGGATCACCATTTGCATCCAATAAAGCAATGGAACCATCGGTGTATGCACGAAAACCTCCGTTCCCAAATCCACCCGTAAGAATTCCACCTTGAAATTGTTCGAGGCCGGTATGTACAGATGTTCCATCAGGGTTTTGTGAAAAAACTACATGACCGAGAGAATCCACGATCGAAATAGTTCCGTCAGGATCGAATCTCAATGGCGAATTTGGTCCGATAGTTATTCCATTTTCAAATTTCTCCACTCCTGTATGCAACGATGTACCATCCTCTTTCACCATAAAAACAACTTTGCCCGTCGAATCCCTTAACACGATTCCAAAATCAGGATCAACTTCAAATATCAAACTTGCGTCGTTGCCAACTGTTATTCCTTTCCTGAAAGTTTCAACTCCTTCATGGAGAGACGTTCCATCGCTTGCAACACTGAACACTACTTTGCCGGTTGAGTCACTTACTGTAATACTGCCATCTTTTTCGATCAGACAGTTAGCGCCCATATAATTTCCAACCCTGATATCATCATCAAACTGTTCAAAGCCTTTATGATAAGAATTACCTGACACTTCCTGAGCATATAAAAGATTGCCATCTGAATCATAAAGATGAATTCCACCATACGGATTTATATCTAAGCGTACTCTTCCTTCATCGTCCACAACCTGGATCCCTCCACCTGAAGTTAATCGTGTATGAAGTCCGTTGGGATCTCCGAAGATTGCATTACCTGCAAATGTCTCCGTTCCCTTGTGGTAAGAATTTCCTGCTGAATCGATGCTGAAGACAGGATTACCCGCCGAATCGACAACTTGCAGACTGCCGGGTTTGATCAATGAACGTGGTTTAGTTGTGTCGTCACCGACAACAATTCCAGATGCAAAAGTTTCTGTTCCTTTATGATACGAGTCGCCATTCTGTGCGACGGAGAATATTGGCTTACCCAGCGAATCGAGAATGGCAATGCTACCATCGGGAAGTACAATCATGTGTGTTTTGCCTGTATCCCCAACAACAATTCCCCCCTCAAATCTTTCCACTCCCTTATGGTATGAGCTGCCGTCGGGATAAACGATGAAAACCGGATTGTTGATCGAATCGGTTATTATCAGTGTATCGTTATGAATAATAATTCCACGGAAAAAAAATTCACGGCCCTTATGAACAGATATTCCTTTTTTATCGACACGAAACACAGTATCATGCGAACTGGCAGTAGTAGAATCGATCATGATAAATGGAGTGTTGTATAAAATTCCATTGAAATTTGTGCTGTCGGAATATTTTGAACTGCGGGAAAACAAAGCATATGGCACACTCAACATCTGTGTTGTACCCATGTTTGCATAGTTCGTTCCACCGGCGGTATCGATTTCAACCTGGAGAAACTTATCATTTTTCTCCCAGTGAATATTTTCAAAATTACCGGAGAGTACGTTGCCGCTTCCGATATTCACGGTCACGAGTCCAAACTGATTCGTTGATGTGGCGTGACGTTCACTGAATACAATTGTGCCGCTTGCTATTGAATCACGAATAATGATTCGTAAAGCGACAGTCTGGTTTGCGATAATGCTTCCTGAATTTCCGCGAACGACAGCCTGGTAAGGAATTGCCTGTGGCGGTTGTGCATTTGCAATGGAAATACAAATCAGGAGCAAACAAACTACTAGGTAGGAGAGCTTTTTCATGTTTCGTAAGTTATAGTGTCCATAATTTCATATGGATTTATGTTATCAATAAAAATTGTACTCTATGAAATACTTGAAAAACAACAGAAATATTTTTCCTTCTGAAACCCCAAAAATCAATCTATACAAAAATCGAAATTAAAAATACAAAAATATACGAATGAATATCTTTCCTTAAAAAAAATAATTCTGATAATAATCATGAAATGCGGCTAAAATCCCCCGTGTTGTAATCCTTTTCCCACAAACATCCAGGTTTTGCGAATCTGGTTGGAACGGTTAAAAACTAATCAATAGTCAGCTGAAAATATCACTCTTTTGATAAAACTATTTTACTGTTCGTTAATTTAAACACTGGCTACTATAAAATATTTTTTCTTTTGTTCAAGCACTTTCCGACTTTCGTCGATTCCTTTTGGCTACCTCAGCCAGAGGAAATTATTTTTTTCTATATTAGCCATTAATATTACTTCAACAAATTTTTCAGATTATATTATTAAAATTTTAACCATAAAATACACCATGAAAAAAATCATTACTCTCGCTTTTATTTTCTCAATTGCAAATCAAACCTGCTTACTGGCACAGTTGACCTCTGCATCATTTTCTAATAAACAAAATGAACAACCTAATTTCTACGATATACAACGGGAATATCATCAGAAAGAAAAAAACCCTATTAATCCGGCTGATTTGGCAACAGGTGAATTTGAAGAGGACCGTGATCATACCGGCTGGCTTCAATTTGGCCGATGGGAAGAATTCATGGAGCCAAGAGTTTATCCATCAGGTAACCTTAACTTACCAAAACAGGCAGCAGAAAATTATAAAAATTATTTAGACTCGCTTAGTCATGGCTTCATCCTTCGTACTTCATCTGTACCGAATAATTCTTCATCAACCGGCGGGAACTGGGTTTCTCTGAGCCCGTCATTAGTAATCGCTCCAATTGGCAACAATGTTGGCGTGAATGGCAGAACCGATTTCGTTCGGTTTAGTCCGGCAAACAGCAGTACCATTTTCGTAGGCTCTTATACCGGCGGATTATGGAAGTCGGTTGATACCGGTGCAACATGGGCCAATCTTACTGATAATTTACCATTCATCGGCTGTTATGATCTTGCCATTTCCAGTTCTAATCCGGATAAAATGTATCTCGCTACCGGCACCCTTGGCGGAGCCAATTATACCTATGATATAGGAATCCGAAAAACCATGGATGGCGGCATCACATGGACGCCGTTGAATATTCCTGTTCCTCTAAGTCCTTACGGTTCGATCAAAAGACTATTAATTGATCCGTCAAATGATGACGTTGTGATTGCGGCAACATTCGATGGAATTTATAAAACGATTGATGGCGGTATAAGCTGGACAAAAACCCAGACAGGTGCCATGCTCGACATTAAATTCAAACCCGGGAATCCGTCCATTGTTTATGCGACGCGTGAAGGTTCCGGCAATGCAAGATTTTACAGATCCGTTGATGCGGGCAATAGCTTTGTTGAAACAACCTCAGGTTTACAAACCGCGAACTCGAATGCAATCGGAATGAAAATCGGAGTTACTGTTGCCAATCCCGATTATGTATATCTGCTGGCAATGAGTTCCGGAACGAGTTATCAGGCAGTTTATCGTTCAACTGACGGAGGACTTAATTTTAATACAAGGGATTCGACGAATACTACCATCCGTTTAAATTATACCACGGATTTCATGGCTATCACCGCGAATCCACTGGATGCTGAAGATGTTTACGTTGCCGGTTATGTACCTTATCGTTCAACCGACGGTGGAGTTAATTGGGCCGCCAGAGGAGGAAATATGTATATTGATTATCATTTTCTTGATTATCTTCCTGGTAGTTCTACCACATTGTTTGCTTGTGGAGACGGAGGCTTCTACAAAACAAACAATAACGGAGGCAGCACATGGATTTCCATCGAAACCGGATTAAAGGTTACACAGATGTATAAGATGGGTGCCTCAACCTACAACCCAAATAAAATTCTTACCGGTCAGCAGGACGTTGGCATCTTTCTAAAAAATAATAATGCGTGGACACAATTATACCAGGCAGATGGAATGGAGTGCATATTTGATCCGGTCGATACAAATACCTATTATATGAGCACTCAATATGGAGCACTTCGCAAATCGACAGATGCGGGGGCAAATTTTTCTTCCATTACTTTCTCTCCCGGATCAGGCATAAGTACTGCAGGCAACTGGGTCACGCCATTCATCATGCATCCAGCTGACCATAATACATTGTTAACCGGCAAAGATTCTATTTATCGCACAACAGATGGTGGTTCTACGTGGAGTGCTATTGATGGGTCTTATTCTTTAATTTTTAAATATACGGCACTCGCTTATGCACCTTCTGATCCATCTTATATTTACGGCGCTACTTACAATTCTTTTTATGCATGTACAAACGGAAATACATTTACAAAAAGAACGGCGACATTTCCGGGTGCTATTACATCCATTGTCGTTAGCAATATCAATCCCGAAAAAGTATGGATTGGCTTGAGCGGTTATTCTTCGGGAAATAAAGTCTATGCTTCAACAGATGCAGGCATTACCTGGAGCGATTATTCCACCGGGCTTCCGAATTTACCGGTTAACTGCCTGGTTTATCAAAACAACACAAACGACAGGATTTTCGCCGGTATGGATGTCGGTGTCTATACTATTAGTGATTCATTATCGGGATGGGAGCTTTTTAGTAACGGTTTACCAAACGTACAGATCAGAGACATGGAAATTCAATACACTGTAAATAAAATACGTGCCGCAACTTATGGACGTGGGCTCTGGGAATCTGATCTTGATATCAATACTGGTATAAATAATTTTAGCCATTCGAATACGATGTTCTCGATTTATCCTAATCCTGCAACCGACCGGTTTGTCATTCAGCTAAAAAATTATTCATTTAAAAAACACGTGGCTGTACTTGAATTATATAATTCCTTAGGGGCCCAGGTTCATACCCAAATCCTAACTGAGGAAAAAACAGAAATAAATATTAATCTCCCTTCAGGCATTTACATTACAAAAGTGAATAACGGAATAGAGGTTAATAGTCGTAAATTAATTGTTGATTAAGGAATGGCGGGAATCTGTTTTATCCCTCATATCATTGATAAAGAAACTGAGAAATACTTTTCTAAAATACCCTTTTTGAAATGAAGTTATAGGGCGTTCTGGCGGTAATCATGCAAATGCCAACTGCTTTATTTGACAAAGGAATTGTAAAATCCTGGTAACCTCGTTCCAGTTTCCCTGAATGATGATAAAGTAATTTTCCGATGCTGTCATAAAAATCCAATACAAAATCATCCTGACTCGAAGAAAGGATGGTCACCACAATCTGGTCGTTCGATGAATGAGATGCTGTCATTTCAAATTCACCGCTAATGTTGTCGAAGTGAACCGAAACAGGCTGGAAGTAAACGTTCGTTCCGTCAAGATCGGTTTCTCTTAAGCGATAAAAGCTAAGTCCGGCCAGTGGATTAGAATCATAAATATTATAATACGTATTTATACTGCTATTCCCTGCACCCGGAACAGATGCGACGGCCTCATACATTACACCATCAGCAGACCGTTCGACGGTGAAATAATCCGTATTGGTTTCCGTAGCTGTTACCCAATTTATTTTTACTTCGGAACGAACGGGTCTCGCACGAAACGAAAGCAATTCGATAGGCAAGGCAGCGGCGGCAGGATAACCGAAATGAAAAGTATTAGTTAATTCAGCCATGGTTAATCCGGTTCTGTTAACCTGAGGACTCGTGTTTGAACCCGCGTTGGTGCCATTAATACCAACTGAACCATTTGATAAAATTAGCCGCAATAAAGTATAGTCTGTAATTCCGGGAATATTTGTTCCCTCTGCACGCAGATTATATGTTCCGTCAGCCAAACCGTTACCTGTAGTAACCGTCCAGTATGGATTACATACCCTGTCTATTGTAACATTTATATCGGTAAATGACACTGCAGTGTTTCCTGCACTGTCAGTGTGTGAAACACTTATTGTTCCTCCCGTTGTTGGACCGACAGCAGGAGCGCTGATAAAAAAATATCTGTTGTCTACAGAAGTCCCCATTGGAAACAATCCCTGGCTACCACCGTTTGCAATAGTTGAAGTACCGAACCATCGTTTCAGGGCACCTCCATAAAAAGATCCTGCTGTGACTGCTAATGAACCGGGTGAAGAAGCAGAAGTACCGATCGTCATCGTATAAGTTGCCAAATTTAAATTTCCTGCAGTTAATGTAAGCGCGTTTTTTACAGTTAGGTTAGCGCCTAAGGTATATTTGGTCGATGAAGAAGCGCTATTATTCAGTGTAAGATCATAAAATGAGGTTGAATTTGTTCCGCCAATTGTTTGTGCTGATGTTCCTATCAAATGTACACTGCCAGAATTAGTACTGAATACGTTGTTTGCGGCATTATTGGTCCAGTCCCCGGAAACTGTTATTGTTCCTGCATTATCAATAGATCCATTATTCTGATTTAAAAAATCACCAGAAATGGTCATAGTCAGTCCTGAAGTGGCAGTCAGAACTAAATTGTCATTTGTAACTGTTATCCCATTTGCAACCAGAATAGTGAAAAAATAAACAATAATAAAAGTACCTGTCTTCTGAAAAGAGCTGACCATTGACCCGGAAAAAAAAAGCAAAAATGACATTCAGTTTATTTATTTACTTACACTTAACAAATAATTTTTTCAATTGAAAATTATTATAAATTCGATCTACTTAACGTAATGTTATAAAATTCGTTGATGAATAATTTAAAAAATAACTAAAAATCTTACAGTTGTAATAAATATGAGAACTACAATCCATATTTCTAAATAATACCACTTGTTTTAGTCTATAAATACATTTTAAGGAGTACTTACTGACAAAGAAGGTAGTATTGGGACGTTTCTATTTTGTTGTCTAATTGTTATCCCCGCTATTTCCAGCCTTCTTTCCTTTTTTTGAGTTCTGTTTCTTCATTTTAAAGAGGTCTTCCAGCGCTTCAAGTTGCACTACACGAAACCAATTCACAAATAATTTGTAAGATTGAATAGTATTTAAATTATGAAAAAATATTTACTTTTATTTTTTTCTGTTATTTACCTGTTGTCCATGAACACGATCAATGGGCAATCGTTAGGATTAAATAATTCTTCGCCCGATGCTTCATCAATATTGGATATCACAGCTAATAATAAAGGTGTATTGGTGCCCAGAATGACAACTGCTAATCGTAATGCGATAACGACGCCGGCGAAAGGGTTGCTGGTATTTGATACCGATAAAAATCTTTTTTATTATAACTCCGGAACCAGTGGCTCTCCAATTTGGGTTCCCATTAGTACCGGATGGAATACAAGTACAACCAGAATAAAAATTACTGCTGCCGATTTCATGGCAACCTGTAAATCAAATAAAGGTGCGCCGCAACCTAAAGGCGTAGGATACGACAATATTAGCGGCACTAACTTAAACTATGGAATTGTTATGGGAGACGATGCAAGTGATTTAATGACTTCTTTTGCCATACCAACCGGCTATAAAGCTACACACGTCAAAATATACGGGAATGACACAGGGCGGACATTTGATGTTTACGAAGGAGACATAACCACGGGTTCTTTAAGTGCAAGTAAGGGGAGTGCAAATATAGGTTCTGAATCAAATATTACTGATGTTAGTAGTACCGATACAAATTGTTTAGTTATTATTATCCACTTTGATAACAAAGAATCGGACAAGGCCTATGGAGGCTATATTACTATAGAGCCATTTTAAATTGCATTAACCAAAGGTTCAATTCTAAATGTATAACATGCGATTTAAAAATTTAAATCTTATTTATTTCATTGCTTTTATTGAAGGTGCCTCAGTAATGAGTGTTGAACTTTCCGGAGTAAAAATGATCGCACCTTATTATGGTAGTACGCTATATGTATGGGCGTCCGTACTCTCTGTTACTTTAGGTGGCCTGGCTTTGGGTTATTTTTTAGGCGGCAGAATAGCAAATCAAATAGATGGCTCAAAATCTTGTCCCGTTATTTTATTAACAGGTGCTCTATTAATTGCTTTTATGCCCGGCATATCTATATTAGTTATGCCGGCAACAGACCATTTTGGAATTAGAATTGGTTCACTCATCTCAGCCACTTTGTTCATCATGCCTCCTCTTGTTTTTATGGGGATGATATCACCTGTTATTATACAACTGGGCCTACGGGAATTAAAGAATGCCGGAAAACTGGCCGGAACCATTTATACTGTTTCAACAACAGGTGGTATTATTATGACATTATTATTGGGATTCTATCTGCTTCCGGAATGGGGTATTAAGAAAACAATTATGCTAACTTCATCTCTATTGGCATTTTGTTCATTCGTTTTTTTTCTATATAGAAAAAAATATTTGCCGGGGATAATTACCGGATCCGTTGCATTTATTCTGTCCATAACTCTATTTAAAAATCCAAATGAAAATAAATTATCGGGAGGAATTCTTTATCAACGTGAAGGTGTTTTAGGTCAGGTTGAAGTTTATGATTATTTGGACACTCTGCAGAGAAAAATGCGTACTTTATTACTTGATGGTGTATCACAGAACTTAATGGTGGAAAAATACAAACCATTTTCTTCCTGGAGCTATCCTCATCGTATTTCCACATTAGCAAGTATTAAACCAGTAGGATCTAAAGCTCTCCTTATAGGATTAGCCGGTGGTAATTTAGCTATGGAACTAAAGGGTTTGGGATTTATTTTAGATGCCATAGAAATTGATAATCGAATGCCAAAAATAGCCGAAAAATATTTTGGATTTGATCCTGCTGGAATTAATATCATTATCGACGATGGAAGACACTATATTAATAATACGACGAGCACATATGATCTGATAGTAATTGATGTAGTTAATGGAGAGACACAACCGAATCATATTTTTACAATGGAAGCGTTTGAAAGTTTAAAGAAAATCATTAATCCGGATGGGTTAATAATGATTAATTTTCAAGGATACCTGGTTGGCAACAAGGGGTTGGCAGGGAGATCTATTTTTAAAACATTAGAAAATTTCGGATTTCAGTTAAATTATTTCTCCAGCCAAAAGGGCGATGAAGATGGTGATATATTGTTTATCGCTTCTCTCGAAAAACAAGATTTTAGAAATAAAGAAATAAACGACGGCCGCTTAAATCTGTGTTGCCAGATACTTGGTCTTCAGCTCGAGTATAGCGATTTGATAACAGACAGCGCAATAGATTTGAACGATGCAATCATATTAACTGACGACAAGCCAATTTTTGAAAAGCTAAATATTTCATGGACTGAAGAATGGAGAAAAAAAAGGATAGCAGACTACAGCCGTGATTTAGCCAATAATTTCAAATTGTCGCTTTTTAAATAAGACATTTGTCCTGTTCTACAGGAAGTGAAGCTTCCAGGTGAAGTAATTCCACCATTTTCCAATTCAAATTTTCAAGAAACCGGCTCTCCGACAAAATACATATCAATTTCTCCCTTATTCTTAGCCTGAATCTTTCCACGGTGCTCACACTTGAATTTGTTCTTTACTAATTCATAGGTCGCTCCGCTGATATTCACTTTCCCTTCTTCAGAATTTTGCTCAATGCGTGCTGCAATATTCACTGTATCGCCCCAAATGTCGTAAGCATATTTTTTTATGCCGACAATTCCAGCCACAAGTGGCCCTGTGTGAATGCCAATACGAATCTCGAAAGGGATTTCTCCTCTCGACATTTTTTCTTCTTTACGGTTTGACATGAAGTTACGGATTTCAATTGCACAGTTTATCATGTCTATTGCATGCGTATAATTGCTCACCGGCAATCCACTGGCACAGAGATATGCATCGCCAATGGTTTTTATTTTTTCGATTTTATATTTCTCAATAATCCGGTCAAAGGCGCTGAAGCATTGATGTATTTCATCGACAAGAAGTTCAGCGCTTACTTTCTCACTCACTTTTGTGAAGTCAGC
The DNA here is from genome assembly GCA_964595205.1 of uncultured Flavobacteriales bacterium. Taxonomy (GTDB): domain Bacteria; phylum Bacteroidota; class Bacteroidia; order AKYH767-A; family 2013-40CM-41-45; genus JADKIH01. The sequence continues at coordinate 108,081 of CAZQOQ010000007.1, read as the reverse complement.
GAAATCTGTGAACATGACGGTTACCAATGTGTATGCTTTCGCTTTGCTTTTACCCGTACTTTTCAATTCTTCGGCTGCTTCAGCCGGGAGAATGTTCAGTAACAATTCCTCGCTGCGTTTTTTCTCTTTGCTGATGCGGTTACGCTGACGATAAATAAACACTCCGAAAAACAAAGCGACTAAAAATCCGGCCGCAACGAAATTCCTTGTCATGGATGCTATCTTATTTTCGCTTTCCAGGTTGGCAATGGATGCTTCTTTTTCACTCATCTGCTGCTCTGCTTCGAAACTAAAGGAGCGATACTTGGATTGTTCCTTAAGCAGGCTATCCTGCTTAGCTAAATAAATTGTATATGTTTCAGCTGACTTATCATTCCTGCCAATTTTTCTATAAAGCTCAGCCATCAGTTTATAATCGCGTAAAATATCTATTCTATTATTAAGCAATCGAACAATGTCTTTTTCAAGAAGCGTAATTGCCTCCTCAGGTTTATTTTGCTTAATCCTTATCAGAGCAAGATAGTAGTCAGGCGCAATTATTCCGGCCCTCGAATTAACAGAAATATTATTTTCATTAATTAACTGCCAGCATTCATCGATTAATGCTTCGGCATCACTCAATTCTCCAATGTAAATTTTGTAATATGCTTCATTTTGCAGAAGAGATGTTTGTTTATCCGGACGGTAGTTAAGAGTATCTTGCTTTGCAATATTTATATAATAGGCTGCGCTGTCCGGCTCATTACTCAAAATCATCATCCTTGCCATAATTAATGATGTAAAAGAAAATCCGCTTTTTTGTATCATTTGCTCTCGTAAGGCTATGCCCGAATATTTCAGACATTCTGCCTTGTTTTCCAACTGGAGGTAATAATGCCCTAGTACGCCTATGTTGTTTACCCAGGTTTGTTTATCCTGCAACGTATCTTTATAACTACAGGATTTCTTTATATTATAAATGGCTATATCAGGTATTCCCGAAATCATAAAAAAACCACTTAAAACAAAATAACATAAAGAAATGCCCGTTGAATCATTTCTGATTTTATACTCATTCAGTTTATCGGTGAAATAATGTATACCTTCTTCCAGCCTGTTGGTATTTCGAAAAGGAAACCGTAGCAATGATAAATAATCCGTTTTGAATGATGTGGCTATTGGAGTGCGGAGTCTTTCATATTTTTCAACCTGTCGCTTTCCATATTCAATTGCATGGGGAGCATCAGAAGAAATATAATTATAAAACATAGCCAATTGAATGGTATGAGGCCCTTCCTCTTTGTCCCATTTTTTTATTAATACTGATGCAAATGAATCTATCCGATTTGCCTGGTAGTCGGATACCGAAGTTGTTATTAAAATATTATTTGCCTGTTGAATCGAATTTGTATCCAACCTGTCAATGCATTTATTGAGAAGCCAAAAAACAGAATCAATTTTACTTTGTTGCGCATTACCCTTTGTGCTAAAACAGAGAATAGTTATCAGAACAGCGAATACAGGATTTATAAACCTTTTCATATATAGAATTGAACATAAAATTAAACTGTCAACAGTAATGTATAAATTTGACAACTCAAAGCAAAAATAGAAATAATAAGAATTTTAGCGATCAGAACGAAACATTATTTGCCATCTGAATGCTCTCGCTCGGCGAAGACATCCTGCAAGGAATGTATTTGAGAAATGAACGTATCAATATTTGCGGGAGACTTCGTTGCACTTAGTAACAAATAAAATACATTCACAATAATTCGGTAGATGCTGGTTTGGTCGAAAGGCCGGAGGATTATTATTTCAGAAGTGCAGTTGACTATGCAGGAAGGGCAGGTCCGGTAAAAGGTAAGTTTACTTTTCTTACACAACTTGAATTATCGAATTTGTAGCAACGATGACGACAACAAAATAATTTCCGAGGCAACGAAGTCTCCCGCAAATAACGATTCGTTCATTTTTTAATGTTCATTACTTGCGGGATGACTTCGCTGAGCGTGAGAACAATTATTCCATGATCGTGATGTTCTGAGAATACGAGCTTTTTTCATTCTCAATAATCATCATGTATGATCCTGCAGCGATCTTGCTGATATCTAACTGAACGATTTGTCCATTCGCAATCTTCTCAAACGAGTTGAATGATACAACTCGTCCTGAAAGATCAAGCACCTTAATCGTTGCATTGTTTCCAGATGAGACACCGAAATGTACATTCAGGAATTTGTCAGACGGATTCGGATAAACCCGGATTGCGTCGTCATTGCCAGGTGAATTCACGCCAAGTGTTGAGATATATACATGTACCGGAACGCGTGCGCTTGAGCAAATAGTCGGTGACTCTTCAATCTGCCAGTCGTAGAAGTAATAGTAGTAATCGGTTCCCTGGTCAGAATTTTTTATCGAAATATAATTCGCAATCGTGTAAGGATAATTCACTCCGCTGTTGCTGCGTTGAAGACGAGGAGAGCTCGTACCGAGTACTGTAACATTCTGTGCTTCATTTGTACCAAGTCGATAGCTGATTCCCGGAGTAAGATTGAAATTCAGAGCTACGACTGAAGTGTCCATAGGAATAGTAACGGTCAGGCTCTGAAGAACATTGTCATTGAAATCCCGAAGTTCAATAATGCGATCACCAGGAGTATCTGTGTACACTTTTACAGTCTTTAAAACGCAAGGACGAATGACATCAAAAATCTCAACGGCATTTGTAGTGCCTCCGCTGTATTGGCTCGATCCCGTATGATAGAGCTGACCGGTGTTTGCGAATCCACCGCCATAAGACGTCTGGTTCTCTGCATAAAATACAGTATCACTGGTCAGGAATGGGGTGATGAATGAAGGACCTGTCGTAAGTGGAATTCCGCCTGTTGCCACATTATACCATGCAATTAAAGTTCCTGTTGCATTAAGTGTAGCAGAGCCCGGAACCGGAATCGTAACGTCGTTTGCAGTTGGAGCCGGAGCAGGGTAAACCGTAATAGCAATTGCATTTGAATTCCAGCTCTGGCATGCGCCCTGCGTCGTTACCGAATAAGAACCTGTCTGATCAACATCAATCGATTGAGTGGTTGCCCCATTCGACCACAGGTAAGAACTTGAAGGAGTAGAAGTGAGAGTAATTGTTGATCCCTGGCAGATATTCAGATCAGTCGCAATTGTTGAAATTACGGGTGTCTCATCAGGGTTCATTTGCAGATTTAAAGTTGCCGACGTGCTTGAGCATGCATTACCGGCTGCAAAAATCGTAACTGCAAATTCTCCGGCTGTGCCTGCAACGATCGACTGTGTAGTTGAACTGTCAGACCAAAGATAGGTATAACCTGCAGGAGCATTGAGCGTCACTGTCTGACCTGTACACAGTACAAGAGGACCATTTGATGTAATATTGTTATCAGGAGAAATACAGGTGTTTTCTTTTACGGTTATGAATTGATTGATTGACGGGTTGTCGATGTGTGTAACTGTACCTGACGGCCAGCGGAGAACAACTGAGTCAATTGTTGCTGCAGTTCCTAAACCAAAATGAAGATCGGCAGTGTTGCATGTTCCATAGCTTTCTCCTGAACGGACTTCACGGATTTGTTTTCCCCAGGCACCGTAAATTTCCGCACGCACTCCAAGTGATGTCATATTACTTGTTGTTCCGATCAGGTGAAGTGTGAGGAAGTTGTTTCCGTTATTTAAAGAGTTGAACCAGATAACATCCGGGATGTTAGTAGGGTTCGTATAGATGTTGGCATAACTTGCGTAGATGTCAATTTTACCGTCGTGGTTCAGATCGCCGACAGCAAATGATTCCATCGCATTATTATCGAATGCATTTATTACTTTAGTAAATGTCTTGTTACCATTGTTATGAAAAAGCTCAGAATTAGATCCAGCAATAAGCACATCAACAAAACCATCATTGTCGAAATCTTCCATCACTGATTCAATCGGCTGTTCGGTTAGATTGATACCTGTGGTAGAAGTGATTTCAGTATAGTGGCCGGCGCCATCGTTTTCGAGTACGCGGCTCGGGCTATCCTGCTCGAACAACATCAGGTCAAAATCACCATCATTGTCAAAGTCAGCAAAACTTGCAGTCCATGTTTCCATGCTGTCGGCAACGCCATAAACAGTATCCATCTGTGTATAGTTATTGTTTCCATCATTTACCCAGAGCTGGTCAATTCTTCTTGGGTCGGCAGTGCTGCTTACGCCCTGCCGGCAATGTGCAACGTATAAGTCGACATCACCATCGTTGTCAAAGTCTGTCCATACGCTTCCGTAATTTCCAGCATCAGCAGGATCGTTTCCATGACCTCCTGTAGAGATTGTCCACGGATGTATGGCAAAATTGATAATGGATGACATGGTGAAATTTCCTGTACCGTCATTCACCCAGATCACTGACGGACCATTATCATTACATGTAAAAATATCTTCCCATCCGTCGTTGTTCACATCCATGAAATTTGCATTCTGCATAAAGTATCCCGAGATGGAAGCAGTTGAAAGCGTAATAATGTTTCCCATGAGCCCATACGCATCGAGCTTCATGAGTTGAATATACTGTGAGTTGTTTCCACCGGCAAGTACATCGTTGTAGCCGTTATGATCAACATCTGCCACACACATTCCCCATTGGGAGCCGCCGCCGAAATCTGCAATATGTAAATTCTGGAACTGATGACCGGGTTTCTGATATTCGATGTAGAGATCATGTCCCTGGTTTAAGCGAGCAATATCGTCGAGACCGTCGCCGTTCATATCGGCAACAGTTACAGCACAGCCGCTGAATATATTCACGTTGGTTAATTTCGCGTTAGCATTAGTAAACGAGAGTTGTGCATGTGAATGCAATGCACCAAATGTCCCGGCGAAAAACATAGCCAGGCAAATGCTTGTAAATTTTTTCATGAGATGTGGTTTGGTCTGGATAGATGAGTTGAATCACATTAGTTCAAACTTTTGTGACGTCTGACAAGCCAAGCAAATTAAATAAATTAAATGCAATAGAAAGATATAAAATTTATTCCAGGATGACCTTTCTAATAATTGTCTTCCGGCCTGTATCAATCCGTAAAAAACAGAGTCCTTTTGCCTCTTTCAGGTCAATTTCAGCGATTAATGGCTGATTCTTGAAGTTAAAGGACTGGATGAATCTTCCATCAGCGGCATAGACGTCCACTTTACGGATCTTCATTGTACCAAGTGAGGCAATTTTTATACGTCCGTCAGAACAAGGATTCGGGAATACAGTAAGCCCGTCGTTCCGTATAATTCCCCCAACACCTGTAGAAAATACGTACATGGAATCCTCGCCGATAAGTAAAGGCGACCGGTCTGCCGCATTGTACATCCGGCGGAAAGAGTCGATCGGTGCGCTACTGTATGAAAACATTTCTTTCAACCATCCGGGCGGAACAGTCTGATAGTAAACCCTGGCATACATGCGAATGGTTCCTGAAAAACCTGCCAGAGGAATATGGTAATGTACATTGTCCCGGCCGTTCCCCTCAACACCAGAAATATTTTTATTGAAATCGGGATCATTCAATGCATCTCCTACAATTCGTACCGTATCATAAACAGGAGATGTCGATACAAATCCTTCCGGGGGAATGCGGTTGTCTTTTAAAACAGTATCTGCTCGCTCAAGAACTGTTGTTTTATTGTTGTTCACATCTCCCATCACCATCTCATAAATCTGGTGCTGGTCTTCCTGTGAAATAATGTTGTAGTGTGGTTCGAACGCCGTATCTATTCCATTCACTTCGTAATTCGAGTCGAAGGTGCCTGATGCAAACACCGTATCGTTCGATTGATCAAGAGCAACCAGCTGAACTACTGCCCGGCGGCTTGGATATCCCGAAGGAAATTTATGTCCTGCTTTATTGATGAGACGCAGATTAAGGAATGCCGTGTCACTCGTAACAGAATCAAGAAGAAGATTTATGGCAAGTGTATTCTGGGTTAGCATACGATTGATTGCAGCAAGGGTAGAATCAAAACGTACATCCGGTGTGTTAATGCCGATGGAAGATTTATTATTCCTGATCAGGTTAACCATGAATGCATTCGCACCTGTAAACTTGTGTCGGTTGAATGGGGCACGGGGAGGTAAATTCAGAATGCCGCTTGCAATCACGATGGAATCAGCCACCTGCGGCATATGGCATTTCTGGCATGTGATATTGTCTCCCGGAGCACTTGAGTTTTCCCACTCATGGAATGTTGCCTGCTCGATAAATGTTCCGCCAGTAAGATTTCCCTGCAGGTCCACAGTGTTTGTAATAAGCGTATGACAAGGCGAACAAAATCTGCCTTCTCCCATATGTGTGCTGTAAGTCGGAGTCAGGCCTACATATAATTGCATCGGACCGGCATTGGGATTCTGGTATGGACCAAATTCAACCTTTGAAGTATCGTAAGGAATGACGCCGGAGAAAACACTTCCAAGATTATTTGTCCCTATCTCATGACAGCCGCTGCATGAAACGCCATTGAGTCCGAGCGAGTCTGTATCGAGCATTGCGATGTTGTAGTTAGGAAAACCTTTGTACAAAGCGCTGAAGTGTCCCATAGGCGCATGGCATGAAGTACACTTGTTTTGAAGTTGCACTGCATGTCCGGGATCGACGAGTATCTCATGGCTTACTTTTGCACGCCACAACGGATCGACTGCAGAATTCGCCATCATCGTCGCCTGCCAGTCATCGTAGAGGTTAACATCAACACCATTCATATCAACGCTCGCTATTCCAAGTGAGTCGAAGCCGTGGCATCCCTTGCAGTTAATTGAATGAAGAAAATATTCTCCGGCCGCTATCGGCGTTTGCATATGATTTTGGAAAAAAAACATCTCAGATGCAGAATGAAATTGCGCAGCCCGGCCCTCATTGCGCTCAGACAATAAAAATTCGCTGATTGCAATCAGGGAAACAATAATTGAAACGGTAATGACTCGGTTTTTTTTCATTTTACGGAAAATATCCGTGTTCCCAAAAATAGGCTATCCGCAGGAATCTGCAAAGCCCAGTTGCGACAGACTGGTCAATCCTTTCTCGTTAAAATATTAATTTGCTTATTTATACCATTCCCATTTAAAAATACGAATAGAGAATGGTATATCACGCAGGAATCTAGTAAAACAATTTTCGGAAATTCAAATAAGAATAGTATAAAATAAATGCCCTTCCAGTGAAACATTCCTTTTAGTTCCAGCGAAACGAATTTGTGTCCTAACGAGTCGCCACGTCTCCTAACAAAAAGCAAAAAGCCCCGTTTTGTTCAAATGGGGCTTAATGTTCCACCAGCTGGCGGACGAATCTGGAGGTCCCGAGCGGATTTGAACCGCTGTACAAGGTTTTGCAGACCTCTGCCTAACCACTCGGCCACAGGACCCTTTTTACTAATTTGAAAATTTGAAAATTCGTTAATTTGAAAATTACCTGCTTTCTACTTTCAATCAGAAATAAACTAATCTGATTATTTAAAATTAGATAATTCAATAATTACTATTTCTATCTTCTACTCTCCCCGTCGTTTCGGGGTTGCAATGATAGGAAATTTTTAAGAAAAGAACTAAAAATGCCCCGGAAGAGATCCGGTTTTAGCAGCGAAAATCTGTAATACTTTGGACATAATTGTTCCCCGGAACTGCAACTGTTTGGCTGGTTTCAGAGGTAATTCGGTGAGAAACTAAAGCCGATCTGTTTTTTAGGTTCGGCAGGTGAAATCATAATAAATGTAAAACCATGAACTTCACCGCTTTTCAATAAACACATGCGATTCTCCGTTCGCTCAAAATGATTTCGCTGCAAACGCACATAAGCTGCGCCATCGTCTTAAGCCAACTCCTTGCACAGGGTCAGCCCGGATTCCCGGGTGAAAGAATCATGCATTACTGTATCGTTCTCGAAATCCCTGTCTACCCCTGCGATATCCTCGGCAACCAGGGCAATGACACCAACATTATTATTGCCATGCCCGGCGCCATCTTCACTGTGATTGGCCGTACCGGGAACGATTCTCTCATCGTCCGCTTCCGACGCTGGAAGAACAATGCGCTCATGAATGCCCTGTGGTGCTTTGCCGATTCTGCCGGATTGCAGAACAAATATTTTCTGATGTCGGCAGGCATGCTCAGAAATGCCATCCCGCGATACGATAAAAAAGTCTCATTCACCGCGGGAAACATTTTAATTCCAATCAAGATGCGAATTAAGAAATTCGATTTCTCGAAGGACTTCACTCTCGGTCCCGTCGCAGGAATCAAAATGCGGCTCTCTCATTATTCGCGCAATTGCATAAATTTTCTTGTTGGCCTCGGCGTCACCTCTGTTACCATCAACAAACGGTCTACGGATGGCTACATTGAAGACGATACCGATGTTCCTGCCCTCTCGCCTTCCATTGGCGCTGTCTTCGATTTCTTCTCCCAGACTCAGGCGGGACTCTTCGTCGGCTGGGATTTTATTTCCAACAACGAAAATGTCCATTTCATTTATCATGGAAAGACATGGATTTCGTTCGGACTCGGGTTTTCAATTCTTACAAGAGAGAGTTCTTCTATTGCCGGAAATGATTTAATCGAGGACAAATAAATTTTTCAGGCAGAATAGTCATTGCTAATTGGAGAGCCTGAAGAGGTTGGAAGTAAAATTGTTTCCTGCAGATGCCGCAGATGAAACCGCAGATTAAGCAGAATTGTTTTTTCTAGTTGGAAAGAATCACCTTTCTCTCAAATTTCTCTCTTCCATCAGCCACTAGCCTCAGGAAATAAATTCCACGATCAAAACTTCCCGTATTGATATTTATAAGCGATCCGTCAAAAAAACTTTCATCCATGACGATTCTTCCCAGGCAATCGTACAGAATTACATGCACATCTTCATATGAACGGTCCATCTCAATCGACAGGAAATCCCTGCATGGATTTGGAAACATCCTCATTGAATTTTTCTCATTCTCATCAATATCATTCACCACACACGCTCCTACATATTCGTCCGCATATCCTTCATTGAAATTCTTATTGAAAATATTTATATCGAGCGAATCCACAACTCTGTCTCCCGTAAGATCCGAGATGAGATATCCCGTATTATGACTCTGGAAATCTCCGTCGATGATGAGAAAATCGCTTCCATCAAAAATGCCGTCGTCGTTCATGTCGCCGCAATATGCCTTCGCTACACCGTAGGTCGTATCAAAACTGCAGCAGACGTTTTGTGGAACTGTCAGGTCCACGGAGACTGCATTGCCCGTCATGCGCACCACATTCTTACTCAGCAGGTGATACGAATTCCTGAACTTCATCGCTATTCTTAAGTATTGCCTGAACAAATACGCCGGCACATTGCAGAAGCCATACCCGTCGGTCTTTATCACTACGTCCGTACAAAATACCGCCTGACCCGTAGCCGTATCAATCACCTGTAAAAATCCTGTATCGCAAATCATCGGGTAATTCACCGAATCCGCCACTGCTACCATCCTCCCCATCGAATGCCTGTAATACCCTTCTGAAAAACCTCTCACGGTAAGTTGTGTCGTCTGCGCTTCTGAAGAAAAAACAGATAAGTAAGCCAGCAGCAATGTTAGTATATATGTCCTTTTCATCGGCCAAAATTAATATTTACAGAGTTATCAAACGATGTTGTGATACATTATTTTTTGTGGCTTCCGCGGTATTTCTGCGGGTTTTAAGGGGGGAAGAAAAGTTGATTCCCGCAGATGCCACAGATGAAACCGCAGATTTCGCAGTATTGTTTTTTGCTAATTCGAGCTTTAGAAGCGCTGTGGTTGGATTATTAGTAACTAAAATCAAAGACATTCACCTGCGACGAGAACAAAAACGGAACCTTGCTCCAGATCTCGATCGAATTCCTGTGTCGCACCACTATATAATACGAATTGCCCTGCACCAGTCCCGGAAAAAGGAAAGAGCCATTGCCCGTAATACTCACTGTCCCTCTCGAAGAATAGAGGATCGAATAAGGAGAATTTATTTCCGCCAGTCCCACAAAAATGGTATCGCAAACTGAAGGCGAAAGTACTCCTGCCATCTGGCCGTTGCCCCTGTAAAATCCTTCGATCAAAACTCTCAAATCAAGCGTCACCGATCCGCCAACGTCGACAAAGAAATTATACGGACTCACAGCCGACCCGCATGGCGTCACAACCGTTATTAATCCATTCGTCGCATTCACCGGAACCGTAGCCGATATCAGCTGATCATTCGTAACAGTGAACGTTGACGACGTGCCATTAAAATTCACTGCTGACGCATTCGTAAATCCTTCTCCACTGATGGAAACCTGCGTCCCCGAATTTCCCGACGAAGGCGTAAACGAGCTGATTACCGGCAACGCCTGCACATTCATCGTTATCGAATTCGAAACTGCCGGATTACCCGTCACGCACGCCGCATTCGACGTCAACTCACAGGTGATCACGTCTCCGTCTGCCAGCGACGTGGTTGCAAATGTTGCACTGTTAAGCCCGACACTCGTCCCGTTCTTTTTCCACTGATATGCCGGAGTGTCTCCGCCGTTGACTGGCGTGGCTGTGAATATCACATTGCTTCCTGCGCATACATCATTTCCCTGATCGGAAACGATGCTCACCGCCGGCGTTACGTTGTTATTCACCGTTACGCCTATCACATTTGAAGCGGTGCTGCATGTATTAGGAGTTGATACAGGAAAACTGATTGACCAGTTTTGAATCGATCCAACATCCTGTCCGGCCATATCGGTGGCCCGGAAGGTCCACGTGCCGTTTGGATTGATTGAGCCCGAACCAATGGCCGCAAAAGTGGTTATCGTACTCGTCTGACAGTTTGTAAACGTTGCCGCAACCGGCTTATAAATTCCGGTGTATGGCGCGCCCGACGTCGGCAATACTCCTGAACCGGCATCAGAGAAAACTGTGTTCGTAAAATTATCGCCGTTATTGCTTGAGTTTCCGGTTCGGTTGCTGAGGCCGAGTAATTTTGAGTCTACCGTACTCAGGAAAAGTACAAGATCTCCCACATAAGGATGCGTGATGTTTATCTTTATGGAAATGCCGGATGAGGCGACCGTGCCGTTGTATCCGCTGACTGCAATCGAGCTGGTTCCTCCCGGACATGTATTATCCGGAATGGAAACTACCGATGAATTTGTAAACGTCTGTGCCGGTATCGAGGCAAAGGTTGCAACCACATCATAATTACCCGCCGTGGTAGCGGTGTAATTCGAACTTGTTTGTCCGGCGATATTTACACTATTCTTTCTCCATTGATAAGAAACTCCCGCGACGGGCGTAAAACTTAATACAACAGAACCGGGTGTACAAATGGACACGGGGCCGTTTGCAGTAATCACCGGTGCAGCCGGAGCCGGATTTACTGTTACTGCCAGAGACGATGATGTTCCGTTGCCGCAGGAATTACTTCCCGCAACTGATATATTTCCCGAAGAAGCATTTGCGGCAAAATTAACGGTGATGGAATTTGTATTGTTGCCGCCTGCAATGGTTGCGCCGGAAGGAAGCGACCAGATGTAACCGGTAGCATTCGAAATGGAAGGAACAGAATAGGCAACGCTTTGCTGACCCTGGCAGACAGCAGAAGCGCCGGAAATTATTCCTGGAGCCGATGGAAGCGGGTTGACAACGATGGATTTGGGAGTCGAAACCGGGCCGTTGGGGCATGTGGCGTTTGTACCGTATACGGTAACCGTACCGGTAACTGCGCCGGAAGAAAATGTTACGGTAACGGAGTTCGTATTTGTCCCGGAGTTGATCGTAACTCCGGATGTAAAGTTCCAGGCGTAACCGGTTGCATTAGCAATTGCGGGGACTGTATAAACAACACCTGACTGCCCCTGGCAAACTGTTGCTGAGCCTGTAATCGTACCGGGCGTTGCGGGCGACTGGTTGATGGTAATATTCGCTCCGTTATCTGAGCCTGTCACGACGGGATTTGAGCTTACGACGCGTATGCGGTAACCGGTTCCATTCGCGGTTCCGGAAGGAATTGTCGCTGCAATCGTCCCGGCATTAACAGAAGAAAGCGTCCCGATATTTGTAGGAGAAGAAAAATTTCCGGAAGCGTTCGATAGTTGGGCGGTAAAAATATTTCCCGCATTTGCCGGACCATCCACGGCATACGTAACATCGATTGTGCTTCCTGCACAAATGCTGTTTGATACCAGCGACTGAGTAGTCAACAAAGTCAATACCGGCGAGGATGCGGAAATCGTAAAATTCACATTGGATATGTCGAAGAAAATATTTCCGACCGATTCCACTTTCACCCTTGCCTTATTGCTTATTACACTCGGAAGTGTGACGACCTGGCTGCCGTCGTTAGGCGTATTCGCAAGAAGAGTATACGGATAGGTATACCCGCTGTCGACCGAGAGGAGAATATTTACATTCGCACAACTGATGGGTGCAATGTTCGTAGAGGAGACGTCCCATGTAATCGTCTGTGATGAATTTGCAAACCACGTTACCGCGGTATTTGGAATGGTGACCCTGAATGGCGTAGTCGTATTCGAAACAGTTAACGTAACCGGCGTGTCGTTGTGGGTGACTCCTCCGCCTGCCGCCCTGTTATCTCTTACGACAAGCCTGAAGGCAAGTGAGCGCGCATAGGTCGGGAGTATCTCGCCGAGTGTCTGCTGGTTTCTCACGAGGTCTTCCATTCTTGGGAAAACGCGGAAAGGATTTATTGTCGGAACAAAATCGCGGAAGATTGGTGCGTTTCCTGACGGACTGTTCGGAGCGCCGGCCGGACCCAGGTCATATTCTTCCCACAGGTAAGTAAGCGCATCGTTGTTTACATCAGTGGCTGAACCGGTAAGAATGAAAGGAGTATTGAGAGGAATGGTGTAATTGGGACTGACTGTAACGACGGGAGGTGTATTGCCGGTGGCGGTTACAACCGGGCATGTGCTGCCTGTCGATGATGTGATATACGTTTGCATTTCATCAAAACTCTTCGAATGAAATATCGCGTCGCTATGAGGCTGAATGTCGTCAGCATCACAGATGCCGGCATAGGCCATGATCGTGGTGCCGCTGCCAACCTCATAGGCAGCAGAAGATGACCTGTTGCCGTTACAATTGCCAGTCACGCTGTTGAATGTATGATTGCCGCCGAACTGGTGACCCATTTCGTGAGCCACATAATCGATGTCGAAATTATCTCCTACGGGTGAGGCATTTCCTGTGACTCCATTAGCCTTGCTGCCGGAACTGCAAACGACGCCCAAGCCGGCAATGCCACCGCTGCCGATTCCAAATACGTGACCGATGTCGTAATTCGAGGAGCCGATCACAGAGGTGAGATTGCTTTGATTCTCACCCAGCATGGTTCCACCGTCACCGTTTGTATACGGATCAGTGCCTGCGTTTGTATAGACGATGAGGTTATTATTTGCTATCAGAACCAAACGCACAGAAAGCTCGAGTTCGTAAACACCATTTACCCTGTTTACAGAAGTAACAATTGCGGAAAGCGCCGCTGCCACTGTGCCGCCGAAAAAGGATGCGTATTCGCCCGTGCATGCAACTGCAAGACGGTAGGTCTTCAACTGCGTGCCTGCACTGCGTTCCACACTGTAGTCGGGCGTGATCCGCTGCCCGTCTCTTATGAGTTCATTCTCCGTTTCACAGATGAAGGTACTGGTGGCTTGCGAGAATCGCCTGTCGTAGCTGATATAAACAGAAGTGTTTCCGATGAATGCCGGGTCAATAAAAAACCAACCCCGGGAAGAGATGATCATCGCATGAAAGCCATGCTGCGTCACGTCTAATTTGGCATATGAGGAAGGGTCATCGACACCAACGGCAGTATACGCCTGGATCATCGGAAAATTATTGTGAAGCTGCTTTGGTAAAAGCGAAGAAACCGCAACCCTGAAGTCTGAAAACGTCCCGTCAGGCAATGGCAGGGAAATTACAGGTCCGTTCACGAAAGCATTCGCATCATTTTCATCGATGGCTGAGGAAAGCTGAGAATTTAAAACTCCAAGATCCAGTTCAAGTGAACGATACTGAGAAGGCATGGATGAACGCTGTTCGCTGTTCAGAATTATTTTTTGTGACAGATCCTTCCAGTATTCAGATTGTTTTTGTGCACTGGCAGAAAAAAGAACAGATTGAAAGAGGGCAAAAAATAAAAATGCCCGGTTAGCGTAAATTAATCTCATGGAAATTCTTTAAATGTTTATGGCTGTCATCACGGACGGGCCATTACTCTGGTTAGATTATTTTCAACGATGCTGTAGTCTGCTGATTCGACTATATAGTCACCCGTTAGATCTTCAGGTACATAACCGGTAAGGAATAAAAGCTCCTGGGCTTCGATGTCATTCAGGTCATCTTCATCAATTGTACCGTCCTGGTTCACATCCCCGCTCCTGATTGCAAATGCACCGTCAATTTCTATCATGTTGCTTCCGTATGCCTTGGTTCCGGATGTCGTAAAATCATAGCTGATGGAAGCAGAATTGATTGCTACCGGGCTCTCACTCCATGTCTCAAGGGTATTCCGGTGTTTCACCACTATGAAAAATGAATTTCCGAAGGCAGCTGCCGGAAAACTGAAAGCACCTTCGCCTGCAATATCGATCGTGCCCATCTGAGTATATTGAATGGAGTAAGGAGACAATTCTGTCGCAAGACTCACTACTATCGTATCGCAAACTGTTGGTGATAACACTCCTGTCATCTGTCCGCCGCCCTGGTAGAAACCCTCGAGGTAAAGCTTAAGGTTCAATGTTACCGAACCTGTCAGCGTGAACGAAGCAATGCTATGAACTGTTCCGCATGAATTTGTAATTCCAACAAGTCCGTCCACAGTGCCTGCAGGAACAACAGCAGTAATCTGGTTGTCGTTGTCTATTGTAAATGTTGCCGATATGCCGTTAAAATCAACTGCCGTAACGCCGTTAAATCCGCTTCCGCTGATGACTACGTCAGTTCCTGTATTCCCGGTCAGAGGTGAAAACGAAAGCAATGAAGGAATGGAAAAAACAACAACCGTAACTGTATTTGACGTTGCCGGGTTTCCGGTCACGCAGGTTGCTGTCGACGTCATCTCACAGGAAACAACCTGCCCGTCAGTAAGGCTGTTTGTTGTATATGAATCGTTATCGGTGCCGACATTAAGTCCATCCACTTTCCACTGGTAAGAAGGAGTTGATCCTCCGTCCACCGGTATTGCAGTGAATGTGGATGATTCCCCTGCGCATTGAGGATTCGTACCTGCTGTCTGCGAAATCGTAACAGACGGACTAACTACCGCATTTACATTCATCGTGATTCCTGTCGATGCAGCGGTAACCGGACTCGCACATTCTGCGTCCGAAGTCAACACGCAGGTTACAACCTGTCCGTTAGTCAATGCAGATGACGTAAACGTTGGACTGTCAGTCCCTGCATTCGTTCCGTCAATCTTCCATTGGTAAGAAGGAGTCGCGCCTCCGTTTGCAGGAGTTGCGGTAAACGTAACAGGAGCACCGGCACATTGTGGATTGCTTCCCGATGTAAGTGCAATGGATACGGCAGGAACAACTACAGGATTAATGGTCATCGTAATAGTTCCGGATGTTGCTGTGGCGGGACTCGCACAGTCAGCATTGGAAGTCATCACGCAGGATATAATTTGTCCGCCGGTGAGATTACTGACGGTAAAATCTGTGTTGTTGATTCCGGCATTTGTTCCGTCGACCTTCCACTGGTATGCAGGACTTGCGCCTCCGTTAGTCGGTGTTGCGGTGAAGGTGATTGAAGCTCCTTCACAGGATGGATTGGTTCCCGCTGTAAGTGCGATGGACACGGAAGGAGTGACGGCAGGATTAACTGACATCGAAATTCCTCCTGATGTTGCGGTGGCCGGGCTCACGCAGGCCGCATTGGAAGTCATCACGCATGAAACTACCTGGCCGTTCGTCAATGCGTTTGTGGTGAATGTCGGACTGTTGGTTCCTGCATTTACATTACTCACCTTCCATTGATAGGACGGTGTGGTTCCGCCGTTGGTCGGTGTAGCTGTAAACGTTGCGCCGGCGCCGGCACACATCGGATTTGTTCCTGAAGTAAGTGCAATCGTAACTAATGGCGAAACAGAGGCATTTACACTCATCGTTATTGCATTGGAAGTTGCCGGGCTTCCTGAAACACAACTTGTACTGCTTGTCATCACACACGTAATCTGGTCCAGATTATTTAATCCATTATCAGCATATGATGCGCTGTTAGTTCCAACATTTACATTGTTCTTTTTCCACTGGTAAGAAGGAGTACCGCCATTTATGGGTGTAGCGGTAAAAATCACATTGGTTCCCGGGCAAATCGTTCCTGAAGGAGTAGCGCTAATACTTACACTGGCAGCACCTGCAGAATTTACAGTTACGCTTAATGCATTTGAGATTAATCCGTTTCCACAGGAATTAAATGGCGTCACGGTAATATTTCCTGATACGGCACTTCCGGAATAATTTACTGTAATAGAATTTGTATTTGCGCCGGATGCTATGCTGGCGCCGGACGGTAATACCCAATTATAACCCGTTGCGTTTGCGACAGCAGGGATACTATAAGATACACCGTTCTGCCCGGTGCAAACAGATGAATTTCCGGTAATGGTGGATGCACTAAAGGGAACTACCAGAGTAATGCTCCAGGAAGCAATTGTTCCCACATCTTGTGATGCATCATCTACAATATAAAGTTTCCAAGTTCCGTTCGGACTAATTCCATTGAATACTGAAAGCGCTGTTGATGATGCTCCCGTGGGTGCTGTAAACGACCCGGGGCCCGGAGATGCATAGGTATCGGGAGAAGAAAAATTCGTTGGTTTATAGCTTCCGGTGGTTATGCCGGTACCGTCAGGTAAATTCGAAGAGGCGGCATCATCAAAGGTAAGATTGACTCCGGTTAATGACCCGCTTGATCCACAATCAGAAATAAGTGTTACTCGCTGACCTGTTGGGGATTCGAGAATAACATCAATGTCGTCCGGGAATGTATGGGTTAAACCTGTTATGGTTACATTCACATCTTGTGTTAGACCTGACAATCCCGAGAAGGTAATTGTAGAAGGATAGGGACTGGAAGTGGTTGCATCATTGATCGTAATCCCAGACGAATTAGTGACTGTTTGAGTACCACTGGTAGGAATTGGCGTGATTACCGAAATGCTTAATGAAGATGAGGTGCCATTACATCCGGGATTAGTTCCATATACAGAAATGTTTCCGGCAATAGCACTGGCAGAATACGTTACGGTTATTGAATTAGTATTTGCACCTGAAGTAATGGATGCGCCTGAAGGTAGTGTCCATGAATAACCGGTTGCATTAGCAATAGCTGCAACAGTATAAACTACACCCGTCTGACCTTTGCAAACGGTAGTGCTTCCTGAAATAGCTCCTGCAGCAGCGGGATGTGCGTTAACAGTCATGGTTATCGAATTCGAAGTAGCCGGATTTCCGGTTACTCCGGCAAGGTTTGAAGTCATGACACATGTTACAACCTGCCCGTTGGTAAGAGAAGTAGTCGTGTAAGCAGGACTGTTGGTTCCCACGTTTGTTCCGTTTACCTTCCACTGATAAGCAGGAGTTGTTCCTCCGTTGAATGGAGTTGCTGTAAAAGTTGCAGAAGCTCCGGTACACATGGGGTTTGAGCCGGCTGTTTGTGCAATCGAAACGCTTGCAATATTTCCGCAACTCGGCAGCTGGTAAGAAAATATCTGTGTTTTAGCTGTACCACCTGAGCCCAGGTATTCACTCGTGTGCCAGAAAGTAATTCCATCAGGATCGAGAACAGTCTGAGCATAATCTCCCACGCGGTTAGTTCCCGTCTGTGACCCTGATCCTGCAATTACGACGCTCTCTGTGATCGGAAGCGTACCAAGAGGATCGCACGATTTTCTTCCTGTGTAATATATTCCGGGATAGATTGATGTTCCGTCAGACTTCATGTAACTTAGTCCGATGGAACCATTATTATCCATTGCAATACCTCCCATCCAGCGTGTAGCGGCATCAGGAGTATAGATTCCTTCCTGGTACATCGACCAGTTTGTTGTTACCTGGTCCTGCCGGAGCTCGCACCATTTAATGCTTCGCTGAGTGGAGCTGATCCATACACCCCAGTTCAATACAACAGAATTATAACCGCTCCACGATTTCCATTGAGCCCTGTACATCAGTACGCCACCGATACCGTCGAGCTTCTGACTTGTACCTGGTTGTGAAACGTCGTTCCAGCTCGCATTATAACTCGCATCGAAGGATGCTGTTGCTACATTCGCTTTCAGTGTAATCGAAGCTGTAGGAGTAGTTGGCACCCAGTTCACAGTCATCTGGTAAATGTTGATCGCATCCGAAAAGCCGGAACCCCAGCCATTGTCGGAATATGACATGATCGGACATGGAGTTCCTGCCGGAGGCAATGAGCCGTCGGCTGCATCGGCAGGCAGCGGAACAAAAAATCCGCCTCCATCAGGAGGTGAGAAATTTACGTAAATGGAACGGGCTGAAGGATTACCGGCAAGTAACTCCGACCTGTTAAAACTGAAGACTCTTTGCGTTGATTGATTCGATGTCATATAATATCCGTCTGTCCAAACGGAGAATTTCAAATAATCGGGGAAGAGCGGAGACGAGAATGTGTATGTATAATAAGACCCGGTGGGATCGGGAGTTTGGGAGATGGCTATGTAAATTTTGTTGCCTGAAGAACCGAACTGCGACATGAACCAACGGTCAGCGGTCTTATCATACATCACGATCGGATCACCGTCGTTCGGAGTGGCAGGCGACCATAAGTTTCCAAACGTTCCGGTTAGCATGTTTGCACCCGTACTTTTATTATAAACCTTAAACGTTGTTGAATTGATCATCTGTACGTAATGGTTCGGTCCTGCTGCACCGCTGGGATCCATCGGCCTGAAGCCCGTTGCCGATTGTCCTGCCCAGTTTGTCAACGGTGCACGGTTTGGCTCCGTGCCCATCTTTTCCTGAATGGTATTAGGATCGTTTCCATACTGTGGTCCGTCTTTGGAAGTGAATTCAAACTTTTGAGGAATCCTGTGTTTACGGTCCTCTGATTCCTCCTCTTTGTAAATTATTTTATCTTCATCAACGGGATTCTCTGCAAAGATCTCACGTATAGGCCTTGTAACA
Source organism: uncultured Flavobacteriales bacterium (assembly GCA_964595205.1). Lineage (GTDB taxonomy): Bacteria > Bacteroidota > Bacteroidia > AKYH767-A > 2013-40CM-41-45 > JADKIH01. The sequence goes on along the minus strand of CAZQOQ010000007.1, from coordinate 88,906 downwards.
TGAAACTCTGAAGCTACGATCACACCAGAGGTCTGTTCTTTATTAATTCGCTGCGCCGAAAGGCCTGCCGAAAACAATAACAGTAAAAAAAGTAGATTGATTCTTTTCATTAATTGCTTAATATAATTTTAACCAGAAGATTATTTACTTCATAAAATTAGTCCGGACAAGCGTTTCCTTCAGGAAGCTTTTTCCAGAATTCATTTTAGTGATACCGAAACTTCATTTGAATGACAATGGTCAAATGAAACAATAGAATAACCGCACTTGTACATGCGACCTGCCTTCTATTGTATGTTCAGATTGGATTTTTAACTACCAGAGAGTTAATAAAAATAGTATACTTCGGCCTATTCTGCAAAGAAAAACCGCTTTTTTGATCAAATTAATAATCTCTCCAGAAATCCCTTCATTTTCCAGTAAAATCGATCATTAAAATGAACATGTCTATCATCCCGGAAAAAAAGGTTGGTAAATGGCTGGTTTCCGGACCTGAAAAAAATATTTTTTCACAGCAAAATCATCGCTGGCACATTGATTTACCGCATTATAAAATCATCTTCAATCAGCACTTCTCAACAAATAAATGTTTGTCAATAAGATTTTCGATGTATCAGATACTAACTTTTTAAAAAAAAACTCGTTTAGATTCTCTTATGTCATTGAACATGACCAGGCTTTATTACCATCTTTAAATTTATATACATTTAGAAAAAAATCTTCGGGTATTTTATTGTATGAAGACAGTACTTATTGCAGACAAGAACGGGCAATTAGGTAACCAGCTTTTTCTGTTTGCGCATTTTATTTCAAATGCCATCGAGAATAATTACAGGCTATACTTTCCGGCCTTCAACGAACTCTCCGTTTATTTCGAAAATGCCTCTGAGAATCGTTACGGCTCTTACCCGATAAGGAATCGCTTCTTTAAGTCTAATGTACTGAATAATGCCGGCATGTTGCTTTTAAAATATACAGTTGCCGTTTTGTATCGTACGATTCCGGTTACAAAATGGTACCGCATCATACGACTCTATCAGAGACATGATCTGAATATAAATCACTATTCGTTTTACGACATCGAAGTTGAAGAAGAGTTTTCCAAAAAAGAAAATCTGTTGATTCTCCAGGGCTGGAGCTTTCGTTCACCTAAGTGTGTCAATAAGCACCGCGACAAGGTAAGGAACCTCTTTCATCTCAGGAAAGAATGGCGGGACAGAGTTGCCGCCTTTATCAGCGAGAGCAGGAAAGACTGCGATATGCTGGTGGGTGTGCATGTGCGGCGAGGCGATTATAAGACTTTTCTCAATGGAATTTATTTCTATGATGATGAAACCTACAGGCGAAACATGCTTCAGGTGAAAGCGCTATTCCCCGGAAAGAAAATCCGCTTTATTGTCACTTCAAATGAAAGTGTATCATTTCCGGAAATTGACGGAAGCATTATCACCTATCCGAACGGTCATTTCATCCAGGACTTATATTCCCTGGCCGAATGTGATTATATCATCGGTCCACCCAGCACCTATTCTCAATGGGCTTCATATTATGGAAATAAACCATTAAAAATTATCTGGGATGCTCACAGCGACATCAAAAACATCAATGAGTTTTTAGTTTCCGGACTTTAATTTTTTTTTATGGTTGAAAAATTAATTTACTGAAATTGTTTATCGAATATCATGCGGTGCAAAAAAGGCAGAAGCAATCGAACAATGTAATGTCTATTTACAAATCCGGTACTTCACACCTCCCCAAATCCCCGAAGCATATGGTTTCCAATGATTGTCTGATTTAAAAATGGAAGTGAGTCCCTCCTGGTAAAATCCATTAACTGCGACACTGAACTTTCGTGAGCATTTAATATCGAAGCCGGCTGTTATACCGGCTGAAAAAACATAGCTTGACAGCTCGTCCTCGTATACATAGTTCAGTCTTTTATCATTCAGATAAATCTGGTTCCTCAGCAGGAATCCGGTCGAGAAATAAATTCCGGCAAAAGGAGTTATCCTCCTTTCCACAGCTTTATATGTAATCGTAAGAGGAACTTCCAGGTACTGAAATTCCTGTCTCAGGTTTACGTACCTGCTGCTGGTAGAATCCTGTGAAAGGCCGGACATAATACTTACCGGGAATAATGTCGAATCTGAATTATTGTAAAATGCCAAATCGAAATCGTTTCCCTGTCCCGTCACATTTCCGAGCGGGGATGTGAATGTATACGTCTTATCCGGATCGCCGGGAGGTCCATTTAAAACCACCTCCGTTCCCGAAGCGCTTTTTTGTCCCATGGATATCAGTGAAATTCCGGCCGATAGTTTTACACGCATGCTTAAATCAAAGCTAACTCCTGTAGTGTAATAAACACTATTTAAATTTTCGATGGTTCCGGAATAGTTATCAGGAAGAGACTTGTCTTTATTTCCCGAAAAAGTTACTCCGGCACCAGCATAAATGCTCCAGCGGCTTATCACACAGGCACTGGCTCCGGATGAATTTCTGCTTTTAACTTTGTCATCGATGTTCATCTCAGGAAATGAAACACTGCCTTTTTTAATCCTGAGAAATTCCGCCCGGGTAATTACATTTTTGTCATCCGCTTTTGCATAATCGCTTATCCGGAATTCATCAACAGGGTATTCTTCCCCGCTTAAAGATGTCTCGTTATATTTTACAGGATATGTGGCTGTTATATTTTTCCGGACCTGTTCCGGTTTTTTATTTTCTCTGTGTGAAACAGGACCATTGCTGTTAAATGAGTCCGACAAAGAATTTCTTCCGGAGTTACCCGGTGATTCCATGAGACTACTTTGTTCGTCCGCAGATATGACACGCTCATTGATTGACACATTGGAGTTATTCTTTTCTGAAAAGACTGAGTTTTTAAAAACCAACATGCCGCCTGCGACTATGACAAACAGCGGTATCAACCAAAAGATAAACCAGCGGCGTCTGTTCGCGGGCGGGAGTTTTTGTTCAATTCTTTTCCATACTTCTGAAGAAGGTTCAATTTCGAAATGATCAAATTCTTCTTTCCTGTTATTTTTCATCGTGTACGAATGGATGGCTTTTCTGCAAAAACATTTAATTTTTTCTGAAGAGATTTTCTTGCCGCAGAATACTGCGACTTGCTCGTTCCTGTGGATATGCCAAGCAGGTTTGCGATCTCTTTGTGAGTATATCCCTCAACCGCATACATGTTAAAGACGGTCCTGTACCCGGGAGAGAGATTCCTTATTGCTTCGATCAACTGTTCAAAATCCACCTCCGGGAAAAGATCCGGAGCCTCTTCCGTTTCTTCGGCAGAATTTATATCGGAAAGAACAACCAGGAATCTTTTTTTCCGGAAGCTGTCGTAGATTGTACTCAACACAATTTTCCTGATCCAGCCTTCGAGAGAGCCTTCCTGCCGGAACTGATGAAGTCTTGAATAGACTTTTATAAATGCGTCCTGTAACAGATCCTCTGCATCTTCTTTCTTATTCGAATACCTGTAACATATACCCATCATCTTCCTGGAAAATTTCAGGTATAGCAATTCCTGGTATTTTCTATCTCCATTAATACAACCTTTAACAAGTTCTTCTTCTCCGGAAGCTGTCATTCTTTAATGAAAATTCATTGCCGGTTAACTCAATTTTTTTGAAGGAGAAATGAATACGATTCATTGTCACTCCTTATCATCAACAACCACATTCCCTTATCCAGAACAGACGTATTTACTTCTACAATATAATCAACTGCTGACTGATTAACAATTTCCAGTTCCCTGAATTGACCCAGCATATTGTATGCTTCAATTTTACCTGGCACAAACCCACTATGTTTAATGTTTATCACGACCCTGTCGCTGCAGGGATTCGGATAAAAAGAAAAATTTCTGTTAAAATTTTCATAAACTTCCTGCAAAAAATCAAACTGCAGATCATCGAAAGTGATCGAGGTCTCCAGCGTCATGCCACCGGTGATTACGATTTCGCACGAATCGGCTGTGGAAGAATTCTGGCTGATGGATACAATAAATGGCGAATACAGGGGGTTGAATCCGCCATACATTACCGCATAACCGCTGTCTACGATCACCTGGTTATAAAAAAGCCTGGCAACGATCATCACAGAATCTCCCGGGCCGAGTTCATTTCTGGCATAACCGCCTATGTTTAACGGATGTCCTGTAAGTAAAAAATTGCAACTGGCCCGTGGCTGGAAAGCGCTCATGTAAGAAACCTTCATTGCAAGGCTTCCTGAATAAGAATCAGAATCCGGAACTATAATCGGTGCAAGCAGATTCGAATTGTTGGTTACCCAGTATCTGGGGACCTCGCTCCATCCGATAATAGACCAGCTTTCGAAACCTCCATTTGGAATTGTATCTGTTGTAATGGCCTTGGATGAAGTAATTGAAAGGGCAAGAAAAATAAAGTATAACGTTCTTCTCATGATCTTAGGTTTACGAAGAAGAGACGCGGGATTCAGAAATGGGTTGTATGCAGGATAAAAATTTTTATAAAAAAAGGGCAGCCAAACTGACTGCCCCTGAATTTTTTTTCAATAATTATTACTCAATGACTAACCTGTATGCAGAAGAAGTGTTTTCATCCTTTACCCGGAGTACGTAAATTCCTCTTGAAAGGAATGATAAATCGAATGTCTCCTTTGAATTGTTTAAAGGTTTACAGAAAACTGTTTTGCCGGTGATGTCAATTACATTCAAATAATTCCCCGAAACATTATCTGCCTGTTCAACGGTAAGAATTCCTTTCACCGGCACGGGGTAAATCTTTATTCCATTTTTGCTTTCAACCTGGTCTATTCCTACTGATAGTTCAACAAACACACAGCTCGTCGCCTGACAGTCGTTGGCATCGGTAACGGTAACGCAGTAATTTCCTGAAGAGTTTGCAGTAAATGTTTGAGAAGCTCCGATTGGATTCCACTCGTAGGAATTGAAACCGGATCCTGCATCGAGCAAATACGAAGAAGTGGAAGTGAAAATTGTATCAGGACCAAGATCTACAACCGGAAGAGCATTTACATTCACGGTAAGGGAAACCCTGTCACTTTCGCACAATCCATTATCGGTTTGCGCATAGTAGGTTGTATTGGAAGAAATCACCGGTGTAATAAAATTGTTTCCTGAACCGAGCTGGTTTCCGGCTGCATCAGCATCAAACCATTCAACCGGGTCCGAAGACGTGGCTGTAAGCGTTGCTGTTCCTGCTCCGCAGATTTCCGTTGCGGAAAGCACCGGCAATGCAGGTAACGGATTTATCGTTGCTACGGCAGGGATACGGCTACTCCGGCATGGACCGTTATCCGTTAATGCAAAGAAGGTAGTCGTTGAAGATATGGCAGGAGTCGTAAATGAATTACCGCTTCCGACCTGTGAACCGCCTGTGGCAGAATCGAACCACTTAACCGGATCAGATGATGTTGCGGTCAAAACAATCGTACCCTCACCACAACGATCATCAGAAGTAGTTACGGGCGGACTCGGGATCACCTCCACGGTGGCAACTGCTGCGACGCGATCGCTCTGGCAGGTTCCGTCATCTGCAAGTGCATAATAGGTTGTGGTTGTGGAAATGACCGGCGTCGTAAAATTATTTCCGCTGCCAACCGGGCTGCCGCCGCTTGAAGATGTGTACCATTTAACGGGGTCGGAGGCGCTGGCAGACAAAGCAACGGTGCCGCTTCCGCAGGTAAATCCTGGGGTGATTACGGGTTCGTTCGGAATCGGATCTATCACGGCATGAACGGTTGCACGATTACTCGTACAAGTTCCATTGTCAGCAGCTATATAAAAATTCGTATTGGAGCTCAAAGAATTTGTTGTGTATGTGGCGCCTGTCGCTAAGGCACTCGTTGAAGTAGATGATGAATACCATTTTATCGGATAGGTTGATGTGCCCGACAGCAAAACAGTTCCGTTGCCGCATCTTGAGCCGTCATTCGGAGTTGGCACTGTGAGTCCCGGTGTTATCGTTGCATCTGCAGCGACTCGTGTACTCGGACAACTGGTTCCGGCTTGCGCATAATAGGTCGTGCTGGAAGTTAAATAGGGCGTAGTAAAATCAGGACCTGTCTGCAATGATGATCCTCCCGATGATGAACTGTACCATTTAATCTGATCGGGTGAAGATGCAGAAAGTGTAATCGTTCCCGGACCGCACCTGGAGTCGTCAGTAACTGTAGGAGGCTGCGATGTAGTGTTTACGACAATTGCTTTATCCAAATAATTGTTCGATGGATAAACATCATTTGGATTTCCGGTGTAAATATGAAAATTATACGTTCCCCCTGCCGACATATTAACATGAGTGGTAAAGGTCAGATTCTTTGACCCATTATGTGCAACAGAAGAATTCAGGGTCTGGGAAAAAGTCTGGTTAATTGCGCCTGTAATTTCAACGGTGACAGGAATGCTTGAAACACTCTGTACACTCCAGTTCGTAAGCTCGACTATTACTTCCGCGTTTGCATTGCCACAACCTCCCGAAACAGGGGAGATCAGATCCGTTACTTCAGTCCAGGATAAATAGTTAGAAACCTGTCCTGATGAATTTGTCTTGATGACCAATGCATCCTCAATGTTATCGGTATTAGCAAAACTTCTCGTATGTCCTGAGGCAATATAACCGCCATCGGAGGTCGGCGTGCCGCTGTAACCATGATCATGATTTTCACCGCCGAAGAAATTCTCCCACGATTTATTACCATTCGCATCCAGTTTCGTTATGCAGATGTTTGGATTGTTCCAAGGGCCTTCGCTGCTTGTTCCGCATGCAAAATATCCGCCGTCGCTTGTTTGTTCGATGGTATGAAAGCCATCGTTAAGGGAACCTCCGTATGTCTTCGCCCACAACTGAACCCCGCCGGTATCTGTCCGTACGAGATAGGCATCTTCACCTCCGCTGCCGGCGCCATCAGTGGTTCCGGCCAATACGAATCCGTCACCACCTTGTGCAAAGTTTACACACTTTATATTATCTATGCCTGAGGTGCCAAAAGAACGTGTCCATAGAGAGTCGCCATCGGAATTTGTCCGGATGAGGAACAGTTGATTATTACTCTGACCGCCGACTAACAATCCATGATCAGGTAATTCTATCACGGAGTTTGCATCGTCGTATGAAGTGCCGCCGTAAATTTTCGTCCAGACAGTATTTCCGCCCGGGTCGATCTTTAGAATGAATGCATCATAATAACGCGCGGGACTTGAAGTCGAATACCCGCAGATGATAAAATTACCATCGTCCAGTTCAATCATGTCCTCTCCCCGATCAATTCCGCTTCCTCCCCAGTTCTTCACCCACTGAACATGTCCGCTCGAATTAAGTTTTAAATAAAACACATTGTCGCTGCTGCTGAAACTCCTGCTATAACCACAAAAAACAAATCCATTATCGGAAGTAGGAACCACTTTATAAAAACAATCTTCTTTCCCGGAAGGACCGTTATAAACGAACGTCCAGAGAGTATCGCCGTTTACGTCCAATCGTACCGCAAGTGCATCCGTGTCGTTAGGGGTTAAGTTTGCAGTATAGCCTGCAAGAATGTACCCGCCGGACGAAACTTCTTTGACGCAACGGAAACAATCGGTGCTTTTTTTCACATATAATTTCTGCCATGAGGCTGCATCACAATAATCAGCATCAAGAATAAGAAATAATAAAGCAATGGAAAGTAAATAGGCTCTTTTCATTCGTGTGGTATGTGTTCAATAATTAATCTTTTGGAGAACAGGTTCTATGCGGCTTGAATAAAATTAAACTCCTCTGAATTCTCCATTTGAGGCCATTGATTCATGTAAAATTTTCGCAATAGCCTGATTTCTCACAATATAAACCAATGTTAATAAATTGTCAATTAAGTTTGGCTGAACGTACAACCGCTTATTGATTATTTACCAACATTTTATGGAAATCTGCCAAAAAAATACCGGGACACATTAAAAAAGAGAAGAAAAAAAGGATTTCAAGGTGTTTCAAAAATTATCAACAGCCTGTTTATAAGCGTATTTTTCTGTTAATAACCCGGTAATGGGCAAATCAAATCCCGGGGATGATGAGAATTTCCAGATCCAAAACAATTAAAAGAAAAGAACCAGGAAATGAAATACGTTCAAAGCATTAACGAACTGAATCTGCAAACAAAAATAAAAAACGACACAGAACACCCGGTAGGGTGCATTGAGTTATTTTTTATTCTTGCTTCCTGATGGTCTGCCTACTCTCCTTTTTGCAGGACGACCAGGTCTACCTGTTGATTTAACTGACGATTGTTTGCCTGAGGATTTTTTATTTTTTGCGCCGGGGGGACGCCCGGGACCGCGTCCGGATTTTTTTCCTGTTTTACTTTTACCTGTTGTGCCGGGAGGCCGGCCTCTTCCTCTTCGTTTAGTATTCTTCTTTTGAAAATGAAGAAGCATTGCCAGTTTAGATTCGATGTTTCTCAAAGAACCAACCAGTTCAGCAATTCCGTCTACGAGAGAGCTTTTTGTTTTTGGCCTTGCCATTTAAATATTTTTAAAATGTTTTCGCAAAAGTAAAAAGATAAATTAATTAAAAAAGTAAATTGATTTATTTGAACAAATAATTCATTTAATAATCAAAAATATAATTTTCTGCCTTTCATTAAATAATTTTTGTAAGATTCTGATGAAATAATGCCATTCGAATAAGTTATCAGAAAAAATATTAATTCGTAAATTTTCAGGATTAATGCACGGGTTTTTGTTTAATTATTTAAAAAATCAGATTAACATTTATGAATGACCTGGCAATCAAACATTGCTTACCGGGTGACTGATACCTGGAAAGACATTTGCTTTATCAGAAACAAACTGTAAGATTGACTCTCAAATTTTTTCTCCTAAGGAAAATTGAATTATTCAGTAAAAGTTAATTATTAAAATAAATTTGAATTTACCCATTTCGCTGATTTTAAATTCATACTCTGAAAATCGGCAATATCCTGAAGCTTAAAGCATAAATTTATTAGTGTAATACCCGTATTCATTATTGCGTATCTGAAAACACTTTTTTTCGTCTTAACAGAGTATCAACACTATTAGAAGCATTCTGATTTAAATTCCGAGAAGGTCAACGTATGAAAAGAGGAATTATTCCTTCTTTACTGCATTTACGCTTTTACATTAAACGGCCCGCCTGGCTGTTTAATACTCTGAGGATATTTTTTCTTGCAGGATTCTACATCGTACTTATTTCGCCGGGAGCATACGCAACTCACATTAGCGGCGCCGATCTTAGTTATAAATGGATCACCGGAAGTACGTTCGAGGTTTACCTGACTTTATACCGAGATTGCTCCGGAATTGCAGCACCCAATTCGGTTTTAGTGAATTATAAGTCCACCAATTGCGGCTACAACCTGAATGTCACTCTTAATAAAATTCCGGGTACGGGCCAGGAAATTACTAAACCGTGTACATCATCTCCGACAAACTGCAACGGGGGAATTACTGCCGGAATTCAGAAATACGAATACACGGCAAGTGTAACGCTACCTGCGCAATGTTCCGACTGGGTTTTCGGTTACAGCATCTGTTGTCGTAACTGTGCGATCACTACATTAACTTATTCGCCGAACAACTGCTCCGGTGTGCCGGCAACTTATATCGAGGCTACGCTGAACAACCTGATAGCACCGGACAATTCATCTCCTGTCTTTACGAATGTCCCCGTTTCATTTTTCTGCATCGGGCAGGAGTTTCATTACAACCATGGTGTTTATGATGCTGACGGAGACTCGCTCGTCTACTCTTTCATCGATCCCAGGTCTGCTTCAGAAACAAATGTTGTTTTCAGTCCGGGATACTCGGCGTCAAATCCAATCACCTCTTCACCCCCACTTTCACTTTCTGCAAACGGCGACATCGTGATGAAGCCTATGGCGCTCGAAGTCGGGGTCATGGCCATTCTGGTTGAAGAATACAGAAATGGAAATCTAATCGGCACAGTGGTGCGCGACATGGAAATCTGGACCAACCCATGTTTGAACTATCTTCCTGTGGCTTCGGGAATAAACGGAACCAATAATTTTAATATCGTCGCTTGTCCGGGTCAGACGCTTTCATTCACGATTAATTCTTCTGATGCTGACGCTTCCCAGTCTGTGTTCATGGACTGGAATTATTCCATTCCGGGCGCCACTTTTACAACTACTGCAGGACAGCGACCCGTCGGAACATTTACCTGGACACCCACTGCCGCCAATGCACGCAATCAACCATACACTTTTTTTGTGAATGTTCAGGATGATAACTGCCCGATGAACGGCTACCAGACTTTCACCTATAACGTCTATGTACAGCCGATTTCGGTTTCATTGACTTCAACGAATACCAATTGCGCATCGCCCGGCAACGGAACGGCGACAGCCACAGTTTCCGGCACATCACCATTTCAATATTTGTGGTCGCCAACGGGCGCAACCACACAATCCATCAATAGCCTTTTCGCGGGTGCGTATTCTGTTACTGTCACCGATGCAAATGGATGTACTGCCACCGATACGGTGAATGTAATTCAATCTTCATTTATAAATGCAAGCCTTGCATCTTCTACAAGTCCCACGTGCAATGGTGCGAGTAATGGTTCGATAGCAATCAATGCTTTTGGCGGCTGGACTCCATACACGTATTCATGGTCGCCTTCAGGCGGCACAACCGCCACAGCCAGCGGTTTGACTGCAGGCACCTATACAGTTGTTGTGAGTGACGTACTCAGTTGTTCGAAGTCCCTCACAGTTACTATTACACAACCATCCATACTATCCGTAACCGCCAGCGGATCTTCTGTTCAATGCAATGGCAATATGAATGGATTTGCATCAGTGACTCCGTCAGGTGGAGTTGCGCCATATACCTATAGCTGGTCAAATGGCGCCACTACTTCGGCAATCAGCGGACTTGGAGCCGGAAATTATACGGTAGTGGTCAAAGATGCTGCGAACTGCACGGCAAGTGCCGGCGTAACAGTGTCTCAGCCGGCAGCATTAAACGGCAGCGTAACTTCTGTAACGGGTGTGAGTTGTAATGGTGCGAGTAATGGTGCCGGACAAATAAATGTCACGGGAGGCATTGCACCATACAGTTATGCCTGGTTTCCATCCGGGGGCACCGCTATGGCGGCAACGGGATTGCCCGCTGGAAATTATTCAGTGAAGGTAACTGATGCGCAAAACTGTGTGATAAATATTCCGGTAAATATAACTCAGCCGGGAATACTAAACAGTTCGATCAGCAATTATGGAAATGCTCTCTGCCATGGCGACAGCTCGGGTTTTGCCGTTGCCACCATAGCGGGAGGCACACCTCCATTTTCATATGCCTGGGTGCCTTCGGGCGAAAACACACCTTCCGTTTCGGGACTTACCGCAGGAAATTATTCGGTAAATATAACCGATGCCAATGGTTGCACCGCTTCATCATCGATCACCATCACTCAACCTGCCATGCTTTCATTGAGTGTGGCATCGGTGAATAATGTCTCTTGCTTCAATGCCACAAACGGTTCGATAACCGTTTCACCTGCCGGGGGGACATCTCCATTTTCCTATCAGTGGTCAACGCCAGGCGGAGCAGCTACCCTTGCAAGTAACCTGTCGCCGGGAAATTATTCGGTTGTAGCAACAGATGCGAATAATTGTACAGCTTCAGTTTCAGCCACGGTCAGCGAACCTTCGGTGTTGGCGGCTACCACTTCTACTTCTGATGCAACGTGTTTCAACGGATCAGACGGGACGGTTTCTGCCGCTGCATCAGGGGGGACCGGTGCGCTACAATATTTATGGACACCCGGAAATTATTCCACCTCTGCTGTTACGGGTTTGACTGCAGGAAACTATTATTTAAAAGTAACCGACTCGAATGGTTGTGTCTTTTCTGATACGTTAACGATAAATCAGCCACCGGGAATGACATTAACCACAACCTCGAATGTATCAAAATGCGGAGGAGCAAACGGCAGTATAAGTGTAGCTGTGTCGGGTGGCAATCCGGCTTACACATATAACTGGACTCCTGGAAATTCTTCTACTAATAGTCTGGGAAATATTGCGGCGGGGACATATATCGTTACTGTAACCGATGGCGGCGGCTGTACTTCTTCAGCCACGGCGACTGTTATAAACCAGGGCGCGCCTTCCTTAGCGGTCGATTCAATCACGCCTGTCTTATGCGCCGGAGGAAATAACGGAGCGGTTTCAATTGCACTCACTGGCGGAACGGGTCCATTCACTTATCAATGGTCTCCAAACATAGGCGCCTCTCCAAGCGTAACGGGATTGTTTTCCGGAACATACACTCTTACCGTAAAAGGAAAACACAATTGTACATCCATGATTACAGTTGACATACCCGAGCCGCCAACCCTGAACATCGATTATCAAACAACTGCAGTGTCATGTTTCGGACAGAGTGATGGAATAATAGCTTTATCCGTTTCCGGCGGAAAAGAACCCTATAATTATTCATGGGGAAACGGATTGATAGCATACGATATTGCACTTGGCCTCATGGCGGGCAACTACCCTGTTACGGTAACGGATGCAAATGCATGTCCGGCCGATACGGAAATTATAGTTCCACAACCTCCGGTACTCACGGCAAGTGTCGCTGTGCTTACCCCTGTTTCCTGTTTTGGCTCCAGTGACGGATCAGCAATCGTAAATGCAGCGGGAGGGACTCAGCCATACTCATACAACTGGAATACCATAGGTGCCACGACCTCAGTGGTCTCCAATTTACCGGCCGGCAATTATCCTGTGGTGGTTACTGATTCGGCAGGCTGTACCGCAGCTGCGGGTCTCATTTTAAATCAACCTTCGGGAATGGTGACTCAAATCACCTCGAATTTCGGCAGCTGCAATTTACCTAACGGTTCTGCATCTGTAAATATCACAGGAGGTACAGCACCTTACTCATATTTGTGGAATCAAACCGGTGACACAACTTCGGCGGTCAGCGGTTTATTTGCCGGACAATATACGCTAACTACTACCGATGCAAACGGTTGTCATGTTATTGACACAGTCGATATACAGAATTCCGGAATGTTCAATGCGAATGTTTCTTCCATCACAAACGTACGTTGCAGTGGAGGGCAGGATGGTTCTGCAATAATACATGTGTCGAACGGCAAAGCGCCATACACTTATACCTGGCAACCATCCGGAGGAAATACACCGGTTGCAACCAATCTCGCAGCAGGAAATTACACGGTAACTGTAAAAGATGGCAACAATTGTTCGATGAATATTCCCGTGGTAGTAAACGAACCGCCGCCAATCTTAATTTCAGTGAATTCGTCGCATGTAACATGTGCCGGACAGGGAAATGGAACCGCATCGGTGAATGTAACGGGCGGCACCGGCGGCTATACATATAAATGGCTGCCAGGCGGAATGAACACTCCTGCGATTGGCTCATTGGATGGAGGAAACTATACTGTTGAAATTACCGATGTGAACAATTGCACGGCGACGAGTTCTTTTTCGATAAACGAACCAACGCCTATTTCAATTACAACAAATTCGACGAAAGCCGGATGCAATCTCTCCAATGGAAGTGTTGGTGCAAATGTTACCGGAGGAACTTCACCATATACCTATCAATGGAGTCCCGGCGGAATGCAATCTGCTACCATAACAGGAATATCAGCAGGCGCATATTCCATTACCGTTACTGATGCCCACAATTGCATTTCGACTTCTTCGGCTGCAGTAAGCAATACAACAGGGCCGACAGTCGCTCTGGTATCGACATCTCCCGCGACCTGTTACGATGGCAACCAGGGAAGAGCAGAGATTGCCATCAATAGCGGCGTCGCTCCATTTTTCATTAACTGGAGCCCGTCCGGAGGTTCTTCCACCATTGCGAATAATCTCAAAGCAGGAAATTATACCGTTACAGTTCGCGATTCCAATAATTGCTTTACATCCATTCCCCTGTCGATCAGCCAGCCGCCGAAATTACATTCCGCATTCAACCCAAGTCCTCCGTTGTGTCATGGCGGAACTGATGGCTCGGCATTGTCGCACATCAGCGGAGGAATAGCGCCATATACATATCACTGGTCAAACGGAAATACCACCGCAAATGCCTCAGGACTTTCTCAAGGAATCTATTCACTTGTCGTTACGGATGCGAATGGCTGCACGAGTACATTCGATGCAATCATCGATGAACCGACTCCTGTAGAGGTAACACTTGAATCTTCATCCGTTTTATGTCATGGCCGTAATGATGGATTCGGAGCCGTTCTTCCAACAGGAGGAACACCCGGATATTCTTTTCTCTGGTCTAACGGTACAACTTATTCATCGGCATCAAATTTTGCAGCAGGAAATTATACAGTAACCGTTACAGATGCACACGGTTGCAGAAAAGACACCTCGCTTTCAATTTCGGAACCTCCGCCTGTGTCACTCTCCATTACTGCAACAGATATAAGCTGCAGGGAGAGCAGCGATGGTCAGGCTACTGTTGCTGTTACAGGTGGCATTGGTCCATACACTTATCTTTGGTGGCCATACGGTGGCACAGGAACTACTGCAACGAATCTTGCTTATGGCCTCTACGATGTTTTAGTTGAAGATCAAAATCATTGCAGGTCGAAGATAAATGTAAACATCGGAAGGCCGGCTGCACTCAAACTTTCGAAGTGGTCGACCGATGCAATGTGTAATGGATCGTTCGACGGAACTGCACGTGTCACTGGCACCGGCGGTACTCCGCCATTGACATATTTCTGGAGTAATGGCGACACGGATTCAACGATTGCCAACGTACAGGCCGGAATGTATACGGTTGTATTATCCGATGCACATGGATGTATCCTGATGGACACCGTCTCTATCGATCAACCAACGCCTCTAAACCTGGCTGTTCAGTCGATACCCCCAATATGCATTGGGCAGAGTGCGACGCTTACAGCCTCATGTACAGGCGGAACTCCTGTATATTCCTATACCTGGAACAATAACACCCACGATACTGTACTTACGGTTTCACCGGCAACAACAACAACTTATTTTGTGATCGTCCAGGATGCACATGGTTGTATCTCCGGTTCTGCAACAGGTGTGGTTACGGTGCATCCTCCGCTACTTGCTGTTGCAGCAGGGCCCGATACAATCTGTGAGGGTGATTTTGCAACACTCATGGCCCAGGGCTCGGGAGGAGACGGAGGGCCGTATAATTATTCCTGGGATGTAGGCCCGAATACTGAAACGATAACCGTCGCACCGAATTCGACTTCAACTTACAATGTGATCGTAACCGATGGTTGCGGTTCTCCTCCTGTCCCGGCAACGGTAACGGTTTATGTTCGGCCCGCGCCTGCAGTTAGCTTCATCCCGGATCTGTTGACCGGCTGTGTTCCGCTTACGGTAAATTTCTCCGACAAATCAAGTCCGGGCATGACTGAATATTTCTGGGATTTCGGTGATGGAAATTCCGACACCATAAAAGATCCTTCTCACACTTACATCGATGCAGGCAACTTCACCGTCAATCATCTCGTGAAGAATGAACATGGTTGCAGTGGCAAGAGCGTTGTGCCTTCGGCAGTGACGGCATATCCACAGCCTGTTGCAGGATTTACAAAAACTCCAGATGGAGGAGGCTCCGTATATTCACCGGTTATTACCTTTTACGATGCCAGTTCGAATGCGACATCCTGGCAATGGGATTTTGGCGACAGCTCCGGGATTGCGAACATCAAAAATCCTGAACACACTTACAAAGACACAGGAACCTTTGTCGTGCGATTAATTTCGATGAGCGACAAGGGTTGCGTGGATACAGCTTACAGCGTAGTCATTATCCGTGAAGAATTTGCCGTCTATATTCCCAATGCATTCACTCCAAATGGTGATGGCGTAAATGATTCCTTCAGTGCCCTGGGTATTGGTGTTCGGGATTATGAAATGCTAATCTTCGACCGCTGGGGACTGCAGATTTTCCTGTCGACTGATATTAAAAAAGGATGGGACGGCAAGGCACAGGGAAACGACACGCCTTGTCCTGCTGATGTGTATGTTTATAAAATTAACGTCGCCGACTTCCAGGGAAAAATGCATAATTACACAGGGAGAGTCAGCCTGGTGCGATAAACACAAAATCGGGAATTTTCCCAATCGATATCAATCCCTGATCTTAATAAATTTACCCTTGTAAACGTCGTCGGTTTCTACAACCTGAAGTGTATAGACTCCTTCCGGAATGGATTTGATTTCCATGGAATAGTTCACAATTCCCTTTGAAGCCAGTCTTATTTCTTCTTTCAGAACTTTACCGAATATATCTACGAGCTGAAGTTTTACCGGTGATTCGAACGGCGATTCAAAATCAAAATAGATTGTTGAGTTTGCAGGGTTAGGATAAATGTTGATTTCATTCATAACCTCGGTAATCTTCACAGCGACAATTTCTGAGTAGCTGTATCCTCCGTCAAAGTCGAATTGTTTCAAGCGGTAATAAAAAATTCCGGCACCGGGATCACTGTCTGTCAATTCATAGGAATGGTGTTCTGTACTGGTTCCTGCGCCATCCACTGTGCCTACGTTAGTAAACTTCTCGAGGTCATTGCTTCTCTCGACAACAAAATAATCGTTATTGGTTTCGCTTGCCGTTTCCCAGGTGGTGAGAACATTTCCATGTTTTGCGACTGCCTCGAATTTCAAGAGTTCGATTGGAAGTGGAACGGCCGACTGCGCAGTGGCGAAATCAGAAAAACCGGTCATGCCGTTTCGTTTGGTGGCTGTGGCCAGACTCGTAACAACGCAGGTTCCGCTCAAGGCCCATGGTCCGCTGCCGGCAGGAGACCGCTTCATGATGGTCCAGCCGTTCAATGCATTCGTATAGTTCCGGTTGTTAAGCGTCATATTATATGTACCGGTATTGGGATTCGCGCTGGCTTCTATCGTCCAGAAACCATTATCAAGCGCCGGCGATAGTGAATAATTTACAAACGTACATTCATTGGATACCGGCCCGACTGGCAATGCGCCCCACGGTGTAAAATAGGCAAGGAGTTGCGGGATCTGTGTGGCAATTGTGAAATTTATACTCGCCATCTGGTACCCTTTCGCTGCATGTCCCACAGGAAAATCATACAACCCTGTCGCATTCGTATTTAAGTACCTTCTCAGATAACCTTCCACATAGCTGTTTACACTGTAACCGGTAACTGCAGCATTCGCAGGATTTTTCACAACAACTTCAAAAGCATTCGTGATTATTTTACCGCTTGTAAGTGTAAGAACACCGTTCACATTAAGATTATTAAATGTACCGCCTGTCAAAGTCATCGAGGTGGCGGGCGACTGATTCATGATTACATTATTGAGATTGATCTCTGCCCCGATGTTTGTCCATACCTGCGGAGCATTGCCGTTGAATTCATAGGTTGAACCTGTTGCAGGGCTCACATGTGTTACCGTTCCATTGGCATTATAGAAATTTTTCTTTACCCTGATGTATTTAGAATTTGTATTTAATAGTCCGGTTAACAATGAATCATTTTCCCTGATATCCACGTTTGCCTGCATCGTAAGAGTTCCGCCTGTTTTTGCCATCGTAAGATTCGTAAATGCATTTGCACCGGTGAGACTTCCTGCCATGAACTGTGCACCGCTTCCGATAAACCTGACGATCGAACCGGCTCCTGTCACCAGGTTACCGTTATTGGTAAAGTTTCCGCAAACCGATAATACGATTCCGGGATTAATGGTGAGTGTTGCACCGGCGTTGATAACCAAATCCTTTACCGTCTGGTTGCTGGATAGCACCGGCTGATTCGGACCTGCCGCACAGGTGGCATTGATTGCACAACTTGGAATTGTACATTGTCCCCAGTTGGTGCCAAGACTCCAATTCGAATTTACAGCTCCTGTCCACGTCATCGTTGCAGGTGGCGACGGGTAGGTGATCGGATCCGGACTTGAAGTAAAATTCAGAGTGAATCCCGAAGAGCTGCCGCTGTTGTTGCTTATCACGAGTTTGTAAACCTGTCCTGCCGTTACTGCAATTCCCGTTTCATAGGCATTATTGAAACCGGGATATCCGGCAGGTGCATTTCCGCCGGTAAAGAGTCCGGTTACACCGAGTACATCATTGTTGCATCTTGTCGGTGCAGTATTGGTGAGTTGCGAACACGCAAGGCCGCTTTGTCCGACTTCCCAAATTGCGAAGTCATAATCACTGCCCGATGTTCCTGATCCCGGCCAGTCGTTGGGAATAATGTCAAACATCAATGTACCCGAACTGCTTATCGGTATTGTATACCACACTGAATTAATTTCGCCTGACGTAATGCAATTACCGGTAGCGACTGCAGTAAAATCACAATAATTACCGTTTCCGTTATAACTCGTCGACACGACATTATTCTGACACACGGTAAACGGTGAACCGCAATCCTGTCCAGGGATAAGCGAAGGGCCGGCATTACCGTCAATCGCCGTGATCTGGAAAGTTCCTGTCAGATCCTGTTCGCCGTCCACACGTATATAATACGGAGTTCCGGATGAGAGTCCGGTCACTATCATCTGAGAATTCAGCGTTACGACACCGGAACAATTGGTAACATCAGTATTGCAGGAAGTTCCGGTCGGAGTGACCTGCGTCAGGCTCGAACAGGATCCTTTGTATAAAGCGATCTGGGTATTTGTGAGTGTTCCGAGTATCGTTGAAATATTAAGAGTTGTTCCTGATGGTGTGACTTTATACCAGACGGTATTTACATTTCCGGCTGTCCAGCACGACGGCACAGCCGGTTCAAGCAGGCCGTTTGAACACCTGTTGTCGCCTGTGAGAGTAGAACCCAGTGGAAGCGTGGTAGCGCTGCACGGATAATCGTTCGGTGAAGCCCCGGGAGTGGTCGTGATGTCGAGATTGAAGGTAATATTCGACGGCGGAGCCCACGAGTCAACGATAATATAATATGTTCCGGCGGCGGGTAATGTAATATTGGTACTCACGTTTCCACCTCCGATATTTCCAAGACAGGCAGAACCTGATGAACTTGGACAACCCTGGTAAACACTGAAGCCGGCCTGCGTCGCAGATGTATTACTCAAAGCAATCTGCAGACATTGGGCCCCGGAAGACGTATATGAAAAGACCATGTCCTCACCGCTTTCATAAAGCGATCCGCAGGAAACAGAGCTGGCATTCGTGTAATCATCACCCTTGCACAATGTAGTCTGGTTCGATATCGAATATGGCAAAGAAGAAATCGGAACGGCGGAGGCACAGGTATTTCCTGTATTGCCTGTTGCAGGTGCGGTGATTGTCAAACTGTAATTCGTTACAGTGCCGCCGGCATTGGCACGGTCAACAATAAGGTAATATTTCGTTCCTGAAACGACGTTAGTACAGAAGAACTGGTTACCGGAGGAGCTTTGCGAAAATGCGACGCAGTTTGCTCCTGAACCGGCAAACGGGCAATTATCATAGAGCATGATTCCGACATTTGCAGAACCGCTGGTAAGGGTCACAGAAATTGACCCTGAAGCATTCGGTGTGAAGATGTAAACATTATCGAGACCCTGCAGATAAGAACTGCTTCCACAGGTCTGTGTATTTGTTACTGTGAAATCATCGCCCATGCCGGTGGTGGTCAATCCCGTTCCGTTATATGGAAGGGAAGCAACATTCACAACCCCGTTGCCCAAATTGGTCGGACAGGTCGGCATTATGGGCGAGGTAACACATATATTAAATTCGTATGTGGTAGGTACAATGGGATTGAAGTCGTAGACGCGGATAAAATATGTGTTACCTGCAATGAGTCCGATGTGTGTAAGACTCTCAATGCCGCCATCGGCGGTAATGTTTGCACAGCCCAAACTCAAAAGTGATCCGCAATTTCCTGAAAGTAATTCAACACTTGCATTAAACAACGACGATCCCTGCACAGTGATGGTATGCCACATCTGAATTGCGGTAAATTTGAACCAAACATCGGCGCTTGCAACTCCTCCACATGGCGTCGCTGGAGAAGATCCGGTTGCATTATAAGTTCTTCCGCAGGTTTGAGTGCATGAGCCGCCGGGTGCTGAGGGCGTAAGACTGATGGCACCTGAACAATCATCATTCGTAATAGGTGTGAGGATGGATATCGTTCCGGCCATATTTCCGGGTGAGGTTGCGTTCTTTACGATTCTGATGAAATAATCCGTACCGATTACAGTAGGAATAGTAAGAATTTCTGTGCCGCCGTTTCCGAACTGATTAATACAACCAATTTCATTCATGGTTGCTGATCCGCATGTCCCGGAATAAGCAATGAGAGCCAGATCCTGGGCATTTACGGTTCCTATAATTGCTGTCGTCGTTGAAATTGCAGTGAACTTTATCCAGCCGTCGCGGATAACATTCGATGCTGTCACGCAGGTAGTGCCTCGTGTTACATTTGCAGTATCCTCATAAACGAATGATGTAGGAATCGTATATGGTGTCGGGCCGGTACAGGAGTTAATGGTAAATGTCGGAACACTCGATTGCGGGCATAAAAAATCCGATTGCGCAGCAACAATACGTGATAATATCATGCAAATGGAAAATAATAAGAGGCGTTTCATGTGTTCAGCGTGCTGATATCAAAATTTTAATTTCGTTCCTTTTCTTTTTTAGTGTAGAGTTCTGTTATTTTATATTTTGATTTTATAACCGGAATGTCGCTTTCATAAATTTTCTCCGCGACAGTATTAATGTTTAAATTATTGATAATGCCTACCAGGTCTATATCCTTACTTAATTTTTCTGAGTCATAGGCAATCATCAGCACTCTCAATTCATAACATGCTTCAATTTTTTCAATCCCATTTATGGAATTCAATGCATCTGTAACTATGCGGGCATTTTTTTCCGACAACAATGGCAGTCGTAATAAAACTTCCCTTTTCACACTCTCCTCAGCCGAAATCATTTGCGTGAATAACAGCATGCATGCCAGGATACAGGCCTTTAAAGTCCTTTTCATTTTTTTCAAAAGTATGTATTCATTATTACCTGTATATTATTAAACTGCTGCAAAGGTAATGTCTGTACCCGTTGATAATAGGGCGGTTGCCGATGTTTTACAAACATTTCCAATCTATTGCTTCTGCTTATGTAATTAACAATAAAAACTCGTTTTTACCTTAAAAATCTTATAAACACCACACAAATATTGATGAACAAGGGGATTTACTTGGTGAAAAAGTCATTGAATATTTACATGTCTTAAAGCTTTTGATCAAATTATCAGTCAAATAATTTAAGTCTTAACTCATTATATTATTACTGGTCATTTTTCTAAAACCTGCGACCAGAAAGGCTTTCAAGGCTTCAAAACTAACTCATTTTTATTGTTTGTCCAAAAATCGTCCACCCATCAGAAAAAAACACCGTCGAAAGATAAATTATCCTCTTGCTGCAACTGGCAGTTGCATAGGTGTAATCTTTTCAGAAAATATGTTTCAGAATATTAGAAAGTTCTCTTAAAAAAAATTTTCTGCGAATCATGCATCGGGAGTTGACTGAGAATTTTCTATAAAGTCAATTCCTTTTTGTGTGATTTCATATTGTCCCTTTTTACGGGCGCCTTTAAATTTTATCAGCTCGAACTTTTTTAATACGCTCACATACCTGGCACCTGTAACACCTCCGACACCACTCTTGTTAAAAAGTTCGGCCGCTTTCAAGGCAGGCGTCTTGTATAAATAAACAAGCATCAAAACCTGCTTGCGAAGATTCGGGGCATTGTGAGCCATTTGTCCAGGATAATTTTTCCATCGCTCATACAATTCCGTGAGATCAAAAGACGATTCGATTCCTTCTTTCTGACTTTCCCCTTTCGACTCCGGGTTCAGAATGCTGCTGCCGGAAGAGAGAGTAAACGAACCTCGCTGCCGAAGCTTATCATTGAGTTGCATGATGTTACCATTGATCAACTGAAGCTCTTCATTACGTATATGCAAATCATCGATAATCTTCTGGTAATCATCAATTCTCTTGAGCATCTTTCCATTTCTGATAATCAAATGATTGTATTGATGGTATAATTCCTCGTTTTCTTTCGTCAATTCCCTGATCAGCTTCGTTTGATTTTCAATCTTTGCCTTTAAACTTTCAATTGTCATTTCGTTGGAATCCTCAGCCATCTTTTATTTTGAATATTATTTTTAGAATTAATGATGGTATAAAAGTATTTATCTGTTTTGATTTAATTTTCTGTGTTAATAACTTTTAAATCAAAATGACAAATTAACTTACTCGAAAACACACTAAATATTCAGACCATAACCAAACTCATGATCTTTCCCGGTTCCTGGTTCTTGGTTCTTGATTCCTGATTCTTGGTTCTTGGTTCCTGGTTCTTGATTCCTGATTCTTGGTTCTTGGTTCTTGATTCTTGGTTCTTGGTTCTTGATTCCTGATTCTTGGTTCTTGGTTCTTGATTCTTGGTTCTTGGTTCCTGGTCTTTGATTCTTGGTTCTTGATTCTTGGTTCTTGGTTCCTGGTTCTTGGTTCTTGGCTCTTGGCTCCAAAAAGCCAAAGCAATAATTCTATCAGCTTCAAAACATCTACATTGATTGTTTGAATATATATTTACCAAATGATATTACTCACACCGGAAAATTTTCCTGACTACGAATTGATCGATTGCGGCGGCTTCGAAAAACTGGAACGCTTCGGAAAATATATTACCATTCGTCCCGAGCCACAGGCCGTTTGGAATGCCGCAATCACACAAAAGGAATGGGAAAAAATGGCACATGTCCGTTTTGTTCCGACATCAAGTTCTTCCGGTTCCTGGAAAAAATACAAAGACATTCCTGATCGCTGGACCATGGAATACCGGCTATCAAATAAACAACTGGCAAACGGAAATACGATCCGATTCCGTCTGGCGCTGACGGCATTCAAGCATGTAGGGATTTTCCCGGAGCAGGCCTCCAACTGGGAATATATTGCAGGAAGTATTTCGAAGATGCAGACAAAAAACCCGCGCGTACTGAATTTATTTGCTTATACCGGCGGTGCATCGCTGGCAGCAAAATGCGCCGGAGCCGATGTGGTTCACCTCGATTCAATCAAGCAGGTCGTAACCTGGGCAAATGCCAATATGGAACTCAGCAACCTGAAAGACATCCGCTGGATCGTTGAAGATGCAATGGCCTTTGTGAAAAAGGAAGTGAAGCGTGGTAAAAGATACAATGGAATCATCCTCGACCCTCCTGCATATGGCCACGGCACTGAAGGTCAGAAATGGAAACTCGAAGACATGATTGGTGAGATGATGCAAAACGTAATGGAACTTTTAGATGAAGAAGAAAAATTTCTTGTTTTAAACACTTATTCACTCGGCTTTTCGTCGCTGATCGTCGAGAATCTCCTGGGAAAGCAGGAGCATCTTCAAACCGGAGAAATTTATCTTCAGTCACGAACAGGATTTAAATTACCCCTGGGTGTTTTCGGAAGATTCCGTTCTGTAGATTGAATTAGGGCAGGTTTTATTAAAAGTCGCCTCAAAGATTTACCCCTGTTATAAAACTTAATCACGTTTTTAAAGTTAAAACCTGTTAATCTTATCATAAAAGACATAGAATTTCCGGTACTTTCAGCCGTTTAATCCTTAAATTAGCATTCGCTTTGTTCAAGAATTAAAAATGTCAAACAGCTATCAGTTGCTTATAAGCCGTCTCGACGCCTTTATAAGAAAATACTATAAAAATCAGTTGGTAAAAGGGGCTATTTATGCATTCACTCTCGCGCTTGCATTTTTTCTCATTGTTACTTCCATTGAATATTTCGGACATTTCAGTACCACATTGAGAGCGGTTTTGTTTTATCTTTTCATTGGTGGAATCATTTTTATCCTGGCTAAGTTTATTTTCAGTCCGCTGCTTCACCTTTATCGTATCGGAAAAACCATATCTCACGAACAGGCCGCCGATATCATCGGAAAACATTTTACGAATGTCCAGGATAAATTATTAAACGTCCTCCAGCTTAAAAAGCTCTCTGATGAAAATGGCAACGATAATAACAACGCCCTGCTGGTTGCAGGCATCGATCAGAAGATCGACGAATTAAAACCAGTTCCATTCGTCTCAGCCATCGATCTGTCCGAAAACAAAAAATACCTGAGGTATGCTGTTATCCCTCTCTTCGCTTTCATCATCATTCTTTTCTCCGCCCCGTCATTGCTGAAAGAAAGCACTAAACGGCTCATCGAACACGGAACATATTTCGAAAAACCCGCACCCTTTTCATTTGAGATATTAAACAAAGAACTTAAGACGGTTCAGCAGCAGGACTTCCAGCTCGACGTCAGGATAAAAGGCAATGAAATCCCCGCCGAAGTATATATCGAAATTGATGGAAATGAATACAAGCTCGATAAGGAGAATATAAGCCTCTTCCACTATCTGTTCCGCAATATTCAGAGAACGGAGTCCTTCCGGCTTTTTGCTGATGGCTTCTATTCACAGGAATTCACGCTGGAGGCATTGCCCAATCCAATACTGACAAATTTCAATATCAGCCTTGAGTATCCCCCTTACATTCATAAGCAAAATGAAACCATTCAGAATACCGGCGATCTTTTGATCCCTGCCGGAACAAAAGTGAACTGGATCTTCACCACACAAAATACCGAAACCATTCACATGGCTTTTCACGATTCTGTCGTAGTGCTTGCCCCATCAGGAGAAAATAAATTTTCATTCTCTAAACGGTTTAATAAGAATGATTCTTACAGCGTCACTACCGGGAATCATTTTTTAAACAGCAGGGACTCCATTCGTTATGCTGTTTCGGTGATACCTGATATCTATCCTTCCATCAGCATCGAACAGGACAGAGATTCCCTGTCTGCAAAAAGGACATTCTTCAAGGGAGTCGTTAAAGACGATTATGGCTTTACAAAACTTTCCTTCAATTACAGGTTTCTGAAATCGAACGATTCCATTCAAAGTAAAAAAGACAGGGAGTTTTCAGAAAATCTTCCGGTCAGCAAAAGCATGAATACCGATCCGTTTTTCTATTCGTGGGACTTAAACTCCATAAACATTTCTGCCGGAGACGAAGTCGAATATTATTTTGAAGTGTGGGATAACGATGGTATCAGCGGTCCAAAATCGGCGCGTTCCCAATCGCTTGTATTTAAAGCGCCTAGCTTAAAAGAAATTGCGGAAGACAATGAAAAGAAAAACCTGGATATAAAAAGCGACCTGAAGGAGAGCATCTCACAGGTAAAGCAGATGCAGAAAGACCTGAACGACCTCAGCAAAAAACTACTCGAGAAAAAAGAAATGTCGTGGGAGGATAAAAAGAAAGCCGAAGACCTTCTAAAGAAACAAAATGAACTCGAGAAGAAGCTCGAAGACATTAAAAAACAAAACGAGCAAAAAAACCGCCAGCAGGAAGAATATAAAAAAGTGAATGAAGATATCCTGCAGAAACAGGAACAATTACAAACGTTGATGGACAAACTGCAGTCGCCGGAACTGAAAAAATTGCTTGAACAACTTCAGCAACTCATGCAGAATGTCGACAAGGACAAACTGCAGGATCAGCTCAGCGAAATGAAGCTGGATAATAAAGACCTTCAGAAAGAACTTGAACGCACCATCGAACTCTTCAAACAACTTGAGTTTGAACAAAAGCTTCAGGATAATATTGACAAACTCAAAGACCTGTCGAAAAAACAGGATGATCTGGCTAAAAAATCAGAAGACAAGAACAACGACAGCCAAGACCTCAAACAGCAGCAGGACGAATTAAACAAAGACTTCGATGAGTTCAGAAAAGACATGGACGATCTCGCGAAGAAGAATGATGAGCTGGAAGACAAGAAAGATCTTGAAAACACCGATCAGCAGGAAGAAGAAATTCAGAACGACATGAAAAACAGTTCTGACCAGTTGCAGCAAAACAAGAGTAACAAAGCTTCTAAGTCGCAGAAAAATGCTTCCGGTAAAATGGAACAGCTCGCGCAGAAAATGGAACAGATGAAACAGGAAATGGAAAAAGAAGAAAACGAAGAAGACATGGATGCGCTTCGGGCTCTCCTGGAAAACCTGTTGCGACTCTCGTTTGACCAGGAGCAGGTAATGCAGCAACTCAAAACCATCGATGTAAACAACCCTCAATACCTTAAACTCAGCCAGCAGCAGAGAAAATTAAAAGACGATGCAAAGATGATCGAGGATTCATTGTTTGCATTGAGTAAAAGAGTCGTTCAGATTGAAGCCAAAGTTAACCAGGAGATTTCGCTGATCAATCAAAACATGGATAATGCCCTCGATAACCTCGAGGACAGGCTCGTTCCGCAGAGCCGCAGCCGGCAGCAACTTGTGATGACATCCGTCAACAACCTGACGCTGATGCTCAGCGAAGCCCTTCAGCAGATGATGCAGAAACAGGCAGAGTCAGACGCCAGTTGTAATAAGCCAGGCAGTAAACCCGGGAAGAAAAAATCCACATCCCTTTCCCAGTTGAGAAAGATGCAGGAACAACTCAATAAGAATATGCAGAAGGCAAAAGAGGGAATGAAACAAGGACAGAACAAGAAAGGAAAACTGGATAAGTCCGGACAGTCAATGAGCGAGCAACTGGCTAAGATGGCTGCCGAGCAGGAATTCATCCGAAACGAACTCCGAAAGATAAACCAGGAGGAAAATAAAGACGGAAAGAATTCGCTGGGAAACCTTGAAGACATTGCCCGGCAGATGGAAGAGACAGAAAAAGATATCGTCAACAGGATCATCTCCGAACAAACGCTTAAACGCCAGCAGGACATAACCACACGACTCCTTGAAAGCGAGAAAGCCGAGCGGGAGAGAGACCAGGAGGAGCAAAGAAAATCCGAGGAATCAAAAAATGCTTACCAACGTAACCCTGACGGATTTGAAGAGTATAAGAGACTTAAGTTAAAAGAAATGGAATTGCTCAGGACGGTTCCCCCTTCCTTCAATTCTTATTATAAACAGAAGGTTAACGATTATTTCCAATCAATTGATAAATAATCCTTTAATGCAGCTTGCAGACGATTCCCAGACCATCGAATTAAAGTCGATCCCAGATAGCCTTACTGTAGTTGAACGCATGATTGACGATGTTAAAAATAAATATAACATCAGCGAAGACATTTTTGGGAACATGCTTGTGGCTATTACCGAAGCTGTTACGAATGCAATCTACCATGGTAACAAATCCGACCCCGGAAAGAAAGTTAGTGTCACCTGTGCGCATTCCCCGCATTCGATCGTATTTACAATAGCAGATGAAGGCCCCGGTTTCGATTATTATAATTTACCGGATCCGACTTCTCCCGAAAATCTTGAAAAAGAATGTGGACGGGGAATATTTCTGATGAAGCACCTTACAGACCAGTTGATTTTTTCAGAGAATGGTCGTGTGGTGGAATTGAACTTTAAAATATCAGGTAATTAGTATAGAGATAGTTTGGTTAGACTAAAAGGGAGCCTGATCGCTCCCTTTTTTATTTTATTACTGCTTTCTGAAAATAACACCGGCATTCAAATGAAAGATCACCGATACCCTGTATCGCTGGTAATCATAGTCGTTCAGCCCGGCCTGCCATGAAAACTTCCAGTCGAACATTTTATTTCTAAGCCGTATGCTCGCCCTGTACACGAGGGGCTTGTCGCCAATATCGAGGTATCCGGAATACCCGGCAATCGACTGGGAGAATAGGATCTTCCTGAAAAAAATATCAGTACCAAATCCATACAGCAGGCAATCGTTCTGAAGGTGATTCAGGTCATAGGTCTGGTAACTATAGAATCCGCCCATCATATATATTCTTAACACCGAATTTTTCAGCCCGTAATTGTGTCCTGCACTGAGGTCGAAAAAGTAACCGGCACCATCCGTAAAGCGCGCATTGCCGAGGTTGGTTCCGGATGCAGTTCTGAATGCTGCACGGAATAACAAATCAGGCAGATGTGGATGATCTCGGAGAACCTGAATGTTTGTATAAAAATATATATCGCCCCCCGCTCCGCCTTCACCGCTCCGGGTTCTCGCCGCCCGCTCGTCGCGTGTGGCGGTATCTGTTTTAAACCATTCGTACGGGACTACATCGATGGCGAAAGAGACACGGTTGTTGTAGAGAGGCAGTGACCCGCGCAAATAAAAATCTTTTGTTTTGTCGCCTCTGCTGTAATAATAATCACCTGCAACTTCGAGTTCAGCAAGTGAATCCACACTGCCGTTTGTGACCTCAGGTACGGGCAAGGCATTTGGACCCATAAACGAGGTCGATATCGTCATGTACTGAACCCAGGATGTATGACCGTCCCAGTTATGAATTTCATTCCACCACGTATAGTCTTCACCGGCTTCCACTGAATTTGAAAGCAACAGGACAAAAATGCATGAGAAGAGCCGCCGCATGATGTGGTGCAAAATACGAAGAATAGAACATTCAGCTTTTTCTTATCTTTTGCACATGAAACAAATACCGATATTCTTTTTCAAGGAAAAAATAAAATTCCGCCTGTCGGATCAGGCAGGAATAAGGAACTGGATTTTAAGACACATAAAAAAAGAGAAGCATAAACTCAATAATATTAATTTCATCTTCTGTACCGATGAATACCTGCGAAAGATAAACAGGGAATATCTTGGTCACGATTATAACACTGACATCATCACATTCGACAATTCAGAATTACTGAAAACGATCGATGGCGACATATACATTTCCATCCACCGGATCATAGCGAATGCCAGGACTTTTAAAAACACATTTGAGGATGAGCTTCATCGTGTGATGGCCCATGGAGTATTGCATTTGCTTGGCTATGGAGATAAGAATAAGAAACAAAAATCAGAAATGAAACGCCAGGAAGATATCTGGCTTGGGGAAAGAGACTTTTAATTTTTACGGGAATTGATTCCAGACAATCAATATCAACAGCACCCACAAAACATATTCGAAGATCATTGTTCTTTTCCCGGCCGAGATAAATAAATAAGAGCAAAAGATCGATAGTGGTATCATTAAAAATCCGAAATGTATGATATCAATCTTCTCTGACAATAACAGCCATCCGGCGCCTGTTATCAACAACAGAAAAATTACCTGTTCGTTGCTGCGGGTGCGAATGATATTCTTCCTGTAATTCAATCTCAGTTTTACCAGGGAATAAACAAGCAAGACCAGCAGGTAAATACACAGAACTGTAACTGCGGGATAAGGCTGTATGGTCAAATGCGGAGACAGATCATAAAACATTCCGATATACAGCTTCCAGAATCCGGCGATATTGTGATTCCAGAATAGGAAAACACTTAAAAAGAAATAGGGAAGAATAATTCCAATAATAGTTATCAGCCACTCCTTTATTTTAAACGGCCGCAGGATTATCAGTGTAATTAAAAGGAAAGGCAAAATGATTACTGCAGGAAAATAAATCAATGCGGCAATGCCAGATAAAAAACCGCAGTCGAAGAGTGCGGAAACGGGTGAATCATTTTTAAAAAGCGTGAACGCACGGTTGAGAATAAACAACATCAATAAGTTGACCAGGTGAACCGGATGGAATTGCATAAAAGACGGGGTGGATGAGATCAACACCGCAAACATGAATGAGGGCAAAAATGTGTTTTTATAAATGACCTCGTGCCTGTTTATCATCAGGTTCAGGTATATTGCCTGGAAAGAAATGAGGGCGCTTAGAATGAGGAAATTGACGGCTGACGGGAATACCGAAAAAAAAGAAGCGGCGACATCCCAGAGTGGCAATGAATTATTGTCGGTAACGGGATTCGCATGGAATATGTTCCTGATCCAGAACGCTAAAATCACCAATGGCACGAAAAACAATGTGGCTGGCTGCAGGGTTTTAAAAAAGCGGATCATTGGCGATAAATGTATTGAATTATAAGGAATCCTTTTTATATTTGACGCCGTAAAAATTCACATTATGGATATCATCTGGTACTGGATCGGCGACTTTTTTCGTTTCATTTTTTCCGTTGTTCCTTTTTTCGGATTGTGGCTTAATAAAGCGCTGATCGTTATCGGCTTCATCGCTTTCGTACTATGGCTGCGATACATGAAGGATCATAAGACGGTGGAGAAGTTTGATTGAGAACCAAGAACCAAGAGCCAGGAGCCAAGAACCAGGAACCAAGAGCCAGGAGCCAGGAGCCAGGAACCAGGATTTACGATTCAGGTAGTTAAAAGACTCTTTCTATTTTCATCAGAAATCAGGTCAAGGCCTATATCTTTTCTGAAAGACATACCTTCGAATGTGATGTTTTCAATCTGCCGGTAAGAATTTGTTCTTGCTTCAATAATATTTTCTCCGAAAGAAGTTACGCATAGCACTCTTCCGCCATTTGTGAACACTTTATTGTCTTTCAACAATGTCCCTGCATGAAAGATAATGCTGCTCTGGTTTTCTGTTCCGGTAAAAATTTCCTTTCCCTTTTCGTAATCACCCGGATAGCCTTTGCTTACCATCATAACTGTTACGGCCGTACGTTCATCAATATCCGGTTTGGAGTTTTTCAATTCTCCTTTAGCGGCATTCGACAAAAGTTCAACGACGTCTGATCTGATTCTTGGAAAGACGACTTCCGTCTCGGGATCTCCCATCCTGACATTGTATTCGATTACGAATGGATCACCGTTTACATTCATCAGTCCGATAAACAGAAATCCGCGGTAGTCGATGTTTTCTTTTTTCAGCCCTTCTATCGAAGGTCGTACGATCCGTTCTTCAACTTTTCTCATGAATTCTGAATCTGCAAACGGAACAGGCGAGACGGCACCCATTCCACCGGTGTTTGGTCCGGCATCACCATCGCCGATGCGTTTATAATCCTTTGCTTCAGGAAGAATGACATAGGATTCACCATCCGTCAATACAAAAACAGAGAGTTCTATTCCCTTCAGAAATTCTTCGATGACAATCTTCTCTCCTGCTGAACCGAATTTGGCATGTTGGAGCATCTCATTTATGTTTTCATTTGCCTCTTCGATCGTGGCCGGTATCAGAACTCCTTTACCTGCTGCGAGTCCGTCGGCCTTAAGCACAAATGGCGGCCTGAGGGTTTTCAAAAATGACTTTGCCTGTTCGGTTTCATTTTTCCGGAATGTCTTGTACGAAGCTGTGGGAATATTATGCCTGTACATAAATTCCTTTGCGTAATCCTTGCTTCCCTCGAGCATAGCGCCTTCAGCTGACGGACCCAGAATTAAAACGTCTTTTAGCTGATCGTCTTTTCGGAAAAAATCAACAATGCCTTTAACGAGAGGCTCTTCGGGTCCGACGACGATAAAATCAATTTTATTTTTGAGCGTAAAAGTTTTGATGGAAGGGAAATCGGTATTCGCGAGATTTACATTTTCGCCGCACTTCGCGGTTCCTGCATTACCGGGGGCTATGAATAATTTTTCGCACCGGTTACTCTGAGAAATTTTCCATGCTAATGCATGTTCACGTCCGCCGGATCCGAGTATCAGAATATTCATAAGAAACGCTTTGATTAAGCGATTGGAAATAATAATTTAAATTACAGCGGGATGTTGCCGTGTTTTTTTCGCGGTAACCTGACCGCTTTGTTTGAAAGCATTCGAAATGCATTTATCAGTTTGATGCGTGTATCTTCGGGCAGGATAACTTCATCGATGTATCCGCGTTCAGCGGCTTTATAGGGATTTGCAAACATGCGGTTGTATTCTTCTTCCTTCTCCCGGAGTTTAGCTTCGGGATTTTCAGATTCGGAAATCTCTTTCCTGAAGATAATTTCTGCGGCGCCTTTTGCGCCCATGACTGCAATTTCCGCCGATGGCCAGGCGAAGTTCATATCGGCACCGATGTGTTTGGAATTCATTACGTCGTAGGCGCCGCCATAAGCTTTTCGTGTAATTACCGTAATGCGTGGAACCGTAGCTTCGCTGAAGGCATATAACAGCTTCGCGCCGTTAGAAATAATGCCGTTCCATTCCTGGTCAGTTCCTGGTAAAAACCCGGGAACATCTTCGAAGACAAGCAATGGAATGTTAAAGCAGTCGCAGAACCTGACGAAGCGCGCTGCTTTTGTAGAGGCATGGATATCCAGTACACCTGCAAGATGCATGGGCTGATTTGCGACGATGCCAATGCTCTTGCCACCGATGCGGGCAAAACCGATGACAATGTTTTCTGCAAAATTTTGGTGTACTTCTAAAAACGAATCGGTGTCGATTGTCTCATTGATCACTTCCCTGATGTCGTATGGCTGGTTCTGGTTTTCGGGAATAATGTTGTTCAGCCTGTTTCTTTTCTCGTTGCCGGGAGTATATGGGTAAAGCGGCGATTCTTCCTCGCAATTCTGGGGCATGTAATTGACCAGGTTTTTGATGAGGTTGAGGCATTCTACTTCGTTTGAACTTGTAAAATGCGTCACGCCCGACTTAGTAGCATGAGTAGTTGCGCCTCCCAATTCTTCCGAGGTAACATTTTCGTGTGTAACCGTCTTGACAACGTTCGGCCCTGTGACGAACATATAGGATGAATTCTCAACCATCATGATGAAGTCGGTGATGGCGGGAGAATAAACAGCTCCTCCGGCGCATGGGCCCATGATTGCCGAAATCTGGGGAATGACTCCGGAAGCCTGAACGTTGCGGTAAAATATATCAGCATAACCGCCGAGGGAAACGACACCCTCCTGGATTCGTGCGCCACCGGAATCGTTAAGTCCGATAACCGGCGCGCCATTCTGCATGGCCAGGTCCATGATCCTGCAGATCTTTGCTGCATGAGTTTCGGATAACGATCCGCCGAAAACCGTAAAGTCCTGGGCGAAGAGATAAACCAGTCGACCGTTGATTTTACCGTAACCAGTCACTACTCCGTCGCCGGGATATTTTTCGTTCTCCAGTCCGAAGTCTGTAGAACGATGCGTGACCAGCATTCCGATTTCCTCGAAGCTGTTTTCATCGAGTAGAAAATGAATTCTTTCTCTTGCGGTGAGTTTTTTCTTTTTATGCTGAGCCTCGATTCGCTTTGCTCCGCCGCCCAGTTTAGCTTCTTCGATTTTCTGCTCGAGAACTGTTGTCTTTGAATCCATCGTTTTTTAGGAAAGGACTAAATTAGGGAAAAGTCAAAAGTCAAAAGTTAAAAGTTAAAAATAATTTACAGTTAAACTATTTCAACAATAAAATTATTGCTTTTAAAACAAGGGCTTAGTAATTTAAACTAAAAATTTTTATTGCTTGACAAACTTTAACGACTTCTCAGAATTATTAGTAATTAATTTTGCAAAGTAAATGCCTGAAGCCAGATCTGCTGATTCCAATTTATAAGAATATTTGCCGGTAGGCAATAATGAGTTTTCCCCAACGCGTTTTATCAATTTGCCCATGGCATCATAAACCAGTATTTGAGAATTTGTTCTTCCGAATAGCTCAAACATAAAATATGAATACTCATTGGTCGGGTTCGGTGAAATTGTAAAGTAACCAATATCTGAGGAATTACCATTTTCAGTGGAGGAAATTTGCCTTGGATTTTTAAGCCTCAGCGGGCCACAGGCAGGAATTACAACAGGAGCAATCGCAGCTTCAAATTCACTGCCTTCTTTTGCAATAAAGCCCGATTCAAGTTCAATATAATTGTTTGCTATAAATTCAACATGTGCATTTGGCTCGATGCTATATTCACCATTGGTTGTTGCCGGATCCACATTATCTCCAGCGGTAATATGTGTTGCGGATTTCCATTTTAAAATTCGATCCGAAATGCTTTTATTTTCAAATAAGAAATAGTCATTCTGTCTGGTAACAATTCCTCCATTCAACAATAACAAATAACGATTCACATTTATCAGATTCGTTGCCCAGTTCTCAAATATCATTTCTGAGCCGGGGTTAATTTCGAATGTGGCATCGAAAATTTTTACGCAAGGTTCAATGGTCAATTTACTTCCGGTCATAAGATGATAAATAGAAGCATAACGGTGGTCATTCGAAGGATAAATTGGATTTGTTATATGAAAATCTTTGTATAAGTCTGTTTCAACTGGTACATCTCCTTTAGTAGGGTCAGTAAATGGTCCCCCATTATAAACATCGTCTTCAGCGGCTTTAACTTCAGAAGCATATGGATATATACCACGAATAGTTTTAAATGTATAATTAGTTGGAAATTTTAAATTATTTGCAGTGATGTATGCTTCTGATGGATTGAAAATGGTACGTTCAATATTGTTAATATTATTTATAGTAATATTTTTATCAATATAATATTTTTGAAATAATGGCGGATTTGGATCAATAGGTTCTAATTCATCGTTATTGTTTAAAACATAACCAGCTAAGGTTGTTCCATTAAAATTTCTTGGTGAAGTAGATGCAATAACTGTATAGTCTGATAATAATAGCCCGCCTATTTGATTGTAGGTGGAGGAATTTGAAAAATATTCAGAGTTGTATGGGTTTGAAATGTTTGGAACAAATGCACAAAAATCATCAAATGTTGGATCAAAGGGGGTGTAATTAATATTGTACCCTTCAAAATTACTTGCTCCATTACAATTCGCTCCTATGAGTGGTCTGTTGAAACAACAATTTGAATTATCAGTGGATGAATAAATTCCAAAATTGAAAATTTCAGGTCTAGTTATTATATCCCACGATTGTAAATTTGCGGAACCCGCTCCAAAATAAAAAGGATATTCACGCATTCTTCCTCTAGTTAAATCCGAATACCAAGTAAAAGATGATAAAATTGGGCTATTTATTAAATTACCGCACCGTAAAAAAACTGTATGTTTTAATATTGAATGTGGTAAAACATATCTCCCAGCTGCTGTTCCTGTCGTTTTTACGAATGCACTACTTACCAAAGTATTCGGATTTGACTGATCACTAAAAGCTTTTACAAATGTTGAATTTCGATTAAAAAGTCTTTCTTCTGTAATTCTCCATAGGGAATATTCAAGAACATTAGATGGTTCGTATTCCCATTTATTAACTTGATTATATAATAAGTCATCTGCAACATTTAATATTCGTTCACTTGGTTGATTACAACCTCCACTTGGATTTGCTGAACTTGGAAATGCGCATTCAGTTGAAAAAGGAAATGAAACTAATTCGATTTTATAACTCAATGCAAACTTACTAAAATCAAAAGGTGCATTTGAGATCCCGCCACAAAATTGATTTCCCCAAGGATTGGACTCATCTAGTAAAATCTCATATTCACCATTGTAAGTTTCTGTCGACTCATTTATATAATAAAGACTTGGGGTGCTTGTAATATTTAAATTACCAGATGGTTGCCAACTATAATCTAAATAAGAATTAATTACATCTTGGCTAATAGTATTTGAATATTCAAGTACAAGAAAAAAAACAATATAATATTTCTTCATAAAACTATTATTTTTTTAACTGACTTATTATTAAATGAATCTGTAATCTTTACAAAATAAGTTCCCGGAGGTAAATGTACTTTCATTGAATTAAATATTAAATTTGTAAAAACATTTACCCCCTTATTATTATAAATTTCAATTTGGAAAAATTTATTATTTGAAATTTGCATTTCAATCATACCGTAAGAAGGGGTTGAAATAAACATCAAATCATTTTTATAAACCAGATTGTCAGAAATATGGTTTGAAACATCATTGTAGCTAATTATACAATAATAATTTTCTCCAGCAATGGCTTGAAAAAATTGTCCAGCCATATAAAGTTGATTATTAAAAATATAAAAACCAGAAATAAATCCATTGGCATTAAACAAGGAATCATATCCAATTCCATTAAAAACACCAATGTCTGGAGGACTCGAAAAAAAACCACAAATATATTTTTTCCCTCTAAATTCGATTATATCAGTAATTGTATTATTTGATCCTGAGGGTATTGGCATAGGATGCCAGACATTATTATAATACGCACTTAAATAGTTTGAAGGATTTCCCGGGATTGAAGTAAAAGAACCACATGCATAAAGTGTATCATTAATATTTCTTATGTTCAATACTGTTGAGCCAATATTACTAATAGTTGTATTAAAACTACTTCCATCAAAACTTATTATATTATCGCCTGCGAAAAGTTGAGGATGAAATACTCCGGCAATAATTAGGTTTCCTTGAAATTCTTCCAAAGATGTTACAATCCCAATAAAGTTGCCAATAGTATCCCACCCTGCACCGCTCCATTTTCCAATGGCACGTATGGTATTTGATCCAGAATTATTAAAATACCCACCTGCATATAAATCACCTTTATAAACAAATAATGCCGAAACAATATCATCAAATCCATTACCCATTGCTTCCCAAGTGGATCCATTCCATTTTGCAATATTATTTACTCTAACATTATTAATTGAATCAAAACTTCCACCAATAACAATTTGATTGTTATATTTTACTACACTAAGTATTTGTCCAAAGGAGCCTAATGAAGAATTATTTCCAAATGAATTCCAATTAAACCCATTCCAAACAGCAATATTATTAATATTTTGACCTCCAATTTGTGTGAAATCTCCTACAACAATTAGTTCATTAAGTGAATCCGAATAGAAATCCCTAACCTGTGCATTTGCACCCCCATCTAAGTTTGACCATTGAGCTGGTGAATTAGAAGGAATTATATAAATAAGGATAAATATTAAATAAAGTTTCATTTTTTTAACTTTGTTTTTAATTCATCAATCTCTTCCTGCTGCTTGATTAAATACAACGTAAGTTCTTCGATTTTCTGTAACAATTTACCCTGAATTTCAGCAATATCTATTCCCTCATTCTTTATATCTTCTGCGGAAGGAATATCGGGTAAATGTTTGTTTGTCCTAATAAATGTACTGAGCTCTGACAAACTTCTAAGCTTATAATTATTATCGAAAACAAAATCGGCCCAGTAACTGGAAGAAGCATCAGCTACACGTAACTTCTCAGTTAAGATACCGCCCGTAACATACAATTTATAAGAACCTGGCAAAGAAGAAGGATTTCCAATAACAATTTTAGAAGGTGGAACAGAATTATTGCTTCCTATAAAATAATAATTATTATCATCAGGACATAATTTTCTGTAAAAGGCATATGCTGGTATTTTGCAAAGTTGATTACCGCCACCACCAGGACCTGCTTTAAGTATGCCGTGCTCATCTAGATAAACTGCATTTATCGTATCAGGACCTACTGAATCAAGTTTTATTTTACCATCTCCTGTTATTCTAATTCTCTCGTCATTACTGGTTTTCAAAATAAGATCTTTATTATCTGTTGTACCAATGAAATTTATATTCGGATTTGTATTTCCGTTTCCAGACATTGACCAGTCATCTCTGTCCGGGGCCGTTAATTCTATACCTTCCTTCAATTCTGAACCATTCTTATCATTAATATATACTACATATTTCCCAGCCGTTAAGTTAGAAATAACGTTCGATGTCGCAGTTGTTGTTACTGTTTGCCCAGAGCTCCAGGTATAAGTAAATGGAGCAACTCCGCCGGAAACCGAAGCTGTAATACTTCCATTACTGCAATCATTACAACTCAAATTATATTTTTTCGAATTAATTGTGTATTCTGCAGCTGTTACTTGCATTTGTAATTTTTCCGGCTCGGTTAGTGTAATTTTCTGCGAAATACTTTCTCCGGATGCATCAGTAACAACGACCGTATATTCACGAGCACGCAAGGTGTCCGGATTTCTTTCATTTTTACCATATGGATACCACTGATACGTATATGGCGGTGATCCTCCAGAAACAGTCAAATTAATCTTCCCATCTTCTGCACCTTTTGAACTAACGTTATATGAAGTGCCGTTTTTCACTGGGCTTGAAATACTGACTACATGGAGCATCGATGGAGGTTCCGTTAATGTAATATTTGCAGAAGCAGTACAACCTGTATTATCTGTTACAATTACAGAATAATTACCTGCAACCAGATTATATAAATTTGCTGTAGTGGTTCCATTCGACCATAAATAGGTATAACCCTGTATGCCACCGGTAACTTCTGTGGTTATAAAACCATCGCTTCCATCGACCTG
Organism: uncultured Flavobacteriales bacterium; assembly: GCA_964595205.1. GTDB lineage: Bacteria > Bacteroidota > Bacteroidia > AKYH767-A > 2013-40CM-41-45 > JADKIH01. Next base: position 50,831 of record CAZQOQ010000007.1, on the reverse strand, counting down.
AGCTATATTATAATTACCAGCTTCACTAACCTGAAATGAAACTTCTATTGGGCCTGGGTCGTCAATTGTAACAATAAACCAATAACCAAATCCCTCAGGCCAGGTATGAAATCGAACCTCAAAATAATATAGTCCGGCATTGACTGAGTCCAAATTAAAAGATTGAGTTAGCGCATCTCCATTAGCATCAAACCAGGAGAATGCCAGTGAATCATTAATCCATCCTCCTGAAAGGAAAGGATGTATGTAGCCAACTCCACCGGTACAATGAATAGCATTGGTAAAATTCTGAACGTCAAATAATACATTAGGAAGCCATTCCGGGTCAGTTGCTCCTGCTTTAAAATTCAAAAGTAAAATTAATGAAAGGATGTAAATGTATTTCATATTAATTCAATTTAGAATATGTAATCATTAAAGCTATAAATTTATAATAATATTCGTAGGAATTAAAGGTTAAAAGAATAAAATTTACTTTCGCAACATGAAAGAGAAGGTAGTCAGCGGCATTCGCAGTACGGGTAATTTGCATCTTGGAAACTATTTTGGCGCATTGAAGAATTTTATCAAAATGCAGCACGAATACGATTGTTTCTTTTTTATCGCCGATTATCATTCACTCACCACACATCCAACTCCCGAAAATTTTCACAGCAATGTGAAACAGGTACTGGTCGAATACCTCGCCTGCGGCCTCGATCCTGATGCATCGACAATCTATATTCAAAGCGATATTCCTGAAATCGCCGAACTTTACCTGTTCTTCAACATGAATGCTTATGTCGGCGAACTCGAACGCGTAACTTCTTTCAAAGAAAAAATCCGCCAGCAGCCTGATAATATCAATGCAGGTCTCCTAACCTATCCTACGCTGATGGCCGCGGATATCCTCATTCACCGTGCTACTAAAGTTCCCGTAGGAAAAGACCAGGAACAGCATCTCGAAATGGCCCGACAATTCGGAAACCGTTTCAACCGCCTGTATAAAACCGAACTCTTTCCGGAACCCTTTGCCTTTAACTATGGAACTACACTCGTGAAAATTCCCGGTCTCGACGGCTCCGGAAAGATGGGAAAGAGCGAAGGCGAAGGAAATGCCATCTTCCTCAGCGACCCACCAGAAGTGATCAGAAAAAAAGTTATGCGCGCTGTAACCGACAGCGGACCCGAAAAAGAAAACCAGGAAAAACCGGAAATCATACAGAACCTTTTCACTCTCATGAAGGCCGTTTCTTCAGAAGATACCATCAAGCATTTTGATGACTTATATAATGGAATGAAAATTCGTTATGGTGATATGAAGAAACAACTGGCCGAAGACATCATCGTTTTTACCACTCCGCTTAGAGAAAGAATCATTGAAATCAGCAACGACGAAAAGTTCCTTAAAAGCGTCACAGCCAAGGGGCGTGCAAAAGCCCATGAAAGCGCTTCTTCTACCATGACTGAGGTGAGAAAAGCCATCGGATTCCGCAATTTTTAGAAAATTAAATTATTGAAATTCAAATACTTTTATATTTTTTTCAATTAAATGTTATAACATTTAATGTTTTAACGTATATTTGCATCGTTAATTTAAAACCTCCTAAAAAAAATACAGACAATGAAAAAAATCACACTCGCATTTGCAGCACTTGCAATCAGCATTTCATCATCCGCGCAAAACTGGAAACTGGATCCGGCGCATTCCAAGATTCATTTCAAAGCAGATTACTTAGTCATTTCCGAAGTGGAAGGCGAATTCAAAAAGTTTGAAGGAAACGTGACCTCGGCAAAAGAAGACTGGACGGATCTGAAGACAGACATTACCATCGATGTTAAAAGCATTACGACCGATAACGAAATGCGCGATAATCATTTAAAGAGCGACGACTTTTTTAATGCTGAAAAATTTCCAACGATTACATTCAAAAGCAAGAGGATAAAGATGATCGATAAGAAAAATTACATTCTTACCGGCGACCTGACGATCAGGGACGTGACAAAAACAGTTCAGATCCCTTTTGTATATGGAGGAACCGTGAAAGATCCATGGGGTAATATAAAGGCCGGATTCAAAGCAACCGGAAAGATTAACCGGAAAGAATTTAATTTAAATTACAAGAATGCAGCAGCAACGGGTGAAGCAGTAGTGTCCGATGATGTTGAATTCTGGATGGATGGGGTGTTGATTAAACAGTGATAGTGTGGTTAGTTTTTGGGATCCGGAGAAATTTTTCCGGGTTCCGAATTCTAAAAACTATTGTTCAAAAGAAATAAAGTGAATTAAATTGTGAATCAGGAAAACCTGATTGAAAAAAATGAAAGTACATCAGTTAATAAGCGACAGAAAAAGCATAAGAGCGTTTTCAGAAAAAGAAATCAGCGATGATGATCTTCTTACATTAATAGAAGCCGCACGCCTCGCACCATCGTCGATGAACGAACAACCATGGCGGTTTATAGCAGTGAAAAAAGACAACGAGGATTCCTTTCAACGCATGTTGGAATGTCTTAATGAATCCAACAGGAACTGGGCAAAACACGCAGCGGCTTTAATCTTAACAGTGGCCAACAAAAACCATACTGCCATTAACAAACCAAATTCGTATGCATGGCACGACGTTGGCCTGGCTGTAGGTAACCTGTCGTTGCAGGCTATGTCCATGAACATATTTTTACATCATATGGGCGGTTTCAATCGCGAAGGTGCGAGAAAAGCTTTCGATATTCCGGAAAATTTCGAACCTGTCAGTATCATTGCACTCGGTTACAAGGGAAATCCGGATACATTACCGCTTCCTTTGCGGGAACGGGAACTGGTAGCGAGTACCAGGCTTCCCTTAAAAGAATTAGTTTATATAAATAATTTTGGAGTAAAAATAAAATGAAAAAAATCATTCATCGTGCATCGGAACGCGGCCATGCTGATCACGGCTGGCTGAATGCACATCATAGTTTCAGTTTTGCAAACTGGTATGATCCTTCAAAAGTTCATTTCGGCATGCTCAGAGTATTGAACGACGACATCGTCGCGGCAGGAGAAGGCTTCGGAATGCATCCGCACAACGACATGGAAATTATTACCATCATACTGAAAGGAGCGCTCCAGCATCGCGACAACATGGGAAACGGATCCATTATCCGACCCGGCGATGTACAGGTGATGAGCGCCGGCACCGGCGTGATGCACTCCGAATTCAATCCGTCTTCAAACGAAGAAGTGAACCTCTTTCAGTTGTGGGTGTTCCCGAAAGAAAACGGCATCAAGCCCCGGTATGATCAGAAGACAATTGACCCGGCACAGCGATTGAATCATGTACAGACCGTTGCTTCCGGATTTAAAAAGAACGGAGAATTGTACATTCATCAGGACGCAGCCATTTCGCTGAGTAAAATCGAAAAAGGCAGGTCCATCCGATACGACCTGAATAAAAAAGGCAATGGCGCCTACATTATGGTCGTTGAAGGTTCTGTGGAAGTTGATGGTGAAACGCTTTCCAGGAGGGATGCCATCGGCGTTTCCGATGCGGAAAATATTAACATCATTGCCGGAAATGATTCCGAAATTCTTATCATTGAGGTACCAATGAATTAATATCATGGAACTCGAAAAGGAAATCCATCAGAAGAAATTTCGAAACGATACGCACAAATTGGGAGTTAATCTCGTCTTTACATTCAACTGGCTGAACGCATTGAATATTTCAATGCTGAAACCGTATAAACTTACGACGCAACAGTATAATGTTCTGAGAATTCTGCGAGGACAACATCCGAATCCAGTAAACGTAAAATTAATCCGTGAACGCATGCTCGACAAAATGAGTGATGCTTCACGGATTGTTGAGAAACTTCGCGTGAAGGGTTTTATCGAGAGAAATATCAGCGAATGCGACCGACGTGCCTGTGACGTGAAAATTACAAACAATGGATTAAGCCTGCTCGCTGAAATCGACAAAGAAGATGTTGAATTCGAAAAAAATTTTTCTACCCTGGATCAAAATGAAATAAAGGAGCTGAACAGGCTGCTTGACAAACTCAGGGGCAATCCCAAATGATTTATTTTTACCTCTCTCATTTTTCTGCTGCTATTTCAGGCAATTATAAAAATAAGCCAAAATCTCCATAGAAGATAATCCAAATTTCCTATTTTAGCGCAACTAACAAGCGGTGGAGAAAATAGGCAGACATATCAGTGAACTTTTGTTTGATCACGATTGCGTGATTGTCCCTTCTTTGGGAGGATTCCTTGCATCAAATGAATCGTCGCGCATACAGCTCCCCAATCATATCATCTTCCCGCCATACCGGCGAATCGCTTTTAACGTTTACCTGAAACAGAACGACGGCCTCCTCGCAAATCACCTGGTCAATTCGGAGAACATTCCATATTCGGAAGCAACACGGCTGATCGAAAACTTCACAACAGAATGTTTCGAGAATCTCGACAATGGTAAAAGAGTAAACATAATCGAGGTCGGCGCCCTCTTTTACGATAAGGAAAAAAACATACAATTTGAAGCTTCACGAAAATTCAACCATCTGAAAGAGTCCTTCGGAATGGAACCTGTCCATTTTTTACCGATCGAAAGAGAAGAGAAAAAGGAAACCAAAAAATTTACCCCAGATAAAACCATCCGTCCTTCCCTGCCTCCTGTGATTGACAGGAACGAAAAGACAGTCTCGGCAAAAAAGAATAAAAGATACCTCGGTGCAGCAATAGTCGGCGCGGCGCTGGTATGGGTGGGATTGAATCTTTATTTCGTCGCTCCGAAAAAATATGAGTCGACGTCGTTGAATCCGTTCGACAGCCAGACCACCGTGATCAGCAAATCCGATTCCATCCGTAACATCCCGGCGGATGTACAGAATAATGATTCTGAAATAACCGTTGAAAACACAGGTTCGACGGAAGGAATTGCCGAAACCACCGCTACAATTGCTGAAAATAATTCACCCGTAACAGCCGTTGAAATTGTTCCGGAGACGACTGTGATCAAACCTCCTCCTGCGACAGTTGAAGAGAATGTTTCTGCCGTGAAAACTAAAAAACATTTTCTCATAGCAGGAGTTTTTAAGATAAAGGAAAATGCAGATGGATTACTTTTGAATCTTCAGCGGGCAGGATTTTCGAATGCACGGATTATCGAGGCAAATGATTGTCATTATGTTTCTTATAATGATTTCACAAATGTCTCAGATGCTGTTTCACTTGCCGACAGTCTTCGTGGAAAAAATTTAGAAGGCTGGGTATGGTATCATTAATTATTTTTCTCCTTTTATAAAGGATCAACCTGTATTTTTTAACCACAAAGGACACGAAGGCTGCACAAAGATCACAAAGTAATATGGCTCACGTATTCTTGAAATATTCTGATTAATTGAACTAATTTTTTCTCCGTGTACTTTGTGTAGCCTTCGTGTCCTTTGTGGTTAATAACGCACGTTGTTTTATATCTATCTCTAAATAATTGTCGAATTCTTTTTTAGAAATTAATCAAAAAAAACGCTTTATTTCTCCGCCGACTTTCGTAAATTGCGTAAAGTCAATTACTTTTTATATTCTTTATGAGCACATTACGACAGGGATTGCATCAGAAGATGTTGCAAAAGCTCTCTCCACAGCAAATTCAGCTGATGAAGCTTTTGCAAATCAACGTTGCTAACCTTGAACAACGAATCAAAGAAGAGATCCAGGAGAATCCCGCACTTGAGGAAGGAGTGGAGGAAGAGGAGGAGTACAATACCGAAGAAGAAGAAGAGCCCGTCACAAGCGAGGATGATGAAGAGTTGGGAGAACGGGATGATGATATCAGTCTTGATGAATACATGGATGACGATGAAATTCCTGACTATAAAACATCCGTTAATAATTCCTCTCCTGACGATGAACGAAGAGAAATTCCTCTTGGCGTGCAGGGAAATTTCCAGGACTACTTATTGTCCCAGCTATATCTCCTTGAACTAAACGAACGTAAACATCATATCGCCGAGCAGCTGATCGGAAGCATCGATGATGACGGATATCTACGCAGGGAATTGCCGGCCATTGTCGACGACCTCGCATTTTCTCAAAACATTCATACGACGGTTGAAGAACTCGCCGGAATTTTGTCTTCCATTCAGACCCTTGATCCGCCAGGGACAGGTGCACGCACTTTGCAGGAATGCTTGCTGCTGCAACTGAACCGCAAGGAATCGGATCGTGAATCAATCCAAATGGCGAGAAAGATCCTCACAGATTACTTCGACGAATTCTCGAGGAAGCATTACGAAAAGATCGGAAGGGAGATGAACATTACGGACGACACGATGAAGAAAGCGATCAGGGAGATACTGAAGCTTAATCCCCGGCCGGGAAATACGATGAACCAGGGACCAAGGTCGATCGAACATATCATTCCTGATTTCATCATCACCAATAATGACGGAGTCCTGGAGCTGACATTGAATGCCCGGAATGCTCCTGATCTGAAGGTGAGCCGGGATTATAAAGAAATGCTCGATCATTACAGCAAGGACAAGAAAAATGTGAAGGCAAACCGTACGGCGATTCAGTTCGTAAAACAGAAACTCGATTCGGCCAGGTGGTTCATCGATGCATTGAAGCAGCGCCAGCATACTCTTTACCAGACGATGCATACGATCATGGAATACCAGTACGAGTATTTCCAGGATGGCGACATGCGAAAACTGAAGAAGATGGTTCTCCGTGACATTGCAGAAAAAATCGGTATGGATATTTCGACCGTTTCGAGGGTTGCAAACAGTAAATATGTTCAGACTCCCTTTGGAACATTTTTGCTGAAGAGTTTCTTCTCCGAGGGAATGCAGACAGAAAGTGGTGAAGAAGTATCGAGCAAAGAAGTGAAACAGATACTCCTTGATTGTGTGAGTGCAGAGGATAAGCGAGCTCCTATGACTGACGATGCGTTGATGAAGGTTCTTAATCAAAAGGGATATAATATTGCGAGAAGAACAGTTGCGAAATACCGTGAAATGCTCGACATACCGGTAGCGCGTCTCCGCAAAGAACTATGAATAAAAAGTTTGCTCAATTTCTTTCGGTAGTATTGCATCCTGTTCTGATGCCAACGTATGCGCTGCTGCTGATTTTCCGCCAGAGCACATATTTTTCATATTCTGTATCCCCTGAAGCGAAGATTGCGCTCTACTCCATTATTCTTCTTAACACACTTGCCTTGCCCGTTATCATCTCGTATATCCTTATAAAACGAGGGTGGATAAAATCTTTTGAGATGGAGAAACGGGAAGAGCGGATGATGCCATATTTTACAAACCTGGTTTTAATCCTTCTCGCCTCCTTTATGATTTACAAGCTCAGGCTGCCGCGGGCCTTTTTTCTGCTGACGCTGGGTGCTGCAGCAGCCGTCACCATTGCCATGATTGTAAACATAAAGTGGAAGATTAGCATTCACATGATTGGAATGGGTGGCCTGATCGGAACATTTTTCGGCCTCTCTGCATTTTTACTGGTCGACTTGAGGATGATGATAATCGGATGCCTGCTGGTTGCCGGGCTGCTTGGCGTAGCCAGAGTAACGCTGGGTGCACACAGGCCATCACAGATATACGTTGGCTTCTTTATCGGATTTTTTTGCGAATACCTGATTCTGAGTATTTAAATTACTGGTCAGAAAGTAAAGGAAATACCAAGAGAATATGGTGTCAGTTCAGGTCCTTCACCGTCCTGGAAGACATTGGCCAGCGAGTAATAGCCGGTAAATGCATAATTGTCGTAGCCGATACGACCGGAGAGTCCATACTGAAAATTATTTAAGTGCTTAACGTGGTATGTCTTGAATTTTCCGCTATCGTCCTCGTATTTTGTGTGGCTCTGAACAAGTATGCCGGCAACCACACCGAAACTGAACTTGAATCTTTCGCCATGGCTGTTGAGGTTTGTGCGAAATCTCAATTCTAAGGCAGCGGTGATGAAATTGAGTGATAGTTTATTCAGGTCATAGTTCAGACTGTCGGGAATTTTGATGAGGCTTGCTGATGACTCATCGGCGGTTGTGTCAATAACTGCAGCATCGGTATGTACATTTTGCGACATGAATCCAAGGCCGAGTCCAACGCCGAAATTTCCGCTCGCATTCATACGGTCGTTCATCAGGAGAAAAGAAAATCCGCGAGAGCGAAACGGTTTACTGGTAAATTCAGCAGGCAGGCCTGACCAGTTGTCGGAGGTAAAATTTAGAATGAGTTTGTCCTCCCGCTGAACATAATTTGCCACTTCTTTTTTAAGGGGTTTATCCTGGGCTGATGACCCTAAAGAAAGTAGTACAAGAGTGAAGATGACAAGGTTTTTCATAGTAGCGTGGAAATTAACGATTGAAAGATAAGGAATTGCCCGAATCAAAAACGAAACAATGTTCAAACTATTTGTAATTCAAGGATTGAAAAGATACATTTGTGACCCTTTATTCCATAGGGCCCTTAGCTCATTCGGTTAGAGCAACAGACTCATAATCTGTGGGTGGATGGTTCGATTCCATCAGGGCCCACTTTTCAGTTTGAGTTTGGGTGTGAGTGTGTGTGCTTCACACTCACACTCAAACTCAAACTTACACTTACACTTACACTAACACTTACACTTACACTAACACTTACACTCAAACTCAAACTCAAACTCAAACTCAAACTCAAACTCAAACTCAAACTCAAACCCACACTCACCCTCTCGTATTCTTTTCACCCTTCCATTTGTTCTTCTTTTCTTTAATTGTTAGTTGCCGACAAATAATAATCTTCCATTGGATTTCGATCATTCAGAAACTATACTAAAGTTTGCAGGAAATATCGGGAATTCATTATGGCTTTTCAGTGTAGTGTAAGTGTTAGTGTAAGTGTAAGTGTAAGTGTAAGTGTAAGTGTTAGTGTAAGTGTAAGTGTTAGTGTTAACCAACACTAACTTTGAAATTTATACATTAAAAAAACTCCTCTTCATAGTATTTTAATTCATCCTTCCGACTTTTACAGGGTAATGTATCTGAAGCCGGTCGTATTTTTTCTTCTTTTTTTTCTTTTCATCAATTGTTCATCGCCGACAAAAAACATTCTTCCCTTCGATTTCGAACATCCCGAAGTGGTGCTTAAACTTCCCCAGAGTCTGCATGAAATATCCGGAATTTCATTCTACAGGAAAAATGAGCTTGCCTGCATACAGGATGAAAAGGGTATCATCTATTTCTACAACATCAAGAAAGCCCGGTTAAGGAACACAATTCCATTTTCAAAGGACAAAGATTATGAAGGGGTAGCCAATGTGAATGACACTTTATTTGTTCTTTGCAGCAACGGTGTGATCTTCGAAATCGACACGACCAGCGAGACCGGCTATGCGAAAAGTTATAAAACGTTTTTATCGAAGGAAAACAATTGCGAGGGACTTTGTTTTGACAAGAATCTCCACCGTCTGCTGATTGCATGCAAAGGGAAGCCTGAGAAAGGTACTGCTCCGCGGGGGACAAAGGCCATCTACAGCTTCGATCTTCATAAGAGGGAGTTGTCGGAACAGCCTGTTTATATTCTCGACCCCGATTCCATTAATGCACACATCATCCCGATTGCCAGTGAAAATGTATTTAACCGGATTTTCAGAAAAAAAACCAACGAAGATCGTTTTATCTTTGAACCCTCTGAATTGTGCATCGATCCGTTTACAAACGATATTTTTATCCTTTCATCCGTTGGTAAAACCATTCTCAATATGAGTTATGATGGAAAAATAAAATTTGCTGTCCGCCTCAATCCCCGTATCTTCAAACAACCAGAGGGTCTCACGTTTTCAAAGGACGGCAGTATGTACATTTCTGATGAGGGAAAGGACGGAAAAGCAAACCTTATAAAAATCAACCGAACTTTGTTATGAAAGAATCCAGGAACATCATCTTCGATCTGGGAGGAGTTATTTTCGATATCGACTACAAACTTACTACAGAGGCATTTCGAAACCTGGGGATAAAAGAAGCATCAATACTCTATTCAAAATCCTCACAGGCAAAGCTCTTTGACGACCTTGAAAAGGGAAATATCACAGAAGGCGATTTTTTTTCAGAGATAAGAAAGTTAAGCCATTCCGGTTCCGGTGACCAGGAAATTCGCAATGCCTGGAATGCTCTGCTGATTGGATTGCCTGTCGAAAATGTGAACCTGTTGATGGAACTGAAAAAAGATCACCGGCTTTTTCTACTCAGTAATACCAATAGCATTCACGAGACTGCATATAGAAAAATGATCGTGGATCAGTTTGGGAGTTTTATTTTCGATGACATCTTCGAAAAAATATATTTATCCCATCACCTGCACATGCGTAAACCGGATATACGGATTTTCCAGTTCGTTTTAAAAGACAGTCAACTGAACCCTGAAACGACAATTTTCATCGATGATTCGCCTCAGCATGTGGAAGGCGGAAGAAAGGCAGGCATTACTTCGTTTCATTTGAAAGATCAGCGTTTGACGGAATTTTTCAAGATGGCAACCGGGGAGTTTTGATAGAAGTATGATTTGAATGTGGGTGAACGTAAAAACACAATCGAACTCAAACTCAATCTGACACTCAATCGTTGTCCTGGCAAAGTTCAATCAAAACTCCATTCGTTGTTTTAGGATGAAGGAAGCAGATCAGTTTATTGTCGGCGCCGCGTTTGGGTTCATCAGACAGGAGTTCAAAGCCTGATTCTCTCATCTGCTTCATTGCGCTTCTTATATCTGCAACTTCAAAAGCGAGATGATGGATGCCTTCACCTTTCTTTGCAATAAACTTTGAAATCGGACTGTTTTCGCTTAGCGCCTGCAATAATTCAATCTTCGATTCGCCCGTTTTAAAAAAAGAGACAAGCACTCCTTCCTCCAAAACCTCTTCCGTCTTGTAGGCGGCTGATCCAAGCAAAGCCTGAAAAAGGAGATTCGATTTCTCCAGGTCCTTTACTGCAATTCCAATATGTTCGATCTTAAGCATCATTCCGTTTTTTTGTTTATTGATCTGGTGTCATTACGCCCGGCTACCCAAGTGATTAAAACGTAAAAACAATTGAAAGTTCCAAATTACTAATTAGCGGGGACATCATCATACTTCAACCGTTGCATTGGGTATGAAGACGGTGAATGTAGTACCCTCGCCGTCTTTGCTTTCGAATTTTATCCGGCCCTTCATTTTCTCAAGCGCATTCTTTACTATAAACAATCCCAAACCAGATCCTGTGGAATCTGGGTGGCCGCGATAAAACATTTCAAAGACCCTGTTCCGGATTGAATCGGAAATCCCGTTGCCGTTGTCGGCGACTTCGATTTCAATTCCCCCGGAAACACCATAAGCAAGAACTCTCACCCAGGGACGCTGTTGATTGCAATAGTTTATTGCATTCTGAATGAGGTTTTGAAGAACGGAAAACAATAATACCCTGTCGGCAGTGATTTCCACGCTGATGTCGATCCTGATTTCAAAATTAACGTGATTGTAGCCGGGGAAGTGTTTTAATGAAATCAATGTTTCCTCAACGAGCTCTTTAATATTAATGAGTGTGAGTTTGCTGGATCCCTGCCGTGTCCGGGCAATTTCAATGAGGTCCATCAGTGTGCGGTCGAGTCTTTTCACGCTTGTCTCGATCATTCCGAAATATTTATCGATTTCGTGATCGGGAAATTCGAGGCGTGCGAGATTTACGATTCCCATCACACTGGCAAGGGGGCCCTTCAGATCATGCGATGCTTTGTAAAAAAAGGTGTCGAGTTCCTGATTCGTCTCCATTAGTTCCTTTTCCGTTTTTTTCCTGTCTGTAATGTCTGTCTGAACGCCCCATGTTCTTATGAGAAACCCATTTTCGATGATGCCTGTGTTATTATTTAGCATATAACGAACCGTTCCGTTCTTATCGAGTTCTTTGGATTCGGCATTGCTGATCCTGTAATTATTCGAGATGAAATCTTTCATCAGGCGCCTGGCTTTTTGCTCATCGAAGTTGTTTTCGATCAGGTAAAAGTCACGAATGCGACGTCCGGTGAGTTCAGAAGCAGAAGTATGACCATACATCCTTGCCATGAAATCGTTGCATTCGGAGATGTAGCCGGTGTCGAGCAACAAACTCACCTGCTCTTCGGCCGGGAGCGAAACCGGAATGGGGTTTTGATACTCCGCTCTCCAGATTCCGACTGCGCTTTGATCGATAAACGACCGGTAGCCCTCTTCACGTTTTTTCAACGACTCCTGTATGTTTTTCAGAGGCGTGATATCGGTACAGACTATAAGAGTACCTACATAATTGTTGTTATCGATATGTGGCGATGCAGAAACCTGAACCCAGATCGACTCACCGTTTTTTTTAAGCATCCTGGTTTCATTTCTTACGTTTTCCCCTTTTTTCAGTCGTTCAAATAATGAATCATCGTTCCGCCCCTGAAAATATCCGGGCAGGTCCAGGGTGTTCTTTTCTATAATCTCATTTCTTGAGAAACCGGAGATGTTACAAAATTTGTCATTAACGAAAGTGACTACATTCTTCTCATCGAGGTAAATAAATCCGTCATTCATATTTTCGACAAGAGAGATGTATCGCTTTTCCTGGTTTTGGATTTCGGAATAGAACTCGGTTCTTCTTTTTAGAATACCCTGCGAAAGAAATGCCCCCGAGTAAAGTGCAATGAGGACGATCGTAAATTGAGACTGCCAGTGATGCTGAATCAACATCAGAATGAGTAAAAGGGTGGTGATTGTGAATATAAAGAAGAGGCTTTTATAAAACCTGTTAAATATGAGTGAAAAGGTGAAAGTTGAAATGGAAATGGGTAACAATACCGAGATTTCGAAATTTCTTACATATGCAATATATAATGCCCAGAAATGAAGGATGAAAATGGTAATATATGTGATATTGGTGAAGTGAGTCCGGTAAAAAGTGTTATAGAAAGAGAGGAAGTAATTTGTTGTGAAGATCATCGAACAGATGAGTCCGGTCCCAAGAATCAGCCCGTCATGATATGCGAACTCAAATACAAAACCAAGGACGGTAACGATGATAGAGCTGACGAGGTTCAGCAGACGGAGATTCTGTATTTCTTTGAGTCGAAGTTTTTCCCGAAAGCTGATCAGCATGTTATCCGAAATGGAACGGATCAAAAGTATAAAAATACCCACTGATGCGTCCCGAATGCTTTTTACTTATCAATTTTATATGTATCGCTCAAAATAAAATGTAAGATTGGGAGAAGATTTTTGTCAAAACCTGTTTTTGAAAACGATGATGAGTAAAAATATATGAAATCGGGCTGATAAAAGTTCAAAACAGACCCGGAGGATGTTTTTTTCTTCGTCCCCGATCGGTTAATAACTCTGATCGACGAAAAGAAAATTTTTTCTGTTTGAGGAAAATTATTTAGAAATATTTTTTTTGTGATCTTCTGAACATAGCATGAACAGCGATGTTCAGAAGGTTATAAATTTTTTTTCAGAAAAATTTTTCAGGGTGATGATTGCATTTTTTGCTCCAACAGAAATCAACAATTTGATGTGTAAAAAAAATTTTAGGAATTTGTTGTAACCTTTTAAATTTTATTATGTTTGAATAGTTATAAAAACAAATAAAAACTAAAAACTATGGCAACCAAAAAGAAAGCCGCTAAGAAAGCTAAGAAAGCTAAGAAAGCAGCTAAAAAGAGAAAATAAGCTAACGCTTCCCGCTCCAGTAGCGGTTTATAAAATCCCTCGCTCGCAAGAACGGGGGATTTTTATTTGAAGTAAACAGAAAGATCATTTCATTTGTCCTCACACATCCCATATGCTTCACTGGAAGATTGAACCGATAACTCTTGATCTTAAATATACCTGGAAGATCTCCCGCAATGCAACCGACCGCAAGACAAATCTGATAGTTACTGTTACTGACGGAACAAACTCCGGATCAGGTGAGGCTGCACCGAATATACGGTATCATGAATCGGCGGAAGAAGGTCTCAGGCTCTTTATGCCGTTTGCAGATATCGCCTCACAGGGTGTGTTCAATGCGGACGACCTGAGGGATAAAATCAAGTCATCGGGACTTTTCAACTCACTTTCATTTGCGGTGGAGTCTGCCTGGTTCCGTTTTGAAGAAGCGCGTACAAAGAAATCCTTTTTTGAGTTGGCCGGCATTCCCGTTCCAGGCAAAATTGAAACTTCTTATACCATTCCGATCATGGAAACGGGTAAGCTCAGGACTTTTTTTAATGACAACCGGCTGGATCGTTTTCCTTACATCAAGCTCAAGGTAAATTCGGAGAACACACTCGATTCGGTCAAACATCTGCTTACTTTTTGCAATGTACCCGTAATGGTGGATGCAAACGAATCTTTTACTGACGTGGAAGAATGCATTCATGTTCTGGAAAAACTGAAAAAACTTCCGCTCGTATTGTTCGAACAGCCGTTGCCGGAAGATATGAAGGAAGAATCGGTTTACCTTAAGAAATATTCTCCCTTTATTTTATTCGGCGATGAGTCGATGACGGACCATGCCGATTTTTCAGAACTGAAAAATTCTTTCGACGGAGTAAACATGAAGTTGATGAAAGCCGGAGGCTTTTTAAATGGCATTCGCTTACTCCGTGAGGCACGTAAAGCAGGAATGAAGACGATGATCGGCTGCATGGTGGAAACGACTCTCGGTATCGAATCTGCCATGCGCCTGTGTGGGCTTGTCGACTATGTGGATCTCGATAGTTTTATCCTGGTGGAAAACGAACCCTTTGGGAAAGTTTTAGAGGACGGTGGGGTCCTTACCTTTAAGTAAATGTTGTACTAAATGAGTTTGGCGTTTGGCGTTTGGTGTTAATGAAACGCCAAACACCAAACGCCAAACACCAAACGCCAAACACCAAACGCCAAACGCCAAACTCTTTCAAGAGACAATGCGAATTTGGAGTTCTTTCAGCTGCTCAGGAGAGATTGGGGAAGGCGAGTCGATCATCACATCGCGGCCGGCGTTATTCTTGGGAAAAGCGATGAAGTCGCGGATGGAATCTACGCCGCCGAAAAGAGAGCAGAGCCTGTCGAGACCGAAAGCGATTCCGCCATGCGGTGGGGCGCCGAATTCAAAAGCGTTCATCAGGAAACCGAATTGATCCTGGGCGTCTTTTTCCGAAAATCCGAGTACGCTGAACATCTTCTGCTGCAAAGCGCGGTCGTGAATCCGGATCGAACCTCCGCCGACTTCAACGCCGTTTATGACGAGATCGTAAGCGTTAGCGCGGACTTTTCCGGGATCGGTTGCGAGCAGGGAAATGTCTGCGGGCTTTGGTGAGGTGAACGGATGATGCATTGCATGCCAGCGATTATTTTCTTCGCTCCATTCGAGCAGTGGAAAGTCGACAACCCATAAAGCGGAATAGTTTTCCTTATTTCGCAAACCCAGCCGGCTTCCCATTTCGAGTCTTAACTCACTCATTGCTTTTCTTGTTTTTGCATCGCTGCCGGCAAGAACCAAAATCAAATCACCTTTTTGAGATTTGCATGCCTCTGCCCATTTTTTGAGGTCGTCTTCGTTATAGAACTTATCGACTGAAGATTTGAGTGTTCCGTCTTCATTAAAGCGTGCATAGATTAATCCGCCCGCGCCGATTTGTGGTCGACGCACCCAGTCAGTAAGCTCATCCATTTGCTTGCGGGTCCAAACGGAAGCACCGGAAACGCTGATGGCCAATATTGATTCAGCGTCGTCAAAAACCTTAAAGCTCTTTCCTTTTGCGATGGATGTGAGATCGATGATCTTCATATCGAATCGCGTGTCTGGTTTATCGTTGCCATAATATTTCATTGCATCAGCGAAGCTCATGCGGCTCAATGCCGGCAGATCGATTCCTTTGATGCTTTTAAACAAATACCTGATGAGTCCTTCGAATGTCTGAAGCACATCGTCCTGTTCGACGAAACTCATTTCGCAATCGATTTGAGTGAATTCGGGTTGCCGGTCTGCACGAAGATCTTCGTCGCGAAAACATTTAACGATCTGGTAGTACTTATCCATACCGGCGACCATGAGCAATTGCTTAAACGTTTGCGGGGATTGCGGGAGAGCATAAAATTCGCCAGGATTCATTCTCGATGGAACAACAAAATCGCGTGCGCCTTCAGGAGTTGATTTGATCAAAACGGGAGTTTCGATCTCGATGAATTCTTTTTTGTTCAGATAGTCCCGGGTGGCGGCTGCAATTTTTGCGCGAAGGATCAAAGCATCTTTCACCGTGGAACGGCGAATGTCGAGATAGCGGTATTTCATCCTTAGTTCGTCGCCGCCGTCAGTGTTTTCTTCGATGGTGAATGGAGGTGTAGATGCTGCATTGAGAACGGCGAGAGTATCAACATGAATTTCGATATCGCCGGTGGGCATCTTTGGATTTTTACTGCTGCGTTCGGCCACAGTGCCGGTGATGCGGAGGACAAATTCCCTTCCGAGTTTTCTTGCCTGCTCGCAGAGGTCAGGACTTACGTCCATATTGAAGACGAGCTGTGTAATTCCATATCGGTCGCGGAGGTCGATAAAAGTCATTCCCCCAAGGTCACGTGAACGCTGGAGCCATCCACACAATGTAACCTGACTTCCTTTTTGTTCAATTCTTAATTCACCGCAGTTATGTGAGCGTAGCATGGATTTATAATATATTTTCCGGGTAATCGGATAAACGACCGGCAAAATACGCCATAAACCGGATGATTAAAAAAATTATTTCGGTTTAGTGGCCCGTGGGAAAAAAAATCTGAATCCAAGTCCTGCAGAAACCGTGTTTACGGTTAAATCTTCAACACCGCCGGCGAAGCCGGTTTCTACATCATTATAATTTTGCGAGGTATATTCAATTTTAAAAAGCATGAGGGCATGAGGGCTGAGAAAAAATTTCATCCCGCCTTCTCCTCCGATCGTCATTCCGCCATAATTATCATCGCTATAACCGATGGAATTGTATCCTATAATAAAACCTAAATAGGGATATACCTTGCTTGTTGTTGCAAAATTATAATTGGGGTTAAAATAAAGATCGATGACTTTAAAGGTTGAGCCTGAATAACTGTTGATGGTAAAGCCTGGACGAAAACCGAGTTCTAAACCCCTGGCAACCATTACTCCAAAATAAATATTGGATTTAAAAGTTGTCGATGATTCATTGTCATTATTTTCCGAACTACTCTGTGAGGCAAAACTGATTTCACCTCCTGATTCTATGGTTCCCACTGAAAGAAAATCATTCTGGGAAAACACGAGATGAGGAATGAATAATAGTAAAAGAGTGGCAAGTTTCATTTTCATTTTTGTTATAATAAAAAAGAGCGACTTGAAAAATTCCAGCCGCTCCTTTTTAAGTTTATAAAATTTTTTTTCTATCAATCACCGCCAAGCATGTAGCGAACAGAAATTCCGATAACATTATTCTTGCTGTCTACAGAAGTTCCTGCAACATCTTTGGAAATACTGGTTAAGCCCATTCCATACTGGGCACTAAAGCCGAGTCCGCTTTCCAGGTCAAATCCAAGACCGACATTAAAACCAATATCAGAACTTTCAAGAAAATCTTTTACATCGGTACCACTTGGTTCAGAAGTTGCTGACATTAATAGACCAAGATATGGGCCGGCAAAGAAATTCAATCCGCTTTCCAATTTGTATTTTGCATTGACAGGAATTTCGAGGTAGGAAAGATTTAGTTTATTCTCGCTGTCATCTTTATCCTGTGTTCCTTTAATAGAATATATGATTCCGGGAGCAATCATAAAATTGTCGGTGATTCCAAGTTCAACGACACCACCAAAATGGAAACTTGTTTTCATTGCATAGGATGAATCTCCATCACCTGAAATATTTGCAAGGTTAACACCGGCTACTGGTCCGAATCTGAGTCCTGCAGTTGCCATTAATGAAGCAGAAAGACATAAAACAGTAAGAATTAATTTTAAACTAGTTTTCGTTCTCATATTTTCTTTTTTTTAAATTAATTTTGAGCAAATCTATAATAATTTTTCAATTATTTGCAAAACTACATTAATACATCGAATAAAAAAGATAATTTAAAAACCTAAAAACACCATAAATGATGATTATAAACATTATTTAATAATTAAAATTTAAGAATTAACATTTATTGAAAGGATAAAAAAAAGGTTAAAAAAAATTTAAAAATCTTAATAGAAGTAATAAATGAATTACACTCATGAAGATTTTATGCGTGAGGCACTTAAGGAAGCGATTCGGGCCTATGAGGAAGACGAGGTGCCAATCGGTGCAGTGATCGTTTGCAGAAATAAGATCATTGCGCGCGGGCATAATCTCACCGAGAGACTGAACGACGTTACGGCACATGCAGAGATGCAGGCAATCACTGCGGCATCAAACCATCTGAATGGAAAATACCTGGATGAGTGCACCTTGTATGTTACGATCGAGCCTTGCGTGATGTGTGCCGGTGCAAGTCAGTGGGCTCATCTCGGACATTTGGTTTATGGAGCTTCGGATGAGAAAAAGGGATTTATGAAAATCTCCGGGAAAATTTTGCATCCGAAAACAGCAATTACTTCGGGGGTGATGGAAAAAGAATGTTCTGAACTTATAACAGATTTCTTCAGGAGGAAACGTCAGTGATTTTGTTTTCGCGCTTTTGAAAAAAGCGGAGATCGGTCTATTCGATTTTTCACAACTGTATAGCATCCAATACAAGCTTATTCAGGGGCTTGTTGAGGAATTTATACACGTATTTGCTCTGGTTGGCACGGTTGAGATCTTTGAAACTTTCTGAGGTTGAAAGCATGATAATCTTTGAATTCTTCTTTACGTTGTCGCTAAGTTTGTTGATCTCGTCGAGAAAAGCAAAGCCATCCATGTGAGGCATCATGATATCAAGAAAAATAATTCTCGGTAATTTATCCGGTGTGCTTTCCAGTTTTTTCAATTCATCCAATGCGCTCTGGGCAGACTGATGCACGATAACGTTTTCGGAAAAATGTTCATTCTCCAGGAGCTTTTTATTTATGAAATTGTCAAGTTCATTGTCATCGACGAGCATGACAACCGGGTAACGCGCAGTAGAACTCATAGTAAAAAAATTATTTGCTGTAAAAATAGGAATAAAGTCAAAAGCCAAAAGTCAAAAGTCAAAAAACTATACAGTCATGGATCAGGGGTTTAATAAATCCACCGTTGATTTTCAGGAGCCGTGTCATAACTTCAAAACATCAGTCCTTCAGATAAATTCATTCAACGATTTTATAAATGATTACAGGCTTTTGATCTATGACAAAATTAGTAGACGAGGGTGACAGAGCCGGTTTTCCCTTTTACGCCAGTTCCTAAAGCAAAAAGCTGGTAAACGTAGGTTCCCTGTTCGGCAGGTTTACCATCGTATTTTCCATCCCATTGCTGACGGGGATTTGTAGATTCAAAAATGACTTCGCCCCACCTGTTGTAGATGAAGAGGTGATAATTTTTTATCCCTTCACCCTTTACACCGAATGTATCATTTAATCCATCACCATTAGGGGTAAAGGCGGAAGGTATATATATATGTAGTGGTGGAATGATTTCGGCATAATTTGATGTACTCGTAATTGTATTATCCCCGTTTTTGTAGGCTGTGACCCTGTAAACCTTGTTTTCCGAAATATTCTGCGCCTTGATTCCGACGGCAGTGCCAAGAAAAAAGCCGGCTACGAAAAGAAATTTTCGGATCTGTTTCATGTGTGTCATGTTGATACCGCAAAATATCTTTACTGGCCCGGGACATAAGGCTAAAGAGGTTTTAATCTTTCATATGTAAGAGAAAAAGGGAATTGACTGTAAATTTTTCGATTGTCCGAAAAATCTCCTTATTTTTGCATAAAATATCAATTTACAATGCCATATCCAGAATATATATGTGCTCCAATGCGGGCAGATCTCACATCAGTTGGATTTCAGGAACTCAAAACCGTGGAAGATGTTGAAAAAACAATTCCGGGAAATCACGGTACATTATTACTAGTGCTAAACTCCGTTTGTGGTTGTGCTGCAGGAGCAGCAAGGCCGGGAGTAAAACTGGCATTAATGGGAGATAAAAAACCAGAAAAGCTAACTACGGTTTTTGCGGGACAGGATTTAGAAGCGACATCCAAAGCAAGACAATATACATTGCCTTATCCGCCATCGTCACCATCCATTGCATTATTCAAAGACGGTAAGCTCGTTCACTTTTTAGAACGTCATCACATCGAAGGAAGAAGTGCCGAGATGATTGCGGAAAATCTTAAAGAAGCTTTTAAAGAGTACTGCTAATACTCGTTTGGCGTTTGGCGTTTGAGTTGCAAAATGGCTGTGATTAATCAGATTTATCTGCCGAAGCATTTGCAGAGGCGGATGTCAAAAAAACTTTTCACAAATCGATCACCCTTCAACGCCAAACGCCAAACGCCAAACACCAAACGCCAAACTGTATTGGGGAGCTTATGCATTTTGTTCCTGCATTGAGAGATGTTTTGTAAAGTGCTCCGGATATTTTTCCTCGAGTGGCTTTGAGATCGCGTCATACAAAAGAGTCTTTAATTTCTCTATGTCGTCCTGCGTCATCCCTTGTGTAGGAATTGGTTTATGAATGATAACTCGCGCTACTCCGGGATGACCTAAGCGATGCGGGTAGTCGTCAGGAAATAAAATCCAGTTATTAAGGAATGTGATTGGAACGATAGGAACTTGTTTTTCGATAGCAAGACGGAACGGACCATTTTTGAACCGGCCCATGACCGGCCCGTTATGATGAATAGTGCCTTCGGGAAACAGTGTAATGCTGATGCCTTTATCGATGTCGTTTCCGGCTCGTAAAAAAGCCCGGTGGGAGTCTTTGGCGCTCTTACGGTTTACCGGAATATTCATTTGCTCAAAAAATCGCCTGAAAAGAGGCACTTTTAATAGTTCAGCCTTGCCCATGGTGTGAAAATAATTGGGTATGGCTATATATATGAGCATTATATCGATATAAGAAGTGTGATTCGGGCAAAAAACATAGGCCTGGTTTCTATCAAGGTTCTCTCTTCCGGCTATCTTATAAAATATGAGTACAGGAAATAACAAAAAATGCCCCCAGACTTTTTTAGTTTTAAAAACGAGCGGAAAGCGCGTTTCATGTTTTAAAAAGAAGAAGAATAGCGGAAAAAACAGGAAAAAGGTAATTACGGCATTAATAAAATACCAGCAGCGCCAAATCCATTGAAAGGGATAGAATAGATATTTTAGAAATTTTTGCAGTTTTTTGAATTTTGAATCGCGAATGTAGCAAAGTAAGGTCTATGAAAAACTCAAAAAGGGTTGGAAATATGCTAATTTCTTGACTGCATGCTCTTTTTTTTTACCTTTGTCGCCCTTATTTCCGGAGAGTTGAGATGAGTAATGAGCGCGATTTTGTGATCAACTTCGGCAGTCTTACTACAGGCGAGCATGAATTTGAGTTTAAGGTGGATGATTCGTTCTTTAAACGGTTTGAAAATTCAATCATTGAAAGAGGGAATGTGGATGTCCTTGTTGTTGTTGAGAAAAAAGACAACATGCTTCTTATGGACTTTACGATGGAAGGAAAAGTAATTGTTCCCTGCGATCGTTGTCTGGAAGATCTCGAATTAGAAATCGAAGGCTATAATGAATTGATAATAAAGATTGGAGAAGAGAATGAGGAGTTATCGGAAACCGTTATCGTCATCTCATCAAAAGAACATGAAATAGACGTTTCTCATTACATCTATGAATTCATTTCGCTGATGATACCGATGAGAAATGTGCATGATGAGGAGGAGAACGGGCAAAAGTGCGACCCGGAAATTCTGAAGGAGATCGACAAGCATCTCACTCATGAGAATCCGGAAGCGCCTGCTGATCCTCGCTGGGATGCTTTGAAAAACATAAATCTGAATTAATAAACTGAGTTTAAATATATAGACAATGCCAAATCCGAAACACCGACATTCCAAGTCGAGGAGAGATAAAAGAAGAACACACTGGAAAGCAGCAGTGCCGACATTAGCAACGGATCCGACTACCGGACAATCGCATCTTTTTCACCGTGCACACTGGTACGAGGGAAAACTTTACTATAAGGGTAAGGTTGTGATGGAAAAGGAAGTAGCTGCCTGATAGTGAATTTTCATTCCGGCTTTGGCGCTGCATTTCTTTCGTTGCATTTTCATTTTATACGTGAGTATTATCATTCTCTAAATTTATTCTATTGAAATGAGAATAGGCATTGATGTAATGGGTGGTGATTTTGCACCGGAACAAACTGTTCTGGGTGCGATTGAAGCACGCGATCAGCTTGCTGAAAATATTGAGCTTGTGCTGATCGGCGACAGGGACAAAATCATTCCTCTTTTAAAATCGAACGGCTCGCATGAGTCAAAATTCACGATTGTGCATTGTACGGAAGTGATCGGCATGGCCGAGCATCCGACAAAAGCCATTCAGCAAAAACCAGATTCATCGATCAGTATAGGATTTCAGCTTCTCAAGCAGGGTAAGATCGACGCATTCGCATCGGCAGGGAATACGGGCGCCATGCTTGTTGGTTCGATGTTCAGCGTAAAAGCAATTCCGGGAATTCTACGCCCGGCAATCGCCACTCTTGTTCCGAAAGTAAGCGGTGGCTGGGGACTCATTTTGGATGTAGGCGTGAATGCCGACTGTAAGCCGGAAATGCTCCAGCAGTTCGCGGTGTTAGGATCAATCTATGCACAGAATATTCTAAATATTAATCTTCCCAAGGTCGCGCTGCTTAGCATCGGAGAAGAGGAAGAAAAGGGAAACCTGCTCGTAAAAGAAGCACACCAGCTTTTGAAGGTGACCCACGAGATTAATTTCATCGGCAACGTGGAGGGAAGGGACCTGTTCAACGACAAGGCTGATGTAATCGTATGTGACGGTTTCACAGGCAATGTGATCCTGAAAGAGGCGGAATCTTTTTATTCGATAATTAAAAAACGCCAGATCAGGGATGCCTATTTCGAAAGGTTCAACTATGAGGATTACGGGGGCACACCGATACTCGGAATCAATTCGACCGTTGTAATTGCTCATGGCATTAGCAAAGCGAAAGCAATCAAGAATATGATTATGATTTCCAGCGAAGTGGTGGAGGCGAAACTTTCAGAAAAAATTGCAGCTGCCTTCAGCAAGGAAATCAGTACCTGACTTACAGGATTATCAGAGAATTTTATATTCAGTTTTTAAGAATATCGAAAGTGAAAATTACCATCGTGGTACATTTACATTACAACTAAAAAAATTATGTCAAAGATAACTGCTGCAATCACTGCCGTCGGAGGATTCGTTCCTGATTATGTTTTAAAAAACAGCGAGCTTGAACAAATGGTTGATACCAACGATGAATGGATTGTGACGCGCACGGGTGTGAAGGAAAGAAGAATACTGAAAGGCCCCGGACTCGGAACTTCAGACATGGCTGCGCCTGCAGTTTTGGAATTGTGTCGCAAGCGTGGTATCGATCCATCTGAAATCGAAGTGCTGATTTGTGCAACTACGACATCGGATTATGTGTTTCCTGCGACAGCTAATGTGATCTGCGACAAGATCGGAGCGAAGAATGCTTTCGGCTACGATGTTCAGGCTGCCTGCTCGGGATTTCTGTTTGCCCTCGTTACGGGGTCAAAGTTTATCGAAGCGGGACCTTTCAAGAAAGTGGTTGTAGTGGGTGCCGATAAAATGTCGAGCATCGTCGATTATACTGACCGAACAACATGCGTTCTTTTCGGCGATGCAGCGGGAGCTGTTTTACTCGAGCCTAATACAGAAGGCCTGGGAATCCAGGACAGCATATTACGCAGCGACGGTTCGGGTCGCGCTTATCTGCATCAGAAGTCGGGCGGCTCGGTGAGCCCTCCATCACATAAAACCATCGACAACAAAGAGCATTTCGTTTACCAGGAAGGTCAGCAGGTCTTTAAGTTTGCAGTAGTCAAGATGGCTGATGTATCGGCAGAGATCATGGAGAAAAATAATCTGAAGGCGGAAGATATCGCCTACCTGGTGCCCCATCAGGCAAACAAGCGCATCATCGATGCAACTGCGAAACGTATGGGAATCGGTATGGAGAAAGTTATGCTCAACATCGAACGTTATGGCAATACAACGAATGCAACGATTCCGATGTGTCTTTGGGAGTGGGAAAAGAAACTGAAGAAGGGCGACAACCTGATACTTGCAGCTTTTGGCGGCGGGTTTACGTGGGGGAGTATTTGGGTGAAGTGGGCGATTTAAACGTTTCATTGTTTTATTGTTTCATTGTTTTATTGTTTTTCTGTTTGACTGCAAGATGAACTGTATTTCAGCACAACGGTTTGTCGTTTGTCCGAGGGACCCATAGAAGATTTTGTTAGTCTGGATTTTAGGTTTAAATAGTTTAGAGTCTGTAGTTGCTTTTCAGAAAGCATTTTTCATCATTGATCTATAAAAATCAAATTTATTTAACCACAAAGAACACTAGGGTTGCACAAAGAAAATTTAGTTCTTAGTGATACTTTGTGCAATCTTTGTGTTCTTTGTGGTTTCAATTAGCTTGTAAGATTTTTAGTTAAAAGTCTCCGTTTTTCTTACCATTTTATTAATAAACCATCAGAATTTCCAATCAACTATCATTAGCATTTTGATGGTAGTGTAAGCTTGCATAAAGATTCTCACAACACATCAGAACGAATACAGTTAAATCATTTTGAAAACTCTCTCAAAATGAAAAAACTGATTTTGATTTGCCTCGTTTGCTTTACAAGTCTTTCGCAGGCGCAGATTGACAACCTGTCGAACATGAGTGCTGACTGGTTAAGAACAGGAGCAAGAAATGCCGCTACTAATGGAACGGATATCGCCGTATATAATCCGGCCGGACTCACACATCTGGAAGGCGGGCTGCATGCGAGCTTCAGCAACCAGACTCTTTTCAGAAACCCATCTCATTCATACGACTTCGGTTTTGGCGACGGAGTAAAAACATTTTCTCAATCGGGCAGCGATCCGTTTCTGCCTTCGCTGTTTCTTTCTTACAACCGAAACAAGTGGGCCTTCTTCGGCGGCTTGTATATGTCGGGCGGAGGCGCTACGATGAATTATCCTGATGGATGCATAACAACCGACATGATAGCACTCCAGGTTGTTCAGGCCGCCGGTGGTGCATACATGAGCGCAAGCCAGCAATCGTTGAAAGCAAGTTCGATGTATCTCACGACAATGGCCGGAGCGGCATATTCGGTTTCAAAAAATATTTCATTCTCATTGGCTTTACGAAGTGTGAATGCAAAGAATTCAACGGAAGGTGGAATGACGTTAACCTTATCGCCGTTTGATCTGCCGGATCAACCGATGGTAATCGACTATGATGAAAGTGCAAACGGCATGGGAGTCACTCTTGGCTTTAACATCGACTTCAATGAGAACGTCAATATTTCTGGTCGTTATGAGAGCAAGGTAAGCCTCGACTTCGAGACAAAGGTAAATAAGGATGATTTCGGAATGATGACGGACGGCCAGATGAACCGTAGAGATTTGCCGGCGGTAGCTGCGTTTGGAATATCCATGAAGGCGAGCGAAAAGATGCGTGCATATGGTGATTTCAACTATTACTTCCAGGAAAATGCCGATTGGGGAAAATCTACCCTTGCAACGAATGAAGAATCGTATTCATCGATGGCGGGAAATGTTTATACGGTTGCAGCAGGATTCGAATACATGGTTTCACCGAAAGTGACTGCAAGCATGGGTGCCGGATACACAAAATATATGTGGGGCGACCGGGATGGTTATTATACGAAGGCGGGAACATTCGAGGTGATGCAGGATAACAACACAAATATCAACACGGGTTTCCGTTTGCAGGCAACAAAAAAGTTGATGGTCAACGTTGGATACATGCATACATTCTGGGCAAAAGATCAAAATATAAAGGCACTGTTGCTGCAGCCGATGGATGTAAATGTGAAAGTTAATAACAGCCTGAATGCTGTGGCTGTGGGTGTTGAGTTTGCTTTTTGATTTTGATTCTCTGCAACATTAAATGACCTTTTGATTGCAGGAATGCGGACTAGATATTTTCTGGAATCTGTTTTATTTTATAAGGCAAATTTTTCCTGTTGAAATATTATTACCAGATAATATTTTAACAATAAACACACCATTTGGTAAATCTTTTAGATCAATTCCGCTGTTATCATATTTTTCTGACAAAACTATTTTTCCATTCTGATCAAAAATTTTTATTTCATCTCCGGAGTTGAAATTTAAAATTCTAAACATCCCATTTGTTGGATTTGGAAAAAATGAAAAGTCATTCTTTACCTCTGCTTCTGTTAAGCCAACAGAAAAATTAAGTGAATCGGTGTATTGCCATAGTTCCGAGGAATAACTTGGGGTAGGATTAGGGAAAACATAGTAACTACCACCCATTACGAATCCATTAGATCCTATTGAAAAACTTCTATTATAATATTTTCCAACACCAGGAAAATCCTCAATTCTCGTCCAGGTATCGTTATTGAAATCATACTTATAACAATCACTTAATCCACCATTGGTAGACCCACCCCCTGCGCCAAAATATCCAAAGTCGCCACATGTAAAACCAAAAGCAAAACTTCTTTCAACACCTGGGAAATCCGTTTTTTGAGTCCATAGATCAAGAGTTGTATTCCACTCCCAAAGATCTTTCCGGAGAGAATTAGTTGAATCTGATCCCCCCAAAAAATATGCACTTGTTCCATGCACGATTACACTTGCACCACTTCGCTTTCCCATAGGAAGTGTTGTTGCCTGCAACCAGTTGTCAGCAGTATTGTTATAAACCATAATATTTGGAGTTAATCCTTCCATAAAAAATGCCTGATTACCGATGGTGAAATTTGGTGAATGGGATGTACAAGTATTAGGATAATCATTTTTTTGTGTCCAGGAATTTAAGACAGGGTCATACTCATAAAGGTCTTTATAAATTGTAACACCGTAGTCCATTCCCATACCGATATATCCTTTGTTGCCGATCGAAAAAGACGCACTTGATTTTCTTGGTGCCCCGGGAAAATCTGCTTGTTGAGTCCAGGTGTTCGTTGTCTTGTCCCATTTCCAGAAATCATTAAAACATAAAGTTGAATTTCCATCGCCTGTTCCGAAATAAAAAATATCATTAATTACAAATGAAGCAGCGCTGCTATGTCCCATTGCAGGAAGGGAGTCCATTCGTTGCCAGTGACTGGGTGGAATTTTTTCACACGACCAGAAATCACTATAATCAAAGCCTGTAATGTTACTTGAACCTGTACCTAAATAAATTTTATTATTGATGGCAAATCCTGCCATGGTATTATTTCCTGAACCGGGATAATCAGGCATACGCAGCCAAAAATCTGAAGATTTACTATACTGCCATACTTCTTTATAGTTTGTGGAAATTCTATATCCACAAGCTAAAAATCCATTTGAATCGTTACTGAAAGATAATGCATGGTCTCTTCCTAAGTCCGGAAAATCATTCATCGCAGTCCATGTGTCATTTGTATGATTATATTTCCAGATATCATTATCACCACCAGCCATACCAACAAATCCTTCGTCCAAAATTGAAAAATACACTGAAGGAATTCCTGGAGTTCCCGGATAAGAAGCAACCTGTGTCCACGAGAGTGTTGATCCATCTAACTTATAGAAATCATTCAGGTCATTTAATGAAGAATCCATTCCCATTCCTACGTAACCGTTATTGCCTTGCTCAAAGCCGGCTGCATATTCCCTGGCTGTTCCTGGAAAATCAGTAATTTGTATCCATGTATTGAAATTGGGATCATATTTATAGGCATCTTTTCTATACCCAATATCATCTATACCCAACATCAAAAATCCGTAACCGAAAACTGAAAATGCTGTTGCACCAAAACGTCCTGGCCCGGGATAATTTGCACGCTGGGTCCATGTATTACTACTTACATTATATGCCCAGAGATCGTTCAAAAAATTTCCAACATTATCATTTCCTGATGAAATGTATCCAACGCCATTTATTGCAAACGAAGCAGCTCCTGAACGGGATCCAACAGGCAAGGAAGCAACAGGAGTCCATCCGGACCGCCCATAACTTTTGAAAACAACAATAAAATAAATTAAAAACAGAATTCGTTTTTTCATATTTTAATTTTTTAAAAGTTTATACAAAATAATGAATTTTTTTTAAGGACAAATTATTGTTACCGGGTTTGAGTTTTACTATTCATTCCTTTTAGAAGTTTAGTAAACAGTTACAGGTCCTAATATCAAATCTAATAACCCCTAATAAAAACTCAAATTCATTTGTCAACAACAATTCTTCCCGTACTTAACTCTCCTTTTGAATTCTGAATTGAAATCAGATAAATTCCTTTCGCTACCTTTTGAATATCCACGCTTCTGGAATTAATTCCGGGAAATGTATTTACTTCTTCATTCAAAATAATATTTCCTGCCAAATCCTGAATTGATAAATTGAAAACAGCCTCAACATTTGTATAAAATTCAATAGTGAATTTTCCGGAAGTTGGATTTGGATAAACTACTAATTCATCAATCGTCTTTGAAGACATTGACTTCGAAAGGGTAATTAACCTGCAATTAGTATTCTTATTAATTTTACGCGTACGCCACCCGCTGTTACCTTTGCAATTAATTGCTCTCACTTTTAAATCACTTTTATTAAAATTGGATGGTGCAGAAACAGTAATCGTATTTGTTCCCTGACCTGAAATAATTACAAGTCCCCCGTTTGATGTCCACTGATACTGAGTCGCGCTTCCGATCAATGGCGTTGAATAAACAGCTGTTTGACCCGGGCAAATCAATGCAGGTCCGTTGATGGTTCCCGGTGTTGAAGGATGCTTTTCGAGTCTGATAACGTTGAGACAGGTTGCTCCACTGCTGCCACATGTGTTAACAGCTTTCACACAAATGAATCCGCCTTTGAATTTTGTGGTGATTTTAACTGAAATGCACGGGCCATTTAAATTACCAATTGCCGTTATACCCGGAGGCAATGTCCAGGAATAATAATCAGCATTCGTTACTGGTTGAATACAATAAACAACATTTGATTGCTTTGCACAGACTCCTGTGGCTCCATTAATATTACCAGGCGAAGAGGGTACCGAGCTTGCGCTTTCAACTATAACGTTTGCAGATGCGGTACAATTTTTTTGATCGGTGACAAGCACTGTATAATCGCCAGTTGCAAGTCCGGTAACAATTTCAGTTGACTGGTTCCCTGGTAACCATAAATAAGAATATGGGGCAACTCCACCTGATACACTTGCCGTTGCGGAGCCATCGTTCAAAAAACAATTAGCAGGTGTAGATGTAGTTGAAATAAGAATCTTTTCTGGTTCGGTAATGTTTACGGTTTCAGTTACACTACACCCCCTGGAATCTGTAACATCGAGAATATATTGTCCAACAGTATATCCACAGAAAATTCCTGTTCCGAAATATGGTGGAAGACCGTTTACCGCAGTAACTTCTACACAGGCAGTACCACCATAACAGGCAATTGAATCAATACTCAATGTAATGAGTGGCGTATCAAAATCGTGGGAGATAGTTCCGGTAAAAGTATCACAGCCATCGATCGAACAGGCGTCGTTATCATCTATGTTTACCGGGTTATGAAAAATGTTTCCGGTATTTTCATCGCAGCCATCCATTGTGCAGGCATTTCCATCATCAGGGTTTACAGGGTTATGAAAGACTCCTGATCCTGAATCACAGCCATCAAGGGTGCACAGATTGTTATCGTCGGTATCTATTGGAATGTGTGAAATGCCGGTGACAGTATTACATGCATCGATCGTGCAGGCATCTTCATCATCTATATTGATTGCTTCATGATGAACGCCAGTGAGTGAATTACAGAAATCGGTTGTGCAGGCGTTGCCATCGTCTGCATTCACGGGAGAATGGGATATTCCGGTAAGAGAATCACAAATATCGTTTGTGCAAACATCACCGTCGTCTGCATTGACAGGTGTATGTAATGGTCCGGAAACCGAATCGCAGCCATCAACAGTACAGAGATTTGAATCATCAACATTAACATCTGTGTGATAAATTCCGGTGAGAGAATTGCATTCATCTATGGTGCAGGCGTTGTTATCGTCAACTGATACCGGGGAGTGATAAACTCCGGTAAGAGTGTTACAGCCATCATTGGTACAGGCATTTTCGTCGTCGGTGGAAACGGAATTATGATACACGCCTGTAAAAGTATCACAACCATCATCTGTACAGGCGTTCTGATCGTCGGTTTCAACAGGATCATGTGAAATGCCGGTGATTGAATTGCAGGCATCCACAGTACATATATTGTGATCATCATAATCAACCGTATGAGTTATTCCCGTAATTGGGTCGCAGGCATCAACGGTACATGGATCGTTGTCGTCGATATTTATATCCGTATGAGAAACGCCGGCAACAGAATTACAGGCATCTTCGGTACAGGCATTGAAATCGTCAATGTCGATTAATGTATGAGTTACGATTCCGGTAAATGGGTCACAGGCATCTATTGTGCAGACATCATTATCGCTTATATCGGGAGGACAATTTGAAGTACCTGCGCCCCGGATAGCAAAATCATAATCAGAACTGCAACCAGAATAGGTAAAATGAACTGTTGCATCGTTAATTCCGGTGACAAGTGGAGAGAAAGAAATACTGAAGGTTACAGATGCATTAGGCGACAATGTTGCGGGCAATGAAATTCCTGAAACTGAGAATTCAGAAGACAGGGCTCCACCAATAGAAATATTGTCTATCGTTAATGATGAAGTACTATAGTTGGTAATCGAATAACTCCTGCCAACTGTATTGCTTAATTGCACGTTTCCAAAATCGGTATTATTTGATGCAGAAATTATAGTGCTATTATCCGGAATTAAATTACCGTTACCGGTTAATGCAATCGAATTTATTCCTGTCCTGATTGAAACAGTACTGCTGCTGTTATTTGTGACTGCCAAATCAGGAAGTGCATCTCCGTTGAAATCGCCGACGGCAATTCCGGCCGGGTTAGTTCCCAAAGTAAGGTTGGGGCCACTGGTGAATATACCGGTTCCGTTCCCATAAATCAAAGAAACGGTATTCGATGTTTTATTTGCTACTGCCATGTCCTGAAATCCATCGGCATTTATATCGCACACCGACATTGAATATGGAGAGTTTCCTGTAGCAATAAATGATTTAATAGTCAATGTACCATTACCATTTCCTAAAAAAGTAGAGACCCCTGTCGAACCGGAAATAGCGAGATCCTGTTTACCATCCAAATTAAAATCGCATATGGTAACTGCATATGGAACCTGGCATAAGTCAGAAAAGGCATCCGTAAAGCCACCTGATCCATTTCCGTTATATACATTAAAATATGGAGATGCTGAGTTTTGTGTAGTTCTTACAAAATCAAGATTACCATCCATATTAAGATCACATGTTGCTATGTTTCTGATTCCAGCGAAACCTAATCCCACATCAGGTGTGGAACTGAATCCCCCTGTTCTCAAACCGAGTTTAGTTGAAATCGACGTGTTGAAGCCAGAAATTGAATTTGCACATATAAAATCCTGCACCCCGTCATTATTAAAATCGCCGGTTGCAAGAGATGTGGGATTCGTGCCAACACTCACAGCATCGATTGTTGGAAAAGCGCCAGAGCCGTTTCCGTAACATACAGATACATTAGCCGAACCGTTATTGACCACCGCAAGATCCTGATTACCGTCGCCATTAAAATCAGTGACGCTAATATAAATTGGCGAGGTACCAACCGGAACGGTGGCTCCATTGGTAAATCCACCTAATCCATTTCCAAGACGGATAGATACGGAAGCAGATCCGAAATTAGTAATGGCAAGATCCTGTTTTTCGTCCTTATTAAAATCTCCCACTGCAATTGCATAAGGATTCGTTGCTGTACTGATTGTGGAAACCGGACCGAATGCATTTGCCCCACACGGGGGATTTATGACGGTTAGTGTGAATGTCTTCTTAACTGAATATCCTGCATCAACAGTAATGGTATAGGTTCCCGGCGGATTGGCATTCGTTATGTTAATTGCGCCGGTTACGGGATCTGCAGTGAGCACTCCTGAAAACAGAGATGAAGTATACGATGTAAGAATGGTTAACCCTGCTGGTGGCGCGTCCGGAGAATTTACATGGTTACTGCCTGCCCATACAGCGGAAGGCGGATAATTTCCGAGTGTAGGTGATGGAATTGTGGTGCCGCCAATTACAAAATCATAATCAACATTTCCGCATGCAGCATAGCCAATATGTGCGGTCACAATTTTTGTTCCGACTGTTGATGGTAAAAAATTTACATTGAAAGTGGCAGTTCCTCCGGCAGGTATCGTTGCAGGAAGCGATAATCCGGAAAAAGAAAAATCAGCTATGTCGACTCCTGTAAAATTTATGGAGTTGATTGTCTGGCTATGTACCGCATTATTTAAAATTGTAAACGTGCGTGATACTGAATAACTGGCTACTGTAGTCCCGAAATCGGTATAGTCGGTTGTGGATATGCCAATTTTGCCATCTGGAATTATATTTCCATTTCCTTTAACCTGAATTTGAGGAACACTATTACCGAGATGAACATATGCGGTTGCTGCGCCAAGATTACCAACAACAAAATCCATTACCCCATCACTATTAAAATCGCCGGATGCAATTCCGCCGGGCTGATTACCTGCCGACATATTTGTGCTTCCTGTAAATGAGCCTGTGCCGTCTCCAAAACGAATAGCAACAGTATTGGCAGATGAGCTTGTTACAACCATATCCTGGTTACCATCGCCATTAAAATCGGCTGAAGAAATAGTAATTGAGCTATTCCCGACAATTACAGTATTCGGATTAGCAACAAAGCTTCCTGAACCATTTCCTAAAAATATTTGCAGGCCTATAGAAAAATTTAATGTAACAGCTAAATCCTGGATGCCGTCATTATTAAAATCCGACAATTCTAAATAGGTGGGACGAAAACCGCAGGGAATAACCACACCGGAACCAAATGTACCATCTCCATTTCCGGGTTTAACTGAAATAGTATTATCGATATTATTCGATATGGCAAGATCGGCTTTACCATCATTATTAAATTCACCGACAACAACATTTGATGGATTATTTCCAACGATCACGTCGGGGGCATTGATGAAAAATCCGTTGCCGTTACCCAATCTGACAGATGCTGTTGCCGACTGAAAATTTGATGTTGCAAAATCAAGGTAACCGTCATTATTAAAATCGCCGGTAGCTACGCGGGTTGCAGTATTTCCAACCGGTATTTGAACAACTCCTGAAGACCCTCCGAGGCCATTGCCAAACACGACCGATACGCTATTCGCGCTGTAATTAGCAGTAAGGATATCGAGATTTCCATCCCTGTTCATGTCTGCAGTAGTCACATAATATGGAGAAGCCCCGATGCTTATATTAGAAGAACCTGTAAAACCCCCGAGTCCATCTCCGAGGCGAATGGAAACAGAATTTGAACCCTGGTAATTGCCGGATACGAAATCCTGTTTGCCATCGTTATTAAAATCGCCGACAGCAACAGAGTATGAAATGCCGCCGACAGATACGGTCGAATTGAAAGTGAAAGAAGTTTGAGTACAAACCGGATCTGTCACAGTTAGTGTAAAAGTTTTTGTTACGTGAAAGGCCGTATTTACTGTTATTATATAAATCCCTGCCGGTTTTGCATTGGTGATTCTTACATCTCCTGAAAGAGGATCAACTGTTATGGTTCCTGAAAATGTTTTTGAAATGTCGGCCGACAGAGTCGTAACGCCAACCGGAGCAGCGTCAGGGGCTATAACAATATTTCCTCCACTGATTACTGAAACAGGAGGATAATTTCCTAATACAGGATCCGGAATTGAAGTTGCGCGAATGGCAAAATCATAATCGATCGTACTACATTCAAAAAATCCAACATGAACTTCGGCATTCTTTTCTCCATTGGTAAGCGGAGTAAAAGTAATATTGAAATCAATACTGCTGTTTTCCGGAATGGTGACAGGAAATGAAATTCCAATGACACTGAACTCGGAAACATCAGGACCTGCTAATGTGAGTGAATTAATAATACGCGGAGTCTGTGAATTATTTTTAATCGAATATGTCCGGGTTACCGGATATCCCAATGTTGTTGTATCGAGATGTGTATTGTTATCTGTAGAAAACGTATTGCTGCCATCATTAATCAGAATAGTATTTGCCGACAATTGTATTTGGGTGGAATTAACTCCAAGTCGTAGCGGCAATGAATTGCTGTTGTAATCAATTGCTACGATGTCCATCAAGCCGTCATTATTAAAATCTCCTACGGCTGCTTTACGTATTTCAGATGCAATGCTGACACCTGAGATTCCGGTAAACGTTCCTGTTCCCGTTCCGAACCTTAGTTGAACATTATTGGAAGTCTGACTTGCAATTATAAGATCAGTGTATCCATCACCATTGAGATCACCGTCGTCGATGGAAATAAGGCCGGCAGCTGCAATAACATCAGGCTGAACGACAAAATTACCGGAACCATCGCCGAGCATGATTCCGACGTTAGATGAATTGCTGCTTATAACTGCTATGTCTGGCTTACTATCATTATTAAAGTCTGCGAGTATTAATGATGTCGGAGAAGTCACTGTTGGGATGTCCACCGATCCCATAAAAGTTCCTGAACCTGTTCCAAGTCTTATCGAAATTGAATTGGCAGACAAAACCGAAATGGCAAGATCCGGTATGTTATCGTTATTGAAATCTCCCACTGCAACTCCACGCGGATTCGTGCCGACGTTAACATCGGGAGCATTCGTAAATCCCCCGGCGCCGTTTCCAAGTCTGATGGAGACAAGTGATGTCCCAACTGAAACAAAATCCTGGTAACCATCATTATTAAAATCGCCGTATGCAATTGAAAATGGTCCACCACTTACTGAAACATTTGTTGTTCCGGTAAAGCCCCCGGTACCATTTCCAAACCTTACAGAAACTGTTGATGAGCTGAAGTTGGCAATGAGAAGATCCTGGTTTCCGTCGCTGTTAAAATCACTAATTGAAATTGCATTCGTATTCGTTCCAATACCTGCGGTAACATTCGAAGCTATTGTAAATCCTCCGGAACCGTTTCCGAGCCTGATCGAAACAAGATTTGTGAAATGCCCGCTGGCGGCAACATCCTGTTTGCCGTCTTTATTAAAGTCGCCGACCGCCAGACACTCAAGTTGAGTTGGAATAACAACTGTACTTGTTGGTCCGAATGCGACTGGGCTGCAGGGTGGATTATTAACCGTGAGTAAAAATGTTTTCTTAACCTGGTATTGAGCACTCACAGTAATGACATAAACTCCGGCGGGTTTGGCATTTGTTATCCGGACGTTTCCCGTGGCAAGATCGGCAGTAAGAACTCCGGAGAAATTTCCGTTAGAAGATACCACGAGTGTGTTTGTTCCGGTCGGCACAGCATCAGGTGAAATTGTAATATTTCCTCCCATATTGACGCCTGCTGAAGAATAATTTCCAATCGTAGGAACAGGAACCACGTTTCCCTGAACAGCAAAATCATAATCAGTAACAGTAAAACAATCCTGGTAAACAACATGTACTGTTGAACTTCTCAATCCGGTGCTTGTCGGAGTGAATGAAACAGAAAATGTGGTTGAGCCATTTGTTGGAATTACAATAGGCAGAGTTATTCCGGAGACAGTAAAATCACTTACACCGGTTATATTAATATCAGTTATAGTTTGTGGTATGTACCCTGTATTTTGTATAGTGAATGATTTAGTAATTGGTAAATTCAAAGAAGTTGTTCCGTAATCAGTATTGTTTGAAGCTAAAACAGAAACGCTTCCGTCTGTTATCGAATTGCCATTGCCTTTTACGCTGACCAATGGAGCACTTAATCCGTTGAAAACTGAAACAGTATTATTGGTGTATCCTGTTGTTACCAGATCAAGAAAGCGGTCGTTATTCAAATCGCCTGTCAGAATAGTAATAGCCCTGATAGAAGTTGTTATGTCGCTGTTTAGAAAAGATGTGCCGCTACCTTCATTCAATCTTACAGAAATTGAATTTGTATTTGCAGTGGCAAAATCCTGAAATCCATCATCATTAAAATCCCCGGTTACAATTCCAAAGGGTGCGAATCCGGTATTGATGCTTGCAGTGTTATTGATTCCTCCGGCGCCTGTACCAATCAAAACATACACATTCGAGCCATTGGAATTCGAGACAATTACATCGTTGTTGTTATCAGCATTCAAATCGGTAATCGCAATGCCATAAGCTCCTGTGATTCCTGCAACTGTTGTGTCGTTGACAAATAAACCATTTCCGTTTCCAAGCTTAATTGAAAGAGAATTACTCGATGTTGTGGCAACAACTAAATCGATAATTAAATCGTTATTCATGTCGGTACTAACAACTGTCCGCGGATTCGTTGCGGCAGATATATCTGTTCCATTGGAAAATGCACCCGCGCCATTCCCCAGGCGAATCGATATAGTATTGGAACCCCAGTTAGACGTGGCAAAGTCCTGGTTACCATCGCCGTTAAAATCTGCAATTGTAATTGATGTTGGATTTGTACCTACGCTGATGTTTGTAGGCGGCGAGAAGTTCCCGACTCCGTTTCCAAGCAGTATGGAAACATTTGCTGAACCGTAATTAGCAACGGCAAGATCCTGGATCCCGTCGCTGTTAAAATCTCCGACGGCTACGAAATCCGGATTGGTTCCGACACTTTTATCAGCAATACTATTGAATCCGCCTATCCCATTTCCGAGACGTATGGAAACTGTTGCAGAACCGAAATTGCTTATTGCAAGATCCTGAATATTGTCCCTGTTGAAATCGCCAATGGCACAACCATATGGATGAGTGGAGATGCTGATATTGGCAGGTGTACTAAAACTGTTTGGAGGGCAAAATGAATCAGCAACAGTTAAATTAAAGGATGCAGAAACGCCAAAGCCGGCATTTATTTTAATATTATAAACTCCGACAGGACTTGCATTTGTAATGCGGACAATTCCACTCGATGGCTCGATGGTAAAAACTCCTGTTAGTGTTGAAGGCACGGTAAGAAAAACTTTTGGCGTTCCGCTAGGTGGTGCTGATGGAAATAAAAATGTATTGCCTCCTTTAATAACAAATTCATCTATATAATTTCCAAGTGCCGGCAGAGGAGATGCTTTAGCACTAATTGCAAAATCGTAGTCAACAACATTGCAATTTGTAAAATCAAGATGTACCTCGGCATTTTTATTCCCTGCAACGACGGGTGAAAAATTAATCGTAAAAGTTGCAGAGCTTGTTGCCGGAATCGTAAGTGGCAAAGATATTCCTGAAAGCGAAAAATCAGCCGCATCTGTTCCGACAAAAGAAATGTTGTCTATAACCTGGGAGGAAAGCCCCCTGTTAACAATCGTAAATAATTTATTTGTTGAATAAGAAATTACTGCCGAATCAAGATTAGTATTGTTACTTAATGAAGTTGTAATATTACCATCAGGAATTACAATTCCATTTCCCTGAACATCGATGATATCTTTTGTTCCTGTCCTAAAAGTGATATTGTTTCCGCTGCCATTACTGGTAACTAAATCCTGCAATCCATCTTTATTGAAATCTCCAACTAAAACAAAACTCGTATTGGATCCCATCGATAAATAAGTACTCCCGCTGAAACCACCTGAACCATCTCCTGTTTTTATTGCAACAGAATTTGAGGTAGAGCTCGAGACTGCGAGATCCTGGTTTCCGTCTCCATTGAAATCAAGTATTTCGACTTTATTCTCCTGGGCTCCAATTGTAGCAAACGTATTAGTCACCGGAAATGCACCCGTACCATTTCCTATAAGAATTGTAACAAGGTTTGATAATACGCTGGAAGCTGCAATGTCCTGGTGACCATCATTATTAAAGTCGCCAACGGCCAATGAAAAAGAAGATGCGGCTGACAGATCAGTAGTCCCGGAGAATGAACCGGCACCGTTTCCAAAACGAACACGAACAAGTCCGTTATTAAGACTTGATGTTGCAATGTCCTGGTTACCGTCTTCATTGAAATCGCCAATAATTGTTTCACGCGGGTTTCCGACGCTGCTCACATCAGTAGCATTTGTGAAGCCACCGATCCCGTTTCCAAGTCGTATGGAAACTGATCCGTTATTTGGCCCCACTCCATCGTAAGAATTACAACATGCAAAGTCTTTGACGCCGTCGTTATTAAAATCTCCTATAACAACATTTGTCGGTTTAACGCCAACAGCAATATTTGTTGTTCCTGAAAATGCCCCTGTACCATTTCCAAATTTAACAGAAACTGAATTGGAATTATAATTTGAGATGAGCAGATCCTGGAAGCCGTCGTTATTCATGTCACCTACTGCGATGTTTCGGGGCGATGTGCCAGCGGTAACATTCGATGCGCTGGTAAACCCGCCGACACCATCTCCAAGTCTGATCGAAACATTATTCGATCCTGAATTAGCAATTGCAATGTCCTGGAATCCGTCCCTGTTGAAATCGCCGATAGCCATTCCAAGAGGAGTAGTTCCGACGGAATTGCTGTTCACATTTGCTAAACCAGTAAACGTACATGGTTGATTTGTGACATTCAACGTGAAAGTAGTTGTAACAAATGAACCGGCATTTACAATTATAGTGTACGTGCCTGCAGGTTTTGCATTTGTAACATA
The DNA here is from genome assembly GCA_964595205.1 of uncultured Flavobacteriales bacterium. Taxonomy (GTDB): domain Bacteria; phylum Bacteroidota; class Bacteroidia; order AKYH767-A; family 2013-40CM-41-45; genus JADKIH01. The sequence goes on along the minus strand of CAZQOQ010000007.1, from coordinate 12,064 downwards.
GATTACTCCGGTTAGAGGATTTGCTGTGAGTGTTCCTGTGAAAGTTGAAGAAGTAGTATAAACAGCAAGTGAAGTGGTTCCGGTTGGTGCGATGTCAGGCACTACCTGTATATTTCCGAATGAAACAACAGTGGATGTCTGGTAATTTCCAAGCGTTGGCACTCCGTAAGTTGTAGAAATAAATAAGGCGCATGAAACAAAAAACACCAGTTTATAAATCTGGTTTGTTTTATTATCTTGAAATTTTAAATGGCTCAATAATTCCAGCAGAATATTATTAATCATGCGTTTTAATCTTGATGTTTAAATAAATGAATGATCATATTCACCGTGTGGTGAATTCTTAAAAAGGTTGCAATAATATATTTTGGAATCGGGGATGGAAGTAGTTTTATTTCAAAAGCAAAATATGAAATATACCCTTAAACACCAATTGATTGGAGCGAAAAGTGCACCTGACTGTTGTAATAAACCATTCTTTGTGCTGTTAAAATCCGGAATCGATTTGTTAATTTAATTTTATTGATGTGCTCAAAAAGAGATTTTAACCCCTGTAAATTAATAACAGATTGATGTAATAAACATACGTTTTCATCAGCCTGACACTAAAATCCTTCAAAAACCTGTTTTTCAGTCAAATAAAGCCTGAAACTTCTTTTATTTTGCACTTTTTAAAAATTACATTAGGTTTGGTTTTCGAAACCGCATCAGCATTGGATTGCTGAAGTGTTAATTTTATCTGCATGAAGCCCAAAGACACACCTGTTAAAAGTAAAGCTGCTGCTGATAGCCCCATGAATCTGAAAGACATAGAAAGCCTTATAAAATTTGTCCAGGGAAGCGGAGTTGCAGAAGTGAGCCTGGAACAAAAGGATTTTAAGATAACGATTAAAACGACGCATAGTGGAATGGTGATTCAATCATCTCCCCCGTTAATGCATGCGCCTCAGGTTCAACAATCAGCACCCGCACCGGTTGTACAGACGATTTCAACTCCGACAACGCCGGTGGAGAGTCCGAAGAAAGCCGATGATTCTAAATTAATCACTATAAAGTCACCTATGATTGGAACCTTCTATCGTTCTGCGAATCCGGAGAAACCCGTATTTGTGAATGTGGGCGATGAGGTCAAGCAGGGACAGGTACTTTGTATCATAGAAGCGATGAAACTCTTCAATGAAATTGAATCGGAAGTTTCGGGTAAAATCGTTAAGGTATTGGTTGATAATGCAACTCCGGTAGAATATGATCAGCCATTATTTTTGATCGAGCCTGCTTAATTATTTCATTGAAATTGCTTCTGGTTTCATTTTAAAAAAATCTATGTTCAAAAAGATTCTGATAGCTAACAGAGGGGAAATTGCATTGCGGATCATTCGCACATGCAAAGAAATGGGGATTAATACTGTGGCATTATACAGCACTGCCGACAAAGACAGTCTGCATGTTCGATTTGCAGATGAGGCAGTTTGTATCGGTCCTCCGCCTGCAAAAGATTCATATTTGAATATCCCGAGAATAATTGCAGCAGCTGAAATTACCAATGCAGATGCCATTCATCCGGGTTATGGTTTTCTTTCAGAAAATTCAAAGTTCAGTGCCATCTGTGCCGAACATGGAATAAAATTCATCGGCGCCACACCGGAACAGATCGATGCAATGGGAGATAAATCCAATGCCAAGAATACGATGAAGCAGGGAGGAGTGCCGACAATTCCCGGGAGTGACGGGCTTATCAGTACGCTGAAGCCTGCTTTGAAGACGGCGAAAGAAATCGGTTACCCTGTAATCATCAAGGCTACGGCAGGAGGCGGCGGGAAGGGAATGCGCATCATCTGGAAGCCGGAAGAATTTGAAGATGCATGGGCTTCTGCGAGGCAGGAAGCCGGTGCAGCATTTGGTAACGATGGTATGTATCTTGAAAAATACATCGAAGAACCTCGACACATTGAGATCCAGATTGCCGGTGATCAATATGGAAAAGCCTGTCACCTTAGTGAGAGGGATTGTTCCATACAGAGAAGGCATCAGAAACTTGTGGAAGAAACGCCGTCGCCATTCATGACGGTGGAGTTGCGCGACAAGATGGGAGAAGCGGCGATTAAAGCAGCGCTTGCGGTAAGATATGAAGGCGTCGGAACGGTGGAGTTCCTGGTCGACAAACACCGCAATTTCTATTTCATGGAGATGAATACACGAATCCAGGTGGAACATCCGATCACAGAGGAAGTGATCAACTATGATCTCATCAAAGAACAGATAAAAATTGCGGCGGGTATGCCGATCTCCGGTAAAAACTATTTTCCAAACCTGCATGCAATCGAATGCAGGATCAATGCAGAAGATCCGTATAACAATTTCCGTCCGTCGCCGGGAAAGATAACGACGCTTCACGTTCCGGGCGGACACGGAGTTCGCGTCGATTCACACATATATGCAGGCTATGCGATCCCTTCGAACTACGATTCGATGATTGCCAAGCTCATCACTGTTGCACAAACACGGGAAGAAGCATTGAATACTATGGAACGCGCACTGAGTGAATTCGTTGTTGAAGGTGTAAAAACGACAATTCCATTTCACCAGCAACTGATGCGTAACGAAGCTTTCAGAAAGGGAAATTACACTACGAAGTTTATGGAGAGCTTTGTGCTGGAGCCTTAGGCTTCTCTCATTACATTATTATACGTTTGCAATACCGGGTATCCGTCTTCGTACAAAGAAGGATCACGGAACAACTGCGCCAATGCCAAGTTGCACATTTGGATCGAGAACCAGGAAATCAGTTCCATCCACCGCTCCATCACCGTTTAAATCACCATTAGCATAACCGCCGTCGCCGGCCTGTATTGATGGATCCAGTTCGAGAAAGTCAGAGCCGTCGACTGCACCGTCATGATTAATATCTCCGCTGAAAATTGCCCAACCCATATTGTCAAACGTATTGATAAGATTATCTCCGAAGGCTGTTGACTGTGATGTGGTAAACGAATAGGTCATAAAATTAGTAATGACTACCGGAAACTTACTCCATGTCTCAATGCTGTTGCGATGGTTTACTTTTATGTAGTACTGATTTCCCTGAACAACTGATGAACTAAACGTAACACTTACGTCTCCGTTGACTTTTAGTATGCCGGTTTTTTGTTCGACGAGTCCGTAAGGTGGAACCGGATCCATAGCGCTAACATAAACTGTATCTGCATCGGTAGGATCGGTTGACTCACTGGTAACAAACAGGCAGCCGCCGGCACCGCCGTTATCCATCAAACCTCCTCCTGAATAGAATCCCTGGAGAAGAAGTTTCAGATTGACCGTTACCCCGTTGATGCATCCTTCGTCGGTTTGTCCGTCACAATCATCGTCGATACCGTTGTTGCATATCTCCGGTTGACCCTGAAGTATCTCAACTGTTCCCGTCGTTTCACAGCCGTTTGCGTCGACAGCCATTACAGTATAAATTCCTGCGGGAAGATTAGTAGCAATTGGTCCTGTCTGGTGGTTGATGTCTGACCAGCTATATTGTACCGGCGGAGTGCCTCCGGCAGATGTTACCGAAGCAGAGCCGTCAGAACCAAAACACTGAGATACATTGGAATTCACCATTGGAGTAGCCACCAGCGGTTGCGGTTCGGTGGTGCTTGCATCTGCGCCGGAACTGCATCCATTTGCATCGGTTACTACTACAGAATAATCAGCCGGAGGAAGATTTGTTATTCCCGGAGTGGTCTGGCCGTTATTCCACTGATACGTATAAGGTCCTGTACCGCCGGCAGCTGTTGCCAGCACACTTCCGTCGTTGGCACCATTACAGGATGAATTTACCGGAGTTGCTGCTGCAGACAAATCATTAACAACAATTACATTCTGGGATACAGTAGTGGATTTGCCATAGATATCTGTAAGTGTCCAGTGAACTACTGTTGTACCAACCGGAAATGTGGCGGGTGCATCGTTGGTAATTGTTTTAATTGGAATCTGGCATTTGGTTGAAGGTGTAATTACCGGTGGCTGAAGCGGAACATTCGCCCTGCATCCGGGAGCATTGGGATTTGAATGTTCGTCATCCGGGGTAATTACAGATGGCGGGTTAGTAAATTTTTCAGGCGGTGGTTTGGTATAAGTCGTGGTTGAAGATGCGCCAATGGAAGGAGTGCATGGTTCGCAGACATTTCTCTGTGCGCGGATCGAAACGAAATTTATCAATATTAATAAAATTATTAAAAATGGAATTTGAATAAGTTTCTTCCCTGACAATTCATTACCGGTTTTTGTGCTGTCGTTTTTCATTTTATTCGAACCGTTAGATTATGAATGATATTATTTTATTCTGTTAAAATTGAACTGAACTATCTTGATTTCCAGATGTCCCATTCATCGTCACCAAACCAGGATGTATAACCAACATATAGCCTTCCGCTTAATGAGCATGACGGGCCTGAAGATTTCCCGCTTACACAAATAGTATACGTACATGTACCTGTAGCCTCACCACCTGCATAGACAGTAGCAATGACAATACTTGCAGAGGCTCTTACGCCAACTGTAATGCTTCCTTTGAGATCAACACACAAATCACCTTTTTCCTTTTTACACAAATCGTATTCGAGCTTCCCTTTACCTGAAGCATGCATTTTGCCATAAAACTCAAGTTCAAATATTTTCCATCCTGCCGTTGCACTTACTGAGGCGTCTGCTGTTACCGTGAGAGATATATAACCATATTCTTTAATTGAACAATCCTTGCAACAATGTGTGCAGGTTTCTGAATCAAATTCACCTTCCACTTTTAATGATCCTTTAATGATAAATGGTCCCAACGCTCCTAATGGAACATCGCTTTTATCGACGAATGTTTTCTTCCAGTTGAGCTTGGTACAGCCAAAATCTTTAGGGCTGCAGGATTCCAGGCCCAGTGGATCTATTTTGTTCTGAGGATTACTCAGGCAATATTCATAGACATTTACCCCATCCGTGTATCCGAGCGGATCACGTTGCATAAAACGGCCAAGTTTTGGATTATAACTCCTGGCCCGGTAGTAATATGTTCTCGTCTCTGAGTCATATTCCCTGCTGTTGAATAATATCCGGTTGCCAATATTTGTTGCGTTTATCTTGACAAAGGCCGGGTTATAAAAAGTTACTATGCCGAAAGCATCATATTCATAACGTTCAACGACTGCTCCGGCGTTGTTAGTAACAGCAATGATTGACCCCAGTGAATTTTGATGGTAATAGAAATCAGTCCCTGCGCGTCGCATGGAAATAATTTCATCCAGTTGCCTGCCAAAAACATACGTTGCAACTACGATATTGGCAACGTCGCGTTCCTCTATTGCCCGCTGTCCGTCGAAGTAATAGTTAATTGTCTGCGAAGGGGTGATTTTTTGAATTCTTCTTCCTAAAGCATCGTATTTATAAAATGCCACACTTCCTCCGTCGACCGAAATAATCCTGTTTTCAAAATCATATTGATATACATGTCCTCCGTCAGTGACCATATTTCCATTCGCATCATAATTAGGAGTGTTAATGAATGAATCAACATAATTTACATATTGGTTTACATTATTTGTAACATAATTTGTAGGAAGAGCGTCGTGCATCAGCGACGTCCTGTTTCCGGCACCATCATAATTATAAACTGACTGTGTAACCGGTGCGGGGATGTTTCCTCCCAAAAGTGTTCCCTCTTTATAAACCGTGTTTTTGTAATCCTGGTCATAGACGTATTGCTCTGAACTAATGGGCCTGTAAATTTTTTCCGCAGTCAGCCTGTTCCCTTCATTATCGAATGTGTAATTGATCTGTGCAAATGAAACCGGACTCTTTGAATGATTAATACTCGTAACCCAGTCGTTGGAATTGTAAGCGTAGGTGGTACCCGTTCCGTTCCGATAATTCCTGGATGCAAGCCTGTTTGACGCATCATGAATGTAGGATGCAAGCGGCAGGCCTCCTTCATCGACAGAAGACATTCTGTTTCTCAGATCGTAGTTTTCTTCAATGACTCTGCCTCCCGGGTATGTTAAAGTTGTTTTTCTGCCAGGTACGTTATAACTGTATTGTGTGATTCTTCCATTCAGATTTTCACTCAGCAATCTGTTTGCATTATCGTAAGTAAATGAAATATTAGCATTTGTATTGTTGGCGGTTAACAGCCTTCCTTCAAAATCATACGTCATTAAATCGTCGTTAGAACCCGGATAATCCCGGGATGTTAACCTGTTGGCGGCATCATAGATTAAGTTTGTAACGGCGCCGTTGTTGTCTGTTCTTGAAATTTTATTTCCCAATGGATCATATGCATATGATCTTGAGGTTCCGTCAGGATAGGTTTCGGAGATGAGCCGGTTGTTAGCATCGTATGCATAGGTCGTAACATTTCCTTTATCGTCGGTGAGTGTCAGGGCATTCCCGACGTTATCGTATGTATTTGTAGTTACTCTGCCGGATGGCTGAACGGTCGTTAGCTTCCTGTTAAGGGCATCATAGGTAAAATTTGTAGTATGACCGTTTCTGTCCAATGAACTGATGAGGTTAGAGTTGTTGTCGTACACGAATGTTGTTGAATTTCCCATAGCATCCTGGGTGGAAATTCTCCTGTTGAGGACATCATAGGAATGAGTTACGGTATGACCGAGTCCGTCGGATTGTGTTAGCATGTTATCGACGGCATTGTATGTAGCGCTTCCGCCATTGCCTTCCAGGTCGCTTACGCTGATAATCCTGTCGCCGTTATCGAAAATATAAGTAACGATGTTTCCATTCGGATGTGATTCAGAAATTTTATTTCCGACGGGATCATAATTGTATGTCTTCATTTCACCTGCCGCATTTGTTTCGGAAATAACCCGGTTCAGGGCATCATAAACATAGGTGGTTGCAAGGCCGTTCCTGTCAGTAAATGATATTTGGTTGCCATGCGCATCGTACACATATTGCATGGTATGCGCCAGGGGATCGGTTACTGCGGTTAGCCTGTTCCTTGAATCGTAAGTGTACTGGATGTTATTACCGTTTGCATTTACGGTTGTGATCTTATTTCCGTTAGCATCATACGCGTATGTTGTCGTCCCAATCGGTCGTTGAACCTGGGTATTTCTGTTTAGACCGTCATAAACATAAGTGGTTGTGTTTCCGTTTGCATCAGTTACGGTTGTTCGGTTCCCGCTGGCATCATATCCATAAACCGTGTTGTGAGAAAGTGCATCGGTCTGCTGAATCATCCGGTTCAACGGGTCGTATGCGTATAATGTAATATTGCCATTGAAGTCGGTTTCGGATGTTTTATTTCCGTTCGCATCATAACCATAAAACCTGGATGCGCCTATTGCATTGGTTACGGTTCCGACAAGGTTTTGAGAATTATAAAAATATTGCGTTACATTACCCATAGGATCAGTGGAGGACAAACGGTTTCCTGCTTCATCGAAGGTTGAAAACGAAGTTCCCTTTGGAGTCGTCACACTTGTTTTCCGGTTCAACGCATCGTATACGGCCGATGTGGTTCTTCCCAATGCATCGGAAATTGCAATATTATTTCCTTTGGGGTCATAATTATATGTGTTAATATTTCCCATGGCGTCAGTTACCTGCACGAGTCGATTCATGGGATCATAAATATAACTGGTTGGATGTCCGTCTTCGTCGATAAACATGGTACGGTTTCCTACATTATCATACATCCATTGAGCGGTGGAACCGTCGGGATACTGGCTTCCTATACGGTCGCCATTCGAATTGAAACTGAATGTGGTTGTAAATCCCCTGCCATCAACATATGTCTGTTCCTGTCCGAAGACATCATACGTAAAACTCTCGGTGATGCCGAGAGGCCTGTTTATCTGGATCAGGTTACCGTTGGGGTCATAGGTATAAGTGGTTACAAATCCCCTTTTGTCTGTTATGCTTATTATCCTGTTATGGATTGGTTCATAGGCATAAGTAGTAACACCAAATAAGGGATCCGTCTCTGTGATTTTGTTTCCTCTTGCATCATATGTATAATTCCATATGTTTCCGTTAGCATCAGTTCTTTGTATCATGTTTTTCATGCTGTCGTATTGGTACAGCTGATGATACCCGCAACAGGTTCCATTTTTTTCAATCAGGTTTCCGTTTATATCATATTTATAAGTGGTAATCTGAGGCTGGCCACTTACCAACATGCTTACGGTTGTAGTCAATGATGTTGTGTCATAGCTTAAATTTATACTGTTAAGTGATGACGAGATGCCAGTAACATGAACACAGTCGTTGTAATAAATATTAAACTGGTTTGCCGTCTGATCGGTACGTCGCGTCATATTTGAAATGTTATCGTATTGATAGGCGACGGAATTGCCTATCGGGTCCGTGACATTTACCGGATTGCCTTTGATATCATTAATGTAAGTTATATCCCTTGGCGGAAGAGAATTGGGGTCAGTAACTTTTGTCAGGTGACCGTTTGTGTAAGAAAGATTTACAATCCGGCCTGATGCATCCATAACAGATGTCGGCAATGAATCGGTGTAAGAGATCTGAATGGCATTGCTATTAGGATCAACAATACTTGTAAGCAGGTGATGGGAAGGATCATCGAAAAAATATTTCGTACCGCCTTTATCAGTCAACACAAATTTACCGGGCTGATATTGTACAAGGGAATCGAAAATACCGGAAGGAGCAATATAATCGCTGCCGCTTTGCGCAAACAGATCGATTCTGCCGTCGCTGTGTCGCACTACTACCTCGGCGCCCTGTGGTTTACATAACATTGTATAAGTCATGCTCCAGCCCCGGCCATAACCATAATCGAGTTCCGTATTGTTACTGTTGTAGTAAAAGGTAAGGTCTAACGGAAGGCCACGACCGGGAATATGCAAATCGGTTCGCTGGTGGAACAATCCGCCGGTATAACTATTAACCGATAATTCCCCCGGCCCGCTGATATTCGGCCTGTTGATATTCTGGCCTACAGCCATGCTGCTTATAAAAAATGCAGCGAACAAAATAAATAGAATGTCTTTGTGTGTAGTCTTCGGGTTCATGGCATTATAATTATTTACTAAGCTGATTAAAAAAGTACTTCACCTTCAGTCGTTAAAAAACAGCTGAAGATTATATCCGGGCAATTTGATTTTTCAATTTTAAAAGCCAGGCATATACTAAAAAATAACTAATCAACGTTTCAAGCGCTCCCGTTGGGATAATTCAAAAGACGGGAGTAGTCGATAATAGAAATGAAAATTATATGTGGTCATGAATTTCATTTGTGAAAATATTTAATCATACAAATTAATTCGGTGATGTGATTTTACGAAATGTCGAAATAAATTGCAAATAGTTTTTAATTTTTCTTTAGCAGAAATCAATAAACTACCCTGTTTGGGGGATAAATGTGTGATAAAAGGTCAAAAATCAAAGGTCAAAAATCAAAAATCAAAAATCAAAAACGCATTTTGAATAACTTCGGTGTTTCAACAGTACCATAGAAGGAATATCCTTTCCGAAGCAATTTTTGATTTTTGATTTTTGATTTTTGATTTTTGATTTCTGATTTCTGATTTCTGATTTCTGATTTTTGACGTTTGACTTTTATTTAATATGACCTATACCGATCATACAACACCTGCACAAATGCCTGTCCCTCCACCCTCATACTATCCAGATGAGATTGAGAAACCGTAAACGATCTCGAAATAAATTTTTTCCTGTTGTACGAATAGGCCAGCCAGTGTTTGGAATCGACCCATCCGAGTAATTGATCTACCTGGTAATAAGCAAAAGATTTCACTGTGGGATTGAGGAGATTCTTGCTCCACTCAAATTTTGTTACTTCATCCATTCCAAGTTGAGGCAACAATGTACCAGCAAGATCGTGATGGCCGCCGAGCTTTGTAACCACAGCTCCCCTGAATTCAGGTTTGATTACTTCACCAAAAAGTAGAAATGGAATCCGGTGACTCTCGGCATAATAAACGTTTTTGTGAAGGGGCAGACTGTGACCATGATCGGCAGCGATGATGAAGAGCGTGTTCTTATACCATGGTTTGGATTTTATTCTTTCGAAATATTCGCCAAGCACAGCATCCGTATATGCTGCGGAATTCCGGAAACGGTCCGGGTCGCTATTCCCTTTGAAACGAACGGGGCCCGGAACATCGAAGGGTTCATGGTTGCTCAGCGTCATGATCGTCGAAAAGAACGGCTCTTTGCTTTTGCTTAAATCTTCCTCCTGGAGCTGGAATACACTCTCATCGTGTAATCCCCATCTTCCGCGCGCCGTGGTGTCCGGAAAGCTCTTCTCGTCAACGATAACATCGAATTTCTGATTCAGGACATACACATTCATGTTTGAAAAATTACTCTGTCCCCCGTAATAAAATGACGTCTTATAACCTTTGCTTTTAAAAATTAGCGGCAGCGACGGAAGATGATTCGATTTATCTGTTGAACGCATGATGGAATAATATGGAGTAGCCGGCCAGCCGTTCAACAATGAAACGATGCCCTGGTCGGTGCGAGTGCCGCTTGCATAAATCGAATTGAAGAATATGCCTTCTCCTGCCAGCCGGTCGAACGATGGCGATATGCCCTTTTCGCCATTCATCACACCAACAATGTCGGCAGCAAAACTTTCTAAAACGATGATGACGATGTTCGGTTGTGTCGTTGTGAGTATGCGTGGAAAGGAATCCGCATCGCATGAGAAGATTTTTTTTACGTTTCTCTCTGCGACTTCCTCAGGCATTGTTTCGAATGGATTTCCCGAAAAAACTCCTGCCCTGTAAATATCATTCGCCAGGTGCCATCCCGGGTTCACGGCTCCCTGGTTGACGAAATTATTTTCAGAAACACTTACCAGGCTTTCATTCATGGGTAGCATCTGTATTCCTCCACGCATGAATATAATTGTCAGGCCCGCCATAATCATCCAATGAAAAATCTTCACCAGAGGCCTGGCTGTAACCGGCTGTAACAAACGATAGCCAAATTTTCTGAATGAGAATAATACAACTGCGACAAATGCAATCAGGATAAAAACGATGATGGCAAATTGCAGGTAAGTAAACGAAGAAGCTATTTCAGAAAAATCTTTTATATACGACAGTGCCCGGAAATTGAGAAGATTGTTCCAATAGTGATACAATAAAATATTTGAGGGAAGAACGATGCAAAAAATCAATAGAATGAAATACAGGTATGATCGTTCGATCTTTTGAATTCGTTGCGATGGATAGATGAGATAGATTCCCGTAAGAATAATTGCTGGAATAAGGCAATAAGTGATCACCGAAAGATCCATCCGCATTCCATGTATGAATGCCGTAAATGATTGTGGCCAAGTGAATGTTTCATCCAGATTCCGGTTGAAGAGGAAAAAAATTAATCGCGAAAAGGCAAATAGAATCAGAAAGAAAATAATGATGCGGAAAAAGTGCAGGTAGATTTTCTTCAAGGGATTACACGAACTGCTAGTGAATAACTAATTGGATATTCCGGTCAAACAGACCCCTCATTTTCAACTGCGTTTTTTAATGATGATGATATTTTAATGGTTCGGCTAAGTTAGTTTTTTAAGTTAAGAAGATCAATATTTTCTTCGATTTCAGTTCAGCCAGAAACTATTATGACTTACCATTTGTTTTAAATGTTGATTGTCTTACGCCACCTGTTATCACATCGTCGAGTAATAATTTTTTTAATCCTTAGTGCTCAAATTATTACTTGTGCGAAAAGGGTTTTGAGGAACTTGAAAGTCGATGAGCATCTAATGGTGGATTAAAATCCACAGCTCAAATACAACGGATAAATATCCGTCGAAGCAAGCCGCGTTTTTTATTTAGAGTTATAAGCATATCCGTCGCAGCTGGGCGATGAAAGGTACAACCGGCGCCTGCAACGATCCACCTTGCGTGCTAAGTTCCGATACAAGGCGTCGTTGGAACAGGTTAATTACGACGACGGTCGCCTGGATAAAAACCAGGTCATTCGACTGGCAGAGTGTGACTTTATTAATAAAAAGGAAAACATCATAATTACCGGAAGCACAGGTATTGGAAAAAGTTTTCTTGCA
>CAZQOQ010000006.1:0-67514 GCA_964595205.1 uncultured Flavobacteriales bacterium | reverse complement strand
TCACCCCAACCCCTCTCCGGAACAAAATAATTTCTTTGAATCAAATTTATGACCGGAGAGGGGCTTTTAAAAACAAAGGCTCCCTTCTCCCGGCATTAAATTAAAATAGTAGAACGAAATCTTGTTCGGGAGAAGGGTTGGAGTTGAGGGGATTTTTTAATTTGAAAATGGCACTGTTCTACTTTCCTCACCCCAACCACTCTCCGGAACAAAGTATTTTCAATAAATCATTTTTCATGTCCGGAGAGGGGATTTTAAAAACGAAGGCTCCCTTCTCCCGGCATTAAATTAAAATAGTAGAATGAAATCTTGTTCGGAAGAAGGGTTGGAGATGAGGGGATTTTTTAATTTGAAAATGGCACTGTTCTACTTTCCTCACCCTAACCCCTCTCCGGAACAAAGTATTTTCAATAAATCATTTTTCATGTCCGGAGAGGGGCTTTTAAAAACAAAGGCTCCCTTCTCACGACATTAAATTAAAATAGTAGAACGAAATCTTGTTCGGGAGAAGGGTTGGGGATGAGGGGATTTTTTAATTTGAAAATTTTCAAATTAATATGTTAATTATAATTTTATCTTTGAATTGATTTTTGAATATTCCTCCTTGTAGCGTTCACAATCTAAAACTAAAACCATGAAGAGATTTTTACCCCCCCCATTTTTTTCATTTTTTTATTACTAAGTATGCAGGTTAACTCCCAAATCCCTGTAATCGTGAAAGACTGGGCAACGTACATGGGAAACTCCGAAGATTCCATTTTTAAAACACCGCTCGTAACAGACAGCGGGAATACATATGTCGCTTCATTTACGATCAACACAAATTCCGGCGCTGATATTTTAATTGCTAAATACAATGACGAAGGACAACCGCTTTGGACACAAACCTGGACAGGCCCTGGAAACGGACGCGACCAGGCAAGTGCAATTTTTGTTGATGATGAAAGTGTTTATGTAACGGGTATAACCTTTACATCGGTTGCAAATAACTTTGACTATGTAACGCTGCGTCTTTCAAAAACTACAGGTGCCATTGACTGGGTTAAAACATTTAATGGAACAGCTTCCATTTACGATGTGGCAACTGCCATTACTGCAATTGGAAAGTATGTGTATGTAACGGGGCTGGCCAACAACCTGAACACATCCATTGATTATACAACGATTAAGTACGCAAAAACAGCAGGCACTGAATTGTGGATAAGAAATTTTGACCGTTATTCATTAATGGATATCCCATTTGGGATTTCCATTGTCGGAAATGATACAAACATTTCCATTACCGGAGCCAGTCAGCATACACTTACCGATTGGGATTATGCAACGATTTTTTATAAAAACAACGGTGATGAGAAAGACACCAATATTGTAAGCGGCACTGCCTCCGGCTTTGACAGGGCACAGGCTGTAAAATCAGATGCGCTGGGGAATATTTATATAACTGGAACCATTTCTCAAAGCATTACCGGATACGATATTAAAACAGTAAAGATCGACCCCAACGGAAATGTTAACTGGCAGGTGACCTATGATAATGATTCATCGGTTGATGAAGGAATTGATTTAATCATTGATGGTAATCAAAATGTATATGTATGCGGGAAAAGCCAAGACACGATCAGCTATTTTGATTATGTGATTCGTAAGTATAACAGCAGCGGCGTTGTAAAATGGACAAAACGGGTAGATTTATCTGGTGACATTGATGAGCCAAGAAAGATGTGTTTCGATTCTTTTGGAAACATTATAGTAACCGGAAAAGGGATCAACCAGCAAAGTGAGAGTTATGATTTTTTTACTGTAGCTCTTGATACCGGAGGGATAGAAATCTGGCGGCAAACCTATGGCTTAGTTTTTAAAGAAGATGACCAGGCACAGGATCTTGCAGCCGATGAAAACGGAAATATCTATGTAACCGGTGAGGTGATATTGGAAGAAAATGGCAGTCCACAAACAGTTGCAATCAAATACCGATCAGATTACTTTACCGATCCGCAACAAATCGATACGCCGGCTGTTGCCAACTACTACTATACCAATTACGGACAGATTGCAGATGAAAATGGAAATGCAACAGATCCCGAGAAACTGCAGTATTATACCATTCATCATTCTCCGCAACTGTATTTTCAACAGGGAAAGATGAGCATGGTTTTTTCACACATTGATGCCGACACCAGTACTGAAGATACGCTTCAAAGAGTAGATGTAACTTTTTTAAACAGCGGCAACCCGACCATTGCATACCCTGTAAATGAAATGAGGGAGGCGGGATATTACAATTACTTCCTGGCTCATTGTCCGGAAGGAATTACAGATGTTTTAGGAAATGAAAAACTGCTCTTCGAAGATGTGTATGAAGGAATTGATGCGCTTTACAGCAGCAACAATGCAGGACTTAAATTATATTTTATTTGTGATGGGAATTCTAATCCCTCGCAAATCGGTTTGTTTTTTGAAGGACAGGATAATTTACAGATTGTAAATAACTGGGGGTTGCAGGTTGAAACGGCTGTTGGCTACTATGAATTTGAAAAACCGAGAGTGTATCGGATACAGAGTAACGGTACTGTTAGAAATACAGGTTGGCAATTGAATTGGAACATTCCGAATCCTGGAGAAGCCAAGATGATTGGCTGGGGGGAATGGGGGCCAAATGAAACATTGGTGATTGAAATTTCGAAAACAATTCTTCAAAATTTTTCGTGCACAGAGAATTTATGTTGGAGTACGCATTACGGAGGCAATGGAGCAGAGGATGCAGGTCAAATTACAAGAGATAATAATAATTTCATTTATACTGTTGGAAATACTAATAGTTCAATTTTCCCAATAGACCCAGGTGTTTTCAGATTCCAACCTAATTTTGGCGGATTTACAGATGCATTTGTTTCTAAATTTTCAGCAAGTTCTGGTTCACCGGATAATTTAAAATGGATTACATATTATGGAGGATTAGGACTAGAAGAAGGTAGAAGTATTGCTATCAATTACTCAACAAATGAAATATATTTTACTGGGGTTACTCTTAGCACAGATAATTCACTTCCAACACAGAATGATAATAATTCTCCTTTTTTTAATGACGTCCACAATGGCGGTGTATTAGATGCATATCTAGCGAAACTTAATGACAATGGTAATGATTTATTATATGGAACATATATAGGTGGTGGCGATCAGGATGGTGGATTTACAGTAACTATAAACCAAAATGATGGAAGTTTATATCTTGGTGGTCACACTACAAGTGATGGAACGAATTTATCAGCATTTTTTTGTACACCATCAAGTTCATCGAATTCTTACAATCAAAATGTTTTCGGTGGAAATTTAATTGGCGGTTTAGGAGACGGATTTATAATGAAATTTGACCCTTCCGATAATCTGCTTTGGTCTACATTCTATGGCGGAAGTGGTGAAGAATCTGTTGCAGGAATTATTGTAACAGATAATGACGACATCATTGTCGTTGGAAATACAAATTCAGAAAATTCGCAATCAGGAACTGCTTCACCATATTGTCTTGCAAATAATAACCAATTCTTTCAACTATGTGATCAGGGAGGATCTTCATATTTTGACAACGATTTAAATAGCTCTGAAACACTTTCGGTTCATGATTTATTTATTGCTGCATTTAATATTTCTGACCAATTGATATGGTCTACTTATTTTGGTGGGGATAATATTGATCATTCTTTTGAAAGCAATCCAATTTCTACAACCTATACTCCTTCTGACAAATATGCAATCACAGGATTCACAAACTCCTCAACCAGCAGCTTTCCAGTTCTATACCCTGTTGGTTCCTATGAACAAGGTTATTCAGGAGGTTTAGATGATCCATTCGATGCATTCATAGCAGTCTTTACAAATGAATTTGATTTAACCTGGTGTTCTTACTATGGAGGTGATAATAATGAATTTGGTAGAAGTACAACTTTTGATTCTGGCGGAAATTTATATATTACAGGTAACACAAATTCTTTAACTCCATCAACTCCTTGTACCTCTCCGATCAGTGGTAATTTCCCAGTATGTGATGCTAATTCATTTTTTTACAATAATCCAATTATTAATCTTGGATTTCCTACAGGCAGCAGTGATGCCTATCTGGCTCAATTTGATCAATTTTATGCAATGCAATTATCCACTTATATAGGTGGCTCTCGCACTGAAACCGGAAATTCAATTATTGTAAATGATTTTAGTATCGAAAATCATCTTTTTTTCTATGGAACTACTCAGTCTCCAAAAGATGAAGGTGGCAGCTTATCCCTTTTCCCTCCTGCTTTATCTTCTGGATATTGGGATCAAGGTTACGATCTTCGTGGCAGTAGTGATAATCAAATTTGCATGTTTGATTTGGGTCAATTTGTTAGCATTGAAGAAATTAATTTAAAAGTAAAAAATCTCCAAATTTATCCAAATCCAACATCCGATTATTTAAATGTTCAATTAAATTTAAATATCAATAACAATAAAAATAATTTACTACTAGAAGTTTATGATTTAAATGGTAGGTGTTTGATTAAAAATAATCTTCATCGTATAAATTCGAAAGAATTTATTGGAAAAATAAAAACCGAAAACATTTCACAAGGTTTATATTTTATCAGGGTCTATTCTGATAAAGAAATCATTACCAGTAAATTTATAAAACAATAAATGAAAAAAAGGATTTTATTAATTTTATTATTAATTCAAAATCTTCAGGTTTTTCCTCAATGGGAAAACCTTGGCCTTGGCTTTAACAGACAGGGTCGGATTTTATATTATGATCCTAGTACTAATCTTTTATATGCTGGAGGAAATTTCGAATATGCTGATAGTGTTTTTGTCAATTGCATTGCAGTGTGGAATGGAATAAAATGGGATTCGTTAGGAAAAGGTCCGGCTTATGGGGGTCCTGTATATTCAATAACGAAATATCAAAATAAAATATATGCATCAGGAAAATTTTATTATCATCAATTTGAGGATGACAATTGGTTAGGATCATGGAATGGACAAAATTGGGATACTTCGTATCAACGTGTTAATAGCGTTATAGATGTTTTCAAAGAATTTAATAATGATCTATATTTTGGAGGGTCTTTCACAAAAATTGGAAATCAGAATGCAAGCCTAATTGCAAAGTTTGATGGCAATAATTTTACACCTTTTCCATTAAACTCCGAAGGAGGTGGCTTTTTTGTTAAAGCAATAGAATTTTTTCAAGGTCATATGTATGTTGGAGGAAATTTTTATGACACCATAAATGGTGTAAATGATCTTGAACGATGGGATGGAATTTCGTTTCAACCATTTGGAGGTAATGGTTTAGCATTTGGTAGTGACTATGTTTCTTCCATGGTAGTTTATAATAACGAACTTTATATAGCAGGTGGATTTTGGTTATCTTCAGGTTCTCCTGCAAATAATATAATGCGTTGGGATGGAAATCAGTTTTACGACGTGGGTGGAGGATTAAATGGAGGCGCATTGAAGATGCATATT
Organism: uncultured Flavobacteriales bacterium; assembly: GCA_964595205.1. Taxonomy (GTDB): domain Bacteria; phylum Bacteroidota; class Bacteroidia; order AKYH767-A; family 2013-40CM-41-45; genus JADKIH01. Next base: position 62,012 of record CAZQOQ010000006.1, on the reverse strand, counting down.
TTTAATGGTGAATTATACATATGTGGTGCTTTTACAATGGCGGGAACGGTTCCGGTAAATTATATTGCTAAATGGAATGGTGTGCAGTGGAGTGAAGTTTGTTCCAGCACATTTAATAATGGACCTATACAAGATTTTACTATAATAAATAATGATTTATATGTAATCGGAGGATTTACATTAATAGATACAATACCTATTAAATACATTGCTAAATATGCAGGGTATACAGATGTTACAGAATATACGCATGTTACTCAAATAAATATTTCACCTAATCCAGCTAATAATAAATTAATCATAAGAAATAAAAAACCTGAAAATATTTCTTATGAAATATATGATGTATTGGGTAAAAAATACTTTGTAGGTGAAATTGATTTATCTGTTTATGAAATTAGTATTTATTCACTTGAACCTGGTCTTTATTTTCTAGTTCTTAAAACCGATGTAGGAAGAATAGTTAAGAAGTTTATAAAAGAATAAATTTTTATTGTAAATAAGTTATTACTTTTTGAATCAAATAACCTCATAATAGCGTATTGAATTTCTTATTTTGCAGTCCTAAGCATTATTCATGGCTTTACTGGGTTCCTTAATAAAACAGGGTTTAAAGTTGACAACGCGCGTCAGGTTGCGTAACAACACGCCTACTAATTACCAGCGAAAGGAATTTCTGAAATTACTGAATAAGGCAGAATCAACCGCTTTCGGCAGGCGCTATAATTTCAACAGCATCATTAATTCTGATAATCCTTACAGGGCCTTCACCCAAAGAATTCCCATTTTTGACTACGATAAAATTTTCGCCGAATGGTGGCACCGATGCCTGGCCGAAGAGGAAGACGTCTGCTGGCCCGGCTATGTAAAGTATTTTGCCCTGAGTTCGGGTACTGCCGGTTCTGCCAGTAAACATATTCCTGTCACGCGCGAGATGATCAAAGCCCTGCGTAAGGCCAGCATCCGGCAGATTACCACGCTTGGCAAATACGACCTCCCGGCCTCTGTCTTTGAAAAGGGAATCCTTTGGCTCGGCGGCAGCACGGACCTGAAAAAACAGGGAGGATACTTCGAAGGAGATGTGAGCGGAATTTCTGCACGACAGGTCCCCATCTGGTTCCAGCATTTTTACAAGCCCGGCAAGAAGATCTCACAGGAGAAGAACTGGAACACCAAGCTGGAAGAGATCACCCGCCAGGCTGATAAATGGGATATCGGAATTATTACCGGAGTGCCTGCCTGGGTTCAACTGCTGCTCGAGAAAATCATCGATCAATATAAACTCTCTAACATCCATGAAATCTGGCCCAACCTGAGCGTTTATGCCCACGGCGGTGTGTCATTCGAGCCATACAAAAAAGGCTTTGAGAAATTTTTCTCTAAAAAAGTTCATTACATCGAAATGTATCCTGCTTCGGAAGGCTTCATCGCATTTCAGTCGGAACCCGGAGCTACATGCATGAAACTCATCACCGACAACGGAATTTTTTATGAGTTCATTCCTTTCAACGAACAGAACTTCGATGCCAATGGCGCCCTTCTTCCACAGGCACAGGCGCTCTTCATCGATGAAGTCGCCCCAAATACCGATTACGCCCTGGTCATGAATACCTGCGCCGGCGCCTGGAGGTATTTGATCGGCGACGTGATCCGCTTTACCGATGTTGCCAACGCCGACATCATCATCAGCGGTCGCACCAAGCATTTTCTCAGTCTCACCGGCGAACACCTCTCCGTCGACAACATGAATAAAGCCGTCGAATTTGTCTCTCAGCAGATCGACGTCGAAATTCCCGAATACACCGTTTGCGGCATCCCATACGAAGGAACCTTTGCCCACGAATGGTACATTGGCACATCGAAAGACGTCGATACACAGCTGATCAAAAAAATGATCGATGAAAAACTTTGCGAGATTAACGACGATTACGAAGTGGAACGGAAATCGGCTTTGAAAAATATTTTCGTTCATGCCATTCCCGTAACAAAATTCTACGATTTCATGATCAGTAAAGGAAAGATGGGCGGACAAAATAAATTCCCCAGGGTGATGAACAAGTCACAGTATGAGGAATGGAAATCATTTTTAAATAAATGAATGAAATAACCTGGACCGATCCAATTCTGAGTGGAATTACATTCGGCCTGCTGCTTGCCATCATGCTCGGCCCGGTTTTCTTTGCTTTGCTTCAGACCAGCCTGCATGAAGGTTTCAAAGCAGGAGTTTTCCTGGCATTCGGAGTATTCCTCAGCGACGCTTTCCTGATTACCGTCTGTTACACATTTGCATCGCTTGTCAGGCTTATCGACTCTCATCAAACCGCCATGAGCTGGATTGGAGGAATACTTTTTATCAGTTTTGGAATTTATACTTTTTTTCGAAGGATAAAACTCAAAGAAGTAGACGACGATAAAAAGACCGTTCATGCTCATTTCGTATTGAAAGGTTTTTTACTAAATCTTGTAAATCCGGCTGTATTTTTATTCTGGCTGGGCGTAGTCGGTCTCGTCAGTGTTAAAGAAAATTATAACCGAACACATGAGATTATTTTTTTCTGCAGCACATTGTTAACCGTGTTTTCTACTGATCTGTTAAAGAGTTTCGTTGCACACCGGATTAAAAACATCCTGAAACCCAATGTCATGCTGTGGATTAACAGGGGGATTGGCCTTGTTTTGATTGGGTTTGGGGTTAGGATGCTGCTTCGATAACCCTTTTATTATTGAAGATTGAATAATGAAGATTGAATAATAAATGGATATTGGTTATTTGTTAATTGGTTATTCATTAACATCTGTTAATAACAACTGAATTTTCAATAACCAGTACCAAATTAATTTCCAATCTTCAATTTTCAATCTTCAATAAATAAGTACATTTACCCTGCCTCATACCATGCAAAAAATATTCATCTTCCTGTTAATCGCTATAACGTTTTCTGCCTGTAAAAAATCAGAAATCGAACAGGTAACGTTTAATGAGCCGCCACCTGACGAAACCATTTCGAATGTCGTTATCGAAAACTACATAAACCGTACTTACATTCTCACTCTCGGCAGAGAACCCGATACGTCTGAATTCAATTCGGCGAAAGCTTTACTCACAGCCTCAAACATGGATAGCACATCACGGAGAGTTTTTCTTGATGATGTCTTCAACGATGCTGATTTTCGCCCCCATGTGTATGATGAAAACAGGAACAAACTTTTAAACTTCACTGATACCGCCGAATTTTCTCAATGGATCTATATCTTCGAATTGTTCCTCGCCGATACATCCCAACAGGTACTTTGGCCCTATTTTCAATACGAACTCGACAGGATGAATGCTATGCGGGATGCATACGATGAATATGTAAACGACAGCATAGAAATCGACGAATTGCAACGCCGCATGTGCAACAACTACATTTATGATCAGATCAACATGGGCTCTGCCAATTTTGTGATTTCAACTTTCATGCAGTTGATAAACAGGAATCCGACAAGCGCCGAACAACTGGCAGGAGTCTCCATGGTCGATGGCAACAATGCTGTATTATTCCTTCATTCCGGGTCCTCGAAAGAAGACTACCTTGACATTTTTACGCATAGCTCCAATTATTTTGAAGGACAGGTCGTTTTCATGTACCTGAAGTATCTCAACCGGAACCCTACTACCATCGAAATGGCCGATGGTACTCTGAAATATTCAACGACAGGAGATTTTACTGTCGTGCAGAAAGACATATTATCAACCAATGAATTCATCGGACTCTGATGAAATTGAATGCACTTTTTGTTTTTGTATTGACCCTCGCGTTTCTGTGCTCCTGTAAAACGGACAAGGAATACGAATACGAAGTCAATCCTGTAACCGTAACAAAACCCGGAGGCGAAAAGACTAACAGGAAATCCACCACTGAATTTATATCCATCGCCTACTCTGATCTTTTCGGAACTTCCATTCCCCAAACGAAACTCGTCAACCTAAGCATTGCATATTCATCCTTCGGTGATCTGAAAATCATCGAAGAGAGGATCATCAAAAATTTACTCAACGACAGCAGTGCGGTTATTCCAAATACACCATCTGTGAGTGGAGATACAATTCTTTTTATCAGAAACAGCTATAAAAAATTCTACAATCGCGAACCGGACGAATTCGAAAAACATTACTGGAAGGAGCTCATTCAGAATAATGCATCAGTTGTACCGGCAACCATCTATTATGCAATGATGACATCGGATGAATATCGTTTCTATTAAAAACTGAAAGAATGAAGCGCCGTGAGTTTATAAGAAAGTCAGCCCTTGCAACCGCAGGAGTAATTGCCGCTCCTTATATTCTTCCTTCCGGAAGATTGTTTGCAGCATCGGGATTAAGACGCGTAAATCATGTGGTATTTTGCCTGTATGCAGGCGGCGTTCGGAACCTGGAGTCGGTGCACTTCAACGATGGCAACCTGATGACGAATATGTTTAATGGGAATTTGCCTGTCTCATCCGACATTGCCGGCGGAATGGAATCGCTGCCCTCTTCTCCCCTTGCCATGCCTCTTCAGAATTACGGAACGTTATTTAAAGAGTTCCGGTATTACAATGGTCCGACGGGGCATTACAACGGACACACAGTGGCTGTTACAGGCAATTACGTCGACGTGGATTTAAATATCCGCGAACACCCTCGCAATCCCACCGTTTTTGAATATTACCGAAAGCATAACAGTCCGCAACAAAGCGCCATGAATTGCTGGTGGGTTGCCAATACACTGGGCCCGTATCCCGCACTCAATTATTCCCAGTCGGGCGAATACGGTCCGATGTACGGCGCCAATTTTATTGCACCTACAAGCCTGATCAGTCCGGAAGGATACGATGTTCTCGGTAACCCGCGTACATTCACAAGCCAGGAAGAAGCTGTGGTGAGCAACATACACGAATTTGTGAATGGAATTTTCAATCACACCTACATCGACGGAAGTGCCGGAGTGGTAAATCCAAAGCAGGATGCAGTTCTGCTGCAGCAATTCATCACCGACCTGTACACGAAAGCACAGAATCCTGCTTTCTTAAATTCCTGGGGAGCGGGAGCGGCGATGAATAACGACATGTACAACATCCTCTTCGCGAACGAAATCATAAAAACATTCAAACCCGAGCTGCTCGTTGTAAACATGCAGGATGTGGATATCTGCCACTTCAAGTTTACTGACTACGCAAACAATCTCCGTAAAGCAGATTTTGCAGTCGCGCAGTTATGGAAAACCATCCAGCAAACGCCAGGAATGGCAGACGATACGGTCCTTATCATTGCACCGGAACATGGAAGAAATTATTATCCGAATACATCGGTGGACCTGTATGGGAGAAGAGCGCTGGATCATACGGCGCCGACTGATCCTGAATTCACAGGCGATCCGCTCTTGCAAACTGCGAGAGAGATCTTCTGCCTGGTTGTTGGTCCGCCGAATGTGGTAGTCCAGGGTCAGGTTATCAATACGATCATGGGTGAGAGCACCGAAATCGTTCCGGCAATCGCAAATCTGCTGGGTTTCGACAATGATATTCCGGGAGGAAAAATTAAAGACTGGAATATGTGCCAGATGAACGCGGCCTTCATTTAGAAAAAATGAAAATAATAATGAGGTTTAGGCTTTTCAATATTCTGTTTTCGTTGTTTTGTTTTTGCATGTTGTTTTCATGCAAGAACGACGAGGAGCCTGTTAATCCCTATGATTCGATCAACCGCTCAACGAATACGGTTACACCAGCCGAACCCGATCCTAATTCCATTGCAGGACTTCATAAGAATATTTTCTTTCCGAAATGTGCAAATCCCGGCTGCCACGACGGCACCTTTGAACCGGATTACAGAACCATCGAATCGACTTTTTCCACTCTCGTTTATCAGCCGGTCAATAAAGTCACGCTCGACTCGGCGAAGCTTTATTCTCAACGTGTGGTTCCATACAACATCTCAGACTCGTGGCTGATCGAGCGGCTGACAACAAACACGACCGAATACATGCCTTCCAATTCGGTCAGGTTAAGTGCTTCAGAAATTGACCATGTGAAAAACTGGATCAATGCCGGCTGTCCGGATAACAGCGGTAATTTACCACAGAAGCCTAACCTGCAGCCAAACATTGTTGGATATGTTGCGGTAGATTCTCTCACTTTCTCACGGCTCGACAGCATTCGGCTCGATAACTTTCCGTTGAACCCGTTTATTGCGCATGCGAATAAAGCGATGCGCATCCTGTTTGTAGCCACAGATACGGCAGATGGAAGCGATGGCACGGATCCTTCGCTGTTCACGGTTAAAGAAATTCGATTCTCCACAGACAAGAATAATTTTACCGGCGCCGTTACGATTCCGTCATTCTTCTATCTGTCGCAATATACTGCCTGGCTCGTAGAAGTGCCGGGCAATTTATGGCCCGCAGGAACTACGGTTTATTTCCGCATTTATGTAAATGATGGCGATCACCCGGGAGTGAATGCGGAATTTCCGAGAGATCAATCGTTCGAATATTATAAAACACTCTACGCTTTTTATGTACAGTAAAACGATATATTATTTTTCGTTGATCCTGTTTTTCATCACCGGATGTAAAGATGATGAGATCAGTTTTCCTGTTGAGCCGTCGATAGAAATGGTAAGCATTACACCTGCGAATCCGATGCAATACACAGAACCGGTTACAATTACCATTCACTACAAGGATGGCGATGGCGACTTAGGCGAAAACAACGACCAGGTGAAAAACTGTTTTGTGACCGACAACCGGATCGGTATCACTTACGAATACAGGATCAAACAACTGGCACCGACAGGATCATCGATTCCTATCGATGGCAATCTGAATATTGATATCGGAGGCCAGGTACTAACCGACAGTTCGTCGTCTCAGAGTGTAACGTATACACTTTATATCGTTGATCGTGCCGGACACAAAAGTAATTCGGTGACAACGGCAGCTATTGTGATTAGGAAATAGATTTTATAAAAAGATTTGAGATTGATGATTGTTGATTGTTGATTGTTGATTGTTGATTTTTGAAGTTTGAAGTTTGGATCACATCATAAATCAAAAATCAACACTCAGCAATCGTAAATCTAAACACTGATTGTTGATTGTTGATTGTTGATTGTTGATTGTTGATTGATGATTGTTGATTTTTGAAGTTTGGCTCACATCATAAATCAAAAATCAACACTCAGCAATCGTAAATCTAAACACTGATTGTTGATTGTTGATTGTTGATTGTTGATTTTTGATCTTGCAACGCCAAACGCCAAACGCCAAACGATTTCAGTGCGAACTACTGGACTCGAACCAGTGACCCCTACCTTGTCGAGGTAATGCTCTAAACCAACTGAGCTAAGCTCGCAAATTCCCCATTCATAAACGATGGGGCCGCAAATCTAATTTTATTCGTACAAAGTACAAAGTCCGGATGAGGAATATTTAAAATCTTTGCCATTAAATCTTCTTTGCAGATTTTTTTTCATCTTTGACATTGAAGAACAGATTGTGAATTCCGGCGAAAACATATTTATAACACATACAGGCGATAAAGCGTTATTTTTTGCCGATCCTGCTCTGGTTTCGAAGTCTGCAGGTATGTGCGACCTGTATTTACTTGCCGAGCAGGAAGACATACAGCTTGCATTGAAGGAAAGAAGAACAGGCCGCATCCTGGGATTTGAATTGTTACCCCTTAAAAACCTTAAAGAGAAAGGATGGAAGGAAGTGCTGGAGAATGTTTCAGCGCAAAGCAGGCTGCTTCGCAATTACGAATTCCTGAAAGTAACCGCCGGCATTATGTCGTCAGCGTTTACACTTGTTCCCGAATCTTTGTTTAAGACAGGCGACGAGGAAATCTATTTCAGAAAAAACTACTTTCTGCAAGCTGAAAATAAAATTCAGTCACAACATGTACCCTCCTTCCATCTTTATACGGTTTTTTCTGTCGAAAAGGAACTCATGAACGAGCTCAATCACCTGTTCCAGGATCCGCAGATTCTTCACTATTCACAGGCATTGCTGCTTGGAATGAATTTACAGACTCATCTCGATTCGGGGAAGAGAATGTGGCTTAATATCCGCAGCGGAAAAATAGACATTGTGGTGTCGGAAAATAAAAAGTTACTCCTCTTGAATTCATATTCGTGGGAGAAGAACGAAGACATACTTTACTATACGCTTTTCGTGTGTGAGCAGATGGAAATGAATCCTGAAAAATTTTTACTCTCAGTTACGGGAGAAATTGAAGAGGACTCGCCGGTATATCAACTTCTTGGAAAATATATCCGCAACTTAACGATACCTGGCATTCCGGTTTCGCAACAGCCGGCTTTTCCCGATTTTGAAATCCCGTTTCATCATTATTCTGTACTATTTAATCTTGCATTGTGCGAATAACGGGTGGACAATTAAGAGGAAGGATGATTCATCCGCCTTCCAATCTGCCGATACGTCCTACGACGGATTTTGCAAAGAGCGCCCTGTTCAACATCCTAAACAACTATTTCGACTTTGAAACACTCGAAGTATTGGACTTGTTTGCAGGTGCCGGCAGCATTGGCTATGAATTCATTTCGCGAGGTGCCAAATCAGTTACGTGTGTGGATGAAGATTATCATTGCATCAGTTTCATCAGGAAAACTGCTGCAGATTTAAAAATAGAAAACCTGAAGTGTTTTCGTGCAGATGTGTTTAAACATGTGAAGCAATCAGAAGAAAAGTATGACATCATCTTCGCCGATCCTCCTTTTGCAATGGAAGAAACCGACCGCCTGCCTGACTTGATTGCTGAAAAAAAATTATTGAAAGATAACGGATGGCTCATCGTTGAGCATCAGTCGAAGCGAATGCTTCACAGCGAAATCAAACCCTTCGATGTGAGAAAGTATGGGAATTGCGCTTTCTCCATGTATAAATAAAAACTTACTTTCGAATCTAAATCCTTAATCATTATCATTGTAAAAAAAACTCAATGGAAAAGCGCATTGCAGTATTTCCCGGCTCATTTGATCCTATAACCAAAGGACATGAAAATATCGTTCGTCGCGGTCTGCCGATTTTTGATGAGATCGTTGTCGGAATCGGTTATAATACAAACAAACACTATTTCTATTCACAGGAACGAAGAGAGCATTTCATCAGAAAAGTTTTTGAAGACGAACCAAGGATAAAAGTTCAGCGCTATTCGGGCTTAACGGTCAATTTCTGCAAAGAGATCGGAGCGCGTTTTATACTCAGAGGACTGCGCACCTCGGCTGACTATGAATTTGAGCGAGCCATTGCGCAGATGAACCATGCAATGGCGCCGGAAGTTGATACCATTTTTATCGTATCCGAGCCGGCTTTATCTCATATTTCTTCAACGATTGTGAGGGATATTTTACTTTACCAGGGAGATATTTCCTCATTCGTGCCTAAAGGCGTCACCGGATAATCTCCAATCAGCTTTTGAGAATTGTGATCCATTTTCTGCAAGGCGGCCGGATAAATTACTTTATCTCTGCCCTGGAAAAATAATTTTCCAGCACTTCTTTAATAGATGCATACGTATTTGAGAAAACCTTTTTCTGAATTTTTCCTCTATCCATCCACCTCACTTCTTCTATATCCTCTTCTGTTTCCGGAATCAATTCTTCATCATCCATGCCGTACATGGAAAACCAGTGAGTCTTTTTCAGGATACTTTTATTTTTCTCGAGGTACGTATGAAATGTCTTCATGAGAAATGAACCAAGTTCCAGATTCTGAATACCACATTCTTCCTTCACCTCACGAACAGCAGCCTGCCCGGGAGTTTCGTCGTAATCGAGCTTGCCTTTTGGAAGGTCCCATTTTTTCTTCCGGAAGATGACTAAAACCTCATCACTTTCATTTTTTACGATGCCTCCGGCTGCCTCAACGAGTGTAAACATCGCCACAAAATCATTCCAGGCCTGGTCTGGACTGGCACACAGGTAAATGATTCCCGAAATACCCGGTTCGTTGATCATTTTCAAAACAGCGGGCAGGTCATACTTAGCCTCACTTAATATCGTGAGCTGTTCATTTTCATTATCCATTTTACTATAAACGTTTTCGAAGATCAGCTGTTTATCGTTGATGAAGGCCTTATGCATTGAGTTTAATTTTTTTGCGAAGATAAAGATTAACGCCGTGCTGAAGAGTCAAATCACTTCAGATTAAAAAATATGTGCCGGAATAATGATTATAATTAATGGAACACGGATGATACGGATCGGGCGGACTGGAGGAATTATTAAATGAATCATTATTCCACATTATTTTCATCTCAATTGACTGAAATCTAAGCTGACAAATCAGATAGACAAAACACAACATTCCTCTGATATTTTTTCCGTAGGTTTGCTGAATGTCAACAGATACAGCAGTTGCAAAGAAAATTGCCGAACAATTACTCCAGATAAAAGCCATAAAATTACAACCCGAAAAACCTTTCACCTGGGCCTCAGGCTGGAAATCGCCAATCTATTGCGACAACAGGATAACGCTTTCATATCCTAAAGTCAGGACTTACATCCGCCAGGCGCTTGTAAAGGAAATCGAAAAGCATTACGGCAAACCCGAATTGATAGCGGCCGTAGCCACTGCGGCAATCGCCCAGGGTGCCCTTGTTGCAGAAGCCATGGGATTACCTTTTGTTTATGTGCGTTCAGCCCCGAAGGACCACGGCCGGGAAAACCTGATCGAAGGAGAAGTGAGAAAAGAGCAGTCGGTGGTTGTGATTGAAGACCTGGTATCGACAGGGCAGAGTTCCCTGAAAGCCGTTCAGGCGCTTCGTGAAGCAGGCTGCAAAGTGAAAGGGATGATTTCTGTTTTCACTTATGGATTTGATCTTGCCAGGACTAATTTCGAGGAGGTACAATGTCCGCTGATTTCCCTCTGTAACTACCAGGTATTACTCAACCAGGCACTTGAATCCGGTTACATTAAAAATGAAGAAGTGAATACGCTCGAATACTGGCGTTCGGCGCCCGAAGAATGGGGAAAAATAAGTGATCAGAAAACGTCTGAAAAATTACCATGACACGAATAGAAAGCGATAAAACGGAAATAAAAAAATCGGCCCGGGAGGTTTATAATTTTCTGAGCGACTTCAATAATTTTGAAAAACTGATGCCCGAGCAGGTCACCAACTGGAAATCGACCGCCGACAGCTGCAGTTTTACCATTTCAGGAATGGCAAGCCTGGGAATGAAGATCGTCGAAAAGAAACCAAACAGCATTATCAGGGTGGCGAGAGACGGCAATGCGCCATTCGATTTTACGCTCGAATGCCTGCTCAATGAAAAAAACCCCAATGAATCGGAAGTCCAGCTCGCCTTCGACGCAGATCTGAATCCCATGCTGAAGATGATGGCGGTGAAGCCACTTACAAATTTTTTGAATCTACTCGTTGCAAAGCTTAAGGAAATACCTTAGTCAAAGAATTTGATGACGGGAGTGTGCCGATAATCGAATTGTTAATTTTCAATGTAGACAATTTCTTTAATGTCAAAATTCCTTACCTGTCCGTTCTTTAATTCGACAATCAGCTTTCCATTTTCATCAACTCCCTTAATCATCCCTTTAAAACGGATGCCATTATGTTCGTAGACTTTCCATTTCCCTGACGAATACAATACTGCAAGATAATCCTCGTCGATTTGAGCATGATCGCCATTCTTCAACTGAAGGTAACGCGCTTCGATACAGGAACAAAGGGAATTGAAAAGAATCTCGAGGTCGAATTCCTTTTTTTTAATGATTCCGAAAGAAGAAGCATTAATCAGATCAACCGGAAAGGATTTTTGATTTATGTTAATTCCGATTCCAAGGATACTATGCGAAATCGAGCTTGCATTAATTGAATTCTCTATCAGTATCCCGCTCAGCTTTTTCTTTTTCCAGTAAATATCATTAGGCCATTTGATGGTGATGTGTTTTTTCAGCCATAACGAAACAAAATCATGCACGCCTAAAGCAAACGTCTTGTTTAGCAGGAAGACTTTCCGTGGCTCGAGAAATTTAGGATAGAATAAAAAACTTAAAAGAAGATTCTTCCCGCCTTCACTTTCCCAGGCAGAACCCTTTTGACCCCGGCCGGCGAATTGATTGACGGCACGAATAACGGAACCCTCGGGCAGCGAAATATTCCCCAGAATACGCGATAAATATGTATTTGTCGAGTCAATTTCAGGCAGAACAGTATAATGCCTGCCTGTGAATAAGGTTGTTAACTCTTTCTTCATCGGGGATTGAGGGTTCGAATCCGGCGAGATATCTTTAAGTCAGACAATAAAATGATTACTTTTGCGTCACCTAAAATAATTGACCATTTATTCTGAATGATAAGAAAGAAATCTCCAACGCGAAAAATAGTCAAAAAAAACGTCAGGAAAAAAAATGAAGAAGAGCAACTGCGTGATGTCATAATTGAAGGAATGCAGGAGAAAAAAGCACAAGAGATTGTTTGCATTGATTTAAGAAACATAAAAAATGCGGTGACCGACTTCTTCGTCATTTGTCACGCAGATTCCAGAGCACATATTGATGCAATTGCAAGGTCGGTGGAAGAGTTTGTTTTTAAAAAACAGGGAGAATCCCCGTTTCACCGGGAAGGACAATCGAATTCTGAATGGATTTTACTCGATTATTTAAATGTTGTAGTACATATCTTTCGTCACGAACAACGTGAATTTTATGGTATCGAGAGGCTATGGGCCGATGCAGAAATACAACGCATTGCAGGAAATTATTAATCAGTAACTTTGTAAAATAATGCTTATCGCATGTGTTCCCTGCGCATCAAACGGTAAAGCATTGAAAATTCTTTAAATCAAATAATGAGCGAGCAAAACAAAACGAACGAACCAAAGCCCGGCCAGAAAGGCGGATCAGGCAAGAAGTTTCCGGGTGGTCCACGTTTCAATTTTAATTTCTACTGGATATACGGTATCATCATCGTCGTTCTTATCGTCACGCAACTTTTTCAATGGGGTGCTGCCGAGAGACAGGTTACGATGGACCGATTTGAAAAAGAAATGCTGAAGCCGAAAGATGTTGGCAAGATTGTAATCACCAATCAGACGGCACATATCTTTATCAAGAAGGAAAAATTAAGCGATCCGAAATACAAGGATATCCGCTACAAGAGATGGGGTAATGTCGAAAATCCGGGACCGCACTATTTCCTGAATACCGGTCCGGCCGAATTATTTGCCAAAAAAGTAGAGGAAATCCAAAAAGATTTTCTCCCCGAAGAAAAAGTCAGCATCGACTATGAACAGGATCACAATTCCTATTGGGATGTAGTTCTCAACTGGATCCTTCCGCTTGGATTCATCATTCTGATCTGGGTATTTATCATGCGCCGCATGGGCGGTGGCGGTGGCGGAAGCCAGATCTTCAACATTGGAAAATCAAAGGCTCAGCTGTTCGATAAGGACCTGCAGGTAAAAGTTACATTTAATGATGTAGCCGGCCTCGAAGAAGCCAAACAGGAAGTTATGGAAATCGTCGACTTCCTTAAGAATCCAAAGAAATATACTACCCTCGGAGGTAAAATTCCCCGCGGGGCATTGCTGGTCGGTCCTCCGGGAACGGGAAAAACCTTATTGGCAAAAGCCATGGCAGGAGAAGCACAGGTGCCATTCTTTTCACTCTCCGGTTCCGATTTCGTGGAAATGTTCGTCGGCGTAGGTGCCTCCCGTGTGCGCGACCTCTTCAGGCAGGCAAAGGAAAAAGCTCCGTGTATTATTTTCATCGACGAAATCGATGCAATCGGCCGCGCCCGTGGAAAATCAGCATCCTTCAGTGCGAACGACGAACGGGAAAGCACACTCAACCAACTCCTCACCGAAATGGACGGTTTCGCCAGTAACTCCGGCGTCATCATTGTTGCGGCAACTAATCGTGCGGATATTCTCGACAGGGCGCTTTTAAGGCCCGGAAGATTCGACAGACAGATCTACGTGGAACTGCCCGATTTAAACGGTCGTAAAGCTATTTTCAGCGTGCATCTCAAGCCTCTTAAAATAAATTCAGGTCTCGATATTGACTTCCTTGCAAGGCAGACTCCCGGTTTCTCCGGTGCTGACATCGCCAATGTGTGTAATGAAGCGGCTCTGATTGCAGCACGGAACAACAAGACGTCAATCGAGAAGCAGGACTTCGTGGATGCCATCGACAGGATCATTGGCGGACTGGAAAAGAAGAATAAAATTATTTCACAGCATGAGAAGAAAGTGATTGCCTATCACGAATCCGGGCATGCCGCTGTGAGCTGGTTACTTGAATACGCGCATCCCCTGGTAAAAGTCACGATCGTACCCCGAGGCAATTCGCTCGGTGCGGCATGGTATCTTCCGGAAGAGCGGCAGATCACAACCACCGAACAGATATTCGATGAGATCTGCGCAGCTTTGGGCGGAAGAGCAGCGGAGGAAATAATATTCGGGAAAATATCCACCGGCGCCTTGAGCGATCTTGAAAAAATCACCAAGCAGGCCTATGCCATGGTTACAATTTATGGCCTGAACGACAAAATCGGCAACATCAGCTTCTACGATTCGAGCGGACAGCAGGAATATACATTCGGCAAACCTTATAGCGAACATACGGCAGAGATCATAGACTTCGAAGTGAAGAAGCTGATCGATGCAGCATATACAAGAACTAAAACGCTTCTCACGGAGAACAAAGACGCCTTGCATATGCTGGCAAGCAGGCTCCTGGAAAGAGAGGTCATTTATAAGGAAGACCTCGAGCAAATATTCGGGAAGCGGAAGTGGGAAGACAAGAGTGAAATGGCGCATCTGAAGGAAGGAAACGGAGTGGGCGAAACGATTCCCAACATTGTTTTACCTCCTGCAGGCGAGACCCAGGTTACGATTGAATCAACATGATCATACGTTTTTATGCAGGCTGTTACCTCACGTGAGAGCATTTTAAAAAAAATAAGGCAGGGACTGATCAATCCCACGGTACAGCGTTTTCCGAATGTTGACCTCGAAAAAAATGTTTACCAACCTGCGGGTGATAACACGGAAGAATCTTTTGCTGAAGCATTCCGGAAAGTAGGGGGCCGCTTTGTATTCTGTGAAAACGACCTCGAATTCCTCGAAAATGTAGTAGGATTATCGCAGGAAAATAAATGGAATCATTTCTATTGCCGTGAGAAAAAGATTACCGACCTGATGGATTCGGTAAAGTTTCCTTATACAAAAGATGACAGCAAATTTCCCGAAGGAATGGTTGGTATCACTACCTGCGAAGCCCTGGTTTCACGACTGGGAAGTGTGGTGGTCTCTTCAAAACAGGGTTCGGGAAGAAGATTGTTCGTTATACCAACTGTCCATATTATTCTGGCTTATTCTTCGCAGGTTGTTCACGAAATGAAAGATGCATTGATGCTTATAAAAAATAAATACGGTGACCAGATGCCTTCGATGATTGCATCGCTTACCGGACCGAGCCGGACAGCCGACATTGAAAAAACGCTCGTGACACCTGCACATGGTCCGCGCGACATTTTTGTATTCCTGGTAGATGATTAATTTTTTATGGACAATAACTGGCAATGCATTTATTTCAGTAACCAGCTGCATAAAATAGAAATAGTCAGAGCCGTCCTTGAGGATCATGATATTAAGTCCGTTGCCGTAGACAAGAGGGATTCGAGCTATATTTCTGTCGGCGATATTGAAGTTTATGTTCCAAATGAAGATGCTATCTTAGCCAAAATTATTATTGAACAGAACGACCTTTGAGCAACCTGGCCTTACGAACCATAACCGGCTTTATCGGCGCCGCAATTCTACTCGCGGGAATTATTTACAGTGAACAGACGTTTTTATTGCTGCTGATTTTTATCAGCTCCATGGCCTTGCTTGAATTCTACAAACTTTGTGAAAACGAGAATCAGAAACCACAGAAAATCTTCGGACTGATCATCAACTGGCTTCTTTTTCTTCCACCGCTGATTCAAAATATTTTCCAGACGGGTTTTAATATTTTACCGCTGATAATAATTTTACCGTACATAATATTCATTCGTGAATTATATACAAAATCTGCTCACCCGCTATTCAACATCGGCACCACATTACTAGGCGTAATCTATATCAGCCTTCCTGTCTTTTGCTTTTACCTGATATCCTTCCAGGGTATTCTGGAAAATTACCAGTATCGTTGCATCCTCGGCTTCCTCTTTATTCTCTGGGCAAATGATATCGGGGCTTATTTCGCAGGCACCTATTTTGGTAAACACAAACTGTTCGAGAGAATCTCTCCAAAAAAAACATGGGAAGGATTTTTTGGAGGAATGATATTCGCTTTCGTCGTTGCATACATCATCTCTGTTTATTTCAGCAATTTCAATCTCGTGCAATGGCTTATCATTTCTGGAATTATTGTGACTGCCGGAACCCTGGGCGACCTGGTTGAATCGATGTTTAAAAGAAGCGTGAAGCTGAAAGACTCGGGAAATATTCTGCCCGGGCACGGCGGATTTCTGGACAGGTTCGATGGACTATTTATTTCGGCGCCATTTGTCTTTTTCTACCTACAAGTTTGGAAATGAGCTAAATCCGGCGTTTCTATAAAAATATTTAACTTCGCATCCCAATTATAATTTATGATCACTACAGAAAAGAAAGAAAAGACTCCGAAGGAATCTACTAAAGATGTAATCAATCCTTACGATTCAATGATCCAGCGGTTTGATGTTGCCGCAAATTTAATCGGACTTGATCACGACACTTATAACATTTTAAAAACTCCGGCGCGTCAGTACCTGGTGAGTCTCCCGGTAATGATGGATAACGGCAAGGTAAAAGTTTTCGAAGGTTATCGTATTGTGCATAACAACAGCAGGGGGCCATCAAAAGGTGGTATTCGCTATTCCATGGAAGTTAACCTTGATGAAGTGAAAGCGCTTGCAGCCTGGATGACATGGAAATGTGCAGTTGCCGACATTCCTTACGGCGGAGCAAAGGGAGGAATTACCTGCGATCCTTCCATGATGTCGGAAGGAGAACTCGAGCGACTAACACGAGCATATACCTCTGCAATGTCGGATGTTTTCGGTGTGGATAAAGATATTCCTGCACCCGATGTGGCCACCGGCCCGAGAGAGATGGCATGGATAGTTGATGAGTACTCGAAAATAAAAGGCGCCTTCACCCCCGGAGTTGTAACAGGAAAGCCATTACACCTCGGAGGATCCGAAGGTCGTGTGGAGGCAACAGGAAGAGGAGTAACAGTTGCCGCTCTCGAGGCGATGAAGAAAATGAAAATGGATCCCAAGAAAGCGATTGGCGCAGTTCAGGGATTCGGAAATGTGGGTTCGATAACGGCAAAGCACATGGACGATGCCGGAATCCGTATCGTTGCAGTGAGTGATCATACCGGTTCGTGGTATAATGCGAAGGGAATAAACATTGAAAAAGCAATTGCCTACCGGGATGAAAATCATGGTGTGCTGAAAGGATTCCCGTTCGGAAAAGAAATCTCAAAAGAAGAATTGCTGACCCTCGATGTGGATGTACTTGCTCCATGCGCCATCGAAAACCAGATCAGCCGCGCCAATGCAAGCGAAATAAAAGCACAACTCGTTGTTGAAGGCGCAAACGGACCTACCACTGCAGGAGCTGATGAGATCCTTCTCAAAAATGGTGTTACGGTTGTACCGGATATTTTAGCGAATGGAGGCGGTGTTACCGTTTCTTATTTTGAATGGACTCAAAACCGGTTTGGTTATTATTATCCGGAAGATGAAATTAATAAGCGTGCAGACAGATACATGATCCGCGCATTCCAGAACGTGTGGGACATTTCAAAACATCATAAAGTTTCTCTTCGTATCGCTGCCTATATTTTTGCTCTTGAGAAAGTGGCAAAAGCCGTCAAATCAAGAGGGAATTATTAATTTTCAACATAAGAACTCAGGCTCAATGAGGATTTTCCGGCACTTTTACAAGAAATTGATCTAAATGACAATTCACAAAGAAGGCTATGCTACGATTATTTTAACTCTCGTAGTTTTATTGGTCATTAATTTTATTGCCAGTTATTTCATCGGCCAGGGTTATCCGGAAGTAAAGACAATAATCCTAATCGTCTCTTTAATTTTACTGTTCATCGTATTGCAGTTCTTCCGTCACCCTGCCAGGACGATTGTATTAAACGATAAAAACATCATCGCTCCGGCCGACGGGAAAGTTGTGGTGATCGAAGAAACGGCAGAGACAGAATTTCTGAAGGACAAACGTGTCCAGGTTTCCATTTTCATGTCGCCGGTAAACGTACACGTGAACCGTTACCCCATCAGCGGCGAGGTCGTTTATTCCAGGTATCATCCGGGATTGTATCTTGTTGCCTGGCATCCGAAATCCTCAACTGAGAATGAGAGAACCACAGTTGTCATTCAGTCCAGTTCAGGAGTACAGTTACTTATGAGACAAATCGCCGGCGCCCTTGCACGGAGAATTGTCTGCTATTCGAAAGAAGGCATAAAGATTAAACAGGGTGATGAAATGGGATTTATTAAATTCGGATCACGGGTCGATCTTTTTCTTCCGATCGGCTCTAAAATCAAAGTTGAACTGAATCAAAAAGTAAGAGGCGGCGAGACAGTGATTGCTGAATTTGCTTAACGTTTGTTTTTCCCTGTACCGGTCCTGTCCTCTACCCCTTGTCCGTCGTCGATCGTAAAGGTAAATGCTAAAGCATTATCCGAAAAACTGCCATCACCCTCGATAGTCTCACCTGAGATCAGCTGAGACGATATGGAAAAGAGGTTACCGCTAACGACAGCCACCACAGTACCCGTACCACCATCAAAGTTTTTCATTAAGATTTCGTCGGGCGATGAATTTGATGCAGTAATGATCAGGTTGAAATACCTCTGACCACCCGAACCATTTGATTCTCCGTCCCAGGTACCGATAAATTTATCGCGGTCGTCAACGGGTCCGTCGTTCTCTGTTTTTTCACAGCCGGTAACGACGATCATAATTCCAAAAATGACGGCTGTAAGTATCCGGTTGAATCTTTTCATATTGAAAATTGTTTTCAGGATTTGCTGTTCAAAAACCTGACCAATTATTTATTGAGCCTGGAGTCGAGATCCAACCTGAATTTTCTTAAAGTATCTTTTGCAATATCATAGCCTGCATCTGCATGCCTGATCACTCCCATTGCCGGATCGTTATTCAGAACACGTTTAAGCCTTCTTGCTGCATCTTCGCTTCCGTCTGCAACGATGACCATTCCGGCATGAATGGAATAACCGATACCGACACCTCCGCCATGATGAAGAGAAACCCAGCTGGCGCCACCTGCGGTGTTGATCAGCGCATTCAATACCGGCCAGTCGGCAATGGCATCGCTGCCATCCTTCATGGCTTCCGTTTCCCTGTTAGGCGAAGCAACAGAACCGGTATCGAGATGATCCCTGCCAATTACGATCGGGGCCTTTACTTTTCCGCTTTTCACAAGCTCATTAAATGCAAGGCCCGCCTTTTCACGCTCTCCCATTCCCAGCCAGCAGATGCGCGCCGGAAGCCCCTGGAAGGCAATCTTTTCCCTGGCCATGTTAATCCATCGATGGAGCGATTTATTTTCCGGGAATAACTCTAAAACTGCCTTATCGGTTGCTTCAATATCCGCAGGGTCGCCAGACAGTGCCGCCCAGCGGAAGGGACCTTTTCCTTCACAGAACAACGGGCGAATGTAAGCAGGCACAAAACCAGGGAATGAAAACGCATTCTTTAGCCCGTTTGCGAATGCCTGTCCTCGAAGATTATTCCCATAATCAAAAGTCACAGCGCCTTTTTCCTGCAGCGTGATCATGTGCCTGACATGCTTCACCATGGTTTCGAACGAACGCTTAATGTAATCCTTTGGATCAGATACCCTCAACGCTTTTGCTTCATCAACACCAAGACCAACCGGGAAATAACCATACAATTCATCATGAGCAGAAGTCTGGTCCGTGAGTGTATCAGGAACAATATTTCTTTTAATGAGACTTTCGAGAAGTTCAACCGCATTGCAGACAACACCTATACTCCTGGCTATGCCCTTATTTTTATATTCCACTGATTTGTCGATGGCCTTGTCGATGTCGTAGAATATTTCATCGATGTACTTCGTGTCGAGGCGCTTTTTTATTCTCCATTCTTCAACCTCGGCAGCAAGGCAAACTCCTTCGTTCATGGTGATGGCAAGCGGCTGTGCGCCACCCATACCGCCAAGACCGGCAGTAACATTAAGGGTATTTTTCAGAGATCCTCCAAAGTGTTGTCGCGCGATTTCAGCATAGGTTTCATACGTACCCTGCACGATTCCCTGAGAACCGATATAGATCCACGACCCGGCCGTCATCTGTCCGTACATGATGAGGCCCTTATCTTCCAACTCACGGAAATATTCCCAATTTGCCCAATGTGGAACCAGTTGTGAGTTACTGATGATGACCCGGGGTGCATCTTTATGAGTGGGAAGAATTCCTACCGGTTTACCTGATTGAATCAGCAGCGTCTCGTCTTCATTGAGATCCCGCAGGGCTTTAACGATCAGGTGGAAGGATTCCACATTCCGCGCTGCCTTACCGGTTCCGCCATAAACGACAAGGTCCTCCGGCGACTCCGCTACATCGGGATCGAGGTTATTGAGTAACATTCTCAGAGCAGCTTCCTGTATCCAGCCTTTGCAGCTTAATATTGTTCCGTGAGGCGTCTTCGTTTTGCTGAGATCAAGTTTCTCTTTTATCATTTCCGTTTGCAGATTCTTCATTTTGCCTTTTTGATTTTATCGTTTTCTTTCTTTTTATATGGACAATGGCGGCAGTTATTATTGCAGCAATAACCTCTCTTCAGATGATATTTTTCGGTGAAGATGATATATCCATCCTCTGAAAAATAGTAATCTTCCGGATCAAATTTATCATTAAACGCCATTGTATCAATAATTCTCAGGGGGCAAATTTACCAAAAGACAAGCAGTTTTAAGCGAATGATCGATTCTTCTCCATTATCTTTACAAACATCAATGAAAACGGTTTTCCCAAAAATAAAACTTGAAACCATTCCATACCCCGGATGGAATGACAATGGGATTACGATAAGTGTGTTAAGGGAAGACCTTGTTCATCCTTACGTTTCCGGAAACAAGCACCGGAAACTCAAATACAATCTGATCGATTTCAAAAACTCAGGAAGAAAGGTAATACTGACTTTAGGAGGAGCTTTCAGCAATCACCTGATTGCAACCGCTGCCTGTTCGATGGAAAATAACATCCCGGCCATCGGAATCGTCAGAGGAGAAGATGTCGAGAATGACTACCTGTCTTTTATGCGGAAATGCGGGATGAAACTTCATTTCGTATCACGAAGCGATTACAGGGAAAGGATCGGCATGGAATTTCTCGAAAAAATCACCAGCGATCTAATGGATAAAGGATTGATACATTCACCGGACGATTTATTTTTGATACCGGAAGGTGGTTCCAATGCAGCCGGCGTTGAAGGGGCATCTGAAATTATGAATGAAATTCCTGATGACGCCGACATTATTGCCTGTGCCTGCGGAACCGGCGCCACGATTGCAGGTCTTACAAAGAAACTTCAGCCAAACCAGAGAGCTCTGGGAGTAACAATATTAAAAGCACATGGATATATAGAAAAGCAAATAATAAATTTTGGAGGTGATGCTGACAAGGCGATTATCATTGACGATTATCATTTCGGAGGGTATGCAAAAACCAATGACGCCCTGAAGGAATTTTGTAAAAACTTCATTCATACTTCCGGAATCCACATCGAGCCGGTATATACCGGAAAATTATTTTTTGCCATCGATGATCTTTTAAAAAAAAACTACTTCAAAAAGGGTTCAAAGGTTACACTAATTCATACAGGAGGCATATTTAGTTTTAAATAATTTCCGGTTCAATAAAAATGTGAATCTATCTTACACTTTTCTGCGTAACAACTGACATAATTTATTAATCCAAAATTCGTTTTAAGGTCTATGAAAAGAACATTGGCAATTCTATTTCTGTTTTTTCTGAGTATTCGTTTGCTGGCTGGGGATTCGATTCGCCCGTCGAGAGAGAAATATATTTCAGAACATAAAGACGATGCCATCCGCGACATGAAAAAGACAGGAGTTCCGGCAAGCATTACGCTGGCACAGGCTTGTCTCGAATCTCATGATGGCGCCAGTGCGCTCGCAAGAGAGGCCAATAATCATTTTGGAATTAAATGCTCGGACTGGACCGGTCCATATTACATCCAGGATGACGATAAAAAAGACGAATGTTTTCGAAAATACAATTCGACGCTTGAATCATACGACGATCACAGTTTATTCCTCAGCACGAGGCCGCGCTATGCTTTTCTATTTAAACTGGAACTGACAGATTACAAAGGATGGGCGAAGGGTTTGAAAAAAGCAGGATATGCAACGGATCCAAACTATGCCGACAGGCTTATAAAGATCATTGAAGATAACCAGCTTTATCTCCTCGACCTGGAAAAAGAAAGCCAGCTAACCGCTTCGGTAAACAATGAGCCAATAAGTCCGGAGATTGAAAGCAAGCCTAAAAAGATTTACGTTCCTTCGGTGGAGCCGATCGATGCTTTCAACGAAAGAAAAATCTATACAAAGAACGGACTGGAATATATCATAGCAAAAAAAGGTGACGACCTGCATACACTTGCGCAGGAATTGAAACTTGGTTACTGGCAACTGCCGAAGTACAATGAGATGAGTGAAAATACTGCATTGATGCCCGGACAAATCATCTATGTTAAACCGAAAAAGAGCGAAGGTTTTCTACCTTCATACGTTGTGAAGCCGGGAGATTCCGTGCATTCAATTGCCCAGGAAACAGGAATCAAAACAAAATATATTTACAAATACAATAACCTCCAGGAAGGCGCAAGCCTTGAACCGGGCCAGGAAATATTCCTGAAGAAGACAAAACAATCTAGAAGGTAATTTTAATTATATAGTACTTGTTGCTCTTATAGGCCGGCATTAAAATGGTTTCGTCGTCAATCTGGCGGCCGGAACGGGAAACAATATTTACACGGGAAATTTCATTGAATAAAACGTCAGTTTTCTGATTGCCTGTTCCATCGATGGTAGTGACGAGAACCGAAGATTCTTCATCGATATATTTATTATAAATGGCCACCAGACGGCCACCCGTCACCGCATAGTGGTAGGAAGAGAAAAAACCTCCGTCATCTATCGAATTTTGATCCTTGCTGATAACGTTGTTCCAGAGAATATTTCCATCCGGGTTAATCAGCAATACCATCACATATCCGAAATGATAATAAGTATGCGAGATGAATGACTGCATGTAATAATCATAATAGGACCGGTTGGTTTCGTACTTAGACTCCGCCAGTATGGCCACTCCCCCATCCTTCCTAACCAACAGGCGGTCGATTGAAAAATTCACCAGCTCCCTGTTTTCCTGTTTCTCGCCCATAAATTTTTGGAGATAAGAATTACTGAAGGGTGCGCGGACCATCCGGGTTTCGCGCAGGCTGTCCTCTGTTAGTGAATAATAAAAAACTCCGGCTGTTGAATAGGTTGTTTTATCAGAGTAAAATCCGGCAACAACAATGCTCCGGTTGAAATTATCTGCAGCAATGCTCACGTCAGTCAGAAATTTATCTTCGCTGCTGATGATGTTATTCACCACCCTGTCGAGCGGCAGGCAGTATCCATACAGTTCAAAAAAACTCTGGTTTGGCTCCTTCACTTTTTTATCGGTCGCGTAATGTACTCCAAGCATAAAAAAAGAACCTTCATTGGTAATTAATAAATCAACAGGTACGAATTGCTGAACCGGCACAGGAACAGAAATTTCCTTCTTATACTTAATTGAAAGACTGGTATCCATTAATACTACCTGGTATGACTGCGTTTTTTCCTCCTTGAAAATTTTACGGTAACTAAAAGAAATAAAGGTCTGGTCCCTGGAATAAATTACCTGCGGTTTATTGTCGTCGTCAGCAACGTCAGATGAAAAACTGTCGACCGGGACAGGATTTCCCACCCATTTGCCGCTGTTATCGAGATATTGTACATAGAAATACCATATCTTTTCTTTTTTATCGATTATATAACTGGTGGCGATTATTCTGCCATTGACCAGGCTGACGTCGATAATGTGGCCATCGTTATAGGATGTTAAAAGTTCTTTTTCCCAAAGCAGCGTGAGGTCAGAAGAATAATTCTGCAGGATGTAGGTGCGGTTTTTAAAACCGGAGCTTCCCCTGAAACTCTCGAAAGCCATATTGCTTCTGAGTACAAAATAATTTCCGTCTTCATTCTCCCCAAGAATCAAAAGGTAAGGCACCTTCTTATTGTCGATGAGGGCCTGCGACCACTCAACAGTCTGGGATCTGGCAATACCTGAAATGAAAAAAAAAGTAATAAAAAAGAAACTGATTCCTCGCACGATGTACATAATATCCGCGAAGATAATGACAATGTGTAATTATTGAAGAAAGAAAATCAATTATAATTCTTCCAGTAAACCGGCTGACACGGTTTAATACGGGCCTGAATTTTTTTGTCGACTACTTCAGGATTGTTTCGAACGAATTTATGAATCTCATATTCCGTCTCAGCTTCAATGAGGGTTATGAAGCCGCTGCCGTTTTCGAACATGGCCGCCATTACCAGCCGGCCATCGGTGTAAGCCTGGCGAATGTAGTTTTCATGACGCTGAAGGTCTGCGTTAGTAAAACTCTTATGGGAAGGAAAATTTTCTCCCATCGTCCAGAGAACAAAATAAAGTTGCTTTAACCCCCACCCCAGTTGTTCGTTGCTTTCATTAGTGTTTGTAGTAGTTTGCATATGATAGATTAGCGTTTTATGTTTAATCAAATATTGACATCTCCGTTTGAGTTCATGTCATGTCATCTTCATAAAAACAGCATTGGCACACATAAATCATCATGGTAAAGTCACAAAAATATCCTACCATATCACTTTATGATTCTCCCCCCGCAACATGATTTTTTGGAATTGAACTCTGAAGGATTTTACTGTGGTGAAAATATCACTTAATATCAGATGTCGTCAAATTTTTAAGCATGATTTAACAATTCTTTTAGTTAAATGATATTCATTTGTTATAAGAATGTGAAAAAAATTTAAGAATGTGGGTTAACAATGAGCTAATCATCGCGTCTGTCAGCAGAGAGGAAATCCAGTATATACCTGTTGAAATCATCAGGCTGTTCAAGATTAGAAAGATGTCCTGCATTCCCGATAATATGAAGGACGGAATTTTTTATCCTGTTGTTGAGAAATTCTGCCTGGGCGACAGGGGTAATTGCATCCTCCCGGCCGCACAAAATTAAGACCGGCATATTGATTTTTTCCAGGCTCGAACATGTTTCCGAACGGTGGGCAAGTGCATTTAGCGTGCCGGTTATGGCAGATGCCTGAGTAGAGAGAATCACCCGATGAATATCTTCCACTGCCTGAATTCTATTGACGAGAGAATCCTTACTAAAGACATTTCCAACAAAAGACTTTGCATAATCATCAAGTCCGTCTCTTTCGATCTGCCTGATTGCATTCATTCTCTTCTCCATCACTTCGGGTGTATCGGCGACGCACTGCGTGTCAGCCAGAATCATTGCCTGAAATTTTTCAGGAAAGCGACTGACGGCATTCAACAATATATAACCTCCCATGGAAAGTCCGCAGGCTATGACCTTTTTCAAATTCAGACTTTCAATAAGCGCAATCAGGTCGTTTGCATAAATATCTATGCTTGCAATTCCTGAGTTCGTCGATTTGCCATATCCCCGGATATCATAAGTAATCACACGAAACCGTGATTTAAAAAATTCTTTCTGCAGATTCCACATCGACTTATCAAACGGGAAGCCGTGAATGAAAATTATTACGGGATTATTAATTTCAGAATCCGTGTAACAGATTTTTACGTTGTTTATCCTAAGGAATTTTTCGGAAGTTGTTTCGTTCATGGTAGTAGTTTGATATAATCCTGAAAAAAATTACGAAGTGAAAATCAAAATCGCGTGGATGTCAGTAAAATTAATCATTAAAAATACATACCATGGCAATGGCAACAGGTCAGGATAAATGAATTATTGATAAAAACCTTCTCACCCCGGAATGAAAATAAACCGGTTGATTTTAAAGGGAAAAGGTCATAAAAACAAGGGTTATGTGCCAATTCAATGGCTGAAACAAAATAAAAAATTAAATTACGTTTTTAAATCCGGCGGGAGATATGAATATTTTTTTCAGACTGATTGGTGCAAAAAGAAGATGGCCCCTTTTGCTGATGTTAACGATCTGGGCACCCTCTCTGCATGGACAATACAGGATTTCTAAACATTTTACCCAGCGTGTGGACACCATTGATTTAAGCGACGAGAATTATATATTGAGGGATAAAGAAGGGTTCACGGCTTTCCTGCCTCAGAAAGGTAAAGCGGCGGGGGCATTGATATTCTTTGTGGGTAAAAAGGTTGAAGCTAATTCTGAAATCGATGAGATGTCGATTCTGGAACCGGCAATTAAGAAAAATATGGCTGTTGTTTTCATAACCTCCGGCAACTACTTTGATTTTTATTTCGATGAAAGAGACCTGGAAAAAATTGATTCGACGATGCAGGATTGCATTAAGAGAACTAAAATTCCGAAGAACAGGCTGATATTTACCGGCAATGATCTTGGTGGAACCCGGGCAATGAAGTATGCGGTTTACTGTGAACAGGGGAAATCAAAATTTGGAATACATCCTGCTGCTATTTCCATTTGTGATTCCCCGCTCGATATGATCAGGTACTGGGAGTCGAATGCCCGCGCGGTGGAAAACAGTTTCGATTCCACTGCTAAAGACATGGGTCTCCGGGTTACACAGTATCTGTTAATCGGCATGAGCGGCACTCCGGAAACCAGGCGAGAGAGGTTTATCAGTTATTCTCCTTACTGTTATTCTTCCAAAGAAGGAGGAAATGCGAAGTTTTTGTCAGCCATTCCAATTCGCGCTTATCTTGACTCAGACATTGTCTGGTATGTAGAGAATATGAGGAAGGATTTTTACAGCATGAATGCAGTCGATATGGCAGGATTGATTAACCAGCTGAAGTTGTCGGGAAATTCCCAGGCAGAGCTGGTCATCCCGGTCAGCCTGAAGAAAAAATCTTCCGATAATACCAAACAGGATGCCTGGTCGCTGATAGATATGAATGAACTGGTTGACTGGCTGTACAGGGTAACCGACAAGAGTAAAGAGAAGAGTAAGAAAAAGTGATTTTAACACGGGGCACGGGCTCAACAGAATTTTTAAAGAGTTATTTTCATCTCTCTGTGACTGACCCGTGCCGTGTGTTAAAAATTTATTTTCTAAACCTGCTGCTTCTCTCAGGCAACTGGTTCTTAGGATCCTGGTTCATCGCCGGTACACCATAATACTTTTCGATCCTTTCATTTCTCTTGCGCATTCTGTAGTTAGCATTTGTTGTATCAACAGGAAGCAGGTCATTCAGGCTTTCCGAACGCACCCTGTTGCCGTAAATATCCGTCTCATAATATGTATACTTCTCAGGCAGAAGCATGATAACGGGATAAACATTTGATTTTTTCAAATCTGAGGCATAATCGGTTTGACTGTAAACATTCCTGACCTCCTCAGCGACGGCCGTATTCACGAGGAACAGGACGAACAGATAGATTGTGGTAGTTTTCATTGTATATTTTTTTTTGTTGGGTCAAATGTATATCCTCTATGGACTATCTTTATAGTCCGTTTTTGACATAACAAATAGTCCAGCCATGTTACCCTGGAAAACAATCATAAAAATCGACAGGAATTCGGAAATGCCTGTTTACCTGCAAGTCGCCAATTCGATCATAGGAGAAATTAAAAGAGGGACGATAAAGCCCGGGTTGAAGATGCCCGGAACCCGAACAATATCCGAGGCATTGAGTCTGCACCGTCAGACAGTGGTAAAGGCGTATGACGAATTATATGCACAAGGCTGGCTGGTTTCGCAGCAATCCGAGGGTACGTTCATCAACGAACATCTGCCGGAAGTGACTCCCCGCAGTTTGATTCAAAAAGAAAATGAGACATCTCCTTTATTGAAGGCAGGATTTTCATTTAAGATAAATCCGGCCATCCATACGCCAGCCAAACCGAACCGGACGATTATTGGATTTCATGACGGGCCCGATGTGCGTCTTGTGCCTGTCGACTTGATCACGAGATCCTATAAGAGTATTCTTCAGCGGAAAGTCAACCTGCATTTATTATCATACATAGAAACAGGAGGCAAACAGGATGTGCGGAATGCCATTGCAGATTATTTGAATACATCCAGGGGATTGCAGGTGAACGATGAAAATATCTTCATCTCCAGAGGAACACAGATGGCGATGTTTTTACTGGCGATGATTTTGATTGCAAAAAATGACAATGTGATTCTTGGTAAAACAAATTTCAGGTATGCTGATCTGGTTTTCTCAAATGCAGGTTCAAACATTATCCGAGTGAATGTGGATGATGACGGAATCGATACGGATGAAATTGAAAAGTTATGCAGGAGAAAAAAAATACGCGCAGTGTATGTGACGTCGCATCATCATTACCCGACGACTGTAACTTTGAGCGCGGCAAGAAGAATGAAGCTGTTGTCGTTGTCGGAACAATACGGGTTTATCATCATCGAAGACGATTACGACTATGAGTTTCATTACGAGAGCAGTCCCATCCTGCCGCTGGCGAGTGCAGACAGAAAAGGGATGGTGATATACATCGGATCATTCAGCAAGACACTTTACCCAGGCATACGGGTAGGATATGTTTCAGCACCGTCGAACCTGATTGCAGAGCTTTGCAAGGTGAGACAGATAGTAGATGTTCAGGGCGATCCAGTCATGGAGCAGGTGGTGGCGGAATTACTGATTGGGGGAGAGATACGCCGTCACATGAAAAAAGCATTGAAGGAATATCATGCACGACGTGACTTCATGTGTGAAATCCTGAAGGATCGATTCAGCGACGTGATTGATTTTAAAATTCCCGATGGAGGCATTTCCATCTGGGCGAAATTTGATAAGAGTGTAAATCTTGTTGACCTGGCGCAACGCCTAAGGAAAAAAGATTTGATCATATCGAATGGATTAATTCACGATAATGCACAAACTAAAAAAATGAATGCGACGAGGATGGGGTTTGGATGGATGAATATGAAGGAGGCGGAGAGGGCGTTGGAGGTTTTACTTGCTACTATTCATTCCAGCTAAAAAATCTCTTACCATTTCATTATGATCGAAGGCGAGATTCATATTAAGATAGTTTTTGGTTTTCATTACATCGTTTGCATCATCGTCTGCTACGAGAATACCCACAATAATGTTAGCTGCAAATAAAACTGAGACGGTCCGTCCTCTTGGATCTCTTCCTGGTTTTGAATAAACACCGACCAACTGAGTAATTTTTATATCCAGCCCGGTTTCTTCTTTTGCTTCTCTGACTGCAGTTTGTTCAATGGTTTCAAATTCGTCCATGATACCTCCAGGCAGGGCCCATTGGTTTTTAAAAGGATCGTTGCCTCGTTTTATTAATACAATACTCCCATCATCATATTGAATTATTATGTCAGCGGCAACCGTGGCTTTTACTATTTCCATATTATTTTATATTTACCTTAAACTGAGAATTTTACCTTACCAAAGTAATTATATTTCATATTTTGAAGCTAGTAAAAATCAGTTATCTTTGCGCTCCTTAAAAAAGGGAGCATAGCTCAGCTGGTTCAGAGCATTCCGCATTTAATGCGGGAGGGTCAAAGGTTGAGTAACTGGAAATTTTGGGAGCATAGCTCAGCTGGTTCAGAGCATCTGCCTTACAAGCAGAGGGTCACAGGTTCGAACCCTGTTGTTCCCACTTAATAAAAACCCGTCCATTGGACGGGTTTTGTCGTTTATGTATACAGTTTATATATTACACAGCATTTCTGCAGACAAATATTATATCGGTTGCACAGGTGATGATATTAATGAACGGATCCGAAAACAATTATCGAATCACAAGGGGTTTACTTCACATTTCAAAGATTGGGAATTAGTATACAAAGAAATCTTCGATACCAAATTTCTGGCTTTTATGAGAGAGAAGGAAATTAAATCCTGGAAAAGTAAATCAAGAATCAAAAATCTCATTTCAAATGGTTAAGAGCATCCTGCATAGGCGGGAGGGCTCTTTTAACGACAAAGACTATTAAACGCATTCACCGCCGGCTGAAACCCCAGGCTGATTGCATTCTGTAAATCCCTGCACCCCGCTTCTTTATTCCCGGAATTGCATTGTGTAATTCCCCTTCCAAAAAAAGCAAGCGCATAATCTCCCTTTAACTTTATAGCCGTGGAAAAATCATTGATGGCCTCTGCATACTTTTTCAGATTGCCCAGCAGGTTGCCGCGGTTATAATAGATCTTGGGATTGTCGGGCTGAAGCCGTGCCGCATCATTATAATCTTTCATCGCTTCATCAAACCTGTGTTCGTTAAGGAGCAGATTACCCCTGTTCAGGTATCCCTCCACAAATTCCGGATTGATCTTTAATGCACTGTTAAAATCTTTCAATGCCTCCTCATTTTTCATTTCATTCATATAAAGCATTCCACGGGTGAAATATGCTTCAAGATAACCCGGACGAAGCTGGATGGCCTTTTGGTAATCGTTCAGCGCTTCCTCATTCCTGTTTGAGCTTCTCAGAGCATTACCCCTGTAAAAGTATGTCTCTGCATCATCAGGATTCAGCGATATCGCCCTTGAATAATCGGCAAGGGCAGAATCAGGCTTATTACGCGACATATAATTGTTGCCGCGATTTTTATATGATCCATAATAATCGGGCTTCAGTACTATGGAATGATTGTAATCCCTGATGGCATCCTCAGGCCTGTTACTCTTCATGAGCAGATTCCCTCTGTTATTATAGGCTTTATCATAATTCGGATTGAGTTCGATAGCTTTGGTGAAATCGGAGATTGCTTCCCTGAATTTATTCTCACCATCGAAAAGCACTCCTCTGCTGTTATAGGCCAGTGGTATATTCTGGTACTGTGAAATTACGTCGTTCCATAACGTCATGCCATTCTTCCATACTTCACAGCGGGTATAAGTTTTTGCAGAAAAGAAAATCACAAACACTCCTGTTAAAATTCCAGCTGCGAATTTGGATTTCATAGTCCACAGGTAATTTATTCCTTCTGCAGCAAGATAAAACAAACCGATTGAAGGAATGTAGCAGTACCTGTCGGCCATGATGGCTCCTCCGACGGGTAACAATTGAAGGACAAGCAGAATCGTGGCCGTGAAAAAACCAATGGCAAAGATTATTTTTTTCGTCCTGCGAATTGAATAAAATACGAATGTCAATATTCCGATAATCAATAACGGATACATATAATAGACAGATGGAATCGCTTCGCCGCTTTTAACAGGGTAAGGATAAAATGCAGAAAGCTGCACGGGAAAAATGATCTTAATAAAATAAGTTACATATCCATAGCTGGCGAAGATGATTCTCTGAGTCAGCGAATAGACATTATCCTCTGCAATGGCACCGGTCGATTTCTGCGCATAAATGGCAACGATGCCAAACACCAGTGCCATGAGAAAGAACGGTATCTTCTCAATGGAGTTCTTCAAATTTATTTTTCTTCCCTTGAAATAATCCGTGATCACCAGCACAAGCGGCAATGAAGCAGCCATGGCTTTTGATAACAGGGCCGGGAGAAATAAAATCAGCGACCAGAAATAAAACTTTTTTATTCCTGACTTTATATATTTCAAATAATAAATAAACGACAGGAGGAAAAAGAATGTATAAAGCAGGTCTTTCAATTCAGAAGCCCATGCAACCGATTCAACGTGTATGGGATGAACCCCAAATAACAATGAAGCAACAAGAGCAACACGATTGTTCTCACTCAGAAGCAAAACAACCCGATAAACAAGAAACACATTTATAAGGTGAAAAAACAAATTCACCACATGATAACCCGTCGGCACTAACCCGAAGAGCTTATATTCTATTGCAAGAACGAATATTGTCAACGGATGATAATTACCCATGAAGTACGCGGAAAAAATTTCCTTCAGGTTAATAGTCCTGATTAAAAAATTTTCCTGGATGTATTGATCGTCGTCCAGGTTTACAAAACCATTATGAAGTACGGGCAGATAAGCGACGAATGAAACAAAAAGAATGATTAACAACGGCCAATAACTATTCTTAGAAACGGAGACTTGTTCCTTGGAAGGCTTCTTTTTAAAATCGCCCCTGGGTTTTAAAGGCTCATGCTTTTTTTTCATATGCTGCGCGATTGGCAGACTAAAAAATTAACAAAATATTCAACTCTTTTTCCAACTCTTATAAACTTCTTCCATCTTCGGCCTGTCTTTCGGTACTTCCCTCAATGGCTCACAAGCTTTTAAAGTCTTATACAACTCCGAAGGTAATCTTTTATACAATTCCGTTCCCATCGTCTTCCACTTCAGCATTTCATCGCTAACATCTTTGATGATCTTAGCAGGGTTACCTGCTACAATTTTTCGATTGGGAACATTCATTCCTTCCGGAACAAAACTCAGAGCACCAACAATACATTCATCACCGATGATGACATGATCCATGATCACCGCATTCATACCAACCAGCACATTCCTTCCAATCGTTCCGCCATGGATGATGGCGCCGTGACCGATGTGTGCATCTTCCTTCAGCAAAACGGTCAATCCCGGGAACATGTGTATCGTGCAATTCTCCTGAACGTTGCAGCCGTCGCTGATGACGATCTCACCCCAGTCGCCGCGCAATGCCGCACCCGGGCCGATATACACATTCTTACCGACGATCACATTTCCCGTCACCGTCGCATTCGGATGAACGAACGACGATTCGTGTACCACTGGTTTGTATCCGTTAAATTCAAAGATGTTGCTCATCAGTCAGACCTTTTCTATTACGACTGCATAGCCCTGCCCTACTCCAATGCACATCGTGGCAAGTGCATAACGCTTGTTTTGTTCGTGTAACTCCAGCGCCGCCGAACCTAAGATTCTCGCGCCGCTCATTCCCAGCGGGTGACCGAGTGCAATCGCTCCGCCATTCGGATTGATGCGTGCATCGTCATCCTTGAGATTCCATGCGCGAATGCATGCCAGCGACTGTGCTGCGAATGCTTCGTTCAATTCGACGATGTCGATCTGATCCCAGGTTAGTCCTGCTTTCTTAATTGCATTGTTACCCGCCTCCACCGGACCAATTCCCATGATGTCGGGCAACACACCAATCACCGCCGAAGAAATAATTTTCGCAAGCGGCTTGAGACTATATTTTTTCAAAGCATTTTCCGAGGCAAGCAGGATCGACGCAGCGCCGTCGTTCAGCCCGGAAGAATTTCCGGCCGTCACCGTTCCGTTTTTACGAAAGCTCGTGTTTAATTTCGCAAGTCCCTCCATGTTCGTTTCCGGCTTCATGAATTCATCCTTATCGAAAAGAGTTACCTCGCCTTTCTTCTTCGGTATTTCAACTGCAACTATTTCTCTTTTGAATCTTCCTCTATCGAAAGCCTTCTTCGCTTTCATCTGACTGTTGTATGCAAACCGGTCCTGGTCCTCGCGGGAAATATTATCTCTCTCTGATAGATTTTCCGCCGTCTCGCCCATGGCTGCCGTACCGTACATTTCTTTCATCTTCGGATTGATGAATCTCCATCCGAAACTGCTGTCGAACAATTGCGCATCGCGACCATAGGGAGTAGAAGTCTTCGACATCACCCATGGTCCTCTTGTCATGTTTTCCACTCCTCCGGAAATCATCAGGTCGGCATCTCCGCACATGATGGCTCTCGCAGCCGCAACCGTTGCAGACATGCCCGAGGCACAAAGCCTGTTCACCGTCTCTCCCGGAACCGAAACCGGTAATCCCGCCATCAGCAATGCCATGCGGGCGACATTGCGATTATCTTCTCCTGCCTGGTTTGCGCATCCCAAAATCACATCGCCGATTTCCTTCGGATCTACTGATGGATTTCTTTTCATCAATTCCTTTAAAACAACAACAGCCAGATCGTCGGTGCGTACGGATGCAAGCGTTCCTGCAAAACTGCCAATGGGTGTTCGAATGTAATCAACTATATATGCGATATTCATCAATTAAAATTATTTCGTCCCTGACGGGACTTTACATGTTTTGGCCTGTTTAATCTACCAATATTACGTCCCTGACGGGACTTTAACTAAAGTGACAAGTTGATATTAAACAATTGTCAATATAACTTTAAAAACACAGTCTTTTGACTTTTAATCTTTGACCTAATTTAAACTTCCCACATTCTAGAAGTCCTATACACTGTACCCTTGAAAAGCGCTACCACATCTCCGTCCTCTTTTTTAATGACAATATTATAGATGGCAATCTTCTCCTTCAGAGAAACTTCTTCCGCTTCTGCAATAATCACATCTCCCTCTTTTAATGAAACTGTGTGAGAAATACTGGTCTCCACAGATACTGCCTTTCGCCCGTGACTGTTCGATGCAAAGGCAAGCGCACTGTCAGCAAGGGAATAGGTAATCCCACCGTGAGCTATTGCAAAACCATTCAGCATTTCCTTCCTGATTTTCATCCTGAGCATACAACTGCCCGGCGTAATTTTGTCCACCGTTATTCCCAGCCACTGGCTGAACCAGTCACTTCCCATCATCTTGTCAACAACCTTTGATGCAATTGCCTGTTCGTCCATGATCATCTTCTTCTGGTGGTAGTCTTTCCGAAAAGCACCCCAAAAATTCCACGTGTGAGTTCTCTCGCAACCTGTTTAACCAGCGGATTTTTAGTAACTGCGGATATCGTTTCGGTGATTGAGGCTGACTGATCCTGTTTTGAAGTTTTCGTACTCTGTTGTTCCTGGGTTTCGGCCGGAACGAATTTCTTCGTGAGCATTTCATAAGCACTCTGCCGGTCGATCACTTCATTGTATCCGGAAGCAATCATAGAAGCAGAAACGATCTGATCCTGCTCTTCACTCGTCAGCACATCCATTCGCGTCCTTGGAGCACAGAGGAGCGTATGGGCAAGCGGAGTCGGGGCACCTTTCTCATCGAGTACCGTGATGAAGGCTTCGCCGATTCCGAGTTCTGTCAGCAGTGTTTCGGTATCGTAAAACTTCGTTGAAGGATAGTTTTCCGCAACGAGCTTAATTTCTTTCCTGTCCTTCGCAGTGAATGCCCGCATCGCGTGCTGAAACTTCGACCCAAGCTGGCTCAGAATGGCATCGGGTACATCTCCGGGAATTTGCGTGCAGAAAAATATTCCCACGCCTTTGGAACGAATGAGTTTAATTACAGTCTCCAGCTGGTCCATCAACGCTTTCGTAGCCTCCCTGAAAATCAGGTGTGCCTCGTCGATAAAGATTACCAGTTTCGGTGAAGCCTTATCGCCGAGCTCGGGAAATTTCTGGTAGATCTCCGCCAGCAGGCAAAGCATGAATGTAGAAAACAGCTTGGGCCTTTCCTGCATATCAGAAAGACGGATGATGTTCAGGTAACCGCGACCATCTTTATCTTCTCGAACCAGGTCTTCCACTTCGAATGATTTTTCACCGAAGAATTTATCTGCTCCCTGCTGTTCTATTTCCAGCAGTTTTCTCATGATTACTCCGGCGGTGGCGGGGGTAATCTGCCCGTACATATCGATTTCTTTCCGGCCTTCGTTGGTAACATATTGTAACACCTGACGAAAGTCTTTAATGTCGAGCAACGGCATCTTTTTATCGTCGCAGTATTTGAATACGATTGCGACGGCTCCCTGCTGATTCTCGTTCAGCTCCAGTATCTTTGAAAATAATACCGGACCGAATTCCGAAACCGTTGCACGCAAACGCAATCCCTTCTCTTCCGAAATAGACATCAACTCTGCGGGAAACTGAGCAGGGGTCCATTCCCTGCCAATCAACTGGTGACGATCTTTTATTTTTTGATTTTCAACTCCCGGTCTTGCTATACCACTTAGATCGCCCTTGATATCCATCAGTAAAACCGGAATGCCTTTTTCTGAAAGACTCTCGGCAAACTGCTGAATGGTTTTGGTCTTGCCGGTACCGGTTGCACCTGCTATCAGTCCATGGCGATTTACAACATTCAGCGGAATTTTTACCAGTGTATCGGGTACCGCTTTCTTTTCGAACATGGCTGTCCCCAATACGATGTAATCACCCTTGAAGGTATAGCTGGCATCGATACTTTTTTTAAATTCTTCTGTGGTCGACATTTTGTATTAATAAAAATTCTGATTCTTCTCTGCCATCTGCTGCAGCAAAACAGACGGACGATACCTGTCCTCTGCGTACAGCGTTCTGAGCGCGACTAAAATCTTAAGGATTTTTTCCGCTCCGGCTTCATCACACCATTTGAGCAATCCCTTCGGGTAATTTACTCCTTTAGTCATAGCAAGATCGATGTCGTCTCTTCCGGCAACGTTATAGTATAATGCATCGGCAGCTTCATTAATGAGCATGGCAAGAATGCGCATGAAGATTTTGCCTCCGGTATCATGGTCCCTGATCGGAGCCGGAAGCGTCGTTCCTTCACCATATGAGTAATAACCTTTCCCGCTTTTCCTTCCGAAATGCCTGGCCTCGAAGAGCCGCTTCTGCGTAAAAGACGGCTTATAGCGCGGGTCATAGAAAAATTGTGTCCATACGGTTTCCGTGACAGTATAATTCACGTCGTTTCCGATGAGATCCATCAGCTCGAAGGGTCCCATTTTAAAACCGCCGAATTCACGCATTGCCCAGTCGATGGTGGCGAGTCCTCTTTCATCTCCCGGGATTCCACACCATCGTTCTTCGAAGATGCGTATGGCCTCGCCGTAATATGGCCTTGCAATCCTGTTTACAATAAAACCGGGAGTGTCTTTTGCGACCACTACCGACTTGGCCCAACCGGAAATTAATATCTTCGATTTTTCTACAATAGTTTTATCGGTGGAAATCCCGGGAATGATTTCCACGAGCGGCATCAGCGGCGCGGGATTGAAAAAATGCATTCCGATAAACCGCTGCGGCCGCCGGCAACAGGAAGCGATGCTCGTAATTGACAGCGATGAGGTATTGCTCGCCAGTATACACTCGTCGCTTACGACGGCTTCTATTTCCTTAAAAAGATTTTGTTTGGTGTCGATATTTTCAATGACGGCTTCGATGACAACATCCGAGGTTTTGATTTTCTGAATGGAATCGATAAAATTGACTCTCTCGAAAAAAGAAATCGAATCATCGTTTGAGAGTTTACCCTTCTCTACCAGCCTGGAAAGTGTCTTTTTAAACTCGTCCTTTGATTTTGCAATTGCCCCGGGATTGGAATCGAAAATCATGGTTTCATGTCCGGCCATAGCTGCTACCTGGGCGATTCCGCTGCCCATGGTACCTGCTCCAATAACTGCAATAATTTCTTTTCCCGTTTTATCCATATCAGGCCGGTAAAAATAGCAATTCAATTTGCGAAATAACCAATTGAACGATTTTGATCCGATTCCTCATTTTTTTAAATATTTACCAATATTAGATCCCGAAAAATCAGGTATTTTCTGTCATTATTGCCTTTTAAATCAAGATAATCGCGTGTTATTGTTTGGCAGATTAACCGGCTTTACTATATTTGCACTCCCAAAAATTACCCTTAGAGGTAAGACATGGGGAAAAAGTAAAAAATCAGTAAAATATTATAAAAATCAATGGCAAATCATAAATCATCTCTTCAGCGAATCCGTAACAGCGAGACTAAGAGAGTTAGAAATCGTTACCAGGCAAAGACGCTTCGAAATGCAATGAAAAATTTTTTGGAAGTAAAGGACAAGAAAGAAGCGACGACGCAATTACCAAAGATTTCATCGATGCTGGACAGACTGGCAAAAAAGAATATCATTCATAAAAACAAGGCTGCAAACTTAAAGAGTGAGATTGCAGTTCATGTAAACCATTTAAAATAACCTGTTTTATTTAATTGTGAAATTTGAAAAGGGATCGTTTTGATCCCTTTTTTTATTGCTCTATTCCTGAAAGATTTAGTTTTCAGTTCTTCGTTTCTTTATCGTAGCCGCCCCATTTTCACTATTCTATTGAACACAATTCTCATCCATTCTTCTTTTCTTGCCGGATGGATTCACATCTGTCAATCAAGTTATGGGCTGAGGAAGACAGGCCAAGGGAGAAGCTTTTAATTAAGGGGAAACATTCTCTCACCGATGCAGAACTTATTGCGATATTAATCGGTACAGGCAATGCTGGTGAGACGGCAGTGGATCTGGCGAGGAAAATTCTCAATGGCAATTCCAATGACCTCAACCTTCTTGGCAGGATGAACGTCCTGGAACTTCAGAAATTCAAGGGCATCGGAGAAGCAAAGGCTGTGACCATCGTGGCAGCACTCGAACTTGGCAGGAGAAGAAAGGAGTTGAAAGAATCGATACAGAATAAACTGACCAGCAGCCGCGAAGCGGTAGAACTGATGCAGCCATTGCTTGGCGAACTGCTGCACGAGGAGTTCTGGGTCATTTTTTTAAACCGCGCCAACGTTATCATCAGCAAACAACAGATCAGTAAAGGTGGAATGAGCGGTACGGTTGCAGACCCACGGATGATCTTTAAGGCAGCACTGGATCAGAAGGCGGTCTCAATCATTCTCTGTCATAATCATCCCTCTGGCAACAACCAGCCAAGCGCATCTGATATTCAACTCACTAAAAACATTGCGGAAGCCGGTAAAGTTTTAGAGATAACTGTTCTCGATCATATTATCGTAACACAACATGGATTTTATAGCTTTGCGGACGAAGGGCTGCTCTGACACCTGACCGTAAAATTATTTCGATGCTCGTTTACGTCAACTCGATCACAAATCGCCTCACCTATACACTGGATTTATTTTTGAAAGATCTCGTCGGCATCGATTACGAGCTTACGACCGATGCAGATAAATTCGGATTTCATACGGGCCCCAAATTAAATTACAGCACACGACCCTTCGGTGAAGAACTGTTTTTTTATGCGACCGATTTATTGTTTGAAAAAAAAATCAGGAAACAGGACTTGTCGGTCTTCGACTGGAACGATACGAAGGCCTTCTTTGCCACACATCCTAAATATGTCATTCCCTTTGATCCTTTCGCCGCGAGTTTTTTTATGGTCAGCCGCTATGAGGAATATCTGCCTTTCAGGCCTGATAAATTCGGCCGGTTTGATGTCGCCGAAAGTCTCGCTTTTCAGAAAGGATTTTTGAATAAACCGGTGGTAAATATCTACGCGAAAAAAATCAGGAAAATTTTTAAGGAACATTTTCCTGAAATGATATTCCGGCAGAGTACATACAGCTACCTGTCTACGGTCGATATTGACAATGCCTGGGCCTATAAAGAAAAAGGTCTCATGCGAACCATAGGCGCAATGGTACGCTCGATAACCCAATTGGATTTTGGAACATTCTTAGAACGCATTTCCGTGTTGACAGGCAGGAAGAAAGACCCGTATGATACTTATGACCACCTGTCCGAATTGCAGCGAAAATACAATCTGAAGATGATCTATTTTTTCCTGCTTGGGGACTATGCAGAAAACGATAAGAATGTTTCCGTAAGCAGCAAAAAATTTCAGTCGCTGATCAAGTCGATCGCAGACTATTACGATGTAGGCATACATCCGTCATTTCTTTCCAATGAAAAATCCGGAAGGCTCAAGCTCGAGCAATCGAGGCTGCAAAAGATCATCAAACGCGATATTACAAGGAGCAGGCAGCATTTTTTAAAACTGAGATTTCCTGCAACCTACCGTGCACTTATCGATGCCGATATCACCGATGACTATACGATGGGATTTTCCGGTGAGATTGGATTCCGGGCAGGCATCTGCTCTTCATTCTATTTTTATGATCTCGAGAGAGAAACGGAGACGCGGCTGCGCATACATCCTTTTGCGGTGATGGATGCAACGCTGAGATATTACATGAACATCATGCCTGCCGAAGCATTGAGTTATGTAGGCCCGGTCATTAAAGAAATAAAAGCCGTGAATGGTAACTTCATAACCATCTGGCACAACGAATCGATGAGCAACCGGAAGCCATGGGAAGGCTGGAAGGATGTTTACGAAGAAATCCTAAAAGTCGCTGTTACTTGATCCGCTTCCTTTCGCATACAGAAATAGACAGGGAAAGATGGGATGAATGCATCAGTTCGTCGCCACAAGGACTTTCCTATGCACTCAGCTGGTACCTCGATATCGTTTCACCTGGATGGGATGCGTTGATTGAAGAAGGATACAGTTCTGTTTTCCCTCTTACGCTTCGCAAAAAGGCGGGTATTCATTATTTGTATCAGCCATATTTTACACAACAACTCGGATTATTTTCGAAAGAGGTTCTGGTTCCGGAGGATAAATTAAAAGAATTCCTTGCTGCAATCCCTTCAAAATACAAGCTGATCGAAATTCAACTGAATACTTCGAATGTTATTGGCAATGCGGATGACTTCAGAGTGGTTCATAAACTAACTCACCATCTCAGCCTCTCAGCTTCTTATGATGAGATCAAATCCGGGTATTCGGAAAATCTTTCCCGGAATATAAAAAAGGCAATACAATCGGGATTAAAAATTACCGGGAAGGTACCATTCACAGATATTATAAGCTCTTTCAGAGAAAACAGGGGAAAGGAAATCACCAATCTGAAAAACAGGGATTATTCCACCTTTGAAACACTGATGGGAGTACTCGAAAAAAAAGGAATGGCAGATACACCCGGGGTGATTAATCCTGAAGGAAAAGTAATAGCAGGAGCAATTTTTCTACATTCCCAGCATTCCCATATTTTTCTTTTCTCAGCCCTGGATGATGAGGCAAGAAATAAAGGGGCAATGGCATTTCTGATTGATGCATTCATCAGGAATCACGCTAACGAAAATAAAATACTTGATTTTGAAGGCTCCATGAATGTAAATCTTGCCAGATTTTATAAGAGTTTCGGTTCGAAGGAAGTTGTATATTTACAAATCCTGAAAAATAATTTACCACCTGTCATTCGCTGGCTTAAATAGTTTTTAATTATGGTCCACAACCTCAGTCTTAATAATTCGATCATCAATCAATTCGTTTCTGAAATACGTGATATACAGATTCAGAAAGACAGAATGCGCTTCAGAAAAAACCTGGAACGCCTGGGTGAAATCTTTGCATACGAGATCAGCAAGACTTTGCCGTATGAAAACAGGGAGGTGATCACTCCGCTTGGGATAGCGACTGTGCCGGTGCTGGCTAATTTTCCAATCGTGGGAACAATATTGAGGGCCGGGCTTCCTCTACACTACGGATTGATAAACTACTTCGACCAGGCCGACAATGCGTTTATCAGCGCTTACCGTCGTCATCACAAAGACGGAAGTTTCGACATCAAGCTTGAATATGTCGGAAGTCCATCACTGCAGGACAGGGAGTTGATTTTATGTGATCCCATGCTGGCGACAGGCGCATCGATTGTGATGACATATAGAGCGTTGCTTGAAAAAGGAATTCCACGTCATACACATATCGTTTGTGCGCTCGCAAGTACGCTGGGGATTGAATATGTTAAGGGAAACATGCCAGGCAATGTCACGATCTGGGCTGCGGCCATCGACGAAGAGTTAACGGCGCAGTCGTATATTGTTCCGGGTCTGGGTGACGCAGGCGACCTTGCTTTTGGCAGTAAGTTATAGTTTAAAAGTTCTTTATCATCCGCTGTTTCATTGGAAGATTTTCTGAAAATACTTACCCTGATTCTGATTAGCAGCGTCAAGTTTGCATTCGGGCCATCGTTTGCCTATCTCAATCAGAAATATGACTTTACATGGCTGGAAACAAACATCTATGCAATCATGGGCGGGATGATTGGCGTGGTGATTTTCATGCATATCAGCGAATGGCTGGTGAGGATGTGGGATAAGGTCAGGAATTATTATTTCAGGAGAAAGAAAAAGAAAACAGAATTGTTTTCAGAGCCCGTGGCAGATACAGATGAGAAAATAGAAATAAAATATCAGTATGTTGAACACCATGTTCCGCCGAAGAAAATTTTTTCGCGGAGATCCCGAAGAATGGTGAAAATCTGGAGACAGTACGGACTGCTTGGTCTTGCAGCGCTCACACCGGTCTTGTTTTCGATTCCAATCGGCACGTTCTTCATGGTCAGGCTCGAAAAAAATAAAAATAAAATCTTCCTCTACATGTTTATATCCATCATGTGCTGGTCGTTGATTATTACGACATTTTTCCAGCTAACACGAGTGAGGACGTTACACGAAATTTTTTAATGAAAAAATACCAGCACATTTTTTTTGATCTTGACAATACGCTGTGGGACTTCGACCGCAATTCCGCCGAAGCGCTG
Organism: uncultured Flavobacteriales bacterium; assembly: GCA_964595205.1. Classification (GTDB taxonomy): domain Bacteria; phylum Bacteroidota; class Bacteroidia; order AKYH767-A; family 2013-40CM-41-45; genus JADKIH01. The sequence continues at coordinate 19,497 of CAZQOQ010000006.1, read as the reverse complement.
GAGGAGCTCTTTCATAAATATAAATTAAATGAACTTGGTGTTCCTTCATTCGAAGTCTTCCTCGATAAATACAAAAGCAGGAATGAAATGATGTGGGAACAATACAGACTTGGAGTAATCGATAAAGTTACTCTCAGGGATAAACGATTTTCACTTACGTTCTGGGACATCGGATTGGATTCGGAACTGGCTCCGCCGGAACTTTCGGAGGACTACATAAAAATAAGTCCCACCAAAAATTATTTATTTCCTCATGCACATGAGGTGCTCACCACCTTAAGCAAAGAATACACTCTTCATATAATTACGAACGGTTTCGAGGAGGCGCAGCATATAAAATTAAAATCAGCCGACCTGACAAAATATTTTTCGAATATTATAATCAGCGAACACACGGGATATAAGAAACCCGATGTGAGAATTTTTCAGTATGCTGAGCAAAGTGCAAATACCTCATCTGATAAATGCCTGATGATTGGAGACGGACTGGTGGTGGATATACTGGGAGCTAAAGACGCGGGCTGGGATACGGTTTATTTTAATCCTGCCGGAATTCCTCACGGGGAAAATCCCACCTATGAGATTTCGTCGCTGGATGCACTGATTCAAATCCTTTAATTCACTTCCGGGGGCCCATAAAAAAAGCCCTTCGTAAGGAAGAGCTTTTTCTGTATTTGATTTATAATTTTTACTCGAGCGGACCACTCTGAGTTTCAGGTGAAAGTTTCGCTGGTGCTTTTGCTTCGGAAGTTGTTTTACCGGCTTTCGCAGTAGAACATTCTTTTCCGGCTTTTGCACAGGCAGCTTTCTGCTCCGGAGTGCAGTTTTTCATGGAAGCCTCTTTGCCGTTTTTACAGCAAGATGCATTAGCTTTTACACAACAAGAATGTGAATCAGCCTTTTTGTCTTTACTTACAGCAGTGGTTTGTTTTTTAGTCTGTGAAGCTTCAACTTTAGTTGTCTGGGCATTCACACTAACAGCGAAGAAAGCTGCCAGAGAAAGAAGGGCAAATAATTTTTTCATTTGTATATGGGTTTTAGATTTTTTTCTGAGTCAAATATAACGTATTTTTTCATTTTATCCAGTAAAAATATTGTGTTTACGGGCTTTAACGGTTGTGTACTTACAATATTGGAATATGTTACTAATTTCACCGCCACTTTATGAATTATGTTGAAAATATAAAGGTAGCCCTGCAGAGTATTCGCAGTCAATTGTTAAGGACATGCCTGACGGCCCTGATAATCGGAATCGGAATTATGGCCCTGGTAGGCATTTTAACGGCTATTGAGGCGATAAAAGGGTCTATCAGCGACAATTTCCAGAGCATGGGCGCAAATTCATTTACTATTCAGAATCGAGGCATGCGCATCAGGGTCGGAAGTATGGGAAGGAGACCTAAAAAATTTAAGCCTATTCAATATTACCAGGCAATACGGTTTCTGGAAGAATACGAATTCCCTTCTACCGTCTCGGTAAGTACCCTGGCTACCCGGGCATCGACGATAAAATTTCGAGATAACAAGACAAATCCGAATATACTTGTGATGGGGGGAAATGAAAACTACCTGAATACGTCCGGCTACACCATCGACAAGGGCAGGAATTTTTCGGGTCCGGAATCCAGGAACGGGGATAACGTCGTCATCATTGGGAAAGACGTTGAAGAAAAACTTTTCCCTAATGCCGATCCGATCGACAAAGTCATTTCCGTCGGGAGTATTAAATACCGGATCATCGGTACACTGAAGGAAAAGGGGTCTTCCATGGGCTTCGGCGGAGACAAGGTGTGCATTCTTCCGTTGTTCAATGTCAAACAAAATTTCAACAGGCCAAGTATGTCTTTCTCAATCAACGTGAGCGTTCCGGATGTACAAAGCCTGGATGCTGCCATTGATGTAGCGACAGGATTGTTCCGTACGATACGCGGTGTGAGAATCGGAGAAGATGAGAACTTTGAAATCACCAAGAGCGACAGCATTGCTAACCTGTTGATGTCGCAGATGAGCAGCGTTACCATCGCTGCAACCGTAATCGGACTGATCACTTTGCTCGGCGCCGCCATCGGCCTGATGAATATCATGCTCGTTTCCGTAACAGAACGAACCCGCGAAATCGGCATACGGAAAGCCCTTGGAGCGACACCTATTGTCATTAAAAAACAGTTTCTCATCGAAGCGATTCTCATTTGCCAGATGGGCGGTGTGCTGGGAATCATCTTAGGTATTCTGGCCGGTAATGGTATGTCGCTTCTTCTGGATTCCGGTTTCATCATCCCATGGAAATGGATCCTGCTCGGACTGACTCTCTGCTTTGGCGTTGGATTAATTTCGGGTTATTATCCCGCTTCGAGAGCCTCACGACTGGATCCGATTGAGGCCTTGCGGTATGAATAATATTGAGGTGAACTGTCAGATTATTTCTGCCACTACAAACGTACTTCCTCCCACAAAAACGACATCCCCTTCTTTCGCATTTTCCCGGGCAGATTTTAATGCATCGCTTACGGAAATAAAACTTTTTCCAAATAGTTTAAATCGTGCAGCTTTGATTTTAAGTTCGCCTGCATCCAGGGCCCTGGGACTGTCTGCCATACAGAAATAATAGACTGCATCTGCGGGTAAGAGCGAAAGCACGATAGACGGATCTTTGTCGTTAACCATTCCAAAGACGATATGAAGCTGTCCCTGTTTTTTTTCCCCGGTATGAAGGGACGCCATAGTTTCCTTCAGTTGTTGCATGACAGCTTTCAGTCCTGCCTCATTATGCGCCACATCGGCAATCGTCAATGGATTCTTACCGATTACCTGCCACCTTCCCTGCAGCCCTGTATTTCTAAAAATTTTCTCAAGTCCTGAACGAATGCCCCTCTCATTCACGCCTGAAAATTTATTCTTAAGCACTTCGAGCGATTGCAGCGCCGTGCAGATATTTTTCTGCTGATAAATTCCGGGTAAACCAAGGAACAAATCCTCATATAACACCTGGCGGTTTAAAGTGACATTGAAGGTCTGACCATCCGGAGAAACGGTTGTCCGCTTTGCCTCATAATTATCAGAAGCAAAAATTAGCTCAGATTTATTTTCTCTGGCTTTTTCAGCAAAAACGTTCCATGTTTCATCCTGCCTCTCTCCGATTACAACAGGAACATTTTTCTTGATAATGCCTGCTTTCTCCCTGGCAATCTTCTCAAGCGTATCTCCGAGGAGCTGCATGTGATCGAAGCTGATGTTTGTGATCACCGATAATTCAGGCTTTATGATATTGGTTGAGTCCAGCCTGCCTCCAAGTCCGGTCTCGATGACGGCGACATCCACTCCTTCTTCAGCAAAAAATAAAAATGCCAGTGCTGTCGTCCATTCAAAGAAACTGGGTTTTATTTTTTCGAACGCTTTGCGATGTGCCCGGATAAATGAGATCACACTTTCCTCTCCGATCATCTTTCCATCGATCCTGATGCGTTCCCTGAAATCTTTCAGATGGGGCGACGTAAATAATCCGGTCCGGTATCCTGATTCCTGTAAAACAGAAGCAAGCATGCTCGATACCGATCCCTTCCCGTTAGTCCCGGCGACGTGCACGGATTTAAATTTAACTTCGGGATGATCAAGTATGCCTGCAAGCGCCTCGATATTATCCAGGTTTGCCTTATATGCAGCAGCGCCTATGCGATGAAACATGGGAAGCTGCTGATAAAGATATTCTACCGCCTGGGAATAATTCACCGGGAACAAAAATAGAAACAGAAACTGAAAATAATGAATTGTTTAACTACTGAACAAGGAATACAAACGTAATGGTTCCCTTTTGAATGTCTGCTTCTTCTGCACTGGCGCTGAATCTTGCCTTTAAAGCAGCGTCCTTGGCAAGTTTAAATAAAAGCGGTGAGGTGGTAGTGGAACCTCGTCCGCCGGGAATTGCCGACGCAACATTACCGTCTTTATCGACTGTGATATCGACAACCACTTTTCCTGTCTCCTGCGAACGATCGTTGATCTGTGGAGTCTGAATCATTCTCCTGCCCGCCAGTGAAAAAGATATTCCTCCACCTTTGCCGGGTCCGTTCCCTGAGCCTTCTCCTCCGCCGGTTCCTGTTCCACCGGAACCCGACCCGTTTTTACCTGTATATTTAGAAAGCGGATCTCCGTCAGGATCACCCTGGTCTCCCTTTCCTGAGCCGGTTCCCTGTGAAGTACTCGCCGTCGTCTTACCTCTGTATAATGCATTTGGATCGGCTTTTTTAACAGGCTCAACTTTCGGTTTAACTTCGGTTTTTGTTTCCGTTTTGACATGTGTGACTGTTTTCTTCGGGGGCTTATTTTCTTTCACGACAGGCGACTCTTCGAAATCCTGAGTGGCAATTTTCTCTTCTTCTGCATTAACCGGCTTCACTTTTTCCGGAGCTGGTTCTTTGGTAATATTTTCAGCCATGGGCTGAACATCACCGGCAGCTTCCTCAAACGTACCGATATTTACGATCACACCACCTCCACCGCCTGTTTCAGGAAACGGAGGAATCTGTATGGTCATCAGCGTAAACAACAGCACAAGAAAAAGTGCGGCATGAATGAGGACCGTCAGAATTGCGGAACGGGAACGGATGGAAGCATCCATGAATATTATTTCTTCGAAGTTTGGGTAGCGAGAACCATTTTAATTTTTAAACGGTTGCCGATGTCTAAGAGGTCGACGAGATTCTGAATCTGAACGGTCTTGTCGACTTTCAACAATGCTGTCGGATCGGGTTGTCCGGCGATGAGTTTCACCAAAGCAGGCTCAAGTTCTTCCGGGTTAATAGGATCGTTATTGAGCGCATACTCCATGTCTTCTGTAACGGAAATGGTAATAGGATGTTTCACGGACTGAGAACTGCTTTTGGCATTAGGCAAAAGAAGTTTCAATACATTAGGCGTTGCCATCGTAGAGGTAATCAGGAAGAACAATAACAGGAAAAACATGATATCGTTGAGAGAAGCTGAATAAACTTCTCCTACTGCCCGGTTTTTTCGTCTGAGATCCATTCTTGATTTATTAAATGACTTTTTAGTTAAGTAATGTTAAGCTTTTACCGGTTCTTCCAGCAAGTCGATAAACTCAACGGCATTAATCTCCATTTTATTGATTACCCGGTCAAGTAAATGAACGAGGTAATGATACCCTCCATATGCAAGCATGCCGACCAGGAGTCCGCTCGCGCTGGATATCATCTTTACATATAAGCCACCGGAGATAGTGTTGATTTCGAGACTGTTTTGCTGAGCGATCTCGTAGAAAATTTTGATTACACCGAAAATGGTTCCAAGAAAACCAAACATGGGTGCAATTCCGGCAATGGTGGCAAGGATATTCATGTTCTTCTCAAGCTTGAAAATCTCAAGTTTCCCGACATTTTCAATCGCACTTTCGATTTCCTTGACAGGTTTACCCAACCGCATTATGCCCTTCTCGATCATTCTTGCAACCGGTGTCTTTGTATTCCTGCACAGCATCTTTGCCGCATCTAAGTTACCGTTGAGTACGTAATCACGTATCTGGTGCATAAAATTCATGTCGATTTTTGAATTTCTTTTGATCGTAAACAGTCGTTCAAAGAAAATATAAAAAGCTATCACCGATAACAAAGCGATAGGTATCAGGATAGGTCCGCCCTTTACTGCCATCTCCCAAAGTGAAATGGACTGCGTTACTGGCGGCGTTGATGCTGATTGAACACTATCGGTCAATTGACCAGCTCCCTGGGTGATCTGTAATATGATTCCGTACATTATTTTGAGATTGAAATAGCAGGCAAATTACTCAACCGCTCTCTATAAAGGTCTGTCTCCGGATGTACTTTTAAACATCTTCATGTTAGTGAACGCACCTCGATATTTTAAATTGCGTTCTAACTTGAGAAAAGTTTGGCGTTTGCCGTTTGGCGTTTGCCGTTTAACGTTATTTAAACGCCAAACGGCAAACGCCAAACTTTTCTCAAGTTGCGGTGAGATTTTCAAATTCTGCTTTCAATGATTAACTTGCTCCAAATTCGGGACATGAGAAAATTATTTATCGTCGCAATTTTATTATTTGTACAACAATTCGCTTCAGCACAGTTAAAATTAAATTTTCCTTCCGGAGACGGCCTGATGATCACGGCCGACTGGTACCCTGTGAGCAGCAACTTGCCGGTAATCCTGCTTTGTCATCAGAATAATTCGAGCCGTGGAGAATTTATCGATGCCTGTCTCCGGCTGAACAAATTAGGATTCAATTGCCTGGCGGTCGATCTTCGTGTAGGCGCCGAAATCAAAGGCACGCCAAACGAAACAGCCGAAGCCGCTAAGAAAAAAAATCTCAAGCCTTCATACCAGGATGCCGAACAGGACATGGTAGCTGCTCTTGATTATTTATATCAAAAATACAACCGGCCGATTACGATTCTCGGCAGTTCGTATTCTGCTTCGCTTGCGCTCAAAGTTGCAGCTGAAAATCCAAACGTGGCGTCAGTGATTGTCTTCAGCCCGGGAGAATATTTTGATGATAAAAAATTCGTTAGCAATCACATTCAGAAATTAAACAAACCCATCTTTGCAACTTCCTCACGCAGCGAAGCCGATGGAGTAACGGACCTGCTTAAAGATGTTAATTCAAGGATAAAGATTCAATATATACCGGCTTCCAGGGGCGACCATGGAGCAAAAGTGCTATGGCCGGATTCTCAATACAACCAGGAATACTGGATTGCATTAATGAGCTTTCTTGAGAGAATTAAAAACAAATAACTAATTTAAGATCGTTTTCTTTTGCAGACCTGATGAGAATATTCATTCTTCTGATTATATTTTTTTTTACCCTGACACAGGATTCATTTTCTCAGAAAGGAATGACGACCGTTGGCATTCAGATTAAGCCGATTATTCCGTTTTCGACATTAACAAAAGACGAACTCATCAACGATGCGGACGATGTGCATTTCGAGACTTCCGTTCATTCCGGATTTACAGCCGGCCTCGTCGTCCGGCACAACTTCACCAACCTGATCGCTTTTGAAACGGGCATCAACTATTGCAAAAGAAAATATTCTCTCCGAATTACCGATGCAGATCTGGTTAGTCAGTCTTATTTCAGAATCATCAGCTATGAAATTCCCGCCATGCTCATGGTCTATGCCCAGCTCGGGGAAAAAATATACATCAATGGTTCTTTAGGCCCGACGATGGATATGTTTGCAAGCGATATCGAGACTTTTGATACTATTTATCGTCATGTTGCATTCCGGCAGCACGTCTTTCAGCCGGCATTAGCAGCCAATGCCGGATGTGAATACCGCACCGAAAAGAGCGGCACATTTTATCTGGGCGCATCCTTCCAGCGACCATTCTCATATATCTATCTTTCCAAAGTCGGGTATTATGGAAACAACAAGCAGGTCATCGTCGAAAACGAATTATCAGGCGCATACATCACGATTGACCTGCGCTATTATTTTCCCGTAACGAAACCGAAAAACCTGCAGTGAAAATAATAATCGCCCGGTGAATACCAACAGCGAATCAACATGCTGCCATTTTCATTTTAAAGTTTGGGATTTTCCAGGTGCCGGGATGAGTCCCTGTTCGTTTTCTTTTCGAGATTCTTTTTAAATGCCTCCGTGAGGTCGATGCCGGTTTGATTGGCAATGCATATCAATACAAAGAGCACGTCGGCAAGTTCATCGTGCAATTCGTTTTTCAGCTCCGTTGCTTTCGATGACTGTTCACCATACAAACGCGCCATGATTCGTGCGACTTCTCCGACTTCTTCGGTGAGCAGCGCCATGTTTGTAAGTTCGTTGAAATAACGGACTCCATATTTCTTTATCCACTGATCTACTCTCTCCTGAGCCTCTTTGATTGTAACTGATGAATTCATTCCTTGTTTTTTGAATCGATAAAAATAGTAACGGGACCGTCGTTTAGTAAATTCACTTTCATATCGGCACCGAATTCTCCCGTAAGTACGTTCAAACCGGATTCTCTCTTTAAGGTTTCCACAAAATGGTTATAAATCGGAATGGCAGTTTCCGGTTTTGCTGCCCGTATATAAGAAGGCCTGTTGCCTTTCTTCACAGCTGCATGTAATGTGAACTGGCTGATGACTAAAATTTCTCCTGATATTTCCTGTATTGACAAATTCATTACGCCTTCCGGGTCATCAAAAATCCTGAGCCTGCTGATTTTTCCGCACAGCCATTCAACGTCTTCGTCTCCGTCTGAATCTTCGATTCCCACAAATATCAGCAATCCTCTTCCAATGGCAGATTTAACATCACCGTTTATTGTGACTGAAGAGTTTGAAACGCGTTGTATGACCAGTCGCATGATGGTTGACTTTCGTTTTAATGACCTATTTAAAAATGTCCTGCCCACTCATTATACTCAGATAACTCTCAAACCTGCTTATGGCAATCTCGCCTCTTTCCACGGCCGGCTTCACCGCACAGTCCTTTTCAGTTGTATGAAGGCAGTTATTGAACTTACATCCTTTAGCGACTTTGAAAATTTCGGGGAAGAAATGAGAAACCTCATATTTATTAAAATCAATCGTTCCGAATTCCCTGATGCCCGGCGTATCGATAATGAATCCTCCACCCGGCAACATGTGCATTTCGGCAAAAGTGGTTGTATGAATTCCTTTATTGTGCTGTGATGAAATCTTTGCCGTCTTTAGGTTCATACCTGGAATTAAGGTATTGATCAGCGAAGATTTTCCAACTCCGCTGTGCCCGGAGAATAAACTGACTTTATCCTTTAATTCACTCTTCAATGCATCGATGCCTTCCGATGCAATTGCAGAAACTATCAATACCTTGTATCCTATCCCTTCATACAATTTTACCTGGTCTGTTACATAGCCCCAGACTTTCTCATCGTATAAATCACACTTGTTCCAGATTATTCCTGCTTTCAGGTTATAAGCCTCTGCAGTAGCCAGGAAGCGGTCGATGAAACCAAGAGATGTTCTCGGAAATACAGGTGTTGCAACCACAAAAGCGCGGTCGATATTCGCTGCTATCACCTGTATCTGGCTCGACTGTTTTACGGACTTCCGGATGATATAATTTTCCCGCTCATACAATTTTGTAATCCAGTAAAAGTCGGTATCGGCCTTATCGTTCATATCGACTTCGACCTTATCACCTACAGTAATTGGATTCGTGGCTTCAAATTCCTTAAGACGTAAATTTCCCTTGATCTTGCAAAACAAGATGCTTCCATCCTCAACCAAAACCCGGTACTGATTCCCTGTCGATTTAATCACCGTTCCTTTCATTCGCCTAAGATAAAGCTTAGGAGGGATTATGAACACATGGTGTGGCTTTTTCTTTCTGGCCAGGTAGAATCAGCATGTGTTATTTAATCACCGGCGATGCGAAGAAATTTTCGGTATGCTCATTATGGTATAGAACAACCGGAGTTTAGACTATTGTATGTCGATGCGGAACCGGAGTCAGACTGATAAAAAAACAAAAAAATTGACCTACCTTGCGGGCTCAGTTCAGAGTAGCACAGTATGTCTATTTCAGTTAAGAATATTACAAAGCTTTACGGAAGCCAGAAGGCACTTGACGATATTTCATTCGAAGTTGGCAGTGGACAGGTCATTGGTTTTCTCGGATTGAACGGTGCAGGTAAGTCAACGATGATGAAAATTCTTACGTGCTTCCTTCCACAGACCTCTGGTACTGCAAGTGTCTGTGGCTTTGACGTTAGCGAAAATTCGCTTGAGGTTCGTAAGCGGATCGGATATCTTCCCGAACATAATCCGTTATACCCGGAAATGTACGTGCGTGAATATCTGGAGTTCGTCGCCGGCATCTATAAGATAAAAAAAAATACCCGTGCGAGGATTGAAGAGATGATAACCATTACGGGATTGCAATCGGAACAGAAGAAAAAAATAGGGGCACTCTCCAAAGGTTACAGGCAGCGTGTCGGTCTTGCACAGGCGTTGATTCATAAACCTGAAGTTCTCATACTCGATGAACCGACATCCGGTCTCGATCCCAACCAGCTCGTCGAAATCCGTGGGTTGATTAAAACCATCGGCCGGGAGAAAACGGTGATGCTGTCCACTCACATCATGCAGGAAGTAGAAGCCATCTGCGACCGGGTTCTGATCATTAACAAGGGGAAATTGATCACCGACGAGAGCACATCCGTTTTAAAAATCAGACCTGAAAAAAAAGAAGTAATTCTCATCGAATTCGACAGGCCGGTGAACAGGAAAGAACTTCTCAAGGTGAAAGACATTCTCGAGGTCCAAAATCTCCGGGAAAACACATGGAGAATTTCAGGAAAAGAAAACTGCGACATCCGGGCAGGCCTCTTCAAATGGGCAGTGGAAAATAATCTTGCAGTGCTGTCGTTGCAAAAGGAAGAGCAAAAACTCGAAGATATTTTTCAGCAACTAACGGGGAACTGAAAATAATAAATTGTTTATGGTAAATTTCATACGAAAAAAATTTTCTTTAATTTTTATCTTTTCATTTATATTAATCAATCAGTATGCAAAGAGCCAGGACATCACTGCCTATAATGACTACAGAAGATACCTCCAGGTATTCGACAGGGGATTTTTCAGGCAGCTGGAATATTTGCAGGTACTGGACTATAAAATCGGAGGGAATACAATTGCATATATCGACTCGAAGAACGATTTTAAAGTTTATTATGACGGCCAGACAATACCTTTGGTTAATGCTGCTGATTTCGATTATGTTGTTACGGATAATCTGACCGCTTTCAGAGTGGGGAAGGTTTTATATGCATTTGACAAAGGCGAAAAGAAAACGCTGTGTTACTACACCGATACGACTACGATAGAAGTAAACGACAGCCTTCTTGCCTATTTTGATGAAGTACAGTCATCGCTCAACATTTACTACAACGGCAGGCTATCCACTGCTGAAGAAGCATTGTTGTCAAGGCCTAAATTTATCAGGACCGGCTCCAATATCGTTGCATGGGTGAATCAATCGGATTATTTCATTGTTTTTTATCATGGCAATGCAGTTCAGCTTGACAACATGGCACCGCGACGATTCGAAGTGGGGCGCGACATCATTGCTTACATCGATAATTACGAACAGCGCTTCAGGCTTTTCTACCATGGGGATACTGCCATGATTGATGAATTCGAACCTGATTCATTCAAGGTTGGATTTGGCATCATGGCTTACACCGACCAAAGCGGCAACTTCAATATTTTCGACGACGGGGCGATAAAGAAAATTCTTTCGCACGAACCCGACTTTTTTTATGTCAAGGGTAATACAGTTGTTTACAGCTTCAATAAAGCTTTCAATGTTTATTATAAAGGAGAAGTATACACTTTACAGTTCGATACTCCGGCAAATTTCCAGTTGGGAAACGACGGTCTTGCCTGGATCGACGATAGCGGGAGATTACAGCTTTTTCATAAAGGGAAGACCTATATAGTTTCCTACGAAACCGTGACCAATTATTCGCTTAATGGAAATGTCCTGAAATATGAGGTAGGGGTAAATACTGTGAATGTATTTTATAACGGGAAAAATTATTAACCTGAACTAAAGAAATATTTCGTCCCGGCGGGATTTAAATTTCCTGATTGATTATTTTCCACCAATATTTCGCTCCTGACGGAGCCAAATGGTTTTTGAACGCAAGGAAACAGAATCTCTGAGTTTTCTATTCCAACAATAAGAATCCCAAATTTATATTGTTGAAAAATTCAAGGATAAATTTCACCAAAGTAGCAAATTACCTGGTGCCGTCAGGGACGTAATATGGGTAATTAACGACCACCCCAATTTTCAAGTCCCATAGGGACGAAATAAAATACAATTTGACATACACAAGATACCAAATTAGGTTAAAAACCTCTTCAGAAGCGTACTTGAGAATTTAATGAAGAAAAAGAAGCAGGCTTGTTTAATTTAAAAATCAAAAATCAATATTAGATAATATTGACTCTTTTTTCCTAAATTCGCGCCCGAAGTGGAAAGATTTGATTGACTCCGTCAATATTGCAACCACAGTAAAAAAATGCTAACGCAGGATTTTACGTTAACGAATCTTTTCTCCGATAGATTATCCAAAACCTTTAATTAAAAAAAACATGTCTTATTTATTTACCTCTGAGTCGGTTTCCGAGGGTCATCCTGACAAAATCGCCGACCAGATCTCAGATGCATTGATCGACAATTTTCTTGCATACGATGCGAATGCAAAAGTTGCCTGCGAAACACTTGTGACGACCGGACAGGTTGTACTGGGAGGCGAAGTTAAATCAAGCGCTTACCTGGATGTACAGGATATAGCCCGGGAAGTGATCCGCAGGATCGGATACACCCGCAGCGAATATATGTTCGAAGCTGATTCCTGCGGAATCCTTTCTGCTATCCATGAGCAGTCGGCCGACATTAATCGCGGCGTTGTACGTAACGATCCCTGGAAGCAGGGCGCCGGCGACCAGGGAATGATGTTCGGCTATGCCTGCCGCGAGACTGACAATTTCATGCCGCTGCCGCTCGAACTTGCTCATACATTACTCCGTGAATTAGCTGCTATCCGTCGCGAAGGAAAACAAATGACTTACCTGAGGCCTGATTCAAAATCGCAGGTGACGATCGAATACGACGACAATCACAAACCGATTCGAATTGATACCATCGTTATTTCAACGCAGCACGACGACTTCGATAAAGATGCAGCCATGCTTAAAAAAATTAAAGACGACGTCATCAATATTCTTGTTCCGAGAATGCTGAAGAAACTTCCTAAACGTATCCAGGGTCTCTTTAATGACAAAATCAAATACCACGTGAATCCTACAGGTAAATTCGTCATCGGCGGACCGCATGGCGACACCGGGCTTACAGGCAGAAAAATCATCGTCGATACCTATGGCGGAAAAGGCGCACATGGTGGCGGGGCATTCTCCGGAAAAGATCCTTCTAAAGTTGATCGTTCTGCAGCATATGCAACGCGTCACATCGCAAAAAATATGGTTGCTGCAGGGATATGCGACGAAGTCCTGGTACAGGTCGCTTATGCAATTGGAGTTGCAGAGCCTGTCGGATTGTATGTGAATACGTATGGTACGGCTAAGGTCGGATTAAACGACGGAGAGATCGCTAAAAAGATCAAGACTATTTTTGACATGCGTCCGTATGCTATCGAGCAGCGATTTAACCTTCGTACACCTATCTATTTCGAGACTGCCGCTTATGGTCACATGGGCCGCAAGACGGAAACAAAAGAGAAAATCTTCAATAAAGGTAAATCGAATGAGAAGAGAATTAAGGTAAAATTATTCCCATGGGAAGAACTTAATTATGTCGATAAACTGAAGACAGCTTTTCGTACAGAATCTAAAAAATCTTCGGCTCCGAAAGCGGAATTAATAATGGCTTAAACTAGTCATTAGTCTCTAGACTTTAGACTTTAGAAATTTAATATTTTAATAAAAGGGCCCTGTGAATGGGCCTTTTATTTTGTAATTTTTTTTACATTAGTTTAGTAAAATAGGATACCCGCACACTGAATACTATACCCAGAGACTAAAGACTAAAGACTAAAGACTAAAGACTAAAGACTAAAGACTAAAGACTAAAGACTAAATAAATGCCAAAAGATAAAAGAATCGACGCCTACATTGCCAAATCACAACCTTTCGCTCAACCAATTTTAAAACATCTCCGCGAATTGGTACACAAAGGTTGTCCCGGAGTTGAAGAAACCATCAAATGGGGAATGCCGAGCTTCGAATACAAAGGTCCGTATTTTGGAATTGCCGCTTTCAAAAAACATTGTGTAGGTGGCTTCTGGAAATCCAAGTTGTTAAAAGATCCGAAAGGCTACCTGGGACTGAATAAAAACCAGGGTGGTGAAGCAATGGGTAATCTTGGATGCATTACCTCATTAAAAGATCTGCCGCCTGATAAAGTGATGCTCGACTTTTTCAAGCAGGCAAAAAAACTTAACGACGATAATGTAAAGTTGGAAAAAAAGCCTGCCGTTAAAAAGCCATTGAAAATTCCAAAAGAATTAACCGATGCCCTGAAGAAAAATAAAAAAGCTTCGGAGACTTTCGAAAATTTTTCACCTTCTCAAAAGCGCGAGTACGTCGATTGGATTACAGAAGCAAAAACTGAAGCGACTAAGATGAAGAGACTCTCTACAACAATCGAATGGCTTGAAGAAGGCAAAACGAGGATGTGGAAGTATAAGAAATAGTTATTGGTAATTTGATTAGTTCAGGGTTTCCAGTTACTCAGCAGCCAATTCAAGCAACTGCGTTAGCACAGCACTGTCTGCAGGCCTTCTTGCATTGATGTCGACAATCTCCCCCTTCTTATTCATGATCATGTAACGGGGAATACTGCCTATCTTAAAATAGCTGCAGATCTTCGACTGCCAGTTTCCAGGAGAAATATAATGCGTGCCGATAATGTCGAGTTCTTTCATAGCCTTTCTCCATGCACCGGTATCGGCGTCAATGGAAATGTATAAAAACACGATATCCTTCTTTTGCTTATCTGTGAGTTGCTCATGCATCTGCTTTGAGAAAGGCATCATCTTTCTGCATGGCCCGCACCAGCTTGCCCAGAAATCAATATAAACGACCTTGCCTTTCAAAGCAGAAAATGTTACCGGTTTTCCATTGATGTCGAGCATGCCTGCACCCTCGCCCGTCATTAATACGGGCTTGTCCAGCGGCGCTATCGGATCTGGAGTATTAGCTTTCGCTTTCGCAAGCTCATTTACGATGTTATAATTGTTTTTATCTGTATCAGTATCTTTTAGCGTGGCGAGAAGTTTTCTCACAGCAGCGGGCGACAAATTACCCTGCTCTTCGATCGTATACCTGGATAACCAGTAAATAAAAATATTTCCCTCAAGTTTTTCACGAGCGATTGAAGATTTTCTTTCGGCTGATGCAGCGCCGTCAGTGAACTTTTTAAATCCATTCGACTTCGATGAAAAATAAATTATGTAGTACTTGATAAAATCGCGGTATGACTTAGAAATCATTGCCGCCTCGTTGTTGATCTTTACTGTTCCGAAATTTTCCAGCATGATCTGGGGCAATTCGTTTACTGTCATGATTTTCGGATCACGATTTGCATTTACGATCGGGTAAGCAAATAATTCTTTCCAGTAATGATAATTAATTTCGTTTTCGATGTACGCATTGAAATCAGCAGAATAGTCCTTTCTTCCGGGATCCGATTTCACAAATTCCATCTGGGCTTTTCGTTTTGAGAATAACGAAGATTCATAGGCATCTACCGTTGAGCTTAGCATCTGTGCTTCGTTGATGCTGTCGTTGAAATCATCCTTGAATTTTTCGAAGAAATTTCTGAAGAAAATATTTTGTTCCGACCCCTTTCCTGATAACGATTTAAAAATATCGCTTTCTCCCGGTGATAGTTTTATTTTCAAATCTTCACCCGGTTCAGCATACATCTGCTCTTTAAAAAGTGTGCATGAGACTTCGACGATATAATTCCGGGCAAGGTCATTGTTCACTTTGAATGCCCCGTTCACGATTGAGTTTCCGTTGATCTCTACCGAACGGTTTAAAAAAGTCTTATCGATCCTGACCTGGATATTTCCATTCAGATCTGAAGGAAGCTGACCACTCAACAGGAAATTTGATTGTGCAATTGCGGTGGAAATGGAAAAGAGGAATACGAGTAACAGCCGGCTGAATTTTTTCATAATATGTTTTGGGGACAGGAAACAAAAATAAGATTTCAGGTTATGAGTAGCAAGAGTAATTAAGGTTATCGGGGTATGACAGATCCGGTAAACCACTCAAATAATCAATAATCCCGGTGTTTACGTCAATCTTCATTAATAGTTCACGTGTTAACGTTCCGGCTCAAAAATCATTTTGCTGTTATAGGTCGCTTCGATTTCCTTACGGTTCATCATCTCCTTTCTAACGATGCCGTTGAGATACATTTTTGTCTGGTCGCGGTAATATCCGCTCATGAAGTTTCCCGACTGCCCGCTGGGAATTATGCTGTAGCCATTTTCAGGATTGGAAAAGTCGAGCGTCCTCCGTAAAGCAGGCGCAAGATTTACTTTATAACTGCCCTTTTTATTCAAAGTGAAACTCTGATTATTCAGTGTCTCTATCCCTCCCCGGTCAGGATACGGACCAATGTTAAAAATTTTATTGAGGGGCTTCTTCTTCCCCACAGGATGTTCTATCTCCATCTGATGCACTTTTTTCCAAAGCCACTTGTCGGGATCCGGGCCAAACTGTTCGATGATTTCCCTGATGGTACGATCAAAAGCTGCCTCCACGATGTCTCTTTCCGATTCTCTTTTCCTGGTGGTGATATTATCCCACCATAACGACGAATCGTTTTGCAGGAATGGCTTAAGAGAGCTTTTCTGAATATGCGTCTTTAAAAATTTCTCAAAATCGATTTCCCCCATTTCATCTGCAAATGCATCATGCAAAACATAAAAAAGCCATTTATAATAAATGACAGGCGCGACGTCATTCAATTCATGACTCCCGTTCCATTGATCGAGTATTTCTACTGCCCTGGCGTGAATCTGAGAAATTAACTTTGTTGTGCCCTGCAGATTTCCAATCATGATCTGTGCATTCTGCGCGGCAACGACATTGATTACGTCATTGTTCATCTTCTGAAGATCGGTCACGCTCAATATTTTCTTCGAATGAAAAAACTGGTTGATACGAATGGCCCGGTCAGGCGGCGCATAGTAGCCCGGGAACCAGTCGAGGCTGTCGGTTACAGGTGGATTATTGGCAGACAACACCACACCCCTTACAGGATTTTCCGCCTTTGGATTGAAACTGAAATCATAGAAACCAAGCCAGTCCTCTCCTCCATTTCCATCGAGAATCACATTGGGATTTACACCCGATTTCCTTTTAACAAATTTTGCAGCCGTATACCATGCGATATTATCGGATGAATCTGCATAGATCACATTTAATCCAGGTGCAGCAATTTGTGATATTGCCTCCCGGAATTCATCCATGGAAGTCGCATGAGACATCTTCCAGGTGATCTCCGGCAGATTGGATTCGAATTTTAGTAACGTCCAGCAGGCAGTCACCGGTGAAGACGTTACGGAAGAAAAATCATGCAGCACGTCACTGCAGACAGGACCGTGCGAAGTTGACCGGCAGGTTAATAAAACATCTGAGCTGTCTTTCACATGAATTATTTCCGTGTGGAAATTAATTTTCTCAGACACATTATTGATGATCACCTTCGTAGAATCCTCCGGATCCAACTGCTCGGCATAAAAATCAAGGTCGTCATTTTCCAGTATCGTAAGCCCCCAGGCATGATTGCGGTTATGACCCAAAGCGGGAAAAGGGAAGCCGGCGAGAAAACTTCCGTAAATGCTGAATCCGGGACATTCGAGGTGTGCCTCATACCAGACGGCAGGCTGCTGAACGCCTACATGAGTGTCGTTTTCAAACAGCGTCTTCCCGCTCTGGCTCCTTTCGGCGCTGACGGCCCATGCGTTACTGCCTGTCCATATTTTGACTGGTAAAATCTCCTCTACATTACTCATGATCGAATCATACATCGAAGCGTTTGTGGTATCATAAACCTGGAACTGGCTCCTTATTCCCAGATCTCTCAGGTGGTTTTCTCCGAAACGTACACCTATCTTACTCATCAATGGATCCGTCTTAAATGCCATTTGAAAATCAAAGGCCATAAAATCCACGATGAGGTAGATATCCTTAACGGTAAATTTTTCCTTTGGAATGCCCAGCAATAAAAACTCAAAGCGCTTTCTCCGTTTTTCAATGTACTGGTTGATACCGTTTATGTAAGCGAGCACATCTTTTTTCCAAATTGTATCAGTGTTCTGCATAAAGCGCCGTTCCGATTCTTCAGCCCGCTTGTTAAAACCAAGCATCCTGAAAAATTTATCCGCTTCCAGCATCCTGCTTCCTAAAATTTCCGAAAGTCGTCCGGAGCTTACACGCCTGACAAGTTCCATCTGGAAGAGCCTTTCTTTCGCATGCAGATAACCAAGCACGTAAAAAACATCTTCTTCATTGCTGCCATAGATATGCGGGACACCGTATTTATCAAAATAAGTAGTGACCTTTGATTTGAGGTTGGGCATTTCAAATTTACCCGAATAGACCGGGCGCTGCATCTGGAGATACACGTAAACGAAAAGCACTACGGCGGCAATAAAGAATACGAGTGTGATAAGAACTTTCCTGAGAATTCGCATGGATACAATGTTACTGAGAATAACCAAACCTGCGAAGCTTGTTTTCATTTCTTCTCCACTCTTTTTCGACTTTTACAAAGAGTTCGAGGAAGACTTTTTTACCGAGAAACTTTTCAATGTCCAGCCTGGCCTCGGTGCCAATGCGCCTGATGTCTTCACCGCCTTTTCCTATAAGTATTCCCTTTTGTGAATCCCTCTCTACGAAAATCGTTGCGGCGATACGGATTATACTTTTTTCCTCCTTGAAGGATTCAACGATAACCTCTGATGAATATGGAATTTCCTGCTGGTAATGCAGCATGATTTTCTCCCGTATCATTTCGCTGACAAAAAATCGCTGATTAGCGTCACTCAAACTGTCTTTGGGAAAAAATGGCGGCGCTTCAGGAAGAAGCTCAAGAATTGTTTCGATAATTTTCTCCGTATTAAATTTATTGAGAGCCGAAACGGGTATTACGGCTAACGGTTTTAATTTTTTCTTCCAGCCGTGAACAAGTTTATTGATTTCATCCTGTGATGAAATGTCGATTTTATTTATAACAATTATCAATGGTGCTTTGATGACAGACAGTTTTCCGACGATTGATTCGTCCATATACTGTTCGCTCAAATCGGAAATGAAGAGAACAGCATCGGCGTCTTCGAGTGTTGATTTTACGAAGTCCATCATCTTTTCCTGTAAAAGATAATTTGGCTCGAGTATGCCGGGAGTATCCGAAAAAACGATCTGGTAATCGTCCGTATTCAATATCCCTTTAATCCGGTGACGGGTGGTCTGGGCTTTGTGAGTAACAATCGATAATCCTTCCCCGATCAATTGGTTCATTAAAGTAGACTTCCCAACATTCGGTTTCCCTATAATTCCCACAAAACCAGCCTTATGACTCATTTTTTTATTTTTTCAATATTAGCAAAGTAAAAGAACGAATTATATCTTTGCAGACCAAAAATTGAGAGTAACCTTAATCGTTTATTTATTTTATTGTTTAAACGATTAATTGTTAAAAATATATTGCGGGGTGGATCCGCCAGTGGGCGGATCGTTGGGCTCATATCCGCCAGCTGGCGGACATCAGTTCGAGTGAATTAAGTAAAGAAAGAAAAAGAGTAAAAAGACATATTGCGGGGTGGATCCGCCAGTGGGCGGATCGTTGGGCTCATATCCGCCAGCTGGCGGACATCAGTTCGAGTGAATTAAGTAAAGAAAGAAAAAGAGTAAAAAGACATATTGCGGGG
>CAZQOQ010000005.1:0-52311 GCA_964595205.1 uncultured Flavobacteriales bacterium | reverse complement strand
CTAATCGGCTAATCGGCTAATCGGCTAATCGGCTAATCGGCTAATCGGCTAATCGGCTAATCGGCTAATCGGCTAATCGGCTAATCGGCTAATCGGCTAATCGGCTAATCGGCTAATCAGAATTTCGTACTTTTGCTCCGCTGTCGATCCTGTCGCCTCTTTGCAAGACAAGGGGAGGAAAGTCCGGGCAACACAGCGCATCCTGCTTCCTAACGGGAAGGTGCCTGTTTAAAAACAGGTAACAGAAAGGGCCACAGAAAATAACTACCATCCGCCAGCTGGCGGACGGAAAAGGTGAAAATGTGAGGTAAGAGCTCACGGTTACGGTCAGCGATGATCGTAATGGGTAAACCTCAGGAGTTGAAAAACCAAATAAGTCATGGTCAAGGGCTGCGCGTCCGATTCAATTTTTTGAAACCATGATGGGTAGGTTGATTGAGGCGATACGTGAGTGTCGTCCCAGATAAATGACAGGAATCCGTCAACTGACGGAAACAGAACCCGGCTTAACAGACAGCAAGCATACAACGTTCTTCTACGGAGGAACGTTGTTTGTTTTTTTAATGTCAACCTATGCGAAAATATTACGGTCGTATGGTATGATTCCCTAAAAACCCAAAAGTTATTTTTTTGTTAATGATTGCCTTGTTAGTAAAGTGTTAAGTGCAGTTATTTCCTATTTTTGCGCCCTCTGTTTTACCACTCCTGTTTATGATTTCCCGAATATCTTTTATACTAAGTCTTCTATTGGTACCGTTCCTCTCGTATTCGCAAATGCATACCATCAGCGGATATGTGAAGGAAGAATCAACGGGTGAATCGCTGCTTGGGGCAACCGTTTATATCAAAGAGACGCTGAAGGGCACGACTACCAATCAATATGGATTTTATTCTCTCACCGTACCGGATACCAACGTAACGCTTGTGGTTTCTTATCTCGGTTTCAAGACACAGGAATTTAAATTTATCCTTGACAGGGACATCCGTCAGAATATTAACCTTGCAAGTAATGCAATCGAGACAAGAGAGGTAACGATCACTGCCGAGAAAGAAGACAGAAACGTTCAAAGTACTGAGATGGGCAGGCAGACACTCGACGTCGACAAGATCAAAACATTGCCGGCATTCATGGGCGAGGTCGACATCCTGAAATCGATTCAGTTGCTACCCGGCGTATCCTCGGCCGGCGAGGGTAACAGCGGATATTATGTTCGAGGCGGCGGTCCTGATCAGAATTTAATCTTACTCGATGAGGCTAACGTCTACAATGCCTCTCACCTCTTCGGCTTCTTTTCAGTTTTCAACGCAGATGCGGTGCAAAACGTCACGCTGACAAAAGGCAACATGCCTGCGAATTATGGAGGAAGGCTCGCCTCCGTACTTGACATTCAGATGCGGGAAGGGAATAATAAAAAATTTGCCGCTCAGGGCGGGCTTGGTTTTGTGTCGTCGCGCTTTACCGTTGAAGGACCGATTAAAAAAGATACCAGTTCGTTTATTGTTTCAGCAAGGCGAACTTTCATCGATTTGTTTTTTGGAAAACCGTTTGTGAGTGAGGGTTCTGACATCAGCGGCAATAAATATTATTTCTATGACCTGAATGCGAAGGTGAATTACAGGCTGAGCGACAAGGATCGGCTATTCATAAGCGGTTATTTCGGAAGGGACGTTTTCAAATACAAGAGTCCGGATTCGGATTTCTTTGTGGACATACCGTGGGGAAATGCAACATTCACTGCACGCTGGAACCATTTGTTTACAAACCGCCTCTTCTTAAATACATCACTCATTTATACGAATTACAAATTTTCGTTTGAGGGCGGGCAAAACGATTTCAGTTTTAAACTCTTCTCGGGAATTACAGACTACAACCTGAAAACCGATTTCACCTGGCTGCCGAATACTCAACACACTGTGAGGTTTGGCGGACAATACATCTTCCACGAATTTGTTCCGAGCAATGCCTCTGCGAAAGCAGGAGATGTCGTTTTCGATGTAGGCAAGATTCTCAAGCAATATGCTCATGATGCAGCAGTCTATATCAATGATGAATATGAGATTACCGATAAGTGGCTGATAAATGCCGGACTGAGGTTTACGCTGTTTCAGCAGGTGGGTCCGTTCGACCGTTACGTCCTCGACCCGATTTCAGGAATAACCACTGATACGATTCATTATTCAAAGGGACAGAACGTAAAGACCTATACCCATGCCGAGCCCCGGTTTGCCCTGAGGTATGCGGTGAATCATTTATCATCGATTAAGGCATCCGTGTCGCAAAATTATCAGTACATCCATCTCGCATCCCTGTCAGGAATTTCATTACCCACCGATACCTGGATTCCCAGCAGCGACCAGGTGAAGCCTCAGTCGGGAACACAATATGCATTGGGTTATTTCAGGAATTTCAAATTGAATACATACGAGACTTCCGTAGAAGTTTATTATAAGACGATGCAAAACCAGATTGAATATGAAGAAGGTTTTCTGCCGGAGAACACCGTCAACAGCAACCTCGATAATTATTTTGTTGCGGGTAAAGGCTGGAGTTATGGTGCGGAATTTTTCCTGAAAAAAAGCAAGGGCAGATTCAACGGCTGGATTGGCTATACACTTGCATGGACAAAAAGAGAATTCCCTGATCTTAACAATGGAAATGTGTTTTTCCCCAAGTACGACCGCAGACATGATGTGTCAATCGTTCTGTCATACGATATCAGCAAGCGCGTTACAATCGGGACGACGTGGGTTTACGCCACAGGTAACCTGAACACATTTCCTCAGAGAATATACGTTCTCTCGAATGGGGATATTGTAGAAGATTACGGCGGACAAAGAAACAATTATCGCATGGCGCCATATCACCGGCTTGATTTCAGTGTGACCCTCCTGGGCAAGCCTCATAAAAACTGGCAGGGCAGCTGGAACTTCTCTGTGTTTAACGTTTATAACAGGTATAATCCTTATATCATCTATTTCGACACTCAATATTCGGCAGAATCGATAACCATTGAAGCCAAGCAGATTTCGCTGTTCCCTATTTTGCCGAGTGTTACCTATAATTTCAAATTCTAGAAACTTCGACAAAAATATTGAATTGCAAAGACGATCAAATTTCAAGATGAATATCACTTCAAAAAAAATTACTTCAAGACTGATCCGTAAAAGGAACATTTTTTTCCTGCTTACCTTCCTGATCCTGGCAGCATGCGAAAAGAATGTAACAGTAGAAATTCCGGAAGCAAGCGAGGAAATTGTCGTGGAAGGTATTATCGAGACCGGACAATATCCTCAGGTTTTACTCACTCATTCATTGCCCTTCTTCGGAGAGATCAATACGAAAGATATAATATTGAATTCGATACAGGGTGCAACGGTTATTGTCGACGATGGAAATACTTTTGATACGTTGTTGCAGATTCCGGGTTATGGCATCTACATTGGCACGCGCATTACCGGTACAGTCGGAACCACATACAATCTTACAGTATATGCCGAGGGAAAAACCATTACATCGGTTACGAAGTTACCATTCCCGGTGAGCCTGGATAGTGTATGGTGGAAACCGGATGGCAATCGTGATTCGCTGGGTTTTGCCTGGGCTCATCTTACAGATCCGGATACGCTGGGGAATTGTTACAGGTGGTATGCGCAACGGATCAATCATTATACGTATGGAGAAGATGCAGGTGAAATGAAAGATTCAACTTTCATAGCGGCTCCGGGTGCAGCATTCGACGACAAATTTATCAATAATAAGAGCTTTGACCTGAGTTTTCCAAGGGGAAAATTTTCGTTTTCGGAGAAGGAAGATGATACAGGAGCCGAGGATTTCTTTTTCAAGAGAGGAGATACAATTGTTGTAAAATTCTGCTCCATTGATCGCAGCAATTTCGAATTCTGGCGTACTGAGGAATCTCAGGTTCAAAGCAATGGAAACCCGTTTGCATCACCCCAGCCAATTACGAGTAATATCAACGGCGGACTGGGAATATGGGGTGGATATTCGCCATCGTTTGATACGATTTTTGCCGGCAATTGACCGGTTGGATATACCCTCCCCTATCACCAGGTACCTATTACTTACACTTAAACTCACACTTAAACTCACACTTATACTTACACTTAAAAATGTCAGTGAGGAATAAGCATAAGTAAAGTGTAAGTGTAAGTGTAAGTGTAAGTGTAAGTGTAAGTGTAAGTAAAAAAAACAGGAAATCTCTCAGGATCTTAAAGACTGTAATTCTTTCACATCCTTCCTTTCAGGCTTATTTTTTTTATATAAATTGCGTAAAAAAAATTATGCTCTGGCGAGGACGTAAAGGAAGTTCAAACATAGAAGACCGCCGTAATTATTCTGTGGGTGGAATAATGACCGGAGGCGGAATAGCGGGTATTTTGATTTATTTGCTGAGTGTTTATTTAGGCGGTGATCCGTCCCAACTTCCACCGGAATTAAGACAGCCTCAATCGCAGGGTGTCCAGTTAACTGAAGCTGAACAAGCCGCAGAAGATACGATGGTTCAGTTTGTATCGGTAGTGCTTGCAGAGACCGAAGATGCATGGTCCGAAATTTTTAAGCAACACTTTAAAGAATATACAAAACCTACTCTCGTTATTTTTCGCGATCGTGTTGAATCAAGTTGTGGTTTTGCCTCAGCTGCATCAGGACCATTTTATTGCCCTTCCGACAGAAAACTATATATCGATCTCTCCTTCTATGCTGAATTGCGTGAACGTTTTCATGCAACAGGCGATTTTGCCATGGCCTATGTAATTGCTCATGAAGTCGGGCATCATGTTCAGAATCTGCTGGGCACAAACGATAAGATGGACCGCCTCCGCCAGCAACTCAGCACGAAATCTTATAACAAATATTCCGTCATGCTCGAATTACAGGCCGATTACTATGCAGGGGTCTGGGCTCATTATGCCGATAAAAAGAATCATATTTTAGAAGAAGGAGATTTAAGTGAAGCACTGGCCGCTGCAAGTGCCGTTGGTGATGATAATATTCAAAAACAAACCCAGGGTTACGTCGTCCCAGATGCATTTACACACGGTACGTCAGCTCAGAGGCAGGAATGGTTTGAGAAAGGCTATAAGTATGGCGACCTCGAAAATGGAAATACATTTGAAGCATTGGCGAATTAACCAATGTTGACTTCAACCAATGTTTAAATCAGATATTTGAAAAATGTACCACACGAAGAAATGTGTGGTTTCGTTTCTGGAAGTTTTACATTCCCTGTAATATATCCGTAATATGCTTCTGCATACTGATTGCATTCCTCTCCATCTCCTTATATTTCACTCTGGTCTGAACGTCGTTCGGATTTAATTTTTCCAGGCTTGTGAGTTTTTGTCCTGTTACGTTGATTAGCTTTCTTAAAATTTCATCAGACTGGATGAGAATATTCCGTGTATCAGTATTTTCTTCCATAGGATTTTTAATTTTAATCTAAAGTAAAAAAAACTATCAAATGCCGGCAGGAAAATAAAGAATTTTAAATGAAAGTTTTACACCGCTCATTTTTCCAATTCATTTCAATATGATGATGATTAAGTCGTTAAAGAAATACTTTTAATTTTTCCTTTCGCAATTTGATTTTACTATCTTCGTAAAAATGCCAATGTCTCCCATTCCATTAGCTGAACGCATGCGTCCGCGCGACCTGGCACATTACATCGGACAGGAACATCTGGCAGGCCCGGGAGCAATTTTAAGGAGATCCATCGAGAGCAATACGATTCCATCCATCATCTTCTGGGGTCCGCCGGGTGTTGGGAAAACCACACTTGCAGGCATCATTGCCTCAGAATTAAGACGACCGTTTTATGTGCTCAGCGCGATCAGTTCCGGGGTTAAGGATGTAAGGGACATCATCGAAAAAGCACAACGATATGCAGGCGAGTTGAAAGAAGTTCAGGGAAGCCCTGTCCTGTTCATCGACGAGATCCACCGGTTCAGCAAATCTCAACAGGACTCACTTCTCGGAGCAGTCGAACGCGGAACCATCACACTCATCGGGGCCACTACCGAAAATCCTTCCTTCGAGGTGATCTCTCCCCTCCTTTCCCGATGCCAGGTTTACGTCCTGAAGGAACTCTCTAAAAGTAATCTTCTTGAAATTCTCCACCAGGCAATGAGGGAAGATTCTATTCTTAAGACCAGGAAGATAATCATAAGAGAAGATGAAGCCCTTCTAAGATTATCAGGCGGCGATGCAAGAAAACTCCTCAACCTCTTCGAACTGGTGATAAATAATTTTGGTGATTCCGGGGATGCGGTCATTACGAATGAAATCGTGCAGGAAATAGCTCAGGAGAAAATTGCACTGTACGATAAGGGTGGTGAGATGCATTACGACATCATCAGCGCCTTCATCAAATCGATGCGTGGTTCCGATCCGAATGCCGCCGTTTATTACCTCGCCCGAATGGTTCTCGGCGGCGAAGATCCCCTGTTCATTGCAAGAAGAATGGTCATCTTTGCATCAGAAGACATCGGCAATGCCAATCCCAACGCTCTCATTCTTGCCAATGCATGTTTCGATGCCTGCAATAAAATCGGTTACCCGGAGTGCAGGATCATCCTCTCACAAACAGTTGCCTACCTGGCGTCTTCACCGAAGAGCAATGCGGGATACATGGCCATCGAGAGTGCAATCGAACTCGTAAAAAAGACCGGAGATCTGCCGGTGCCGCTCAATATCCGGAATGCACCCACGCGTTTAATGAAGGAACTCGGGTACGGAAAAAATTACGATTACGATCATTCACACGAACAAAATTTCGCAGGACAGGAATTTTTACCGGATGAAATAAAGGGAACCACGCTCTATGAGCCCGGTAATAATGCAAGAGAAAATGAGTTAAGAACATTTTTAAAAAGCCTGTGGAAAGATAAATACGGGTATTGAACAAAAAGTAATTCGCAAATGAATTTATAAAAATATTTCACTTCCTTTGAACACATGAGTCAATTGTTATCCATTCAATCCAACGAAGATATACTGCCGGCATACAGGAATACACCTATTGCAGACCTGCTTCAGTATCATAATCTCGACCGGGAGTTCGAGACATACCAGAATGCTCAACTGCTCGTCGGTATGTGCATGGATAACCGCAAGCATCTTCACATGCCCGATAATTTTGCATTCATCATCCGCACCGGCGGAGCGAATCTGAGGTACAGTGAATTCAAGGTCTCTTTCGCCATTTCTGTCGGAGGAATAAAACACATCGCCCTGATTGGACATACCAACTGCGGAATGGTGAACCTGATTTCACGCAAAGAGCAATTCATTAAAGGCCTTGTAGAGACTGCCGGCTGGGACCGTGACCAGGCCGAAGATCATTTTTTGCACTTTGCTCCCATGTTCGAGATCGGAAGCGCACCCGAATTCATCCTTAGCGAAACAAAACGACTCCGGCTGCGATATCCGAAAATCATGATCGCCCCGATGCTGTATAAAGTTGAGGATAACAGGTTGTATTTTATTAAAGAAGACTAGCTTTTTGATCATATCTTTGCACGATGCACCGTCCCCTCGTTATTCTTACCGGATTGCTCATCGGAATCACCTCCTGTCGTAAGGAAAATCCAAATCCGCAGTGGGATATTGAAGTGGTCGGTCCGCTGGCTTATGCCACACTCGGTGCCGGACAGCTCATCGGCGATTCATCAATCGAAACGCAGGCTGATGGAGCACAGATATTAAATTACGACACCACTTTTTCTGAATTCAACATCGATTCGATCTATCAGTTCAATGATACAACCATACAGACGGTCGTTCTGTTTCCCGCTTTCCCCGCCAACCTGCCTCCAAATACACCCTTTACATCTTCGAACAATAATATATCTCTCGGCATCAGCGGAGTTCAGCTGAAAAAGGCAATCATCGCCTCGGGAAAAATTAAACTCGAAATAAAAAATACGTTACAGACGAAGGTGAATTTTGTTTATACCATTCCCAAGGCGAAAAAAAATGGCGTCCCTTTCGTGGTGACTGCATCTGTGGATTCGGCATCCAGAACCGATCCAAAATATTTTATCGCCGAATATGATTTTTCAGGTTACGACGTTGACATGACGGGAAGCTCCGGGACTTCATTTAATTCGATTACATATACAGTTGATGCACGATCTGATCCCGCAGGTGACACGATAAGCGTGGCATCTCTCGACACGCTGGTTAATTTAAAGACAACACTCATTGCCATTCAGCCGCTCTTCGTAAAAGGATACCTGGGTCAGCAGGAGACTCACGAGCAAAGCAACAGGAACATCGGCCTTGGCGGACTGATCAGGAACGGAACCGTTGCTCTGGACAGCGTAAAGATGAATGTTGACATCGTTAATTATATCGGAGCAGACGAACAGATTTATATTTCTTATTTCAGATCAGTAAATAACCGGACAGGCACATCCGTAGACCTGGCTGCACCCTCATTCATCCGTAATTACCTGAACATCAATCGCGCTTCAATCGTTCCATGGCTTGCCGATTCGCTCGTGTCTACAATTTATTCAATTCAGTTTGATAACTCTAACAGCAACATCACCGATGTTATTGAAAATCTTCCCGACAAATTTGAATATGATCTCAAATTAAATTTCAATCCCCTCGCAAATATTTCGGGCAGCAATGATTTTGTTTATAAAGACAAGCTCATAGACACACGACTTCGAATACGCATGCCGCTGCGATTCGCCCTCAACCAGCTTCTGCTTGCCGATACCGTTCCCTTCACGATTGCCACAGCTACTGATTTCGAACCAGTCGGATACACCACGCTCACACTCTTTGCTGACAACGGCTTTCCATTCGATCTGAATTTACAGATGTTCCTGCTGGACAGCAACCGTGTGATCGTCGATTCACTGTTTGTTCCCGACCTGATCCGGGCTGCTCCCATTGATGCAAATTACCGGGCTGCAGGAACCACGGAGACGGTTATTCAGATTCCTGTCGACGAGACCCGGAAACAAAACCTCCTAAACGTTAAACATGTCGGTATACGCATGAAGTTTAATACACCGGATTATCCACAGCTCATTCAAATGTACTCCGACTATAGAGTGAATTTTAAACTGGTTGCCGACGGCATTTATTCCATTCGCTGATTTGTGAAAAGAATTCTACTTATTTCCCTGTTCATTATTCCGTTGCAGTCCCTGGCATCCGAATGGATCTTTGACCGTGACAGCACATTTCACAGCTCGGTTAATATATCATCAGATTATTATTTCGCCTCCGATGCAATTACCAATGAGTTTGCGTTGGCTTATTATCAAAATGAATTCATCGACAACCTCAAAAAAGACAATGTGACAGAGAATCTTTCGTCGCTGAACCGTTTCGGTACGGAATTCCAGGCTCAGCTGAAATACGCTTCACAAAACCGGACCGTCTTTGGTCTCGCGAATTCCTTCTTTTCGGTTTCACTAAATAACCGCTATCACATCAACAGTAAATTCAGTTATGATGCTTTCCAGATGTACTTCCGCGGAAATGCGGCATACAGGAATAAATCTGCAGACCTGGGAGATTTCATTTATAACCAGGTTTATTATCAGCAGGTAAATTTCACATTCGGTCATAAGTTCAGGAGGGGTGAAAATAAATTTGGATTTGCTGCCGGACTGAATTACAACAATGGGCAGAAATTGTATGAGATAAAAGCTGAGCGAGCGACAATTTTCACTGACGACCAGGGAAAATATCTTGATCTCGATGCTGACATCGAAATACACCAAAGCGATTCTTCGGCAGATGCACTATCATCTTTTAATGGCGCCGGTTGTTCGGCTGATCTTTACTGGTACTGGACCAATCGGAAAAACAATACTCTGAAAATCAGCGCAACCAATTTTGGTTTCATTAACTGGAACGACCAGACGGCATTCATCAAAGCCGACACATCCTTCCGGTTCAACGGTGTTGATGTTTCTGATTTATTTCTCCTCTCCGATTCGGTCAAAGAAACAATTTCGCTCGATTCTTCGCTTGTTGAGCCCTACCTGTCGGTTCGTGAAAAGAAAAGTTATTTTTATTTACTTCCTGCAAACGTGAACATTTCCTATCAATATATGCTCCCGCACGGAATAAATTTAGAAGGTTCCCTCGAATATTTATTTTTCGCCGGATCCACTTTACGTGAATCTCTTGCGATCACCTATGAAATAAACGGCAAGACAAATGTTTCTCTTAAGACATCTTACGGCGGGTATGCCGGTTTCAATGCAGGTCTTGCATTTTCATCCTTCTTCCTTAAGAGATGGAGGATTACGGTGCAAAGCGATTATTTATCGAGCATGATTAATCCCAAAAACGGAAATGCTCAGGGAGCTTTCGTATCTTTAACCGCATATTTCTGATTATGCTCGAAAACATTCCTAACATACAACACACTACTTCCGGAAATTTTTTCCTGCTCGCAGGGCCCTGCGTGGTAGAAAGTGAAGAGATGACAATGAGTATTGCCGGTCGGATAAAAGAAATTACCGATCGTCTGAAAATACCTTTCATCTTCAAAGCGAGCTATAAGAAAGCAAACCGCACCCGGACAGATTCTTTTTCGGGAATCGGCGACGAAGTGGCTCTGGCAATTTTACAGAAGGTAAGGACTGCCTTTCATTTACCGGTGGTGACCGACATTCATGAAAGTGATGATGCAGCAATTGCTGCAAAGTCGGTAGACGTGCTTCAGATACCTGCTTTTCTGTGCAGGCAAACTGAACTGCTGCTTGCGGCGGCTGCGACCGGGAAGACCGTCAACATAAAGAAAGGACAATTTCTCTCCGGTGAAGCGATGAAATTTGCAGTAGACAAAGTGCGTAATGCAGGAAATAAAAATGTGATGCTCACCGAGAGGGGTAATTCATTCGGCTACCAGGACCTCGTAGTTGATTACAGGAATATCTACGAAATGCAGAAAAATAATGTACCTGTCATTCTCGATGTCACTCATTCTTTGCAACAGCCCAATCAACCGGCAGGAGTTACGGGAGGCCGGCCGGAATTGATTTCACTCATCGCCAAAGCAGGAATCGCTTCGGGAGTTGACGGCATTTTCATCGAGACGCATCCCGATCCTGCCAATGCAAAATCTGATGGCGCAAACATGCTCAGGCTTGATCTGCTGGAAGAATTACTCGTTAGCCTGATCAAAATCAAGAACGCTTTAAAATGATCAGGCCTGCTGTAATATTCTGTTTTATTTTCCTCATTGCATTTTGCAATGTACAATCTCAAACCCTTTTCAAGAGAACGTATGGCTTCGGAACCATCACCGAAGGAAGATGTGTTGTTCAGACATTTGATCACGGATATGCGGTGTGCGGATTTACAACACCCGGTACGGGCGGACAGACCAATTTCTACCTTCTTAAAACCGATAGTAATGGCGTAGCGGCTTATCAATATTCATATGGCGGTAACGGAATCGATCAGGCTTTTTCTTTGGTACAGTTACCCGACAGCGGCTTCCTGCTTGCAGGTTACTCTAACAGTTTTTCAGTGAACAGCGATTATGACGTTTGCATCGTGAGGACAGACAAATCCGGAAATTCACTCTGGACGAAAACCTTCGGCACCTCCGACTGGGATTTTATATACGACATGCAACAATCGCCCGATGGTAATTTCATATTGATTGGAAATACTTTTGGATCGGGAAACGGAAGATCCTCAGGATATGTTGTAAAAATTGATTCCAATGGAAATGTTATCTGGGAAAAATTTATCATGCAAAATCAACTTGTGAACCTGAAACAACTGGCTGTTCGTGCCGACGGAAGTTTTGTTGTTTGCGGAAATGTTTCACCCTCATCTTCTTACCCCGGCGATTATTTTCTTGCGTTTATGGACGCCAGTGGAAATACAATCTCAACAAAAATTATTGATGATGGTAAACATGAATCTTTTAATGGCATTGATTTCTTCTCGAACGGCGACCTTGCCGTAGCCGGCATTAGTATCGATTCGTCAGACAATAACGATTGTGACGAGGTGATCATGAGGATAGATCCCTTTTCAAATATCATCTGGTCTCTGCCTTCGGATATAGCGGGCAGTGATGACTTTAATGACTTATATGTGTATAATGACACAATCTATGCTTCAGGATCCAATTCATCCAATGGAGCGGGCGGATATGATTTTAAAATTCTGAACCGTGATCAAAATAACGGCTTTATAAACGGACATACTTTTGGAGCTGCACAAAATGAATTTTGTTACCGGGCCGTCAGGACGAATGATGCGGGTAGTATTTTAGTTGGCAGTACAACATCGTTTGGTCCCGGACAAACCAGTGTCTTTCTTGTCAAAACTGATTCATTATTTGCCGAGGCTAATAATGTTATTCTCGACCTTGATAATAATTACGAATTGACTTCATTGAATGTTTTTCCAAATCCAACCACCGGAGATATAAGTATCTTTCTGAATTCACAACAAGAAAAAATTCAATTAAGGTTTTACGATTCAAATGGTAAATTAGTACTTGAAAAAAACTCCTTTGAATTTCCATACACATTGAGTTTGCCGGAATGTAAATCGGGAAATTATGTCTTAGAAATTTTTAATAGAGATGTGTTACTTAGAAAAAAAGTGATAATAGTTAAGTAATGATAGGATTTAACACAGAATCTACTGATGAACAATTTAAAATTGGTATAGTAGTTTATAATGTTTGAAGAGTAGGAAACCCGCTCATCATTTATCTGCGAAAATCTGCGGTCTTAATCTGCGGGATCTGCGGGAAAGCAATACAATAATATTTATCCGGCAGATTGCCCAGATTTAAACCGCAGATTTTCGCAGATTTAACTTTGGAGCAGGATTGCTAATTCTCTTTATCTCAAAGAATAGAAAGAAAGAATCGGAGACGTAAACTTGGTATAAGTAACGAACGGAGAGAAATGAAAAGGTTCATTCCACGTCGTATTGTTGACAAACATCTATCCTCCGTATTAAAAAAAACACAGCTACTTCTCCAATGAAGTAATCATAAACTCCGTTCGACGGTTCTTTGCTCTACCTGTTTCTGAATTGTTATCAGCCACAGGTTTTGAATCACCATAGCCTTTAGAAATCATTCTGGATACAGGAATTCCTTTTGCCAATAAATAATCGTACACCGACTTTGCACGTTTCTCAGAAAGAGTCTGGTTGTATGGTTTTGTACCGACATTATCCGTATGCCCGCTGATCTCGAAATTGATCTTTGGATTTTTTGTAAGGAAGGTGATAAGTTTTCCCAATTCAACTTTCGATTCGTCTTTTAAATCATATTTATCGGTATCGTAAAAGATGTTATTAAGAACGATGCTTTCGCCTGCCTTTATTGGCTTCATGGCCACATCTTTTAATACAGGTTCATCGGCTGACTTTGGATTATCGAGACGGAAATTATCGGAATAAAAAAGATAGCCGTCTTTTGAGACATTCAAAGCATATTTTTTTCCTGCAGGTAAAGCAACGATAAATTCGCCGTTTCCGACATTGGAGGAAGAACTTACTATAACCTTACCAGAAGCGAGATCGATGAGTTCAAAAGATGCACTGAGAGGTTTTTTAGTTTCAGCATCGAATACCTTTCCTTTCATATAGGTAACAGGTTTCGGGCGCACCTTTTCATAGAGAGAAAACTGGTAGAGATCGAGGCCGCCTTTTCCTCCATCACGGTCAGAGGCAAAAAAAGCAGTCTTGCCGTCAGGACTAACCAGGAAAGAATTTTCATCGTTAACGGTATTAATAGGATAGCCCAGATTTTCAGGCTTCATCCATTTTCCAGAAGAATCTCTCCTGCTTAAAAAAATATCATTGCCACCCATTCCCGGATGCCCGCTTGATGAGAAATATAATGTTTGATCGTCAGGGTGAATAAAAACAGATAATTCATCATAGGGAGTATTAATTAAATCACTAACAGAGACCGGTTCGCTCCAGCTATAATCGTCACCAATGTGCGAAACCATTATATCATGCTGACTTACTCCACCCAACCCAATAGTTTTTCTCACAAAATAAAGAGTACGTCCATCTGATGAAAACGATGGTTGTGACTCCCACTTATCAGTACAAATAGGAAATTCCAGGTTTCTTGGTTCGGAAAATTTGTCACCGACCTTTTTTGAAAGAAATAAATCGCAGGAGCCGTGTGTTTTACGGGCTCCTAAACTTTCATCCAATTCAGCGCACGAAGTAAAAAAAATGTATTGTCCATCGGCAGATAATGCAGGAGCACCTTCATTTCCCCCTGTATTAATTTCTGTAATTGCCTTTGCCATTCCCCAATCGTTCCCGGATTTTTTACTGATATAAAAATCTTCCTGAAATGAAGACGCTCCATATCGAGTAGTCGTTGGCAATCGTCTTGTAAAAAGAAATGTCATGCCATCGGCTGTAATCGTAGGAAAATACTCGCCATTTTCTGTATTAATACTATCACCCATATTTTTAGGATCGTAAGGAACCGGGTTCGATACCGCCTTCAAGGCAAACTCGCAGGACGATTTTATTAAGTTAGCCCTCCAATACATCATTCCCTTTTTTGATGGATAGGAAAGAAATTTTTCTATATGAATCATGGCATCAGAATAATTCCCAATAAATAGCTCCTCATTAGCCAGGGAATAATAGGTGTTTTTGAAAAATTCCGGATCTATTTCAATAGCCTTTTTATATTGCTCAATTGTTTTAATATGATCAGATCGATCCGCATAGATATCCCCTTTCATTAAATACGCTTCAATAAAATTCGGATCTATACCTATTGCTTTATCTAAAAGCTTGAGAGCATTCTCTGATTTTTTATTGCTAAAGTCAATACCTGCCTGTTGCAACAATTTAATAGCTTGCTGATTCGAGGTAGAATATTTTTTTTGAGCATATATACACGTTGAAAAAAATAATATAAAAGAAAAACAAATCATCTTTAGCAAAACTGTACGGGAGAATCCAAATGAAATACACGACAAAAAGGATGAAACCTTTCTTGTTATTTTGAAAAAAGATAAAATTCGCAAATAAAAATTCTTCATTTTCACAACATTTATTATTGTCATTATCCCCCCGGTCGAGCTCTCGATTTCAAATTCTCAAATTCTCAAATTCTCAAATTTTCAAATTCACTAAGGAATTTGCATCACCTTATGACTCTGTAACGAAATTCTCCACGATGTATTTGCCTTTACAAATTCAATTATTCCCGGCAGCATTTTATCCATGACTGAATATTCGGGCTGGAGGAATAATTTACAATTTTTACCAACCAAAGATGCGTGTTTTTCGGCCCATTCGAAATCACTTTTATTGAAGACGATCACTTTTAATTCATCCGCCCTGTTCAAAACTTCAGCCAAAGGAGCTTTGAATTT
Source organism: uncultured Flavobacteriales bacterium (assembly GCA_964595205.1). Taxonomy (GTDB): domain Bacteria; phylum Bacteroidota; class Bacteroidia; order AKYH767-A; family 2013-40CM-41-45; genus JADKIH01. Next base: position 36,914 of record CAZQOQ010000005.1, on the reverse strand, counting down.
TTTAGGCGACACACATATCCAGTCCCAGTCACCCGTAAGCGGATAGGCACCGCTCGTTTCAATGTAGCAGAGAATATTTTCCATTCTAAGTGCATTCGTGAGCGGAGTCAGATCATACATGGCCGGTTCCCCTCCTGTAATCACAACCTTGTCGGCGCCGGATTTTTTCACGAGACTTACCAGTTCATCCACTGAAACAACCGGGTGCTTACCTGCTTCCCACGAATCTTTCACATCACACCATACGCAACCCACATCACATCCACCCAGCCTGAGAAAATATGCAGCCCTGCCGGAATTATATCCTTCACCCTGTATGGTGTAATAGGATTCCATGAGTGGATAGGCGGCGGACATTTTATTTCGTTGATTAGCTGATTCGTTAATTCGTTGATTGGATTAAGGTGACGGGAAATTGCGAAACTATTTATGTTGTCAAAAACGAATATTAAAAAATCACTTAATAAGAGACGGTCTTTTTGCAGGCAGCCATAGTATTCTTCAACAGGCCCGCAATCGTCATCAGTCCGACACCGCCGGGCACAGGAGTGATCCAGGATGCGATTTTTGAAACTCCGGAAAATTCGACGTCGCCGGTAATTTTGAAACCACTTTTGGTTTCTGCTGATGGTACACGGGTAATTCCCACATCGATGACAACGGCTCCCTTCATCACCATGTCTGCCTTTACAAAATTTGGCTTACCCAAAGCTGCAACAATGATGTCGGCCTCGCGGGTAAAATTCGCCAGATCTTTCGTCTTGCTGTGACAGAGCGTGACGGTGCAATTTCCCGGTTTAGCGTTGCGCGACATTAATACACTCATTGGCATTCCCACGATATTACTCCTTCCCAGAATCACACAATGCTTTCCCTCCGTTTCGATCCCGTAATGTTCAAGCATGAGTAAAATACCGTAGGGCGTTGCCGGAATATAACACGGTAAGTTCTGCATGAGCCTTCCGGTATTCACCGGGTGAAAACCATCCACATCTTTATCTGGTGAAATAGTTTCTGTAACCTTCTGAACGTTGATATGCTTCGGTAAAGGCAACTGCACAATCAATCCATCGATCAATTCGTTGGAATTAATTTCTTTGATCTTCGACAACAATTCATCCTCTGAAATACTTTCCGGAAATCTTAATACGGTGGAGTCGAATCCGATCTCTCTGCAATTTTTTTCTTTACTTGCAACATACGTTTCCGAGGCACCATTCTCTCCAACAAGAATTGCACATAAATGCGGCGCCTTCTTTCCATTCTTTAAAAGATCCTGAACCTCTGCTGCAAGGTCTTTTTTAATCTGTGCACTAACTATTTTTCCGTCGAGTAACAATTTCTTTAATTTGAAAATTTGGTAATTTGAAAATTTGAAAATGAGTACCGCGCGAATGCTAATTTTCAAATTCATTAACGAATTAACGAATCAACTAATTAACGAATTATCGTCTCATCCCCTGCATATTCCTCATCACCTTCGCTGCCTGATCCTTATTTGAAAACACGCGCATCATTTTTCTCATCTCATCGAATTGTTTAATGAGTTTATTCACTTCCTGTATGCTGGTTCCGCTTCCTTTGGCAATACGCTGGCGCCGACTTCCGTTTAAAACTGCCGGATTAACCCGTTCCTGCGGAGTCATCGAATGAATAATCGCTTCGATGTGTTTAAACGAATCATTGCTGATGTCGACGTCCTTCATTGCTTTTCCGGCGCCGGGAATCATGCCGATGAGATCTTTCATATTGCCCATCTTCTTGATTTGCTGAATCTGCTTCAGGAAATCATCGAAACTGAACTGGTTCTTTGCAATCTTCTTCTGAAGCGCGGCTGCCTCGGCAGAGTCGAATTGCTCCTGTGCTTTTTCGACAAGTGATACGATGTCGCCCATGCCGAGAATCCTGTCGGCCATACGCTGCGGATAAAAAATATCCAGGGCGTCGAGTTTTTCGCCGGTACCGATAAACTTGATGGGTTTGTTGACCACCGACTTGATCGACAACGCGGCTCCGCCACGTGTATCACCATCGAGTTTCGTCAACACAACGCCGTCGAAGTTAAGCCTGTCGTTAAAAGCTTTGGCAGTATTCACTGCATCCTGACCGGTCATTGCATCTACAACGAATAATATTTCATTCGGATTGATGGCCTTCCTGATCGCGGCAATCTCATCCATCATCTCATTGTCAATGGCCAGTCGTCCGGCTGTGTCAATGATCACCAGGTTCCTGTTATTGGCCTTTGCATAAGCAATTCCATTCTTAGCAATAGCCACGGGATCCATGTTTCCCTCTTCGCTGTAGACCGGAACATCGATCTGTTCTCCCAGCACCTTCAATTGCTCAATCGCAGCCGGGCGGTAGACGTCGCACGCAACGAGCAGAGGAAGTTTTTGTTTTTTAGATTTGAGAAAGGAAGCGAGTTTTCCGGATAGTGTGGTTTTACCGGAGCCCTGTAATCCCGACATCAGGATAACCGCAGGATTTGCATTCAGGTTAACTTCCACCTTATCACCACCCATGAGCGCCGCGAGTTCATCATGCGCTATTTTTATCATGAGCTGACCCGGAGAAACAGCCGTCAGCACATTTTGACCGAGTGCCTTTTCCTTTACAGTATCGGTGAATTGCTTTGCTACTTTAAAATTAACGTCGGCATCAAGCAATGCCTTCCTAACCTCTTTCAACGTCTCCGCAACGTTTATCTCAGAAATCTTCCCTTCTCCCTTTAAAACTTTAAAGGCTCTTTCGAGTTTATCGCTTAGGCTTTCGAACATCTTTGTTGTTGGTTACTGGTTATTGGTTATTGGTTATTGGTTATTGGTTATTGGTTATTGGTTATTATGTTTGGCGTTTTTGATTGCCTTACATTGAATTAATGCTACATTCATAAATTTGGTCCTAATCAAATTGGCTAATTGGCTAATTGGCTAATCGACTAATTGGCTAATCGACTAATTGGCTAATCGGCTAATTGGCTAATTGACTAATCGGCTAATCGGCTAATCAGCTAATTTTTAGACTGCGAAGGTAGTACAATCTGAAAAAAGAATCTAATTTAAATTAACCTTTAGCCCGTCGTATGCGCATCTTATATTCGGCGGCAGGCTTGCATTCACCGTATCATGAAGGCCGAGCTGGTGACTGATATGCGTTAAAAAAGCGCGGTCGGGTTTGATTTCTTCCACAATTTTAATGGCTTCGCTGAGGTTGAAATGAGAAACATGTTTTTCATTTCTGAGCGCATTTAAAACCAGGACTTCCGTACCCTTAAGAAGAGACATGGAATTTTCACTGATGAAATTCGCATCGGTGATATAACTGAAATTACCCATCCTGAATCCTAAAACAGGTAAATTCAGGTGCATGACAGGAACAGGAACGATGCTGATATTTCCGGCGGTGAACGGTTCGTCCCGGATCGTATGAATGATGAGTTTAGGAATTCCGGGATATGTATCACCTGAAAACACATAATGAAACTCCCTCTTCAAAGCTTCCTGCACGCGATGGGTGGCAAATACATCCATTGGCTTTTTATGGAGATAATTGAATGCACGCACGTCGTCGAGCCCGGCAATATGATCCTTATGTTCGTGTGTAAAGACGACAGCGTCGAGCGATTTTACATTTTCCCTAAGCATCTGCTGCCGGAAATCGGGACCGGAATCGATGACGATTCTTCCGTCATCAGCCTCAATCATGAGTGAGCTCCTGAGTCGTTTGTCTTTTAAATTTTCCGAAGTACATACCTCACAAGAGCAGCCGATCATCGGGACACCCTGCGAAGTTCCAGTACCTAAAAAAGTAAAAGTCATAAAGAGGTTTTGACACTATTCAACAGGAAGATCCAATGTAGTTTGTTTCACCTGGCTTAATAACTTCCTGTTCTTTTCATCCAGTATATTTTCGTCGATATGAAGGCTTTGAATGGCTTCGATTAAATATGCGACTTTGGATTCGACCGGAGCGAATTTGTTCAGGACTATTATGTTTGAAGATTCAATCAGGCAGCTCCCGGATTTAAAGTTACCTCTTTCATTACGAACCGTATAGCCTGCCATGACGAGGAGTTCCTCCAGCTTATCCAGAGAATGTTGTGTTAGTTTAAGCATATGCAAATATAAAGTTTCCCTGATTTATGATCTATGAGAAAACAAAATTAATTGTTTTCTTTGCGGGATTTTAAAATATAGAGATAATTGTGTTAATCGCCGTTCCGAAAGAAAATAATGAATTTGAAAAAAGGGTTGCATTAACACCCGGCGTAATTCAGTCGCTCATCAAATCCGGTTTTGAATTTATTGTTGAAAAGGATGCGGGAAAAAATTCGTTTATCGATAACGGTGATTATGAAAAAGCTGGTGCAAAGATCATTGACAACAAAGATGAACTTTACCGGACAGCAGACCTGATAGTAAAAGTAAATGCTCCGACATCCGCCGAAATCGGCATGATGAAAAAGGAAGCTACAGTGATTTCACTGTTTTATGCTTCCATCAACCGTGATCTGGTTGAGGCTTCTTCACGACAGGGGATTTCTGTTTTTTCCATGGATGCCATTCCGCGAATTTCCCGTGCTCAAAAGATGGACGTGCTGAGCTCGCAGGCCAACCTTGCCGGCTACAAAGCTGTGGTGATCGGCGCCGCCGCACTTGGTAAAATTTTTCCCTTACTCATGACGGCTGCCGGAACGATTAAACCGGCGAGGGTTGTCATCATGGGAGCAGGTGTCGCCGGTTTACAGGCTATTGCCACTGCGAAGAGACTTGGTGCCATCGTCGAAGTATCCGACATACGGCCTGATACCAAAGAACAGGTCGAATCATTGGGTGGTAAGTTCATTGAAGTGGAAGGAGACACATCGATAAAAGTCGAAGGCGGCTACGTAAAAAATGTCTCCGTCGAATTTCTGAAAAAACAACAGGCGTTAATTGCCAAACATATTTCAGAAGCCGATCTCGTAATCACCACCGCACTTATTCCGGGGAAAAAAGCACCTCTGCTGGTAACGGCCGACATGGTGAAGAATATGCGTCCCGGTTCGGTCATCGTCGACATGGCAGTTGGCCAGGGCGGCAACTGCGAACTCAGCGAGAAGGATAAGACCGTTGTGAAGAACGGCATAACTATCATCGGCGAATCCAACCTTCCGAGCCTTCTTCCCCTGAATGCAAGCGAACTCTATGCAAAAAATATCCAGGCTTTCCTGCTTCATCTTGCAACGAAGGATGGCTTCAGGTGGGAACTTGAAGAAGACATTACCAAAGGATCACTCATCGTACACAAAGGAAGAATCACTTCAGACATAACCGTTGGAGCCTGATTTTTTAACTGACAAAAAAAATGAACGACTTAATTTCATTTCTCGGGGCAAACATCGATAAGATCTATGTGCTCATCCTTTCCATTTTCGTAGGTATCGAAGTGATCGGGAAAGTGCCAAGCGTGCTTCATACGCCTCTCATGTCGGGCGCGAATGCCATCCATGGCGTCGTAATCGTCGGTTCGATCATCGTCATGTTAAACACAGAGCCGGAAAATATTTTGCTCCTCAGCCTTGGATTTGTAGCAGTCATTTTAGGAACACTGAATGTTGTTGGCGGGTTTGTCGTTACCGACCGCATGCTGGAAATGTTCAGTAAGAAAAAGAAGTAGGAATTTTATACATGGAAAATCAATATCTTCTCAACATAATTTATCTCCTGGCTTCGGTCACTTTCGTGATTGGTTTGAAAATGCTTGGTCAGCCGCTGACGGCGCGCAGGGGCAATCTCATTGCAGCTTTTGGAATGACACTCGCCGTTGTGGCAACCATTGTTTTACACGAGGGCGAGGTTTCTCCGGTCATCTACATGCTCATCGCAGGCGCCATTCTCATCGGCAGTATCATTGGCTGGCTGGCGGCAAAGAAAGTGAAGATGACGGCTATGCCGGAGATGGTTTCCTTGTTCAACGGTATGGGTGGTGCCTGTGCCGCACTGATTTCGCTGCTCGAGTTTCACCATAACATCGGCGATGGAACACGTACAGCGATCATCATGGCGGGACTCATCATCGGAAGTGTATCATTTTCCGGAAGCATCATCGCTTTCCTGAAATTAAATGGTACGATGAAGAGCACGATCCGCCTTCCGAATTACAATCTCATCAATCTCCTGATGATGATCGTTACAGTAGTCGCTGCAGTTTATATCACCACCACAGGAACTGACAGCAACATGCTACTATATACAGCATTTGCACTTGCACTCGCATACGGAATATTATTTGTGATGCCGATTGGTGGCGCCGACATGCCGGTGGTAATATCATTGTTAAATTCATTTACCGGGTTGGCAGCAGCCTTCGGAGGATTTCTATACAACAACCAGGTGATGCTTACCGGCGGGATACTCGTAGGTTCGGCCGGAACAATTCTCACACTTGCCATGTGCAAGGCAATGAACCGTCCGTTGTTTAACGTAATCTTCGGCGCCTTTGGCGGAACCACTGCTTCAGCAGGAGTTGCAGGAGCGAAAGGCACGATCAAGGATATTTCCCCGAGCGATGCCGCTGTGCTCATGAATTATTCGAAGAAAGTGATCATCGTTCCGGGATATGGCCTGGCAGTCGCACAGGCTCAGCATGTAATTCATGAACTCGAAAAGATTCTCGAAGAAAGAGGCGTTGATGTTAAATATGCCATTCATCCCGTCGCAGGAAGAATGCCCGGGCACATGAACGTCTTGCTTGCCGAAAGTAATGTTGACTATGGAAAACTCAGCGAGATGGACGAAGTGAATCCCGAATTTGCAAACACCGATGTCGTTTTTGTGGTAGGCGCAAACGACGTCGTTAATCCCGCTGCGAAAACAGATCCGTCCTCACCTATTTACGGTATGCCGATCCTGGATGTCGAAAATGCACATCACATCATTATCAATAAAAGAAGTATGAATGCCGGCTATGCAGGAATAGAGAATGCTCTGTTTTATGATCCCAAAACAAGCATGCTTTTCGGCGATGCTAAAGATGCGATCCAGAAGCTTATAAACGAACTTAAGAGTCTTTAGTCTCTAGTCTCTAGTCTTTAGTCTTTAGATGTTAGACATAACTAGAGATTAAAGACTAAAGACTAAAGACTAAAGACTAGAGACTAGAGACTAAAGACTAAAGACTAAAGACTAAAGACTAAAGAAAGACTAAAAAACCAATGTCAAACAAAACCTTCACCATGATCAAACCCGATGCTGTCGGGAATAACTACATCGGCCCAATACTGGCAAAGATAAACGAGGCAGGATTTCGTATCGTAGCCATGAAATATACGAGACTTACTCCTGAGCGGGCCGGAGAATTTTATGCAATCCACAAGGAAAGGCCATTTTATAACGACCTCGTCAAATACATGTCGTCCGGGCCCATCGTTGCAGCCATACTTGAAAAGAACAATGCCGTGGAAGACTTTCGTAAACTGATCGGCGCCACAGATCCTGCGAAAGCGGAAAAAGGCACTCTGAGAAATCTCTTCGCTAAATCTATTGACGCCAATGCCATGCACGGATCTGACAGCGATGAAAATGCAACTATTGAGGGAAATTTCTTTTTCTCAATGACGGAGAGGTTTTAATTTGGGGATTTGAAAATTTGAAAATTAGTTAATTTGAAAATTAAATTCTCAAATTTTCAAATTCTCAAATTACTTAAAAACTACTTCATCAATCACCTCTCCCCCTGCTTCTTCGTTCAGCAACTTTTTTATTCTGTCCCGTTCCTGAAAGAGTTCCTGCCTGAGTGAAGCGGAATTAAGGCTTACGAATAATTTTTTGTCTATAATTTTTATTTCGACGGTCCGGTTTGCAACCGTAGGTCCCATGATTTTTTCCCAGGAATCTACGAGCTTAACCTGTCTTAATTTATCATCGAGCTTGTAAGCTTTGAGCATGCTGTCGACAGCTTCTTTCAGCGACTGATCATTTGAGCGGCGGGTCATTTCGTTTCGTTTTACTAATTAATTAACTGGCTATTTACCTTTCCTTCCTTCACCGGAAAAGTCTGGATCGGCATGCCTATATTACTGAAGATTTCCATGAGCCTCTCGGGATGCGTATCGGTGATAAAAATTTGCCCGAAGTTATCCTGGCTTACCAACTCCATCAATTTACCCACGCGATTGTCGTCGAGTTTGTCGAAGATATCGTCCAGCAACAGGATTGGATTATATCCCTTTTGTTTTTTCACATAATCAAATTGCGCCAGTTTGAGACCAATGAGGAATGACTTCTGTTGTCCCTGTGAAGCGAATCTCTTGGCGGGATTGCCATTCATGGAAAAGATGAGATCGTCCTTATGCGGCCCAACGGATGTGTACTGCAGGATGCGGTCTCTATCGACAGACTCTTCGAGGAGTTGTTTAAAATCTACTTCGTTAAGGTGAGATTCGTACCGGATACCAACCGTTTCTTTCGAGTCAGAAATGAAATTGTAGTAGTGACGAAAGATGGGTACCAATTCATCAATGAATTTTTTACGGGCTGCGTGTATTCGCTGTCCGGTGGCTACCATCTGATCATCCCAGATTTCGAGGGCGTCTTTGTCGAACGTTTTTGATTGTGCCGCAAGTTTGAGGAAGGTGTTTCGCTGCATCAATGCACGGGTATAGCTGATGAGGTCATCAAGGAAATTCCGGTCGAATTGAGAAATGATCGTATCAGGAAATTTACGCCGCTCTTCGCTGCCGTCGATGATCAGATTCACGTCAGTCGGCGAGATCATCACCGAAGGAATGAGGCCGATGTGATCCGCCAGCCGTTCATACTCCTTTTGATTTCTCCTGAAAACTTTCTTCTGACCTCGCTTTAAACCACAGGAAATATTCTCTTCCACACCATCGATGTCGAAATCGCCCTGAAGAATAAAAAAATCTTCTTTTAGTTTGATGTTTTGAGAGTCGACGGCATTGAAATAACTCTTGCAGAGCGACAGGTAATGGATGGCATCAAGCAGGTTGGTTTTCCCTTCTCCATTACCACCGACGAATGCATTTACACCGGGATCGAAGCTGATCTGTGCCTCAAAATAATTCTTGAAATTGACGAGGGAAATCCGTTTTAAATACATGACAGGTAAAGGTAAGAAGTGCGACTGAAATCACGGAGGGAAATAATTAAAAAGGCAAAATTTCGGTTTGCTAATTAACGATTTAGCTATTTAACCTTTAAAACAGGGCTTCCAGGGTTTAAATTGACTTAATATTTCTTTATCTTTGGTCTGATAGTTTTTCTGAACCTAAACATTTTAAATGGAAGAAGAGGAATTTCCAAACTCCGGCGACCAGCAGAACCACATCCGGCATTCCATAGAACGTTACGAAGAAATGATACGCAACAAAGACGCCTACTTCTTTGATGTAGATGCTTTTTTGAATATCATCGATTATTATATCGAACGTAATGATGCAAAAATGGCCCTTCAGGTTGTCGAATTCGCACAGGATCAGCATCCTGCTTCGGTGGAATTTATCCTGAGGGAAGCACAAATTCTGGCCATGATCGAACAATTCGATAAGGCTTTGATTATTCTTGAAAAAGCGGAACAACTCACTCCCCGTGATCCCGATCTGTACATGATCCGGGGAAGCATTTATTCACAACAGCAAAAATTCGAACTCGCTGTTGAAAATTTTAATAAAGCGATTCCACTTGCCGACGAACTCGATTTGCTATATCTCAACCTCGCTTATGTGTATGAAAGCTGGGGCGACTACGATAAAGCTATTCAATATCTCAAGCTCAGCCTGTATGACAATCCCAAAAACGAAATCGCGCTGTATGAAATAGCCTTCTGTTTCGAATTCACCGAGCGCTTCGACGACAGCATAGACTTCTATACCAGGTTCATCGACCTTCAGCCGTACAGTTTTCCTGCCTGGTATAACCTGGGCAACGTTTATAACCGGTTAAACCGTTATGAAGATGCGCTCACCGCCTATGATTATTGTCTGGCGATCAAAGATGATTTTTCCTCAGCTTATTTCAACAAAGGAAATACGCTCGCTAATTTATTCAGGTTTAATGAGGCTATTGCGTGTTATAAGAAGACCTTTGAATTTGAAGCACCTGATGCACTTACCTATTATAACATCGGTGAATGTTATGAGCAACTTGAAGACATGCACAGGGCACGCGATTATTACAAGAAGGCCACCAAACTGGATGCTTCACTTGCCGAAGCCTGGCTGGGTATTGCAGTAACGCTTCAGAACGAAGAACGCTGGTTTGAGGCTATTCATTACATAAGAAAAGCACTTGAACTTGATGTCAAAAATGCTGAATTCTGGTTTGCTCTGGGTGATGCAGAATATCACCAGGAAAATTATCTGAATGCAGAGAATGCTTATAAGAAGGTCATTGAACTTGAACCGGAAAATTCTGACATCTATCTTGAATATTCTCACCTGCTTATCGTGGATAACCGCCCGGAAGAAGCGATGGAGTTAATCAACAATGGTTTGATCTTTCATCCTGATAACGTCGAGCTCGTCTACCGGTTATCCTGTTATCATTACATCACCGGAAATATCAATGAAGCGTATAAAATACTTACTTCCGCTTTGGAAAAAAATGCAAATCTTTACAAGACAATTTTTGAATATGCTCCTTCCATGGAGAATGACAGTCACATTATCGAATTAATTGACATTTATAAAAACCAGGTATGAATTTTTTTCTTGATAAGATCCCGAAGCGGTCGTCCAAACCGCGTGAAAGCGGATTGACAATGGTAATGGATAAGGGTTTAAGCTGCCGCCAGGCGGAAGACATGATAGATGTTTCGGGCGAATTCGTCGACATTGTAAAATTAGGATTTGGATCGTCATTCGTCACGCCCAATCTCGAAAAAAAATTAGCCATCTACCGGGCCGCTAAAATTCCTGTTTACTTCGGAGGAACACTCCTTGAGGCTTTCATCATCAGGAATAAATTCGATGAATATCTCAAGCTTCTTGATAAATATAAACTCACCTATGCCGAAGTCAGTGACGGCAGCATTTCACTTGAGCACGACGAAAAACTCGAATACATCCGGAAGCTTAGCAAGCACACTACCGTAATCACCGAAGTCGGATCCAAGGAAGAAGGCATCATCATCCATCCGAACAAATGGATTGAGATGATGGAGAAAGAAATCCAGGCCGGCGCATGGAAGGTTATAGCCGAGGCACGCGAAAGCGGAACGGTCGGAATATACCGGCCAAGCGGCAAGGCACATGTGGTTCTCATCAACAAGATCATCGCTAAAATTCCGCCTGAAAAAATCATCTGGGAAACGCCAAACAAGAACGGTCAGGTATACTTTATAAATCTGCTTGGTGCCAATGCAAATCTCGGCAACATCGCCCCTACCGAACTCATCGCTCTCGAATCGCTGAGAATCGGACTTAGGAGTGATACGTTTTTTAATTATCTCAAATAGTCATGCAGAAGGGATTCATTCTCTGAGTCAACCCTTTCTTCGGCTTCAGCGATCATTTTGTAAGGGTAATAAAATCATTTATTACCTAAGCACCGAAAAGACTTTCTGCATTTTCATGCTGCCCATACCAGTAACAAGATAATAGACTCCATTTTCAAGCGAACTGACATTGATGCTTTCCAGGTTTTTTCCAGCTGATAAAAAAACCTTATCCGTTAAAACCACCTGTCCAAGATTATCGACAACATCAAACGTAAAATCACCTGCTTTCGCAGCAGTAATATCAACATTCAGATAATCGGAGGCCGGTGTCGGGAAAACAGAAATTAAGTTCTCAGAACCATGTTCAACAATTCCATTTCCAAAATCTGTGCTCAGAATTTCTATGTCGTCGAGGGCAACTTCCACAACGCTGGCCGGATTAGAATCATCTGCCACAAAACGGATCATAATATTTGTAGCCGAAGGAATATAATCACTTATCTTAAATGCGAATCTCCTCCAGCTGTGATCGGGAGCGCCGCAATCTTCGACCAGCGTATAGTTTACACCGTCACCGGAAACATACGTCTTCCAGAAATCTGTCCTCGGAGCGGAGCCCTGGTCATTCGTATACCATCTCCAATACGTCACCACCGGATCAATCATTCCGGTTAAACTGAACATCGGGGACTGAAGGGTTGTCTTGCCATTGTCTACATCTGAATTATAATTCGGCGATGAAACCGATACAGCATTACCAGTAACTGCGCATCTTGTTCCACCAGGCGTATGCTGAATTCCTACCTGACACGTATCGCCCGATTTGAAACTGACGACCGGAGGAGCGATCACCCACTGTCCACCCGTTGCGCTATCGCCGGCGATTCCGGTCTGCCATCCGACTGACTGATTCGCATCGAAGTCGTCAATCAGGTTTCGCACACAACTAACAAGTACAAAGTAAGGAATGTTTGCTATGGCAGAATCCGCCTCTGCAGGCATCACTTTCAATGTTGTCGAAAATCCGTCTTCCAGCTTCAGAAAATAGCTGATGATCGTACCGGGAGATTGCTGCGGGATATCTGCTGAATAGGTATTTCCGGAAACGAGTGTCATAGGAACAGAAGTGTAAGGACCTGAAGGACCGGTTCTGTAAAATAAATTGAAATCTACTCCCATCCATGGTAAACCACCATCCAGTTCGGAGGTGATCGTAACAGGCGCAAGTCCGGATGCAGCATAGAGCTGGTTATGTTCAAACGTGGCATTATTGATCAGGTAAATTCCATGCAAGGCAAAAGCGTCCAGTATTTCCTGGTCGTGAGGAGTTCCGTTGCTCAAATCTGCATCATCGTCATCTTCGTTTAATGCAGCAAGTAGAATATCGGAATATACCTGTCCTTCAGTACCATCAGGTCCGGTAACCAGGTCATAGAATGTCTGTGCAAATAAAGAGGTCATCATCGACCATGATCCAAAATTTAAATAGGTATCATACCAGGCACCTGCGATAATTTCACCATCGTCGTGGACCTCGCCGGTTAAATTAGTTGGGTACACCTTACGAATATTATCATATCTGCGGATATATGAATTTGGATTTCCGATGGTTGTTCCTTTTCCGATAACAGGTATCCGGGTCAATGAAATTCCCCAAACATCAGCATAACCCTCTCCCATTCCGCCATTCACAAAATTTCCACCCTGTGAGACATAAAATTTATCGTTGATGCCGTGGCCATATTCATGATAAACTACGTCAGCTATCTGCGACATACAGTTGCAACCACTTCCTGTCTCAAAAAAATTAATGTCTGAACCGGAATAATAGGCATTGCAGAAGCCACCGGTAACATCGATCCTTGTTGGTAACGGAAAATCAAGACCGGTAAAAGACGGGAAAAACGTCTTCATAAAATCATGAATATTATTTACATGATAGTAACCGGAAACATGGCGGATTGAAGTGGTCGCATCGAAATTTGCACTGTCGCCGGCACCATTTATCGATTTCAGGAAATGCGGTACCACCGTCCCATTGTCGGTTAAAACCTTGCTCCAGTTTCCTTCGAGATAGAAATTGGCAAACAACGGCGTTGTGGTGGGAAGAGAAACATAACCGAGACTATCAGTCAGGTAGTTATTTATTCCAACAGTAACCTTCATATTCCTGAGTGGAAGATCTACCGGTGTAACGTATGGATTAAATTCATAGATGGTAGATGAAACCCTCACGTCTGTATTCAGGGATGAAGAAATGAAATTTACATTGTCGTGCCTGTACAAAATCTGGCCGGTATTTGCATCAACGAGTGTATAATAGTGAGAAGGTGTTTTATCCCCGTTGATAGTCGAAACTGTCAACTCATATACAAGATGATTTGCATACGTTCTGCCATCTGGAACCGGCAATACTTTCAAAACCGGTGTCGTCACCTGAGTAACAGGAGTGGTAATTCCCGTTTTGCCTTTTTCGACTGCCTCATTAACACTGAGTGCCGGTATTTCAGATATATCAATTTTATAAGTATCGATTCCCCAGGTATTGACCCTGAAATCTTTGGTCATCTTCACAAACACCTGGCTGTTTAGAACCATGAGTCCCTTATAGGTTTGATAAAAAAGAACATTGTGGTATTTTGAAGAAGACGAGACGGTTTGAAATTGAAGTTCGTTTACAGGAACTTCCCAATCACTTAAATAAGAAGTGATAAAGTTCATTGCGGCTTCCCTGGGATCAGCACCATTCACCTGAATGGGTTTTCCAAAGGCACGATGAGGCAATTGAGTGGACTCATTATATTGAACAGACCACTTTGTATTTGAACGCAAATAATTCTGCCAGGCAGAAGATTTTCTTAATTCAGCCTGGTAATTCATGTCTGGTCTTACCTTGCTGTTCTTAATATAGGTAACTAAAAGGGGATCTTTTTCACCGCTGAAATTTCCGGAAAAAGCCGGAAGAGAATACAAAAAGATCATGCAAACGAAAGCGAATGATTTCATTTTTTTCATAAACTGGAAGAGTGTGGGTTTTAAATTTTCAGAGGTAAATTAACATAAAATTTCTTAATACTAAAGGAGTTAAAGTAAAATAAGTTTGTCAGGATAATATCATTTCAATGGAAAAATTGATTTTTGTAAAAAATTTCAACTGTCGGAAAATTATATACTATTGTAACCGGTAGAGACATATATAATAAGAACTTTTATTAGGCGGTTTCAATGATTTCTGATGCATATTTAATGAACCGGTGTATCGAACTGGCCCGGAATGGTATGGGACAGGCAGCTCCGAATCCCATGGTGGGTGCTGTTGTTGTGCACGATGGAAAAATCATCGGAGAAGGATTTCATCATGCTTTCGGTCAAGTGCATGCCGAAGTGAATGCCATCAATAAGGTTATTGAGAATGGCATGGAAGAACTCCTGGAGAAATCGACAATGTATGTGAATCTCGAGCCGTGTAATCATTTTGGTAAAACCCCTCCATGTACGGAATTGATCATCCGTAAAAAAATTCCCCGGGTAGTGACAGGTTGCCTGGATCCGTTTCCCCGGATCAACGGTTCCGGAATTACGCGGTTAAAAGATGCCGGCATAATTGTGAAGACAGGAATTCTTGAGAAGGAATGCCTGGAACTGAATAAGAGGTTCATTACATTTCACCGCCATAAACGTCCCTATATAATCCTGAAGTACGCTCAAACTTCAAATCACTTTTTGGCTCCATCCGGCAGTGGAAACAGGAGGATCAGCAACGATTATACTGATATACTTGTTCACAAATGGAGAAGCGAAGAATCTTCGATCATGGTTGGAACCAATACGGCTCTTATTGATAATCCATTACTTACCGTAAGGCACTGGAAAGGTAAAAATCCCCTGCGCATTGTGATCGACAGAAAATGCAGTCTGCCGGAAAACCTGAATGTCTTTAATGCAGAAGCCCCAACGCTTGTCATCAATGAGAAAGTGAATCGAACCGATGGTTCTAAAGAATATATTAAGACTGACTTTGGGAATGATCTGGTCGATAAGGTGCTTCAGATACTTTATGAAAAGCAGGTTCTCTCCGTGCTTGTAGAGGGAGGAGCAAATCTGTTAAGCCAGTTCATTGAAAAAAAATTGTGGGACGAGGCCAGGATCATTACTTCGGACAAATTTTTTGATGACGGAATTAAGTCTCCTGAAATCAGTGGAGAAATTTACGAATCGACTTCAATAACCGGCGACTCAATCGTTATCTTGAACCCTCATAAAAAATAAAACTGATGCAATTGTTAAAGACGCTTTGCGGCATTCATGCGCCGGCAGGAAATGAATCTGCAATGACTCGTTTTTTGTTAAAATATATCGAAGAAGAGAAGTCAGCATGGAAGGTTCAACCCGAAATTTTTTATGGTGATGATTTCCAGGATTGCATCATCCTGGTTTTCGGAAAGCCACGTACCGCAGTTTTTGCACACATGGATTCCATTGGGTTTACGGTCCGCTACAATAACCAGCTCGTTAAAATCGGTTCTCCAAGAGTGGAGAATAACTATATTCTGAAGGGACAACAAAATGGGAAGACCTTTGAGTATCCCATTGAACTCATAGATGATAAAGAAATATTCATTAAAGCACCGCTCCAATTAGAAAGAGGAATCGACCTGACTTTCAAAGAGAACTGGAGGGAGAATGAAGAGTATGTTCAATGTTGTTACATGGATAATCGGCTCGGAGTATGGAATACACTGCGGCTATGTGAAACGATTTCCAATGGAGCCATCGTATTTTCCTGTTGGGAAGAACATGGAGGCGGCAGCGTACCTTATCTGACGAGATTCCTGTATGATCGTTACCAGATAAAGCAGGCGCTTATTAGCGACATTACATGGGTTACCGAAGGCGTTCGTCCCGGCAAAGGTGTCGTTGTGTCATTGAGAGATACGGGGCTGCCCAGGAAAACATTCACAGACCGAATTGTGGGGCTTGCAAAAGAAAGTGGTATTCCCTTTCAGCTGGAAGTTGAGGCTTCCGGTGGAAGTGATGGCACGGAGATTCAAAAGCAACCCTACCCTATTGACTGGTGTTTTATCGGCGCCCCTGAGGATTTTGTTCATTCGCCGGATGAAAGAGTACATAAGAGTGATATTAAGAGTATGGTGGAATTGTACCGGTTTCTTTTGGAGCGGATGTGAAGAGTTATTCAAGGTCAAAAATCAAATTTCAAAAATCAAAAATCAAAAATCAAAAACAATGAGTTAAAAACTCCCCCCCCCTGACTTTTGACCTTTGACCTTTGACTTTTTCTCTAAAAATGCCTCCTCATTGCATCCATCAAATCCAACGGTGCGGGACCTGGGCGGCCGGATTTTTTATCGACAAAAACCAGAGTAGTATCGGCGACGTTTAACAATTCCTTTTTTTCATTCAGCGTCTCATAATTAAAACGGATGCGTGCTGCAGGAATTTCCCTGATGGTTGTCTTAATCGTTAGCAGATCATCGTAATATGCAGGGCGAATGTATTTAATTGAAAAGTCGAGTACAGGAAGCAACACCCCTTCTTCTTCCAGTTTTTTATACGTGAATCCAAGACTCCGCAGCATTTCAACCCGGGCCACTTCAAAATAAGCAGCATAATTTCCGTAGTAGACATAACCCATCTGGTCTGTTTCCGCATACCTGACTCTGATCTGAATTTCGCTGTGGTACATAAAAAATATTTTTCGGTGAAGATATGTTACTATTCAATTTTTATTATCCTTGCTATGGTTTTTAGAATCTGTTATTAATGAGGTTTCTTTTCATTCCATCAATGTTATTTCTTTCCATGCTGTATGCCTGCAGTCCGGCACTCAATATACAAAAGACAGAGAAATCAGAATATGTACTTTCAGATTCATCCAATGCAGGAGGCGACAGCATTATTAATGCATTCATTGTACCCTACAGGGAAAAGGTAGAAGGAGCGATGAGCGAGGTGATCGGGGAAAGCGATTATTCTATGGAGAAAGGAGTTCCTGAAAGCAGGCTCGGAAATTTTGTGGCAGATGCATGCATGACTGAATCGGCAAAGGTTTTTTATCCGGCGGATGGAAAGCCGGCCGACTTTGCATTCCTGAATAACGGCGGACTCAGGCGATCACTTCCGAAAGGGGCGATTACCCGGGGCGACATCTTCGAACTCATGCCATTTGAAAATGAGCTGGTAGTTTTAACAATGAATGCGGAAATTGTAAAAAAGATTTTTAACTTCATAGCATCAAAAGACGGTGGTCCTGTGTCAGGCGCGAGTTTCAGGATTCAGGATCACCAGGCGACAAATATTTTAATTCAGCAATTACCCTTGGACAGCACCCGGACATACAAAGCATTGACATCCGACTACCTTGCCAACGGGGGTGATTCTTTTGACTTCCTAAAAGATCTTAAGAGAGAATCCGTCAGTCTGAAAGTGCGTGATGCAATTATCCGGAACATCGTCGCTACAACAAAATCAGGTAAAAAGATCAGTATAAACACCGATGGCAGAATAACAAATGTACAATAGAAGGAATTTCATACGGACATTTGCCGGTGGAATGGCGCTGGCGGGTTTAGGCTCTTTGCCTCTCGATCTTTTTGCCTCCAATGAGTTAAGAAAATTAACAATCCTTCATACCAACGACGTGCACAGCCGGATCGATCCGTTTCCGAAGAATGATCCGAAATACCCGGGCATGGGAGGAGTGGCTCGAAGGGCTGCCATCATCAAACGTATCCGGGCCGAAGAAAAAAATGTGTTGCTTCTGGATGCGGGGGACATATTCCAGGGCACTCCTTATTTTAATATGTATGGTGGCGAACCGGAACTGAAGCTAATGAGCATGATGGGCTATGATGCGGCAACCATCGGCAATCATGATTTCGATAATGGCATTGAAGGTCTGGCAAAAAGATTGCCCGATATGAATTTCCCGTTTCTTAATTGCAATTACAATTTTTACGGCACACCTTTGGAAAATAAAACAGTACCTTACCGCATATTCAGGAAAGGAGGAATAAAGACAGGCGTATTCGGAATCGGTATCGAACTACGCGGACTGGTGGACCCGAAACTATATGGCAATACCGTTTATGAAGATCCGGTATTGCATGCAGAGAAGATTTCTTCAAGACTTAAAAACGATTACAAGTGTGATTTGATCATCTGCCTTTCACACCTTGGTTACAGATACAACGACAAAAAAATTTCTGATGAACTACTGGCACAACAAAGCACAAACATCGACCTTATCATCGGTGGACACACACACACATTCCTTGATAATCCTGTCAGCTATAAAAATAAAACCGGCAACGATGTCATCGTAGCTCAGGTAGGTTGGGCAGGAATACGTCTCGGTCGTATCGATTATTTTTTTGATACGAAAGGAAGAAAAAAAGATATTCTTTCTACTACTGTAAAAATTTGTGAAAATACAATAGCAACATAATTTTTTATTTTGCTTTTTTTTACAAAATATTGTGCTCCGAAAAAGAATGAGATAAAATACTATTTTTGCGAGACACAAAAATTTTTTAGAAGAAACACAAACAACTACACAAAAAAACTTTTCTTGAAAACTACAATGGAGAAAACTTGCGAAAGCGTCTGGAAAAAATGTTTGCAGATAATAAAAGATAACGTGAGTGCTCAGAGTTTCAAAACCTGGTTCGAACCGATAAAACCAATAAAGCTAGATGGTAAAATTTTAACGATCGAAGTTCCCAGCCAGTTTTTCTATGAGTGGCTTGAGGAACATTACATCACACTTTTACGGAAGACCATCCGTCAGCAATTGGGTAATGAGGGCAGGCTTGAATATAGCATCGTCATGGAACATGCCACGGCCGATTCCAAACAGTATACGGTTAAAATTCCGACCAGGTCGCATGGCGAATTGAGGAATACTCCGATGAATGTACCCTTGGGCTCCTCTTCAAACACGATCCGTAACCCGTTCGTTATCCCCGGACTGAAAAAAGTAAATGTTGAGTCCCAGCTCAATCCGAACTATACTTTTGAAAACTTCATTGAAGGTGACTGCAACCGACTTGCCCGTTCTGCCGGATATGCGGTTTCAAATAAGCCGGGAGGAACTTCCTTCAACCCGCTTTTAATCTATGGAGGCGTCGGCATGGGTAAAACCCATCTTGCCCATTCCATCGGCATTGAAATTAAGAATGCTCATCCCGGCCATACTGTATTATATGTATCATCGGAAAAATTTACGCACCAGTTTATTGATTCCGTAAAGAATAATGAACAAAACGACTTCGTTCATTTTTACCAGATGATCGATGTACTCATTTTAGACGATATTCAATTCCTCGCCGGCAAAGAAAAAACACAGGATGTTTTTTTTCACGTCTTCAACCATTTACATCAAACCGGTAAACAGCTAATCCTTACCTCGGATAAGGCACCCGTGGATCTGCAGGGAATGGAACAACGTTTACTAAGCCGTTTCAAATGGGGACTCGCCGCTGATCTTCAGATGCCTGATCTCGAAACACGAATCGCTATTTTAAATAAGAAGATGTATATCGATGGAATTGAACTTCCTAAAGAAATCGTCGAATACATCGCCTATAGTATTACCTCTAACGTCAGAGAACTCGAAGGCGCACTCATTTCCATACTTGCCCAGGCCTCTCTCAATAAAAAGTCTGTCACGCTCGAACTTGCCAAGCAGATGATTGACAAGTTTGTCAAGAATACGACACACGAAGTTTCCATCGATTACATACAGAAGATCGTCTGTGATTATTTCGACCTTCCAATCGAAATGCTCAAGTCAAAAACCCGGAAACGCCAGGTCGTTCAGGCCCGCCAGATCGCCATGTACTTTGCAAAGAATATGACCAAGTCGTCGCTCAGCAACATCGGCGCTCACTGCGGAGGAAAAGACCATGCTACCGTTCTTCACGCCTGCCGTACTGTGAATAATCTCATTGAAACGGATAAGAAATTTAAAGCCAGCGTGATGGAACTTCAGAAGAAAATCAGCATTAACGGGAAGTAGTACCAGGATTACCCTGACTTAAGGACTTCTCAAAATAAAAACCATTCGAATCACGAATGGTTTTTTTAGTTTTGAGATATAAAGCATAACCTAATCCTCCTGCAATTATGGAACTAAGCGAAGTCGTCACCGAAAAAGATAAAAAAGACTTCCTCCTATTACCATTAAAATTATACAAAGACGATCCAAACTGGTGTCGGCCGCTGGACAAAGACATTGAAGAAGTATTTGACCCGAAAAAAAATAAATTCTTTCGTCACGGACAGTGTACAAGATTTATTTTAAAAGACGATAACGGATCAGTGATAGGCCGGACAGCAGTGTTCGTTAATGAGAAGACATCAAAAAAAGAAGAACAACCCACAGGTGGCATGGGGTTTTTTGAATGTATCGACGACCAGCGTGCAGCGAATATTTTATTCGATCAGTGTAAACGATGGCTCATGGAAAGAGGCATGCAGGCAATGGACGGACCGATCAATTTCGGCGAGCGCGACAGCTGGTGGGGACTGATCGTTCAGGGTTTTGATCCGACTCCTTACAAAATGAATTATAACAAGCCATACTACCAGTCTCTTTTTGAGACGTATGGTTTTAAAACCTACTTCGAACAATGGTGCTATGCTTTGAAGGTACATAATCCCCTTACACCCAAATTTCACGAACGACACGATCGTATTGCTGCAGATCCAAATTATCGTTCAGAACATATTCGAAAGTCCCGGCTTGAAAAATATGCAGAAGACTTCCGCACAATTTATAACAAGGCCTGGGCAAAACATGGCGGTGGCAAGGAACTCGACAGCAGGCAGGTAATGAAACTCTTCACGTCGATGAAACCGGTTATCGACGAAAATATAATCTGGTACATCTACTATAAGGATGAACCGGTCGCCATGTGGGTAAATCTACCTGACATCAACCAATTGTTCAGGAAATTCAATGGAAGATTTTCCTGGTTTGAAAAATTAAGATTCATTTTATCATTAAGGCAGCATCGACTCACAAAATTTATAGGTTTGGTCTTTGGCATCGTGCCGGAGCACCAGGGAAAGGGTATCGACTGTTACATGATCCTCCAGGGCGCCACACACATCCGAAACAAAACACCTTATGTCGATTTTGAAATGCAGTGGATCGGAGATTTTAATCCGAAGATGGTGAGCATTGCGGAAAACCTCGGCACTTACAAAAGCCGCATTCTGAAAACGTACAGGTTTCTTTTTGATCCGTCAAAGGAGTTTAAGAGGCATCCTTTTATTTAGTGGGTTGGTTGTTGTTTGTTGGAATCGAAAATATATTTTCAAAGTGGAAATTCTTCGTGGAAATTCTTCTTTGTGATCTTTGTGCAACCTTTGTGGCCTTTGTGGTTAATTTGAGTATTTGAAATTACAACTATTTCTGGTCGTTAGTAGAAGCTTAGCTTCTTATAACCACAAAGTACACAAAGGTTGCACAAAGGTCACTGAGGATTGAGCTTTTGTATTAGAAATTATTATCGTCCAAATTTTACAAAAAAAGTTAATCACGGAAAACGAACTAAAAATTAAATCCAACTCCCAATTTTAAAGACAAAGGATCAATATTTAAAGTAACATTTTCAAATCCCCAATCTTCTATTTCGGTTTGCAATTTATTCCATCCTAAATTAAAATTGAAGAACATATTCGACGATAAATTTACATCCATTCCAAGGTGTATAGCAGGTCCAAACGAAGGAGTCAGGTCGGTTGAATTCAACCAGCCGCTTTTTTCCCAACAGAAAGTGGAATTGAGTCCGGCGCCTGCATATGGATGAATGGATGATGTAATTGGTATATGATATATCAACAGAAAATTTACCGGTAACAATTCTATTGAACCCAGTGGTACATAAATATTCGCCCCTGAAAAATCTATGGCATCAACTTCATGCGATTCGGTCCTGACAGAAAGTTCAATTGCCAATGTCTTTGATAATCTCCTGACTACAGCCGGCTCAACAGATAATGCACTATAAACCTTGTATCCGTCCGGATCAGAATTATCAGATGAACCCGATAATACAAAACTGGTTTTAATCGTCCAGAATTTAAATTCCTTTTCCTCCGTTTGGGCAGCCGAATATCCAACGATCAGAAAAACCTGGAAGAGAATAAGCAAAATAAAAAATGGGAATTGACCTGTTGATTTTCTATAAACTACAGACATATGGATTTCTTTACAACAAAGTAAACCATTTTTATCTATTCACGACTAACAACTTTTTTTCAGCACCGATGGAACCGCTCTTCAATTGCAAAACGTATAAGCCATCAGGCAAATTCAAATCAAGGTATGTCTCAGAACAATTTCCAAAAAATAGTCTATCTACTATACAATCACCAATTGAATTATAAATAGTCAAATGAATCTGATCACCTGAAAAATCATTACATCTTACAGTTATTTTACCTGAAGCCGGGTTTGGAAATATTTGAAAATTATTATCTCTATCAACCTCCCCGATTCCATCAAAGATCTGTAATCCATACCGGATCACACCCATGTTGCAGGTCTCAAACTGATTTTCATAAAAGAGTCTCCCGCAAACAAAAACCTCATTTTCGTCGCCCTGAACAACGGCCCTGCCCGACTCTCCCAGAAAATTAGCAGAATTAAAAATATTATGATCGACGAGGTTTAAGGCAGTGTCATAGATAGCAAGGTAAAGGTCAGACTTTGGAAAAGACAAAACGTACAGATCCCCGGTTGCAGCAATGATTCCATCCTCGAGCAGTCTAAAGTCATGCAGAATCGAATTAAAATAACCGCTTAACTGGAAGTTGGTGCTATATAAAAAAGATCCCGAGCTGTCGAGCTTATCGATGGTGAAAACATCGAGGCCATTCGACGGAACAGCCGCACCATAAATAAAATTATTTTCATCTGAGATGATTTTCAGATAAGGATGAGGAGATACAGTGTGTTTCCAGAAAAGATTTCCGAGTGTGTCGTATTTCATGAGTGTGCCTACCTGTCCTGAAGAATCCATCAACACGCCTGACATCCAAAGATGACCACTAACATCTAAGTCGAGATCAAGGAAATCGGCAAAGGATGTAGATTGCGAACCCTGCCTTTGAAACCAATCACGTTGACCATTGCTGTCAAAATGAGAAATGAAAATAAAATCTTCTGATGTAAGTAGATCGCGACCGGTTCCTGAAGCATAAAATCCACCGCTTTGATCAGCAATCAACTCCAGGTCGTATTTGATTTCGAAGGATGAATCGACGGTCTGCCAGATGAGATTACCCGCATTATCCATACATGTCAGAGACAAGCGTAAAAGCGGGAAATTATCCATGCGCGAGCCAACAACCAGTCGCCCGTTATTCAGTAAAACTAAATCTGCCGGATCATAATAAATTGTCGGGCTACTGTCGGGTACAAAATAAGACACGTTCAGTGAAGCCGAATCAATTTTAGCCAGCAAAATATTTCGTGCAGCATTCGAATCATTCTGTAATGCGGCCATGGCAAAATAAGAAGAAGATCCGCCATAGATAATTTTTGTAAAACCAAATCCAATGACTGAGGTATCTGCTTTTATCAACGAACCCGCGTCGTCAGTAAACAATAAAATATTTTTGGTGTAAAAATTTGCTGAGTTTTTATAAATGCCGCCGGCAATGGTGAGGCCCTGGGGTAAATGAACAATACAATTCCCTGCAGCTTCAAGATTGGCGGGTGGACTAAATGAATATTCCCAGGTGCGGGTAAGCTGGGAAAACGACTGAGTAAAAGGAAACAGAGATAAAAATATAACCGCATGGAGCATGCCGGTTTTTTTGATTGTGAAATTAAACATATCGTGTAATGTTAATGAATAATGAAAGGAGCCAGGACCGTAAGGAAAAGTAAATATTAACAGCTAACTACCGATTTTTGCCCAGTTAAGAAAAGGTTATCCGATTATTAAGAATCTGTTCGAAATTCACCCGAAAAATGATCTGAATCACGGTTATTTTTGACCGTAATCACTGTCCAAATTTTTGCTCAATTGTAATTTTAAGTTGTAATAGTTACATGATCTAAATCGAAAAAAATGAAAAAAGTACTTCTATTAGCTGTCATAGTAATTTTAAATTGCACCTCAGCGCATACACAAACGATAACCAATACTACCTGGTCAGTTTACAATACTGCCAGCGATTTGGTTTACCTGTATCATTTCGGCACTGATACCGGATATATGAGTACCGATTTTATTAATTACAATGCCATTTCCATATTTACTGACAACGGCCACGATATGGTCATTACTGACATCCCCGGTGCGCCAATGGCATGCGCTACAACTGACTCCGGCTATTTCACCTATGTGATTTTAAATGACACGGTGAATTTTCAGGTTGTCTCAGACCCATGCACAGTAAGGCAATTAAACCTCACCCAGTATCACTGGGTAATCTCTACAACCAATATTGAGGACTTAAGTAAACCGCCGGTGATATGTTTATTTCCCAATCCTTCGAAAGACGGGATTTATCATCTTACCATAATGAATAATAATTTTGATTTGATTTCCATTTATTCGCAGGAAGGAAAAATAATTATGCAAAAAACTCTTTCTATCAGCGGAAATGTCGAATATGATATTGATCTGTCAAACATCGCTTCAGGAATTTATATTTTAACAATAAGTGGCAATGATGGTTATAAATCGTTAAAACTTTTAAGGTACTAGAGAATAGTCCTTCCACCTTACGTCGCCGGTTTTGAATATACTTTATTTTTTTCTACATTTCTGGAAGAATTGTTTACACACTTTAATCCCTTCAAAGATGTACAGACTACTTCTCCCTCTTATCTTCTTTATTTCACTAAGTTGTTTCGCCGATGATTCAACGATCCGTCATCTCACAGATGTGAATGCCGAATGGAAAAATCATCCTGATGGATTGATGCTGGCTGCATCTGCAGACGTCAGCAACAATAAAACCTTCGACGACTGGATTGCCACTCACCTGATGCTGGTAGAACAAACCCTCAGGCAACGACCGGTAGAGAATTTGACGGCAGAACAAAAACAAAACCGTTTGAAACTTCTTGATGAACTCAATGGATACTGGCACAGTCGTGCTTTCCCCAGAAACGATTATCTTCCTTATAAGAATCCTGTGTTCATAGACCGGAATGGAAATTATTGTGCTGTTGGTTTTTTGATGAAACAAAGCGGCCATTCTTCGCTCGCTCATGCTATCGACAGAGATAATAAATTTGTCTATGTAAAAGACATTAAAACGAAAGGAGTAAAGGAATGGGCGGATGAGAACGGCTTTTCCATCGATGAACTGGCATGGATTCAGCCCGGCTATCCGGTGGTTGCTAATACAGAAGATTTATCAGGCGGATTGAACGGAACAGTAAATTGCATGATCATAGATTCAACGAGCCAGGAAATTTACGCAGGAGGATCATTTACATCCTCAACGATCGGCGTTCCCTGCAACGGCGTAGCTCAATATATCAGCGGTTTTAGCGGATGGGACTGGATTGGAATTGGCGATGGAGTGAATGGAACAGTAAATGCGATTCTTAAATATAATGACAAACTTTATGTTGGAGGAGACTTTACAATGGCGGGAACGATCCCGGTTTCAAACATTGCTGTCTATGATCTTTCAACCAATCAATGGCAGTCTATGGGCAGCCTCGACAGTGTCGTGAACAGTCTTGTAGTATATAACAACGAGATCTATGCTGGCGGAATGTTTACAGGATATGTTTCAAAATGGACGGGCAGTACATGGCAGGATATTACCCAGGGATTCATTTATGGCGAAGGCGTTCGAACTCTGGAAGTTTGGAACAACACACTGGTCATGGGTGGAAATTTTGAATTGACTACCGGCGCACTCAGGAAACATGTTGCTGCGTATGATGGTACGCAAATGGGAATATTAGGATTTGGAACAACTACTCCGGTGAATGATTTTGAAATTCACCGGGACACGCTTTATGCCGGTTGTGATTTCGTGCAGGGAACCGATACCTGTTCAATTGCAAGGTTTGTGAATTCCGACTGGGAAATTGTGCTGAAACCCGGTAATTCCGGCACCAGTTATTTCTATGGAACCGCCATTCGGCAATTACTTTCTGTGAACCAGCGTCTGTTTTGCGCAGGAGCGTTCAATACAGAAGTGATTTTCTATTTCGGTAATAACCTGATGGAATTCCAGCAGGACAGCAACGGGATTTTCTCTTGCCTTCCTCTATTAAATGTTGACAGCAGCATACATACATTTGCCGTGCGTGGTAATACTATTTGTTTCGGAGGAGCATTCACTAATTCCATAACTGACACCCTTAACCACATTGGATTGCTAAACAGTGTTCTGACAAGTATTGCCGGGAATCCTCAGGGAACTCATCCGATCTTTAATGTATTTCCGAATCCTGCTTCCGATAAAATTACAATCGACTTCAAAGCATTAAACTCAAATAAAGGTTGCCGGCTTCGGATTCTTGATGTAACCGGAAGAGAAGTTTACAGACAGGAAATCGTACACCAGACGTTTTCGATAGATTTGTCTTCGAAAAATATGAGCGGAATTTATCTTTTAGAGATAGTGAATGAAGAAGGAAATGTTTTGGGAACTCAGAAGATACTGATGGATTAGTTATTTGCATTAGCGGTCTCCAAAAATTCATTTATAAAACCTTACCCTGTATTGCCGCTACAATCTTAAATATCGTCCCGTCGTTGAAGTTCATAATAAGGAATCCATCATTGAACCGGTCGGCGCGGATGATCATTGTCAATAATTTGCAGAGCGTAGTTAAATCGTACTGATGAAACGACATTGGAGAATTATTGAGAATTTTGCTTCCCTCCTCCCATTTCATCCAAAAGAAAATTTAGCTATTAATTTACAATAAACTTGCGGCTAACATTACCGGAGGATGTTTTTAAATTAATCATATAAATTCCCGGCTTTGCATTTCTGAAATCTATCGGAATAATATTTTCTCCACTCCCCGCTTCAATGGATTTTTCAAAAATCCTATTTCCTGAAATCGTATATATAGCCAGAAAAACATCATCCCGATCCGATAATGTAAAGGATAGTGTCGCAGATTCATTTACAACCGGGTTAGGAAAAACAGAAACACCTCTCGCCGGATTCTTATTGACTTCAATCCCTACAAAATCATCCAGGTTTAATTTATATGCACCTCTTCCATAAGTTCCGACAACAAGTGTACGGGATCCTTGATGTATTTTCAGATCGGAACAAACGACAACAGGCATTCCGGGAGCCATCGGATACCAGTTATTACTGCCGGCAGCCAAAAAGTAAACACCGACATCCGTCGCCAGGTACAGTAAACCGGGAACAGCCGGGTCACCAATAATGCTATTACACGGAACATCGGGCAGATTGTATCCAATGTCAGTCCACGTCTGACCATTATCTATCGTCTGGTACACATGATCCATCATATCATGAAAACGATAACCTGAAAAAGTGACGTAGGCGGTATTTACATCAAAGGGATCAGTCCGCACGCATGTAACCCATCTCAATGGCAAACCGGCATTGACCTGATTCCAGGAGCTTCCTCCATTGAGAGTATTCCAGACTTTCCCATCGTCGGTTCCGGCATAAATGACATCACTGTTTACAGGCGATACATCGATATAAGTTATCGTTCCGTAAACAAGGTTTCCGACCGTATCGTTGGGAGTCAATTCAGGACTTATTACCGACCAGGTGCTGCCAAAATCGAGTGACTGGTAAACGCTGTTCGTGCCCGTATAAACCACATCAGCATTCTGCGGATCAACGGTGAGTGGATAGTTCCAGTTCACATTTCCATACCATGAATTAGAGAAAGTCTGATTCCAGTTAGCTCCATCAAACTTTGAAATATTACCGTATTGGTATCCTGCAAGGATGATAGTAGGGTCGTTGCGATATACGAGCGACTGAAACCCATCGCCACCATAAATCTGCTGATAATCGTTCAGGCTTCCTGTAGGTGTAAAATAAGTTCCGTTATCCTGGAAACCATGATAGAGGTTTGCAGGATTCGAATAATCAATTTCCGATCGGTACACCTGGCTGATCGGAAGCGTTTCATTATGTTCCCAGATATTCCCGCCATCAGTTGAAGTGTATAGTCCGCCATCGTTTCCAACCATAACTATATTCGGATCAACCGGATTAACTGCAACGGCATGCTGGTCGACGTGTATATTTACAAAAGTTTGCGAATAAAAATTTCCTCCATCTGAAGTTTTATATATATCGAAGCCGATGACGTAAAGAACATCAGGATTTGTAGGATCACATTTGACACGACCGTACCAATAAAATTGTCCGCCGCCACCTGCACCTGATGCAATTGCAAGATCATTCGTCTGTATCCAATTATTACCATCGTCTGTCGACTTAAAAATTCCGAGGAACTCATACGCTTCATTCAGGTACATGCAATAAATAACATTTGGTGATGATTCGCATAAGTCAATGCCGATACGACTGTACTCCGTTCCCACTGCAGGAAGGCCATTGGACGCTCCGAGTCTTGAAAACGTATTTCCACCGTCGACAGATTTCCAGAGACCGCTTTGAACACCGGCATAGTCTTTTGAATTTACTAAGCGTGTGCGCCTCCATGTAGTTGCGAAAACGATGTTTGGGTCCTGTGGATTGATTACAACATCGACAGCGCCTGTTGAATCGTCAACGAATAAGACATTTGTCCATGATAATCCCCCATCACTTGTTTTATATAATCCCCGGTTAGGACCAACGCCATACATGTCGCCCATGCAGGCGGCAAAAGCGATGTCGGGGTTTGTCGGATGAACGGCCATTCGTCCCGTCATGCGGGTATTCTGTAAACCGACGTTTGTCCAGGTAGCACCTGCATCGGTAGATTTATAAACACCGTTAGCATCGTAAGTGAGCGAGCCGCTACCGCCGTTAGCTTCGCCGGTACCGACATAAATTACATTAGGATTTGAAGAAGAAATGGCGATATCGCCCATGGAGAGCGTAGATTCACTATCGAAAACAGGAAGCCAGTTAATTCCGCCATCTGTAGTTTTAAAGACCCCACCGGAAGCAGCAGTAAGGTAGGCGATGAGCGGATTCATGGGGTCGTATTCGATATCGGTAATTCTTCCGCCGACATTAACCGGGCCGGCGAATTCCCAGGTTGTGGTTTGTGCTCGTTGCAAAGCCTGCGAATTTTTAAATGATCGTGCAGCATTTCGCTGGGCTTCGTAATCTACTTTATGGTAGGGAAAGCTATGAGATTGATAGAAGTAATCTTCATTGATATTGGTTGAAGGTTCTTCCTTTTCGCCTGATATGTATTTTTGATCTACATGCTTACACGAGAAAAGGCAAAAAAAAGTAGCAAGAATGAATAGAGGTGATTTTGTTTTCATCTGGAATATTGTTTTCAAAGGGTTGAAAGTATTCCAAATATAGTGATTTAAATAAATCTCCAGAATAGCGCTATTCATAAAAAGTGTCAGTTACAGTTCCAGTGTAGGTATAAGATTACACTAACACTGAAACTGAAACTGACACTGCTAGGTGATCCGGCTGGTATCATTTTATCCATGTTTCAGTTCAAATTCCAAATCAGGAATTACGCAGATAAAATTTCTTCGATTGATTTAAAGGTATATACTAAGGGTGCTAATTCTAAACGTATGGATGAAGTTGTAAAACGTATTGGTGGAAAACATAATCCTGATTAGGTTCATTTTATTTCCATTGTAAAAGCTGCCTGAAATGTTTATCTGACAGTCTGTGCCTGTTACGTAACAGATAATTAACATCATTCATATTACCAAAACGTTCTGTAATATCTTTATTAGTAAATTCTATCAAAATTTTTTCATAATAACTGCTTATTTTGGCTTTGCAAGTTTCATCTCCATCGAATACAACATTTTTGAAATTTCTTCCCCAATTAAGGAACATCTTAAATGAAATGAAGATTCGATCGTGTTTTCCTTAATGAGTAAATCCAGTATAGCTACACATTCATATAATGATCCTCTGGCTATTGTATAAAAATGCTTCCTGTCTGCATTTGAAAAACGGCTTGTACCTTCGGCAATATTCAAAGTAATACTCATTGACGCTCGCCTTAACTGATCCTTTGTAATTCTATCAACCAGGTTTTTCTTTATGATTTCATTGGATATACTGGTATGAAATTCCAATGATTTTTGATACACGATTAGCTTTTGAAAGTCGAACATCGCATAAAGGTCATTCTACTAAAATCCTTTTGCAACCAGTAAATGCTGGATATTCTAAAAGCTTTTTTGAAAATACAATCAGCCTTGAATAAAAAGTGTCAGTTACAGCTCCAGTGTGGGTGTAAGATTAAACTAACTCTGAAACTGAAACTGACACTGCTACGTGATCCCGCTGGGACTCGAACCCAGGACCCATACATTAAAAGTGTATTGCTCTACCAACTGAGCTACGGAATCTTGCCTTTTAAAGCGGCTGCAAAAATAGAAGTTTAATGCAGAATTCCATCATTTGTTCAAAAAAAGATGCAAATTTTCGATGTTTTTTTCCTTTGTTTAGGTACCCTTTCATCACTGACTTAAAACCAAGCATTTGCAGCGGAGGATTCCAATGCTTGCAAGTATTTTCATAAGTTTAACGCATGAAAATACACTTGGCAAACGATAAAAACTCCATCGAAAAGTGCTTTGAAGTGATGCAGGCGCTTCGTCCTAAACTGAACAAAGATACCTTCTACAACCTCATTGATGGCATGATTACACGTGGTTACAATTTAATCTACATCGAAGAAAACGGAAAGGCCGTCTGTGCATCGGGTTTCCGTTTTACGGAACATCTTGCCTGGGGAAAAGCCATCTATGTGGACGATTTAAGCACACTTCCGGAAGCGCGCGGAAAAGGCTATGCTTCTGAATTGCTTAATTATATTTTCAACCTCGCTAAAGAAAAAAATTGCGACCAGGTACATTTGGATTCAGGATGTAATGACTCCCGCTATGATGCACACAGACTATATCTGAAAAAAGGGTTTAACATAACCTCGCATCATTTTGCATGGAAGGTAGAATGATGAAATGAAAATTGTAAAACCTGTACTTATCATAACTAGTGAAGAAAAATATTCTCAAAAAAAAGCCCTGAAACATTTCTGCTCAAGGCCCTTTTTTCACTTTTGATGTATGGGTATCAATCAAAACGATGGATCTTACTTAATGTTGGCAGCAATTCTTGGAAAATCTTACAAAGCCGGAGCCGGAGTTTATAGTGTGAGTGTGAGTGTGAGTGTGAGTGTGAGTGTGAGTGTGAGTGTGAGTGTGAGTGTGAGTGTGCCCTTTTAAATTCAGTGTGAGTTGGAGTGTGAGTGTGATTCAATACACACTCACACTCCAACTCAAACTCAAACTCAAACTCAAACTCAAACTGTATTTAGTACTTACTCATAAATTGTTTTTCATTAATATATTGGTTGTAACCATGCTGTTTCGATATCGATCTTTCGATTAAAAATGTTTGATTTCGAAAAATTAGTGGTATATCAAAAAGCCAAAGAATTTAATCTGGATGTAAAGAAGGAAATACTGGCTATTGAAATAATTGACAAAGTTTCGAGAGATCAATTACGAAGGGCTTCTTTGAGTATTGTATTGAATATTGCAGAAGGAACCAGTCGGTTCAGTAACGCAGATAAACGCAATTTTTATGTAATTTCCAGAGGAAGCGTCTTCGAATGTGTTGCTATTCTTGATTTATTTACTTCCGAAAATATTATAACTCATGAAATTTTTGATTTTTATTATTCAAAAGCAGAAGAACTTTCGAAAGTACTGTATTCATTAATAAAAGGCCTGGAAAGTAAAAAAGTGTGAATGTGAATCGAAATTCAGTTTGAAAATTTGAAAAAATCGAACTGAATTTAAAAATACACACTCAAACTCCAACTCAAACTGTATTTAGGCACACTCACACTCCAACTCAAACTGTATTTAAGCGCACTCACACTCCAACTCAAACTGTTAGTTAAGTCCAGGATCTTCCGGAAAATCATTCAGAATGCCATAAACATGCCCCATGCTTGTAAGCACCTTGCCCCACATGATCGTCGGTTCTTCAATGAGTATGGAGTATTTATCAGCTCCTGTGACCCACCAATTGGCTGCATTGATCTCTTTTTCCAGTTGCTTGCCATGCCAGCCTGAGTAGCCTGCTAAAAATTTTATCTGGTCTGCATTCACCTCTCCGGCTTCTATCATCACCTTCAGCTGCGAATAATCACCGCCCCAGTATATGCCTTCCGTAATCTTATGCGAGCCTTTCAGGTTTTCGATCGAGTGTATATAATAAATCGAATCCAGCCTGATCGCCCCGCCCCAGTATACAACTGCATCAATTTCCGGAAAGTCGTCGAGTGCCTCGTGTACTTTTAATTGAGTCGGCTTGTTTACGATGAAACCAATCGTCCCCTTCGAATTATGCTGGCTGATCAATACTACCGAACGCTTAAAAGTTGGCTCAGGATTAAATGGCTCTGAGATTAACAGAGCGCCAACACGCGGCTTAAGCAAGGAACTTGCTTTTTTCTTCATCCTGAAACTTTGAGTATTTAATACTCTCAAGAACGAAAAAATGTTCCAGCTTTTAATGGTTGTAAAAAAATAATTTACCGAACAGGAAAAAAGATCAGTTAATCACTATTATTTTATTGCTAATCAGTGATTTATCGACACTCAGTGACAAGATGTAAAATCCCGGATTTTTCAATTTTTCTCCCTCAATCGGCAAAAAATATTCTCCCGGTTCAAACAAAACGGCTTCGTTTTCGAAGATTATTTTACCCATCATATCCATCACATGATACTGAATCTGCCGCTTTTCCTTTATCACAAAATGAATCTTTGAATCACTGCTGACCGGCATCGGGAATATTTCTATCCCGGAGACGCTACCGGCGATTTCATCGATGGCTGCCGGTGAACCAAACATCATCGTAAGCATTACGGGCAAATGATCGGAAGCATCGAATAATGCATTTGCCACCACCGGCCCTACTGCCGTATTCGTCCCATAGTTGATCGCATCATTGTAATGATTTCCATCGTTGCCAATATTCTGATAAGAGCCCGGAACATAATAAACACCGGTTGGCTGCTGCACACCATTGGAGAAAAGTATCATATCGAACCTGTCGTCCATCCCGCCTGTAGAAAAATTTCCAGATGTACTGTAATGCGTAGATTGCGTGTGATAATACCTGTAGCTGAAACTATTCCATACCCCCGGCATATTTAACACATCGATAAAGTTTCCATCATCCCCCGGATTATCGCGCAAGAGCTCCACATAAGCCGGTTCACCACTCTCATAAATATTAAAATCGCCGCCGATGAAAAAATTAGTGCCTGGTGCAAATCCATTCGTCACTTGTCGAAGATTCAGTACTTCACCTTCCCGCTGCGACTCAAATCCCTGTCCTGCCTTGAGATGACAGGAAAAAATATGTATCGTATCACCGGTCGGCTTGAATACCAGGGTAAATTGATTGATATCACGTAAAGCCGTATTAACTGGCTGATTGCTGACGAAGGTAAAAAGAGAATCCCTGAAATAAATCGAATTGTCCGTGTCATAACCATTGATGAACGTCCCCGCTGCATAGTGATACGCCCCCGTATTCATGACCTGGTTAAGAAGTACAGTCACGCAACTGCTGCTTGTATTCTCGCAGGTAATCAGGATGTCTGGCTGTGCATAATTGACGACTGTTCGGTAAGCCGGACATCGCTGTGTTGTATCACCCTGGAAGTTAGTCGGCGATGGGAAATTCAGGATGTTCCACGACATCAGTTTCACCTGGTATGTCTGAGCCTGGCAATTAAACGTTGCTATGAAGCCTATAAGAAAAAAGAATTTTTTAATCATTTATTTGGCAGCTATCTTCAGCCGTTCAAAGGTATTATCTTTTATGGCTTCAATTGCCTTCTGCAGGGCATAATTTACATCGTTGATGACCTGCATATATGCGGAAGTATCCCACATATTCCTGGCTATAAGAGCTTTTAGCTGTAATTTAATGATTTTTCCCGAAATGTTAATGCCTGCTGTGTCTTTCTTCACTCCTGCCTTCTCACCCAATGCCAGGAAATCATTCCACATCTTGTCATCAAGCACAAATCCGCTTTTGAATGACTCGATGTTTGGATACCTGCTCCTGAGCTCATTCCTGTGATTGTCGACATAAGAAAGTGTGAAATCGTTCAGCACATTTTTCCTCAAAAGATCCGTATAGAACTGGCTGTTAGAAGTTGTGTCGAGCGGAACAAATACGTCCGGCATGATCCCACCACCACCACGCACGACTCTCTTTGAATTTGTATAGTATGTTGTGGTGTCGTCGAAATGGATGCTGTCTGCATAAAACAATTCACCATGCTTTAACCGGTTGCTGAAATCCATGTCGTAATCTTCTTCGTCACCCAGCTGGTATGGCTTCTGAATGCAGCGACCGGAAGGAGTATAATAGTGAGCAATGGTAAGCCTGAGTGCAGAACCATCCGGGAGCTGATACGGTTTCTGAACGAGACCCTTTCCAAACGAGCGGCGGCCAATCACCAGACCGCGATCCCAGTCCTGGATGGCACCGGTAACGATTTCACTGGCAGAAGCAGACGATTCATCTATGAGAACGGCAATCTTTCCTTTTTCCCAGCCGCCGGCCGCTGTAGAGATATAATCTTCGGGCGGACTCACTCTGCCTCTTGTGTAGACGATCTTTTTTCCTTCACTCAGGAATTCATCGGAGAGACCGACTGCGCGGTTCAGGTATCCGCCACCGTTACTCTGTAAATCGAGGATGAGACTTGTTATGCCCTTTGACTTCAGGTTGTCGAGTGCCTTTTTGAATTCGTCGACCGTGGAATCGGCAAAGCGGCTGATCTTGATGTATCCAATTCCCGGAGCAACAATATAGGAGGCATCGAGACTGAATAATGGAATCTGGTCCCGGGTGATGAGGTAATCGAGGAGTTCGGCCTGACCTCTGCGATAGATACTAACGTTGACTTTTGTGCCCTTGTCGCCACGAAGTTTTTTCAAAACGTCGTTGTTTGTGATCTTAATATTAGTCACCGCATTGCCATCGATCTTCACGATCCGGTCACCCGCCCTGATGCCGAGCTTCTCTGACGGACCGCCGGGTATGGTCTGGGTCACCATGATGGTATCTTCGTGAATGTTGAACTGAATTCCTATGCCTTCGAATTTTCCCACGAGAGGTTCGTTCATTTCGCGCATTTCCTCTACCGGTATATAAACTGAATGCGGATCGAGTTCTTTGATCATTGCACGAAGGGAAGCGTCTGTGATTTTTTTCTCATCCACCGTATCTACATACACAGCTTTGATCACCTGCATGGCATAATCCAGTTTACCTGCAGAGCCCTGGGAAAAGGATTTCAATGATGAAGAAATTAATATTGCCGATAAGGCAATTACTGATAATACTTTTTCTACTTTGATTTTCATGATTTACATTTTACGACTGCAAAGATAACGTTGTAGTAGTTAAGAAAATGCAAAAATTGCGGATTAATTACAACAATCTGGGGGCGAAATGACTGTTTGCAGAACTCTTAGATAACGAAGGAATAGAACTTACATGAAACGAAGATGATTTGCTGTGGGTTTTTTAACACAGAGGTAAATTAAATAATCTCCGTGTAATCCGTGCCTCTGTATTAAATTTTAATAAGCAATTATTCAATAACTACCTTAATAGAAACCGCTCTATCTCCTACAAAAGATTGCAGAGTCAACAAATAAATCCCCTCTGGCAACGATCCCAGATCAATATTTTTCATGTTATTTCCTTCAACAGAGATTAGCTCATCCATCAACACAATTTTTCCAATCACATCAGTCATTTTCAATATCGATTTAGAATTTGAGACTGAATAATATGTTACTGTAAGCTTTTCTGATGCAGGATTCGGAAATACATTCAGATCATTTATCGTTTGTCCTGAGCTATTTTCATTCTCAAATAAACTCTGCTCCCTGCATGCATTATTTCTCGTAACCCGTCTTGAACGGTATCCGCTGTTTCCTTTGCAATTCACTGAACGTACTTTCACATCGGCTTTCACAAAATTCGAAGGAGCAAGTACGTTGATTGAATTCGTTCCCTGTCCGCTTACGATCACCACTCCCCCATTCACCGTCCATTCATACGTTGTTGCATTCATTACTTGTGGGGTGCTGTAAGATACCATCGTATTCGGACACAGGGTCGATGGACCGCTGATGCTTCCCGGCGTGTGAGGTTTCCTGGTCAGCTGGATGATGTTCAGGCAACTCGATGCACTCACGCCGCAGTCGTTGTGTGCCTTCACGCACAGGAAACCTCC
>CAZQOQ010000004.1:0-97956 GCA_964595205.1 uncultured Flavobacteriales bacterium | reverse complement strand
CAAACAGAGAGTGACTGAGCTGGCCTGTGTGAGTCTTTCACGAATGGTGAAAGACGCGCTCAGTCACAGACACGAACAGGGCGAACTCATTGTGAGGGGCATTCATGAGTGAAGACCTGGAGTGGATACCTTGTTACCGGAGTCGATAAAATTAATATATTGGTCGCAAAGTACAATTGTATGAATTCTGCAGAAATATTTAACAATTGTTTTACTTTGCGACTTAAGTTATTTTATAAAAATTAGGCCTTTCTAGGTTTTTTAAATAAAAACGAGCAGTGTATACTTGTTGAAAACTTTTTCTTCAATTTTACTTGATTTATTAATTTTGAAGCTTTTCATTTACATAGGTAATTCCTTTTTTTTAGCACAATATCTTATTTCTCTTAACTGACACCTATATATTAGGCCATGACTATTAATTTTCCTAAAGAAACAAGTTAGAAAAGCAAAAACTAAAAAAACTGTAAAGACTTAAGGATGTATTCTAGATTTAAAAATATTTACAATTCATTAAAGTTTTTGCCAACATATTATGTTCCAAATTCTATAATATATAAACGATGAATTAAATTTAATCAATACATAAATTGAAATCAATTATTAATTTTTATCTATTTATTTTTTCAGCATTAATTTATTCCACGTTTGTATATGGTCAAAGTACAAGTTTTCATAATCAATTTTCTTCAACTCGCGGACTCGTATTAGTTTCTATTGATACCACTTCAGATGGAGGATATATTTCAGCTGGTAATGTAAAAAACGCCATTGGCAATGATTATTTTGTAGTTAAAGTTGACAATGTGGGAAATGAACAATGGAGAAGAGAAAACAACCTTTTTAATACTTTAGATTCAAGTAATAGTATATATTCAGTAAAGCAATTGCCAGATCATTCTTTCATTATGTGTGGCACACTTGATAATTACAAAGTTGGCCATGGTTTAAAGGACTTAGGATACTTAGTAAAATTGGATAGTACGGGAGGAATTAAATGGGAAAAAATGTTTTCTGACACCGGGGATAAGAGGTTTATCGATATTAGAATTATTGATAATAATTTCTTCTATGTACTCGGAGAAAAAACGGATAGTATCATGCATTTAACTTTGGATAAAATTGACTCTTCTGGAAATTCAATATGGTCACAAGAATATTCATTTCCTACACATTCAGTTTATTCCAGAGGATCTTTAGTTGACTGTTTAAATTCAGATTTACTCATCTTTGTACCACTAGATCTGGGAAACAATACAGGAGTGATTAGAATTGATTCGGCAGGAACTGTAATTCAACAAGAGGCATTAAATATTCCAAGTGAAAAAGCACTTTCGATCAAAGAGATATCGTATCATCGATATGAATTAATAAGTCAACAATCGTTATCTCCTTATAATTCAAAAATAATTAAACTAGATTCACTTTTTTCGATATCAAGTGTGTTTACATTTTCAGAATTATTTAATGCAGTGATAGCTGACTCTACTCATTTCTATGGTGCATTGACAGAAATTTATATCTATAATGTTAGCAGTATCGGAGATACAATTTGGACTCAATTTATTAATGAACCATTTGGATTTCCGAACGAAATGATAATAAATAAAAAAGGGTGCGTTGTTACTTGTGGAAATATTGATGCGTCAGGAGTTACTGCATCAATCGGATTTATAAATGAAGTATGTGATAGTACATTTACAAATGTTATTGAAAATTTGGATGTAAATGACTTGGTAGAACTATATCCTAATCCTACTAATCAATTTATTAATATTAAAATCAAACCTCAGATAAGTCGAGTTAATTTCCCATTGGATTTAACCATTTTTGATAATTGTGGAAAATTATTAAACAGTTATGTAATAACTCAATCTGAAATAACTATTCCTATCTATAATTTAAAAACTGGAGCTTATACAATTAGTATTAAAGATAGTTCAAAACAACTGATTTCAAATCAAACAATAATAAAAAATTAAAACCCGATGAAAAAAACATATTTAAAATTTATTGTTATTATTCATTTATTTTTAATTCATTCAAATGATATCTACGCAATTATCGGTAATGACCGAACAATTTTTGTTGAGCTTTTTGGAACTAATATTTATTATGTAGATGAAAATTCAAATGGCACATTTGAACGCGAAAAGGACCTGATTAACTATTGCACAGCAAGAAATTATAAAATTTTAATTTTAAATATAGCACCAGTAAATTCTGCTGCATATTCGATTTTAGAACCTACATTTTCTCGAAAAATAATTAATATCAATACTGTCAATAGTACATTAGAAAATCATTTGGGTGATTTTATAAAAGCTGCACATGATGCCGGAATTAGCAAGATTGCCGCACATGGATCCGGCCATAGAGGTTCTTCGAATGTGTCTGATCATTTTCGAGGATCACAATTTTTTCGAAACGTAAATGAATTTAATCGAAGAATGATAGTAGCTCATGGAACGACTCTTGGTCCCCAGTATTGTTTT
Organism: uncultured Flavobacteriales bacterium; assembly: GCA_964595205.1. Lineage (GTDB taxonomy): Bacteria > Bacteroidota > Bacteroidia > AKYH767-A > 2013-40CM-41-45 > JADKIH01. The sequence continues at coordinate 95,461 of CAZQOQ010000004.1, read as the reverse complement.
GATATTGTTTATACAGAACTAGATTTTTGGAATGACGAACCTATCGTAGGAACTAAATACACAAATTATAAAACATTTTATCGTCCAGGTTTAGACAATATGCTCTTGGAAAAAGAGAGATCAAAGGGAACAATTGTAGTTGGTAGTGGTATTAATAGAGCAAGCGGGACTTTAGATGTTGCAAATAATACGGGGACTACAATAAATCCATTCTTTAGTTTAAATTCAAATTCTCACAATCAACATTTGATTAAGGCAAACGAATTAACAGAAGCAGGCTTACAAGCTGGTGATGTAATTAATTCAATGGGATTTCAAATTACGGATATTGATGAATTGCCTTTCCCTTCACCTGGAATGAAGGATTTTAGTTTAAAAATTGGACCAACTACAGCCACCGATCTTAATAATTTCGCTGCCATAACTAACCTCACTACCGTCTTTACTAGCTCCTCTTATTCACCCATATCAGGCATTAATTTTTTAAATTTTACAAATAATTTTACTTGGAATGGTACCAGTAATATACTAATTGAAATATGCTATGGTGATGTTAACTCTAATGGTGTTATTCATAGTGGAATTGTAACAGATCCTACGACTACATATATCTCAACAATTCATACAAATAGTACAACTGCGACAGCAGGAAGCGCACAGTGCTCAATTACAAATTCAAATGTTGAGAAATTTTCAGAAAGACCCGTATTTCTATTCACTCGAGTTAACACAACCACCAATCGATATAAACCAATCGAAACTGCAACTTATTTAGGTGATTTAAGTCAGGATGTATTAACTCCTCAAATATTTGCTGATCAAATTGACCTTAGAATAGATTTAGTTTATGTAGCTCAATATTTTATTGGTTGGCAAGTTAATAGTGCAAGTGCATTTTTTAATAGAGATGATAGCAAGGGAAGGCGATTGTTAACGTTCGCTAATAATAACAATCCAACAAAATTGATTCCCTTATTTTCAGTTGAAGCCTCAGATGTTTCATCCGAAAATAATTGGTTTGGTGACTATATAAAAAATGATAATGGCTATCATTTTGGAACACATGGAGGATGGAATGGAACGCTTGCTGATTTGAAGACCACTTATGATTCATATTATACAACCACTGTTGATCCTTACTCGGATGGTTCAACACGTACATTACAATATTTAACAGAGACTGATCCTACACTTACACATCCAAATGATATGTCGGAAGGCATTGGGGTTTTTAAGTATGGTTGCGCACCAGATTCGAGATTGTATTTTAGATTGCCTTCTGACAATAATGAAATTCACACGTTACCTGAGGATAAAATAATTGCCACTAATAGTCCTTTTACAATTCCATATGATCAAATTGTTATACCTGGTACTCATCTAAATAATGTTGCTAGTGGAAATGGTTTTAGTCCTTCAATTAATTCTGCTGCTGGCAATTTTAGGTGGTATAAAGATGGAGTATTTCAAGCATCTATTATAACTTCAAATCCCTCTGTTTCAGTACAAAGTGGGATTACAAATATATGGACAGTAGAGGCTGAAGTTATTACTCCAGGAAATACTGGATATTTTAATAACCTTAAATTTAGAGCTGATATTGAAATTATGGGCAATGTTCCAACCGCTATAATTTCTGCAACTACTACTTCAATATGTCCAGGCGAATTCGTATCTTTTAATTGTACGACAAATATTACCTCTCCAGTACCAACGTTTGAATGGTATGTAAACTCGACGCTTGCAGGATCAAATTCAGCTTCTTTGAATATAAATACATTACAAAATGGAGACGTTGTAAAAGTAATTATGACATCTAACGAACTTGGAACGCCAGTAACTACTATATCTAACACTATTACAATTACGGTCCATCCTACAATAAATGTGAGTATACAAGGATTGAATCAGACATACTGTCAAACACCTTCAACAGTTCAGTTAAATAGTTCGCCATCATCTGGAACAGTATTCTATATAGATAATAATCAAATAGTGGGTTCATCGTTTGACCCATCAAATCTAATATTGGGATTTCATGATATAGCAGCTATTCATACTGATGCATTCGGATGCAGCTTTGAAAGTCAAACATATCAAATTGAGATTGTACCCGTTCCAAACATCTCTGTCACTTCACCAGTACATGTTTGTGTGAATGAAACAGATTTTAATTTGGGTGCAAATCTAAACCCAAATCCTCCAAATGGTGTTTTTTCAGGAGCACATGTCAGCTTTTCATCTCCAAATTATTTTTTTGATGCAAACGCTGCCGGCCAATCTACTTCTAATACGGTGATTTATACTGTAACTCAAGGAACCTGTTCGAATTCAACAAGTACTACTTTACTTGTTGACCCGCAAGTTAATCGCACGATAAGTATTTCAGCAAGCGATTTAGTTGTAACTTCAGGTGATCCGACTGATATCTATGTTGACATTAATCCGATGCCTAACCCAAATTGTACTGCTACAGTTCAATTATGGTGGCGTCATGATCCACAAGGAAGTCCGGTCGAGTATCCAGTAACTAACTTTAGTTGCCCAAGCTGTACTCTGAGTATTGTACCATCAAATATTGAAGATCCTTCACATACGGTTCAATTTACAAGTAACGACGAGTTTTTTGTCGTCTATATTCCTTGTGATTGTGGGTCTTCCATTGTATCCACAGGAGCAACAGGAACAATTACAGTACAATTGAATGTTCCAACGTGTCAATATCCCACTGGAATTGGTATTTCCGATTTAACAAATGCTACTTGCCCAAGCTATAGTAATGGCTCTGTTACAGTTTCTTCAAGTTATAACGGCGGCTCATTTAAATTATATCATTTAGGAGAAAATACAGTGTTAGATTCATCGACATCTAATCCAGCTACTTTTAATAATTTAACAGCAGGATTATATGAGGTTCGAAAGTTTAATAATTTTGGTAATCAATTAACTGACGTCATTCAGTGTTCCGATAACTCTAATCCACTGGACGGTCAAACATACGATGTTATTAAATATTTCTGGATACCTGCTAGCAATATTTTACAGCCCCAAATTATGTCTTCGAATAACTCTATTAATTGCTCAAATACATTTAGTGTAATTAATCCATCTCAATTTAGCACGTTTCAATGGTATTTGAATGGGACGATAATTTCGTCTGCTACTTCTAGTTCCTATACGGCTACACAATTTGGAAATTATTTTGTACGAGTGACTTCAGGTGATTTCTGTGGAGAATCTAATTTACTGACTTATAATTATGGAATTAACTCTACTATTACTGGAAGTAATAGTAATTGCGGATCAACGGTATATTCAGTTCCATCTAATACAAATAATGCAACTTATACATGGACAATTCCATCGGGGGCATCTTACACTCAAGCTGCTAACTCAATTACAGTCAATTGGGGAGTGGCATACAAAACAGGCGGTGTTATATCTTGTACTGTAAGGGATGCGTGTGGTAATAGTAGTACTGGAACAATTACAGTAACTTCATGCTGTAACATATCCTTATCTGTTTCTTCAAAAAATACATGTAACGGAAGTACGAATAATGGTAGTATCTCTATTACAACTTCTTCAGGCAATTCTCCTTATTCATTTTCTTGGAGTCCTAATGTTGGCAATGCAAGCTTTATAAATAACCTTGGAGTTGGCAACTATATAATAACTGTTACAGATTCTAAAGGTTGTAGTAAAAGCACAAACACAATTGCAATAGAGTCTAGTACAAAAATAAAACCGGAGGTTCTCTCTAACTACCCATGTTCAGGAACTCAGAATGGAATTTTGGTTGCAAGTGCCAGTGGAGGTTCTATTCCTTATCAATATGCTTGGAATACTGGTCAAACTTCTTCAACTTTAAACAATCTCGCTGCAAATAATTACACAGTAACTATATCCGATAATAAAGGTTGTTCAGCAACTAAAACGATTTCTCTTCTTGCTATTCCAACAAATCTTTCAGCTCCGATAATTAATGGAGCAAAATCAACATGCGCTAATTATGCCAATTCAGATTATTATACAATAACTAATTTTAATGATGTATATAGCCAGTATTACTCTTGGAGTGTTTATCCAACAAATGCTGCTGTAATTTCTTTTCCTTACAATAATAAAAAAATTGCAAAGGTTCAATGGCAGTCAAATGAAGGTGGAAGAATTGATGTGAGTGTAGGTAGAATAGGATGTCAAACGGTTACCAGTACGTTTGTTCAAGGATGCTGCTCTTCGACATATACTTATTATGATAAATCTGATCAATCAAATATTACAAATTCAGAAATTGTTACACGATCTACTATGACATTTAATGGTGATTTTTTTATAACCGAAAGCTTTACATTTAAAGACTGTGGTACAATTTCCTTTGCATCCGGTTCTAAAATAATTGTTAAAAATGGACAGACTCTAACTATTGACAATTGCAAACTAGGTCCAGGTAGTTGTTGTAAAATGTGGAAAGGAATTATTCTTGAGCAAGGAGCAAAAATCGTCATTAAAAATAACTCAACAATTGAACAGGCCGAATGCGCTTTAACTGTAAATAATGGTTGCTTGTTTGATATAACAAACTCACATTTTATAAATAACTATATAGGTATAAAAATTGGTACTGGGTCCCCGACTACTATTACTGGATCAAAGCTTATGAGTACTGAGTTTAAGTCTAGTAATTATTCTTGTTCTGGCACAGCATATAATTGTTTTGTCTCGAAATATGTAGGTCAAGAAACAAACCTAGCGAATGTACCTTATGCAGGAATAATTGCTACAAATGTTACATATTTCAAGTTTGGTTCAACTACAGGTTTAGTTACTGGCGGCGACGTTCAATTTAATAATTTATTGAATGGACTAATCATAAATAATTCAAATGTAGTAGTTCGAAACACTACGTTTAAAAACATGGAGAATGGTTGTGGAATCGACATTAATGGAGGTGATTTAAATATTGATGGGATGGGAGGCAGTTATCAGAATTCAGAGAATACCTTTGAAAATTGCCTTTATGCTATAAATGCCGTGAACGGTATTCTTGCAGTTGCCGCAATAAAATCCTCTGATGACGTTATACATGGTATTTATTATCAGGATTGTTCTGACGTAAAAATTACATCAAGTTCGATCAGCGCAAAATTATATGGCATTCATGGATATCATAACCCTAACGCAGATGTAGTAATTGAGAATAATGACATACATATGTCGGGCACTCCTGTTGGATATGCTTGTATTCGTTTAGATGAATTTAATCTAGGTCATCCACTTTCTGTAGTAAACAATTCACTCTACTTAAATTACTCTCGTTATGGTATTTTAACTTACTCAATGCATAACGCAATTGTTAGCGATAATTATATACAAATGAATAATGTATATAATACCGCAGGGATTAGTAATTATTTTAGTCAGGGTTGTACTTTCCAGTGTAACACTATTCAAGCACTGCAATTTTATCCATCAGCCCAATCAGGTATAGTATTTAGTTTGAGCCCCGAAAATTGGGCAACATGTAATTGGATGAATAAACAAAATAATGGAATACGTGTCAACGGTGCGTGTCAACCATTAGAATTAGAGGGTAACATTTTTAATGATCATACCTATGGTTTATATTTATCGTATAATGCACTCATTGGTGAACAAACTAATAATGGAAATAAATGGGATGGTAGTTATTCCTCATATGGAGCTTATTTAACAGGTATAAACTCTGCCTCTGCATTAAGTAATCAAATTACTTATTATGATCCTTCAAATTCTAATCCGCCAACATCCAACAATGATATTCTGAACTTTGGATGGTTTGTTGGAAATGAAGATAATGATTTTGAATGTAGTTCATATGGTTGTCAGCCAGTTGTTCCTTCAGGAACTGACCCAAGATTTGAAGATGAAATAATTGCACTTGATGATAAAATTGGTACCGAGTATGTTGATCCTTCAAATTACTTTGCTGATCGCTTTTTATTCGAAAGACTTCAACAGAATCCGCAACTTTTGATAGACAATCCTATTTTACAGGTGTTTTATGATCAAAAAATTTTAGGGACCATAGGAGATTTTTCGGAAGTGAATCAAGAAATTTCAGAAGCTGTTAAATGGGAATCGGTTTATGATCAAATGTTTCACATGAATTTAAATATCATTGAATCAGCAATGGATTCACTTGAAATTATTGATAGTCTTTTATTTAATGGATATTTAGGAGGATCAAGTGTCAACGGGCTTAATTATAAAATTGAAGCCGCTTTACAAAATAATGATGCTATCTTACCAATTATCGAACAGATTCAAACATATAGGATTGAAAATACGATCGATGAAAATAGAGATATTCCACTAAATGAAGAATACGAATATAATGAGTATTTCGTTAATGATATTTACTTAAATACAGTTGCTTCAGGTGAATACCAGTTCACTGATGAGCAGAAAGAAGAACTTTTATTAATTGCTGAGCAATGTCCTTATAGTGGAGGGCCTGCTGTATATAATGCACGTTCATTGTATCATTTAGTTGATCCAACAGCAGATTGGGATGATGATGCTTTGTGTTTGTATTATGGAATTCAACCTAGACTGAAAAACCCAAATCAAAATTTGAATCAGACTTTATTCCCTAATCCTACCACAGGCAAGATTACAGTGGGATATCAATTGAACGAAGATGAAAAAGGTGTCTTTGAAGTTTATTCAACATTTGGTCAAGTTTTATTTAGAGTAAATTTAAAAATCGATCAAGAAAATCAAGTTTTAGACCTATCAACTTTGAATCCCGCATTATATTATTATCGAATTGTAATTAATGATGAAGTCACTAACCAAGGAACACTATCAATTATAAAATAAAACTTTGAACTATACTATAAAATTGAACATAGCGGTTTCAGTCATAAATTCCGCTTTGTTCAATTTTATTTAAATGTTAAAGATTAGTCATTTTCAAAACAGTATTTTCATTCATTTTTTAGTTTAGATATAGTTAATTAGTTTTAATTAAATATTTTTATTAATCAAATGGATTCCGTTTTATACAAATTGTAAAAAAAACTGAAAAATTATTTTTATAATTTAAACAAAGTATTATGCCTAACAAAATTCCTCCAATTTTTCATGAAGGTGATTGTCATCCCTTTGAAGGCATTCAGTTTTCAACTAAAAGTGTTTACGCTAAAATTGAAGCACTCATTGAAGAAAAGAAAATGCCAGGCGTCACCTGTGCAAGAATTTCTCTTTCAGAAGGAAAGTTTCTTTCTCACAATCGGGAATACCTTAGAATTCGAAGAAGAGAATTAATATTCGATGTTTGTGCGGCACCCTTCGGTGCGCCAGCATTTATCTCTTGGAGGTTGGGCGAAAAACCTCGGGGCATTACAGCTATTTTGCTGTATCTTGGTCTTATTAGTGCGCATCGCATTAAAAAATCGGTTCCAAGTACATATTATTTAGCTGACACCAATACGGTTTTTAAAGCAATCGTAAAGAATTGCATAAACCAGACAATAGAATCGTTTGATAAACCAGATAAAGGGGTCAGAGGGTTTGTAGAATTAAAACCTCCGGTTGAACAATTTTAATTGTAGAGAATGCAAAAGAGCATTTCCGATGAATTAACTTTTAATTTTTATGAATGGGAAAAACGTGGTCGAGGTTGGCAACTCTATGACTTTCCTGTTCAAAGAGAACCAACTTTTGTGCCATTTTTTTATCATTTTATTACTCCAAAGGTTTCGGATGATGATGGTAGAGCCACTTCGATTCGAAGCATTTTAAATGACGGCTGGCAAACTATTTTTTCGAAGAAAAAGTCTGAGATCATTCCAGATGAAGTACCTATTGAACCTTTTCCGTACGAGTGTGAAGAAGAACTCATTGCTCTTATCCTCATTTTTCCCAAAGAGATTAAAGTGTCTGTTGACGAAATGTCCCGAATACTTTTTCTTCTCTCAACAGCGACTACTCAATTAAGTTTTGAAATTATAGCAGATCACAAAGAACTTTTTATTCAACTGGTCTGCCATGAATCAGAAAAGAATGCAGTGTATCAGCAATTGCGAATGTACTTTCCAAATCTCCACATTAAGGAAATAGAAGGGATTGAAGTATATGATGTATTTCCGGAAGGTACATCAGGCTACGCAATTGAGATGGGACTGAAGAATGAATTTATGCTGCCCACTTTGACAGTTAAGCATTTTGACCTAGACCCTCTTCAAAACCTATATGCGATTCTAGATCATTTAGATGAAAAAGAGAAAGTAATTATTCAAATTATCTTTAGTGGCGTTCGCAATCCTTGGAGCGAGAGTATCATCCGGGCAGTAACAGATGATGACGGCACTTCGTTCTTTATCGATGCTCCTGAAATGGTTGCACTGGCTAAAGAGAAAATCAAAGACCCATTGTGCGCGGTTACTATCAGGACTATCGGTATTGCAGATAGTGAAAACCGAGCTCATGAAATCACATCCAAACTATCACATTCTCTTTCCAAAGGGACTCAGAGTTCAAATAATGCGTTCATCCCTCTTTCTAATAGTGAGAACTACACTAAAGAAGAATATGCTGAGGATATTATATTCAGGAAATCAAGACGCGATGGTATGCTACTTAACGTTAGAGAATTAGCTTGTATTATTCATCCACCGCCTTCAACATTAAATGCCAAAAAGCTACTTCGTGATGCCAAAAAAACTAAACGACTGCCTGCAATTGCAATCGGACATCCAAATGTAATAGGGATAAACCAGCACATGAATGGGAGTGAAGAAGCGTCCGTATCCAACAGTCTTCGGTTAAATCATACTCATATTCTCGGGGCTACTGGCACAGGTAAATCAACAATGCTCCTTAACCTGATTACGAATGATCTTGACCTAGGAAATGGTATTGCAGTTCTTGATCCACATGGTGATTTAATTGAAAATATTATCCCTAGAATTCCGGAGAATCGATTTGATGATGTCATTGTCATCGATCCTGCTGATGCACAACATCCAGTAGGCTTTAATATCCTCAATGCACATTCCGATATTGAAAAGGAAATTCTCTCCTCTGATTTAGTTGGTGTATTTAAAAGATTATCCACCAGCTGGGGTGATCAAATGAATTCAGTACTGGCGAATGCTATTATAGCATTTCTTGAAAGCAATAAAGGAGGTACGCTCATCGACCTCAGAAGATTCTTAATCGAAAAATCCTTTCGTGAAGAATTTTTGAAATCAATTTCTGATTCAAACATTATTTACTACTGGCAAAAAGAGTTTCCACTACTCAAATCAAATTCCATCGGACCAATACTCACGAGACTTGATACGTTTCTTCGTCCGAAGCTCATTCGGCAAATGGTTGCGCAGAAAAAGAGTATCGATTTTGAGCAAGTCATTAATGATGGGAAAATTCTCTTAGTAAAACTGTCTCAAGGACTAATTGGGAATGAAAATAGTTTTTTGCTTGGTTCTTTTATCGTCTCTAAAATTCATCAAGCAGCAATGGCTCGGCAAGCACTCAGTAAAGACATGCGACGACCATTCTTTATGTACATAGATGAATTCCAACACTTCATTACGCCGTCAATGTCTTCCATTCTCTCCGGTGCAAGAAAGTATTACTTGGGGTTAACGCTTGCTCACCAAGATATGCAGCAACTCACGAAGCAAGATAATGAACTTGCTAGTTCCATAATTGCAAATGCAGGAACAAGAATATGCTTTAGACTTGGGGACATAGATGCTAAAAGACTGGCTGAGGGGTTTTCATTTTTTGATGCACGAGATCTACAAAATTTGGAAACAGGAGAAGCTATTGTGCGTGTTGAACGGCCAGAATTTGATTTTAATATTAGCGTCATTCAGCCCCCTGAACTCGATCATGAAAGTATTACTTCTATTACTAGCCAAGTACTACAACGGTCAAGAGAAAGATATGGAACACCAAAGGATGAAATTGAAAGTTTATTCAATCAAACTAATGCTGATTTTCCAAGTGAAGAAAAAAGTAATGAAGATGTGGTAAGAAAGCCTGTTCCAGTAAAAGAATTCAAACCTGAGCAACCAGAAAGTATTACAAAAGCCAAAGTTCAAATTTCTGAAGCCCAAAGTAATGAAACAATAGTAAATCTAGTTAAGCAGAAAGAAATAAGTGAACATAGATACTTACAAACTCTTATAAAACGAATGGCAGAGAATCGAGGCTTCAAAGCAACAATTGAGGAAACTACGGCAGATGGAAAAGGTAGAATTGATGTAAGTCTTGAAAGGAATAATTATCGTATTGCGTGTGAGGTTGGAATAACAACTACTGAGAAATGGGAAGTGCATAATATTAATAAATGTCTCATTGCTGGATACAATCTCGTATTTGCTTGCTCTACAAATCAAAAAGTACTTTCAAAGATTAAAGCTGAAGTACTCAAATCAATTTCAGAATCTTTGCATCCAAGAATTCTTACAGGAGATCCTGATACGTTGTTTCGATACCTCGATGAACACATCGCAAAAGAATCATCAACTGAAACACGAATGAAAGGATACAGGGTCAAAGTAGAATACAGTCCGACTTCAAATGAAGACATGCAGAAGAAGAAAGAATCTATTTCGAGAGTTATGAGTGAAACACAGAAGAAAAAGAAATAATATATACCTGAAACCATTTAGACATGAAAAAAATATGTTATGCAACCTCACTCCTATTCAGCTTCTTTATTACATTTTACGTTTATTCACAAAGTTGTCCTAAACATGGTTCGGCAACTACTGAAGACAAAAAGCACCTTAATGTTTGGAAGAACCATTCTTCAAGAATTCCATCTACACAAGCTCAGCCGTTACCACTTAATATGCTTATCACAAGATCAAATAAACCAGATGTGCATAAATTTCAGGAAGGTGCATATGTGGTGACTGAAGGATACATCATCGATTTTGGAGAGCAGGGGCCAGAATCGTGCAATTGTAATCGTGCCAGTAAATCGCTGAAAAATGGTGACGTGCATATTGCTCTAGCCTTAAGTCCAAGGTCGACTAAGAAAAATTGCATTGTTATTGAAATTACACCAAGCTTTAAGAAACTCCATCCTGATTATGATAAGTATCTAGTCATTGGTTCAAAGGTGCGAGTATATGGGTACTTAATTTACGATTTACTCCATGAATCAAATGCCACTAATACATGTAATGCTTGTGGAAATGTTTGGCGTAAGACGTGTTGGGAAGTCTATCCAATCACAAAGATTGAAGTTCTCTAGAAACACCTGCGAAACATTTTTTCAATTTATTCAAGGATGTGAATGAAGGTTTTGATTCATTTTTCTCCCAGCTGGCAATGGTAGAAGCGTCAACTCTTAGAATCTTTCCGAGTTTCTTATGGCTCAATCCTTTTAACAATCTATAATTTTTAATCTTTCCTCCTAGTGTTTTCCTTTCGGTTTTACAGGGGTTATAACCAAGGAAAGATATTATATATGGCATATGATGAATCATTGGATGTGACCGATTGTTTTCCCAATAGGTTATTGAATCCTCGCAGACATGTAAACGGGCTGCCACATCCTTTTGAAGCAATTTAAGCTCAAGTCTCTTGTTTTTAATGTGGTCACCAATCGTTTTAGGATCGGTATTGATTTTTGGGTAAAGTGGCCTTTTTATTGAAATTTCTAATTTCCAAAAAGCCAACGCAACGTCAAGGATTCATGGAAGCCACAAGCATAAAACTCGCCGGGTATTCGATCGAAAATTTTGCGCGGGAAATTGTTACTACCCTTTCTTCCAATGGCTGGCGCATTACTTCCAGAACGGTTCGTTTGAACTCAGGCAGTTCGTCAAGAAACAAAACGCCGTTATGTGCGAGTGAGATTTCTCCCGGCTGGGGAAAGCTACCTCCACCGACGAGAGCCACATCGCTGATTGTGTGATGAGGAGATCGAAAAGGCCGTTTGGAAACGAGCGAACCGTTTCTTTGCAATTTACCAGCGACGGAATGAATTTTTGTTGTCTCCAGTGCTTCGCTCAGAGTAAGCGGAGGCAAAATTGTAGGAAGTCGTTTTGCAAGCATCGTCTTCCCTGCTCCCGGCGGGCCGATTAAAATTATGTTGTGTCCTCCTGCGGCCGCTACTTCCATTGCCCGTTTGATGTTTTCCTGTCCGCGCACATCTGCAAAATCAAATTCGGAATTTCCCTGATTATTTTTGAATTCTTCTTCTGCATTAACTACGGTGCGCTCGAGTTGCCTTTCGCCATTGATGAATTCCACTACGTCTGACATCGATTCCACGCCATAAACTTCCAGGTTGTTTACGATAGCCGCTTCGCGGGCATTTTGTTTGGGAAGAATGAATCCTTTGAAACCTTCTTTGGCAGCCTGAATGGCAATCGGCAAGACTCCTTTAATAGGCTGAAGGCTTCCATCGAGAGAAAGTTCGCCCATGATGATGTATTTCTCGAGTGCATCCTGCAAAACCTGTTGCGAGCTGGCCATGATACCCATGGCAATGGTGAGATCGTAAGCGGATCCTTCTTTCCTGATATCGGCCGGCGCCATATTTACCGTGAATTCATGTCTCGGGTATTTGTAATTGCAATTCTTCAGTGCAGCAACGATTCGCTTCTGGCTTTCCTTCACGGCATTGTCGGGCAAGCCAACCAGGATAAAATTCACGCCGCTGCAAAGATTCGTTTCAACTGTTATTGTTGTAGCATTCACGCCATACACTGCACTTCCAAAAGTCTTTACTAACATTTTCCGGATATCTTTTTTAAATCCGGTAAATGTATGGCTGGAAAACCTTGATATATGATTAACGTAATAAGGGAAATAAATAAACCTTAATAAATCAGACTTTTCTCGATTAGAAAATAGATTTCGCGTGTAAATACTTAAAGTCACTAAAAAATAATAATTTTTTTACTAATACCATGATTTTCGGATTGAATCCTAATTAAGTAAATACCAGCCGGAAGCGAATTGACTTTCAAAACAGTTGTTTTATTACCGTCAGGTGAAACTGATTTTTCAGAAAAATATTTCACCCCTTTCAAATCATAAATTCGCACGTCCCATACTTTATTTTCAATTTTCGGAAAAGTCAAAGAAATAGTCTGATCAGCAGGATTAGGATATACTGAGAAATTCTTAATATCGTCAAGTTCATTTGTATTCGTTGAAAGTGAACATACGCTATCAGTATAATTTTTAAAAAACAAGTATTGACCACAACGACTCAAGTTTGAAAAAGCATGAACACAATCAGGATGTAATCCATTATAACAAGGAGGGTGAACACTGGTAGGTGAAAAATGATTGAAATTAACGATCGAATCATTTCTAAACAGATTCTCCTTTTGAAATGCAAACATCGAAGCAGGAAAAGCGTCACCTTCCAAACCAAAAATATAATATTCAGAATTACATTCGAATATACCATGATAGTGAGCAATCAAATTTTGAAACCAGTTTTTCCACGTGTTGCCACCATCGGTCGAGTATGCAATACCTGAATAATAATAGCCCATAAACAATAGTATGGTATCACTTCCAATTTCGTTAACCTGGTTAATGGAATTGTAATAGGAGGCAGAATCAATTGTCCTGGTAGCTCAATAGAACGATGAATCAACCAGCTAATGAGTCCCCTGATCACCTGATCGATATAAGATTGAAGGCGCTCCTATATAACGGCTGCCTATTAACGTATACCATAAATTAGAATTAACAATATCAAAATCGCGAATGTAATAATTGGTATCAGGGTGAGAAAAATTGTAGATTAAATTTATTCCGGCGGATGTACTGAAGTAAATTTGATTTCTACTGGCAATAACAGATGTATCATTGTTCAGAATATATTCCGTTGAATCGCACACTAAATACTCCCGTTGTCCATATACAGACAGTACAGATAAATTAAATAAGATTATAAAACCAGGAATTTTTAAATTTTTTAATAATATACCGGTAAACATAGATATGACAGATAAGAATAAACCTTATAAATATAAATAAAATACTGAAACCTATGAGCAGAAAATATTTTCAAAACTTAGTTATATTTTATGAACCTGGTGATCTGTTGGTATTTTTATTAAATGGTACTTGGAAGCCAATTCTTTGAAGCTGGGTTGTTGCCGGGCTATAAAAAAATAACGTCGGTTCAATCGTCAATTGAAATTTAACATATTACCCCTCCGGGGTCGGTGAGTTGTGTGTGGACCTTTTGCTACAAAATGTTAGCCCCCTTCGGGGTCTGAGTCTGAATCAAGGGTAATTGAAGTTTAAAAGATTTTAATTATTCATCGATAGAAAAATCAAACGTAAAATTTTTAATCGTCGATCCCGGAGGGATCTAACATTTGTAGAAAAATAATTCACCCCACTCAATCCGACCCGGGAGGGGTCGCACATTAATCTCAATCCAAACTATTTTAATTCGTAAGCATACAAACATCGTATATTTCTCTGATTGAAATTTAATATTCGACCCCTCCGGGGTCGGTGAGTTTGGTGTGGGTCTTTAGCTACAAATGTTGGACCCCACCGGGGTCGGAGTCTGAATGAATCAAGGGCAGTTGAAGTTATAAAGATTTTAATAATTCATTGATAGAAAAATCAATCGTTAAATTTTTAATCGTCGATCCCGGAGAGGTCTAACATTTATTGAAAATAATTGGCACACTCAATACGGCCCTGGTATGGTCTAACAATAATCTCAGCTAAATTATTTCAATCGGTACATAAAAATCGATTAATAAAAAAGCAGTGTAGGGTGTATTGGAAAAAAAATGGGCAGGTGAAGTTACTTATTGCAAAATAAAACCTCTTGCACTTTGATGCAAAGCATGCATAATTTTAATACATCACCTCTCAAATCTTGTTCTCCAATTTACAAATTCTCTTAGTGAGTTAGATCAAAAACTTTAGTATGCTCATCAAACAATACTGGATACTTACTCCAAATATTTATTGAGTTGCGATGCCTGACCACGATGTAATAAGAATGATTCAGTATTTCCGGTGGAAAAACGAAATCACTTTCCCCCTGAGTGTTGATTATACCCTGAATCGAATAAACCATATTGTAAGGCGCAAACACTTCATGCAATTCCACTACGACACTGTCACATATACCTGGTTGATTTGTTGGGTCCACTACCGCGGCTAGTGTTTGATTGCCTATGTAAAATCCCTCTATAAAAACTTTCAGTTGAAGTGTGTTCGAGCATAACTGATCGATTAACCCATCACAATTGTCGTCATAAAGATTACATACTTCTAAAGCGCCTGGGTGAACTTCAGATTTCGAATCATCACAATCTGTTGCGTCCGAAACATAGTCAGTTGGCATAATATAGGCACGTTTCTTATCCAGCACATTCCCAAATCCATCCCCGTCTGAATCTGCATAAAATACAGTCGTTGTTGTATCCAGTAACGTAACTGCATCCGGCGAATTACCCGTATCAATCGGTATATCTTCCTGGTTCATCACACGGTCTCGCGCGACAGTATAAAACTCATACTTCGCATTGTGTTGACCATAGAAACGAATCGTATCCTCCATATGCCACTTGCTAGCTGCAAAGGGACCGTCATTTTCCGATACATACAATTGATAGTCCGCTACACCCGAACCAGGATCACTTAGAACCATTACAAGTGTGATCACACTGTCGTGTGTAATAGAAGGCAACATCATTACATGGCTCTCGGGTTTTTCTTTATCGATCGTAATGTTCCAGGCATTGGTAATCATCGCCGGGTTATCATCGAATACGATTGAAGCGTTGTTGAGAACCACATCGTTGTGTGGCAGCGAAGCCTTTGGCTGTAAACGGAATTCAATAAATCCTTCTCCTTCCGGCGGAGAAACATTCGGAGGCAGGAATCCGGCTAGTGGGTCAGTCACTGGTCTAAGAGAATCGGTAGTCAGCGAATAAAAATTCCAAGTCAGTTGACCGTTAACCGGATTAAAATTTCCAACCGTTCTCGCAATGATGTTCTGTGCTGGTCGTAAGTCGATGTCCGCACCGAATTCATCTCCATATACACCTGCTTTTACGATCGTATCTCCAAATCCGAAAGAGACAAATTCGAAAGTACTCAAATCAAATTTAGATGTATCAATGTAATCATCAATATATACAAATTGTGCCGGGGCAGTTGCCGTGTCCAGATTTTCAAAATGCACCTGGTAGTTGAATGGTGTTGCACCGTTCACGAAATGGTTTACATCATTCGTACCTGAACCGACTTTAATGTTAGGATCTCCCGAATTGGCGAAGAATGGTCCGCCGTCGGTTGCATTTCCAATACAATCGACACATTCTGGCGAAAGTAAACCACCAGTATCCTCGCTTCCATCTTCATCATCCTTTCCTGTTATAGCATCGAGTACCTTAAAGAGGTTTTTAATTTTTCCGTTTACCTCAACACCCGCACAATTTTCCAATACTTCCATAATATCTTTTCCAATATTCTTAAATTCCTTCACAGTTGGTTTATCCAATAGATCGAGAATATCGCATCCCACGTCAAAGCCGCTTGAGAAACACTGCGCTATAGGAACATCCGGCAAGTTGTCGAGCGCACATTGCAGGCACGGAGGAAGGTTGTCACAGCTTGGTCCACCGCCGCCTGGCAGTGTATTTCCACTTGGATCGTATAAAGGAGGTTCTGTTTCGACATGGATGGGTGAAGATCCTCCAACGCCGCTACCAAAATCGAATCCGAAATTATACGACGCGCCTGGCGGAAGACTTGGTATTTCAAATGTTCCGGATTGTCTATCCGGCTCATTCGTAGTTTCATTCGTATCAGGAACAAAGAGATCATCAATTAATATGTTAATATAATAATCAGTACTATCAAATTTAGGCTGACGTGTCCTTATATGAGCATATCCGTTTAAAGTAATAATGGTAATCACACCAATCATCGTTTCATCCGTGTGGTTGGTATATGTAATTGTATAATATCCTGTACGGTTGGTGCGAATGACCGGCGGCCCGGAGATAGTTACCACTGGTGGTACACCGACGCAATGTATGACATCTTCGGGTGGTACAATGTATAGTGCATCTTTCAAAGTGTCATCGGGTTCTCCTGGTATGGTCACGATCAGGTCTCTATAACCCGGGGGAACGTTATTGAGTTTGCAGCGAATCCTGGCTTGGGCAGCGGAACTGATTATAGTGGTATCAGGAATGATGACAGGCATGCTGCTCCCGACAAAACGGAAAGTTGTTGTTGGCCCATATCCACCGCCTGAGATTTCTGCGATTAGCAGGTTTGTTGGAGCGCTTCTATTGGGAATCATCGATGCAACTCCAGGCAAGGAAGCGTTGTGGCACTTCATTCGTGTTCCGCAAGTACTGTTAGCGATCGACAAACAAACATCGTATTCATCCGGAATGGAGTATGTATGCATAGGATTTACAACAACCGGTTCCAGCGGACTGCCATCGTCAAAATTCCAGCTGAATTGAGTTGTGTTTGCAAATTCGCTGTTGAAATAAAAATGATTATCTGTTCTGGTCACAGAAAAATCTGACCAGGGTGTGATGAGAGGATTCTCAAACGTGTCGTGTTCAGCAATGCTCCATCTACCAAGATTATCTCTAAAACGGATACAGAAGTTCGGATTACACCCGAGGCCGGGAGGTATGGTGATGTTGGTATCGCGCACTAAAGGATTCTCAGCATTGTAGTCGATAACAATTCCATTTCCCTGAACTCCCCAGCCCGGATCCGAATCAAAATAATATTGCACAGCGGTTATCGATTCTGAACTCACAGAATGCTCGATGTAGAAACTTCTCCGTTCGCTTGTCGACCATACACCTTCTTCATTCATAGTCCGGATGTATAGCTGATGCAGGCCATCCGACAGATTTCCCGGAACGGTGAAGGAGAGCCCTTGTGATAAGGAGGCAACAGGCGCAACTGGAATAATGGCACCATTTCCTGCGACTCCAACCCCAGGATCGGAATCAAAATAATATTGTATTGCAGTTATCGATTCGGAACTCACAGAATGCTCGATGTAGAAACTTTTCCGTTCGCTTGTCGACCATACACCTTCTTCATTCATAGTCCGGATGTATAACTGATGCAGGCCATCCGACAGATTTCCCGGAACGGTGAAGGAGAGCCCTTGCGATAAGGAGGCAACTGGCGCAACTGGAATAATGGCACCATTTCCTGCGACTCCAACCCCAGGATCGGAATCGTAGTAATATTGAATGGAAGAAATATTCTGAATCGTTGTCGGAGTATGAATATAAAACAACTGGCGTTCAGCGATAGACCATCTTCCGTATTCATCTTTGAACCTCATATAAAAAGTATGAGGGCCATCTGTTAAAGATGGAGTCGAAAGGCTAAATGTCTGGCTAATCGAAGAAGAAAGTGTTAGTGGGAGAATGCCTCCGTTTCCCGTCACATTTTGACCGGGATCGGAGTCATAGAAATATTGCACGGCAGTGATCTGTTGCGTCTCGTTTTGAGATAGCAGCCGGATCGGATTTCCTAACCAAAGCAGGATAATCAGGCTGGTAACCTTTTTCATGTTCGTTATGGTTTACATGAAATTAATTCCCTGTTGGTTTACTTGCATTAATCTGGATGTTGATCGTACCATTTGGGGCAATCGTAAAATTGTTGACATTCATCGAACGCACCACGGGAAGAATTAGTGGCTCCATTGTTTCGCTGAATTTCGTGAGTCCGCCATGTACACCAATTTCTGTAGCATCGCTAGCTGCACCAATAGCAGGTGATCCGGCTTGAAGATGATAATCCTGGCTGGTGCTGTACAAAGTACCAAAGGTGTAATTCACAAAAAGAGGATCAGCGCCGGTAAGGTTTCCACCATTGTTAGTATTTATAACAGGAGGAAATGTGAATGAATTCCTGCACATGTTATTTTGAAAAGTTCCTGATGTGATGCCCGAAACGACAGTGCTATTCATGAAAATATTGTTGCGTATGTCAAAACCCAGGCAATCGACGAAGCAGGGACCAGTCGACAAGAACAAAGAGTGATCGATTGTTACGATCTGTGTTTCGCCAGAATACCCACCATAGATCTGACCATTGAAGACACAATTCAGGAATTGGATGTTGGAAATTGCTCCCGTCAATCGCAATTCTCCGGCTTGAATAAAAATACAATTCTTAAATGTAATGTTATTGCCTGCAACATATACGATTCTGTCAAACATGCAATTCTCAAACAACAGATTAGATGCATTGATTCCCAATGCAAATAAAGTATTTGAACTAACTGAAGCATCGACGAAAAAATTTATCCCGTAGAATTTACTGCCCGTGCTACCACTGTTCATCGTATATGAACCGGAACTTCCAGCACCGGAAGAGCCCTTTCCGAATTTAGTCTGTTTAAAATTCTGTTTTTGTGTATTGAGGCCCTGACCGATAACTACCAATGGTTTATTAAAAAAATCCATGTCGTAAATCGTCTGGCTTCCCTCTACAATCAGAGAATCAAAATTAGTGGCAGCATTAATTGCTGATTGCATATTTGAGTATTGAGCTCCGCCGAGCACATGATTACTAATTGTTCGAACGGTAGCTGTTGCATTCAAAATGGAAATAACAAATGCGATTAAAAATAGTTTTGTTTTCATGTTGTTTAAGTTTATAAATTGAATATGTATAAAGTTTATCTTAATCGGAATGTTCTGAAAATTTATCATCAAATAACTACCGGGATTATTCAGAAAAAATGATTTTACCCTTTTGCTTCTGAAGAATTTTATAAATTGCATTATCAAATCATATATAGAACAAAAGTAAACTACTAGAATACGACTTTTAAGTAGTCCATTAAATAAAAAAACAATCATTAAAAAAGAAAAATAATTCATGTTCAAAATGAGTGAGTTTAAATGTATGTTTTATATTAATAAATCGCAAATGATAAAATAAAATGCAGTATTTATTTTGTTTTTTCCTTTAAAAACATCGTTTATCTATAAAAAATCAATGGACAAACAGGTAATCGTTGAACCCGGAGGGATCTAACATTTGTAGAAAAAATAATTCACCCCACACAATCCGACCCCGGGTCGCATTTTAATCTCAACCAATCAAAATTCTATATGTAAAAGGCAATATTTCTAAGAATCCGATAATCAAAAGATTGTTTCCTGATTAATTCCCTAAAAATTTCGTTCAGGTGTCTATAATTAATTTTTGATAACGACAATTTTCTTACTAATTCGTTTTGTTTCGCCTATTAATTCCATAAAATAAATTCCTGGGTTTTCCAGGTAAAAATTAAACATGTTCAATTCCTTAACTGCAAATTCTTTTACTAATTGTCCTGAAGAATTATACAGCTTAATTCGTAAGACCTTTTTTGGAATATTTATCATTACATTTCCATCAGATGGATTTTTTAAAATAAAATCCTGATCATTCATGACAATTTCCGGAATTTTTACAATTGTCCCAGAGCTTTTGGCTATAAAAGAATCCCATCCCGGTGTACCATCAAACAAAGAAATATTACCAAATGTTAACCCCTCAAAGAAATCTCCTGTTACAATTATATTATTAAAAGGATCAATAGCAAGTGAATTAAAATGATCCTGAACATCCCCTGGAAAATTTTCACCATAAATTGCAGCGCCTGTATTATCAAATCCAATAATAAAATTTCCGGGATATGGAGAGGGATTGGTCAAAATTAATGTATCGATTCGAAACCAACCAGAATTAAAACTTCCGGAAATGAACATATTTCCATTTCGATCAATATCAATATCTGTTATTTCATCAGATTCTTCAGATCCACCTGCTTTAGCCCATAATGTATTTCCAGAAGTATCAATTTTTGCAATAAATAATTCATAGGTATTTAATGATGATGAAAACGGATCATGAATAACGACACCTCCTATGTCAATGTCCTGACTGGTGAATACCCCTCCGATAAAAATTTCACCATGCCTTACAGAGAGTTTGCTATATTGAAAACTCCCATAATACTGTTTATACCATTTAAGATTTCCGATGTTATTTAATTTTAAGATACAGATAAAATCAGCTCCAAATAATGTATCATTTTGAAAAATTACTGTGCCTGTATATTTAACACAGATATATGCATTATCACCTTCATCAATGGAAAGCGCTTCACCAAAACTATCGCCGAAGCCATGAGGTATTTGAGCCCAAAATAAATTTCCGGTTGAGTCAAACTTTACAATAAAAAAACTATAAGAACCGGCATTATTGAAAGTTAAACTACCAACAGAAAGCTGACTCCCACTAAAATTACCTGTAATATATAAACTTCCCTGGCTGTCAAAATCAATATCAGTTACAATATCAGAACCATTGCTTCCGAATCTATTTGCCCATTGTATATTTCCTGATGAGTCAAATGAAGCAACAAAAATATCGTTTAACCATGTTTGTGTTGAAGGCAATATAATGCTGTCAAGCATTAAAGTATCGGCGTCGAATGAACCCGCAATATAAATATTGCCATCCGGTCTTACAGCAATTGAGTATGGGTATATAACACCACCCGCAAACGATTTTGCCCATATTACACTTCCGGAAGGAGTATACTTAACAATATAAGTATTATAGGCTGGGAATAGATCTCCAAAAACGGTATCGTTCCCAAAAATGCATATTGAATCTGAAAAATATCCTACCTGGAATATATTACCATTGTCGTCGGTACCTAAATCAACAGCGCCACCATGGTGATAGCTTATAGTATTACTTGCCCATAACCATTGATTGCCTTGTGCATATGCCAGATTTAATGAAAAGATAAGAATAATGGTAAATAATAAATTTTTCATAGTTCAACTCAATTCAGGATTCGAAACCTGAATATAAATATAAATATTTCTATCATTGGTTCTAAATTTTTTTTCTCACAAAAACAAATATCGTGGGGGTGAATTAATATTTGATATATGTAAGGTATTGTTCTTTGCGCTGTTTTATCCTCTACCTCGGTGATTTCTTTGCGTAAACACTAATTCATCGTTTTTATCTCAATTGAAATTTAATACCCACGTAACCCGACCCGGAGGGGTCGAACATTAAACTCATTCCCAACTATTTCAATTCGTAAACATAAAAAATTGGCTAAATACAATCAGGTGACTAAACGCAATTTAAACAGACTGTTCAATACACAGAATCAACGAATGAATAACCTTAATGTGTATCTCCTGCGCCCGGTCTGCAAACTTCGATTCGGATGCGCGGATTTCCACATCGCAGGAAGAGGCCATCTTTCCTCCATCCTTGCCTGTGAGACCAACGATCTTCATTCCCTTCTTCTTCGCACTATCTATAGCAAGTAAAATATTTTTCGAATTACCACTCGTGCTTATTGCCAGCAAAACATCACCCTTCCTGCCATGAGCTTCTACGAATCTCGAAAACACAAAGTCAAAACCATAATCGTTGGCAACACAAGATAGATGGGAAGGATCGCTGATCGAAACTGCAGGCAATGCTTTCCTGTCACCCCGAAAGCGCCCGGTCATTTCCTCTGCAAAATGCATGGCATCGCACATACTTCCGCCATTACCACAGGAAATAATCTTGCTTCCTCTTTTCACCGCATCTATCATCAGCTCCGCTGCTTTGGAAATCAATTTGATGTTCTTATCGTTAATAAACTTTTCAAGCGCTTCCTTTGCATCCAGAAGCTCGGCTTTTATCTTGTCTGCGTTTTTCATATCTGAAATTATTCCGTGAAGATAAAAAAGGTATTACAATATTGCAGATGGAGGATGGTTGATTTTCGATTATCGATTTTAATCAACGATCAACGATGTTCGATTTATGGTGTTCGAATTATTTGGGATTTGGGATTTTTGACTTTTATCAGGGATTCAACTTTGCTTATTTTATGCGGTTGGTCAAACGTGATTATAATCTCAACTTTGCTTAAAATTATCAAAAAAATGACAAAAAAAGAACTCGAAGAACGGCTAATTGACTTTACTGTAATCACACTTGAATTAATTCAATCTCTTCCGGAAACAAAAGTCTCAAATCACTTATCCGGACAATTAATACGTTCTGCTACTTCCGCGTCTTTAAATTATGGTGAAGCTCAAAGCGGTGAATCACGAAAGGACTTCATCCATAAACTACAGATCGTATTAAAAGAACTGAGAGAGTGCAATATCAATCTAAGAATTATCAACCGATCAGTCGCTGTTGATCGCCATAAGAATGCACAATTTATTATAAATGAAAGCGATGAACTAATATCAATTTTTGTTAAAAGCATTGAGACTGCAAGGAAAAATCAAGATTTGAATTTAGGTCATAAATATAACCCGTGATTAAAATCCTAAATCGCAAATAGATCGAACATCGTCAATCGTTGATCGTTGATTAAAATCCAAAATCAAAAATCCCCAATCTCAAATAAATCGAACGTCGTCAATCGTTGATCGTTGATCGTTGATTAAAATCAAAAATCAAAGATTAGCGATTAACGATCATTATTGACGATCAACGATTGACGATTGACGATTGACGATCGGTAGTTCCATGAAAGCGAACAGCGGCTCTCCCTGCCGCTGCTCAACTCGAATAAACACCTCCATGTTGTTTAACCAAAAACTATCCATGAGATACATAAATATATCCCTGCAACGCAGCGTTTACAATTCATTTCAGCCTTTCTGTTGGTCCTCTTGGTGAATTGCGGGTTTTACTTTGTGAGTAAAAAATGTAAAAAAATAATCTGTACCGCTATATGTTTAATGTCTCGAAAGTTATTTTCGCAACCACGATGAAAGTGTTCGAAAATTACCCGCTGAAAGCCCTGAATACCTTTGGATTGGACATCAAAACCCGCTGGTTTACGGAGGTTAGCGATATTGGGGATTTGCAGGAAATTCTGAGGGATCCGAGGTTCGTATCCATGCCCAGGATGATTATGGGAGGTGGCAGCAACGTACTTTTCACGGGTGATTTCAACGGCCTCATCGTCCTGAACCGCATCCGATTCATCGAGAAAATTTCAGAGAATGAGAATGAAGCCTTCATCAAGGCCGGTGGCGGACTCAACTGGCATTCGTTCGTTTTATATGCAATCGAAAACAATTATCCTGGTATCGAGAATCTTTCTTTAATACCGGGCTGCGTAGGAGCAGCACCCATACAAAACATCGGTGCTTATGGTGTGGAAATCAAAAAGACTTTTTCTGAACTCGAAGCAATTAGTCTCGCAGACGGAAGCAATCGGATTTTTAAAGCTGAAGAATGCCGCTTTGGTTATCGTGACAGCATCTTCAAACATGAGGCAAAGAACAAGTATGCAATCGTCAGCGTTACTTTCCGCTTCAATAAAATTGAAAAACCGAATACATCGTATGGCGCCATCGAAGAGGAGCTGAAGAAAAATAACATCCTCCAGCCCACCATTCGCGATGTCAGCAATGCGGTGATCCATATAAGACAAAGCAAACTTCCGGATCCGAATGTGATCGGAAATGCAGGGAGTTTTTTCAAGAATCCGGAAATACCTTCAGAACAATTCACGGAATTAAAAAATAAATACCCGGCAATCGTTGGCTATCCCGGATTGAAAAACAAAACCAAAGTGGCTGCCGGCTGGCTGATCGAAGCCTGTGGCTGGAAAGGAAAACGCATCGGAAATACCGGCATGCACGAGAAGCAATCACTCGTGCTTGTAAACTATGGAAAGGCTACCGGCGAAGAACTTATCGCTCACGCCAAACGTGTGCAGCTAAGTGTGAAAGAAAAGTTTGGAATAGAGTTGGAAATGGAAGTGAATATCGTCGGCTGATTCTTTTTATCAATCGATAAAAATCCAAAGAATAAGTTACTCATTGATCATCTTCAAAAGCGCTTCTTTCGTATCGCCAAATTCACCCGTGAGTTTGTGAATGAGATCTTCCATGCCGCTGCCGTCGTTTGACCTTGCCTTCAGTTCGATTATTTTGCATGTTTCTGCAAGCGCATCAGCCCCCAGATTGAGTGAAGATCCCTTTAGCTTGTGCGCAAGCGATCCTACTTTGAGAATATCTCCTGCCGCCAAAGCATCGGAAATTTCAACAATCAGATCGTCTCCCTGGTCCACAAACATCTGTAATACCTTCCTGAAAAACGACGTGTCGGTTCCCCGGGTCATTTCCTTCAATCTATCGATTGTGGACCGGTTCAAAATACTTTTCGCTTCGGTAATTTTCATTTCAACAACTGGCTTTTGTTCCGATTCCTTTCCAAACCACTTCCGGATAATATCCACGATCTCTTCGATCATAAACGGTTTGCTGATGTAATCGTTCATTCCCGCTTCAATACACTTTTCCTTATCGCCCTCGAGTGCAAATGCTGTCATTGCCACGATAATCGGCTTCTTCGCCGGCTTGAGTTTATGAATGATAAAACGCGTCGCCTCGAATCCGTCCATCTCCGGCATCTGGACATCCATAAATATAAGATCAAATTCGGCCTTCTTAAGCTGATCAATAACCTGCAGACCGTTCGATACCATCGTTGGCCTGTAGCCGAGTCCTTCGAATATATTCTGTGCAAGCTTCTGGTTAATCTGGTTGTCTTCTGCAATCAAAATGTGCAATGGGATTTGGCGCGCCAGTCGTTCCGACTGATCACGCATCGACATATCGTCTCTCGTACGCTGATGATCCTCTACTGAAAATACGCCGATCAATATGTCTAGTACTTTTGAGCGATCCACGTTTTTCGGGATCACGGCTGAGACAACATCGCTGGTATAATCGAAGAAAATATCATCCGTCTTTACCGCATTGAATAATACGATCGGCAAATTTTCTTTGGACCGAATGGCCCTTATCTCTTCTGCGAGATGCAATGGCTTGTCCGTAATTATCTGTGCATCGATCAGCACCAGGTTAAAATCCTTCCGTTGTTTAACAAGTTCCAGCGCCTGCTTCACGTCGTTTGCAATCTGCGGGATCATTCCCCATCGCCTGAAATAATCGGCAAAGAGCGATGACTCTGTCTTGTCATCACTTACGATCAGCACGTATGAATTCGCAAGCAGGTTGGTTCCTTTTCGATGGTTCTTTGGAATCTCATTCTTGGGAACAGCTTCCGTGATGATCGTAAAAATAAAATCAGATCCCTCACCTTCTTTGCTCTCTACCCATATCTTTCCTCCCATTAGTCCGACGAGATTCCTGCAAATCGCCAGCCCGAGTCCGGTACCGCCAAACGTCTTCGCTGTGCTGGCATCCGCCTGCGAAAAACTCCTGAACAGTCTTCCGATCTTATCCGGTGGAATACCTATGCCGGTATCCTGGACATCGAACCTCACCTCTACCTTGCTTCCCATATTTCTTACGAGACTCACACCGATCGTGATCTTACCTTTCAACGTGAATTTGATCGCATTCGAAACGAGGTTCATCAGGATCTGCCTCAGTCGTGTGATGTCGCCATAAACATACATCGGCAACTCACTCGCAATCGTATATTGCAAAGAGAGGTTCTTCTCTATCGCCTTTGCCGATAAAAGATCAAATGTCTCCTCGATACAACGCTTCAGCGAGAACGGTTTGTGCTCGAGTTCCATTTTCGAAGATTCGATTTTGGAAAAGTCGAGTATGTCGTTGATCACCGACAACAATGCATCGCCGCTCAGCAAAATAGAATCCACAAACTCCTGCTGCTTCGGAGTAAGCGGTGTCTGGCTAAGCAGCTTTCCCATTCCGATCACTCCATTGAGCGGCGTACGGATCTCGTGACTCATCGTTGCGAGAAACCCTGTCTTCGCCTGCGTCGCCGCCTCCGCCTCTTCTTTTGCCTTTAACAATTCCACCTCATTCTTCTTCCTTGAAGTAATATCGTGACCGAAAATAGAAATGCTCCTGATGTATCCGTTTTCTTCTTTCACAGGTGTAACCACAATTTCGATATCTGTACGACGGCCGTTTATCGATAACGTTTTTTCAAGAACGAATTGTTCACCCTTGAATGCCCTTCCATGAATGTCGAGGTAATCCCTGTGAAATGCTGCCGGTAAAATATCCAGCAGGTTAAATCCGGTTTCGACAACGATGCCTGTATGTGTGAAAAGAATCTCACTGAGTTTCGAATTGATGAGCAGTATGGTGTGTCTCCGGTCGACTGTTACCACCGAGTATTCAGCATTCTCCACGAGTGAATGGAGCTTATTCGTATTATCGCTGAAAATTTTCTCGAGACGTTTTTGCTGAGTGACATTCTCCATCATTGTAATCACAAACCGCGGATGATCATCCTTATCCCGGGAAAGTGTTGATGATGCTCTCACCCAGATTACCTCGTTATTACGCCGGATCAGCCGCTTGTCGCGCCTGTTCTGGCTTAACTCCCCGCGAAATAATCCTGACAGAATGATTTTCTCAGTTGAACGGTCATCAGGATGAAGTATGTCTGCGACTGTCAAAAGCCTGAGTTCATTTGCTGTATAGCCGGTGAGATTACAAAATGCGGTGTTGACCTTTACAAAACGGTAATTGAGTCCGACAAATGCAATTGCAAAACCCGTATCATTGAACCATTCCTCTTCATTTTTAGTGATTGATTTCTGCGAAATGCTCTGCTCTGCATCAAGCGGTGATATTCTCACATTGATCTGTGAAGTGACATTATCCTGAACCTTTACCGCCTGCAGAATTCCTTCGAATGTCCTGCCATTCAGTGCACGAAAATATCCATGAACATTAGCCTTGCCCGGTTTCACGAGAGCCTCCCTGATCTGTTTCCGTTCTTCTTCACCCCAGGCAGGATCGAATAATTCGGTAAGGTCAATTCCGATCAGCTGTTCCCGCCTGGTAGCTGAAAATATGCTGATCGCTGCATCATTACAATCGATGCTCAAACCCGTCAGAGGGTTTACAACGAAAACGGCGTCTCCGAATATCGTTTCATCAATGATGGCCGGTTTTACAGGCACGACTGTTTCCTGTTCTGCAATTTCAGTTGTTGGAATCGATGCCTTTTCGTTAATGCCTCTCACTCGGAACAACATGTAAAACAACATCAGCAGTACAAAACCAAAGAGGCTGAGCAGTAGAAAGAAAGTAAAATGAAGCTGAAGGAGATAATCGAGTATGAAAATAAGCGCATAGACCACCACGACTGCCAAAATCAGCAGACGATGCAGAATCTTACGTCCTTCCTCGGAATGAGGACCCTTATTTGCGCTCGTTTTCAATCGGAAACACCTATGCTAATCCTTATATGAATTACCCGGCAAGAGGTTGTGCAAGCAGGCATTCCGCTGAGAGTAATAATCAGCCGGACATTACAAATTGTATATGATTGGTTGATTAGTTAATTAGCTGATTAGCTAATTATTCTGACGTAGCCTTCGTATTGGAATATTTAAACGAATGATTTCAGCCTCAGAGCCGAAAAAATGAGGTAAAAACTTACACTTTATCCAGTTCTGATCTGACGAATGAGATGAGTTCCTGTATGTAATTTTCTGAAAAATCAAACCGGATGCCTGCGGCCTGGTAGATTTCCGGAATGGAAACTGTGTAACCCAGTTTCAAGGCATCCATGTATTGCCTGATCGCCTTTTCCCTGTCTGTTTTATAATTTCTCCAGACAGCAATAGCACCGAGTTGCGCCATTCCGTATTCGATATAGTAAAAAGGAACTTCGAAAAGATGCAGTTGCTTTTGCCAGATTATTTCGAGAGCCTTAGTATCGTCTTTCCAGTCGACGAGAGAAGAACTGAAACCAAGAAAAATTTCCTTCCATGAGGCTGTGCGTTCTTCGACGGTATGATCCGGGTTGAGGTAAAGCCAGTGCTGAAAAGCATCGATGCAGGCAATCCATGGCAGCGTTTCAATCACTCCTTCGAGTTGCTCGCGTTTGGCGCGACGAAGTTCTTCTTTATCGGTAAAGAAGTGATGCCAGTGTTCCATGGAAATTAATTCCATGCTCATGGATGCGAGTTCTGCAACTTCAGAAGGCAGTTCCTTGAAGCCGATAAAATCGAGATCACTCGTGAGCATCGAATGAATGGCATGACCTCCTTCGTGCACCATCGTTACCACGTCGCGAAGAGAGCCGCTTGCATTCATGAATATGAAAGGCACTCCGCTTTCATAGAGCGGGTAATTATATCCGCCTGGAGCTTTGCCGATCCTTGAATCCAGGTCGGTATAATTTTTTTCTTTTAATGTCTTAAGGACTCTTCCGAAATATGGATGAATCTCTTCGAAGCAGGCAATGGATTTTTCCATAAGCTCATCTCCCTTTTTAAAAGGCTTGAGGTCGGGTAAGCCGGATGGATCCACGTCAAGATCCCAGGGCTTAAGAGATTCAAGCTTCATCTCCTTCTTTCGTTCGGCAGTCAACTGGTTCAGCACAGGCACCACGCTCTTCCTGATCGACTGGTGAAAGTTGTAGCAATCGCCGGGAGTATAATCGAACCTGTTGAGGTCGGCAAACTTGTAATCACGGTAATTCGAAAATCCGGCATTGGCTGCGATTTTTACGCGCAGGCGTATGAGTTCCAAAAACAATGCATCGAGTTTATCCCTGTCCTCGTGACGGCGATTGAAAATTTTATGATACACGGTTTCCCTCAATGAGCGATCCGGATCTTTCAGATGATTGGCAGCCTGTTGAAGCGTAAGCGTCTTCCCGTTCACCTCCACCGTCATTGCACCGGCGATCTCTCCGTATTGCTGTTCCTTTACGGTCAGTTCTGCCTCGAGAGGAATATTTTCTTCCCTGAACAAACGAATTTCATTTTCAACCTGCCGGATGTAAATGCCGAATCGCTTATCCAGTTCCCTGACAAGCGGCAGCGACACAAGCTTTTTGTTAAGCTTGTCCGCAAAGGGTTCAATCCGGGGATTGACCTGCTCGACAAAAAAAGCATATGCTTCGCTGAGAGATTTATCGGATGTGTTGCAGGTCATTCGGATGTAAAGCCATCCTGCGTGTTCCTCAACGGCCGCTTCGATTTCGCTGAGATCAGACAGCCACCTGTTTAAATCGGCCAGTGTGAGGATCTGCCGGTCGGTCAGAGACAAATAATATGGCTCTATCGAGCTCCAGTCTGAAACAACAAAATTCTCAGGAAGAAATGAACGTCGTGCTTTCTCAACGTTTTCCAATGCGGGCGAGCTTTCAGTCTTCATTAAACTTTTTTACGTGTACGTGCCGTGGTGGCTTTTGCATTTTCTGCTTTGGGTCCGTGAGCTTCATGAATCTTAGGAACATGCTTTTCATGCTCGGTCGGGATCAACGGCTTGCCATCGTCGTCTTCCGTTTTATCTTCCACTGAAAAATCAATTTTATCTTTCAGCACATCGAACCAGGTCAGCATCTTTTTTATGTCTGAAGAATAGACCTTTTCTTCATCAAATTCCGGAACAATTTTTTTGAAATACTCTCTTAATTTTTTTGGATCGTCTTTAGGATCAACTTCCAGTTTGTTACCGCTTACTTCACGTGTTTTTTTAAACACCTCACGCAAAGGCATCTCGCCGTCCTTTGTGTAAACGGAAATATCGGAAAGCGTCATGATGCGCTGGTTGGCACTTATCATCGTGCGTTTTCCGTCCGAAAGTGATTCTACGATAAAACCATTTTTATTATTTGCAATGATTTTAAAAAGCCCGTTCATTCCGGGAACCGATATTATTTCTTTGAATTGCATAACTGTGATTTTTCCCGAACAAAGATAAATAAATTATACAAAGTGCGGGACTATATTTCAAATGGAAGGGCATGTGAATCTCAGAATAAGGCTTCTTAACCGTATTGTGATTAATAAAATCAGGATATCAATTCTTTAACTCAGTTCAGATGAGGCCGGATTTACAGCTGCATCGCGTGCAACATAAGAAACACCATATTTGCGGTTGGAACTCTTTTTAGGAATTTGGTCCTTCGTGTATTTGATCTGCTGTCCGCCAGCCGGCGGATAGTCATGCATGTGGGGAAAAGAAGGGGTCACATGCATGGCGTCAGCTATTTTTATTTTCCAATGAATTTACCGGATTGAAAAAACAGGAACAAACAGGGCACGGCGACTTCGCCCGGCGCCCCCGGGGCAGAATGTATGTATCATCGAAATATCTGCAATTGAACGACTGCTTCAACTACCTGTTATTCCTGGGCGGATACACAAAGCAATATATTCAAATCTTTATTAACTGCAGAGTTTGCAGAGTCATGCGCAGTGTTTCGCAGGGATGATTTAATAAGAGAGTAAATTATAGTTGACAAAAAAAGCCCGAATTAAATTCAGGCTTTTCTTATTAATGAATAATATCAACTATCAAAAAAGAGAGAAATATTCCTGAAGATGTTTTTTATCTTTTGAAACTTTTCTGCCATTCACATGGTCCTGTCCTCAGTAATAAATAGTGGCTTCCGATGATTAGTGTACTACATTCAACGGGAGCGTCTTTGTAAAATCTCCTGAAATTATACGATAAAAATAATTTCCTGAAGGGAGGTCACTCAGATCGACCGTGACAGAATACTTTCCGGAAAAAAGTTTTTCATCGACGACTGTTTTAACTTTCCCGCCCAACAGGTTGTATATGCAAAGACTGGTAGTATTGGTCTTATCGATGGCAAAATCTATTCTGGCTTCTTTGTTGGCAGGATTTGGATAGCTCTGGTAAAGATTATTGGCAGAGGCCTTTCCCACTGGAGTGATACCGGAGAAAATAAAGTCGTACTTATACTGTGCAGCATCGGCGGAAGCCTGAATGTCGGTCAAACTTTCACCCGCAATCAAAGCGAAAGCGACTTCGACGGAATCTCCTGCGGCAAGATTGAATGGACCTGTCGCAACCGAACTCAATACATCGTTTCCGGTAGTTGTAGCCGTGCCTGCATTATTTCGTGATGTTGACATGGCCTGGTATTTTTCCGAATTGTCAAAACCGCCCGTTACAATATCAATTCCACCGTTACCCGCAGTATTATCGATGGCATTATGAATGAACCCTCCTGTATTACTCAGTAATTTTACTCCGCCGTAAAGTCCTGCTACATCGGTACTCCAGACATAGCCCATTCTTCGTGTCAGGTCGGTTGAACATTTATTATTCGCATAGTCAGGTACATCCCAGTCAGAAAATATTCCTGCATATAAATTAGTAAGTGCGGACGTTCCATTGTTTTTAATGATGTACTGAACCATGACGTATTTATCATCCGGCGCAGCCACCCATGCATATGCATGATGATTAATTACGAGATTCATCGGGGCAGCAGAAGTAACACCATTGTCTTTGAAAACACCATTCACATCGAAGTCAGAAATTACGCCCGGCTCAAGCGATGTCACGTTGATGTAAGGAGCGAAGTCTTCATCATTGCCGGATTCATTTCTGACATTGTCTGATACCTGTGTTCCGGATGCGCCCACCATCAGTCCCATATCGTAAAGAATAGAAGATCCGTTTTGATAGGTAAATCCAAGGCCCTGGTTTTGCCCGGTCTGGTTATAGCCGATAAGTCCCTTGCTGGTAATGCTGGTTGCAACCTGGTTTATGGCAACATTGATGTAATCCACGTTCACAACAATCGTAAAAACAAAAATGTCAGTCCATGCACCATCGGTAAGATAAACCCGGAACGTTGCTTCCGTATTTAAAGGAGCTGTTTGCTTTATTAAAACCCTGTAAGGAGTAACATGATTTGAGAGTGTGTCAAACGTTGCCATCACTCCGGCATTAAAAGTATTTTGCAGGATCTGAACGTAGGCACTGGTAGTGCTTAACGAACAAACCAGGTTGGTTGTCGGACGAAGCAGGTTTTCAAACAGGCATTGAATGGATAATGTATCACCTGGGATGAATACGTTATCATTATTATCAACAGCAAGATAATTTTTTAAGATCACTCCGGGAGACAGGCTGTCAGTCACGGCTTTGAAAAGATTTACCCTTCCTTTACCGAGTTTTCCGACGTAGGCGGAATTTCCGCTTACGCTGTAAATATAATCGCACGTGCTTCTTAACTGCTCACCGACCTGATATGCATTTAACGAAGGAAATTTTGATTTAATCATGGCAGCGCAACCTGCTGCAATGGGAGAAGCCATCGAAGTTCCGTCGAGACGTGTATATGAATCATCGATGATGGTGGCAAGAATGTTTGATCCTGGCGCACTAACATCCACCGTTGAATTGAAATTTGAAAAACTTGCTTTACCATCGGTAGCGCTGGTAGCGCTTACGGAAGTGACTTTATCGTAAGAGGAAGGATAATGTTTTTCATCGAGGGCGTCATTGCCGGATGCCGCAACTACAAGTGCATCCTTATTATCAGTGGCATAATCGATAATCGTTTGTTCAAAATTGCTCGGACTCCCGGTTCGACCCCAGGAACAATTGATAATCTGGCAACCGTGATCAGCGGCATAAACGATTCCATCCCAACCGTTATCGATCGTTGATCCGCTTGCATCGTGCGTGCTCTTAACGGGAAGGAATTTACAATTGTAAGCCGGGCTTGCAACGCCGACAGCATTGTTGGTCACTGCATCTGCACAACCGCTCACATGGGAGCCGTGAGAACTTGCTCCGCACATCGGATTGTTATCACTTTCACTTACGTCCCACCCACGGAAATTATCCGTGAAGCCATCGTTGTCGTTATCCAGACCGTCAATCGGATCGGCATAATTATATTTAATGTTCGCCTGCAGATCCGGATGATCCCAGTCTGTTCCGCTGTCTACAATGCCAATCACCACATTCGTGTCGCCTGTCCATATATCCCATGCATTATAAGCATTGATCTTATTCAGGTGATATTGCTGATTCGCACTCGGATCGTTGGGTGTGAAATTCATGTATTGAATAAACAGCGGTTCGGCAAATTCAACAACACCTGAAGCCTGAATTAACCTGACTGCCTCCTCCATCTTTACCACCGGAGAAAAACTCACCTCGTAAATGAGTGAAAGGTCCACAAGTTTCTTCCCGTATTTGTTTGTTGCCTTTTCAGGAACGGCAGCTCCCGGAAATTTCTTTTTTATATTGAAAGCAGAAATTTTTGAAAATGCGTCTTCGAGCCTGCTGTTTTGGATCTTGTCCCGGAAACAGCTCTGTCGAAAGTTAGGTTTCACTTTCAGTACCATTATGCCTGGCTGATATGCAGCGCCGTCATATGGTTTTTCAGAAGTGGCATTTAACGGATTCGATGAATAGGTTAAATTGGAAATGGCAATAAAGACCAGTATAATCAGGCCGGAATAGAGTTTATTCATTAGTTAAAGAGAGTTATAGGTTATTGGGCGGAAAGGTAGTTTCTATTTTGTATATTAACAAAGGCTTGTTTTGCAGTCAGTCACGACAGGGTCATCTTTCAATTTCATTATAAAACGGGACTTCTTCCAAAAATTTGTATGTTTTTTTTTCATGATCGATCAGGCAAAACCGGTATTCAAGTCCGTTAGTTACCAGAAAAAAATTAACCCCTAATGTCATATTATACCTTGCCGTCTGGTCAAAAACAGATTGAGAGAGCGTAACTGAAGGAGCCTTGCATTCGGCAATCATGAGTGGTTTCAAATCAACCGAATAGACGACAACATCGGTTCTTTTTAGGAGGTTATTTACAAGCACTTTTTTTTCAACACTTATCAATGTTTGAGGAAACTTGCGTTCTTTCACCAGAAAATGAAGTAAATGCTGACGAACCCATTCTTCGGGTGTCAGACTAACATATTTTCTCCGTATAATGTCGAAAATTTTTAAACTTTGCCCGGATTGGGTAAGAGAATGTACCTTAAATTCATACTCCGGAAAGCAAAGTTTTGGCAGTTTCACAGGATAATTTTAAGACGAAAGTACTTTTATGAACAGTAAAAAAGAAATAGTTGAAAACTGGCTTCCCAGGTATACCGGAACAGCATTGAGCGATTTCGGTCAATATATTCTGCTAACCAACTTCAACAATTACGTCCGACTCTTTTCGGAATGGAACAACGTCCCGGTGAATGGCCTCGACAAACCCATGCCCAATGCCACTCATATGGGAATGACAATCATCAACTTCGGTATCGGCAGTCCCAATGCAGCACTGATCATGGATCTGCTTTCGGCCATTCAGCCTAAAGCGGCCCTGTTTCTTGGCAAGTGCGGCGGACTGAAAAAGAAAAACAACCTTGGTGATCTTATCCTGCCAATTGCAGCCTTGAGGCACGAAGGAACTTCCAATGATTATTTTCCTCCGGAAGTTCCGGCACTACCTGCCTTCAACCTGCAGAAAGCGGTATCGACTACGATCAGGAATCACGACAGCGATTACTGGACAGGAACCGTGCTTACGACAAACAGGAGAGTGTGGGAACATGACAAAGAGTTTAAAAAGTATCTTCAGTTGACACGCACGATGGCCATCGACATGGAGACGGCAACCATCTTCATCGCAGGTTTTGCAAATAAGATACCTACCGGTGCATTGCTTCTCGTTTCCGATCAGCCGATGATTTCCGCAGGCGTCAAGACGGCAGAGAGTGATAAGAAAGTGACCGAAAAATTTGTGGAACGACATCTGTCGATAGGAATTGATTCCCTGAAAGAATTAATCAACAATGGACTTACAGTCAAACATCTTCGTTTTTAAATCACATGACGATTGAACAGATATTTAACGACCTGAAGAAAAAAATTTATCATCCCGTTTATTTTTTACAGGGCGAAGAACCTTATTACATCGACCAGGTTTCGGATTACATCGAAAAACATGTTCTCAGCGAAAGCGAGAAGGAATTTAACCAGACAGTAGTGTATGGCAGGGAGATCGATTTACTCACGCTGATCAGTTATGCCCGTCGTTACCCGATGATGAGTAATTACCAGGTCATCATCGTAAAGGAGGCGCAGGATATGAAATCGCTATTTACTAAGTCGAAAGAAGATTCAAAGCAGAAGGACGACAGAGACCCTTTCGTCGAGTACCTGATGAGACCCACGCCGACAACCCTGCTGGTATTCTGTTATAAATACAATAAGATCGATAAGCGTACAAAGGTTGCAAAGATCCTCGACAAGTCGTCCGTATTATTTGAATCAAAAAAGATCTATGACGATCAGCTTCCGGCATGGATTGGAAAGCATGCACAGGGCATCGGAGTTAAAATCAATCCCAAAGCACTGCAGATGCTTGCAGAAAATCTGGGAAATGACCTTACAAAAATCACGAATGAACTGGATAAGCTGAAACTCAATCTGAAACCCGGACAGGAAATCACTCCCGAGATTGTAGAGGAAAATATTGGTGTGAGCAAAGACTTCAATATTTTCGAACTGCAGAAGGCTCTCGGCAGCAGGAATTCTCTGAAGGCATTCCGGATCGTAAATTATTTCGCCTCCAATCCAAAAAACAATCCGATGGTCATGACCATCCCTCAATTGTACACTTATTTTCTGAAGATCCTCACCTATCATAAGCTGGAAGACCGATCCACTAACAATGCGGCGAGCGTTCTTGGTATCAACCCTTACTTCCTCAGTGATTACATCAGGGCAGCAAAAGAATATTCAGCTGAACACTGCATCAGAAATATCGGCCTCATCGGTGACTATGACCTGAGATCAAAAGGCGTAAACAATTTCAGCACAGGAGAAGGAGAATTGATGAAAGAGCTTGTTTACAGAATCCTTCATTAATCGAATCTGCCGACAAACACTCCAAAAAAATTAAAAGAAGGTTTTATGCTTTACTGGCTGATCAAGACTGACCCCGACACCTATAGCTGGGACGACCTCAAAAAAGATGGCGAGACGAGCTGGGACGGGATACGAAACTATGCTGCCCGGCTGCACTTAAGAGGGATGAAGAAGGGTGATAAAATCCTGGTTTACCATAGCGGCGGAGAATCTGAGATCAGGGGACTGGCTGTTGTTTCCAGAGAATTTTACCAGGATCCTACAACGAAAGATGATGCCTGGATCAGCGTTGGCGTAAAAGCAGGGAAGGAATTAAAAAAACCTGTTTCGCTATCGGAAATTAAGAAAAACAAAAAGCTGAAAGATATGCTCCTCATTAAAATCAGCAGGCTATCAGTCATGCCCGTTACGGAAGACGAATACAATACCATACTCGAAATGTCGCAGTCATGATTCTTTTTTGAAATGATTAAAAAATAAATTGTTAAATCATTTTTAACTTGACCTGTAACAACTATCTGTTACATTTGCGGACCCTTATCATTTTATGAAATTCAGAATTTTATTATTGTTTCTCTGTTCGGTTTCTTTGACGGGTTTCGGACAAACAGGCGAATTGCGAGGTTTCGTATATGAAGAAGCCAATTCCGAACCATCGATCTATACGAGTGTTTACCTGAAGGGCACTACACTTGGGGCACAGACCAATCTCGACGGCTTTTTCACGATCAGCAGGATTCCCCCGGGAACCTATAACCTGACAATTACCTCAATCGGTTTTGACACACTCTCGCAGGAGATAACGATCAAGGCCGGCGACCTGTTGACGAAAAAATATTATCTTAAAAAATCGTCGATCGAAATGAAAGCGGTTGATGTTTCGGCAGAGGATCAGTCGAAAAAAACAGACACGAGAGTCTCAGTGAATAAAATCACCCCGAAGGAAATCAAACAGATACCCACCGTCGGCGGAGAGCCTGACCTGGCGCAATACCTCCAGGTTATACCGGGAGTGATATTTTCCGGCGACCAGGGAGGTCAGCTGTACATCCGCGGGGGTACTCCGATTCAGAATAAACTTCTGCTCGATGGAATGGTCATCTACAATCCTTTTCACAGCATCGGTTTGTATTCTGTTGTCGATGCAGATATCATCCGTGGCGCCGATGTGTACACCGGCGGTTTCAATGCAGAATACGGCGACAGGATTTCTTCCGTCATGGATATAACCACACGCGATGGAAATAAAAAACGGCTGGCCGGAAAATTCGGAATCAACACTTTTACGTCGAAGCTTATCCTCGAAGGACCGTTAAAAAAAGAAAGCGAGACGGCTGATGGAAGTTCTTCTTTTCTGATTACCGGCAGAACTTCTTACCTCGATGAATCTTCAAAAATATTTTATCCCTACGTCGACTCTCTTGGTTTGCCTTACTCGTTCAACGACCTGTACGGAAAGATTTCGTTCAACAGCGCGAAGGGAAGTAAGTTCAACGTGTTTGGTTTTCATTTCACCGACGATGTAAAATACTATCATGTCGCTGACCTGGGCTGGAAGTCGACCGGCGTTGGAACCAACTTCGTCCTCGTACCGACAGGATCGGCTGTATTGATCGATGGAAACTTTGCATATTCGAATTATTCCATCGACCTGGAAGAGGGCGAAGGAAGGAAACGTTCGAGTGATATCAGCGGGTTCAATGCCGGACTTACCTTCAGCTACTTTTTAGGAAAGGATGAGTTCAGGTATGGAGTTGAGTTCCTTGGGTTCCGTACGAACTACGAAGTGACAAACGTGCTTGGATCGCCGAAAGGACAGCAGGAAAATACCACAGAGCTTGCTGCCTTTTTCAAATATAAAAAAATCATCAGTGACCTGATACTCGAGCCGGGATTGCGTTTGAATTATTATTCATCCTTATCCGAGTTTTCAGCTGAACCCCGGCTGGGCTTTAAATATAATCTGAACGATAACTTCAGGATCAAAGGTGCGGCAGGATTTTATTCGCAGAACCTGTTATCGACATCATCTGACAGAGATGTTGTAAATCTTTTCTACGGCTTCCTCTCCGGATCTACAGATTTGCCTGATCAGTTCAAGGGAGAAGATGTCACCTCGCTGCTTCAAAAGGCAAGGCATCTCATCGCCGGATTTGAAGTGGATCTCCCATTCCATCTGACATTAAATATTGAAGGATATATCAAAGATTTTACCCAGCTCGAAAATGTGAACCGCGACAAGATCTATGAAGACAACAGTGCACACAATTCCAAGCCCGATTCGCTGAAGAAAGACTATGTGATCGAGACTGGCCTGGCGAGAGGCGCCGATCTTACGCTGAAATATGATCATAAGCGATTATACCTGTGGTTCGTCTATTCACTCGGCTTCAATAAGCGATATACAGAGACCGGCGAATACGATCCAAGCTTTGACAGGCGGCATAACATCAACATAGTCGCTTCCTATAAATTCGGAAAGAAAGACCTTTGGCAGGTAAACGGAAGATGGAATTTCGGTTCGCCGTTTCCATTCACACAGACGCAGGGATTCTACGAAGGCACACAGTTCCCGGATGGCGTAGGCTCGAATACACTTCCTCAAAACGGAAACCTGGAAATTCAATACGGTGATTTAAACAAAGGACGTCTCTCCTATTTCCACCGGCTGGATCTTTCCATTCAGCGAACGTTTTTGCTGAGTAAAAGAAGTGTGATGGAAGTTTCTGCCGGTGCAACCAATGTGTATGACCGCGATAATATTTTTTATGTGAACAGAACCACGGGTGAAAAGATTTACCAGTTGCCAGTGATTCCAACGCTGGGAGTCAACATAACTTTTTAAGCGGCTGCAGATTTATTCGTGAAATTGGCATTGCATGATTTTTTATTCTAAAAAATAATGCAGTATTTCAAACCTGAGATTCCGTTTTCATTATAAGGGAAAATAAATGACATGGTTCTTTTCTTCCCGGTTGAATAACCTGGAAACATTTTTTTTTCGTTTGCCACCACCTGCTTCCCGCACAGGTAACCGATGACAGAACCGAGAAAAACATCCGATGCCCAGTGCTCGTGCTGCACCAGTCTTGAAATGCCGACAATTCCGGCAGTCGAATACATGATGATTGGAACGGCTTTATAGTCTTTGTACAATTCGCTGAACACTGTAGCCATTGCGAAGATGGCTCCCGTATGGCCGGAAGGAAATGCATCAAAGTCGGCAACACCGTGCTGAACGTTGTATTTTTTGAATTGCGCAAACGGTCCGAACCAGTGATCGGAATTATACTGCACATCGTTGTATGTTGCGCCGGGCCTCATTCTTCCGGTCAGGATTTTAATTCCCCTGATCCAGAGGCCCGCAGTGATGGCCGCCTGCGATGCAAGCAACGAAGCACGGAATCCCCTGTATTTGTGAAAACCTATCGTGTATATACCGTAACCGGCTAAAAGTATATATCCTTTATAGTCTCCCAGGTCGGTAATCTGGCTGCTGAAATTTCCGATGTGCGGATGATCGTTATTCACAGGTTTAAAGAAGTGATCGATCTCCTGGTCATAATGAATCAGCGAAAGAGTAATGATGGTGACACCACCAAGGACGAAAAGATCCTTTTCATTCATCCGGACAGGAAATGTGGCCTGGTAGATAAAATTATTCAACAATGAAGGGAAATACCCTTTTTTAGTCCGGAAGCTTAATACCGAATCCGTTTTCATCTGTCTTGCAAATGACGAATAACCGGCAGAAGCGTTGTCAAACAGGTCTTTACCGCTTTCCTGTCCATTTAAGCGGATAGAAACAACAACCAAGAATATAAGCAATGTCCGTTTCAAGCAATTGCAAGGTTCCATATTATTTTTTATCCGGTGAAATTTTTTTGTTGGAAACGATAGCGTACATTTGTACCCCGTGTTGATGAAATCATTTTCTGGTTTCCCGGCATTTTTAAACAACTTAAACAATCAACGCGGTGGGTTCATCCAAATACATTTTCGTTACAGGCGGTGTTACGTCTTCCCTTGGGAAAGGGATCATTTCAGCTTCCCTTGCAAAGTTATTACAGGCAAGAGGATATTCCGTCACCATACAGAAACTCGATCCTTATATCAACGTCGACCCCGGAACACTCAACCCGTACGAACACGGTGAATGTTATGTTACGAATGATGGCGCCGAAACGGATCTCGATCTTGGTCACTATGAACGATTTCTTAACGTCCCGACTTCCCAGGCAAATAACGTAACAACCGGAAGAATTTACCAGACCGTCATTAATAAAGAACGCGAAGGCGCTTTCCTGGGCAAGACGGTTCAGATCATTCCACACATTACGGATGAAATCAAACGCAGGATTCAACTGCTCGGTGAGACCGGCGAGTTCGACATCGTCATCACCGAAATCGGGGGAACAGTTGGCGACATCGAATCACTACCCTATATCGAAACGGTTAGACAACTCAAGTGGGAACTGGGAAGTTCTGCACTTGTCATTCACCTTACGCTAATTCCATTCCTTAAAGCCGCAGGCGAATTAAAGACGAAGCCAACGCAACATTCAGTGAAGGCATTGCTCGAACTGGGAGTCCAGCCGGACATACTGGTATGCAGGACGGAAAAATCGCTCTCTGCCGACCTTCGGCGAAAGGTCGCTCTCTTTTGCAACGTAAATGTAAATGCAGTGATCGAATCGATCGATGCCGAATCGATTTATGAAGTTCCCGTACTCATGCTCAAAGAGCAGCTCGATAAAGTGGTGCTCAATAAATTAAAATTACCATTGCAGCAGGAACCCGGACTGGAACAATGGAAAAATTTCCTGAGCAAACTGAAGTACCCGATCAGTGAGGTGAAGATCGGACTCGTCGGGAAGTACATCGAACTTAAGGATGCTTATAAGTCCATCATCGAATCGTTCATTCATGCAGGCGTTGCCAACGAATGCAAGGTCACCATCGAATGGTTGCATTCCGAAAAGATTGATCCCTCAAACGTAGCTTCCAAATTCAACGGACTGCATGGTATCCTGGTCGCTCCCGGTTTTGGCGACCGTGGCATCGAGGGAAAGATAACGGCCATTCAATATGCCCGGGAGAACAACATTCCGTTCCTGGGAATTTGCCTGGGGATGCAGTGTGCCGTCATCGAATTTGCAAGAAATGTACTGGGACTGAAGAATGCACATTCGACGGAGATGGAACCGACAACGAAGAATCCCGTGATAGACATAATGAAGGATCAGAAAAACATCACGTTGAAAGGCGGAACCATGCGTTTGGGAGAATATGCGTGCATGCTGCAGAAAGGAAGCAAAGCATTATCCATTTACGGCAAACAAAAAATATCGGAAAGGCATAGGCACAGGTACGAATTCAATAATAAATACCTGAAAGATTTTGAAGATGCGGGCATGATACCTTCTGGAATCAATCCCGAGAATAACCTGGTTGAGGTGATCGAATTAAAAAATCATCCATGGTTCATCGGGGTACAGTTTCACCCTGAATATAAAAGCACCGTGGAAAATCCCCATCCGCTTTTTGTACGTTTCGTAAGAGCGGCGCTTGATTATTCGAAAATCTCATCCCAGCTTGCGCCCGGAGGAATGTCGTCGATTACGATTTAATTATTCGACGATCAGCCGGCGCTGACGACTGGTCTTTCCGTAGTCGGCCGATAAGATATAAATCCCCTTTGGCAACGTGGAAAGATCCAGAGGAATGAAATTGCTTCCGGCATTTACACTGTTGGTTACTTCTTTCCAGAGTCGGCCGGTTAAATCCATCACTTTTAATTTAACATCGTAAGAATGATTTAAATTAAAATAGAGATTAGTCTTATTCTTTACCGGATTTGGATTGATGATGAAATCGAAGTTTCCCTTTTCGGTGTTTTGAATGTCGGTCGTTAGCGTGCTGACGGTAATGTATTTCTGATGGGAAAAACCGAGCGCTCCATCCAGGTTCAGAATCGAAACCTGGAATACAGGTGCACGATAAGCAGAAGTATACCAAGAATATTTTATCATATGCAGGTATGTATCGACTCCGGTACCTTCTGCAATAATGAGGTTCATGTCGGTGACAACTCGAAGGGTATTCGTAAACGCTCCCGAAAAGAGAATCAGGTCGCCGGTTCCATCTGCTGTTGTTGTAATGGTACCGGTAAGAGGATAACCCTGTAAACCTGTGCCGGTGACTGCAGAATTTGTAACTACATCACCATATTGCAAAGGAACAGTGAGGGTATTCTGAACATTTGTTAAAATCACCTCAATCGAATTATTCTTGGAACCAAGGTATTGGAGAGACGATGCTGTCCTGTAGTAATAATCATCAAATCCAAAATATGAATTCACTTTCAGATTTGCACCAGGAAATAACAAGTCGTTTCCGGTGCCGTTTGTAGCAACATAATTTTCAGATAATACCGAAGGGTAAATGAAATAACTGAAAAAATTCCAGACCTGACCCTGACCGCCGGGACCAGGCTGCAATGTTGTGTCAGTGATCGTTGTATTTGACCACAATGATCCTGCGTCCGGAATATTAACCTGGGATAAAACAGGTTGAGCTTCAAGAACAGGCAAATTGAGGCAAAACAATATTATTATTATTCGTGTAAATTTTGAAATCATACGGGAATTTTGATGTGAGTAAGGATTCAGACTGCAATGATAAAATAATTCAGCCTTGGTTTCTCAAAGAAACTTAATTATGATCAAAAAAACCCATAAAAACTCTTCGTCCTCCAAAATTTGACATTGGCAAATGCTATTCTGATGTTTACAATTTATTTAACAGGGAATTGAAGGAAATGTTGTTTATATCTTTTAATTTATCGATTTTTGAAGGAATTTATTAAACCCCGGCAGTTCGGGTATAAATAACTCCTCTCCTGAATCAAAAACTTTAGCATTTAATTAAGAACTATGAAAAAAT
The DNA here is from genome assembly GCA_964595205.1 of uncultured Flavobacteriales bacterium. Lineage (GTDB taxonomy): Bacteria > Bacteroidota > Bacteroidia > AKYH767-A > 2013-40CM-41-45 > JADKIH01. The sequence continues at coordinate 51,830 of CAZQOQ010000004.1, read as the reverse complement.
TATATACGAAATGCACACTGTTGTTTTTAGTAATTTTCTGTTCGACCTTTTCTAAATTAGCTGCACAACCGGGTATTGGTATTTCATATGTGTTTACAAATGCGGTTGGAACTACAGCCTATCCGGCTGCTGCACCCAATGTCAACCAGATCGTTCCTATTGCCAATCAAAACGATTTTGGATATTTATTCGCCCCTGCAGGAATGAGCGTGAGGTTTGCGGGAGTTACTTACACACAGATTGTAGTTTCAACGAACGGATGGGTGGCATTAATCCCTACCGGAGTTGGTGCAGTGCCGGCTTCACTTTCTGCAGGTGGATATTTAAACACCAATTCGTTGTCGACTTATAACGGTGGTTACCCGATAATTGCACCTTTTTGGGATGACCTGGCAACATCCCAGATCAGCTACAATTTTACCGGCGGCGCATTATGGGTAAGATGGACAGCAAAGATTGATAATACGAATGCAACAGCAGCAAATTTATTCTGGGTGAAAATAGACGGTGCAACAGGCGCTGTCAGCATGTATTACAGCAATGCCGCCTATGTGATCACCGGTTCGCCTACTGCTTCCATCGGTATTGCCGGTGTTTGTACCGGAGATTATTATTCATATAATTTTCCTGCTGCAGCAACATATGCCGACAGTACAATAGAGACCAGCAATATAGCAACCAGGCCTGCTAACGCGACATATAATTTTACACCCTACCAGTTGTATGACAATTGTGCAAATGCAAAGGACCTGGGACCTCTCACGATTTTTTGCAATAACCAGGTCTACAACATTAACAATGCAGTCACTTCCGGATCGACAAATTGTTCCACCACTGATGTTGCAGATGTTTGGTTTAAAGTCACTAAACCAGCGGGCGTTTCGGCTGTAACTGTAACCACTTCGCCCTATTCCGGTTGTCAGCCGGTAGCAGGAACTTCCGTCGAAGTCTATTCTGCGCCCTGTGGCGGAGGAGCGATCCTGTGCTCTTCTACCAGTACGGCCAATCCAACCTTCGGCGAAGTAACCGTCTCCAGGGCAGCCTGCGTTTCTGAAGTATTATACATACGTGTGACAGCCGATGGTGATGTCGGCGGCAAATTCAACATCTGTGCGAAGGATGCAGGTGTCGTTGCCGGTACCGGAAATACCTGTGCTGCACCAAACTGGATTTGCTCACTACCTTTTAACTACAGTGGAACAACCGCCGGTGCAGTGGATAATTATGACAGCACCTCTTCAGCCTGTCATTCGATTTACATGAACGGTGAAGACTATGTCTTCGCATACACCCCTGCGGCAAACGGTTGTATCAAAATTGATCTGACAACAGCAAATAATAATCCCGGCGTCTTTGTTTACAGCGGATGTCCGAATTCAGGCGGCAGCAATTGTTTGAACTCAATGGAATTCTCAACGGGAACCGGTTCTATCAGTGCAGTTCCGTTAACAGCAGGTCAGACGTATTACATCATCGTTGATAATGACACTGCCCTCGGGAATACAAATATTTCTTTTAACATAAACATTACAAGCGCAGGAGCGGCGCCTGCCAACGACGATTGTTTGAATGCGACTCCTCTGGGTAACATCGCCCTTGGAGTGACATGTACTCCTCAAACTTTTACGACCTCCTGTGCGAATCCGACGCCGGTAGGACAAGCCGGAGTTCCTTCGTGTATTCCGCCACGCGTGCCGGCCGGGTTACCGCCATATTTTCTTGATGGAGTTACCGGCGATGTCTGGCTGAAATTTACAGCCATATTCTCCGGATCACTCCTGATAAGCACGTATCAAAGTGCTGTGAATCCCACAGCCAATGCAGCTATGGCAATTTATACGGGTACTTGCGGATCTTTCGGAGCACCTTATGCCTGCGATTATAATTCAGGACCCAATGGCATGCCTCTTTTAACTATTCCTGTAGTGAATGGTACAACGTATTACATCCGCGTCTGGTCCGAGCATCCTGAGAATGAAGGAAACTTCGACATCTGCTTCCAGAGTAACTGCGCTCCTACCAATGATATTCCTTGTGCCGCCGTCGCCATTCCGCTTGGTGCAACCATGTCGGGCAACAATACATGCGCAGGCTCCACCAGCGAACCGACAAATCCGGCTCAGTGTGTAGCGGGAGGAACGGTAAATACAGTCTGGTTCTCGACGGTGGTGCCGGCTAGTGGACAGGTACGAGTGAGGACACATCCGCTGACATTGACCGATACACAAATACAGGGATATACTTTCGCCAATGGCTGTGCGAATGCTGCTACCACGAATGCACCAAAAGCATGTAACAACGACGGTACCCCTTGCAGCGGTGGAAGTTTTTTCAGCTTCTCCGATCAGTTATATACAGGCCTCACTCCGGGTGAAACATTCTACATTGCCGTAGATGGCGTAGGGTCTTTAACCGGATCTTTCGAAGTTTCAGTCATCGATGGTTCAACTACTACATTCCCTCCGGTTAATCAGCAGGATTGCGGTGCAGCGCAACAGGTTTGCAGCACGGCCGATATCGTTGTTGCAGATCCGGGATTCAGAAACAATGGTAACATCTGCGACTTGCCGGGAGGCACAGGATGCTGGGCGATCGGTGAGAGAAATTCAGTCTGGTACCAGTTTACCGTTGATCCTGCATTAACAGGCGGAACGGCAAACATTAATTTTAATATCACTTCAGCCGCAGCAGTAGACATCGACTTCCTGATGTGGGACATTACCAATTCTCCTAACGGTTGTGCTGCAATTCAAAACGGCACAATTGGCACTCCAACCAGCTGTAACTTTGCGGCAGCAGGCGCTAATACCGGAATATCTCCGGGAGGAAGCGGATATTTTTCTCCTACTATTACATTTACAGGAGCACCGAGAACATATGTGTTGTTATTAAATGTATATAATAGCGCTGCGAATGCAGGCTTCACTCTTGACTTTACGCCGACTGCAGGAGGTCCAACACCGATTTCTCCGGTATCGACCAATGCAGTATGGACAGGATTAACCGATAATCTTTATGCTACACCGACGAACTGGGGTGACTGCGGAAGCACACCTTCCTGTGCTGTTGATGTAACGGTTGTACCTACTGCAAACGGACGGCAACCAAATATCCTGGCCGGACCAATTCAGAGTGTAAAAAATCTGGTGATTAACACGGGAGCAACGCTGACCTTGCAGGCAGGAGCCACATTAAGTGTCTGTGGCAATTTTACCAATAACGGAAACCTCGTTTGCAACCCGGGTTCAACGATCATTTTTGCGGGTAGCAGCACGCAAACAATCAGCGGCAATCTGACCGGCGCGAATGCATTTGCCAACCTGGTAATTACAAAACCGAATCCGCTTTTTAACGCAATCATCCAGAATGACATTGATGTGAAAGAGAACTTCACTACAACGAATGCCAACAGTGTCTTCAGTATTAACGGGAAGTATATGAAGGTTGGCGGTAATTTTTCAAATGCTAACGGTACGGGAACCTTCACCGGAATCTCGGCCGGAATCTCGGGAAGCACTGTTGAATTCAACGGGGCCATCAATGCAACATTTACAAATACAGCCGGCACCATCAACCTCAACGATGTAGTCATGAATAAAACAGCCGGAAAGCTTACGCTCACCGGTCCAAACAGTAAGATGAACATTGATTCCACACTCACTCTTACATCAGGTAATATTGTCACTACTTCTCTTCCTGCTCTCGAGGTTAATATGAAATATTATTTACCTGCCGCACTCATCGGTGGAAATGCTAATAGTTATATCGAGGGTGTACTCAGGAGAAAAATCGCCAACGGTATTTCAACGCCGATCATTCCTGCAACCTATCAGTTCCCTCTTGGGGACCCTACCGTAGGTTTCAACAATGCAACCATAACTTTTACAAGCGCCACGCTTGTATATGATCTCTGGTCTACATTCAAACGCTTTACCACAGTACCTACTCAGGGACCAACTGCATTCGAGTGTATTATTAATACGTACGACGCTTTGCCAATTTTCAACAACGGGTATTGGGAATTCAGGAGAAGCACAAGCGCAATGACAGGAAATTACAATATTGCCTTAAATAACGTGGGGGAAACAAACAATACAGGTGCGGGTTGGACTGTTGCCAAGGCGGCCAATAACCTTGATCCGAATTTAATTACCTCGTGGCATCTCCTGGGGAATTGTGTGCCGGCAAGTACCGCGGCTAATACACAAAGAACCAGTATTAACTCTGCGCCGGGCGGACTCGATTCCACTTCTTTTAATCACTTCTATGCAACTGCACAGTCAACACTCGTCTTACCTATCGAATTACTCTATTTCACTGCTGAACCAAGCGGAGAAGTGGTTATATGCAAGTGGGAGACAGCTTCGGAAACCAATAACGATTACTTCGATGTTGAACGAAGCAAAGACGGATACGAGTTTGAACCTATCGGCAGGGTAAAAGGATACGGTGCAGGTATCAGTTCAGAATCGCTTAAATATTCTATCATCGATAAAGAACTTTGTGAAGACATACGTTACTACAGGCTGAAACAGGTAGACATCGACGGTGCATTCTCTTATTCTAAGCCTGTCGCCATCGATTGCAAGAGATCCAATGGAATTGAACTCTATCCGAACCCTGCTGATAATTCAATTACGTATCAGTTCTACTACCGGGAAAATACAGACCTGGTGTTAAACATCATGGATATTTCCGGCCGCATCGTACGGCATGAAAAAATTACCGTTCAAAAAGGAATCAATCTGCTCCATGCTTTGATCGATGATCTTGCTGCCGGCGCTTATACCCTTCGCATCACGGGAACCGACAACAGCGATACCATGCTCCAGACACAATTCTTTAAAAACTAAAATGAAATAGAAACAGCAACACTGGTTTCTTACAACATAATCAACTGATCTTCATACGACTTTAAATACATTTCTCTTTTTGGAAAAACCGCCGGTAAAATTGCCGGCGTTTTTTTTACCATCCTTTTTGATCGATATGGCATCGAATAATTTCTATCTTTGCCCTCCTTTTTTTAATATTATTACATGGACAGAAATTCGATTATCGGGCTTTCGCTCATCGGCTTGATCATCATCGCGTATTCAATTTTCACTCAGCCAAGCAAAGAGGAACTCCTGGCCATTCAGCATCGCCGGGATTCGATTGCAAAAGTTGAAGAAGAAAAAAATCTTGCTGCGATTAAAAATAGCACACCCATTGTAATTGATTCGGCCGAAACATTAAACGATTCAACGAAAAAGGAAATAGAAAGACAGAGTCTTGGTGATTTTGCAGAAAACGCCGACGGCACCGAGCAGCTTTTAACACTTGAAAATAAGAATGTAAAAATCACCATCAGTTCGAAAGGCGGGAAAGTCAAGAGCGCTGAATTAAAAAACTATAAGACCTGGGATGGAAAGCCACTCAGGCTGCTGAACAGCGACTCATCCTTTTTTAACCTGAGTTTTTCCGCACAGAACAGAATTATCAATACCCGGGATCTGTATTTTCAATCGTCCGGCACATCGGGTGCCACTAAAAGCGCAACGCTTCGTTTACCTGCAGGGGAAGGCAAATACATAGAATATGTCTATACTCTTCCTGAAGATTCGCTGCTGATGAATTTTCGAATCAATGTCGTCGGACTGCAGGATGTGATCGCTTCGAATGCTTCATACATTAACGTCGACTGGGTGGATGAGGCATACAGCAATGAGAAGAGCATAGAAAATGAAAGATCTGCAACCACAATTTATTATCGTTTTACGGATGAGGATGTGGATCACATCACAGAGACGAGTAATGAGAAGAAAGACCTGAAAACCCGTGTCAAATGGATTGCATTTAAGCAGCAGTTTTTCTCCGCCGTTTTGATTGCAGACAACAGCTTCGATTCACCCGTAGTTGAGACTCTCGCTAACAAGGACTCTAAGGATATTGTAAAGCGGATGACCGCTTCATTTTCCCTTCCCTATGAAAGAAAGCCGGTTGATACGTTTGGCATGCGTTTCTATTTCGGCCCCAATCATTATTCCACACTTAAAAAAATCGACGATCTGAATCTGGAAAAATTAATACCGCTGGGCTGGGGTATTTTTGGATGGGTCAATAAGTTCCTCGTCATTCCGACCTTCAATTTCCTGAACAGCTTCAACCTGAATTACGGTATGATCATCCTGATTCTTACCGTACTCGTCAGAATCATCCTGCTGCCTCTCACCTACGGATCTTTTAAATCCCAGGCGAAGATGAAGGTGCTTCAGCCGGAAATGACAGAGATCAATGAGAAGTTTAAGGAAGACCCGATGAAGAAGCAGCAGGAAGTCATGGCGCTGTATAAAAAAGCAGGCGTGAATCCACTCGGCGGATGCATACCCGGATTACTGCAACTTCCGATACTGATCGCCATGTTCAGGTTCTTCCCCTCCTCTATTGAACTCAGGCAGCAGAGTTTCCTTTGGGCTGATGATCTCTCCACCTATGATTCGATCATGAATCTGCCTTTTACCATTCCATTTTACGGAAGTCACGTCAGTCTCTTTACCTTGCTGATGACGATATCAACCATCATCTATACGAAGGTAAACATGCAGATGACCGCAGCCACGAATCCGCAGATGAAATGGATGATGTACCTCATGCCGGTTTTATTCCTGGGATTCTTCAATAATTATTCGGCCGGATTGAGTTATTATTATTTCCTGTCGAACATCTTTGGTTTCGGTCAACAGTACCTCTTCAAGGCCTTCATCGACGAGAATAAAATTCATGCACAGATTCAGGAAAACCGCAAAAAGCCCGTTAAAAAATCGGGTTTCCAGCAACGTCTCGAACAGATTGCGAAAGAGCGCGGTATCAAGCCGCCGGTAAAGAAATAACCTTTTGAAAATTTAAAGGGAATCGCGAATTTTGCGGGATAATACTTCCTAAGTAATTCTTCCATGAACACTAACAATACCGATTTCCTTCCTCTGTTAGGAACCGACCACATTGAATTCTGGGTCGGAAATGCCAAACAAGCCGCCTATTTTTACCAGAATGCCTTCGGTTTCGAACTCGTTGCATATGCCGGTCCGGAAACAGGTTTAAAAGACAGGGCTTCCTATGTACTTACACAGGGAAAAATCAGGTTTGTCTTTACTACCTCCCTGGTACCCGATTCCGAAATTAATCAGCATGTGATGAAACACAGCGACGGCGTGAAAGTACTCGCCCTCGGTGTCGATGACGCAGAAAAAGCTTTTTACGAAACCATGTCGAGGGGTGCAAAAGCACATACGCAGCCAAAGACCCTGAAGGACGAATATGGCGAAATAAAAATTTCCAGCATCCATACTTACGGCGACACCATTCATACTTTCGTAGAGCGTAAAAATTACAAGGGCTCCTTTATGCCCGGTTTCAAACCTGCAAAATCATCTTTTAAAACGGAGCCTGTGGGACTTGAAGTCATCGATCACTGTGTGGGAAATGTGGAGCTGGGAAAGATGAACGACTGGGTGAAATTTTATGAAGATGTGATGGGCTTCAAGATGATCATCACCTTTGACGACAAGGATATTTCGACTGAATATACTGCCCTGATGAGCAAGGTTGTTTCTAACGGCAATGGCTATGTTAAATTTCCGATCAACGAACCTGCAGAGGGAAAGAAGAAATCGCAGATCGATGAATACCTTGAGTTTTATCGTGGCGCCGGTGTTCAGCACATTGCCGTCATCACTCAGGATGTAATTAAAACGGTAACGGAATTACAGCGAAGAGGGATCGAATTTTTACGCGTGCCTACCAACTATTATGATGAGTTGACTAACCGTGTCGGGAAAATAGACGAAGACGTGGAATCGCTTAAGAGGCTCGGCATACTTGTCGACCGCGACGACGAAGGGTACCTGCTGCAGATTTTCACGAAACCCGTAGAAGACCGTCCGACGCTTTTCTTCGAAATCATCCAGCGTAAAGGCGCCCGCTCCTTTGGCAAAGGCAACTTTAAAGCACTTTTTGAGGCAATTGAGCGCGAACAGGCATTGAGGGGAAACCTTTAGTTAATGTGATAATTTGATAATGTGATAATGTGATAATTTGAAAAAGAGCATTTTTCCTATTGTCAAATTATCACATTATCACATTAACCCATGATTTCTTCATCCTCCAGGTCTACTTTTACGGCAATAGAAACATTTAAAATAAACCGACGTTCATACCCCTATGAAAATTAAAGAGCACTTAAACAAATACATTCGTGTAGTACCGGTTTTACTTTTAGTTCTTTTTTCATCGTATTCATTTGGCGCCGGAGGTTATGAAATAAAAGTCCATATCAACGGTCTCGGCGATTCAACCATCTACCTCGGTAATCATTATGGCGAAAAACAATATGTGCGCGATACCGTCAAGTGCGATCATAACGGATGGGCTACTTTCAAAGGAAATGATACTTTGCCTGGCGGTATCTACCTGATCGTCTTACCCGGAAAGACTTATTTCGAAATTATCGTCAGCGAACAAAAATTTACCATCGAAACAGATACGGTCGACTATGTGCAGAATATGAAAATCACCGGTTCGCTTGAGAATAAATTGTTCAATGATCATCAGCGTTACATCATGGAGAAAACAAAAGCTTCGCAGCAACTGAAGATCCGGATGGAGATGAATAAAAATAATGCCGACTCTACTGCGGAAATCAAAAAACAGGTAGCGCAGATGGATAAGGATGTCAAAGATTACCGGATAAAAATAATGAGTGAATATCCGAAGACGTTCATGGCTAAGATCATTTACACGATGCAGGAGCCGGATGTGCCTGAAGCGCCGAAAGACGACAAAGGAAATATCATCGACTCTTCATTCCAGTTCAAATACTACAAGGCGCATTTCCTCGACAATGTCGATTTCAGCGACGAACGCCTGTTACGCACGCCAATCTTCCAGGGCAAAATTAAAACGTATACGCAACAACTCACCGTTCCATTCCCTGATTCCATCATTGTTTCCGTTGATACAATCATTGAACGAGCCAGGGCAAATAAGGAAGTTTTCAAATATTGTGTAGCGACTCTTGCCAATTTTTATGAAACGTCGAACATCATGGGTTACGATAAGGTATTCGTTCACATTGCGGAGAAATATTACCTGACGAAGGATGCTTTCTGGGCCGACTCTACATTAAAGGCAAAGATTCACGAACGTGTGATGAAGATCAAGCCGAACATCCTTGGAGAACCCGCGCATGATCTCGCCATGCCGGACACTTCCCTGAAGATGCATACGCTTTACGGCATTAAAGCGAAGTATACGGTGCTGGTATTCTGGGATCCAACATGCAGCCATTGCAAGATCGAAGTTCCAAAACTTTGTCACTATTACGACAGTGTGAAGACGAAAGGATTATCGATCGAAGTTTTTGCGATTGGAATCGAATCCGATATCGAACTCTGGAAGAAATTCATCCGCGACAATAAGCTGGACTGGATCAATGTGTCTGATCTTTACAACCAGACAAATTTCAGGAGCTATTACGACATCTATTCCACGCCTGTCATTTACCTGCTGGATGATCAGAAACACATCATAGCCAAGCGACTGGATACGGACAAGATACGTGACTTTATCAATAATGCTGAAAAGAAGAAACCCTGATTCTCGTTCCTTGCGGATCAGAAAACATCAGATGCAAATATGACCAAATCATGTTTTCATCTTTTCCCCGATTGCATTTTCGTAGGTCGCTTTTGCTTCAGCAATCGTTCCAAAGGATTCATCATCGATGAGTATTTCACCGCCTGTTACCAGGCCAAGATTTGAGAATTCGATATTGGCAGTGGCCAGGTAATCGACGAAAGCATCCATCATCGCAGGACTAACGGAAACCACGATACGGCTCTGAGCTTCGCCGAACAGAAAAGCATCGGCGCGACAATCGAAATCAGTCTCAATAGAGAAACCAAGATTGCGCGGCATGGATGATTCTGCGAGCGCAATAAAAAGTCCACCGTCAGAAACATCGTGTGCTGATTGAATCATCCTTTTTTTGACGAGCTGCTTCACAACCTCCTGTACAGAGATCTCTTCATCGATATTGAAATGAGGCACCGGAGAATTTTTCACCTCATGCCATGAATAAAGATATTCCGAACTGCTGATATCATTTACTGAAGCTCCGATCAGGAAAATATAGTCGCCGACTTTTTTAAAATCCATCGTCATCCGGTTTGATTTTACATTGATCAGACCAAGCATGCCAATTGTAGGTGTGGGAAATACAGGACCTTCGTCAGAACTCTGGTTATAGAAACTCACATTTCCACCGGTAACGGGCGTCTTAAACTTACGACACGCCTTTCCCATTCCTTTAATTGCCTGCACGAATTGCCAGTAGACTTCCTTATTATAAGGATTACCGAAGTTCAGACAATTGGTAATGGCGAGCGGTTCGCCTCCGCTGCAGACGATATTTCTCGCTGCTTCGGCAACAGCAATTTCACATCCGACTTCCGGATCGGCATAAACATACCGGGAATTGCAGTCGACCGTAAGAGCAATCGCAGAATCTGTATTCCTGACATTGACAACGGCAGCATCCGAGGGACTGTTGGTGCTCATGTTGACGGTGCCAACCATCGAATCATACTGGTTATAGACCCATTTACGTGATGCAATATTCGGATGGCCAAGAAGAAAACCCGCAACTTCTTTCAGATCCTGCGGCTCTTCTATTGAATCAATGTGGAATCTTTTATTTTCATAGTAATAGGCTGGTACCGAATATTCACGCTCATAGACAGGTGCACCGCCGCCGAGAACGAGGGAATCGGCAGGAACGTTTGCCACAACCTCGCCATTCATGAAAAATTTCAGATGATTTCCTCCGCTTACTTCACCGATCTGTACACAGTTGAGATCCCATTTATCGAATACCTTCTGAACTTCTTTTTCCTTTCCCTGTTTCACGACGATAAGCATTCTTTCCTGCGACTCGCTAAGGAGAATTTCCCAGGGCAGCATATTTTTTTGCCGGGTAGGTACTTTGTCGAGATAAATGTTCATTCCGGATTTTCCTTTTGCCGACATTTCGGAAGTGGAGCAGATGATTCCAGCCGCACCCATGTCCTGCATGCCGATGACAGCGCCTGTGGCGATGACTTCGAGAGAAGCTTCCAGTAAAAGTTTTTCCGTGAATGGATCTCCCACCTGAACGGAAGGGAGATCATCTGCAGAGTTTCCGTGCAGGTCGCCTGAGGCAAAAGTGGCTCCGTGAATTCCATCTTTACCGGTCGCGGAACCGACGATGAAGACCGGATTCCCGATGCCGTAAGAAATGGCAGAGACCGTTTTACCTTCTTCGACGATGCCGGCAGACATGGCATTTACAAGGGGGTTTACATTATAACAATCGTCGAAATAAAGCTCACCGCCAACTGTTGGAACTCCAAAGGCATTTCCGTAATCGCCGATTCCCCTCACAACGCCCCGGAGTAACAGTTTGGTTTTATCGAGATTTAAATTTCCAAAGCGAAGCGAGTTGAGCTGGGCGACGGGCCTTGCGCCCATGGTGAAAATATCCCGGTTGATACCCCCGACACCGGTGGCAGCGCCCTGGTATGGCTCGATAGCGGATGGATGATTATGAGATTCGATTTTAAAGGCGCACGCGAGTCCGTTTCCGATGGAGACTATTCCTGCATTTTCCTGCCCGGCTTTTACAAGCATCTGCGGTCCTTCTTTGGGCAATGTCTTCAGCCAGACGATCGAGTTTTTATAGGAGCAATGCTCACTCCACATGACACTGTAAAGGCTGAGTTCGGTGAAGTTGGGAGTCCTTCCTAAAAATCCAATAATCTTTTCAAACTCCTCAGGTAACAGTCCGAGATCCTTAGCGGTGGTGGCGTTTACTGTTTGTTCAAGTACTTCTGACATAATCGGGAAAAGCTATCGCTTAGCTTAATTTTTTAACCTGTTGTGATATGAAATTATGCTACGAAAGTAGTGATAATTTTTCCCATTTTTTTTGAACGTCGAAATTGTTTGCAAACTTTTTTACCGTCGTTCATTACAAAAAAATCTCCGTGGATCTGGAATTAACTTTTCCAGATTATTATTCTTTTCCATAAACCCAAACAGATATAAATCGAAAAGTATTAAATGGTGTAAAAGAAATTAAATAACATTTTATACTCACCAACGCTAAAATTAACAAACAGCCAAAACGCTAAACAAAAAGAAAGAATCTGTTAATATTTGCTTAATAAAACGACATTGAATGTGATTTACTTAACAATTAAATATTTTAATTTACCGGGCCGGAATAACATGGAATAATTTCCGGGGCATTTTTATCATATTCAGAAAAAACCTATAGCCGGTTTATTTATGGAGATAATCCTTACGGTTGCTTATGCCGTACTATTTTTTTACATCATCAGGAAAAGCGGATTTTTCCGGATCGATTTTTTCTCTCCCTGGCTCCCGGGAATATTTTTTCTCCTGAAATGTTTGTCGGGAATTATTCTTGGGCTCATCTATACGATGTATTACACGAATCACAATGAGACAGACACGTTTAAATTTTTTACTGACAGTAAAATATTATTTGACAGCATTTATACACATCCAAAAGATTTTTTCCGGATGCTGACGGGGTTTGATGACAAGGCTCCTGAATTGTATGCCTATTATGAAAAGATGAACTCCTGGTTGAACAGGAATCTTTACTTCAATGATAACCGGACTATCATACGTCTGAATGCATTCTTTCGTTTTTTCTCGATGGGATTTTATAACGTCCACGTCGTGTTTATAAATTTTATCTCTTTCACAGGTATATTTTGTCTATACAAGACGTTTGCGATTTATTGCAAAGACAAAAAGAAAGAGCTGTTCCTGCTTACGTTTCTAATGCCTTCTGTACTCTTCTGGGGTTCAGGTGTACTGAAAGATGGCCTGCTGATGACAGGGTTTGGATTATTGATATATTCATTTACTCTTATCATTAAAAACGGCATCACCGTAAAAAGATTCCTGGCCCTGTTTGCCGGTCTGGTGATCCTGATGATAACGAAGGTATATGTTATTGCCATGCTTTTGCCCGGATTACTCGCATGGTATCTGACCCGTAAAAGCGGCAGAACGAGAATCATAATGACATTCATACTCATTTACCTGCTTTATTTCACGCTGGCTTTCAGCGCTTATCACTTAGATCCTGACTATAACCTGGCAGCGTTGATTTTCTATAAACAGAAAAATTTCATCGACCTCGGCACCATACAGAATGCAACGATGATTTCAATACCACGACTGGAATGCAGCGCATCTTCCATCATCGAAAACTCTCCGCATGCTTTTTACACGACGATGTTCAGGCCTTTTATAACGGATGTTCATGGTAAACCGATGATCCTTCTGGCGGCACTGGAAAATCTGTTATTGATCCTCGTCATAATCATCAGCCTGGCTACAATGAATTTAAAAAGCAAAAAACTCGATCCCATTATCCTCTTCAGCATCCTGTTTACGATATTGCTCTTTATACTGATAGGACTCATTTCACCGGTACTGGGCGCCATCGTACGCTATAAAATCGTCGCGCTTCCCATGATCACATTTGTCGCTGTTTATTACTATGACAAAGCAAAGTTCCTGCGTATGATTTCATTCATAAAGCCAGAAAGCAAAAATTGACTTCCCCGGAATAAATTTTACATTTGTTCCATTACAATTCAGCCTCATAGTAATAGAAATTATTTTTTTGATTTTATCGTTCATTGGTTAACATCAGACATAAAATCAACCGACCTTATTCAGTTTAAAAATTAAAGTGAGCTCCACGAGATGAATTTATTCCGGAAAAAAACGGTAAGTAAAATAATGGAACAGGCTTCGGCGGATGAAAAACATTCGCTGGCGAAACATCTTGGCGTAAGGGATCTGACCGCTTTCGGGATAGCGGCAATTGTAGGCGCCGGTATATTCAGTACCATCGGTAATGCAAGTGCGAATGGTGGTCCCGGAGTGGTTCTGCTTTTCATTTTCACCGCAGTGGCATGCAGCTTTGCCGCCTTCGCTTATGCTGAGTTTGCGTCCCTGGTACCCGTTTCCGGAAGCGCCTATACCTACAGCTATGTTGCTTTCGGCGAAATCATGGCCTGGATCATCGGCTGGGCCCTGATCATGGAATATGCGATTGGGAATATAACCGTTGCCATCTCCTGGTCGGATTATTTTACAGGCTTGCTGGAAAGCGGCGGCGTGCACCTTCCTGAATGGATGACGATGGATTTCCTCACTGCCATGAAGGGAAACGGTAAAGCGGAAGTGCTGATGGCAAGTGGAAAAGCATTCGGCAACCTCGATCCTGCATTGCAGGTAGCATACAATGCCTGGCAACACGCACCTGTTTTTCTCGGATTGCACATTGTTGCGGATCTTCCTGCACTGCTGATCATCATTTTAATCACCTGGCTGGTTTACCGCGGAATACGGGAATCGAAAAATGCGGGAAACACCATGGTTATCATAAAGGTTTCCGTAGTGCTCCTCGTTATTTTCATCGGCGCCTTTTACGTAAATACAGATAACTGGCACCCGTTTTTGCCGAATGGAATCTCAGGAGTGCTGAAAGGAGTTTCTGCCGTATTCTTCGCATACATCGGCTTCGACGCCATCAGCACCACTGCCGAGGAATGCAGGAATCCACAGCGCGATCTGCCGCGCGGCATGATGTGGGCGCTCATCATCTGTACCATTCTCTACGTCACCATCGCTCTCGTTCTCACCGGTATGGTGTCTTACGATCAGCTTGCTGTCGGCGATCCGCTCGCTTTTGTTTTCCAATCGTTGAACATGAAGTGGATCAGCGCCGTTATCGCAGTGAGTGCTATCGTTGCCATGGCCAGCGTGCTGCTTGTTTTTCAGCTCGGACAACCGCGCATCTGGATGAGCATGAGCAGGGATGGATTACTTCCCAAAAAATTTTCTAAAATACATCCGAAATATAAAACTCCATCGTTTGCAACCATCGTTACCGGCTTTGTTGTGGCCGTGCCTGCTCTATTCATGAACCTGACCATGGTCACCGACCTATGCAGCATCGGTACCCTCTTCGCATTTGTTCTCGTTTGCGCGGGAGTACTCAGGATGGAAACCATGAAAGATGTACCAAGGGGAAAATTCAGGACTCCGTATTTTAATTCAAAATATTTCATGATTCCATTGCTGGCGCTCGCAATATTTCTGAGCATCAGTTTCAACAGGGACAACACGCTTCAGTTCCTGACCAATGCACCGGTGATGATCGGCCAGGATGAATTTGTTTCGCGGCTTACAAAGGAGGAATCCAACATCGTGTTTGAACAAACGATGAGTTCGGATAAGAATGGCATGCTGGCTGTTAATTCAGATCTAGATGCATACGTCAATAGTCTCGACGAATCTCAATATAAAAGTTTCCTGGATGCGCTTCCCATTCCGGCTGATAAGAAAATCAATTCCGGCTGGAGCCTTTTCAGGCATAAAATTCCGACCTGGATTTTTATCGTCACCACCCTCGTTTTAATCTATCTTTCTGCGAAGAAAAATCTTTCACTGATACCGTTGCTTGGACTCATCTCCTGTTTATATATGATGAGCGAACTGGGTGTGAGCAACTGGATTGGTTTTACGATCTGGCTGCTTACCGGGTTAATCATCTATTTTACGTTCAGCTACAAAAACAGCAGGCTCAATTTATCGAAAGCCGCTTAGCGGAAATTGAACAATTATAATTATGAATCGAAAAAAAATAATATTCATTACCGGCGCTACGGCAGGATTCGGGAAAGCCATCGCATATAAATTCGCCCAGCATGATTACGACCTCGTGCTGACAGGCCGCCGTAAAGAACGCCTGATGCAAATCGAAAAAGAATTGACTGAGCAATATGGGTGCCGGGTGATTTCGCTGAATTTCGATGTGCGGGACAGCGAACAGGCATCGAAAGAAATCAACAGCCTTCCCCACGATTTCAAGAAAATAGACATCCTTGTAAATAATGCAGGTCTCGCAGCCGGTTTATCAACCATTCAGCAGGGAGACATCAAAGACTGGGATACGATGATAGACACCAATGTAAAAGGACTATTATATGTTTCGAGGATCATCATGCCCTGGATGATTTCTAATGGAAGTGGTCATATCATCAACCTCAGTTCCATTGCCGGGAAAGAAGCATACCTGAAAGGTAATGTTTATTGTGCTACAAAATTTGCCGTCGATGCCATTACGAAAAGCATGCGAATCGATCTCCTGGAATACGGAATCAAAGTCACTTCGATCGATCCCGGTGCTGCCGAGACTGAATTTTCCATCGTACGTTACAAGGGCGATACCGAGCGGGCGAAGAAACCTTACGAAGGCTATGAGCCCCTGCATGCCGACGATATCGCGGAAATCGTTTTCTTCGCAGCCACACGTCCACCGCATGTGGTATTAAACGACATAGTCGTTACCCCGCTGGCCCAGGCCAATACATCTTACATATTTAAAAAGCCCTCTTAATTAATTAGTTAATTAGTTGATTCGTTGATTCGTTAATTAAAATTCTTAAAATATAATCTCTGCAAATTGATTAATATTAATTAACTAATCAACGAATTTGAAATCGAAATGTCAAAGCATAAACGCTCTACTTTTATACTAATCTCATCGGTGCTAACCGGCATTCTACTTTGGCTGGCATGGCCGGAAAGAGGATTTACGCCGTTGATTTTTATCGCACTGGTTCCACTGTTTTTTGCCGAACATAATTACACTACCATTCAAAAACGGAAAAAAGGCTTCCGCATGTTTGGAAATTTTTTTCTTGCCTTGTTCATCTGGAATGTTCTTACAACCTGGTGGATTTATTATGCCAGTGATGTGGGTAGCATCGTAGCCATTGCACTCAATGCTTTTTTTATGGCTATCGTATGGCAGTTGTTTTTTGTCGTGAAGAGAAAACACGGTTCTTCTGTCGGTTATACCTTCCTTGTCATATTCTGGATTGCCTTCGAATACCTGCACCTGAACTGGGAGATCAGCTGGCCGTGGCTCACACTCGGTAATGTCTTCGCGACACATCCTGCCTGGGTCCAGTGGTATGAATACACCGGAACACTCGGCGGTTCTGTATGGGTCCTCATCATCAACATGGTTATTTTCCAGCTTCTGAAAAATCTCTGGTATAAGGATTTGCTGCTGAAAATCCGGAAGATCAATGTCTTCCTGATCTCTTTCATAATCTTCGGACTAATCGCCAGTCCGTTGATATTGTCGCTGTATCTGTATTACAACCATAAAGACTCAGGCGAGCCCGTGAACGTCGTTGTTCTTCAGCCAAACATCGATCCTTATCATGAAAAATTCAAGAGCTCCGGAAAAGACCAGCTGGCTTCCATGCTCAGGCTTGCATCTACGGTCATCGACAGTTCCACAGATTTTTGTATCGGCCCGGAAACGGCACTTCCCGACGGGATTCGTGAAGAAGAAATCGAGACGCATCCTTACATCGAAATGATCAGGACGGTAACTTCAAGATACCCTCGGCTGAACATGATTATGGGACTTACTTCTTTCAAGTCATACCCTGAAGGAGAAAAGATTCCCATCACTGCCAGGAAGAATGAAAACAGCTCCGTGTATTTTGATGTATTCAATGCTGCTATGCTGATAACTGACCAGGAATCGGTGCAGCTTTACCATAAGAGCCGGCTGGTGCCGGGCGTTGAGAAAATGCCGTATCCAAAAATATTCGGTTTCCTGGAAGACTATGCGATTAAACTTGGAGGCACATCAGGAAGCCTTGGCATACAAACCAACCGGACGAATTTTTATTCCAACTCCAGGATTAAAATAGCACCTGCGATTTGTTATGAGTCCATTTACGGTGAATTCATGAGTGCCTATATACGTGACACTGCCGAATTCATCTCAATCATCACAAACGACGGCTGGTGGGGAGACACTCCGGGTTATCGTCAGCACATGAATTATGCGAGACTTCGGGCGGTCGAATTCAGGAAGAGTATTGCACGATCTGCTAACACCGGTATTTCCTGCTTTATTAATCAGCGCGGGGATATCATAAGCCAGACCGGCTGGTGGAACGAAGATGCGCTCAAAGGCAAGCTACTCGTAAACAAAATCATTACTTTTTATGCACGTCATGGTGATTACATAGGTTTCACCTGCGCCTTCCTTGCTGTTACAATGATTTTGTACCTTGTCTTCCGCAGAATCATTCAGTGGTTTTAATTATTCAATAAATTTGCGCTTCCATTCTGAAAAGTGAAATAATATATGGATTCATTCGATGTAGTTGTAATTGGCTCAGGTCCGGGTGGATATGTTGCTGCAATCAGGTGTGCACAACTGGGCATGAAAACAGCGATAGTTGAAAAATACAATGTGTTTGGAGGCACCTGCACCAACGTCGGCTGTATTCCTTCGAAAGCACTGCTCGATTCGTCAGAACATTATTATAATGCTTCACGGCATTTCAAAACCCATGGCATCAGTCTTAATGATTTAAAAGTCGATCTTAAACAGATGCTGGCGCGAAAGGATGTCGTCGTCAAACAAAACACTGACGGGATAAATTTTCTGATGAAGAAGAATAAAATCATCACATTCAAAGGTACTGCCTCATTTACCGGTCCAAAAACAATTTCCGTATCTGATTCAGAAAAGTCTACACTCACTGCGAAAAATTTCATTATTGCAACAGGCTCAAAACCTTCTTCGATCAGGGGTGTAGTGACTGATAAAAAGAGAATCATTACTTCCACCGAGGCGTTAAACCTTCCGGAAATACCAGCTCATCTCATCATCATCGGCGGCGGAGTGATCGGCCTGGAACTGGGTTCGGTGTATGCAAGACTGGGATCGAAGATTTCTGTTATCGAATTCACCGATGCCATCATAGGAACCATGGATCGCTCACTGGGCAGGGAATTACAAAAAGTGCTGCAGAAAGAAGGCTTTGAATTTTTTCTCAGCCATAAAGTGACTACTGCCACCGTAAACGGAAACCGTGTTACGGTGACGGCAGAAGACGCACAAAAGAAAATAATTTCGTTCGAAGGAGACTATTGCCTGGTAAGCACAGGCAGGAGGCCGTACACTGAAAACCTGAACCCGGAAAAAGCAGGAATCAGGGTGAGCGAGAACGGTAAAATAGAGACTGACGAAAATCTCCGGACAAATGTAGAAGGTATTTATGCAATCGGCGACGTTGTAAAGGGCGCAATGCTCGCTCACAAGGCTGAAGAGGAAGGAATTTTTGTTGCTGAGATCATCGCCGGACAAAAGCCACACATCAATTACCTGCTTATCCCTGGTGTGGTTTATACATGGCCGGAGGTTGCTTCTGTCGGTTATACGGAAGAAGAACTTAAGTCCCGAAAGACTGAATATACGACCGGATCGTTTCCTTTCAAAGCCAGCGGGCGCGCCCGCGCAAGCATGGATACAGATGGATTTATCAAAGTTCTGGCCGATAAAAATACTGATGAAATTCTCGGCGTACATATGATCGGCCCGCGTGCAGCCGACATGATTGCCGAAGCGGTCGTAGCCATGGAGTATCGCGCTTCAGCCGAAGATATATCAAGGATGAGTCATGCTCATCCAACATACTCCGAAGCGTTTAAAGAAGCATGCCTGATGGCAACGGGAAACAGGGCGATACATCTATGAAACCCGAAGCATGACGGCCGTAACTGCAACTGCAAAACCTACCACAGTTATTATACATTTTTCAATCTTCATTCTTCTATAAATGAAAACCGGAATCCTCCTCATCAATCTCGGTACACCTGATAGTCCATCTACAGCCGACGTTAGAAAATACCTGCGGGAATTTCTTAACGACCCTCGTGTTATCGACATTTCCCCGGCGATGAGGTGGACCCTCGTGAACCTCATCATCGTTCCATTTCGCTCGCCAAAATCTGCAAAATTGTATTCTGAAATATGGAGGAAAGACGGAGTGTCTCCCCTGCTCTATTACAGCATCCGGCAAAAAGAATCGCTGCAGCAATTGATGGGGAAAGACTACCAGGTAGAAATGGCAATGAGATACCAGTCACCTTCTATCGAATCGGCCATAGAGAAATTCCGTACGCCCGCTATTGGAAAAATAAAAATATTTCCGCTCTTCCCTCAATACGCATCTGCCTCCACAGGCTCGGTGGCTGAGAAAGTAATGGAGATTGTAAAAAACTGGGAAGTCATCCCCGAAATTGAATTTACCGGAAGTTTCTGCAACGACGATGGTTTCATTAAGGCATTTGCCGAATGCGGGAAGAAATATAATCACGCCGCTTACGATCATGTGCTCTTCAGTTTTCACGGACTGCCGGAAAGACAAATTAAAAAAGCCGACTCAATTGATCATTGCCTGAAAGACGGATGCTGCGCATCACTCAATGAAAAAAACACATTTTGTTATCGGGCGCAATGTTATTCCACTGCGAGGCTGATAGCGGAAGAACTAAATATACCTGAGGAAAAATATACCATCAGTTTTCAATCCAGACTTGGAAAAGATCCGTGGATAAAACCATATTCGGATCATGTCATAAAAGAGCGTGCAAAAGCCGGCGACAAGAAACTGCTCGTCTTCGCCCCGGCCTTTGTGAGCGACTGCCTCGAGACACTGTACGAGATCAATGTTGAATACAATGAACTGTTCAGGAAAGAAGGCGGTGAGAAAATTGATATGGTCGAAAGCCTGAATGATTCTCCGGCCTGGATCGAAGCGATGAAGAGAATACTCCTGAAATCCGGTAACTAACGGGAAAACCCCGTATTGATGAAGACCCAGAGACCAGATGATTATTTTGAGAAGATCGCTCTCATTGCAATTATCGTAATCGCGGCAATCATGCGTTTCTATAACCTGGAAAGCATGTCCTTTTCCAATGATGAGCTTAGCTCGCTCACCCGCATTCGTTACGACTCGTTTGCAGAGATGATTGATAAGGGAGTTTACATCGACTTCCACCCTGCGGGCCTTCAGACATTTTTATTTTACTGGGTAAAGATTTTCGGCGACGGACAGTTTATCGTCAGGTTTCCGTTCGTCATTTGCAGCCTTGCTTCGATATGGCTGATTTATCATATCGGGAAAAAATGGTTCAATGGAATAACGGCATTGTTTGCCGCGGCTGCCTTTGCCTTCCTGTCTTTTACGATCCTGTTTACCCAGCTTGCAAGGATGTATAGTCCGGGCATCATGTTTACATTATTGACAGTCTTTGCATGGACGAATTTTCTGTATCCATCTGGCGAGAGCAGGCGTTACGGCTGGTATGTGCTGTGGATCGTTTCGATGAGCATCAACTTACATCTCCATTATTTCAGTTTCCTCATTGCCGGGCTCATCGGAATCAGCGGATTGTTCTTAGTGAGGCGACAGGATTTCATTAAATATTTTTTCGGAGGCATAATCGCTTTGCTTACGTTTCTTCCTGAGATACCGGTGTTTTTGGAACAAATGAAGACCGGCGACATTGGCGGCTGGCTTGGCCCTCCATCAGTGTTTTTTATTCCGGAATTCTTCTACGAATTATTTAACCGCTCTGTTATTCTGATTCTATTCATTGCACTGTTTTTAATTTCAGGAATTGTAACAAGTGAAAGAAACGCGGATTATGCTAAGTGGCGGATAATCTCGCTTTCCTGGTTTCTCGTTACCTTCCTGGTCGCCTATCTGTATTCGATACTTGGTCACCCGGTACTGACATTCTCAACGCTTCTTTTCGCCACACCATTTTTACTGCTGACTATTTTTTCTTTTTTACCCCGGATTTTAAAAACGCAAAAAGCATCACAAATAACATTCATACTGTTTTCATTTTTCCTGATTTACGATACGACAGTGCCTGCGCAGCATTATTCAAAACATCACTTCGGAGTCTTCAAAGAGGTAGCCGAAGATGCGCAGGGGTGGGTAAAGAAATACGGAAAAGACAATGTCCCGATCGTTGCAAATGTTGTAAATCCTGAATATCTGAATTACTATTTCCGGGAAATGAATCCCCGGCCGGAAGTAACTGCATACAAGATCGAGACAACAGCCGACCTGGGCAGGCTGTTTGAAATTGCGGGTAAGTCAACTTCCGGGTACTTCGCTTATGTATGGACCAACAGTTTGCATCCGCTGGAGATATCAGGAGTCATCAGAACTTATTACCCGTACCTCATCGGGAAAAAAAATTATTTCAATGCGTCATCTTATCTTTTTGGAAAACAAAAACCTGACAAGGAAATAAACAATGTTTTATTCTCATCGGAGAACGACTATGACGAAAAACTCTGGCCATTCCCGGGGAATATTTCTTCAGAGAATTCATTTTCACCTCCTCATTCTGAAAAGATGGAAAACGAATTCAGCTCCTCCCTGAGATTAAAGTCAACGGATATTCCGGGGCAAGGATACCGGTACGTCACATTCAAATGCAGAGTTTTTCCTGTTAATCCTCCCGACAATTCACAACTGGTGATCTCATTTGAAAGGAAAGGAAAATCTTATGACTACCATGGTTTGCCGCTGAAGAATTTTGTTCTGAAAACCGGTTCCTGGCAACAGGTAATTCTGTCGGCGGAATTACCGAAGGATTTTACCGGTGAGGATGAGCTTGTAATCTATTCATGGAATCCCTCGCATGATGATTATTTTCTTGATGACATGGACGTAAAGATATACGAGGGTGACGATCCATATGAACAGTTCTTTCACTGGAAGAGGAATCTTCTTTATTAAATATCAGGAACCTAATTGTGTTATCTTTCGGGCTCCAATCTGAATCACAGAGCCATTCCGCTTTTTATTAAAATGACCGGCAACAGGAATAAAAAGACATTTTTGCTTGACACAATTCCGTCGCTGGAAAAGATTACTTCATGGTGCGGTCAATTCAATCCATGCATGTTATTAAACAGCAATTCTGATTACCAGCTCCATGCTGATAAATATCATTCATTCGACTTGCTGGTGGCGGCCGGTCAGATAAATACGACGGACCAGACGGAGAATATTTTCGGAAACCTGAAACACCTGCATTCAGAACTTAAAGACTGGCTGTTCGGGTATTATTCATACGATGTTAAAAACCAGGTCGAGAATCTGCGTTCACAAAATCATGATGGAATCTGCGCGCCTGATTCCTTTTTTTTCCAGCCACGATACGTCATCGAATTTTCGGGTAACAAAATGACCGTGCTTTTTTTCGAAAGTCATGATCCTGAAAATTCGATCAACGAACTGGCAGAAAGTTTTAACCTTCACATTCATTTACCCACAGCCAAAACATCCCTGAATATCCAATCGAGGGTTAACAGGATGGAATACCTGGAGAACGTGAATGCAATAAAGAAACACATCCGTCGTGGCGACATCTATGAGATGAATTACTGCATGGAGTTTTATGCGGAGAATGCAGTTATCGATCCGGCTTCCATATATCTGCAACTGAATTCGCTTTCCCCGATGCCATTCAGCACGTTCATGCAGGTCGATCATCTTTCGATGATGAGCGCCAGTCCGGAACGATTTTTAGCCAAACGGGGAAGAAAGATAATCTCCCAGCCGATCAAGGGAACTGTAAAACGAGGCGCAGACGATGCGGAAGATCGCATGCTTGCGGAAAAGCTGAGAACTGATCCTAAGGAACGATCTGAAAATGTCATGATTGTAGATCTTGTGCGGAACGATCTTTCACGGACGGCTTCACGCGGCAGCGTAATGGTTGAGGAATTATTTGGAATAAAAACTTTCAGGCAGCTTCACCAGATGATTTCAACAGTGGTGTCGGAGATGAGAGATGACATTCATTTTACCGAGGTGATAAAAAATGCCTTTCCCATGGGTTCGATGACCGGTGCGCCGAAGATCAGGGCCATGGAACTCATTGAAGAATACGAGAAGACGAAGCGGGGAATTTATTCCGGTTCGGCAGGCTACATTACGCCGGCAGGGGATTTTGATTTCAATGTCGTAATCAGGAGTATACTCCATAACAATAAAAACCGCTATCTTTCTTTTATGGCAGGAAGCGCAATTACCGACGGTTCAGTTGCTGAAGCGGAATATGAAGAGTGCCAGCTGAAGGCAGGCGCCATGAAAAATGTTCTGGGTCAGTGATCCTGCGGGTTTATAAAAAACTATCGATGCACAATTTCAAATCCTCCCTGGATAGCAGAATGATGGAGTTTATTTCCGATCATTCCCTCTTTTCAAAGAGTGACAGGCTATTGCTTGCCGTAAGCGGCGGATTGGATTCTGTTGTTATGACTCACCTGTTTTCGAAAATGAACTACGACATCGGCATTGCACATTGCAATTTCAGCATGCGTGGGAAGGAGTCGGACCAGGACGAACTGTTCGTGAGGGATCTCGCCGGGAGATCAGGGAAGATTTACCATTCAAAAAAATTCGACACGCAAAAGTTTGCTGAAGAAAATAAAATTTCCATCCAGGAAGCAGCGCGCATACTTCGATACGACTGGTTCGACGATTTGTGCAGTGAATTTAATTATATCCACATCCTGACTGCTCATCACCTCAACGATTCGATTGAGACCTTCTTTATCAACCTCATGCGCGGAACGGGACCTGAAGGACTGAAAGGAATACCGGTCAAAAACAAGAAGGTGGTGCGGCCCCTGCTTTTTGCCACGCGTGATGAAATCGAAGGTTATGCGCTTCAAAATAATATAGCTTACAGGACTGATTCGTCGAATGCCGGTGACGAATATCTCAGGAACCGTATCAGGCATCACCTGATTCCAGCCATTAAAACAGAATCGAAGGATTTCGAAGGGAATATGAAAAGCCTGATGGAAGATTTTTCGGTAATCAGTGGTATCGTCCACAATTATATGACGGCATGGAAGGAAAAAAATGTCCAGGAACATGCAACAGGAAACGTCATGGTGCCCCTTTCGATGATAAAAAAAGAAAGTTATCCATCATCATTTCTTTCGCTTTTATTATATACAGAAGGAATCAAAGGGATCGATTGCAAAAAAATTCTGGCATCAGAAACGACCGGCAAAATTTTTCAAAGTAAGGAAGCTACCCTACTCATCGACAGGGAATTTTTGATCATTCAAAAGAAAGCTGACGGAGAAAGTAAGACAATAATCATTGAAGAAATACCGGCGATGATCACCACTGAGAATCTGAAAATTTCCATTCTTGAAAAACCAAATTCAGGAACGGATTCATTTACAGATACAAATAAGATACAGCAGGTAGATTCAGGAAAAATTAAACTTCCGCTAACATTAAGGAAATGGGAAAAAGGGGATTACTTTTTTCCAATTGGAATGAAAGGGAAGAAAAAAATCAGCGACTTCTACACGGATGAAAAAATCGACCGGTTTCAGAAAGATAAAATTTATTTACTCTTGTCAGGTCGGGACATTGTCTGTATCTTGGGGCATCGGATCGATGAACGTTTTAAGATAACTTCCTCGACGAAAAAAATTCTTACCATAGAATTATCAGACAAATGACGCAGGAACAACCGTTATACGAAGAGAAACAATACCTGGGATACAACCAGCCGAGCATGCTTCTTCGCCTGTCGCTCGCACTGTTTTGTTTCGGCCTGTACTGGTGGAAGATTCATCATGGTCAGAATGGAAACCTGTTTTTCCTGATGGGCATCGTCGTCATCATCATCAGCATTCTGCTGCTTTTCGTACTGCATATAAAGATCCGGGTCTATAAATCATACATCGAACTTGACGGACTCTGGACGTCCCGGAAGGTAAATATCGACTTAAAAAACATCGTCAAGATCGAGCGCAAGCGTTACAGTCACTACCACTTTAATAATCCTGTATTCAACCTCCATTTTAAGGGCCTGGTTCGTTTCTACACCGGGGGCTCGGAGGCTGTCGAACTCACGCCTAAGGAAGGAGATCCTTATCGCATCGGCACACAAAAACCGATGGAGCTCGAAAAATTATTGCGGGAATTAACTACAGCTTAAAATAGTTTTTACTTTCGTACGTCATTTACCACATCTAAACAAAAAAACCATATGAAAAAATACGCAATCTGGATAATCCTCGGTGTTATAGTTCTGATCGGAATCGGCGGGTACAATGGACTTGTAGGTTCACGCGAATCAGTAAACAAAGCCTGGGCGAATGTTGAAACATCTTACCAGCGAAGAGCTGACCTGATTCCAAATCTCGTGAATACCGTGAAGGGTGCAGCAGACTTTGAGAAGTCTACCCTTACTGCCGTAATGGAAGCCAGGTCTAAGGCAACCAGCATACGCATCGATCCGAATAATATGACGCCGGAAAAACTCCAGGAATACCAGGCTGCACAGGCGCAGGTAGGTGGTGCATTGTCGCGACTGCTGGCTGTTGCCGAAAATTACCCGCAGTTAAAAGCAGTTGAGAGTTTCAATCAGCTTCAGGCGCAACTGGAAGGAACAGAAAACCGGATCAATGAAGCCAGAAGACAATACAACGAAGCTGCACAGTCATATAATACTTCCAGGTCGAAATTCCCGCGTGTGATTCTTGCAAGCCTGTTTGGCTTTAAAGAGCGTCCGTATTTTGAAGCTGACAAAGGTTCCGAGAAAGCTCCTTCCGTAAAATTCTGATGGCTGCTTCAGACCGTTTTTCGGAAAGTGATCGCCTGAAAATCCTCGATGCGATTAAGGAAGCTGAAAAAAATACTTCCGGCGAGATACGACTTTTCATCGAAGAAGATTGTGGTGAAAATGTCCTCGACCGTGCTGCCTTCATTTTCCTTGAACTCGGCATGAATAAAACCAAAGAACGCAACGGTGTGCTTTTCTATCTTGCTACGGAATCCCGGCAGTTTGCAATACTCGGCGATGCCGGCATCAATTCAAAAGTTGAAAAGGATTTCTGGCATGCCATCAAACACGAAATGCAGAATTACTTTACCGAAGGGAATTTTGAAAAAGGCCTGAGCCGGGGAATTAAAATGTCTGGCGAAGCACTCAGGAAATATTTCCCTTACTCCAAAAATGATAAAAACGAACTGTCTGATGAAATTATTTTTGGAAAAAAAAAGTGAGTGGAAAGTTACGGGCAGGTTCGCAATTAGAAACGGACTATCAATAATTTTCTTATTGGGTTTGTTTTTTTCGAATCTCCTGGTCATTCATGCACAGGATTTTCCTGAAAGGCCTTCCACCATCGTTTCAGATTATTCCGGAGTTCTCAGCCAGGATCAGCGCGCATCACTGG
The DNA here is from genome assembly GCA_964595205.1 of uncultured Flavobacteriales bacterium. Lineage (GTDB taxonomy): Bacteria > Bacteroidota > Bacteroidia > AKYH767-A > 2013-40CM-41-45 > JADKIH01. The sequence continues at coordinate 24,571 of CAZQOQ010000004.1, read as the reverse complement.
AGAGTAAACTGGTCGCTTTCAACGACTCCACCTCTACGCAGATCGCAGTCGTCATCATGCGTTCCACCGGAAATTATGAGATTGCAGAATATTCCGTTCAGCTTTTTAATAAATGGAAAATCGGCCAGGCTTCCAAGAATAACGGAGTGCTCATTCTTGTGGCGGTTGAAGATCATAAAGTCTGGATAACCACCGGATATGGCATTGAGGGTGTGCTGCCTGATGCAATCTGTAAACGCATCGTAGACCGTGACATTGTTCCTGCCTTCAGGCGGGGAGATTTTTATACCGGACTTGAAGATGGAACAAACTCGATCATGTCTATCGTGAAGGGTGAGTTTACTGCAGAAGAATACATGAAGGCGAAAAAAAAGAAGCCTGTATTTTTTCCCTTCTTCATGTTTCTGTTTATCATTTTCATCGTCATCATCTCCCGGTTTGGCCGGGTAAGAAGATATGCCAGGAAAAATAATCTTGCCTTCTGGGCAGCCTGGGCGCTGCTCAATGCAGCATCAAACAGGAGTCGCGGCTCGTGGGGAAATTTTTCCGGAGGGAGTGGATTCGGCGGCGGTGGTTTCGGTGGCGGTGGTTTCGGCGGATTTGGCGGCGGCGGAAGCGGCGGCGGCGGCGCCGGTGGTAGCTGGTAGAAAAAACAGTCCGGAGCCTGGGAACTGAGTCCGGGGATAGATATTACTTGCACCAACTTTAATAAATTGCATACTAAATATTTTCAGGTGAAGACTATTCAAAATTTCCTGATAGTTATTTTTTTTGTTTACTGTTTAGCGGGTTGCTCCTCCACTGAAAAAAACCCGATTCCGGTGATTGGCTTTCTTGATTTACTGCAGGACGAGACCCTATCACAGGCCAAGAATGGTTTCTTTGATGCTTTGAAAGAAGCCGGGTATGACGAAAATAAAAATACGATAGAAGTTATCTACAGGAATGCCCAGGGAGATCAGCCATCGCTTGTGCAGGCGTGCGATTTTTTAATTTCAAAAAATGTTGAACTGATTGCAACCAATCCCACTCTTTCCACCATTACAGCCGTACAAAAGACAAAAGACATACCGGTGTTTATGATGGTATCGCCCCGGCCGGATTTAGCAGGACTGGTTAACAAAAACGGGAAAGCCCCGGAAAATCTTTTTGGCGTGTACGAAACACTCGACTACCTGGATACTTCTGTCATGCTCATCAGTCAGTATTACCCTCAGGTCAGGCAGATCGGAACCATTTACAATCAAAGTGAGCCTCAATCGGTGGATGCTTTGAATGAAATTAAAAAAACATGTGCGAATGCAGGAATTGAGCTTGTCGAAATGCCTGTTAACAATTCCAATGAGACACAGCTGGTGGTTCAGTCGCTGCTTGGAAAAAGCATCGACGTCTTCTTTGCACTTCCTGATAATGTCGTATTCTCTTCGATGGAGATTATTGTGAAGAGTTGCGATGAAGCAAACGTGCCTGTGTTTACGAGTGAAGAGGGACTTGTTAAACGCGGTGCACTTGCTGCATTCGGAGCAGACATGTACCAGTGGGGATTCCAATCAGGGAAGCAGGCTGCTGAGTTTTTAAAAAATAAATCGACTGCAAAATTACAAGCCGAAATAGTGAAAATCAGGCGGAAAGTTTTTAACGCTGATAAAGCAAAACAATTTAACGTGCAGTTCGACAGCACATTTACGCCTGTAAACTAATACGGAAATACTGCGGTTTTCTCACCGGTATATTTCTATTTTTACACTGATGAATTTCTACCTCACCGCCATCATTCTCGGACTGGGATTTTCCGCGCTGGCCATGGGCATCTTTATTTCCATGCGCATCTTCAACATTCCGGACATTACAACCGATGGTTCCTTCACACTTGGCGGAGCTGTTACGGCCATGATGCTTCATTCGGAGCAAAATGTTCTGATCGCACTTCCGGCAACTTTTCTTGCCGGAGCGATCGCAGGTTCCGTGACGGCAATCATACATACCAAATTAAAACTGAATGCACTGCTGTCCGGTATATTGGTAATGACTGCACTCTATTCCGTGAACCTGGCTATTATGGGCAAATCGAATATTCCCCTTATCGATACCCCGACTATTTTCTATCAGATCAGCGGGTTCTCATTAATGCAGTCACAGTTTCTGGTTCTTCTCATCTTTATCGGTTTCATATTTTTTTGTCTGTCGAGATTGCTGCGGACCGATTTCGGTTTGGCGATGCGGGCAACCGGAAATAATGAAACGATGATCCGTGCGCTTGGCGTCAATACCGATAAAATGAAAATAACCGGATTGGCGCTGGCAAATGGTCTCACGGCAGTGAGCGGTTATCTCATCGCCCAGGTACAGGGTTTTGCCGATATCGGAATGGGAATCGGAATCGTGATTCTCGGGTTGGGATCAGTCATGATTGGAGAGATTTTTCTCAGGATTGTAAAAACCCAAAACATATCAATCCATCTCCTTGGCGTGGTTGCAGGGGCAATCATCTTCCGGTTGATACTTGCATTTGCTCTGTCGGTTGGTATCGACCCGCTCTATCTGAAACTTGTCGTTGCTGTATTTGTACTGATCGTCGTGAGCATACCAAATTTAAACGTGAGCATACCAAATTTAAAACGGTTACGTGATTAAACTTAAATCCATAAATAAAACTTTTGCAAAAGGCAGCCCGAATGAGATCCGTCTCTTCAGCGATTTCAATCTTGAAATCAGGAAGAATGATTTCATAATTGTAATCGGCAGCAATGGTTCAGGTAAATCTTCGCTCCTGAATTTAATTGCCGGAACCATTTTCCCCGATGAGGGAACGATCTTCCTGGATGATAAAGAAATCTCACATCTGAAAGACTATCAAAGAAGCCGCTGGCTTGCGAGGATATTTCAAAATCCACTGGCTGGAACTGCATCGGAACTCACCATCCTGGAAAATTTCAGGCTCGCTTCGCTGCGGACCGGTTCAAAAGGGTTGTATGTGGGAACGAATGAAAAATTCAGATCGACAGTTAAGGAGCGTATTTCCATTTTAAATCTCGGACTGGAAAATAAAATCGACCAGGTAATGGGAAGTCTTTCCGGAGGACAAAGACAGGCATTGGCGCTGTTGATGTCGATCATGGACGACACTGAATTGCTATTGCTTGATGAGCCGACTGCTGCTTTGGATCCGAAAACTTCGGAACTGATAATGAGGCTGACGAACAGGGTGATCAGAGAATACAAACTGACGGCGCTCCTGGTTACGCACAACCTGAAAGATGTCGTTGAATATGGGACTCGTATTATCCAGATGAAAGAAGGACGGGTAGAACGTGACATAGTCAAATCAAAATCAGATGAATTAAACATGAAAATTGTCTATGAATGGTTTAGCAGCTGATTATACTGTTTGTATCGATTAAAATACAGTAATATTAAGGACGATCTGTTGATGAAACTTGCGTAAATTCGTTCCCTTGTTAAACATTCGGCGTAAAATTCCGTTGAAAGACACTATTAATTCCCTATGAAAAAAATAGTACTGTTTTATTTTCTTTTCGTCGCACTGCAATCGTCCGGGCAGATGATTTATCCTGCGCATTGGACGTTTAAATCAGTCGAAAAAAAAGACGGTAATATTGATCTCCTGTTTCAAATTACACTGGATGAAGGCTGGCATATGTATTCCCAGCATACACCCGATGGCGGCCCGCTACCGTTGGTTTTCACTTTTGACAAAAACGATTGTGCAACCCTCATTGGAAATGTTATCGAGCCCCGGCCTCATATTGAATTCGATTCGTCATTTGGAGTTAAGGTACATTCGTTTTCGGAAGAAGTAGAATTCAGGCAAACGATTAAATTAAACGGAAGCAACTGTAAAATAAAGGGCAGGATTGATTACATGGTTTGTTTGCAATCATGTACCATGATGGACACGGTTTTCACTTTTAACTTGTCGTCAGCTTCGGGAGAAAAAACGGGAGTAAAATCTGATCCGGTGATAATTCCGGATACCGCCGGCGCTTCGACCTTTGTTGTGGTTCCAGCAGGCACAGATACTGCAAAAATAAAGACTTCAGACAAGGATTTTCAGCTTGAACCGGGTTGTGGAGACGGTACCGAAAGTCCCCATTCGAACAGATCTTTCCTTGGAATTTTCATTGCCGGTATGCTGGGAGGTTTGCTGGCCCTGCTTACACCCTGCGTGTTTCCGATGATACCCCTTACAGTGAGTTTTTTCACGAAACGAAGCGGAAGTCGTGGCAAAGGAATCAGGAATGCGATGATCTATGCGGCCTCTATCATTTTGATATATGTTACACTCGGTTTACTGGTGACGATCAGCTTCGGATCCGACGCGCTGAACGACCTCTCCAGTAATGCATTCTTCAACCTGGCCTTTTTCGTGATCTTCGTCATTTTTGCAATTTCGTTTTTTGGTGCATTCGAAATTACCCTGCCAAGCTGGATCATAAACAAGGCTGATTCGGCGAGCGACAGGGGCGGATTGATCGGCATCTTCTTTATGGCCTTCACGCTCTCGCTGGTTTCATTTTCCTGTACGGGGCCGATCATTGGGACGTTGCTGGTCGAGGCAGCACAGGGACAAAGTTATATAGGGCCGCTCGCGGGTATGGCTGGATTTTCTTTTGCCCTTGCAGTTCCCTTTGCAATCTTCTCCTTGTTTCCCGGGTGGTTGAATTCTTTACCCAAATCAGGAGGCTGGCTCAATACGGTTAAAGTTACTCTCGGATTTCTTGAGCTTGCCCTCGCTCTCAAGTTCCTGTCGAATGTAGATCTCGCCTATCATTGGGGAATACTTCACAGGGAATTATTCGTCTGCATATGGGTGATCATCTTCTTTTTACTCGGTTTGTATCTGATTGGAAAGTTAAAGTTGTCGCACGATAATGATCTTCCCTTTATCTCTACCGCCCGTTTACTTCTTGCCATACTCGTATTTACGTTTACAATCTATCTCATACCCGGAATCTGGGGAGCTCCATTGAAACTGATCAGCGGGTTTCCGCCACCCGAATTTTATAAAGAATGGAAAACGGGTACGGAAAGCGAATGTCCCCATAACCTGAATTGTTTCCATGTTTATGATGAAGGAATGCGTTATGCAAAATCGCAAGGTAAGCCGGTAATGCTTGATTTCACAGGCTGGTCGTGCGTCAATTGCAGGAAGATGGAGGACAAAGTCTGGAGCGATCCCGCTGTTTTAAAGCGGCTGATGAATGATTATATCATCATCTCCCTGTACGTCGACGATAAAACTCCTCTACCCGATGATCAGCAGCACACCTCACCGACTACAGGAAAATTAATACGCACAACCGGCAACAAGTGGAGCGATTTCCAGGCGAGTGTATATGGCACCAATTCACAGCCTTATTATGTTCTGATCGACAACAATGCGAAAATACTTGCACAGCCTCATGGCGGCATGATGAGTATCGCAGATTACCTGGCTTTTTTGAATGAGGGATTGTGCAGGTATCAGTTGAGGAAGTAAATTATAGAATGTGATAATTTGATAATTTGATATTTCGATTTTTAGGTAATTTGATAATTGAGGAATTTCGTCAAATAATTTTTTGAATATTAAATCCGGTTATTTTTAATTTTTTGCAATGTTTTAATTAAATTATTTGCTTTTTAAAAATAATAATCCTAATGTTATTAAATTATTTAGGTCGACACACAGGTTTTTGATAAAATTTATTCTTTAAAATCAATCCGGATTTTTCCGGTATTATTATAATTATTTATACAACAAAAAAAACAATCCAGGTTAAAATCATTAACAGTATCATTCACGTTTATATTATTTTACATGTTTAACTTCTAAAAAAAAACAAAATGACACCAACTATGAAAATGAATTTATTATTATTAGCGCTTATTGTTTCACTGGGATTAAATATTTATGAAATTACTTTATTAAAAAAATGTAATTCCATGTGTGAAAATGCATGCTGCAATGAGGATTCGACCACCACTCAGGGACCCAAAAAAGGTCCCGGAACCAATCAGTGGTCTTTTTGCGACAATGACGGAAGGTTTGATCCGAATGACCTCCATCGTGGCGGAGAAGAAGTGAATACAGATTGGGCTAAAACGCAGGTGATGAACTATCGTACGGCTCATGAAAAAGAGATAACGGGTTTTTTGTTCAGCAAAAAAGTCTTTGATCATATTTTTAATAGCAGCGATACTAAAATAAATATGGTGAGATTCGATCTGATATTAAATTCAAAAACACCATACCTGATTGCAAGAGGAGTATCTACTGATTTTTCTGAAGTTACATTAAACGGAAAAGAAGACAGAGTATTTATCAATCAGTCGATGTGTCCTGCTGATTGTAATATGAGTATTTATTAAATATGCATCTTTAAAACTGCAGGTTGAAAATTACACATTTTAAATACAATGAATCATGGCATTGACGAGATCAGATGTGCTTACAGTCGCATTAATTTTATCCCTGGGATTAAATATCTATGAAGTTCTTAAAGAATTTCCTCATTGCGACGATACTAACAGGTATGCAGACAAAGAACAAAAATACGGGGGTCAAGAGGTTTCAGCCGATTGGGCTACAGACCGTGTCAACGCTTACCGTGAGGCACATAGAGGAGATGTTTCGATTTACAAGACGACAGGTTTCATGATGAGTAAAAAAGTGTTTGATAAAATTTTTGATGAAAGAAAAAACAATACACTTTGCATGGACCTGGTCGAAAACGAAAGCAACATTCTCTCGCTTGTTGTTAAAGGAACCTACACGGACAGTACAGAAATAACTCCCGGACCTGCAAGCGGGATTTATATAAACCAGTCGATGTGCCCGGCCGATTGCTCGAAGTATTGAAGTATGAAAAAGACTTTTTTGTTCTTCCTTGCATTCATCCTGCTTAGGTCAGGACTTTTACACGGATCGGAATCCGAAGATTTTTTCTTCGACGATCTCGAAAAAAAGATCGGAACCGTTAACGAATTCCCGATAGAATCCCTGCAAGATACGCTCCATCATGCTGTTGTTTCAGGGGATTCTGTTAAAGTTGCGAAATCATGTTATCTGTTCGGTAAATATTACCTGGTCCGTACATTCAATTATCCCCTTGCATACAATTATTTCTTCCGGGCACTGAACATCTTTAAAAATTCAAAAGATTTAAACCGGGAAGGCAGAACAGAAATGCAAATCGGTTTAATCTATTATCTACAGAAAAACTACAATGAAGCTATCCCCTATTTCGAGTCCGGCTATGAAAAGTCGTTGCAGGTTAATGACTCCATCAGGGCAGGCAGGCTTGCATACCTGCTTGGCCTGGCTTATTCAGACAATAAGGACAGTAAGAAAGCATTACACTATCTGAACGTCTCAAAAGCTTTTGCCGGAATGAGTAAATCGGATCAATCGTTGAGGGAATACTCTTATGGAATGGGTAAATATTATCTAAATATTTCCAATAGCGATTCTGCTCTCTATTACTTCATGCCGCTTTACAACAGTTCGATTGAATTAAATGACACACCGAATGTTCAGCGTTATGGTGCAGAGCTTGCGATGACGTGGAATTTGAGGGGCAACTCAGCACAGACAGAGTATTATGCCAAAAATGTGATATCGCATGGAAGGAACATTAACACCGGACAGGCATTCATGAATTGCTATCATCTTTTGTACCGGATATCATATGAAAAGGGGAACTATAAAGAAGCTGTTGAATATCTAAACAAATATGTCCTGCTGAAAGATTCAATCATCAACGAAAAAAACCTCTTTGATCTTGCGAGTTTGAACATTAAACTCACACTCGAAAACGAAAAAAAGGAAAATGAACTCCGTGAAGCAAAGCAACGGGAAATGATCGTTGAAGAACAGAAGCGAACGAGGCTATACCAGGTGATCACGTTAAGTTTTTTTGTGATAGTGATTATCACTTTTGTAGCGCTGGCAGACAGCCGCAGGAAGAAAAAGAAAATCGAATCGGTACAACAACAGCTAATCAACCAGGAAAAACTTGCTTCGATGGGAAAACTAAGCGCAGGAATTGCACATGAAATGCTCAATCCACTCAATTTCATCGCCGGTTTTTCGAAAGGCACCTATGAAATACTTGATGAAATCAGCAATGCCCAGTCGGAGAAAGAAAGAACCATTTCCATAAATGAAACCAAGAAAATAGTTCAGAAAATCTCCGATCATGCCGACAGGATGGAAGAAAGCGTACAAAAAATTTTAAATCATGTCCGAATTAGTCCGGGTAAAGCTGAAATCACCAACATCAACGACCTGTGTAATACGTACCTTAATATTTCCATAAATTCCCTGTCGCTGCAGGATGAAAATTTCAATCCCGAAATCATACGGGACTATTCTACCGGCATACCTTCATTAACAGTAAATACCCAGGAAGTAGGCAGAGTTCTGGTTAATATATTCAGCAACGCTTTTTTAGCCATCCAGGAAAAATTAAAGACCGAACAATTTTCACCAAGGATAAAAATTGCCACTGCCATGGAAAACAAAATGGTCACTATTTCAATTTCAGATAATGGCATTGGAATCAGAAAAGAAATCCGGGAAAAGATCTTCGACCATTTTTTCACCACACGATTACCGGGCAAAGGAGTTGGCCTTGGACTCAGCGTGGCAAAAGATATCATCAGCTCCTATGGCGGGAAAATAACCGTAGATTCCACACCATTGGTTTCTACTACTTTTAAGATTGAAATTCCTTTTGCATAGTTGTTAGTCTTTAGTCCCTAGTCGTTAGTCTCTAGTCTCTAGTTTTTAGATATTAGTACGATATTCTCTGAATATTTCTGAGTATATAATTTATTGAAAAAATGCCAATACCTGAGACTAAAGACTAGAGACTAAAGTCTAAAGACTATCATTAGAGTCAGAAAAAAACTACATTTGCCGCACTCCTATCAATATGCAGCGGAAATTTATTACCAATCTGGCTTTAGTTTTATTCCTGAATCTGCTCATAAAGCCATTCTGGATTTTAGGAATAGAAGTCGCCGTGCAGAATGCGGTAGGAACAGAGCAATATGGTTTCTACTACGCCATCTTCAATTTTTCATTTCTGCTGAATATCTTGTTGGACCTGGGCATTACCAACTTCAACAATAAAAACATTTCACAGAATAATCACCTGCTCAGCAAGCACCTGTCGAGCATCATTTTACTCAGGTTATTACTCGCCGGAATATTTGCCATTATCACCATCGCAGGCGGACTGATCATTGGTTATACACCCGATATGATGAAAATGCTCATCGCCGTTATTTTCAACCAGGTGCTGATCTCATTTATCATGTATCTCCGGTCGAACCTGGCCGGATTACACCTGTTCAAGACAGACAGTATAGTATCAATCCTGGACCGGTTGATCATGATTATTCTTTGCGGCGTATTGCTGATCAATCATCACACCGGTGAATACTTCGATATACGATGGTTTATATATTCCCAGACAGCGGCCTATGTGATCACAACACTCATTACCCTGTCGATTGTTATGAAGAAGGCAAAACTGAGCAAACTCAGCTGGAGGTGGCCGTTTTTCATCATGATACTGAAAAAGAGTTATCCGTATGCGGTGCTCGTTTTATTAATGACTTTCTATAACCGTATCGACGGTGTGATGCTGGAGAGGCTTCTGCCATTTCGTGTTGGCGCGCATGAAGCAGGGATTTATGCATCCGCATACAGGCTGCTTGATGCTTCAAACATGATTGCATTTCTTTTCTCCGGCCTTCTGTTGCCGATCTTCGCACGCATGATCAAGTTACATCAGAATGTTGAGGAGATGGTAAGGCTGGCATTTTCTTTACTTGTAATTCCCGCCATCATCGTCGCCACCTGCAGCTATTTTTTTGGATACGACATCATGAATCTGTTATACAAAGCTAATCACATTGAAGACTCCACCATAGTATTTAAGATCCTTATGTGTTGCTTCATTCCGATATCTTCCATTTACATTTTCGGCACATTGCTGACTGCGAATGGAAATCTCCGGCAGTTAAACCTGATGGCAAGTGCCGGAATGGGAGTTAATATAATACTGAACCTGATACTGATTCCAAAATACTCGGCAGTGGGTGCAGCCATCTCTTCCATCACCACACAGACGTTTACAGCACTCGCGCAAATTTTTATGGCTCAGAAGACTTTTGGATTTAAAAAGAATTACAGGCTACTGTTTACCATAGCAGGTTTTATTGCTATTGTGATTTTGATAAATATTTTTGTTTCCCGCCTCGACTTCAATTGGGTTCAGCGCCTGATTCTGTCTGCCAGCTTGTGTTTCTTTTTTGCATTTGCTCTCAGGTTGATCAGTGTGAAGAATATTTACAGGATTATGAAGTATGAGGAATGAGTTTTTGGGGGAAAATTAAAGTCAAAAATTTTTAGTTAAAAATCAGAGGTTAAAGAGATACTCAATATTTTTATAAACCACATGGCTTATAGTTCACTCGGCCAGATTTGTGAATTTCTAAATGAAATTTTGTTTATGCTTACTTTTTTATCGTTTGCTATCATCTGACCATATTAGCATTACCGATTTATGATGCACATTCATTCTGTGCCATCAAAATATTGAAAATTGCATTGTGATTTTCAGAGTCGTGGCTGAGGGAGCCGAAGCCAATATAAAACACATCAACGGTCCCTGAGTGAAGCCGAAGGGATTTAACGAAAGTCGAGAAGTGCCTGAAGGGATTCGCAAAACCTGGCGGTACGAAGTATAACTGGTAATAATTTCTATTCTATTTTCCTCCTTTTCAGGCCGTCTTTTGCTGATTTCCAATTTCCATTTCCTTTTCTATCTTTGACGCCCTTCTCGGGAATTTTATTATAAAATGATGTTTCAAAAAGCAAGGGAATCCACATACCTGGAGTCTTCCAGTCTTTTATTCCTCCTTTTGCGCTGGCGTAAACCATTGATTATAATATTTTTAGCAACTCTAGTAGCCTCCCTGGTCTTTTCGAGTTCCTTTTTTATTAAGCCCAAATACCGCTCTTCTGTCGTTTTTTTCCCATCTGCTACTAATTCTGTGAGTAAAGCACTATTAGAAGAGTCTCCTTCTGAGAAACAGGACATACTGGCATTCGGAGAGGAGGAACAGGCTGAACAAATGCTGCAGATCCTGAATTCCGATGAGATCCGGGAAATGATCATTAAAAAATATGATCTGTTAACGCATTACAATATTTCTCCTGACGAGAATTATCCGATGACGAAGCTCAACGAAAAGTTTAAGGATAATATCAGTTTTTCACGTACAGAATTTATGTCAGTACGCATAGACGTGATGGATACTGACCCTCAAATGGCGGCAAACATAGCAAACGACATTGCATCTTTGCTTGATTCAATGAAAACGAAAATCCAGCGTTCGCGTGCAGAAGCTGCGCTCATTATTGTAAGGAGCGCTTATGATTCGAAAATGGCTGCGATGAAAATCAAGGAAGACTCCCTGAGAAAGATCTGTGAGATGGGAGTGATGGATTTCCCAACACAGGTTGAAATACTAAATAAAGAATATGCACAGGCGATGAGCATGTATGCCAACGAAAATGCAAGCCTGCCGGTTCTGGAGAAATACAAACCGGAAAACGATACATCCGTCATCGGCACGAAATCGAGAATCTCCGGCGCTCAGGCAAGAATGAAGAACATCGAAAGCCAGATGCAAGTCCTCACTAAATACGGCGGGGCGAGTGTTTCGTTGAATGAAGAACTTAAACTCGAGCGCGAGGAATTATCAAAGATCAAGACTCAATACGACAAACTTTCTGTCGACGCCATGCAAAACCTCACACCTAAATTTATCGTCAACAAAGCAGTGAAGGCAGAAAAGAAAAGCTACCCGGTGAGATGGCTGATCGTACTCGTTTCCGTCACACTCACTTTTATTTTATCAGTAGTTGTTTTGCTTGTCATAGAACGAACACGGGAAATTAAATACAATCTATAATATCAAATTCAATAATAGTTAATGGATAATACATTCTTCAATTCGACCGACCTGTTACGAATTGTAAACAGGTGGAAAAAACACCTGATCATCGTGGCAATTATCAGTCTCGCCGGATCAATTATTTTTTCCTCTCCGTTTTTCATCAAGCCAAAATATAAATCGTTTGCACTAATCTATCCTTCAAACCTGATTGCATATTCCACGGAAAGTGCCACTGAACAAATGCTTCAGGTTACGCAGTCATACGATATTCGCGATAGAATCATAAAGACGTTCAACCTGTTTGAACATTATGGAATTGATACCACCAGGACAAAATCATACAGGGCAGAAATCTATAAAATGTATGATGAAAATATCAACATTAAAAAAACGGAATTCGAATCGATGGAGATTACGGTTTATGATACAGATCCTCTGATTGCTTCACAGATCGTTGATTCGGTTATTCATTTTTTCAATCTCAAAGCCCGGGAATTACAGGTCTCCAAGTCAAAAGAAGTGCTTGTTATTGCTTCCGATCAATTGAAGATCAAGAAAAACGAAATGGATTCGATGGAGAACAAACTGCATGAATACAGCGTGAAGTACGGACTCCTCGATTATAAGTCACAGTCGAAAGAAGTAACAAGGGCTTACATGAGAGGATTGTCGACCGGCAGTGGAAAAGTCCCCGCCGAGACCAACCGGATCATGGAAGGACTGAAAGACAAGGGTACAGAATTCAATGCTCTCAACGAACACCTTTGGAGAATACGAGGCACGTATAACGACCTGGTTCTATTTTATGACAATGCTTACCGCGACGTGCACAAGAAACTGACTTATGCAAACGTCGTTACGCGTCCGTTTCCTTCCGATAAAAAGGCTTACCCGATCCGCTGGCTGATTGTCTTGATTTCCGTCGGCTCTTCCCTGCTGATCGCATTCATGGTTCTGATGGTCTTCGATTTAAAGAAAAAACTTCCTGTTGGGTAATACGATTTTAAATAAGACTGAATTGCGCTGGTTTTACAGCGTCATGCTTGCGTTTATATCCTTCAGCATTTTCATGCTTGTGAAGGAGAACTACTGGATTGCAGCCGTTCCGGTGCTGGCTGTGATAATTTATCTCGCCATTTTTTCCCTTGACATAATCCTTCTAATCATTGCTTTTTCCACGCCGCTTGCCATCGTCCTGAACGACAAATCAGCAGGTCCTGCTCTGAGTATACCTTCCGAACCGCTCATGTTCGGCGTCCTTCTCATCTTTATTTTCAAATTTATTTTTGAAGGAGGCTTCGACAGGAAAATATTATTTCATCCTGTCACACTTGCTATTTCATTTCATTTGCTGTGGATGTTTATTACGTCACTTACGAGCACTTATCCCGTTGTTTCTTTTAAACACCTGATGTCGCAGTTATGGTTTATTGTTCCATTTTACATTTTGGGAACTCAGCTATTCAGGAATCAGAAAAATATCAAACGGTTCATCTGGTTGCAGGCTACAACCATTTTAATTGTAATTGGCTATACGATATTCAGGCATGCCGAAAACGGATGGACCCAGAAAGCGGCGCACTGGGTGATGACTCCCTTTTACAATGATCATACGGCTTATGCAGCGGTTCTCGCTTTGTTTATTCCTCCGTTAATTGCATTTACACGCGACCGTTATTCGACCTTCCAGGAAAGATTCACTGCTGGCTTTTTTGTGGTTGCATTTCTTACTGCCATCATTCTCTCTTATACGCGAGCCGCATGGCTGAGCCTCTTCCTCGCTTTCCTTGTTTTCCTGGTTTATTTTTTCAGGATCAAATTCTACAATGTACTCTTGATCATGATTGTTTCCGGAGCAGCATTCATGATATTCAGCTCGGATATTTTCATGAAGCTCGAAAAAAACAGGCAGGACTCCGCAACGGATTTCAACAAGCACATTCAGTCGATTTCGAATATTTCTACTGACGCTTCTAATCTTGAACGCATTAACCGGTGGAACTGCGCCATTCGAATGTGGGAAGAAAAACCATTCTGGGGCTGGGGACCCGGAACCTACCAGTTCAATTATGCACCGTTTCAGAAGTCGAATGAAATGACCATCATCAGTACCAACGCCGGTGACATGGGGAATGCGCACAACGAATACATCGGTCCGCTTGCCGAAGAAGGTGTACTGGGAATGTTTGCCATGGTCATGATTGTTATAACAGTGATCTGGCGTGCATCAATCATCTATTCAAAAGCCAAAGACCCAAGGATACGATTATTGACAATCGGTATACTTGTTGGACTTATGAGCTATTTCATACACGGAACTCTAAATAATTTTCTGGATACTGATAAATTATCTGTTCCCTTCTGGGCTTTTATTGCGATGATTGTTTCGATGGATGTGTATCATAATAAATCTGCCAATCGGCATGCTTGAGAATTTGAAATTTGAGAATGTGCTAATTTGAAAATGATCACTGCACGCTAATTTGAAAATGATCACTACACGCTAATTTGAAAATGATCACTGCACGTGGAAAAACCTCATTTTCAAATTAGCACATTCTCAAATTTTCAAATTACTTAAACCAGCAGCTCAACAGTGTAATATCATCCGTATAATTCCTGTTTTCTTTAAAAGACGAAAGACTGCCGATCAGTTCCTGGTGTAACTGCTGCATGTTGTAAAGCTGTTTCCTGTCGGTGAGGAACGTCTGCAGGCGCGCCATGCCGTATTCATTTCCTTTTTCATTTTCAACGTCAGTCACGCCATCGGTATAACAGTGAAGCATGGCATTCGGCGGAATAAAGACTTTTCCTGAATTAATGAATGGCAACTCATCAAACATTCCCAGTCCCGTACTTCCGTCGTTCAGCATGTAAACGACCTTTTCATGTATGAGGAATGGAGGATTGTGGCCGGCATTTACATAGTGAAGCTGCCGTGTCTGGACATTATATCTGCCGACAAAAAACGTAATGAACTTCTCACCTTTTGCACTCTGGTATACTTTATCGTTTAATAATTTTATGAGTTCGGCCAGGGAAGCCGTATGAAAAACAAGCGCATGCAGATTCGCCTGGAAATTCGACATGAGCAAAGCCGCAGGTATTCCTTTTCCCGAAACATCGGCCATGCAAAAAATAAATTCATTTTCGTTGATCTCTATGAAATCATAATAGTCCCCTCCTACTTCCTGGTGCGGCAGGTAGGTGGCATGAATCTCATACAGATTACTCTTCGGTAATTTAACGGGGAAGAGCATCGATTGCATCTGTGCCGCAAGATCGAGCTCCTTCCTGATTCCCGCCTGGCGGATCTTCTCCGTCGCTATGTGGTTGTTTTCGATTGCAACGACGATGAGATTGGTAATCGTATGAATGAACGAACACAATTCGTTCTTTCTCGGAATTACCGAATTTGACAGTCCCCCGACTAGCGCATAGGCGAGCAATTGTTCCTTATGATAAACCGGCAGGATAGTCTCGAAATTTTTTACCCACAACTCATGTTCAGTCTCCAGATTGTGAAGTTTATTCAGTTCTGCAAGTATCCTGTCGATATCGAATTCGCCGAGGCTTTTATCGGTTCCGGAAAGGATCGCGCACTTCCATTTTTCGTCATTAATGAGAAGGGCAAATTTTTCAACCTTCAACTGGCTGTGAAGAACATGCTCATAAACATCGAGAAGTTGCTTGGTGGAAAAATTATAGTTGATCGCCTTGGTGATTTGCAGAAGCCAGTGCAACTGTGTCTTCTTTGCCTGTAATTCGCTCTGCAGTTCCGTAATCTGTGGTCCCGGTGAAATTGATTTACCCGGCGTCTGTTCTTTATTCATCGCCTTTCAACTTTCTTATTATGTCAGGCAGCTGTTTCACAAATGCGATCTCGCGCATTTTTTCACGGGCCTCCTGAACAGGACTTCCAAAATATGTTTTGCCGGCTTCGAGCGATTTAGGAATTCCGGATTGCCCAAGTACAACAGCACCCTTACCGATCGTGAGATCCTTCTGTACGCCGACCTGTCCCCAGAGAATGACGTCGTCTTCGATGGTAACCACGCCTGCAATTCCCACCTGAGCGGCGAAGAGGCAGTTTTTTCCGATTACCGTATCATGCCCGACGTGCACCTGGTTATCGATCTTGGTTCCGGAGCCGATAATGGTATCTCCGGAAACACCTTTGTCGATGGTACAGCAGGCGCCAATCTCAACACGATCCTGAATGATCACCCGGCCGCAGGTAAGCATCTTGTCGTAACCCCATGGCCGGCGTTTAAAATAAAATGCATCAGAACCGATGACGGTGTTGGCATGGATGATCACATCGTCCCCGATCTCGGTATGATCGTATATCGAAACATTCGAATGGATAATGCAATTTTTCCCGATACTCACATGATCTGCAATAAAGACTCCGGGCTGAATAATTGTTCCTTCGCCGATAGTTGCAGTGCCGCTGATATTCTGAATAGCCTGGTGAAAGGTCCTGTACTTTTTTACAATTTCTATATAAGCATTGAATGGATCCGACGAAATGAGTAGCGCTTTCCCTCCGGGAGCCGCAACTTCCTTATTGATGATGATGAATGTTGCCTCAGAGTCCAGGGCTTTGTCGTAGTATTTAGGATGATCGACAAACGTAATGTCGCCTTTTTCGACTTTATGGATTTCATTGATGCCTGAAACCGATAAATCCGCATTACCGACAACCCTTGATCCCGTCAGGCTGGCGAGTTCACTTATTGGTACGGGTGATGGAAATTTCATTACTGACAAAAATACGTTTTTTTACCAGCCTGTATCTGCGAAATGCCCTTTGTTAAAAGAATTATCAACAGTTGGGATTCGTTAATTCGTTGATTCGTTGATTCGTTAATTCGTTAATTCGTTGATTAGTTGATTAGTTGATTAGTTGATTTGAGAAGGGATGAAAAGGAAAATATGAAAGTGCTATTTAATTTATTGACTATTTTCGCGAACCATTTTTTTCAACGCCAAACGCCAAACGCCAAACAGCTCCAAGAATTACCCAAAAAAACTAAAATGAAAATCGCAGTAAATACCCGAATGTTATTGAAAGGCAGGATGGAAGGAATTGGGAATTTTACGAGCGAAACGATGAGATTTCTGACGAAGAATCATCCTGAGCATGAATTCATTTTTATCTTCGATCGGCCATTTGATGAGTCATTTATTTTCTCAGATAACATTATCCCCGTTGATGGATTTCCACCAGCGAGGCATCCTTTCCTATGGTATTTGTGGTATGAATGGACCCTGCCCCTAATTTTTCGAAAATATAAAGCCGATGCATTTATTGGCACAGATGGTTACCTTTCATTATCCTCAGATATTCCGTCGGTGGCAGTCTTTCATGATCTGAACTTCGAACATTATCCGAAAGATGTACCTTTTATGAGCCGCCTGTATTACAGGCATTTTTTTCCAAAGTATGCAAGGCATGCGAGTCGCATTGCGGCAGTTTCCGAATTCACAAAATCAGATATTATCAAAACGTATAAAACAGAAGGAGAAAAGATCGATGTCGTGTACAATGGTGTGAGCGAGAAATTCAAACCTGCCACTAAGGAAATTTCTGATATCACCCGTAAAAAGTTTTCTGATGGAAAACCCTTTTTTCTGTTTGTCGGCGCATTGCATCAGCGTAAGAATATTGCCAACCTGTTAAGAGCCTTTGAGGCATTTAAAAATAATACAATTTCTCCGCTTCAGTTGATGCTTGTTGGACAAAAACGATGGTGGACAAAGGAGATGGAAGATGTGTACCAGTCGATGAATTTCAAGGATGAGGTAATTTTCACGGGCAGGGTTTCCGACCAGGACCTCCTGGATATAACCGCATCGGCCTTTGCGATGACATATGTCTCGAATTTCGAGGGTTTCGGAATTCCGGTTCTGGAATCGATGCGATGTAATGTTCCGGTTATCACTTCGAACCTGACCTCAATGCCGGAAATAGCGGGTGATGCGGCATTGCTTTGCGATCCGTTTTCAGTCTCATCCATTGAAGAAGCCATGAAGATGATTTCTTCAAATGAAAATCTGCGCCTGTCTTTAATGGAAAAGGGAAAACACCGCGCAGATTTTTTTTCATGGCAAAACACAGCCGAACAGCTATGGAAATGTGTTGAGAAATGCATTTGATTGTTGATAAATTCAGGATCTTTTTCATTGCAGTATTCATGAAGAAAAATAACTTTGATCATTCATGTTAAAGAAATTTTTCCAGAAAGTTCTTATCGAATCAGGATGTGATGAGGCCGGAAGGGGTTGTCTCGCCGGACCTGTTTATGCTGCTGCAGTAATTCTTCCACAGAATTTTAGAAACAAATTGCTAAACGACTCGAAGCAATTATCAGAAGACGAACGCTATTCCCTAAGGCCCGTTATCGAAAGGGAAGCGATTGCCTGGTCAGTTGCCTGGGCTACACATGAAGAAATTGATTCTATAAACATCCTCAACGCTTCGTTTCTTGCCATGCACCGGGCCATTGAAAAATTGACCGTCATGCCCGAATTATTGCTCATCGATGGCAACCGTTTTAAAAAATATCCTTCCCTGGAACATAAATGCATCATCGGCGGCGACGGAATATATATGTCGATCGCCGCGGCATCAATTCTTGCTAAAACCTATCGCGACGATTACATGATCGGACTTCATGAGAAGTATCCCCATTACTCCTGGAAGACCAATAAAGGATATGCAACAGTTGAACACAGAAATGCCATCATTGCAAATGGCTTCTCACCTTTTCACAGAAAAACATTTAATGTGTTGGATCCTCAGCTGGAGTTGAGCTTTTAGCTGAAATGCGCAAATGGCTTCTCACCTTTTCACAGAAAAACATTTAACGTGTTGGATCCTCAACCGGAGTTGAGCTTTTAGCTGAAATGCGCGAACGGCTTCTCACCTTTTCACAGAAAAACAATAATGCTTCAGATCCTCAACCGGAGTTGACTTTGCAGTTGGAATGCGCAAAAAAAAGTGCCCGGGGGCGTCGGAGATGCGTGCTCTGCCCGGGGCTCTGCACTGTTTTGAGTTCTGAGCCCGACATCTGAATCCAATAAGTTTAATTGAAAATTTGAAATAGACATGGCTTGCGCCAGGTGCGTACGGTTACCCTCTTTCCCCAACCGTACGAACCATTGTTGCAAGCCACAGCAACAACGGTTTTTTAAATAATCAAAGATTATTTTTCCTGTTCTAAAGAACAACCCAATATATGCCGGTTTTTATATTGAACAGAATTAAAAAGTTATCCGGGATACTCATTATTACATCTCTTGAAAAAATATCTTCAGTGAATACTGAAAGATTCAGTAATAAATTTTCCAACTCATCTTTATTTTTTTCCTGAAACAAAAATTACCTGTTCTTTTCTCCGGTAATCTGCATGTAATATTCAAAACAATTTTATAAAAACTGTTGCTGTGTATCACCGTAATGGTTCGTGAACGCGGATTTTGCGTCCGCAAAAAATTACTGACATGAACACACCTAAGAGACACAAAGCCCTTACTATTTTCTTTTTTATCGTTGTGCTCCAGTATGGATGCATAAAAGAGGAAGATTTCAGTTTTGATAAGATGGCCTCCAACTCGTGGAATCCCGAGTTTGCAGTACCTCTCATCCATTCCAATCTTTCGATAAACGACTTAACCGGAATGACTGACACAGGAATGTTTACAGTCAACAACCACCGGATATCACTCGTCTATAAAACGAATATTTATTCGCTTTCGGGTTATGAATTCTTCACCCCTGTAAACCAGTCGGCGTTCCAGACGCTGCAACTGATTCCCCAGGACAGCGCCACCCTGTACCAGGACGATTCCGTTACACGGGCGATCACCGTTCCTGTTCCGTTCATCTTTCCCAACAATGAGCAGATCGACTCAATGACTTTCAGAAAAGGTGCGCTGAGGATTAACATGACATCGAATATACCACACGATGGCATACTGACGATTTCAATTCCCTCAGCCACGATTGGAGGACAACCGTTCACGCAGGATATACCGATCGGTGCCGCATACGGTACCCCGGTTCTCACACAGAACATTTATGATATGGCAGGATACAATATGAAAACAACCGTGAACGGAATGCCAAATCAGCTGAATGTCACTTACTCGATAAAGTTCCTGAATTCTCATACCACTTCACCGACACTTGGAAAGAATTTCGATATAACCACATCGTTTGATTCGATTGCACCAGCAAGCCTATTTGGCTATTTAGGTCAGAGAGAATTCATCATGCCATCTGATTCTGAAGAGATCAGCATATTTAATAATTTCCAGGGAGGTTCGATGCATTTTGAAAACCCAAAAATGACAATCTCGCTATCGAATTCATTTGGTATGCCAATCGATGCACAAATCGGCACTTTGTCAGCCATACTAAGCAATGGTACAGTTACGCCGATCACCGGGCCATATCCTTCTCCGCTCATCGATTACCCGATCGTGTATGGACAGTCGGCCACGAATAGTTTTGTATTCGACAATACAAACAGTAACCTTGAAACGGTCTTCAATTCAGCACCGAATTATTTTATTTACAACATCACTGCAGGCACCAACTCGCCGCTTCCAACCTTCAATTTCATGAGCGACTCAAGCAACTTCAGGGCGGATCTGAAACTGGAATTCCCGCTGAAGGGATACACGACCGGATTTACGATACAGGATACAGTCGATTTTGAAATCGGTGATATAGATATGCTAAAAGCGATAACATTCCGTCTGAATGTCTCCAACGGCTTCCCGATGCACGTCCATACCCAGGTTTATTTTGTTGACGATAACCTTACCATGCTTGATTCATTATTTACAGATTCGCAGGACAGAATCCTTGAGTCGGCAGACATAGACGCAAACGGAAAGGTCACTACTCCAACGGTACGGTCAGCAGATGAAACCTTCGATGAGTCAAGGTTACCGAACCTCTTTAATGCGAAGAAAGTAATTATAAAAGGAGTGATCGATACGAAAGATGCGCCAACAACATCTGTCGAAATTTACGATGATTATAAACTGGATTTTAAACTTGGAGTACGCACAAAATTGAAAATCGATTTTTAACAACTGACGACATGAAAAAAACACTCATAACACTTAGCTTAATCTTTTCCGTATTATTTTCGCACGCTCAACAGGGACTGACGATCTATAATATGGATGTAATTGGTCAGTCGATACAGGTAAATCCCTCACTCATGCCGGAGAATGGCGGGTACATAGGAATACCTGCATTGAGTTCGACAAATGTACTGTTCACAAACAGCGGATTCACATGGCGCGACTTACATTATAAGCGCAATGATGATTCGATCATGATTGATATTAATAATGCGGTAAGTAAACTCCCGGAAAAAAACTACATATCTTTTTCTGCACGGTCTACGATCATGGAGGGTGGATTCAAATTGAGAAACAATTATTTTTCTCTCAACGTCACTGAGAAAGCATTCATGAATTTCACCTTTCCGAAAGAATTGATGCAGTTGCTACTCCAGGGGAACGGAGCTTTTATCGGGCAGGAGATCGACCTGAGGAAACTGTCGTTTGATGCAACGCATTACCGGGAATATGGCATCGGATGGACCCGTGCATTAAGCAAGAAAGTAACCATGGGCGGACGCGTTAAATATCTTTACGGAATGGAAAATTTCTCCACTTCCAAATCCAATCTGAGTTTTTATACTGCGCCGGATGATTATTCGCTCGAACTGACATCAGGATATACCGTCAACACCTCTTCAGGCGGAGGAGGAAATTACATGTTTGGACTAAAGAATACGGGATTTGCCTTTGATCTCGGCATCACCTATTTCTATACCGAAAGATGGAAGTTCAACGCAAGCATCGTCGACTTCGGATCGATCAGCTGGAAAAATAATGTGAAAAATTATGTCACTGCCGACGGAAGCTATAGTTTTAATGGAATTGATCTGAATGAATTCATGAGTGATTCATCCTCGAGTATCGACAACGTGACTGACTCTCTGAGCAACTCATTCGAACCGACAGAAAATTCCGACCCTTACAAAACCAATATTCCTACGCATGTGGCATTCAATGTTTCCTATATGCTGGATTCGAAAATGAGCGCCACAGGTTTATTGCATGCCACGATTTTCCGGGAAACCGTTCAGCCTACATTTACTGTCGCATTGAACAGAAGGCTCACAAACAACTTCTCGGCTTCAATCAATTACTCGATGATCAACCATCACATCAATAACATCGGTGCAGGTCTTGCCCTGAGTGCCGGCGCCTTCCAGTTCTATATGCTTTCAGATAACTGGCTGGGAACGATCAATCCGCTTTCGCACCACACGATGAATATACACTTCGGCTTCAACCTGATCTTCGGCAAACAAAAAACAAAGAAGGCGCCTGATTATGGCGTGCATAACAAACCGGTGAAAACAGACACAAGCGGTTCGATTATGTCGGAGCCGATTGAAGTGAAAGAGCCTACCGATAAGAAGAAGTAGTCGCGAGTTCGTAGTCCGTAGTCTGTAGAAACTAGTCTTTAGAAATTGGTGACTAAAAGCATTTCTATTAGATACTAAATTTAACTAAATACTAAATACTAGAGACTAAAGACTACGGATTAATCGAACGAAAGTACTCCAAAATCGCACGCGCCTGCCCTTTCGTCAATTCCATATCGGTCATTTGTACCTGGTAAATCTGGAACAACTCTCTTGAAAGGGAATCTTCTTTGACCATTCCCATCGGATTTAGCATTTGGTTCATGATCCATTCCGGTCGACGGCGCTTGGTGATGCCTGATAATCCGGGGCCTATTCTTCTTTCATCCGTGATTACATGGCAGGTAATGCAATAATACTGAAATTGCTTTTCCCCATCGGCAGCCATTTCTGGATCAATATTCTTTTCAAGCACCAATTCTTTTATCGGTCCCACTCCGGGGTGATCATAATATTTTTTTTCCGCATCACTTGCAGAACTTTTCTTTTCATTCGTTGATTTATTGGAACAGGAAATTATTCCCAGTACTAAAATTATTGCAACACTGATTTTTGTTAATTGATACTTTCTCACCAATTCTTTAATTTAAATTTTTGCGGCAAGTTAATCATAAAATTATTCCTACTTTTAGCATTAACTTAAACAAAATAATTTGTCAGACCAAAATCCGGAATACATTCCCGGCGCCTGTAATATCGGACGTAAAGAAATTCAAAGAAGAAAAATTCAGGCGACGATTGGAGTGATCGTTTCCATTGTTTTAATGTTTTTGTTGTTTCCTTATCACCGTCCGGAGCTCTTTCGTCTTTTTGTTTTCCCTCCTCTTGCATATACGGTCTTATGCTTTCTGCAAGCCATCAATAAATTTTGTGTACTTTTTGGATTACGGGGAGTATTTAATTTTAATGATGAAAGAATTTTAACAACTGTTAAACAATATGATTTTGTTCTCAAAGACCGGAGAAAAGCAATTCTCATTATTTTTTTAAGCGGATTGATTGCTTTTATCATTACTGTAATCTACTTTTATTTATAATTTTTCTTCACAGATAAAATGATTCGGGAAATCCGGGAAAGTGATAATCCCGTCATAGCAAAAATTATCAGGACGGTGATGGGAGAATTTGACGCTGATCCTCAGACAACCATTCTTGGAGATCCAACACTTGACAGAATGTTTCAGACTTATCAGCAACCT
Organism: uncultured Flavobacteriales bacterium; assembly: GCA_964595205.1. Lineage (GTDB taxonomy): Bacteria > Bacteroidota > Bacteroidia > AKYH767-A > 2013-40CM-41-45 > JADKIH01. Next base: position 867 of record CAZQOQ010000004.1, on the reverse strand, counting down.
AAAGCGATCTATTACATTATTGAGAATGGCGATCAAATTGTGGGTGGCTGCGGCATCAGGCAACTGGATAACAGCGAGGAAAATATTTGTGAATTACAACGCATGTTTCTTTTGCCAGCTGCAAGAGGAAAAGGCTATGGTAAAAAATTAATTGAGCTATGTATTCAAAAAGCGAAAGAGTTTAATTTTGACAAAATTTATTTAGAAACTTTAAGTCAGATGAAAACAGCGATTGGACTTTATGAGAAGACGGGGTTTGAGAGAGTGAAAAATCCGCTGGGTAATACGGGACATAGCGGATGTAATGTGCATATGCTGTTGAATTTGAAAATTTGCTAATTTGAAAATTTGAAAATTAGGCCCGAATCGAGTGACGTACCAATTTTCAAATTTTCCAAGCAATCCTGCTATGCAGGTTTTATAATCCTGCACAGCAGGTTAAATAGATGAAAAATATTTCGTCCCTGACGGGACTTCTATATAATGGTTGACAATTTTCCACCAATATTTCGTCCCTGACGGGACTGGGCCTTTGCTTAGCTCCGTTAGGAGCGAAATATTGGTAGAATAAAATCGCCACACACAAATTAAGTCCCGTCAGGGACGAAATAATACCTTGCTGTTCAGGATTTGCGAATTTGAAAATGACAAATTAGATGAAAAATGTTTCGTCCCTGACGGGACTTCTATATAATGGTTGACAATCTTCTACCAATATTTCGTCCATGACGGGACTGGGCCTTTGCTTAGCTCCGTTAGGAGCGAAATATTGGTAGAATAAAATCGCCACACACAAATCAAGTCCCGTCAGGGACGAAACAATACCTTGCTGTGCAGGATTTGCGAATTAGAAAATGAAGGGACCCA
>CAZQOQ010000003.1:0-331788 GCA_964595205.1 uncultured Flavobacteriales bacterium | reverse complement strand
GGGAGGTTGGGAGGTTGGGAGTAGGGAGTAGGGAGTAGGGAGTAGGGAGTAGGGAGTAGGGAGTAGGGAGTAGGGAGTAGGGAAATCAAAGTTAGTAATTACAAATCTACCAGTTCTGAATTAATTTTACCATAACTTTTTAATAAACACAAAAAAAATCCTGGTTATAAGTCAAAGAACTCTATCAATAAAGTTTTCAGACTACGGGCTACAGACTTACGATGAGTACTCCCTTTCTCCAAACACCCATCGAATTTCTCAAAGGTGTCGGGCCGCAACGCTCAGAGCTTTTGAAGAAGGAGCTTGGCATTTTTACTTTCGAGGACATGTTGCTTCATTTCCCGTTTCGTTATGTTGACCGGACCAAATTTTATTCAATCAGGGAAGCGTCGCCGGATCTTCCATACATTCAGTTGAAGGGAAATCTTCGGAACCTCATCGTGAAAGGAGAAAAGAGAAGGAAATATCTCGCAGGAAAATTCGAGGATGAGACAGGTGTGATCGAACTGAAATGGTTCCAGGGTGTAAGGTGGCTTTCAAATTCTCTTCAATTAAATACGGAATATATACTCTTTGGAAAACCGACAGAGTTCAATGGCAGCCTGAACATCATTCATCCCGAAATGGAAATGGCAACGGAAGCCTCTGCCGTTACTGCAGTCACGATGCAGCCTGTTTATAGCACGACGGAAAAACTGAAATCAAAGGGTATCGACAGCAGGAGTATTATGAGAATGCAAAAAAATCTCATCGCCGGATTTCCATCCTCATTCCCGGAGACGCTCTCAGCAGAATTAATCGAAGAACTAAAGCTGGAAGGAAGGATGAAGGCGTATGCTGGCATACATTTTCCTTCAAGCATTGAGATTCAGAAAAAGGCGGAATTCAGGCTGAAGTTTGAAGAGTTATTTTTCCTTCAGATGCGGCTGTTATATTCGAAATTGTCGAGGATCGAAAAATCGAAGGGATATGCATTCCCGGTGGTGGGAGAAAATTTCAACGAATTTTATAAAGAACACCTCCCGTTTCCACTCACCGGTGCACAGAAACGCGTCATCAGGGAAATCCGTCAGGACTTCGGTTCGGGAAAACAGATGAACCGGCTTCTGCAGGGAGATGTGGGCTCGGGTAAAACACTCGTCGCTTTGATGTGCATGCTGATCGCAATAGACAATAACTGTCAGTCGTGCCTGATGGCCCCCACCGAAATACTCGCAACACAGCATGCCGAGACCATTTCGAATCTGCTCGGCAGGATGAACATACGCGTTGCTTTGTTGACGGGTTCAACGAAAGCAAAAGCACGGAGAGAGCTTCTGAAAAAGTCAGAGGATGGAGAGATCGATCTCCTGATCGGGACACATGCATTGATCGAAGACCGGGTGAAGTTTAAAAACCTCGGCCTCGTTGTCATCGATGAGCAGCATCGTTTTGGTGTTGAGCAGAGGTCTCGTCTCTGGAATAAGAGTCAGATATCACCTCACATCCTGGTAATGACAGCCACACCGATTCCCCGGACACTGGCGATGACGCTATACGGTGACCTGGACATATCGGTCATCGATGAAATGCCTCCCGGCAGAAAACCGGTACAGACCGTGCATCGTTTTGAATCAGACAGGCTCCGTATCTGGTCGTTCTTAAAGGATGAAATCGCAAAAGGCAGGCAAGTGTATATTGTATATCCCCTGATCGAAGAATCGGAGAAGATGGATCTGAATAATCTTTACCAGGGTTATGAGGCGATTTGCCGTGATTTTCCGGCGCCGCAATACCAGGTGAGCATCGTGCATGGAAAGATGAAAGCCGTCGACAAAGCGATCGAGATGATGCGTTTTCTCAGGAAGGAAACGCAGATCATGGTGGCAACGACTGTGATCGAAGTCGGCGTAAACATACCGAATGCTTCAGTGATGATCATCGAAAATTCCGAGCGATTTGGATTATCGCAGCTCCATCAGCTGCGGGGAAGAGTCGGCCGCGGCGCTGACCAGTCGTATTGCATTCTTGTTACCGGTAATAAACTCGGTAACGAAGCGCGTTTGAGAATAAAAACGATGTGTGAAACTAACGATGGATTCAGGATTGCGGAGACGGATCTTCAGTTACGTGGTCCGGGCGACGCAGAGGGCACCCGTCAGAGCGGCATGCTCGATCTGAAACTCTCAGATATCACCAAGGATAAACAAATTGTTTTGCTGGCACGAGATCATGCAATAAAGATATTGCAGGAGGATCCCGGCCTTCACACTCCGAAGAATTACAATATTCAAAAAAAACTTTCTGAAATAATGACGAAGAAAGGGGAGTGGGGTAGAATCAGTTAGGCAGACACTTCACCTATCAGGAATTTTCCCGCGCCTGAAAGATTTCCGGTGAGTGCCTCGATTTGGGTGCATTACTTATATTTGCAACGCATGAAAATTTCGTATAACTGGCTGAAAGAAATTCTTCCTTTAAATTATTCTGTTGAAGAAGTGGCGGCAATGCTCACTTCCTGCGGATTGGAGGTGGAAAATATTGAGACTTTCGAATCTGTAAAAGGAGGATTGAAAGATTTGGTGATTGGTGAAGTAAAGACCTGTATTAAACATCCGGATGCAGATAAACTAAAACTCACGACAGTCGACGTGGGAACCGGAGAAGATTACCAGATCGTTTGTGGGGGTCCTAATGTGGCTGCCGGACAAAAAGTTGTGGTAGCATTACCGGGAACGAAAATTTTTCCCATTGAAGGGGAGCCGTTCGTCATCCGCCAGGCGAAGATACGCGGCCAGGCTTCGAATGGTATGATTTGCGCCGAAGACGAAATCGGTTTGGGTAAGTCCCATGAGGGGGTTATAGTTTTACCCGGCAATGTCAAAGTCGGGATGCCGGCGGCTGAATATTATCAAATACAGAATGATTACATTTTAGAAATCGGCCTGACTCCTAATCGTGCAGATGCGGCATCTCATTTTGGTGTTGCACGCGATCTGTCGGCCGTGATCCGCACGAAAAAACTTATAGAAAACGGCAGTGATCAGAGAATCGATCTGGTAAAGCCGGAAGTAAACATCAGTTCAACATCTGACCGGCATTCCGAAATAACCATCAACGTTCAGGACGCCGGCGCCTGCCCGCGTTATTCGGGAATTTCAATTTCAGGTGTAAGGGTTTCTGAGTCACCAGCCTGGCTGAAGAACCGTTTGGCTTCGATCGGTGTGAATCCGATCAACAACATCGTCGACATTACCAATTACGTTTTGCATGAATGCGGCCAGCCGCTTCATGCATTCGACATCGACCGGATCGAGGGTAAAAAAATTGTCGTGCGACCCGCAAAGGAAAATGAGAAGTTCATCACGCTCGATAACGTTGAACGGATTTTGCACAGCAGCGACCTCATGATATGCGATGCACAAAAACCCATGTGCATTGCTGGAGTTTATGGTGGATTGAATTCCGGCATATCCGAAGGCACCACCAGCGTTTTCCTTGAGTCTGCATATTTTAATCCTGCTTCGATACGCAAAACCAGCAAGCTTCATGGATTGAAGACTGATGCATCTTTCCGGTTTGAGCGTGGTACCGATCCTGAAATGACGATCTATGCTCTTAAACGTGCAGCCTCTCTTATCTGTACTATTGCGGGAGGTGAAATTTCTTCTGAGATTACAGATAGCTATCCTTCACCGTTAAATCCCGCCGTCGTGAAATTTCATTTCGACTACCTCGAGAAATTCAGCGGTGAAAGATTCGACAAGGTAACGGTGAGGACGATAATCGAATCTCTCGGCATTAAGATCGTTTCAGAAATTAATAATACTTTCGAACTGCAGGTGCCGCTCTTCAAGGTTGATGTTACACGTCCCGTCGACATTGTGGAAGAGATACTGCGCGTATACGGATACGACCGGATCCCCGTTCCGGAAAAGATCAATGCTTCACTTCCTTCTATCATGGGATTCGATCCCGAGCAGCTGCAGGAAAAAATTGCCAGGTACCTTTCCGGAAACGGATTCAGCGAGGCGGTGAACAATTCCCTCACGAAAAGCAATTACGGATCGTTGCCGGGATGGAAAGAAAGTGAACTGGTGCATATTTTAAATCCGCTCAGCCAGGAGCTTTCCATCATGCGACAAGATCTTCTTTCTACCGCATTGGAATCAGTCGTCTATAATATAAACCGGAAACACAGTGACCTTCGTCTCTTTGAATTCGGGAAGATTTATTTCAAAAAGTCAAAGGGATATAAAGAGCATTATCGTTTAGGAGTGCTTCTTACCGGTAACCGTGAAGAGCCGTCATGGAAAACGAAGGAGATCAAGTCGGATTTTTATTTGCTGAAAGCATTTGTGATAAACATTCTCACCCTGTGTGGCATCCATGATTATAAAGTAAGGGAGGGTGAAGAAGCTGAATTTACATCCTCTCTTTCAATCGGTAAAAACGATGACCTGATCGTTCAGTTTGGGTCTGTAAATAAATCACTGTTACGTAAATTTGATATTTCCCAGGATGTGTTTTATGCTGACTTCAGCTGGGACAACGTGCTTAAGTATGCCATGAAGAAGCCGGTTCGTTTTACCGAGATCTCTAAATTCCCTCCTGTGAAACGCGATCTTTCAATGCTGATAGGCAAGGATGTCAGTTATTCGCAACTTGAGAGCATTGCCTATCAGACTGAAAAAAAACTGCTCAGGGAAATTCGCCTGTTCGATATCTATGAAGGCGATAAAATAGAGGCAGGGAAAAAATCTTTTGCTTTGAGTTTTATTCTCCAGGACGATCAGCAAACGCTTACTGAAAACCAGATAGGAAAAGTAATGGAAAAATTAATGGCCGCCTTCGAACGCGACGCCGGCGCAATCATCCGGAAAAATTAAAACAATAAAACAAAAAAACAGAAAAACAAAAAAAAACAAAAAACAGAAAAACAAAAAAACAGTAAAACGGTTTATTATTTTTCTGTTTTTTTTCGTTTGTTACGACCTGAAATTCTCAAACTGCAACGGTATTCCGACCTGCGTTTTTTCAAGCGTGCTGATCAGGTCCTGCAGATCGTCTATTTTTTTTCCTGATACACGAACCTGTTCATCCATGATCGAAGGCTGAACTTTCTTTCCCGTATCCTTGATCATCTTCACAATTTTTCTCGCGGTGTCTTTATCAATGCCTTGTTTAACTTTTATATCCTTCTTCACCATATTGCCCGATGCATACAGCTCCTTGCCAAAGTCGAGCGACTGAGGATCGAGGCCCTGTTTCATCATACGGCTGATGATCATTCCTTCGATAGTCTTCATGCGCATGTCGTTTTCTGTAAGCACATGAATCATCATCGTCTTCTTGTCCAGCTCTATCGTCGATTTTGAATGGTTGAAGTCGTATCGTGTCGACAGTTCTTTGGTGGCGGCATTGATGGCATTGTCCAGTCGCTGGACGTCTATTTTGGAGATGATATCAAAGGTTGGCATAGTAAATAATAATCGTTGATCGTCAATCGTTGATCGTTGATCGTTAATCTTCATCAACGATCAACGATCAACGATTGACGATTGACGAAGATTAACGATTAACGATCAACATTAATTATATTCCATGCAAAGGTTGTTAATTGTTCCCAACCCGGCAAATCTCCAAATCAATAAGTATCTTTGGAATATGAATCGGATTATTTTTTTCCTGTTGATTTTCCAAGTATCAGTTTCATTCGGGCAGGCAAGATTTGACAGGGTACCGGACATTCCCTTGACTGAAAGCGGTAACCAGCTGAGGTTTCCCTGGGCGGGCGGTATTAATTTCCCCTGGATTTCATCCATCGATTTAAACAATGATAGTTTGAATGACATTTTTTTGTATGACCATCACAATGGGCGCATTCTTACGTTTCTGAATAATGGAAGTACGGTTGCTGAACTGGCCTGGGACTATGCACCGCAATACAGGTTTCAGTTTCCATCTGTAAACAGCTGGGCATTACTATATGATTATAACTGCGACGGGAAATCGGATTTTTTCACGCTTTCCAGCGCTTTTCAGTGTAATGGAATCGCCGTCTATAAAAATATAACCACCGGTAATGACCTTCAGTGGGAGCTGGTTGATTCCTGCCTCGAAGAATTATTCGTTGGCATTCCGCAGATCATCTATGCCAATTCGGTTTCGCTTCCGCATTTCAACGACATCGACGGGGACGGAGACATGGATATTCTTGGCTACAATTCTTTTAACGACGGCCGCGTTCTGTATCATAAAAATTTATCAATGGAGACGTTTGGCAGCTGTGATTCTCTCAAATTTGATTTTGCAACTGCATGTTATGGAAATTTCAGGTTTAATATTGGAGGTAATAATTCCGTCGGTGCCTTTCATTCGCCGTGCAGAATTGGAAGACCACATTTTGAGCAGTCCGAGGTCTGCAGTCCGAAGTCTGATAGTTATATTGAAGCATCTGGCTTCCTACCTCTGACATCCGATTTCAAGCCTTCCATCGATCAAAGTCAGGCTGCCAGAAGGGATGATACTGTTTCGAGTCTTTATTCTATCGACGTCGACGGTGATGGTTTCCAGGATCTGCTTGTCGGTGACATCTCGGCAAAAAATACGCTGATGATTCACAGCGGAGGCGCCGAAATGGATTCACAGGATACCATATATCCTTCATTCGATACTCCTGCTTATTACAATGGCTTTCATTATCATTCATACCTGGATACGGATAACGATGGAATAAAGGACCTGCTGGTGATGCCATACGATCATGAAAATAAAAACGGAATCTGGCTGTATAAAAATTCGGGCACAACTGCATCGCCGGATTTCAGCCTGGCTACAGAAAATTTTCTGCAGAAGAATATGCTCGATGTCGGTGAAGACGCATGTCCCGTATTTTTTGATTATAACAACGATAGCCTGCTGGATATCGTTATTAGTAAGGCTGTCTTTAATGAAGGAACCAATTCCTATGAAACCGGATTAATGCTTTATAAAAATGTCGGCACCTTTACGAATCCTTCTTTCGAATTTGTTACGGATGATTATGCGGGTTTATCGGCGACCGGAGTTTTCCTGTCACCAACTTATCCGGCCTTCGGCGACCTCGATGGCGACGGCGACAAGGACATGATGATTGGCAGGGAAGACGGCCGGCTTTATTATTATCAGAACGTTGCAGCTTTGGGGGCTCCGGCAAGTTTCACTGCACCTGTTGTTAATTATATGGGTATTGATATTGGTAAATATGCGACTCCCCAGTTTTTTGACCTGAACAAGGATGGACTGTTGGATATCATCTGCGGCGGTCAACGCGGATTCGTAAATTATTTTCAGAATACCGGTACTGCAAGTGTTGCCTCTTTTACTACGATGCCAACGAATGATACACTCGGATGTATCAACCTGCAGGCCACCGGAACTACCGACGGATTTACGGTTCCATTTTTTTATGACAGTCTTGGCCAGACACGATTGCTTGTTGCGAGTGAGAATGGATTAATTAACCAATACGATCAGATCGATGGAAATATCGATGGATGTTTTCATCTGACGGGGACAGTTTATGCACCTTCGGAGAGTTCAAAGATCCGGTTCAATATAACGGTAAGCGGGTCAGATATAAATGGCGATACGCTCGTAGATATAGTCATTGGACAATCAACTGGCGGGGCCGAAATCCGTTATCAGCACGATCCAACAATCGGAATATCGGAATATGAAAGTGTTAAACCGTCTTTTGAGATTTTTCCAAACCCGGTGAATCATGAATTGAAAGTTCGTTTTCATGATTTAAAAAACCTGTCGTCCGTTTTGTATGTATATAATTCTCTTGGTGAATTATTGCTCAGGAAAAAAGTTAATGATGAACTGATGGAAATTAATACCGGTTCATTTCCCGGCGGAATTTATTTTCTTCAGCTGAATACGGAGAAATATTCTTTTGGAAAAAAGTTTGTGGTCGGTCATTGATGTTTTTAACCACAGAGCACACAAAGTTCAACCGCAGAGGTCACAAAGTATAATTAAAAATTTTTTTTCTCTGGGACCTCTGCGGTTGACCTTTGCGTCCTCTGTGGTAAAAAAGACATTTGTATATAAAATGTATACTCAAAAAAGAACGAAATTAATTCACTTCGTTTTTTCAAACTTCAATGAAGCGGAATTCATACAATAGCGAAGCCCGGTAGGATTTGGTCCGTCGTCGAAGACATGTCCGAGGTGAGCGCCGCAGTTGCTGCAGACTACTTCAGTACGGGTCATACCAAACGAAACATCAGAATGTTCTTCGACAGCTGTTTTATTTACCGGTGCATAAAAGCTTGGCCAGCCGGTACCTGATTCAAATTTGGTATCCGAACTGAATAGTAAATTATGGCAGCAGATGCAATAGTAATTTCCTTTATCGTGGTTGTCCCAGTACTCACCCGTAAAAGCACGCTCTGTTCCTTTTTGTCTTGTTACATTATATTGTTCCGGAGTGAGTTGTTTTCTCCATTCCTCATCAGTTTTAACGACTTTCATTTTATTTGGGGTTGTCTTACTTTCTTCCTGTTTGGTTTTTTGTGCACAGGCAATCGTGCACAGAGTGATAGTTACTGTCACTAATAAGATTATCGATTTCATTGAAATGAATTTATGTGTTTGCAATATGAACGGAAATCATATCGCTAAGATTTGTAAAATTCAGGAAAAAAAAGTTAAAAATTGCTTAATGATTTGTCCGGGCCATTCAGGAGTTCAAAGCCGGAATTTTGATCATTTAACATTAATTCGGCAATGCGGGCAGCAACAGATGATCAGGCACTCACTCCGGAACGAATAATATTCAAAGCACCGCCAGCCTTAAACCATTCGATCTGGTTGCTGTTGTAAGTATGATTCACCCTGAATTCTTCCGAGGATCCGTTTTTATGATGAAGAACAACCGTGAGCGGAACACCTGGTTTAAAACTGGTTAATCCCAATACGTCTATCAGATCATCTTCGAGTATTTTGTTATAGTCATTCTTGTCAGCAAATGTAATGGCAAGCATTCCCTGCTTTTTAAGATTCGTTTCGTGGATGCGTGCGAATGATTTAACGAGAATAACTCTCACACCAAGATGACGAGGTTCCATAGCTGCGTGTTCTCTCGAAGAACCTTCACCGTAATTCTCATCGCCGACCACAATTGATCCGATACCTGCGGCTTTATATACGCGTTGCACTTTCGGGACGGAATCGTAATTATCTGTCAGATGATTCTTCACGCTGTCGGCCTTGTCGTTGAAAGCATTAATCGCTCCGATGAGCATGTTATTGGAAATATTGTCGAGATGCCCGCGAAACTTCAGCCACGGCCCTGCCATGGAGATATGATCGGTCGTGCATTTGCCCTTTACTTTGATGAGAAGTCTGAGACCTTTCAGATCCGTACCTTCCCAGGCCGGGAAAGGATCGAGCAACTGGAGCCTGTCAGATTCGGGTGAAACGATCACTTTTATGTCGCGCCCGTTTTTAGCTGGTTCCTGGTAGCCTGCATCCTTTACATCGAAACCTTTCGGCGGCATTTCTACTCCCTTCGGTTCTTCGAATTTTATTTTCTCTCCGTTTGAATTCGTGAGTGTGTCTGTAAGCGGATTGAAGGTAAGATCACCTGCGATGGCGAAGGCGGTGACGATTTCAGGAGAAGCGACGAAGGCATGCGTATTCGGATTGCCGTCGTTGCGTTTTGCAAAATTCCTGTTGAAAGATGTGATGATTGAATTTTTCCTCGTTGGATCATCCGTATGCCTTGCCCACTGGCCGATGCATGGCCCGCAGGCATTAGCTAAAACGACTCCGCCGATCTTTTCGAAGATTCCAAGGAGTCCGTCGCGTTCCACGGTATAACGTACCTGTTCCGATCCCGGAGTGATGGTGAATTCCGATGCTGCTTTGATGCCAGCGTCTGCTGCCTGTTTGGCAACGGAAGCCGCACGGGAAATATCCTCGTAGGAAGAATTCGTACAGGAACCGATCAGTCCCACTTCGAGTTCGCGGGGCCAGTTGTTTGCTTTCACCGCTTCAGCAAATTTTGATATCGGCCATGCGAGATCCGGAGTAAATGGTCCGTTCACATGCGGCTCTAATTCGGAGAGATTAATTTCGACTACTTCGTCGAAATACTTCTGCGGATTATCATATACTTCCTGGTCGCCGCGCAAGTGCGCAATCACTTTGTCAGCAGCATCGGCAACATCTTTTCTTCCGGTTCCGCGGAGATATTCCGACATCTTCTGATCATAACCAAAGATGGAAGTGGTTGCTCCGATTTCGGCGCCCATGTTGCAGATGGTTCCTTTGCCTGTGCAGGAAAGACTGTCGGCGCCCGGGCCGAAATACTCGAGTATCTTATCGGTACCGCCTTTTACGGTAAGGATACCCGCGACTTTTAAAATGACATCTTTAGAAGAAGCCCATCCGTTCAATTTACCGGTGAGTTTCACTCCGACGATCTTCGGAAACTTGAGTTCCCATGGCAGTCCGGCCATTACGTCGCAGGCATCAGCGCCACCGACGCCAATGGCAATCATTCCGAGACCGCCGGCATTTACCGTATGAGAATCGGTACCGATCATCATCCCTCCCGGAAACGCATAGTTTTCGAGAATGACCTGGTGTATGATTCCGGCTCCCGGTTTCCAGAATCCGATGCCGTATTTATTGGAGACAGAAGAGAGGAAATCGTAGACCTCCTTATTTTTATCGAGCGCAGTGCCGAGATCGGTTTTTGCCCCGTCTTTGGCCTGGATCAGGTGATCGCAATGAACAGTTGACGGAACGGCAACCGAAGGTCTGCCCGCCTGCATGAACTGAAGCAAAGCCATTTGAGCGGTGGCATCCTGCATGGCAACACGGTCGGGGCTAAAATCCACGTATGAATTGCCGCGTTCATAAGGCTGAGCCGGCAAATTCGAGGAAAGATGTGTATAAAGAATTTTTTCTGTGAGTGTAAGCGGGCGCGATACAACTTTTCTAACTGCATCTAATTTCCCGGGAAGGTTGGCATACAATTGCCTGATCATTTCAAAATCAAAAGCCATATTTTTATCTTTTATTCGTTTGGCAAGGTACGAAAAACCACCCGTTTTTATTTCCCGACACCAACGTTTTTTTTCTGAAATTTATATGACTGTAAGAAATGCAGGTTTATTTCAAACATTGGGTTGGAGTGAAGATTAAATTGTCGGAAAAAGAAGTGATGTCCGATAATTCCAATCTTGGTCGAAGCAATTTCCGTCACCGTAATCATTTATTTAAAATTTCTTTTTTACTCTTTCAACTCGCCTTTTGTTCGATGATGATGTTTTATATTCTGCGAAAATCGGAAATCGGAATCAGCCTTGCAGAAAAGTTTATAAAGTAACAGTTCTGTGTAAACTTCTTCATTTTACAGGACAGGCGATGATACCTGCGGGTGAAAACCCTTAAATAATTTACTAAAAACGAATATAAAAACATCATTTAACTGATATTGAGCATAGTAGCGTTTGACAGCTAAATTGGAATTTAACCCTGAAATTCTATCTTTGCACGCTCAAAAAAAATCAGTTTAATTCATTTTAAATTTCAAGTTTATCCATGCAAAGCAAAGGTGCGGTTAAGTTATTTGCAATACTGTTGGCCCTGGTGTGTTTGTACCAGCTCAGTTTCACATTTGTAACAGGAAATGTAGAGAGAAAAGCGAAGGCTTTTTCCAATGGTGATCCTGTTAAAGAAAAAGCCTATATCGATTCTATAAGCACACAACCGGTTTATCCGTTATTTGGCTTCACATATAAAAAATGCCAGGAGAATGAGATTAATCTCGGGCTCGACTTAAAAGGCGGAATGAACGTGACGATGGAGGTTTCCCTCGTTGACCTTATCCGTTCGATGGCAAACAACAGCAAAGACGGAACATTCAACAAGGCGCTCGACAATGCACAAAAGGCACAGGTGAACAGCCAGAAAGATTTCGTAACGCTCTTCGTGGAAGAATTCCAGAAACTCGATCCGAATGCTCGTCTCGCAGCCATATTCGCTACGAAAGAATTGCAGGATAAGATTAACTTCAATTCAACGAACCAGCAGGTAAAGGATGTCATCAAGAAAGAAGGTGATGCTGCATTCGACCGTACCTTCCAGATCCTTAAAACACGTATCGATAAGTTCGGTGTTACACAACCGAACGTTCAGAAACTCGGTAATGGCAGAATCCTCGTTGAACTGCCCGGCATCAAGGAGCCGGATCGTGTAAGGAAACTTTTACAGGGAACAGCCAAGCTGGAATTCTGGGAGACGTACGACAACAAGGAAATTTACCCGTTGCTTGAAGAAGTCAACAAGACGCTCAAGCTCATGGGCTCTGCCGATACAAATATCACTGCAAGCCTGAACCCTGATACGCTGGCCAGCCGCCAGGATACGCTAAAGGCTGCGGGCGACAGCACAATGGCAGACACAACACAGAGTTCACTGATGAGCCAGTTGGAGAAGCCGAAGGAAAAAGACACTACAGGCAAAGACACGGCTGCAGCCAATCAGCAAAAGACATTTGAAGAGTTTGCCAAAGAAAATCCGCTCTTCGGCGTACTTGCTCCATCCATAGAGCAAAACCAGCAGAACCAATCGGAACTCCGAAAAGGACCGGTTATCGGTTCAGCATTGGTAAAAGATACGGCACGAGTAAACCAGATTTTTGCAATGCCGCAGATCGTGTCTAAGTTACCAAGGGAATTCAAGCCTTATTGGTCTGTGAAGTCGATCGACAAAGAAGGAAAAATCTTGCAGCTGGTTGCGATCAAGATGCCAAGCCGTGATCACGTCGCTCCGCTCGACGGTTCTGCAATTGTGGATGCAAGAAAACAGAAGGGACAATTTTCTGACAACTGGGAGATCAGCATGTCGATGAATGCGGAAGGCGCCAGAATATGGAAGCGTCTCACTCACGATAATGTAAATAAATCGATAGCAATCGTCCTGGACGATTACGTATATTCTTATCCGAACGTAATCCAGGAAATTGCCGGTGGTAATTCAAGCATTACAGGTTCGTTTACCCTTGAAGAAGCAGAGGACATGGCCAATATCTTAAAGGTCGGAAAACTCCCTGCTCCTGCGCGAATCGTTGAAGATACAGTGGTTGGTCCGACGCTCGGACAGGAAGCCATCAGCTCAGGACTGCTTTCGTTCGTGATCGCTCTTGTGCTGGTGTTGTTGTTCATGGTTTCATATTATAGCAATGCGGGTCTTGTTGCAGACATCGCGCTCTTCGCCAACGTATTTTTCGTAATGGGAATTCTCGCTTCGCTCGGCGCGGTGCTGACGCTGCCGGGAATTGCGGGTATCGTGCTTACGATCGGTATGTCGGTGGATGCGAACATCCTGATCTTTGAGAGGGTGCGAGAAGAGCTCACGCTGGGTAAGGGAATCAGGCTGGCCGTAAGCGATGGTTTCAAACATGCATATTCGTCTATCATCGACTCCAACGTTACGACACTCATCCTCGGTATTATCCTTTACATATTCGGTACTGGTCCGATCCAGGGATTTGCAACCACTCTGATTATTGGTATCCTCAGTTCATTGTTTTCAGCGATATTTATTACCAGGTTAATTTTCGACTGGATGCTTTCACGCAACAAGGAAATTAAATTCTGGAACAGCACTACAAAAGGACTCTTCAAGAATATTCATATCAACTTCGTTGAAAAAAGAAAGCTGTACTATTTTGTTTCCGGAACCATCATCGTTTTAGGCATCATCGCCCTTTTCATGAAGGGGTTAAACTTCGGTGTGGATTTCAAAGGCGGAAGAACATACGTTGTTCGCTTCGAAAAGGAGATTGCTACCATCGATGTGATCGATGCCCTGAAAGGGCCTTTATCCAAGGCGCCCGAGGTAAAGACGTTTGGCGGATCAAACCAGGTCAAGATTACGACTACCTTCATGATCGATGATCCTGCACTCGATGCCGATAAGCAGGTCACCGATAAAATAAATGAAGGACTCAGTAAGATTTCAGGTAATCCTTATACAATTCTGGGAACACAAAAAGTGGGACCCACCATTGCCGATGATATCAAGACGTCGTCTGTTTGGGCGATATTGATCGGTTGCGGACTGATGTTCCTTTATATCTTCATTCGTTTCCGGAGGTGGCAATTCGGGCTCGGAGCAGTAATTGCCCTGCTTCATGATGTGCTGATTGTACTTTCATTCTTTGCCATCTTTAACGGAATACTTCCATTCTCCCTCGAAATTGATCAGGCTTTCATTGCTGCAATACTTACGGTGATGGGATATTCGATGACGGATACTGTGGTTGTATTTGACCGTATTAGGGAGTTTGTCGGTATTCACCATCATGCATCGAACCAGAAAAAGGTGATTAACGATGCTCTTAATGCGACTTTAAGCAGAACGATCAATACATCTCTGACGATATTCTTCGTACTCCTCTCCATCTTCATCTTCGGCGGAGAGGTCATCAGAGGATTCACTTTTGCCCTGCTGATCGGAATTGTGATCGGTACGTATTCCTCGATCTGCATTGCCACACCGGTTGTGGTGGATTTATCGAAAAAGGAAATTCACTAAATAATTAGCCGATTTGCAAATTAGCCGATTAGCCAATGTCTGATATTTAATTGGCTAATCGGCTAATTTGCAAATCGGCTAATTTATTAATTGGCTAATTGATTTTTGGTATCTTTGAATTCAAATAAAAAAAAATGAACCTCCTGACATTATTATTTCTTAACCTCGGTGGAGGGGAAATATTTATCATCCTGCTGGTAGTCCTCCTTTTCTTCGGATCGAAACGTATTCCTGAACTGGCAAAAGGCCTGGGAAAAGGCATGCGTGAATTTAAGGATGCCATGAGCGGCATAGAGAATGAAGTGAAAAATGCCGCCAGCGATGGAACACCTCCAGCCAAGCCAACGACTACAGAAGAAACCAGGAAGATTGAAAACTGAATCCGGGTTTTTCTTCGATCGTTCAATAACCGGTAAGGATCACTTTATGCTCACCCCAACCGGCATCCTCGCCTGAATTCCGTTCATGCGCGAGATTTCATTTAATTTTTCAAGATACTCATAGCTTTCCCCGAGCTGTTGTTTACCAAAGTAGGACTTTGCCTCAGAGTTCAGGTCCTGAATGAGTTTATCAAAAAATTCTTTTTGTTCCGGCAGTGCAATCGTGCGGTAGGTAGTGAGTTTTGCTTTTTTTGCCGCGATTTCGATAGCGTCATTGATACCACCCAGCACATCAACCAGGCCAAGCCTCAAAGCATCCGTTCCGCTCCAGATTCGTCCCTGGCCAATGCTGTCAACATCGGCTTTAGACATTCTTCGTCCGGTTGAGACGTGGGAAACAAATGTATCATAGATTTTTTCAACCTGTCCCTGTATGATCTGTCTTTCACTTTCATCCATCGGCCTTGTGAAAGTCCCTATGTCGGCATACTTACCGGTCTTGACACTGTCGAACGTAATGCCGAGTTTATTTTTAAACATATTTTGTGCATTGAAGAGAATTCCAAACACGCCGATCGAACCGGTGAGTGTGTTAGGACGAGCCACAATGGTATCGGCCATGCAGGAAATATAGTAGCCGCCTGAAGCAGCATAATCTCCCATGGAGACGATGAACGGTTTTGCTTTTTTGGCTAAAACCGTTTCTCTCCAGATGATGTCGGAAGCAAGCGCACTTCCGCCGGGCGAGTTGACCCGCAATACGATTGCCCTGATGGTAGTATCGAGTCTTGCTTTCCGTATGGCTTCTGCTATTTTATCGGCGCCGATTTCATCTTCGCTGCCCTCGCCATTCACGATGTCGCCGCTTGCATAGACAACGGCAATTTTTTTAGAAGAATAGTCCTCTCCCTTCACATAGGCACGGGAATATTTTTTAAGGGAAAGGAGCCTGATCTTTTCTTTTTCTGACTGACTTGTTTTTTTCTTCAGTTCGGCAATGACCTCGTCATAATATGCCAGCTGGTCGACAAGGTGCAGGTTGCGGGCCTCAACGGCAGAGTTGGCTTTGAAAGAATCTGCGATATGCTGCAATTCGTCAATTTGAATATTGCGTGAAGCGGAAATGTTACTAAGGAGGTTATTCCAGATCGTATTCAGAAACATGCTGATCTGTTCACGGTTTTCCGGGCTCATTTTGTCGTTTATAAACGGTTCGATGGCGCTCTTGAATTTACCGTGACGGATAATCTCAGGTTCTAATTCCAGCTTTTCAAGCGTTCCTTTAAAGAACATGAGTTGGGCATGCAGTCCGCGAAAATCAACATCTCCTTCAGGATACAGGTAGATCCTGTCGGCTACAGAAGCAAGGTAATACGCGCCCTGCGAGAAGGATTCGCTGTAGGCATAAATAAACTTGCCGCTTTTTTTAAAATCGGAAAGCGCATTCCTGATTTCCTCAATCGACGCAATTCCGGTCTGCACCGAAGTGAGATTAAGGAAAACACCGTTAATGCGGTTGTCTTTTTTTGCTTTCGAAATCGTTTTGAGAATGTCGTTGAGTCCAAGTGATTTTTCGGTGGTGATACCGGTAAAATTAAAATTTTCGAAAGGGTTATCGCTGGTACGTTCCTTTATCGGATGTTCAAATTTTATTTCAAGTATGGTATTGTCGCTTACAGAAACAGCACCGTCGTCTTTAAGCGACATCATCATTGCAGAGATAATACCCACCATAAGAAAAAACAATATGATGAGGGACAATAAGAAGCCTGCCATCGAGGCAAACATGAATTTGAAAAACTGCTTCATTGAATTTCCGGTTACGATTTATAAATCACGAATTACGAATTTCAGAATCGTAATTCCTAATTCGTAATTCAAATTATCTGCTTGCAGGTTTTTGGGAAATCAGTAGGTTTGGATAAATTTTTCAACGATGAATACGGCGGTGATATTATCAGGCAGTAATTTGGGCGATCGCCTGGAAAATCTGGCTAAAGCATTGTCGCTGATAAATATAAATAATATCTCTTTAGTGAGGAGTTCGCACATCTATGAGACAGAGCCCTGGGGGAATACAGATCAGCCTTTATACCTGAACCAGGTATTTGAGATAATGACGACCATGTCCGCCCCCGCACTTATGAAAACGTTATTAGACATTGAGAAAGAAATGGGCAGAGTGAGGCGAAAGAAATGGTCGGCACGGATCATCGACCTCGACATACTATACTATAACCACGAAATCATCAACATGGAAGGATTGACCATTCCGCATCCGCATCTTCATGAGAGGAGATTTGTTATGGAACCATTGGCAGAATTACTCCCTGAATTGATACATCCCATATTACGAAAAAGTAACTATGAAATTCTTATGTCACTGCAGGATGACAATCATGTAAGACCATTTTTGCATTCAGCCCAGGGCAAAAGTCACTGATTTTTGCGGAGTAAAATTGATAAATGACCAAAAAACTTAAATACGATTATATAGTCATCGAGGGTAATATCGGAACCGGGAAAACTTCACTTGCTACCAGGGTCTCAAAGGATTTCAACACCCGCCTGATTCTCGAGCGTTTTGCCGAAAATCCATTCCTTCCACTTTTTTATGAGCAGCAAAACCGTTATGCCTTTCCTTTGGAATTATCTTTCCTGGCCGACCGTTATCAGCAGTTAAAAGACGAATTGGCCTCACCAGAACTATTTCAACAGCAGACAGTCTCCGATTATATTTTAAGCAAGTCTTTGATATTTGCAAATATTACCCTGAAAAACGATGAAAATACACTCTACCAAAGGTTATTTCACATCATCAATCCTCATTTACCAAAACCGGACCTGCTCGTTTATCTTCACAAGGATGTTCCGCTTCTGAAAAAAAACATTGCGAGTCGCGGCCGCTCTTACGAACAAAATATTGAAGAAGAGTATTTAAAAAAACTTGAGGTTGGATATTGGGATTATTTCAGGCAGCAGAAGGGCATCAGAATACTTGTAATTGATACAAACGAGGTTGATTTTGTCAACAACGAAAGTGATTACCACCAACTGGTTGACCTGATCCAGTCAGAATATGAACCCGGTATTCACAGGATTATTTTGAAAAGCAGGTGATAACATGTCACCAAATTTTGTTGCTTTTAATTGTTGATTGTTTAGTTTTGCCGGAACGGTTAAATCTATCCAGGAATATAAAAATCAGCAACCCGGCCAATGAGGATCATTACAATTTTTTTGTGCTTTTTTTTCATCATAGACGGGGCCCGCACGCAAACAGTAAGTCCGAATGATGGAAAAAGATCGTTCGGGAGAAATTACGTTTTACCCAAATCATCGGAATACAATACATGGGATTTAGGTGGCCATTTTGGGATTACTTATCCTTATACTGACATATCAGCATCAGGAAGCAGGGATTTTGCATTCGGTATCGACATAACGAAATTTTTATCACACTCATTTGCATTACAGACAAGGTTTCTTCATGGTTCGATCAGCGGCGTGGATGAATTTAAACCCGATTACCAATATAATACCACATTCAGTTACGACCTTACCCTGAATGCAATCGTTAATTTCGGAAACCTCTCTTTCATAGACAGGAATAAAAATCTTTCGGGATATGCTTCGATTGGATTTGGAATCATTCACTTTTCACCGACGGTTTATACAGACGGGGGTCATGTACCGTTGACCGGCGTTTATTCCCAATACACTCAGCCTCTTGTAACGATGGACTACAGTTCCACGACAAACATCGTTATACCCCTGGGAGTCGGATTAAAATACCGTGTGTCTGACAAGGTGTCCATCAATGCGGAATATAGTTATCGTGCAACGAATTCGGATAAGCTTGACGGTTTTTATAAGTTATTATCCTCACATGATAATTTTTCCTATTTCGGCGTGGGAGCAATTTATCATCTCGGAAAACAACGGGAGGTACTGGAGTGGGTGAATCCGATGGAAATAGTTTACGACGACCTGAATGAGTTGAAGGCTAAAATAATCCAGCTTTCCAATGATACTGACAAGGATGGTGTACCCGACATCAACGACCGCGAACCTGAAACGCCCATCGGGAACAGGGTTTATGGCGACGGAACTTCAGTGTTAAATGTAAAAAATGAATCAGGCGGAAATGTTCATTCAAAACCACCTGCTGAGATCAATGCAAACCCGGCTCAGGTCATGCCCGAGAAAACAGGAAACGTAAGTCAGCAAGCTGCCTCTCCGGGAACGCAAACCGAAAACAATACAAATCCAGCAATACAGAACAGCACTTCACCTGCGGGCATTGCTGTAGTTCCGGTTCCGGCTATAAAAAACGATGATAAGCCGGTCGATAATGCATCGACTTTAAAGGGAGAAGAAGTCGTGCCTGTTCAGGGAAACGACAGCGTTTCAAAATCCGGAGTAATCATCATTCAGACAGAAACCAAAAAGGATACTGTTGTGCAATATGTGCCGGATATGATTGAGTCGGGCAAACCTATAGACAGCATTTCCAAATCCAGGATTGTGATGGTTTCGCCGGAAGTGATTTCCGACTCGGCAGTAAGAGCTAAATATCTTTCACCTGAACGATCCACGGTTGCCGATTCAATTTACCGGTCCAGGATACAGATGTATCCCCAGCAGGTACCGTCTACAGAGAATAAATACGCGCCTTCAGAGCAGTCGAATGCCACTGCCGTAAAAGACACGGTTAAATCCACGCCTGCAAATCAGCAACAGCAGTCTCCTGTAAATCCTCCTGTGGTGACACCACCGGTCTCCGGTAATGCTTCGACCGGTACCACAAAATTGAATGCACCTGCAGGAATAGACACCACACTTCTTAATAACTATAACGACCTGCCTTCGATTTATTTTACTGTTGATGACACGAAGATCGGGGAGAGACAGTTTAAGACGCTGGAGTATATTGCACTGGTGATGCAGAACAATCCAACTGTCAATTTCAACGTCATTGGAATTTGCGATGGCAGCGGTGGACTGAAATACAATATTGCACTTGGAAAGAAAAGGGCCGAAGCCGTAGTGAAGCACCTTGTCAACAATTATCATCTCGATGTAAACCGTTTTACGGTCATGACCCTGGGAGCCGTCGATTCGTCGGTGAAGGGCTCAGCGCAGTTGAACAGGCGTGTTGATATTAAAGTAAAAGATTAACTGGATGATCAATGATTAAAAAGCCTCCGGAGACGGGGGCTTTTTTGCATTCGGTGTATCGGTATTGATCCTGAATTTTTGATTCAGGTCCGGTCAGTTCTGTTTCAGATGCGTGATAAAATGCCAGGAAACAATTCCGGCAGCGACGGAGATATTCACTGAGTGTTTGGTACCATGCTGTGGAATCTCGATAAACAGATCACAGTGTTTGAGAATGTGTTCACTCACGCCGTTGATTTCATGTCCGAATATGAAGGCATATTTTTTTTCAGGATGGGGGAAAAATTTATCGAGAGAGACGGCGCCTTCGATCTGTTCGATGGCAGCGATCGTATATTCTTCTTTTTTTAACCGGAGAACAGCGTCTTCGATTTCCTTTTCATAGAGCCAGTCGACGGATATTTCAGCGCCTAAAGCAGTCTTGTGAATTTCCCGGTGAGGAGGAACGGCTGTAATCCCGCATAATATAACCGACAGGCACCTGAAAGCATCGGCTGTACGGAAGACAGAACCGATATTATTCATGCTCCTGACGTTGTCAAGCACGATGATAAATGGCTTTTTTTGAGCCTGTTTAAAATCATCAACATTCAGCCGGCCTAATTCGGCGTTTTGTATCTTTCGCATGGAGGGGTGAGCGTTTGACGCCTTCCGTTTAACGGTTAATCTGTTTAATGATGAATAAATTGCAAGTTAAAAGAAATTATTAGTAAATTCTCGAAGATGATATGGCATTATGGCAATCAATAGTTGAGTACAGGATTTATCTGATTCACATTCATCGTCTCCCGCTTACAACGATCCCTCAAAAACCAAAACATTGTTAAAGGAAACCACACCCGCCTCAGCAGTAGAAACGCCATTGATGAAGCAATATTATTCGATCAAGGCGAAGTATCCTGATGCATTATTGTTATTCAGAGTCGGTGATTTTTATGAGACGTTCGGAGAAGATGCCGTTCGATCATCATCCGTACTCGGCATCGTACTGACCCGTCGGGCAAATGGCAGCGCCGCATATATAGAGCTGGCAGGTTTTCCCCATCATTCACTCGATACTTATTTACCCAGGCTTGTGCGTGCAGGCATGCGCGTGGCCATCTGTGACCAGCTGGAGGATCCGAAGCTTACCAAAAAAATCGTCAGGCGCGGAGTCACTGAACTGGTGAGCCCCGGAGTTTCCTACAACGATAAGATCCTCGATCATAAGAAAAATAATTTCCTGGCAAGTATTCATAGCGACGGTAAAATTTATGGCCTTGCCTTTATCGACATCAGCACCGGCGAGTTTTTAGTGGCTGAAGGTTCATTAACCTATGTCGACAAGCTGTTACAGAATTTCAACCCCGGAGAGATTATTTTCAGTAAAGCCAGAAAGAAAGAATTCGACGAGCAGTTTTCCCGGCGTTATTACCATTTCACCCTCGACGAATGGGTGTTCCAGGAAGATTATTCCCGCAATGCATTGTTAAAACATTTCGGTACAGCATCGCTCAAGGGTTTCGGGATTGAGAACATGCATGCAGCAATTATTGCAGCCGGAGCCGCATTGCATTATATTTCCGATACCAGGCAGGAGCAGTTGAAGCATGTAAACGGGATTTCAAGAATCGATGAAGACAAGTATGTATGGCTCGATAAGTTTACGATCCGGAATCTCGAACTCGTTTCTCCATCCAATGAAAAGGGCGTTTCACTCGTGGATATTATCGATCAGACCATCACTCCTATGGGAGGCCGGATGCTCAGGCGATGGCTGCTTTTGCCGTTGAAAGACGTTGCTTCGATTGTGGAAAGGCAGGAAGCAGTAAATTATTTTTTGCATCACCAGGAGTTTTCGGAAATCATTGCCACTCATTTGAAGCAGACCGGCGATCTTGAGCGCCTTATTTCCAAGGCCGCACTTGGGAAGATTTCACCGCGGGAAGTCCTGCAACTGAGGCGTTCACTTGAAATGGTTCAACTCATCCGGGAACGCTGTCTGAATTCAGAGAATAACTCAATCCGTACACTGGCCGACAAGATGAATACCTGTTCGCTGATAAAAGACCGCATCACCCGAGAACTTCATCCCGAAGCGCCTGCCACAGTCAACAAGGGCGGGGTGATCAACGACGGCTTCAATGCCGAGCTCGACGAACTGAGAAACATTGCCTATCACGGGAAAGATTATCTGCTGAAGATGCAGCAACGGGAAGCCGAGCGCACAGGGATCAGTTCACTGAAGGTAGGGTTCAACAATGTATTTGGCTATTACATCGAAGTCACAAATACACACCGGGAAAAAGTCCCGCCTGAATGGACGCG
Source organism: uncultured Flavobacteriales bacterium (assembly GCA_964595205.1). Taxonomy (GTDB): domain Bacteria; phylum Bacteroidota; class Bacteroidia; order AKYH767-A; family 2013-40CM-41-45; genus JADKIH01. Next base: position 309,337 of record CAZQOQ010000003.1, on the reverse strand, counting down.
CAAACAAACGCTTACCAATGCGGAGCGGTACATAACCGAAGAACTCAAGCAATACGAAGAAAAAATTCTCGGCGCAGAGGAAAAAATTGCAGTGCTTGAAGAAAGACTATTTACTGACCTGGTACAGGGCATCATTGAATACGTGCAGCCAATACAGCTGAATGCGACGCTGATTGCGCGTCTGGATTGTCTTTTCTCATTTTCAGTGACTGCTGCCCGGAATGAATATGTACGACCTGGAGTAAATGACACTAAAATTATCGATATTAAGAGCGGTCGCCACCCCGTGATCGAGAAGCAGCTTATCCAGGGAGAAAAGTATGTTGCAAACGACATCTACCTGGATCCGGAAACGCAGCAGATCATGATGATCACCGGTCCGAACATGTCGGGCAAATCGGCCCTACTGAGGCAAACCGCACTCATTGTGTTACTCGCACAAACGGGCAGTTTCGTTCCAGCAGCAGCAGCCGACATAGGCATCGTCGATAAAATATTTACGAGGGTGGGAGCGAGCGACAATATTTCTTCCGGTGAGTCTACGTTTATGGTTGAGATGAATGAAACGGCCAGCATACTTCATAACATTTCCGAACGCAGCCTGATACTGCTTGACGAAATCGGGCGCGGCACTGCAACCTATGACGGGATAAGCATTGCATGGTCGATTGCAGAATACCTGCATGATCATTCGCATTTTCGGCCCAAGACGCTTTTCGCAACGCATTATCATGAATTGAATGAGATGTCAGGAAGCATGTCGCGCATACAAAATTTTCATGTGGCGGTAAAAGAGGTTTCCAACAATGTTATTTTTCTGAGAAAACTTGAACGAGGCGGGAGTGAACATTCTTTTGGAATTCATGTGGCCAAAATGGCTGGTATACCGGCGAAGGTGATACATCGCGCAAAGGAGATGCTTCACCAGCTGGAGTCGAGCAGGAGCGGCAGAGTGAAAATAAAAGCAGAGAGTGATGAGAAGATGCAACTGAGTTTTTTTCAGCTTGACGATCCGGTTTTAGCCCAGATAAAAGAAGAAATTGTGAATACGGATATAGATCATCTTACGCCGGTTCAGGCATTAAACAAGCTTTTGGAAATAAAAAAAATTCTGGGAGAAAAATGAATTCTGACGGTTGCAACAGGAGTCAATTCGACCACAACTTATACGGTAACAGTATCAAGCAACGGTTGTTCCTCATCTGCAACAACAACCGTTACCGCCACGATTGATGATGGAAATGTCTGCACGGTTGACGGATGCGATTCATTCTCCGGTACGCCATTCCATTTCCCGGTGAATGTTGATGACGGCGATCCTTGTACCGCCGATGGTTGTGATTCTAATACCGGCATTTACCATAATCAGATTTGCGACGTAACCCTTAATTCAAACATTTACTTACAGGGTTATTATTCAGGTGGTGGATTGATGGAGACTGGCGGCGCAGGTACGCTATTCATTGATGGAATACCGGGAGCGACAGCAACAGATGCAGATACTGTAAGAATTGCGGTGATGGATGCGACCTCTCCTTTTGGAATGATACAGGAAAAGACCGGCATATTAAAAACCAACGGTTCGATCAACGTGACATTCAATCCGCCGGTAGCCGCCGGAAATTCATATTACCTGAGAGTGTTGCATCGCAACAGCGTGGAAACATGGAGCGCAGCACCGGTATTGTTCTCAGCAATTACGACTTACAATTTCTCGACGGCTGCTGCCCAGGCATTCAATGCAAACCAGGCAGATCTGGGTGATGGAAACTTCGCAATATTCACGGGCGATATCAATCATGATGGTGCAGTAGACGGATCCGATTTCCTCGAACTCGATCCTTCGATTCAGAATGGTGACGGAGGATATGCGATTGGAGATCTGAACGGCGACGGTGCAGTGGACGGATCTGACTTCCTCGTACTTGATCCAAATATCCAAAACGGCGTCGGAGCATCGATTCCTTAACGGTTAATTACATTAAACAAAAAACCGAAATGGATTTTCCCATTTCGGTTTTTTTTTGATATCACGGATTTAGACGACTCAATCTTTAATCCATTTTAATATTTGCCTGCCGTCATGATCAGAAACAGAAATAAAATAAATTCCTTTCGGATAATTTTCCATGTTGGTCATATCAACCGAAAGTTTATGATTCACAATCACGTTTTGTATTTCAATTCCATGAATCGTATAAACGCTGATTAATTTTTCATTGCTATTCCCGAAATACAATCCTGGATATGAAGAGGGATTCGGAAAGAGTGTTGATGATTTTTCTGCAAAGAGGTTTTCGATCCCGGTCGTAATTCCGGTCTGGCCGCTATTGGTAATATTTTGTGCAAAGATGCCCGATCCGTTCCTGTCGTCCTGCCAGACAATGACAAGATTGTTGTTGAAAAATTCGCCCGACTGAAGATCGTCTTTATTGCTATTGACGGCGCAGATAGAGACGCTTGTATTCGACCAGACAGCGACACCGGAATAATCGAGTTTGATAGCTTTGATGCGCTGGTTGCCGAAAGAACCATAAGTAACGGTAAATATCACACCATCACCGGTGCTGTTTATGGTATTGGGTAAATAATAGAGTGGATCTACAGGTATTATTGTCAATGCATCTGCACCGAGCAGCACATTTCCTGATGCATCCAGTTTCTGAACACTTGCACCCGAACTTCCCTGTCCGCCATCGAGTACCTGCAGCAATACCCAGAATTCTCCTGTTGAAGAAACATAACACGAAGAAGCGGTGAGTTTATGATTGATGGTTGAGTTGGCTGCCTCGATCCCTTCCGGATTCCACAGGTTGCCGTTGTAATCGACGTATTGAACATATACGTCGTTGAGAAAGGAATTAACAGGATTCGAGGTGTTGAAGGCAACATAGAAGCCGCCATTATCATCCGGAACGGGTTGTGGAAAAATGAAATAAGGAATAGTCTTAGAAGACACCTGGACAGCAGCAGGGAAAAAGTTGCTTCCATTCACGTGAATGCGTTGGGTATACAGAGTGGAAGTCACACCCGGAAAGGAACCGTTTTCTTCCACGAAGAGCATTTGAATGTCGTCAGCACCCGAAGCGAAGAGTTCCGGGCGTGAGTATTTCAGGTTACCGATAGTATCCCTGATCCTGTAAATCTGGTTCCATTGAATATTGCCGGAAGCAGAGATGCGCTGGGCAGAAATCCATTTAACAGAAGACGAATCGCTGGACCAGGCAATTACAACATCGTTCCCGCCTGTGACTCCGATCACCGGTGCAAGTTCTTCCTCTGCGGAAGAGTCGATCAGAACTATACCATCCGTGCCCCAGAGTTTTGAGCCGTTCCTGCCGATTTTATAAGCAACTACCTTCAGAACGCCGGTGCGTTCATCCTGGAAAGCTACGATAGCGCTGCCCTCGTTATCGACTTTCAGGTCGTAACGGAAGAGGGCAGAATTTTGCGGGAGGCTGCTTACAACGATTCCTTCCGTCGCCCATTGTTTGTATCCGGCCGTATCGAGAAACTGCATATGAAGATTGTAATTCCCTGCATCAGATTCAAACCAGGAAATATATGTATAGCCATCGAGGGTTGATGCAACTACAGGAACTGTGGCTCCGAGTGTATCCCGTACAAGTGTGTTGACGGTTGTATCGCTTGTCCATTGGGCATTTGAAGCCTGGTAAAATAAGACCAGGGCCAGGAGTAGATATTTTTTCATAATAAGTTAAATATAAACGAATGTATGAAAATTTGTTTCATTAAATATTTTCGGTTTAAATTGCGCGCAAAACAAATCGATCATGCGTAAAATTCTATATTCTGCATTATTATTCATACTGACGAATTACGGTATTGCACAGCCTCCGCAATTCAATGTAACTGTATACACACCTGAGTCAGAAGGATATTATTTTCTATGCCCATACAGAATATCGGCATTTCCGAATTTCCCTCCCGGTAATCAGAACCAGATGATATTGGACGACAAAGGAAATGTGATTTATTACAAACCATTCAGCGGTTATTTTGCAGGTGATTTTAAGCTTCAGCCAAACGGGCAGATGTCGTATGCGGGTAACAATAAATTCTTCATTATGGACAGCACATTTACCATAGTGGATTCCGTTTGGATCCAGGGTGCGGGATATCGCAACGACCTGCATGATCTTCAGATTCTGAATAATGGTCATTATCTTCTGATGGGTAATGAAAACCTGACGATGGATTTAAGTAATCATTTCGTATTCATGGGAAATAATTCACCCGGCAGTGCGAATGCTACGCTCGTTTCGTGTATCATCCAGGAACTCGACGAAAATAAAAATGTCGTTTTTGAATGGCATGCAATTGATCATTATAACATCGATGATGTGGATGAATTTTTCATGGGCGACAGTACGTTTGTAGACTGGACACATGTGAATGCGGTGGAAATGGACGACGATGGAAACATCATGATCAGTCTCCGTCATTTTTCCGAAGTCACGAAGATCAGCAGGGCTGACAGCAGTATCATCTGGAGAATGGGAGGGAAGGCCAATCAATTTAATTTCTTAAATGATTCGAATATGTTCCTTTCACAGCATGATATACGCAGGAATGATGACGGTACTATTTCAATTTTTGATAATGGAAGAGATAATGTTCCGGTGCATAAGGCATCAGCTAAGATTTATTCCATCGACGAGGTGAATAAGGAATTGACGATTGTAAGGAGTCATTCCGAAGGGCCATCAGTCTGGAGCAGATCCCAGGGGAATGCTCAGGTTTTACCGGATGGTAAACTTCTTATTAGTTACGGTGACCTCTCACCGGATCGAATAGTTTTCAATGTGGTCGACAGCAGTGATAATAAAATTTTTGAAATCATGTTCCCGGATTCTCAGATCACATACAGGTCTTATAATTTCGAAACACTCCCATGGTCGCTCAATCAGCCAACGCTGCATTGTTTTAACGACAGCAGCGGGGCATTTTATATTGGAACGGACAGCTCATTTTCGTCCTACCTGTGGTCCAACGGAGACACGACTTCAACAGTTCCTGTTACAGGTATGGATACGATTTACGTGTTTGTACCGCGAGGAGACGGAGGATTTATCCGTTCTGAGAATTATGTTGTAATTGATTCGCTGGATCCATGCGGAACGAATGGCATATCTGCGATATCTGATCAGGAGACGTTCAGTGTGTTCCCAAATCCGGCCACGGGAATGATCAATGTTCGGTTTTCAAAGAAATTAAATACGGAAGTCAGAGTGTATGACCTGACAGGAAGAATGGTGTTAAGTGAGAAAGCAAAATCTGAAATTATGACGATGGATCTTTCGGCTTTAGGGTCAGGGATTTATATGATCAGGTGTGGATCGGTTACAAAGAAGATTTTGGTGCAGGATAATTGATTTCTACTGAAAACAGTGAGAATTAAGGTTTAAGGATTGGTCAGAATATTTTGTAAAAAGGGAAATTTCTGTACATTTGCGTCCCCCAAGCGGAGGATTGATGAGATTCGGGGAATGGGATTAAAATAAAGAAAGTAAGCGGAAGGCAGGTCTCCCGATAGTAATCGGGATGGCAGGAGCACGAAGGGTTAAGTTGGATTAAAGATTAAAAATAAAAGCGGAAGTAGCTAATTTGGTAGAGCACGATCCGCCAGCTGGCGGATCGGGTGTGGTATAGGAAAATAATGAATTAAAAAATAAAAGCGGAAGTAGCTCATTTGGTGAGCACGATCCGCCAGTTGGCGGATCGGGTGTGGCATAGGAAAATAATGAATTAAAAAATAAAAGCGGAAGTAGCTCATTTGGTAGAGCACGACCTTGCCAAGGTCGGGGTGGCCGGTTCGAGCCCGGTCTTCCGCTCAAAAACTCTCTCCTTTGGAGAGAGTTTTTTATTTCTCATATTTGTACCCCACTGAAATACAGTGTGAGTTTGAGTTTGAGTGTGTAATCTTCACTCTCACTCTCACTCTCACTCTCACACTCACACTCACACTCACACTGTATTTGCCCGGGTGGTGGAACTGGTAGACACGCAGGACTTAAAATCCTGTGGCCATTGCGGCCGTGCGGGTTCGATTCCCGCCCCGGGTACTTTGAGGAAACCCTTGTTAGCAGATGCTTTCAAGGGTTTCTTAATTTGTGAACTATTATGAGTTTGAAGTTTCAGATTTTAGTTGAGCGGGGAAATTGAGCGGGGAAAATTTAATTAGAGAGTTCTATATTTTTTTTTATTTTTCAATAATATGATTAGTTACTTTGGATCAATAATTTCAGTTATTTGACTTTTAAACCATTCAGTTGAAGCGAGCTCTTTTTGTTTAATACCATACTTTTTTAAAAATTCTTTATTAAAGTGATCTTTTACGCTGTAGACTTTAAAAAATATTTCAATGTCATCTGAATTGAGATTTTTAATTATTTCAGTTTCATTAATCTTGTCAATAATCTTCTCAGATTCAATTTTAAGCTCTAAGTAAGAGGATCTTGCTTGTCTAAATATTGAAATTATATAATCTTTCTTTTCATTTTTTTGGCGTATTATTTCATTGGTGTATTCTACAATATTTAAATTATTAATTCCGAGTTCGGAAATATTTGCAGGATGATACAAATAGTTTTCAAAACAATAATATTTTAAGATATAATAATTTTGATATTTATTTCTTAATCTTTTAATTTCCGAGTCTAAAAGAAAATCTCGATCTCTTAGACCAAATTTCTCAATTCGATTCTTTGTTTGACTAAAAACTCCATTAGCATCCTTTTCGGAAATAAATGAAACATTAATTAATTCAAGGTTATTTAAAAACTCTGAGTTTTTATTTTCACAATATATTAGTTTATCTTCTGATATTCTATCTCTTGCAATATCTGTAATAAGTCTTGAAACACTAACTTCAATTAAACTTTGATTACACATAATCTTAGGAACGCCTTTAGCTTCACAGCGTCGAAGAAGATCATATGAATAGAAAAACGGACTTGCTGAATTTATGCATTCGTCACAATTACATTGAATCATTTCCTCCACCTTTAATCTTTGAAAATCCTTATTAATTTCAAGAATATTCTTTCTTATAATTGCTAAAAAATCTTTTTTGTTGTTGCCAGATAAAATGACAGTTATTTTATTTTCAAAATATTTTTCTTTAATTAATGCAAATGTGTCTTCATATTTTAATAAAACCCCATACCTCCAATATTTATTTTCATAAATATCTTGATGCATTTTTACAATTAGCCGTGAAAGAATTCCTTTAGGCATGAATTTATATCTTAATTCAAACATTGTTGAATTTTCACCAGGCGTCCATTTTAATTCAATCTCATCAACAGCAAGTAATCTAGGAACTAAGAAATCTCCATTTTTTAATTCAAAACATAAATCGAATTTTTTGTTTCTCATTAAACACAATAACTGTGGCATTTTTTCACGATAATCTTCTTCGCACCATATTCTATATATGTCCTCTGTAGTGAATCTGCCTTTTTGATCAATAACTATTTTATCATCAAGTATTTTATAAACGCCTTTTGTTACCCACTCATGATTTAAGAAAATGGTATCTTGTAAATCTATATCTTTCTGAAAATGTAAAATAACACCCAAGTCATGAAAATATTCGCTTAAGAATAGTGCACCATCATAATCCCTATAAAGCCTTTTGCAAATATCTAAGTACTGAGTTTGACTTATGTAGTTAAGCCCTTTTTGTTTTAGTTTTTCAAGTTCAATTCGAATATCAACCCACACTTTAGGCAATGCAGTTCCTATATGAGGTAACTTTGATGTTATTTCAACCAGTTCATTCTTAAAGTTGATAAACTCGGACCTAAATTCTTCTTTTAAGCTTACTTTAAAATATTTTATCAAATTGGAAAATGATTCCTGGAATTCCTTAAAAGGTATTTCTTTATTTGGCTGATCTGATTTATTCAGCACCATTATTATTGGACTTTCGTCTCCTAATAATTTGATAATATTAAGCCAATAGTAGAAATCTTCATGTCTATCTTCTTTTCTGGACTCAGTAACTATCATATAAATTGATCGCTTTGTTAGAAAAAACTGATGTGTTGAATGATAGATTTCTTGCCCACCGAAATCCCATACATTTATTTGCAGATCTCTTTGAATTGCTGGATTAATGATTTTAATAGTTTCGTTAGGTATAATCCAAGGTTGGATATTAATTCCTTCAGTACTAACTTCATCTTCTAGCGTGTAATTATCATCCAGAATTCCTTTTGAAATGCAGGTTTTACCTACCCGTCCTTCTCCAACAATTATTAATTTTGCTTCATATAGATAGTCTTTAACATCCAATTCTTTAATAAAGTTCCTAATTGAATCGATACCCCTTGCTACAATCTCAGGAGGCAATAGGTCAAAAGGATTTCCCTCAAGATACAATGACTCTAAATTTTGAAGGTTAGCAATTTTAGATGGCAAATATTTAATTTTATTGTTTGATAAATTCAAGTATTTTAAATTCGTTAATTCCCCTAGAGCTTCACTTATTTCAGAGATATTATTATTTGCAAAGTTTATTCTTGTTAATTTTTTTAGTTTTTTAATTGACTCTGGAATAGCCGTAATTTTGTTTTTATTATTATTTTCAAAATTATTATCATTGCTTAAGTCAATAATGTTGAGATCAGGGCAGTTATCAAATATTTCATTTGGAATTTCAGTCAACCCACAGTTACGTAGATCAAGTTTATTCCATCCATGAGTCAATACTCTGTCTAAATTTTCTTTTATCTTATTTCCTACACCCATAATGTTCTTTTTTGCTTTCATCGGTGTAATTGTAAAGAAAAATTTGAAATATAGGGTAGATTCCCTCTTTATAAAGTTAAAACCCGACCAAAGGCCGGGTTTATTATAAATTAGTTAGATTCAAATACTTGCCCATTCAAAAAATCATTTTTTACGTTCAAGATGAAATCAACCGCCCGTTGGGCTTGGGAACTTGAATAAACAATCAACTTTCTATCATTCTTAAGCTTCTTCAACCACCCTTGTATATAAGCCACATTAGTTTCCATAGGACGATTCAGACTCACAATTCCAGATAGAGAATTCAAATAACATGCACCGATTTCCGCAGTTAATTCCTCTCTCGAGTATAACTCAGTACCGTACGATGTTTTATTAGTAATTTCTTTCCGGCTTAGTCTAGATTCATGGCCAGTGGAATGAATGAGTTCATGGAATAAAACAGAATAGTAATGTTCGCTGTCAATGAAAGCATTTAATTCCGGCATGTTGATGTAGTCATGCACCGGATGATAGTATGCCTGATGTCCTCCGGTTTGTATTTCCGGTTTCTGTGGCATTCCATTGATTATTGATTCGCACATTTCTATTGGATCATTTACGTTAGGTGGGAGAGGTAGGATGCTTTCCGGAATTCCTTCACATTGGCTCACATTGTACACATAGTAGTACCGTAGAACCGGAGGCTTCTTCTTTTGATTGTTTTCAAATGATTCATCAGTTTGATTTCCCCTTTCCGGCCATTTCCAGAATACAACCATGTGAGGCTTCATGTTCTCCTTTACAATTCCACCTATAACTTGAACTTGCTTTTTGGTCAGGAAGAAATTATGAGGATAGTTTAAAGAGGATAAAAGCCAAATGTTAATTCCTCGATAATACTTTTTAGTGACAATGTTTTGAGGCATTCCGGCATTTGTCCATGGTTGCTTCCAAGCTACGATTCTATTTTCTAGTAGCTCAATGATACGGTCAGTGACGATCTGATAAACGTCTTTTTTTTGATTGGTTGTTTTCATGATATTTGATTTTTTAAAGAACAGTTTTATGAAAAATCAGTATCAGGAAAATGGAGTAAGAAAAATTTAAACTGAATTAGGAAGAATTGTTTTTTGCTTCTTCTTCTATCAAGGCAGAATGCATTTCATTCCAAAAGAGATATGGCATTTCTGTGTTGTAGCTTTCTCTCAGAGATTCAAAGTCTCCTGTTAAATATCTTCGCTTGTATTTTTCAATGTCGTTGTAGAGTCGGATAAACTGCATTCCGAATTTTTTAGAGATAGCTTTCTTTTTTATCATTAAACTATGAAAACTTCCTGCTTGGTCTATTTCATTTCTCAAGGCAATTAAGTGGAATCTAGTGAAGTGGATATTACTATTCATTGATTAATAGTTATTTTTGATAATTAATTTTGTTGAGTTTCTTTTGTTATGCGCATCTTTTGCGCAAGTGCTGTTCTCATATTGCGCAACTCTTCGGCAAAATCTGCACTAGCTAATTTCTTTTCCACCTTGTTGTTTAATGATTTCCTCCGGTTATCCACAAGGGAAAGGAGCAGGGTAGATGGCCGATAAAATAGTTTCTGTTTTCCCCTACGAAGCGAGGCTGAGAGCAATAGATTTCCAGCATAGTCAAATACCTCAATTAGTTCTTTATTGATTAAAGAGTCCGTTGCATTGGAAATGGCTCTCCTGCTACTTCCCGATTTTAATTGAAGCTGACTGTTAGAAATCCAATCGCGTTCTTTTCTTCCAAACACTGAACGCCTGTCTGCCCAGCCTAATGTTTGCCGAATGACTACCAAAAGCAATTTGAGTTCTGCTTCAGTTAAGTCCTTTAAAAAAATATCAAAGAGTGCGTTCGGAACAGGCGTTGTGTTTGTTCGCATAACGTCGCTCGGTTAAGTTGTACTTTCTTTTAATGCACCTTGCTGAAATTCCTCTCTGTCGAAAACATAAAATTCTGTATTGGGCTGTTGAAAAAGCTTTATATATTTTTTTCCGTTATCTGTTATTTTCATGATACCGACCTTGTACCATTTGCTCTTATTCTCCCCTTCTTTTTCATAGTCCTTCTTCGTGCAAATGTTATATAGTTGCATGATTCAATCACTATTATTCAAATTGATAAAACGACCGCTGTATATGCACAGCGACCTATGGAGTTGGGCTGCTTATTTTACCCAACACCCGTTAGAATTCGCATTGTTCGTTCCATTCCGAAAAGCGGAAGGCCCCGATAGGGCAATGCTAATTATGCTTTAACTAGAATCTCAGAAACACTCTGCCATAACTCCACAGATCGCTACGTACATGAAATAGACAAAAGTGATTTAAGATTTTGTAAATATTTTTAAAAAGGCTTTAGTATAAAGAGACTTGACATTCTCTAAGATATATTGTGCGACGTTCAACTATTACAAAACCTGCACACTACTTCTCTATTTATTTATTAAGGGGCCTCGATATGAATAGAGTCTATACTACCAATTTAATAAATGCAAGGAACTTCCCTATTTACTTAATCAACATTTATGTTGAATTTTAAAAGCATCTTTCTTAAATGGCTATCAAGATTATCAATATGACTATCGTCTAATTCAATCAAATTAAGATTGTTCTTTTTATAAACTTCTTGTTTTACCTTTTTTCTCTCTAGATACTTATCGTTATCCTTGATACCCCAAAATTCAATATAGACAGCTTTACCACCATTTCTTGCGGGTATATAGAAATCTGAAAGCACATTTTCTACAACAGTTAATTCTCTTTCGTATGCATGAGTTAATCCGTAGTCATAAAGTAAATTATCAATAATCATTTCGGCTCTAGAACGCACAAGATGGCCATCTTTAGTTTTAAGTAATTTGTCGGGGTATTTATTTTCCGTTTTATCCGAGACATTACCATTTAGATGGGCAACTTCAATATTTACATTGAATGTATTTTCAGTTGGATTGATTGCACGGTTTAGAATTGGATCTTCAAGGATTGAAACAGGCCACATAACAAAATAGCCCCCAGTTGAATGTTCCTTTTGAATACCTCCTTGCTTCATACCTTGCGAAGTAATCTTCCATCCTTTGACTGCTTCCTCAATCCATCCAAGTTCAGAGAAAATCAGATTTACTCTTTGATTAGATATGCCAAATCTATCACTGATTTTAGTGGCAGTTAAATAATCAGAGCCGTTATTATTTATTGGACTCGTTACAGTGAAATTTTCTGGCCAAGCAATATAATCTCCATACTTTTCACTTGGTATGATAATTCCCCCGGCTTCTATTCCTTTTTCCGTGAGAAACCACTTACCTTCTTTTCTATAAATCAAGCTCATATGTTTCAGCTTTTCAAATAGAAATTTGCTATCTATTCCTAACTCTTTTGCGAGTGCCGTAGTGGAAACCGTTTTCATCAGATGTGTCTTTGTTCATTCCAAAGCTAAAAAAAAATAATTTAGTCAAGAAAAGATCAATCAAACTATTTTACTTTCAGGTAATTATTTGCATTATTTTCAAATTCCATATCGTTGTATTGTTCGTAAACAAAGGTTGATATAGGATTTACATGTCCAAGTCCTCTTTGTATGAATGCAAGTGATGCATTTTGATCTCGTCGAAAATGAGCCCAACCATGACGGAAGCTATGTGGGGTTATCTTTTCTTTAATTCCTGCACGATCAATGTAATATTTAACCATTCGCTGTACACTTTTAACTGAAAGTCTTATACTCCATTCTCTATGGTTTTGCAATCCAATAAATAGTGCAGAGGATTTGCATAATTTTAATCTAAGAATCGCCCTATCAAATTACTTTTTCATTACAAAGTGGTAATGTTATATCAATATTTTAGCAACTCATTTTCCTGAGAATTGACTACTACTTATTATAGTATCATTTTAAAAAATTATGAGAGAAAAAAATGAAATATAAAGCAATAATTTTTTTTCTTTTATTGTTATCCGGTCAAGGATATTCTCAAACAAGAGTAAGAGAAGTGAACGGAAGACAGGATACTTATCAAGCCTATTCAGATTCGACCTATTATAACTTGAATAAGGAATATATTGATTCTGTCCAAAGAGTTATAAACTCCCTTAATCTTTATAAAAATATTACAACTATTCGGGGTCAAATAATAACTGAATATTCGGAAATCCGATATTCAGACATCCATTTTGCCCAAATATCAATAATACCTTGGTATGACACAATTATTACAAGACCATCCCCATCGAATCGTTATGGTTTTAGGTCTGAATTTTTCAGAGTTAAAAAACTTGACACTACATATACTACCATGACTGATTTTGATGGCAACTTTGAGTTTGTAAATATTCCACAGACAGGATATACCCTAACAATTAAGACCCATGGATTTGAGCCAAAGACTTTTGTTTTTGAAAGTATCGATAACGAAAAATTATTTTTAGGGTTAGAAATAGTAGGTTGTAGTTACTTTTATCCATTACGACCGTGTCCGATATGCCGAAAAACAAATAAAGTAATAAGAGTAGATTATGAAAAAAATAAGGGATACAGTTTTTCAAATCCACACTTAAAAGAAAAAAAAGAAAATTTTCAAAAAATGATGAAGGAGTTGGGATACTATTCTCATATCGAAAATCAGCAAGAACTTTTATTCACTGTTTCAGATACATTAATTCAATCGAAATACGATAGTTCAAGTATCTGCGATCAATTGTTATTTTGTAAAAAGGATAAAATCATCTTTTGAATTAGATATATCATCACCCACCTTTTCATCAGGTCGTATTTGTTCATTTCAAAGGGAGGGTACAAACTTTATCTCAAACAGCAAAATTTATCCTATATAAATAAAATCCTTTGGCCATTGCGGCTGTGCGGGTTCGATTCCCGCCCCGGGTACTTTATCAGTCTGAGTTTGAAGTTTGAGTCCGAAATTTTCCAGACTCGGACTCAAACTCAGACTTTTTTCAGAGTTAGATATTCGGACACTTCCTCGTTTTGCAGATCTCGTGAACTCGGCAATCAAACAAACAAACTCACTTTTTTACTCAAACTCACTCTATCATTTTCATATTCCTTTAAAAACCTTCACTCAGAAAAAAAATCAATAATTTTCTTGGAGTTCTTTTTTCCAATACCTTTTATCTTTCTAAATTCATCAACACCTGCATTTACAATTGATTTTATTATCGGCTAATAATTTTGGAATCCCCGAGTGTTTTTCTCTGAAATCACAAATAATTTTGACAATTGTCAACGGAATAATTTTTATTTTTCATTACGTCAACAAATATACTTCTGAATTAACCTCAGTATTATTGCGAAATGATTTTCTCTCATTAATTGAACTACAATTTTTAAATTTTAGCAATGGGTTTCCCCTTCAAGGATCGATCAACGAGATATGCTATGAACTTTGCAAAAGGTTCAATGTTTTGTTCAACACTTGCTTTTTCGAGCGAAGTCATATATGAATTTCGTTCTTCTACTGGAATAACTGTCCACGGATACCCACCTGATGCAAGCATTGTGTTCATTAAAAATCGACCCATTCTTCCGTTACCATCCATATATGGATGAATATAAACGAATATGAAGTGACCTAATACAGATCTAACGGAAGCTTCTGATTCATTTTCCAGTAATTCAAAAAGAATCGGCATTGTGTCGCGAACAGCTTCTGCGTTAAGTGGAACATGTAGTGAGCCGCCAATGTATACCTGATCATTCCTGTATCCGGCAAGATCAGAAGCATTTATTATTCCGGCTGCTGCACTTGGTGCAAATAGCTCCCTATACCAATCTCCATGATCTGAATCAGCAACCCGGCCTGCGTTTTCGCCGTCAAGTATTTTTATCAAACTATCACGTACTTTTTGGGTAGCTTGCCAATATCCCCTGGCCGCCATAGCATCTTTTTGTTTTTTATCGACTTCGTTTTTTTTAGAATCCCATTCTCCACTTCGCACACGTTCGATCAGTTCAGGTGTTACGTGATATCTTTCGATCGATAATGAATGATAGGCATCTGTTACATATATTTCTTCAAGCAGCTTCAAATATTTTTTATGGTCCCTCGGAATGCCCGGTGTTTTCGGGAAAAATTTAATAACAGAACTTCTCATTTCATGCCACATAAGTCGAATTCGATTTACATAAGGTGATATCTCTCTATTTGATAATTTAATTGGAGATACATTTTCAAAAGGATCTGTTTCTCGAATATCATAGTCGGCGGACTGCATTGTTTTAATTATATCATCAGCAATCCTGTCCTGCCCGATATTCCGGAAAGCACCGGCAAGTCGCCCTCCAATTTTACTATGACCACCATTAAGAAGCGGTCTCAATATTTCTGATGAATTCCGGATTAATGCTAACGCTGTACGAACATCTGTCGGGTTCTTAGTAAACATTGCCGATGAACAATGTATCAATGAAGACTCAAGAGTTAAAATGCGTAATCTTTCTATGACAACTATTTCTGCAGATTCCGGTAGCGGTGATTTCATAATGAATAATGATATTCCATGTGGAAGAGGAGTCATTGAGTTCGTGCCATTCGTCGATCGAATAATAAGTTGATGCGGCACCGTCCAATTACCGGAATGTATTTGTAATGACTGTTCTGCCGATAAGCAGTACGAATCTTTATAGCGTTCAGTTAAATATCTTGAACAAAAATGCCAATATGAGGAATACCATGATGTACTATCACCTTTTTGCTCTTCTGAAGGCACTAACATATACCATCCTCTGACAACTTCCTTTAGAAAACCATTCTTCAATAACCTCTCTCTGTGAACCCTGCTTAATTCTGTTGATTTGATAGCTATAATTCCCTTTTCATGCAGCTCTTTAAGAGCTTCAAGAGATTGAGCCAATTTCTCATTTGCTGTTACCATCCTGTTTTTTGATGTGTTTAAATTATGTTTACGTGATGTGCTATGATTATGTTTAAGTGTTGTACTATAATTATGTTTAAACGCTGTGCTAAAATTATGTTAAGATGCAAATATAGGGTAAAACCTTTGAATATCAGTAAGCTATAAAACAATAAATTTCAGCATAATTCTCTTAAAAAGAGGGGTAAACGACAGCATGATTAACAAATGATCCATACTGAAAATGGGGAAATATTTGGATTGAAGGAGGATGATGGGATGATATATTGACTTTCGAAAAGCAGAAAAAAAGAACGGAGTATTGTTGTAAATTGAAAATTGTATTTACTCTTTCTGCTCGGCAATATTTGGTAGTGACTCAATTTGAAAGCAGATGTTTTATATAGCCCCGATCTTTAGATCTCATGATTACCCACATTTTTTCATTTTTTATCTATTGTTCTGTTTATATAAAAATTTTTTAACCAACTTCTATTCTTCATGTTGCTAGAAATTTGTCCCGTAGGGACATAATGTCGGTAGAAAACAAACCGCGCGTAAACCCCCGTCCCATAGGGACGGAATGAATATATATTAATTAATAAATCTGATTTGAATGTTAAACATTACGTCTCTACGGGACGGATATTCGGGGGGACTTTCTTTACTACCGATATTATGTCCCTACGGGACAAGAAGTAAGGACATGGATAATTTAACGACTTAGTGAAGCGCTATTAATTTGACCAGGTGATAAAGATGTGGGTAATCGTGAGATCTTTAGATCGGGGATTATGTTCGAAAATTTCGCGGGCTTTAGCCCAAATGAACGGCCGTTAATTGGTGCTAAAGCCCGGATCGTTGCATTTGTTTTCACCGATCTAAAGATCGGGGCAATTAATCTCTTTTAGAAAATGTAAAATAATATTTGAATCGTGAAACTGAGTCACTACCCAATATTTCATTTTGGCCGGTATTAAAATAAATTATCTATATTGTTATGGATATTTAAATCTTTCACAATGAAATCATATCGACAGTATATTTTTTTAATATGCCTGCTTTTTACTTCTCCGGTCTATTCGCAATGGCTGCAATCTACCGGGCCGGAAGGAAGAATTGTTTCCTCCTTCATTGTTTATGGATCTGAATTATTTGCAGGAACAGATGCGGGTGTTTTCAAGTCGACAGACAATGGCATAACCTGGACATCCTTCTGTGCCGGTTATGAGTACGTATCCGTACAGGGAATGGTAACAGATGGAAATATAATTTTTGCAGGAACAGACTACGGTGTATTACTTTCAAGCGATAGTGGCGTAAGCTGGAACCTTTCAAATAATGGTCTGACTAATGGATATGTTTATTCCATGGCTGTCAGCGGAATCAATATTCTTGCTGGAACTTACTGCGGAATCTTCCTTTCACAGGATAATGGTGCAAGCTGGAGACCTATCAACCCGTGGTGCTTTGAAGTGAAGTCAATTGTTTTTATTGGAAATGAAATATTGTTTGGAACAAATTCAGGAATTTATTTATCATCCGACACAGGTGCATCCTGGGTTTCATCCGACACAGTTTTTTCCATAGGAGATACAACGTATATTGGTTATGTAAATACAATTTTTGCCGTTGGTGATACCCTTTTTGCAGGTTCAAAAGGAGGATCTTTCAAATCAATCAATTCAGGCAGAAGTTGGGAGATTGACACAGTTGGTATTGGATTGCGATCAGTAAATTCTTATGCGATCGATGGTGGAAATATTTTTGCGGGAACTGATAGCGGATTATTTATCTCTCATGTTTACGGCATCTCATGGTCATCGGCATCAGCAACTACGGCCCATTCAGATATTATAGCACTTATAGCTAATGGAGGAAACATTTTAGCAGGCTGTAACGATGAAGGGGTCTTTTTGTCCGCTGACGCAGGTCAAAACTGGAGTTTTTCAAATCATGGTCTCACGAATGTTTTAAATCGGTTTTCCCCAAATCAGATTTGTAACCTTGGTAATCTTTTATTTGTATCATCAGCAAAAGGATTATATAAATCAAACGATCAGGCAACAACGTGGAACCGTATAGATTCTCCTTCAGAAGCAATATTCCTTGCTTCGAATAGTACGGACTTGTTTTGCTCATCCACTGAAGGTCTCTTTCGTTCTGTAGATAGTGGTGCAACATGGTTTCATTCCGATTTAATTATTGATCCATGGACTCTGGATACAGTTACTGTAAACAGAGTTTCAGCTATGGCATTTCAAGATTCGTTAATTTTTGCAATCAGTAATTACGGGATAGTAAATTCATTCGATTATGGACAAACATGGAATAGGATCACACAGCCTGGATCCACTTATAATTACGATTTTGTATTTTTAGGCAATAATATTTTTATTGGTACGGATGCCGGTGTTTTCATGGCAAACGATACAAGTCATTCATGGTTACAGGTTAACAATGGTCTGCCAGGATCGATAGTTCGTACGCTTGCAACAAATCAATCGGATATTTTTGCAGGGCTGAATGGTGGAGTTGCGGTGACACACAATGATGGAAATTTATGGCAATCAACTTTTTTTACTGCAACTACTGCAATGGATATAATAACTGTAAACGATCTGACTTTATCCTGTTTTGACGGTGATGGGATTTATTATTCTCATTCCGGCGGTGCCTGGATTCAGGAAAATGCAGGACTTCCAGCAAATCCACGCGTGCAATGCCTGGGATATGACAGCACCTATGTTTATGCAGGATTATGGAAAAACGGAATCTGGAAAACCGCGATACAAAATTTATCGGTGGAAATTGATGCAATAAACACGGTTCCTCCAAAAGAAATCATTTTCCCAAATCCTGCCAACCAGCAGTTAAACCTTTTTTCTTCTCAACCAGGAAATCTAACTTTCGAAATATATAATCATCTTGGAGAAATATTGTATGAAGATAATTTTTCCAATAGTATTCAGATAAATACAATCGACTGGCCGGACGGAATTTACCATTTAAGAGTTGGAGGACGTTCAACGTCTTTTTTAATTCTGCATTAAAATAGGTTTAGTTACCCGAATCTTTGGACCCGATAGTTCAATCAATGTATCACTCATCATTTTTCAATGATCAGGAAATAATTCATTAATTTAATTGTTCCCAAACCTTTAAATACTTATCCGACTCCCTATACTTCACTTTTTGAATCGGCACTTGCTCTATCTTCATCGATATTTTATTGAACCGCCAGCTTTTTATTATTAATGCTTCAGCTTTCTTATTATTTGAAAAATACATGGCAACGATTTCTTTGTCATAGTTATCATTGTACCTGCAATTCACTGTTGTAATTCTCAGATTCGAATCAAGTGTGCAAAAAACATTGTCGAGCAATTTATATTTCATCGTACCGCCTACAGGCATAGCTTCTTCAAAAGCAAGAATATATTTCGTTTTGTCGATGGGATGCTGCACGCATGTAATTACATGGTTATAGCCTATAAATGTACCCGCACTCTTTCCATCTTTGTATTCCTTAAACTGTTCCAGCTCCGTCAAATCGGTGTGCATAGCTGTAGTATCGATCCTGAAAAAATCAGTGACGAAGGTAGAATCATGATAAGTAGAAGAAATTGTTTCCCAATAACCATTATCAAGGGTGATTACATTATAAAGAGTATCATAGATCAGATCCAGCTTAAGACTGTCGGAGCCTCTCATTAATTTCCGGTTGTATAAAATAAACGAACAATCAGTAATCCATTTAATGTTACTTTGAATTATTGATCCGGTACGTGCAGAGGTTTCAGTCTGTATTTCTTCGGTACGCATTATAGTATGCAGGCTGCCATCTTTACTGTGGACTTTGTAAATTCCATTCCTGGCGTTAGGGCAACCCGCTTTTTCACCGTAAGAAATTCTACAGGAAAGAATCAAAAGTAAAAACAGAATGTATTTTAGGGATGACATGTTCGGAATGAAACTAATACAAATAAGAATACAATTTTTTTTTGCAAAGATATTAATATCAAAAAATAAGTTGTAATATTATATTTCCCTTGTATTTAGTTAAATTGATAGTTGAAATCTTTTACATTTTTTATATTTTGCAGATTAATCCATCTTCCATAAAAAGGACAATTATAACATCATAAGATCCTGTAATTTCATTCTAAAAATATAATTACCGCACCAATGAAAATCCTGAGAAAAATATTACTTCCGGTTGCTTTGATCATCAATATTAACTCCTTCAGCCAGACTTTCCAGGTTTTCTTTGGAGATGACATTAACCCCACCTCCGCCTATGATATCGTCAAAACCTTCGATGGAGGCTATATGATGGGAGGGCAGGCTTATCGTGGCGGAATGAATGCACCACTTGCATTTTATTTTCTTAAAGCAAATGAAAATGGCCAGCTGCAATATGGACGAGCCTGGAAGCGCACTGATATGTTCGAGTGGATTAATTCTATCCGTCAAACTCCTGATTCTGGATTTATTTTCCTGGGAACAAATGATACCATCGACCACAGTCACCCGGTTCCGGTGCGGGGGCCGCATACCTGTGCACTCGGAAAAACAAACAGCCAGGGACAGGTTCAATGGTTAAAAACATTTTCAAACGGAACCACTTACGTCGATCAGTCAAACATTGAATTGACGTCTGATGGCAATCTTATTATCCTTACACATGCCGTTGATCCTGCTGTAAACCGCTTCATTCTGCATTTAATGAAAACTGATTTATCCGGAGATACTATCTGGACACGTTGTTACAGAAGCGGTTGGTCGTTAGCAGGAACCAGGATGAAACAGACAGCGGATGGCGGATATATTCTTTTAGGAAAAGCGTCTTCAGGACAGAATTATAAAATTCTATTAATGAAAGTTACCTCTGACGGAAGTATCGATTGGTATAAAACATTTGCGATTCAATCAACTCAGCAATTGCGTAGTCTCGAAGTAACCAGTGATGGCGGATACATTATGACCGGAACCGTGGGTGGAACTGATAGTACCCTTGCATCCGTTTTAAAAACTGACAGCCAGGGAAATGTTTCCTGGGCGTTTAAATATTCTGAATCAATGCCAATTTCCGGTAACAGTTTAATTCCGACATCGGATGGCGGATATATGCTTACAGGCACCTGGATAGATACCGCTTCGAATTCTTCGGATATGTTTTTATTGAAACTGGATGTCGCCGGAAATGTGCAATGGTCGAAGAGATATGGCAATACCGATTATGACGGTGGGAGTCTTATCTTGGAAATTCCGGGTGGGTATGTAGCCAGCGGCTTTTATCGGATTCCGGGCCATTCCGGTGGAGATATATATCTTGTTAAGACCGATATCAATGGGAATAGCGGATGCTATGAATCGGCGTTGAACATGAGTTCTCAGCCTCAATCGTGGACGTCAGATACACTTACTTTTACGGAAGGTGTTTTTCCTTACACTGAAAAAAGTTTTAATCTGAGCCTGATGTCCATTTCGGATGCTCATGTTCTTTGTTCCACTGTTGGAATTGCAGAAAATGAATTTGAAACAGCCTTCGAGATTTTCCCAAATCCTTCATCGGAATATTTGAATATCAGAACTAATTCATTTAGTTATTTTGATGTTGAAATTTATGATTCGTTCGGAAGGTTGAAATTCAAAGAAAAAAATTATTCAGGAAGAGAATTAAACATCGAAGATTATTCTCCCGGGGTTTATTTTGTGAGGATCACCACGAAAAATAAACAAGAGCTTAAGCTTTTGATTAAACAAAAACATGATTAAGTGTCTTTGTGTTTTTATTAAATCCGGATTATTTTAAACCATTTATTTCCGATCTCATCAAAATAATTAATTGTTTTTCAAAGCGGAAAGCACCAGGTTCTCGAGGAATAAAACTATTTTGTTTTCATCCTTCGAATTTTCAAAATCGGTTAGCGATGGAAGATTGTTCATGAAAAAATTCTGAAGATGTGCCATTTCAATGATGGTCGTGGATAGCGATTTTGAATATTTGTATTTTGGATTACATTCAAGGATCACCAGGCTTATTTTAGCACAAAGATCCTTGTAGGGTTTGAAAAACCGGTGCTTATTATCCTGGCCTACATGCTTTGTGAGGTATGCTTTGGATCCTTCCGAGATCACGATCTGATGCAGCAGGCTCTCATTGACATGATGAGTGGTAATGTCGTCTTCAACTGTCGTAGCCAAGAGTTTAATGATTTTTTTCAGTCGTATGTATGGATCCTTTATGTTGTTTGTCTGGTAACTGATTTTATAGATAAGCCAGTTCCAGTACCAGGCAACGATATAAATAAGCAGGCGGTGTTTGTTTTCAAAATAGCGATAAATGCCGGCCTCAGTAGTACCGATATCTTCAGCAAGTTTCTTAAAAGTGAACGACTCCAGTCCATTTTTATGTATAAATAATATGCTGTGCTTGATTATTTTCTGACCTAATTCCGAATCTTCCGGGTTACGAAGAAAAAGTTCTTCGTTCATCTTTATTTTTAGCTGGACTTCCATCTGGGCGGTTTCAAATATGAGATTGAAGAGATACTTTGAATGAAGTTTTCATGATTTTATTGAGGCAAAAGTAACAAAAATATTTTTTACAACTAAAAAAGATAGTAATACTATTATTTATAAAATAAATACTATTTTTGTACCCGTCATTTAAAACATCAGCTATGGAACTCAAAAAATATTTTAAAGAAATTAAGAGTGATTTACCGGCAAGTATCGTCGTGTTTTTTGTTGCATTGCCTTTATGTCTCGGCATTGCACTGGCTTCAGGAGCGCCATTGTTTTCAGGCATTATCGCAGGTATCGTTGGCGGCATCGTAGTGGGAGCTGCAAGCGGTTCGCCTTTAGGCGTGAGTGGACCTGCAGCAGGATTAGCCGTGATTGTGCTGACTTCCATCGCAGCCCTGGGTTCGTGGAGTGCATTTTTAACAGCAGTAGTTTTAGCCGGCATCATTCAGGTCATTCTCGGTTATGCCAGGGCCGGATTCATTGCATTCTTCTTTCCATCCTCTGTCATTAAGGGAATGCTCACCGGTATCGGACTCCTGATAATTCTTAAACAACTCCCACATGCACTTGGATGGGATAAGGATGCCATGGGCGATGATTCTTTTTTCCAGGTTGACGGGAAAAATACTTTTTCCGGAATCATGGAAGCATTGAATTATTTTTCACCCGGCGCTGTTTTGATTGCCGTAATATCTCTCGGTATTCTCATTTTATGGGATACCGTCCTTACGAACAGGCATAAATTATTCAGGATCCTGCAAGGACCTATCGTTGTGGTGGTCTTTGGTATCGTGATGAACTATTTATATCAAAAGGGGATATTAAATTTCAGTCTCGCCGAAGACCAGGTCGTTCGGATTCCTGTTCCGGAAAGTGTAAGCGGTTTTTTCAGCCAGTTTACTTTTCCGGATTTTAAC
This sequence comes from uncultured Flavobacteriales bacterium, assembly GCA_964595205.1. Taxonomy (GTDB): domain Bacteria; phylum Bacteroidota; class Bacteroidia; order AKYH767-A; family 2013-40CM-41-45; genus JADKIH01. Next base: position 286,232 of record CAZQOQ010000003.1, on the reverse strand, counting down.
GTTCTGACTAATTTTGAAGTCTGGAAAATTGCAATCGTACTTGCTATCGTGGCCAGTCTTGAAACATTGCTCTGCGTTGAAGCCACTGACAAAATGGATCCTGATAAGCGTATTACTCCCACGAATCGTGAATTGAAGGCCCAGGGTTTAGGAAATATAATTTCCGGTTTAATCGGCGGTCTCCCGATTACCCAGGTCATTGTTCGCAGTACTGCTAATATTTCCTTCGGCGGAAAAACCAAAATGTCGGCAATTCTGCATGGTGTATTTCTGTTGATCAGCGCTGTCACCATTGCAGGATTATTAAACATGATTCCACTCGCCAGTCTTGCATCCATATTATTAATGGTCGGTTATAAACTGGCTAAGCCATCATTGTTTAAACACATGTATAAGCTGGGATGGGAACAGTTTATTCCATTTACAGCAACGGTAATTGCAATTTTAGCGAGCGATTTACTCATCGGTATTACCATTGGAATCATGTTTGGAATATTTTATACACTCCGTCACAGCTATCGGAACTCACATTATATGAAGGAGACTGTTACAAATGAAATGGGCCATGAAGTTCACCACCTGGTTTTAGCTGAAGAGGTTTCTTTTTTTAATAAAGCAAGCATATTAAACGCACTTGATTCCATTCCTCCAAATTCCAAAGTGATCATTGACTGCACTAACTCAAAGTCAATCGCCTTTGATGTCCTGGAATTGATTAAAAACTTTGAGACCAATGCAAAAACCAAGAATATAGAAATTGAGAAAATAAATTTTATAGAACATGATTTTTTCAATAAAAAATCCAGTCCTAAAATAAATGTTCTTCCAAAAAATGTTGTTGTCGGATTAAATCAAAATTAAAAATATAATCTCATGAAATTTCACACCAAAGAAAACAGAAACAAACTTACCCCTAGAATGGCTTTGCAGATTCTAAAAGAGGGTAACGAAAGATTCATTAAAAATTTAAAGGAGAACCGGAATTTATTGGAGCAGGTGAATGCTACCCGCGATGACCAGTGGCCATTTGCTACCATATTAAGCTGCATCGACAGCCGGACTTCAGCCGAATTGATCTTCGATCAGGGATTGGGCGACATATTCTCCGTCAGAATTGCCGGGAATATCGTGAATACCGATATTCTTGGAAGTATGGAATTTGCCTGCAAGGTTGCAGGATCCAAACTCATCGTTGTGCTGGGACACACTAAATGCGGAGCCGTCAAAGGTGCCTGTGATCACGTTGAGATGGGAAACCTTACCGAGCTTCTGGCAAAATTACAGCCTGCCGTATATCAGGAAAAAGAAACTAAAGAGGAACGCACATCGAAAAATGGGGTTTTCGTCGAGAATGTTTCAACCATTAACGTGAAGAGAAATGTTAAGAATATCATTGAGCGCAGTTTCATCCTTGAACAGATGGTTGAGAACGGAGAGATTGGCGTCGTAGGCGCGATGTACAATATCGAAACGGGTGTGGTAAATTTTTATGACGATGTGATGTTCATTCGCGACAGCGTTAACCCTGAGTTTTCCGTCGCGGAACTCAAATACTGATAGGGAAGGATGTGCTTACGGATGATTAAGAGGCATGCCATGCTGTTTTGCCACTTGTAGTCTTTACTGCCGGCGTGTATTTTGAATTTCTCAATGATTGCAGTGATTGAATGTAATCGTATTCGCGTATAAAAAAAACCGCCAGACCTCTCAGCCTGGCGGAACAAAAACACCCTGGAATAGGGTGTGTTTGTCAAAATCTGAAATTCACTCCGAGTTTGTATGAGAAGGTATTCACCTTTGCGAAATTGTATTCAACTCCAAGCCTTGCGAAATAAATTTTCGCTACCGCCCCGGCCATTCCCTGGAGGCCTGAAATGTATTCGTCATTCAAATTAACGGCATCTGTCTTTTCATGTGCATGTGAAGCATAAGATGATATTCCGGCATAAGGAGAAATGGAAAGATGAGAGTTGTAAGTAAAATTCCTGCTTGCAAGCAGATCGAATCCTGCTGTATAAAGGTTCAGATCGGCAGGCCCATAGAGGCAATTCATGCTTGCACGGGTAGACACGGCCCATTCTCTTGCCGTATCGTTGATCAGATTGTACTGGATTTGGGCTCCGGCTACACCGTAATTTGCACCGGGTCTTTTACTCCAATAGCCGGCTACGTCTATCTTCCTTGAAACTCCGGCCCTGACCGTCAAGCCGGGGAAAGGCAATTCTTCCCCTCCAATAAGCCAGTGCTCGGAATTCGGATGCACGAAAGTATTATTCCACGCATCTTCCGACTCGTCGATTTTGGTATTCCATTGAAGAATGGATACTTCAAAACGACCTTTCCCCATGGGCCTGGCATCCGTAACCGGACGGAAATATGTCACCAGTCCGGCTTCCTCTGTAAACTGATGCCAGGCTTCCTGTGTTAAGGAAGGATCCAGCTGAAAGGAACATTCTTTCCATCTGTTACTCACATGCAGGTGTGGACCATGAGCGAATGTAAAATTGGCAGTTAAAATTGTTAAAACTGCGATAACGATTGATTTGAAATTTTTCATTTGTTTTTGTTTTTTAGGATTAATGTGGGTGCAAAAAAACAGTATAAAACCCCGGTCATCGCCCCATCCTGTAATATGGAACCCTCTTTAATATGTTTCTATATGGTTTAAAATCAGCTAATAATGAAAAGTGGTACCCGGTTTTATAAATCTCCCACCGGAGAACCAATAAAAATTGTTTGGTGAACCAGGATGTTACTTCCCGATTCGGACTATTTTTTTGAAAAGTGGTTGTTCCCGGTTTGGAACCTGAAAATATAAATTCCAACTGCGATTTGACCCGGGAGGTGAATCCCCTGATGGTTATTCAGATCTGCCGAAAAGATTTTAATTCCTTCAATTGTAAATATGTTAGCATTCTTGTTCATTTTCAAAACAAACAAGCAACAGATTGTGATGGCCGGTTAATCACCTTTCATCAACGTATCCAGTAATTCCTGGCTCGATGCATAATCTTCACCCTCTTTTTTAGCCAATTCAATACTGTGGTTTGTCATGACAATGGCTTCCTTCTTCTTTCCAAGTTTATGCAACAGGTTGGCATATGTATCCGTGTTATAGTATTTATCTTCCAGTTCTACCGACTTAGCGATCCACTTTTCCGCTTCAGTTAACTGACTCTTATCGTTGATATGCTGGAAGTATGTCCAGCAAACGGCATTTAGCATTTTGGCATCATCCAGGAAATAATTGTTGATATATTCATGCGCGAGTTCTGCATAGCGTGTATAATTTTTATTTCCCTTGTAATAATTCATTTCTTCGCTGAGCCCTTGTTTAAGAGACTCCCTGTTGTTACTCAGTTTCAGTTTGGCGACAGCATTTTTCAGCAGAACAGAATCCTTCTGCTGCCTCGCGTAGGAAAGGCTGTTGATCGCAAGCTGGTCCATCACCATGTTTACGCTGTCTTTCCCATAGCGATGATAAAATTCGGGAAGCATTTTGTTAATGACTCCGTATGTATAGCTGTTTATATTCGGTGTAAATTCCTGTATGGCTTTCCAGTTTCCGGCGTCTGCGAGTTCCTTTTCAGGGAGTGTGCGAAAGTATTCATCGGCGACTGCCTGGTAGTTCATGTCGTATGCATCCTTTAATGAGTTCGCATAATTTAAGAGTAATTCCCGATCGCGATTCCCTGACTCATATTGATCTTTCATATAACTGAGATTATTCTTTGGATCATTCGCTTTACCAGCGATGGCCAGGAATTCGCCGGCACTTGTGCTTCCGACTGAACGATGAATCTGTTTCCCAGAATGATCGAGCCATAGAAAGGTTGGGTAATTCCTGACGTTATATTTTTTTGCGATGTTGAGTCCTTCGCCTTTTTCCATATCCAGGGCGATGCAAACGAAATTTTTGTTGAAACTGGCGGCAACCTCCCCGTCAGTGAAAACATGTGCTGCCATCGATTTGCACGGACCGCACCAGGTAGTGTAACAATCGATGAAGACAAGCTTATTTTGTTCGCCTGCCTTGGCAAGGGCTTCGGAAAATGTTGTATTTATAAATTGTATTCCTTCTTCGGCTCTGACTGAAATGAGGTGAAAAAGCAAAGCAAAAATGATTAGTTTTTTCATTATAGGTTGTTTGGTATTACAAAATTATCATTCGGCGTCTGATTACCAAATAATATGTACAAATCTCCTTTCATGGTTGCATTGGGATAATTGTGCTCTTTATAATGGATTTCATTTAACCGGTAAGGGTAAAAAAGTAATTCACGGAGAGAAAATTAAATCCGGGCAGGAAAAAAACTTGAAAGACAGGGCAAAAGAAGCAGTATATTGATCATTGTTACTTCTCTGCAATCACCTTATCTGATTCATAAATCGTCTCCATCTGGAGGTTGTCAAACGATTTCATGTATGAATTTCTGCAGGTGAGTATGATCTTATTTCCGAGCCTGATTAGGGTTTGCCTGTAGTCAGGGTCTTCTACCAGTGGATTAAAATCTTTAATGTAAAGATCAAACGATTTCATATCTGCGATAACGACCGAGTCCTGTACAAAGTTCATCTCGCCCCAATAAAGAGATTCAAAAATTTCTTTTGATCTTTCATAATTTGTACGATTGAAGTCTGTGATGTCTGTCTTATTTATTTCCGCACAAATGGTTCCGATGGCCTGCGATGTTTTGAGATAAATGTCCGATTGTTTCGACCAGAAATCTCTTTTGAATTCCAATGCAGATTTACTCTTCTGATCCTTTGAAAAATTAGACACTGATATAATCAAACCAACGGCTGTAAGGAAGAAGCCGATCAGCGGTCCAAACGTTGCTAAAAATTTTTCGAGCTTTTGCATATGATATTATTTTACAGGATTTAATTTCATTTGATAATTTTCAGATTTCTTTGCCGACTGATGCGTAAGCTTAAGGTATTCGTTTCCTTTCTTATCGTAACTCACGATCAGTTCATAATTTTCTTCGCCGATCTGAATAAACCAGCGGATGTCGTCTGTCGACTTCAATGACCAGTTTTCAGTTTTCGTTTCATTACCTGCTTCTGTTTTTACAGAATTATTTTTCGTAAAAGTCATCTTCTTTTCGGGTCGGTCGGAGTTAATCCCGGCAACTATCCATGACTTTTCATTACCGGAAGTAAGAATTGCAGTGAGTTTTTCTTTGTTGTATTGCGAGAAACAGCTCATGCTGCCGGTAATCAGGAAACAAATGATAAGCAAATTCTTCATAACCATAATTTTTTAATGGCGTGATATGTAAAAATCAAAAATAAATTAATCCGCTTGAAATAACGACAGAACCTTAAAAATAATTGGATGGAGTTAAATATAAAAATATGTGCCGGTATTTCATTTACATGGAATAAAAAAAGCCGGTCTTGTGAACCGGCCTTAATACAAACTATATCACAATGAAATTCTATTTGAAGATAAAAAACTTCATCCGTTCCGGCGCCACTGACCCTTCGACGCTGATGAAATATAGACCGTTCGTCAGCTCTGTCGTATTGATGTCAATTTTATTATTGCCCTCAACGAGGAATCTTGTCTCCTGAAAGAGTTCTCGTCCTTCCGTATCGTAGATTCTGATATTGCAATTTTCACCCAAACCATTTACTGAAACAGTTAACTGATCCTTTGCCGGGTTTGGATATACACTCATTGGATTTTCCTTTTCGATAATTTCCCCGAGCGTTTCAGTTGAAAGCCCGTCATCGGTTTTTTGAGCAATTCTTGCTCCACCGGAGATTACTATCGTGTAATCTTCCACCTCACCATTGGCGAATAATGTGCATGAGTTAGATTTAGCCGATGAATTTCTCATCTGTATCCTCATCCTGGTGGCTCCATTGAGTGCAGTACCCGGAATCTTTAACAGCAGGTTAACAGCAACAGAAGAATTTCCGCTGGCTACTCGTTCATTTCCTTCAGTAAACGATCCGTTTTGATTGAAGTCGATGTAGATGGTCCAGAATTCCTTTGAGGCGGCAGATTGAAATCCGGGTGTGAGTGATATCAAATATGCAGTGTTCGCTGAAAGTGTAGTTGAAAGTGACGTATAATTTCCATAGCCGTTGTCGTTACCGCTCGTATTATTTATGGATCCAATTGAAACCCTGTTGATGTATTCATGGGATGAATTATTTCCTCTGGAAACACAGTAATTCACATGGCAGCCATCGGTTGTGAAATTATAGACGGCGCTGTTTGCACTTACACCGGACGGACAAACTGCCTGGATCACGCATTGATACGAAGAACAATTGGAAAGTCCTGTAAGTGTGAAATAGTTAGTTGAGAAATTGGTTACAGAAGACCAGATCGACTGCGATACCAGTTTCCACTGGAGGATATATCCTGTTGCACCACTTACTGCATTCCATGTTACAGTCGCTTCATTATTCAGTATATTGTTTACGGATACTCCGGAAGGAGTGCCGCACGTCACTGCAAATGAGGTGGTGAAGTTTGCAGTAGATGAAAATGCGGAGGATCCGCCTGAACAATTGGTTTGTACCTTCCATTCATAATTAGTTCCGGGTGACAGGTTGCCAACCTGCAGACTGGTGGAAGCTGTAAGGGAAGATGTCCATGAGGTGCTTCCTGTTATTCTGTATTGCACCAGGTAGGTCATTGCACCCGTCATACCCGTCCATGAAAGTGTCGCCGAAGTTGTTGTAATCGAAGTCGTATTCATGACAGATGGAACTCCACACGTAGCAACGGCTGTGGTGGTAAAATTTGTCGATGCCGTAAAAGCCGAGGCACCTGCAGAGCAATTAGCCTGCACCTGCCATTCATAATTTGTTCCCGGAGAAAGAAACTGTGCCTGAAAAGATGTTGTTGCAGTGAGTGACATGGTCCACGAAGCGGTGCCTGCAATTCTGTATTGGACCAGGTAGGTCACCGCTCCCGTAACGCCGGTCCATGAGAAAGTAGCGGAAGTTGTTGTTATCGCCGAAGTATTCATACCCGCCGGAACACCGCAGGTGACGATCGTGGCAGTTGTGAAATTGGCGGATGCCGTGAAGGCCGAAGAACCTGAAGAACAATTTGCCTGTACCTGCCACTCGTAAACGGATCCGGGCAAGAGATTATTTATGGATATGGAAGTTGAAGCAGTATTGGCAGAAGACCATGTGGTACTGCCCGCGGTTCTGTATTGCACTTTGTATGATGTTGCGCCGGAAACTGTAGTCCAGGCACATGTCGCTGAGGAAGAAGTTATGGAAGAGGTATTGAGGCCTGATGGAATTCCGCAATTTATTCCGCCGGGTGTGGAGAAATTTATTGTTGATGAGAAAGCGGATGAGCCGCTGCTGCAAACGGTGGAAACCTGCCATTCGTAATTGGATCCGGAAACAAGGCTGTTTAAGACAAGACTGACAGCGCTTGTGGAAGCGGATGACCAGGACGAATTCCCAATAACTCTGTACTGAACATTATAAGATGATGCTCCTGCAGCAGCTGACCAGGATAAGGTTGCAGAATTTGTGGTGACGGATGATGTTGTCAGCCCGGCAGGGGCACTGCAGGTAGCTCCGCCAGTACAAGAAGTGAGGCAGGAGGAATTGTTGAACCTGTTAAGAATTACATTCTTTGGCTGAGTGCCGAATCCATTTGAGAAATTTATTCCGGCACTGATCAGGTGACAATAACTCATGATCGTGCCGCCGTTTGAAGGTATTGGGGCGCCGGAACAGCTGCCTTCATAAGTATACCCTGCTGCAGGTCCGCAGCCATCGATGGCTGTATTATTTCCATTCCAAACGCATGCATGTGTGTGTTTGGATCCCATCAGGTGGCCCTGTTCGTGTGTTACCACCTCAACGGTCCATGAAAAAGTAGGGACATTGGAATAGGAGGTTGAGACACCGCTGTAACACTGGCTGTAATCAAGGAATCCATTACACAATCCGGAAGTACTCGCTGCAATTCCGCCACCGCCTGCGATGCCAATCAGGTGGCCGAGGTCGCCATTGAATGAATTACGATAGCTTTGAAACTGTGACAGCAATCCGGAAGTGCTGGTGGCAGTATACGGACTTGATGTGTCCCAGATAAAGAGTTGTGAAAGCGAAACGGGAATTCCATCATTGCTATAAAGAATCGCACTTTGATTGAAGACACCGGTGAGATAATTTGTAACATTAGCGATGCTGCCTTTATTTTGAAAGAGGTCGTAATTCGCTTCCCAGTACAGTCTGATGCAGCTGGTTGATGCAGTTGCAGGCACATGGAGATCGCTATTCTTGTAATTTCCGGGAACATCCACTGTAGCGCATCCCGGGCCTGCGGCGATATGAAAGTCGCTTTCACGATAGATAATATGTCTGAATTTCGAATCGCCTGTAATTGCTCCGAGAATTATATTGCCGGTGGAAGGAGATGAGATCATGCCCATTACTTCATCCTTGAAGATGCTGATTGCGGCAATAGATGAATAGTCGTTATCGATGATACCCCAGTAATGAAGCCCTTTTTCAACGGGTATCACATTTCCGTTAAGACTGCTCGTGGTAATTGTAAAATCCGGCGTGAATATGTCGGACCGGAACAGTTTAAGATTGATGTTATTAGAGTTGCTGACCGGAACAGTTAGTTGAATGTTTTCAGGTGATGCAATAATTATTTCCAATGCATTCACAGAATTAAAATTTAATATTCCTGCATTTTCCACAACAGAAGCAGGAATGGGTTTTTCGCCACTAATCGTAAATAATGCGGGAGTTTGAATAAATTTATTTTCTATTTCCAGGTTGTGCACTTTCTGCGCAACAGGCTTGTATTCCTGCGAAAATGCTGTATTGATTACAAACATTAACCAGGAGACTAACAAGAATCTATTCATCTTCGATATTAAATTTATGGGAAAGCCTGCTGTTTATGGGCTCTTTCGGCTTCAGCCCTTTATTGATCACGAACGTAGAGGCACAAATTGTTTTAAAGGTGAAGTTTGTTTCTTCAAAAATTGATTATTCAATTTATAAACTGTAAAGCTTAATAAATCGGAAAAAATCCTGTTTAACATTTAAAAAATATTTATTAAAATCTTACAGTTAATAAATATGTAATAACTAAAATAAATTAATGTGCGTGGATTAAATTAACTAATATACTTGCTGAAAAGCCCTTGCCGCTTTTCGATAAAATATTAAAAACAGCGTTTATCTCATTCATGCGGTGTTGCATATTTTGAATTCCAAACCCTCCGGAATTTGTTTCTAAGTCACATCCGTTTCCGTCATCATTATAATGAAATATCAACTGATCATTTTCGTACATGATATCAATGCTGATATTTTCTGCGTGACTATGTTTTACGCTGTTGTGAAGCAGTTCTTTTAATACCAGGAAAATATTTCTCCTTTGAATATATGTTACGATTAAATCGGGAATATTTTTTTTCGCCACGAAATTTAATTTTATTCCTGTGTCTTCAAGAAATCTGGTTGCGAACATTCTCAGGTATGAGATCAGGTCTGTGGAAGAATTGCGTACTGCATTGAGCGCCCAGATAATCTCATCCATTTTTTGAAGTACTTCTTCAGATGATTGTGTGATTTTCTTTATTGTTTCTTTTGTATCCGACTGATTGGTGTCTAAAATATTTGCCCAGATTGAAATTTTTGTAAGATCTGCACCAATGTCGTCGTGCATATCGGAAGCAATCCGGTTACGCTCCATTTCAAGTATCGTTTGTTCCTTTAACCTCATTACCTCTTTCTCATAGACTTTCTGCATTCTTTTTCTCAGCATCATAGCCAGGAGCAGCAGGATTAACAGGCTGATAGTAACTTTTGCTAAAAGGGTCTGCCACCACAATGGAGTAATTGAAAAATTGAATTTCGTAATTGAATTGATATCATTTGTTGAACCCGGCTTAAGCTGAAGAATGTATTTGCCAGGTTCCAGGGAAGAAAACTCGATTTTATTATTTTCAGATATGATCCATTCTGTGTTATCATTTTCATCTTTTAATAGCCTGTATCTTGTTTGGAGCAGATTCGCCGGATTGAATACAGGGTAAGCGTATTTGATGAGGAGCCTGGGGATATCCGATCTGTATTCATAACATGAAGAAGCCAGAGCCTGAACTGTATCGGTGATTATTTCCGTAATTTTTATTTTTCCGATAAAGGAAGGGGCAGAGTACTTATCCAAATTGATTACAGTTAAACCCTTGTCTGTAGCTATATAGATAAACGGATTTTTTATTGCGACATCATTAACGGCATTCGACTGCAGGCCATTCAGTGTGGTAATATTACCGGTTATGTAATATTTCCCTTTTTCTTTTTTTAATATGCTTAACCCGGAATTCGTCGAAACGTAGACGTACTCTCCTGCAACAGTTATCCGGTTGCAGATATTATCGGCGAGTCCTTCGGCGAGAGAGAAATGCTGTTTAATTTTTCCATTTTTAAATATGTAAAAACCAAAACCGTCGCTCGCCATCAGGAGATTTGTATCTCCATCAAGCTTCATGTCGATGATTCTGACTGATGACAGATCCGTATCTGTGATATAATTGGTTGTTTTTTGCCCGGGAATGTATTTTAATAAACCGGATAGGCTGGATACGATATATTCTCCTTTATTAATTTCCACGATGGAAAAAGTTCTTCGGATGGAATCTAAAACTTCACGAACATTTAATCCGGATTTATTCTTCTCAACCTTCAATAAGTTATATGAGTATGTAGCATAAATATCACCGCTGCTGTCTTTAATAAATCGTTTGACGGAATAACTGGTAGGAGCCTTTTTATTATTTGTATATTTTATATGAGTTAATTTTCCATTTTCAATAAAAAAAATTCCCAGGTCTGAGCCTATCCACGTCACTTCCGGATCAGCAATGATATTCGATACCCTGTAATAGTTCGAATCGTTGGATCCTGCAAGATTGATGGTCGATTTCATGTTATTCGAAATGATGTCGACCATTCCGTTTCCATATCCCAGCCAGACTGAATCGTTGCCTGAACTTGAAATTGAATTCACCACATCATATGAAAGTCCCGTTGATTGGGTGTAATTGGTTACGGATTCGTTTGTGGATGGCACCATTAGCAGTGTATTGGCAAGTGTGCCAAACCACAGGTTATTTTCACGGTCTCTGAAGGCTGAGGTAATGGTCTTGCCGCTAAAATAAATTTTATTCAATTTCCCATTTTTGAATTCATAACAGCCTTGACCCACCGTGCATAACCAGATGTATTCCCCGTTTGAAAAAATATTTATGATTTTATTTACCGGAGGCATTAGCTTTTTATCAACTATCAATGCATATGACTGATCATAAATCTTAAAAATGCCGGAATCGTTGTAATAATACATGACTTTATCAGGGCCATGGCATACTCTGCGAAAGATAATGTCGTCCGGAATAAAGATTGAATCTGTCGAATTTTTATCCAGGATTTTAAACATTTTATTTTTGTTGAATGACCAGATGTTCCCTTTCAAATCCTCATGAACATAAACTGAATTAACTTTGTTCAAATTGCTTTTTGATTTAATAATTACAACTGAATCATCTTTAATAACAACAAACCCGTTTAGAGTACCGAACCAGATTCGACCATGAGAATCTTCGTAGCTGGAAAAGAATGATTCTTCCAGGTATGTGTTTTTCAGGAAAGGAGTGTTTGCCGGATTATGTATGATCCCATCCTTCCAGAAGGAAAGGCGACCGTTAAAGGTGAGAAACCAGATTCTGTCTTTACTGTCCTCGTAAATGGAGAATACTTCGTTGTCCATAATTCCATCATCAACAGTATATCTCTGAAAGCTTCTTCCGTCGTATCTAAAGACACCGGCATTGGTTCCTAACCATATGAAACCGTCCCGGTCCTGGATCGTCATATAAATTATTTTACTGTTAAGACCTTCTTTTTCTCCGAGAATTCTATAGCGTTCCAGGGGAAATATTTTTTTTTGTTCTTCAGCAATGGCAGAGGTAACGACTAAAGGCATCATGCAGTAAAGCACCAGAAATAAAAATGATAAAAAAATTCTAAACTTAAAAAAACTCATAACAGAGCATTATTAATTCATGAAAATATATCAGCACCCCTCAGCACATGATTTGATTAAAAATATAAAATTAAACATATAGGATGCAAATATAAGATTCCAATCATGTCAGTATGCGCAAATTCGGGCTATTATCATTTTTAAAACTGGATAAATTAGTTAGCTTTCGAACTTTAAAATATTTTCAGAGCTGAATAAATGAGAGCAATTGTACTTGTGAGAAAAGGAAATTCTGAAGGCGCATTCGAAATACGGGATGTACAACGGCCAGAACCAGTGCAGAACGAGGTTCTAATAAAGGTAGAAGCGTCGGGTTTAAACTTTGCCGACGTGATGGCGAGGAGAGGATTGTATGATGATGCTCCTGCCATCCCATTTGTTCCCGGTTACGATGTTGTTGGAAAAATAGTGAAGAAGGGAGTGGGAGTAACTGATTTGCGGGAAGGCGATCGTGTAGTTGCACTTACCCGCTTCGGAGGATATGCGGAATTTGCAGTTACAGACGCGCGGGCTGTAGTTGTTATTCCGGAATCGATTGATGCAGGTGAGGCAACGGCTTTGGCGACACAATACAGCACAGCCTTTTATTGTTGTTATCATGCAACTCACCTGCATGCCGGCGATCGGGTGCTGATTCATGCTGCAGCAGGCGGTGTCGGCACTGCCCTGGTACAAATGGCAAAAAACAGTGGTTGTATAGTTTACGCCACAGCATCCGAAGAAAAATTGAAACACCTGGAAAGAATGGGAGTGGATTACCCGATTAATTATCGTAAAGATGATTTTACGAAAGTAATACGATCCGTGAGCGGGGAAAGGAGTCTCGACGTGATCTTTGACAGCATCGGAGGCGCTTCCGTGAGAAAGGGATACAGCTTGTTGAATTACGGTGGAAGGATGGTTTGCCTCGGCGCATCTGAATTGATTTCGGCGAGGGGAAACATTATTAAATTGCTCGGTCTCATTCGCGGATTTGGTATTTATTCGCCGGTAAATATGTTCAGGACTTCGAAAAGCCTGATTTGTGTAAATATGCTGCATATAGCAGATCATAAACCTGAACTTCTTCAGCGTTGTCTGAAGGGTGTTTATGAACTTTATTTATCAGGGAAGATTAAGCCGCATATAGCTGGTGTATTTGGCGTAAACGAAATTGCCAGGGCTCATAGTTTTTTGGAAAGCAGGAAATCTGTCGGTAAAATTGTTATTCAATGGTAATGAAAAACCGGGATGGTCTCAGTGTGTTTTTTAAAAAGTGAAGAGAATGAGCGGATAGCTACTCAACTACCAACCATTCTTTTTTCTTCACCGGGCATCGGTGTGAAACAAGAGTCTATTTTGTTTTCAACGTATTTATTACCGGCAGCCTGCGTGTATGATATAAATAAATTACCATTCCGATCATCACCAGGTTGCAAATGCCAAGCAAGCCCGCATCTTCAAAGACAGCAGCCATTTTTTTTCCGATCAGCTCCGAGGAATTTCCGCCGTACATGAACATGAGTAATGCAAAAGATATCATCGTTATAATCTTATGGTCCCTCAAATACAATATGAGAATAACGATCAGCGGAAGTGAAAAAAGAAAATGTTCTATGTCGGTGATTAAAATGGAAGGCACAATTGCAATCAGCAGGTAATAATAGATTATGAGTGAGGAGTTTTTAGATGCCGTATATTCCGGTTCCCCGGCACCTTGCTTATTTGACAACCAGAAATAGATATAAAACAGTATTCCGGTAAATGCAAGGATGTAGATCCCATATGAAGATGGAATTTTCAATCCGAAATAAATATCCAGGTAGGAAAGTATTGTTTGCCGGCTGCTCAGATAGCCGGAATGTTCTTTCATGGCAGTGAACCAGGAGGAGTAAAGTTCGGCGCCATGTGACAGGCCTGCTGCCAGGCACGATATAAATACAAAAATCAACAGGTAAAGACACGTGAATAGTATTGTCCTGAACTCATTAAAAAGAAAAAGGGGGAGGAGGCAAATCAGAAAATACGGTTTGGTAAGTACGACTACTGCAAGAAACAGTCCTGCCCATCCCGGCCTGGATTCTGTTACAAATTTCAGTGTGACCGTCAGAAGCAAAAGTAATATCATATTCGTATTCCCAAGGTGTAGTTCCCTCACGAGGTGATTGAGGGCACACAACAAAATAAATAACAGCGGGAGAAAATTCAATTCCCTGTCTGCAAAGAGATGTCGGTTTATTAACCGGGACAGAAGTAAAATTGCTGCAACGATGCAGGCAGAGCAGATCACATAGTAAATGATACTCGCGACCTCAAAAGATACAAGTGTGAAGGGCGCGAACAGCAATAAGGTAAAAGGGGAATATTTATAAAATCCTGTTTCAAGTCCAAAGGCAACTCCATAAACCTGTTCATGATTCAGCAGAGCTTTCGATGCCAGGTAAAATACTTTGAAATCGTTCAGCCAGAACCTTCCGTTTATTTTTTCAAGAATAAACATGAGGGCGAATATGACAGAAGCCAGTAAAATAAAATACCTGGAGGAGTTGTTTACCGGTTTAACATTCATAAAAATGTATGGCTTGCAGAAGTGCAAATTAAGTTACAAACCCATTCAATGAAAGCGCGGCTGATAAAATTTATTAAAACTAACCTGAGATTTTCAGGATGATCCGGAAATGATACATTTGCACAGCTTATGAATAATTCTCTTTTGCAAATTATAATAACGCGCTGGAACGAAAAGCCGCTGCAGCTCATTCTATGGACGGGATTATTTTTCAGACTTCTTGCTGTGATCTTTTCAAAGGGTTATGGAATGTCCGACGATCACTTCCTGGTAATTGAGCCTGCGCAGGCATGGGTGGAGCATTATAATTATGATACCTGGTACCCCGATGCGGAACATCCTGATGCAGCTCCAACGGGCCATAGTTTTTTCTATCCGGGCCTGCATTACCTGCTATTCCTTTTTTTTAAGCTTATCGGTTTCGATGATCCGCAGGGAAAAATGTACGTGGTGCGTATGCTTCATGCCTTGTTTTCGTTGGTGATAGTTTACAGTGGTTATAAGATTGCAGAGCGGATAAGCGGACAAAAAACCGCGCGTATGACAGGACTTCTTCTTTCAGTTTTCTGGTTCATGCCGTTTCTCAGCGTGAGGAACCTGGTTGAAGTTGCATGCATTCCACCTTTGATGTACGCAACCTGGCTTATTATCCGTGATCATGGCAGGTTCAACTGGAAATCTCTGGCTGTAGCCGGGCTGATGCTGGCAATATCTTTTTCAATCAGGTACCAGACCATATTATTTACCGGGGGACTTTGCCTCGCATTATTGATACGAAAAAGACTCTTTGCTTCAATCGTTTTGTTTTTTTTCTTCCTGTTACCTTCGGCAATCATTCAGGCTGTTCCTGATTATTTAGTTTTCGGAAAACCATTCGTTGAGTTTCTGGAATATGTCCGTTATAACCGTGAAAATGCCTATGGCTATTTCACTAACGAATGGTACATGTACCTCGTCTTGCTTGGGGGACTCATGATACCTCCTGTGAGTTTATTTTTTTTCTTCGGATATTTTAAAAACTGGAAAAGGCACCTTTATCTTTTTCTGCCTGCATTTATATTCCTTGCATTTCATTCTTATTTTCCAAACAAGCAGGAACGGTTTATCCTGCCGGTGATTCCTTTTATCATTACACTGGGTTATATTGGCTGGGATGAATTCTTTAATCAATCAGCATTCTGGAAAAATCACAAAGTGCTATATCGCAACCTGTGGATATTTTTCTGGATCATTAATGTAATTCCTTTGCTGGTCGTGTCGGTGTCTTATTCAAAGAAGAACCGTGTGGAATCGATGATTTACCTTGCGAAGAAAGGAGATGTGGTAAGTTTCGTCGTCGAAGACAGTAACCGTGACGATATACTGATCCCTCCACAGTTTTATCTCGGCAAATTCACAAAGGTCTTTCGCATTACGAAAATAAATCCTCCTGCCAATTTCTATTATGAGAATTATCTCTGCACGCCTGAAGATAAAAGACCCAACTATGTTGTTTTCATGCAGCGGGACAATATGGTAAAAAGGGTGGTTGATCTTAAGAAATATCTTCCTACATTAACCTACGAGGCTACCATTGAGCCGTCGTTTATCGACTGGCTGCTTAATAAGATGAACTGGCATAATAAAAACCAGACATCGTTTATCTACCGAATCAATTAAAGGAGCAATTATATTGTTGCATCCTCTTTTTTTCTGCTCTTGTCGAAATATTTTTCGATGACGTCAGGAAGTTTTTCGAATGCGGCTGCAAGTCCTTTGGATGACCGGGTAGAAATAAACTGTATGTCGTCTCCCCTGGTTACAAGAAATCCTACAGGCCCCATTCCCATTCCTCCACCGGCACCGGCGCCGGCACCTTCGCCTTCGCCTGAGTTTTTGGCCATTCCTTTTCCTTCACCGCCACCACCGCCGAATCCAAGTCCGACAGACATAACCGGAACACAGGTGAATTCGCCTAACTTAAATTGCTGACCGATGATGGTTTCAGTCTTTGCTTCTGATTTTAGGAACTCGGTAATTTTTCCGAGCGTTTCATTTAGATTGTTCATGGTACTTTTTTTTAAATGTTTGATGATTTATTAAGTAAGCCCTTAAAATGCGGGCAAAATTGTTTTCCAGTCTTAGAATGAAAATATTTCTGCCTGAAAAATTTATTGAGAAATGCTTCCTGGTGAAAGTGCTAAGCCAGCGGAAAGCAGGAAACATGATTCCATTTATCTGCATATTTCCTGTATCGATAGTGAGATAGAATTTTTTTATTTTGAAACTCATTATCATTGCCTGAATTTTCTTTGGTGATAATGAACTTGTTTTTTTAACGGTAATTGATGAGTCTGCATTCGTGGTTTTTTTATCCCTGGCTGACTGTCTTTTATTTCTTCCGCCAAACAAATTGATTACCCGGTGCCACCATAGTATTTTAAGTTCGATTGAAAATAAATCATATTTCACTGTTAATTGTGCACTTATCCATCGGTGGAACCTGATTCTGAAGAGACCGGTATCGGTGTTTATATCGATAAAAAACGGGGCAAAGAAAAAATATGCAGCTAACAGGAGTAATATCAATAAAAAAGAAATTAGCCAGACCATATAATTAATCTTTCACCTGCAAAATTGATTAAAAAGGTGAAAATTAATTATGAAAAAAATCAAGCTCTGAATTGATTTGCATCAAATAAAAATGCCCGGATCACTTCATCTGTTCTTTCAACAGCCGTTCTTCTTCGATACGATTTTGTAGTGTGTTTACGTAGTTGCGGGCTTCTTTATTGCCGTATTTTGTGTACGCATCCTGGGCCCAGGTTAGGGCAGAACCATATTCTCCCAGAACCTCATAAGCAACTGCAATGTTATATGCAATTTTTCCGGCTTCCTTAGGATCTGCATGATTGATGCCGGTTTTCCATTCGTTGATTGCATCTTCCCATTTATTCACATCAGCATACCTGGCGCCGGTTGCGACCTGGGGAATATGCTTCGACTTACCGTAAAAACTTCTTGAAATCCTGACCGGCATAGGTGAGATTTTATATGCGTAATCTTCACCCACAATCTTTGCCAGGTACCTGTTGGCATTCGATTTTGAAATCAGAGCAGCGGCTGCATCGACAGCAGAAGTACCTGTTGCCTCCCAGGTATTGTTTTTATGAAGCATCTGCTGGTCGAATATGGTTTTCTCTTTGTTATAATAAGAGCGTATTCCCATTTTAATGCTGCCAACACCTTCCGCATAATATTCGGTATAGGAAACTTCTTTGGCATTTTTACCTTCTCCCTCCATTTTCTTTTTCACCCGCGTGCCATTTGTAATGATAAAGTTAGAATCAAATACTTCGAGACAGACTACGACATCTGAATTATTACTATTACATAGAGAATCGATTACGTTCCATGGAATTGCCTCTGGAAAAGCAGCCGTGATGCTGTTGCCTGCCATCCGGCCTGGTAGTATTCTTACATTATACCTGGGTGATTGATCGAGTTTTTTTTTGAGGCTGTTCATCGCTTCCTGTGCTGCGACCCTGTCATCTGCAGGCATTTCACCGGTTAGAATTCCTTCGATCGTATTTAAGGCTTCATTGTCGAATTTCGTACGGTCGACGAGTAAAATCGTGTTTACGTCAGACGGCAATGTAATTTCTGCAGGCCGCGTGATATTAAAGGAAACTTTTTTGGATGGGCCGCAGGCTGACATCCATAGAACTACAGATGTGAAAAAGACCGGAGTTAAGCAACTGATAATGGTGTTGCCGATGGTGATTAAACCGGAGTTGATAAATTTCATTGATTAAGTTTGTAATTTCGAGGTGCAAAAATAAAAATTTTGATCATGTGTATGCAATGAAATTTTTATTGACTGATTCTGCATGGTCTTATTTTATTAACTTGTGCGCTCATAACATATGTCACTATGAAAAAAATTATCATTTTATTTTTTGTATCTGTAATATTTACCATAAATGCCGAGGCGGGTGACAACCGGATTAATCTATATGGTGGTTATGTTCTGGATGACAAGTTTGATTCATATTATGATGCGTATAATTATTTCAATGGTAAGATAAAAGGTGGTTTTCAATATGGTGCCGGCTTCGAATTTTTTCTGCCGCCTTTTAACGGATTTGAATTGATTTATATCGGACAGCAGACAAAAGCGCCCACCTATTATTATCCGAACGGTACAGTGACACCTAGTGAGGAGCGGATGAAGGAACTCGATCTGAATTTTAATTATGCCCTGGTAGGATATAACCGGTACTTTGGAAAAGAAGGGAGAAAAAGAGAAGGATACATTGGCTTAATGGCCGGTGCATTGTTCGCAAATGCAAACGATCCCGAAACAGGAGAAGAACGGAATGCTGTGAAGTTCAGCTGGGGTGCTAGGGTAGGAGCGAATTTCTGGATGTCAGATAAATTTGGAATAAAATTCCAGACCTTGCTTTTATCGACCGTTCAGACAGCGGGTGGCACGTTGTATTTTGGATCAGGAGGTTATGGGCCTGGCACTACTACGGCATCTTCCATGTTACAGTTGAGTTTCAGCACGGGACTGGTATATAAACTCAATCAACGATCTATGGAGGAATGATGTAAGGCACTTCCTCACTTTTGTATATTTCCTGCGGCCAGTTTTCATGAATTCTCAAATGCCCGAAAATGTAATACATGCATCAAAGATTCTTCAGCGGGAAAACAGGTACAACTTATATCACTTAAAAACATTGTCATCGGTTCATGATGGAATTTTTACCGTTGAACCTGTAAGTAATCTTAACTGATGATGCATGGAAGTTAAGAGCCCAAAGCAGGAATTTATTGATATTGGGCTTTACAAAGTCAAAGGATAAAAAGCAACTACAGGTGTATTTCTTTCATTTTTGAGAGTTGATATTATTAATAAGCAAAGCCTGAATTTAGTTCAGGCTTTTTTTTCAACTATATTAAATTATCTTATAATATCATCTCTGCGAAACTCGGCGCATGACTCTTAGTACTCTGCGATTAAAAAAGATCTGCATGTAATGAATTATGTATCCGTCCAGGAATAACAGGGTATTTGAAGCAGTTGTTCAATTGCAGATATTCCGATGATACGCATTTTCTGCCCCGGGGCCCCGAGCGTAGCCGCTGTGTCCTGTTTGTTCCTGTTTTTTTCAATCCGGTTAATTCAATGGAAAAGAAAAATGGCTGACGCCATGCATGTGACCCCTTCTTTTCCCCACATGCATGGCTATCCGCCGGCTGGCGGACAGCAGATCAAATACACGAAGGACCAAATTCCAAAAATAGTTCCAACCGCACAAATGGTGTTTCTTGTATTGCAATCGATGCACCAGTAAAAATCCGACCTTGTCTGAACAGGGTTAAGCAAATGAGATCCGGATTTTATAATCACTATTCAATTAAGAAGCGTCATTCTGAAATTGATAAAACCTTGTCGTTTGAAGCATAATATATAAGATTGGCAGTGCGGAATTCCTGACATTACTCAAAGATTATAAGAACTCCGTATTAATTCTCGAAGACGCGGATTCAATATTGCGTCGGAGAAATAATGATGAGGAGCATGTAATCTCCAATCTGCTTAATCTTGCAGATGGAATGCTCTCTGATTTTTATCATGTGCAGGTGATATGTACATTCAGCAAAGAGTTAAACCAGGTTGATCCTGGTATGATACGTCGGGGACGATTACTGGCAAGTTACAACTTTAGGGAATTGTCGATTGAAAAGACAATTGCTTTATTTAAATTCCTGGGTTACAAAGAAGTTCCTGAAAGGGAGATGACGCTGGCAGATATTTTAAATTACGATCAATCCGGTTTTGGTCTTATTCGTAACGCTCAGATTGGTTTTTAAAAATTAATTCCATTAAGGATATGACTGAAAAAAACTTCCTTAATAAATACACCAATACCCATCACTAATATAAACCATCCGAATAGTTTTTTCAGTTGATCAGGTTTTAATTTTAATGATAGCTGAAAACCAATGAAGATACCTGCTACGGACAGGGCAGAAAATTTCATGAGGAAGCCATAATTGACGACGGGATAGTTGATGATGAGTTCTTCGGCAAAGCCGCCAAGAGAATTGAAGGCTATAATCAGCAGCGAGGTTCCAACACTCATGCGGACAGGAACTTTTGCGTAGAGAACCAGAGCGGGAATAATGAGGAAACCGCCGCCTACGCCGAGGAAACCGGTTAACATGCCAGTGACGAGTCCGATAAAAATGAGCTTTGGATAGTGGATTTTTTTTACAAATTGGATGTCGGGTTCTTTATATACTGACGGTCGGATCATGTTGTATGCAACGATAATCATCAGCACTGCAAAAAGAATCATAATAAAAAGATTTTTTGAAATGATGAAGTCGTTAAAAGTTAAAACCGGATCAGGTAAAAGAGGAATTAAAATTTTCCTGGTTAGAAAAACACTAAGTATTGAAGGAACCGCAAATATTATGGCTGTTCTGAGATCAACGAGTTTTTTCCTGACGTAGGTGATACCGCCTGTTGCACTTGTTACTGCAACAACGAACAGACTATAGCTCGTCGCTTCCACCGGAGGTATGTTCATCAGGTAAACCATGATTGGAACGGTAAGGATGGATCCGCCGCTACCCAGCAATCCTAACGATATTCCGACAATTGTTGCGCATAAATAACCAACGATCAGCATAGAATCCATAATTATATAACCTCAAATAAAAACAATACACGGTCTGTAACAGACCATGTATTGTTTAAATCATTTTTAAATTGATTAGCGGGCAGCCTTTATATATGCCCAGCCATCGTGTTGTTTCAGGACGATTTCGTAAATTCCATCGGGGACTGTCTGTACTCCTTCAAGCAGTTGATCTTTCTCGACTTTATTTTTTTTCATTGCAACCTGGCAGACTCTGAAGGATACGTTTTTCATTGCAGCGTATTTCGTGAGGCTGTCAGCAACTACTGATTTGTTTTTGGTCACCATGTCGAGTGATTTTGCATAGAATACAACTTCAACTTTTGCATCAGGCACGGATGAGGCGATTTCACTTACCCATCTCATTACCATCTGGTGAACGATTGTGTCTCCCGAAGTAACGTCGAATACAACATTGTATGGAACCTTCTGGGCAAGGGCAAATCCGCTGATGAAGATCGACAGGAATATGGTCAATATATTTTTTTTCATGATATTTATTTTTCAGTCTGATAATAATTTTCAGACAAGTAAACTAATAAAGAAGTTAATTAGCCGGCGAAGATATACTTGCATCCGTGTTCCTGTGCACGGCCAAGGGCCCAAACACCTGAAGGGACAATCTGAATTCCCGGAATCAATTCCTTTTTCCATTCGTTATAGATGTCCTCTGCCTTCATTCCCATATTCCCTGCAATTGCATTCGAATAAACAGTCATAGCAGCGTTGCAGACGCAGAACATAACACCGCTTGCCTGGAGATCATTGATGCTGATAGGCACAGCGCCAAAACCAGGAATGGCGAAATCGCCTGGCTTGGAATTCCAGAACGGGTTCCTTGTTTTTGTTGCAGTTTCGGCGTCAGCAGCCTTGAATGCCGGACCGATTTCATGAGCCTTGAATAAATCCCCGAAATTATACTTTGCCCACATGCTGTCTTTGAATGCATAACCGATGGCATCATGCCTGAGCACGACTACAACACCGCAGTCAGTCTCAGGTGTTCCCGTTGCCTGGTTGGTAAGTAAAAATACTTTCGGCCAGGCGAATGGCATAATCTCATGTGGTCTTGTAGCATCGTAAACTACACGATGGCTTCCCCTGACTTTATTGAACCATTCATCTGCGGGATCTTTTGCAGGAATTGGTTTTTTAGCCGGAGTCTGTTTTTGCTGGACAATGGCATTGAATGGAGCGGAAACTGCAGCAAGACCAAGTGCTGCTGCACCGGCGGTGAGTGTTGCAATAAATCCTCTTCGTTTAGTTGTGTTAGTTGTTTCGTTTTCTTTCATGGCTTAATAGTTTTTGAAGTTAACTGATATAATTTTGGTCAGGTGTGGGAGAAAAATTTATTTTTTTTTATAGTAGTCGACGATTGGTTGAAAGGGACCATATTTATGCTGCACCTCTGAAAATGAATCTGCATACGGTCCCATGGGATGATCAAAAGGTTTTTTAGAAATGTCGGGCCAGTCCTGGCTGAATCTTTTTTCAACGCGAGGCATTGTATTTATATACGCTGCAATATCCCATGCTTCTTCATCCGTCAGTGTCGGATTTTCGAAACTGCTCTTGAGATAAGGCATGTTGGACTTGATGAATCCTGCTAATCTTGAAAGTCGGTACATTCCTGCGGAAACATTGTAACTCTTTTGGCCCCAAAGAGGAGGGTAGCGGGTAGTGCTGTTTACGGAATCGGATTTTCCCGAGCCATCGCTTCCGTGGCAACCCGTACAATGAATGCTGAATGCAAGTTTTCCTTTTTCGGGATCGGCCGGGCGTGAAAGGAATTTTAAATCCACTACGGACGTCCCTTTTGGAGTGGTGCCTTTTTTTACATCCTTGCCCACCCAATTGATGTAGGCGACCATGGCGCGCATCTCTTTACTCAGACTGTCGAGTTTCTTTCCATTCATGCTTCGCTCGAAACAGTCGTTGATTCTTTTTTCCAAATGTTCCAGTGTTCCAGAACGTGCCCGTACTTTTGGATAAATCGAAAAAACGGCAGCGTAACTGTTAGCATATAATTTTGTGCCTGCATCGAGATGGCAATTCTGACAGTTCATCCCATTGGCAAAGTGACTTATTTTTCCCTCAGGTCCAAAATAATATCCTGTGTTGGATATGAGTTTTCTTCCATAACGGATCAGGTCTCCCTGCTCGTTGTGCGGGATCGCAGAAGTATCGGGGGCTTTCCATTCGTCGTCTACTAAAAGACCGGATGACATGGATGTTGCGAGAGAATCATCATTTCCGGGCTTTTCTTTTCTGTCATTACCGGCGCATCCCCAAAGTGTGGCATGGCAGATGACTGTCGCTGTGCAAAAAAATAAAAAATACCACCGGCGGTGGGTCAGAAATAATTTCATTGCTTTTTATATAGACGTTTCACAAAAAAACCATTACGCCTCCTGAAAATGTGATATCAAATATATAAATTGAAAAACTATTATTTCGTAAAATTTGATAAATTAATCCAGTAAAACTGGATTTTTTTCCCGCCCCTGATAACGCCGGTAATTTCCGGCATATTTATTTTAAAAATCCGTCATTAATTCCTGAAATTATCCCGTGCAAGCAGGGTAATTTCCATTAATTCATTCAATTGACAAAATTGCATTTTATACGTTTTGTAAATTGGCTGACTATGAAAAAGAAAATATTTCAATATTTATTTGTCTGCCTGCTCACGACATTAGCTCCTTTTAAAAATTTATCTGGCTTTATTCCGCATCCGGATCATGTCGTAGTTCTGATCATGGAGAATACGTCATATAATCAAATCATCGGTTCTTCAGCTGCTCCGTATATCAACAGTCTGGTCAATGATTCAAATTGCGCTTTATTTACTCAGTCATATGGTATGACGCGGCCAAGCCAGCCAAATTATCTTCAGTTGTTTTCAGGATCCACACAAGGTGTAACATCAAACAATCTCCCATCGGGGTTACCATTCACCACGCCGAATCTTGGACGGCAACTGCTGAATGCCTCATATACGTTTATGGGCTATTCGGAAAGCATGCCAAATGCAGGATATACCGGTGAGATTTCCGGTGCATACGCGCGAAAACATAACCCCTGGGTAAACTGGCAGGACAGTCCGACGAATGGAATACCCGCCGCATTGAATGAAACGTATTCAGCTTTTCCGAATTCGTCAAACTATGCTTTGCTGCCGGATTTATCGATTGTGGTTCCAAACCAGGACAATGATATGCATAATGGTACTTACCCGACGCGAGTAACGATCGGAGATACATGGATACAAAATAATATGGATGCATACATACAATGGGCGAAGACTCATAACAGTTTATTCATCCTGACATTCGACGAAGATGATTTTTCAGATCAGCATATAGTAACCTTGTTCATCGGTCCTATGGTTAAGAAGGGCTCTTATTCTACGGTCATCAATCACTATAATATGCTTGGTTTAATGGAAGATATGTTTAGCCTTCCGCGTATTGCGGGGGCGACAGGAGCAGCAGCGATTGATTACTGCTGGATCCCCTGCTACCAGCTTGCGGAAGTTAATGCAGACGGGCCAGTAACATTTTGCCAGGGCGGCAGCGTCACGCTTTCTGCGTCAGGAGGCTCTTCGTTTCTCTGGTCGGGTGGAGAAACCACTCAGGCTATTACCGTAAATTCTACCGGTAATTATTCGGTTACAATAAACGACGGTGCAGGATGTACTAAAACATCGTCGCCGGTAAACGTAACAGTAAATAATTTCAACTACACGGCTAACGTATTTTCTGAGAGTATGGGTATGGTGAGTTCGAATACGACGATCTCTGTTCATGAGTCGTCAAATGGCTTTGACAACGACAGCTATACCATGACGGGCACGGGAGATATCAGGAATAGCTCGGTATCATCTGGATATGCAAATGCCAGCGGAGGAGCGAATGTATTTCTGACCAATACGACAGGAAGATATTTCCAGATCGAAAATATTAATACAACAGCATTACCCAATCTGCAACTTTCATTTGGCATTTTCAAAAGCGCCTCTGGTGGAACGGGAACTGACCTGTTAGTCCGGTACAGCACCGATGGAGTGAATTATTCCGCACTTATTTTTGATCCCTTACCGACCGGTACAGGGACGGCAAAATGGTATTTGCGTACGGCCTCTGGATCTTTACCTGCCGTAAGCAACCTAAGGCTGAAGTTTATTCAAAACGGTACAGTAAGCCAATACCGGATTGACGATATTGTTCTTAAATATAACTATCCGTCTTCACAAATTTCTGCCGCTGGACCGGTTGAGTTTTGTCCGGGTGGAAGTGTATTCATCAGCGCGACTCCTGCATCATCTTACCTTTGGTCAAACGGAGCGACAACACAGGATATAAATGTGACTTCTGGCGGCGATTATTTTGTTACCGCAACCGGAAACAATGGCTGTACGACTCTTTCGAATACCATTCATGTAACTCTTAACCAGCAACCCCTGATAACTGACTTTTCTCCGCTTACCGGTTCACCGGGTTCTGTTGTTACCATTAATGGTGATAATTTCTCCGGCGTTGATACTGTAAAATTTAATGGCATACCTGCGACGTTCTGGGTAATCGATGATAATACGATTAATGCTTATGTTCCGCCCGGTTCCGCTTCCGGTGTGATCACAGTGATAAATACATGTTTTTCAACAAATAGTTCGCAATCGTTTGTCATGTATAATGCCCCGTCTTCTCTTCAATTGGAATTATTCATCGAAGGTTTTTATTTGGGAAGCGGACAAATGATATCTTCATTGGGAGGGTCATTATGTGATTCAATAAAAATTGAATTGAGAAATAAAAACGCGCCATTTGATGTTCAATTTTCGCAGAAGGGGATTATCAATACAGAGGGTCTCGTTACTTTTACGTTTCCGCAGGAAGTTAATGGAAATTATTTTTACATCGTAGTTGCAGGGAGAAATACGATCAGCACATGGAGTGCTTTGCCGGTTTTATTTTCGGAATCTGTGGCTTATAATTTCAAGACTTCTGCATCTGCGGCCTTTGGAAATAATTTGAAAGCTTCGTTCGATAATTACGGCTGGTGCCTTTACAGTGGAGATGTAAATGAAGACGGAGCCATCGACGGAAATGATTTTCTCTTGCTCGATATTGATGTGAAAAATGGAGATGGTGGTTATATAAAGAGCGATATTAATGGTGACGGCGCGGTGGATGGAAGTGATTTTCTGTTAATGGATCCTAATATTCAGTTAGGAATTGGAGTATCCATGCCCTAGCTCATTTTTATGGGTGATTCAAGGAGGTCTTTTGCAAATTTTTTTTCCATGTTGATTCTTCCAGGGTCAAAAGATAAAAAGCAATCACAGGAGTATTTCTCTCATTTTTTGATAGTCAATGTTGCAAATGCTGATGAATATCATGAATAATTTTGACAGATGGCATACTATTTTATTTTATTGAAATTAACTTTGGATTAATTTATTATACTATGAAAACGATATCAAAAAAGCCGCTTAATATTTCAACAATAGTAAATCATGATTCATATTCGAACAGTGAAAGATTTATTTACCGGGAACCGGATTTTCCGTTAATTAATATTTTGAATTCAGGAATTTCACCTGATCTTAAATTAAGCCGATACGAATTGAAAGAAATAGAGCAGGAGTATGAGCAGTATTATGAATAGTTCCTGCGTAGCAATTCAGTTGCAGACAAATTCCGGAATGCAGATTTCTGAATATTTGATCCTATTTTTTACTCAATGATTTAAATGCATTTTTAAGGTGCTTGTATGCTAATTGAGTTTCCTTTTCGAAATTCTGAAACCTATGACCGGATGTTCCGGGTTTTTTGCCAGCGGAATCGAACAATTCTGAAATATTTTCTTTGACCTCCTTCATGTTTTTTTCAAAAGCAGCACTCAGTTCAAATTTCTTTTTGCCGAAGTTTAGTTTCATTAATTCGAGTTTGAGTTTGAATTTTTCGATTTCGAATTGAAGTTCGGTATAACTTTCTTTTAGTTCCGGATTATTTCGGATTTCTTTTTCGAATTCTTTCAGCGAATGAGTGATTTTTTTCCTTTGTTCGTCGAAAATCTCTTTAGCTTCTGCCTTTCCAAGAGAAAGTTGAAGGGTCAATTCCTCGAATTTCTTTTTCAACTCCAGGCCTTTTTCATTGATCTTCGTTCCGACACCGGTTTTTTCCCATTGTTGAATTTTGGAATGAAAATCTTTCTTAATTTCTTCAAATTTATCTTTAGCCTCTGCTTTACCCAAAGCAAATTGTACGGCGAGATTTTCAATTTCCTGCTGTGTCCTGGTTAATTTGTCTTTAAAAGTACCAGGATTGATTTTTTTGTCTTTGATATTCTGATTTTCCATGAATTTTTTTTAAATGATCGATGTGCAATGATACGATGTTTTACTTTCCGGGTGGATGTTCCGGTGGAATTATCTGTGGCGGGTCTGCCGGCGGATTTATTACAGGTAAAGGTACAGGGATGATCTCGGGGGCGGTTTCGGATTTTCAGGCTTTATTTCAATGCCGGGTCTTTCGGGTGGTACCGAAGGAATTTCTTTTGTGCTCTGTACATTTGCCTGATTCATTCGTTTTATTTTATCAGTTTTAATTTTTTTCGATCATTGATGAAATACCAGCATCGGAAAATCGGCCCGGGATG
Source organism: uncultured Flavobacteriales bacterium (assembly GCA_964595205.1). GTDB lineage: Bacteria > Bacteroidota > Bacteroidia > AKYH767-A > 2013-40CM-41-45 > JADKIH01. The sequence continues at coordinate 258,259 of CAZQOQ010000003.1, read as the reverse complement.
TAATTTTCTTTATAAGATTTTCATGAAACAGCCTGTAGAGCAAACTATGAGGATGAAAGTAAATAGCAAGTAATTCTGAATTGGTTTGATGAGTAAATTGTTCTATCGCATCTGCAGGTTCTTCTGAAATAATTCTCTTAAAGTGCATCCGGTTGTCGTAGCCAAAAGTTTCTTCCAGCAGGTTGCAAAATGATTTATAAACCTGTTTACCGAGTTCCGTATCGTTCTTACTTATATGAATGACATTGATATGCGTTTTGAAAATATCAGCGAAGTCTTTGAGTTGTTTAAGATATAATTCATCGTCTTTATTATAGTCAGAGGCAAAGACGACATTCGTGATTTCCTTAAAGGTACAATCGTCAGGAACTATGAGGACGGGTGTGTTTGTGCCCCGGGCGATACGAAAACTATGACTGCCGAAATAATATTCATAAGCGCTGTCCGCTCCATTTGTACCAATAACAGTTAGATCGAATTTTTCCGCTTCAGTGCTTATGATGTTTTCTATCAGACCGACGGCCGGTATGATTTCATAGGTGCAGTCAAGATTAAACGTTTTTTTGATGTCGGCGCAGATATCCTTAAGTGTTTTGGCCGCAACCTTTGATTCTTTCACCGATTCAATTTCGCCGCCCGAGAACAAACTGACTCCTTCATGAATGTGAATTTTCTGAATGTGTAAAAACGTTAATGATGACTTGGTTTTTTGCGCAAGCCTTGCTGCGTATTCGATTCCATTAAGCGCAGCGGGTGAAAAATCGGTTGGACAGAGAATCTTCATTTTTAATAGTTTATTGTGTTAATGGTTTATTGTGTAAAATTACATGCCAATTAACAGATTTATGCATGATACGAATCAATCATTATTTTGATATGCATCATAACCGGGAATAAACTACTGTAGTATTTTTGAAGTGTTTTAGTATGGTAGTTTAGTTGTTGAAAATGGCTAAGTAACAAATAAAAAATAGCCATGGTGTGGTATCAACTGGTTAAGTTGAGTATTTTGGGGATTAATGATTCTTCGAAACGACTTTTAGAACAGGTGCTTTCTAATATGTCATGGCTAACTGAAGATCATTGATCCCCTTTTATATTATTATACAATTGTACGGGGATCGGCTCGATCAGTTGACAGATTTTCCGAAGAGTGTTTTAACCAGCTTTATTATTCATTGTATTGCATAGATCCCGCGTTTCGCTCACGATGATCTCTTGTCTGTTTCTATTTATGTTGATTAATGCAAGTATTTCCGGATTATTGATAATGTCTCTGCAAAGAACTATTTTCTTTTCCAGCAAAGATTTTTTTTCATATGAGGTTAAGGTGGAAAGACAGGTAATCGGGTAAAGTCCCGATCTGTCGATTTGTTCACGCAGGCTGTCTTTCTTTGGAAAGTCCCATCCCAGCAGGTGAAGCCCTGCACATAAACCATATTGGACAGCATCGTTGGTGAATTTTGTATTTGTTACAACCCATCCCATGTAGATTTTATTTCCATTACCGGGAGACTGCTTCCACTGATTTCCGGTATCGTCAAACCTGGCTTTTATATATAATGGAATTTTCACGTCGCACGAATATCCCGGCTGATTGTGGTATTTACATTCGATCATATTGTATTGATTGTCTTTTTCAGCGATGATATCGATTTCATGATTGACGCATTTGCCTTTTACAATTTCACCTACTCTCACAGAGTACCCCTGATGCTTGAGAATTTCTGACATGTATATTTCGAACGGGAAACCTGAAGGTCCCAATTCCATGATAGCCCGTTTTAATTTGTACCGGGCAGCTGTTTTCCTGGAAAGTTTTTTCAGGTTTGAAAATGCCATCTGATAAATTTTCCGTGTTGAAATGCCATCGTAGAGTTTTTCAGAAACCTGAGTTATAATTTTATTAATCGTTTCCTCGCTGGCTCCCGATCTTTTCAGCGAAGATCTCAGCTTTTCAGGTGAGAATAGTGCCTGTTCGCCGGAGGCTTTGGTGATGGTGAATACAAAAGGTGTTTTTACTTTGCTCATTCGTTTATTATTTCCTGTCCGTTTATGATTACCGGATATTCAAAAGTAAATGGAAAGATACGCAAAGGTACTTGTACGGGAAGTAAAAATACCACAGTTTTTTCGCGCAGAATTATACGCAGCAAAAACAAATGAATATTACGGGTCCCTAAGCGAAGGGAATCGAGATAAGGCTATTATGGTCAGATGATAGCAAACGATATTCTGATATTAGAAGTAATCATAAACAAAATTTGATTTTTAAATTCACAAATCCTGGCCGTGTGAAGTATAATTAATTAATAGGTATCGACTATTAAAAATGAAAGTAATAATCCCGTAGTTGCTTTTTATATTTTGACTTTGTAAGACCCAATTTCAATACAATTCTTTAAATCGTTTTCATGCGCATTAAATAAACTCTCACGCTTTAAATTTTAATTATGTTGAGAAAGTATTCACCAAGACATTTATCCATTTGCCCAAAAAAATGAGGGCATTTCAACAATTATGACTTATAATTATTGTTGAGAAAATAATATTAAAGGGCAGATACCATTGTCCCGGGAGGAGATAATGGATAACTAAGATGCTTGAATCCAGCATCCGGTAAGGGATTTAACAGAGCGAACGAAGTGCGTATCCAGAATTGCAAAACTGCTATTTGCTTTTCTGATAATTTGTTTCCGAATATTATTAGCTATATACAAACACCAATCTAAATACATATACTCATGTTACAAAAATTACCTTACTATTGTTGTATTTGTAGTCAGAAAGCGATAAAGAAATTAATTGCATTAATTTTTATTTCAGCTTTGGTATTACAAGTCGATGCAATATACGCACAGTCATCCTCGAGCGTAATTATTAACCCGGGTGCTATTTTTACACCTGACCAGTCAGGAACAACACGAGTTGCTTCTCCTGCCTGCGCCCCTCCTGCCTGTTCAATTGCTGGAAGCCCCACTATTTGCCCGGGATCCTCTACGCTATTATGCGCACCGATTGGAATGGCATCTTACGCATGGAGTACAGGTGCAACCACTCAATGCATCAGCGCAACTGCCGCCGGTACTTACATTGTTACCATCGGCGCCACAGGTGGATGCACAAGTACCTGCAATGTTACCGTAACGAATACATCCTGCAGCATAACAGGAAATACAAGTATATGTCCGGGCGGCTCAACCCAATTGTGCGCCGTTGCCGGAGGTTCTTCTTACCAGTGGAATACCGGTGCAACTACACAATGTATCACAGTTAACACTGCCGGTACCTACAGTGTGACTGTTTGTATCAATGGTTGTTTTGTAACATGCAGCCGGACTGTTACTACCGGCTCGATCAGCTGTTCAATTACCGGTAATAGTACTATTTGTAATGGCGGAACCACCTCTCTTTGTGCACCCGCAGGATTGTCATCTTATGCATGGAGCACCGGTGAAACCACACGCTGTATTACCGTAGGAGCTTCAGGAACATATTCCGTTGTCGTTTCTAATGGCGGATGTACTTCAAGTTGCAGCAAAACAGTGACGGTGAGTCAACCGCTTAATTGCACCATTACAGGTAATACATCTTTCTGTACAGGCGGATCAACCACACTGTGCCTCCCTTCAGGATATCCGCAATATTCATGGAACACAGGGGCTACCACCCGTTGCATTACAGTGACTGCGGCCGGAACTTATTACGGTAACGTTAACGATGGCACCTGTAACAGGACATGCCACGAAACAGTCACGGTTACTACTCCTAATTGTACGATTACCGGCAACGGAACTATTTGTCCGGGTAATACAACACAGTTATGTGCACCGGCCGGACAGATTTCCTATCAATGGAGCACGGGAGAAACAACACAATGTATCACCGTTGGATCTGCAGGTACTTATACGGTCGTTACTTCAAATGGCAGTTGCACAAGCAGCTGCAGCAAGACGGTCACCATCAGTAATCCTACTTGTAATATAACCGGCAATTCAACAATTTGTCCGGGTGGTTCAACGCAGCTTTGTGCGCCGGCAGGACAAACATCCTATACATGGAGCACAGGCGCAAGCACTCAATGCATAACCGTTAATTCTGCCGGTACATATTCGGTTACTGTAACAAACGGTAATTGTACAAGCACCTGCAGCAAAACTGTTACGGTAGGATCCGCCGATTGTACCATTACGGGTAATTCAAATATTTGTCCGGGCGGCACCACGCAGTTGTGTGCACCGGCTGGACAGACATCTTATTCCTGGAGTACAGGAGCAACCACACAATGTATTACTGTTGGTTCACCCGGAACATATTCTGTGACGGTGGTAAACGGTAACTGTACAAGCACATGCAGCAAGACTGTAAATTCAACCCAGCTCAGTTGTTCAATAACCGGAAATGGTTTCGTTTGTCAAAACAGTACGACACAGTTATGCGCTTCTGCCGGAATGTCTTCTTATTTATGGAATACGGGTGCAACTACGCAATGCATAAACGTGGCTTCTGCAGGAAATTATTCAGTTACCGTAACGAATGCTGCAGGCTGCACAAGCACCTGCAACAAGACGATTACCGGTCCTAATAATTATACAATTACCGGTTGTTTTGCCATTATGTCTGTGGGTGGACAATCCGAACTTTGTGTCCAGGGACCGCCAGCTGCCTATTTCTGGAGCACTGGCGCAACTACACAGTGTATTACCGTTTCCAACCCGGGAACTTATTTTGTAATCATCAATGAGCCTAATGGCTGTACAACTACGCTTTCACAGCAGGTCACTACCACAACTTCCGGTTGCAGCATAACAGGAAACAATTCATTCTGCCTGGGTGGATTCACACAGCTTTGCGGCCCGGCCGGAGCTTCATCCTATCTATGGAGTAACGGTGCAACAACACAGTGCATCAATGTAAATGTGGTGGGTACATATACATTGACTGTTACCAATGGTTCCTGCACAAGTATTTGCAGTAAAGCCATTACCATGAGCAATCCTCAATGTAATATCACCGGCAACAGTTTTATTTGTCCTGGCGGATCGACTCAATTATGCGCGCCTGCAGGGTTTACAAATTACAGCTGGAGCACGGGTGCTACCACTCAATGTATTACCGTTAGCTCACCGGCAACCTATTCGGTTGCATGTACCGATGCTGCAGGATGCATTACCAATTGTTCAAAACCGGTCTTTGTAAACGTTCCTCCTGATTGCCAGATTACAGGTAATGGTTCCATCTGCGCAGGAGGCTCGACACAACTCTGTGGTCCACCGGGCCTGGTTTCCTACCAGTGGAGTACAGGCGCAACCACTCAGTGCATTACTGTTACTTCCGCAGCAACATATACATTAGTCGTAACAGATGTACATGGATGCACAAGCAGCTGCACAAAGACGGTTACCACCGGAAGCCAGAGCTGTTCGATCACGGGTAATGATAACCTCTGTGCAGGGGGAAGCACTTCGTTGTGCGGACCTGCGGATGCAGGTTCATATTCCTGGAGTACCGGAGCAACGACACAATGCATAAACGTAACCGCTCCGGGAACGTATTCTGTAACCGCATTTAATCAGAATGGCTGCAGCAGTACGTGCAGTAAAACAGTTACAGGTCCGACTTCCTATACAATGAGCGGTTGCAATACTATAACTACAAACAATCCTGCAGTTCTGTGTGTACAGGGTCCTCCGGCGACATATCTCTGGAGCAATGGGGCGACAACGCAGTGCATTTCGGCGGCTACACCTGGAACATATTCTGTGGTTGTAACCAGCGGAACAGGATGTACCGTAACACTGTCGCAGGTGGTTACGATCCAGGTTTGTTACCAGAGCCCGACAAAACCTGCTGTGACTGCAACTCAGTCCTGGACAATCAACCAGGCCAACCAGACAGTAACCATCCGTACAACGTTTGCAAAGACATTTGTTGATAATACCTATGGTACAAATGCAGTCAGCTGGCCATCCGGTCATACGTTTGGAAATCTTACGGGATCAGATAAGGTGCAGCTTGCATTATACGATGTGAACAACGTTAAGAAAATGGAATTTAAAGTTGACTACATCTCATCTTCTTCGGCTGCTTCCTCGGGATATAAATGTCTTGGAGTGACCGGGGGAGAAGGTGGAATGATATTAGGCTCAGCCGCCGATGTGGTGAGCGCAAAAACATCACTGGATGTAAACCTCAACGATTATGGTTATGTGCTGATCACAAATTCTCCGGCAACGAATTCAGCTTATGCCCCGAATCCGACGTATCCAAACTGGATTTACGATGTTTGGTATGAGGTCACGGTAAAGCTTTCTGCATTCCCCGCAGGATTCGGCAAACCTTTGATTACAGATATACATGCAAGTCCGAGCAAAACCGGTAACAATACTGAAATTGTAACAGAAGTTCCTTGTCCTCCATGTCCGAATCCGCTTAGCCTCGGAGACCTGGTATGGCTCGATTCAAATAATAATGGCATCAAGGATCAGAACGAAATCGGGCTGCCGAATTATACAGTGAAATTGTATGCTGATGCCAATAATAACAATGTAGCGGATGGTCCGGCCATTTCATCTACTACGACCAATGCTTCCGGAATATACGGATTCAATGGACTTGCAGCGAGCAACTATATTGTTTGCGTTGTGTTGCACCAGGGTGATGATCCGGTGCTCGTTCAGGGCGGCGATCCGGATAATGACATCAATAATGATAATAATGGTTTGGGTGTTTCAGGCATGGAATACTGCAGCAACAGTGTTTCTCTGAATTTCGGAACAGAGCCTGTTAATGACGGTGATGGAAGTGATGGAAATCTTTCGGTTGATTTTGCCATCTACAAGGACACGCCTACAAACCAGATTTGCTATGTAGGAACGTCTCATCGATATGTGAAAGCAGTTCAGACATGGACCATAAACACGACGACAAACCAGGCGACGATCCGTACAACCTTCTCGAAGAATTTCGTCGATAATACGTATGGAACTAATGCAGTTGACTGGCCATCAGGTCACACATTTTCGAACCTGACAGGTTCTGATAAACTTCAGCTTGCATTGTATGATGCCAGCAATGTGAAGAGAATGGAATTTAAAATCGATTACATTTCTTCTTCTGCAGGCACACCTTCCGGCTACGGTACATTAGGTGTTTTGGGTGGTGATGGCGGGATGATCCTGGGAAGTTCTTCGGATGTACTGTCAGCCAAGACTTCTATAGCTGAGAACTTCAATACATTTGGTTATGTACTCACAACAAATTCTCCGGCAACCAACTCATCGTATGCTCCAAATGCGACGTATCCAAACTGGATCTATGATGTTTGGTATGAGGTAACGGTGAACCTCGGTGCATTCCCCGGAGGTTTCGGGCGGCCGGAAGTTACAGCCATACATGCGAGTCCGAGCAAGACGGGAAGCAATACTGAAGTGATGGAAGACACCATTTGCATCGATCTGCGTGTAGCAGCATCAGGAGCCTTCCGGGACATTACGGAAAGCGGTTTAGTTGTGAATGCTTATCCGAATCCATTCACATCGGGTACGACGATTGAGTTCGAGAAGAATGATAAAGAGAGTCACGTAGTACTGAATGTATATACACTTGCCGGTGCCAAAGTTGCCACGCTGTTTGACGGTGTTGCAGAAGCCGGAGTCAAATACAAAGCCGAGTTCAAAGCGAATGAATTGTCAGAGGGTATTTATATCTATCGATTAGAGTCGGATGAAAGGGTGGTGAATGGGAAGTTGATATTGATTAAATAATTAAAAAATCAAAAATCAAAAATCAAAATTCAAAAATCAAAAATGCAACTTTCCTGATGCTTTTTTGATTTTTGATTTTTGACTTCTGACTTTATTTGAAGTTCCCCCGAAATTCCTTCTTAAAATCCAGGAAATCGGGTATCGATACATTCCTGACATAGGAATTATCAGGATGATAGTAGATGTACTCCTGGTGATAATCTTCTGCAGGGTAGAATTTCTGAAAGGGCACTACTTCGGTAACGATTTTGTTTTTGTACTTTTTAGAATCATTCAGTCGCCTGATTTCGGCTTCAATGATTTGTTTTTCCTTTTCATTCCGGTAGAATGCAATGGAGCGATATTGCGGGCCTTCGTCGTTGCCTTGCCTGTTGAGGGTGGTAGGGTCCATGCTTGCAAAAAAGGCCTCCACTAACGTCTGGTAGGAGATTTTTGAAGGGTCATAATATACCTGGACTACTTCGGCATGACCTGTTTTTCCGGTACATACGCTTTCATAATCAGGATTTTGAACCGATCCTCCGGAATATCCGGAAATAGCATCCCGTACTCCAACAAGGCTTTGAAAAACGATCTCTGAATGCCAGAAGCATCCTTCGCCGAAAGTTGCAATTGCTTCTTTTGTATCAGGTTGCCCTTTTATCCCTAATGGAATTTTTAATTCTTTATTATGTGACTGGGCGCAGGAATAGAAGGCAGTGAAGGAGATCAAAATTACGAGTACGTGTTTCATTTTAAATTGGATTGTCAGTTAATGTGCATATATTCCTTTTAACAAAATTAGTGGAATTTTATTTTTTAATTAATGAAACATTTTTAAACATTTAATATTATGGTTTTTTTTGAGGGAAGAGTATGATCTGAAATGAGTGATTGATTTCATATTGCACTAACCACAGCAGTGTGTCGACGCTTCAGGACAAATTGGAATAGCGAAATTAAATTGACTCTTGGAAGTAAATAATAGAATCCTTATGAAATCTTTTTTCGAAAACCAGACAATTTTCATCTTTCCTGACAAATCAATTTCGTCAATATTGTAAGAAATGTATTAAACGGTGTTTAATCCGAAAGTAATGATGTTTTTTATTCAAATCTTTCCGCGTGAAATATTTTTGCCTGCTGATTTTTCAATGGAAAATAGGCTTTTGACTTTATGTATGTGCAATTTTAAAAGCAACTTGGATTCCGATTACACATGTAATCAATTACCTCTTTTACACAAATAACCACGCATCATTTGTCAGATGTTAGCGTACTTATGGCTGTAATAGTGTATTCTGGGCATTTTGGATGAAAAGAATCTATCAGACCAGTTTATACTAATAAGACAGAGAGAAAGAATTCTTCAGCGAAAAGCGAGAGAAGGAAAGAGTAAGGATTTATATGCCTAAATTATCACATAAAATTTTCAGACGAATGTGTCTGGATTTATTCTGTAAACCAATCATCCACCGGATGAGAAGGTTCGCAGTTTATTTTCCAGTCATATTTTTGTTGTCTATACAGGATGTGAATGCGGCGACAGAAACTTTTACGTCAGGGGCCTTCATCATTAACATGGGAGTAACACCTCAGACCGTTGCAAATGGTTTGAAGCCATATGGTTTAATTTACGACCTGATCAGGAATAATGATGTGCCTGTTAAATGGGTAATCGGCCAGGGGAAAGTTAAAGACGGAATCGACTTCACTTACAATGGAATTGCTTACAGGGGTGGTACTTTCGTGATCAATGCCGAATACAGAACAGCGGCAGTGAATGCGAAAATTGCTGCATGGCAGGCAAAGGGCGTTGTGGGAGTGACGACAACCACAAGCATGACCCTGGACGTAACCATGATATTACAGGCCGTTCCCAACTGGGCCATGGATGCTGCAAACGGTAACATTGCAATTAAATTTTTACAGGCGGCGGAGATTCCAGCATCTGCATATTATTTCAGGACACCAGCTACATTAAATGCATGTGATAATCTGTACGTAATGCCTCACGCCGATCCGAAATGGTCGACGCACAGTAATCTCTATTTCTGGAATAAAAATTCACGGGGAGCGATCTGGGGAGGTTGTCATGCAGTTAGTGTAATGGAAGGTCCGACTTGCGTTAATCCGGGAAATCCATCACAGAATTTAAAATTCCTTACCACTGGCGGAATGGTACAATTCGGATCTCATGCAGATGGAACTCCTCCTTACAGTTATTCAAACATAAGCGATCCCGCATTCCAGATGATGGGGTTAGAAGATGCAGCGCACGAGAATGGTTCGGAACAGATTTATTTGCCATTGAAAGCCGGCAGCACCTGGAATCCAAGCGTTAAGATTGGCTGTTACGATCCGACACATTCAGACATTCCTGGAAAATCGAACGGTCCTGCAGCTGTTGTGGCTTATGGTTATGCCTTCAATGATACGACCCGCGGAATGGTTATGTATGAAGCAGGTCACAACATCGGTGGAACTGATCCGGAAAATGTTGCGGCTCAGCGAATATTTTTCAACTGGTCATTCCTCGGCTCATCAAATAAAGAACCTCGCGTTACATATTCGAATATACCGACGAAGATGAACAGCAGTGTAATGTATCCTAACTTTACTGCCACGGCTACTTCACCCGTCGGGCTAAGCGTATTTACCTATCAATGGAGCAGTACCATTGGCGGTGTATTTTCTGCACCGACAAGTTCGGTCACAGATTATACGGCTCCTGCAGTCGGTGCACCGACTGTGGCGAAAATCATCTGCAAGGTAACGGATAATTGCGGCCGGTATGCATTAACGGAATTCAGCGTGACTTTTATGCCTCCACCTGCTCCTCCGGTTGCTGTCAACGATACCATCAAATATACCAGTCTTTGTAATGCGACGACAAAAACCATTAACGTTCTCACGAATGATAATGACATTAACCTGGATATAGATCCCAGTATTACATTTTTGGGTGGAGGAAATTACGGAACCTTCACCAACAATGGAAACGGAAGTGTTACTTACACGCCGGGATGGCTCTTCCAGGGCACGGATACGATGAGATACCAGGTGTGCGACAGTACTGCACTTTGCCACCAGGCGACTATCGTAGTAACAACAAATTATTCTGGCAGTTGTGCCCTTACTACATATCTTAGGACCGATACCGCCCGTGCAGATACAGTACAATTGCAACAAAGTATTGCGACTGCAACAGATGCGCTTGGATCTCCGGATGCAGTTGATGGCAATAATGCAAATACTGCTCAGTTTAACAACGACAATGATTCTCTAATCCTGAGGTTGGATCATCAAATAAGTACAGGGGATACTGTTCAATTCAGAATGGCACCCGACAATAATAATTGTATTGACTTTACAATTATGGGGGCTCTGACTTCGGGTGGTTTTGTGCCTGGTGTGAATTCTCTCAATGGTACAATTCCTATAAATACTTCAAAGGTTAATAACTGGTATAATTTAATTGTAACAGGAAATACCCGTTATGTGAAAATCCTTGTCAGGAATACTGCCTGTGATAATAAAATTAATCTGGATGCGGTAAGAGCCAATTACCGGTATTGTACAAGCAATGTGCCTGTGGCAACAAAAGATTATGCAACAACGGCGGCGAATGTCGCAATAACTACTAATGTTAAAACCAATGATACGGATCCAGCAGGTGGAGCACTAACGGTAAGCATCGTCGATAATCCCAATCATGGATCTGCGGGAGTTAATGGTGCAGGAAATATTGTCTATACCCCTGACTCGGCATTTTCCGGTGCCGATACCCTGATCTATAAAATTTGTAATTCTACTTGTTTGTGTGATACTGCATTTGTAATCTATAATGTGCAAACACATCCGCCATGTGGAGCAGGAGTGCCTTCCTATTACAGAAATGGTAATGCTACTGCGGTAACATCGAGTGTGAATACCACCACTACTACAGAAGCATTGGGAATTCCTGATGCTGTTGATGGAAGTAATGCCTTGATTGCTAAAATAAATAATGCTATAGGAGCTGAATTGGTACTTGATTTAACGGATACCGTATATGCAAATGATACGATCGTAATTCGTATGTCATCCGACAATAACAGTGCAGTTACGATTACTGTTGAGGGTAACCTGACGAATGCCTGGGGTTCTCCATCTACTACGACAAATTTCAATTTACCTGCCGGTTCAAATAAAATTTATCTGAATTATAATTTTATACTTAATGCAGATACCCGTTATATAAGATTCTATCAGTCGACTTCAGCAGCTAAAGTCGACGTTGATGCATTGTCTTATGACTATTGGTATTGCGGTGTAATACCAAACCGACCCCCAGTTGCAAATAACGATACCATTTCAACCTTTGTAAACAGGCCCGTCTATCAAAATGTAAAAGCAAACGATTCGGATCCTGATAATAATCCGATTACTCATACTATAATCAGTCCGGCAGCTGCACATGGTTCTGCTTCGGTATCGGGCACAGGAATTCTGTATACGCCAGATTTTGGATACATCGGAATGGATACTGTTACTTATCAGTTGTGCGATAACGGATCACCGAATTTATGCGATACAGCTATACTTATTATCACTTCAATAAAGCCAGGTCCTCCTGTTGCAATCGTAGATAGTAGCACGGTAAATTCGAATGCAGTCGTCAATATAAATGTTCAGGCCAATGATACATTGGCGGTCACATCCTATTCATATACAACATCTCTATTACCGGCAATACTTCCTCCTACAAACGGAACGGCCATTTTAGTGGGTAATAATATTCAGTATACTCCAAATGCAAATTTCACCGGAACCGATTCGCTCGTCTACCAGATATGCGATAATGGAGACCCGGTGCAGTGCGACACAGCCTTTGTCTATATAACCGTTACCAACCTGTCGCCGGTAGCTAACGACGATAATGCAACGACCAGCGCATGTAATGCCGTTATAATAAATGCAAATTCGAATGATACAGATCCGGAAAGCGGTATTCTTACGATTTCTTCCGTTTCCACTCCTGCCAATGGTACTGCGGTCATTTCAAATAATCAGATTGTCTATACTCCTACACAATCGCCGGTATTTACTGGTAATGATGAATTCTATTATTTTGTTTGCGACAACGGTTCTCCTTCGAAATGCGATTCAGCTACGGTGAGGGTTACCGTGAATGTTGTCACGCCTCCGAACACCGCTCCCACAGCCGTTGATGATATCGACAGCACATACATTAACCAGGATGTTTATGTACTCGTTCTTGCCAATGATTCTGATCCGGAGGGAGATTCTCTCAGGATTGATACCAATGCCGTCGGGCTTCTAATGCCGTTGCATGGTACCAGGCATTATCTGCCGGGTAGTCAGATCCTCTACGTTCCAAATACCGGCATTGCTTTACCGGACAGTTTTGAATACAAGGTTTGCGATGTGCATAACAATGCCGCAGGCTGTATTAACATTGTCGATGCATGTTCCATAGCCATGGCTTATGTAAATACGTATAATCGAAGGCCGGCCTCTAACGATAATTATGCGTACACGATAAATACTTCAGCTATCAGCAACCAGGTCGGGCAGAATGATTATGAGCCGGATGGACAGGTGATGACCTATACCGCATTGAATGGGCCGTCTTTCGGTGGAATTGTATTTAATTCAGACGGTACATATACGTATACCCCCGATGGTTTCTCCACGGGTCTGATTACCATCGACTACATTGTTTGCGACGATGCAGCGGTATCGCTGTGTGATACATCTACCTTGTATATTACGGTTGACATAACGAATGTACCGCCAATCCCCGAACAGGACACGGTAATTTGTGCCGGTATTACTCCGACCCCGGGCGATGTTTCTGCGAATGACATGGACCCGAACGGCAATATTGATCCTAGCGGTTTTACAATTCTCAGCGGCCCTAACCATGGAAATGTAGTCTGGAACAATGATGGTACTTTTACCTTTACTGCAGATACCGGCTTCTTTGGTATTGATTATATTTTTTACGAGGTCTGCGATTTAGGCTCACCGGCATTATGTTCTAATTCTTTGCTCGCATTGATCGTAAACAAGGTACCACCTGTACCTGTGAATGAATATGAATCGGTGTGGGAAGATAGTGTGTTGACGGTTCCTGCAGTTACCGGTATATTGTCAAATGGTGATTTTGATCCGAATGGGTTAAGTCTCTATGTGGACAATTCCCTTGTATTAAATCCGGTTCACGGTAATGCCGTGGTTTGGGGTGACGGTAGATTTACCTATACGCCATTTGCCGGTTATAATGGTCCGGATTTCTTTATAGTTGACGTTTGTGATGACAGTTCATCGCTCGCCTCGATCTGTACACCGGATACAATATTTATAACCGTTGACCCATTCAATGATCCGCCGATACTGGACAATGAGAATCTTTCCATAAACGAGGACACGCCATACAACGGTGACCTTACAGATGCAGGAGATTCCGACCCTGATACGACTGCGCTTACCGCAAACACAACGCCGTTAGTAGACGTAACGAATGGTGTGCTTTTGGTAAATGCCGACGGAACCTATACTTATACTCCAAACGGAAATTACACCGGATCGGATTTGGCTGTCATTGAAATCTGCGATGCCGGTACTCCTATGCCGTCCATTTGTACAAACGATACCATATTTATTACGGTGAATCCCGTGAATGATCCGCCGGTAGTGGATAATGAATCACTCACGACGGATGAGGACACGCCGGTAAACGGTGACCTCACGGATGCAGGTGATTCCGATCCTGATGGAACCGCCCTTTCTGCCAATACGGTACCGGTTGTGGATGCGGTCAACGGTTCCGTTGTAATAAACTCAGACGGCACATTTACCTATACGCCGGATCCGGACTTTAACGGAACAGACCTTGTGGTAGTGAGTATCTGTGATGCGGGAACACCAATGCCGGCCAGTTGTGTGAACGATACAATTTTCATTACCGTTACTGCTGTGAATGACACGCCGGTAGTCGATAATGAAATCATCCTTGTTGATGAGAATACCGTATACAACGGCGACCTTACCGATGCAGGCGATTCAGATCCTGATACGACTGTGCTCTCCGCAAACACCACCCCTGTTGTAGATGTAGCGAATGGTATACTCGTGGTAAATGCCAACGGAACGTATTCGTACACGCCGAATCCAAATTATAACGGCCCGGATACTGCTGTAATAACCATCTGTGATGCAGGAAATCCGATGCCAGCCATTTGTATAAATGATACATTGTTCATTACCGTTGCTCCATTCAACGATCCGCCGGTGCTGGACAACGAAAATATTTCCACCAACGAAGATACTCCGGTAAACGGAGATCTTACCGATGCCGGCGACTACGATCCTGATACCACTGCATTAACTGCAAACACGGTTCCGGTACTGGCTCCTGCACACGGCAATATCATCATCAATGCCGATGGAACGTTTACCTATACTCCGGATGCAGATTATAACGGCACAGACATCGTGGTTGTAAATATTTGCGATGGTGGCACCCCTGCACCGGACAGTTGCAGGAATGATACAATTTTCATTACAGTGAATCCGGTAAACGATGCGCCGGTGGTTATAAACGATACAGTTAGTACTCCTGAAGACATAGCTTTCACAGATGATCTTTTCGATGGCGGGGATTATGATCCGGATACAACTTCGCTGATTCCGGACACAATTCCGGTACTTGCACCTGCCCATGGTACTGTAAGTATAGGATTGAATGGAATTTACCTATACACGCCAGATCCATTTTATAACGGGTCTGATATGTTTATCGTGAATATATGTGATTCGGGAAGGCCATTACCTGCTATTTGCAGAAACGATACCGTATATATTTCAATATTCCCGACTAATAATCCGCCTGTGCTGGATAATGAAATTATTTCAACAAATGAAGATACGCCTGTTAACGGCGACCTGACTGATGCAGGAGATACAGATCCTGACTCAACGGCGCTAACAGCTAATACGGTTCCTGTTCTGGATGCATCAAACGGATCAATCGTCATCAATGCAAACGGTACTTATACTTATACTCCTGATCCGGATTTCAATGGAACAGATATAGTCGTGGTAAGTGTCTGCGATGCCGGTACACCAATGCCGGCCGAATGTACCAACGATACGATTTTCATAACCGTCAATCCGGGCAACGACCCTCCTGTATTGGATAATGAAACTATATCGACAAACGAAGATATACCTGTAAACGGAGATCTGACGGATGGAGGCGATGCCGATCCTGACTCTACTATACTTACAGCAAATACGGTTCCGGTCCTCGATGCAGCCAACGGTTCCATCATCATCAATGCCGATGGCACCTATACTTATACACCGGATCCTGATTTCAACGGAACTGACATGGTGGTTGTGAGTATTTGTGATGCAGGAACGCCAATGCCTGCTGCCTGTATAAACGATACCATCTTCATTACCGTGAATCCTCTGAATGATCCACCTGTACTGGATAATGAAACTATTTCAACAAATGAAGATACGCCTTTCAATGGCGACCTGACTGATGCCGGAGATGCAGATCCTGATTCAACGGCACTCACAGCTAATACGGTTCCTGTCCTGGATGCATCAAACGGATCAATCGTCATCAATGCAAACGGAACATATACTTATACTCCTGATCCGGATTTCAACGGAACAGACATGGTGGTGGTAAGCATCTGTGATGCCGGTACACCAATGCCGTCGGCTTGTACAAACGATACCATCTTCATTACGGTTGATCCGGTGAATGATCCGCCGGTTCTGGATAACGAAATCATTTCAACAAACGAAGACACACCTGTGAATGGCGATTTAACCGATGCAGGCGATTCTGATATTGACACGACTGCCCTCACAGCAAATACGGTTCCGGTCCTCGATGCAACCAACGGTTCCATCATCATCAATGCCGATGGTACCTATACTTATACTCCGGATCCTGATTTCAACGGAACTGACATAGTTGTCGTTAGCATCTGCGATACCGGAACACCAATGCCTGCTGCATGTACAAACGATACCATCTTCATTACCGTGAATCCTCTGAATGATGCACCGGTACTGGATAATGAAACTGTTTCGACAAATGAAGATACGCCTTTCAATGGCGACCTGACTGATGCAGGAGATACAGATCCTGATTCAACGGCGCTCACAGCAAATACGGTTCCTGTCCTGGATGCATCAAACGGATCAATCGTCATCAATGCAAACGGTACTTATACTTATACTCCTGATCCGGATTTCAACGGAACAGACATGGTGGTGGTAAGCATCTGCGATGCCGGTACACCAATGCCGTCGGCTTGTACAAACGATACCATCTTCATTACGGTTGATCCGGTGAATGATGCACCGGTTGTCATCAACGACACGCTGAATTCAATCGAAGACTCAACATTTACGGGAACAGTAATCAATCCGAATGATTTCGATCCGGATACTACAGCGCTATCTGCCGATACGGTGCCTGTGCTGAATCCAGCTCACGGATCGATTACAGTAAGCACTAACGGAACGTATTCATATACTCCTGATCCGAATTACTATGGTACCGATACGGCAGTTATTTCTGTCTGCGATTCCGGTACACCGTTGCCGCCAATCTGTGTAAATGATACGTTGTTCATTTTCGTCGCTCAATTCAACGAACCGCCTGTGATTGCCAACGATACCATTACAACCAACGAAGACATCGTATTTAACGGAACAATTATAACGGCCGGTGATTACGATCCTGACAGCCTTGCGCTTGTTGTAACCACCGCTCCTGTACTGGCCGCATCAAATGGTGTTATCGTAATGAATGCCAACGGAACCTATTCTTATACACCGGCTACGAACTTCAATAGCAGCGATATCGCCGTCTATGAAATCTGCGACACGAGCGTTCCTTTCCCTGAATGCGTAAACGATACGCTTGTCATTACCGTGGCAGCAGTGAACGATACCAGCGTGATCGCCAATGATGCCGCATCTACTAACGAGGATGTTCCGCTTAGTTCAACCATACTGACTGCAGGCGATTTCGATGCGGATACAACCGCACTTACCGTAAATACGGTTCCCGTGTCCGGTCCTTCCAATGGACTTATAGTGATGAACGGTGACGGTACTTATACCTATACTCCGAACTCCGATTTCAATGGTGTCGATGTAATCGTCTTTAACGTTTGCGATGCCGGCACGCCGCTTCCTTCTATCTGCGTGAATGATACGCTTACAATTACGGTGAATGCAGTGAACGACACGATGATTGTTGCAAACGACACGATCAGTACGAACGAGGATATACCGGTTAACGGAAGCGTAATTGATTCCGGCGACATCGATCCGGATTCAACAACCATCACCGCCAATCCCGTTCCGGTAAGCGGACCGTCCAACGGAAATATCATCATCAACATTAACGGCACATATACCTACACGCCAGATCCGGATTTCAACGGAAGCGATACAGTCATTATTTCAATCTGTGATTCAGGTACTCCGCTGCCGTCAATTTGCATGAATGATACGCTGATTATTACCGTGAATGCGGTGAATGACAATCCGGTGGCAGTCAGCGAGAATGCAGGTGTTTGCTCCGGTTCATCGGTCCAGGCAAGTGTACTGACCAACGACAGCGACATCGATGCAGACTCAATATTCGTTTCTTCAATTGTACAGCCGCAAAACGGTTCGGCAATAACTGACGGAATTACCATAACATATACGCCAAATCCTGGCTATCACGGTGCCGACACGGTCGATTATACTATCTGCGATAATGGTTCACCACAGGGATGTTCGAATGCATCATTGATCATCTCAGTGAATGGGCCGATCGCTTCAGGAATCCTGGCGCATGAAGTATTATGCTTCGGCGGAAGTACAGGTTCTGTGACTACTTCAGCATTCCTTGTCCCGACGTTCACATATCTTTGGAACACAGGAGCCACTACAGCCAACATCACAAATGTTCCGGCAGGATTATATTCTGTTACCATTACAGATTCTCTGGGATGTTCGATCATTGATACAGCTACCGTTCTTGAGCCGCCAGCGCTTGTACTTTCCAGTACTATTACTGATGTGTTGTGTTTTGGAAATACAACCGGTTCAATTCAGCTTGGTGTAACAGGCGGAACAGCCAGCTTCAGTTTCCTCTGGAATAACGGAGATACAAACCAGGATCTACTTAACGTCCCTGCCGGTACATACGACGTAACCGTAACGGATAATAACGGATGTACATCCACACACAGCGCAACGATCACCCAGCCGGCATCGGCACTTTCAGCCAGTGCAAGCATTACTCCATCCACATGCCTGGTAAATGTTCAGGGTTCTGTTGACGTAACAGTTGCCGGCGGAACTTCCGGGTATACTTATGCATGGGATTCCGGTCAGACGACAGAGGACATTACCGCGGTAGCAGGAACATATACACTGGTTGTTACCGATAATAATTCATGCACGGATACATCTGTTTATACGATCAGCGATAACTCCTCATTATCGATAGCCACATATGATTCACTATCATTCTGCCAGGGCGACAGCGCACGTTTAAGTTCTGTGATACAGAGCGGACCATTCCAATGGATGTCCAACGGCATTGCAATTCCTGGAGCGACTGACAGTATTTACATAGCAAGCCAGACTGCGACCTATACCCTGGAAATTAACAATGGCTGCGGAATATTCACTTCCAACGGAATCAATATAGTCGCGAATCCAATGCCGGTAATTGATGCAAGCGGTGGAACAGCTATTTGTGAAGGTTCTAACACGCAGTTGACAGCAGCAGGTGCAAACAGTTATGTATGGACACCTTCATCAGGCCTGAATGACGTTACGTTATCAAACCCGACTGCTTCACCGGTGGTAACCACTGATTATACAGTGACCGGCTTCATTGGCGGCTGCAGTTCAGATACGGTTCTGACCATACTGGTGCATCCTGCTCCGGTGGTGAATATTACATCAACGCCTTTCACCTGTGAAACAGGAACACAACTCATGGCTAATGCAATTACGAGCGGAACGGGTACTTATTTATGGACGCCATCCTACGGACTTGATTCGGTGAATATAGCAACGCCGGTTGCAACGCCATCTACGACTACCAATTACCAGGTAACAGTCACAGACAGCTTCTCATGTGTCTCTACGGCAGCTATATTGATTGCAGCCAATTGCGATACGTTGAAGATACCGAATGGTATCACGCCGGAAGGAGACGGGGTAAATGATGCCTTTGAAATTCTTGGCCTGAATAAGTTCCCAAATAATTCACTTCAGATATTCAACCGCTGGGGTAACCTGGTGTACCATTCAAAACCATACAACAACGACTGGAAAGGAACCTGTACTGAGAAGAATGTATTGGAAGGAGAGACTCTGCCGGATGGAACATACTACTACATTCTTGAACTGGGAAATGGAGCAAAAAATAAGACCGGCTTTGTAGAGATCAGGAGATAATGTTGAATCAACAGCGCATATTGAATATAGAAAACAAAATGAATAAGGTTCAGATAAATAAAACAGGAAGGATGAAGGCCGGCAGCCTCCTGGTTTTACTTTTTGTGCTATGCCTGAAAGCAAATGCACAGTTCGATCCTATGTTCTCGCAGTACATGAATAATGAAATGTTTATCAACCCGGCTTATACAGGAACTCGTGGTGTTATGGCGGCCACATTGCTGTACAGGGATCAGTGGGTTGGGATTGCAGGTTCGCCGAAGACACAGACATTTTCCATCCATACTCCGGCAGGCGAAAAAAACGGAATAGGTTTTTCTGCAATGAATGAAAGTATCGGA
Source organism: uncultured Flavobacteriales bacterium (assembly GCA_964595205.1). Taxonomy (GTDB): domain Bacteria; phylum Bacteroidota; class Bacteroidia; order AKYH767-A; family 2013-40CM-41-45; genus JADKIH01. The sequence goes on along the minus strand of CAZQOQ010000003.1, from coordinate 237,663 downwards.
ATAACAAATTTGCTCAGGGTAAACGGAACTTACTCATACAGAATTAAGACCGGCGACAGGTCGCACTTGTCGTTTGGTTTGCTTGGCGGACTCATCCAGTACCGTCAAAACATTGATGATCTGGTTTTGATTAACCCGGACGATCATGTATTCAACCTGGATAATCCCAATGTGATTGTGCCGAATGCAGGTTTTGGGATGTTCTACTACACAAAGAAATTCTATGTCGGATTTTCAATTCCGAGAATGATAAAGAATTCATTCAGTGCTTCCGGGGTCAGGAATACAGCGAGTCCGCAGGACTGGCATTATTACCTGACATCAGCATTGGTGATGGATGTTTCGGATAATTTCAAGCTGAAAACATCCATGATGGTGAAGCAGGTATATGGAGCGCCGGTCCAGGCTGAAGTTGCCTTGCACGGATTGATCGGAAACGTCTGGTGGCTGGGAGGTTCATTCCGTACGGGAGATGCGGTTTCTGCAATAACCGGTTTCCAGTTAAGTCCGCAGTTACGGATTTTTTATTCTTATGATTATACATTATCGAACCTGAATTCATATACATCAGGATCGCATGAAATAACAATTGGTTATGATTTTGTTTATCGAAGAAACAGAATTGCTTCTCCACGACTCTTCTAATCTAATATGACAAAAATAAAATGAAGAAGCTTGCTAACATAAAGATCCGGTCGATTTGCCTGATCTTTCTTTTCCCGGTTTTGTGCCATGCACAAAGTCATCTGAAGAAGGCTAACAAATTATATGATGACCTTTCCTTTGCTGCAGCCGTGCCCGAATATGAGAAGGCCTTAAAGTCAGATCCTGATAATTCTGAAGCACTATTCAGACTTGCCCATTGCTATCGTCTCATTAATGATTCCAGGGAAGCAGAAAAATGGTATTCTAAAGTCGTCAGGCTTAAGGATGCAAAACCATCACACCTGTTGTTTTATACACAGGCATTGATGAGTAATGGAAATTATCCGGAGGCCGAAACCTGGATCAAACGTTATACGGAAATTGCCGGTTCCGACGAGCGAAGCGATAAAATTCTGGAATCGCTGCATCAGCTGAACGCACTTGTGGAAGACAGTGCGAATTACCTGATCGAAAAATTATCCATCAACAGCCCGAATTCTGATTGTTCTCCTGTGTTCTATAAGGATGGAATTGTCTTTTCATCATCAAGGAAAAAAGCAGATTTGTTCCAGGCCACACACGAGTGGACGGGATTGCCTTTTTACTCGCTCTACTATGCCAGGGGATCTGAAAATAAGTTTGAGAAGCCAGAAGAATTTGCACCAATGATAAATACCAAATTTAACAACGGAACGATTTGTTTCAATGAAAAATTTGACGAATTATATGTGACAAGAAATAACATAGATAACGGGAAAATTCACAGGAGCGACAGCGGTATCATTAAGCTTAAGATATATCACTTCAGGAAATCGGGTTCTAAATGGACAGAAGATGCAGCGTTCCCGTACAACAGCGATAATTATAATTGTGCGCATCCTTACCTGAGCGCTGATGGAAATAAATTGTTCTTTGCATCGGACATGCCGGGTGGTTATGGAGGACTGGATTTATATATGTGTATGAAATCGGGCGACACGTGGGGCAGGCCAATTAATCTCGGGCCGGCTGTAAATACTTTCAGCAACGACGGGTTTCCTTTTGTTGATAATAAAGACGGATTATTTTTTGCCAGCGACGGTCGCGGTGGTCTGGGAGGTTATGATATCTTTTACAGTCCGAAATCAGACGGTGGGTATTTTGGCTCACTGAATCTTGGATACCCGATCAATTCATCCGGTGATGATCTCGGATGGGTGCAGAATGAAGACGGCAGCGCGGGGTATTTTTCATCAAACAGAGACAGCAAGAACGAAAACGACGACATCTATTTGTTCAACAGGATGGCGATCTTATTAAATGTACTCGTCTACGATTCTAAAACCAAGTTGCCGTTAACGGCGTCAACGATCAGGATCATCGAATCGGGGAGAGAGAAAAAAGTGATAACCACGTCAGACAGCGGAACTTTTAATTTCTTAATGACACCCGGTCGTCAATATCAAATCATAACGGAAAAAGACAGGTATCAGTCGGATTCTATCGAAATTGAAACGAAGTCGATGGCCATTGCCTCCACTCAAAATCTGTCAATTGGCATGGACAAGAAAGCTGAAACGACTACACTGGCAGGTAAGATTTATGCCAACAACAAGAAAAAGGCAGGTATGGCAAATGCAAAAGTCAGGCTGATAGATTCAAACACAGGTGTTGAACAATTTGCAATGACGTCAAAGGATGGCACATATAAATTTGAGAATGTCCCGATCGATGGTCATTTCAGGCTGGATGCAATCAAGAAAAACTTTGCATCAATGCCGATAGATATTACTCCTGAAATGCTTGCAAGCAAAAAAGAACTGGTGACAAACGTTGTATTGATCAAAGCAAACGATGTGGTCAAGATCAATAATATCTATTACGATCTGAATAAATATAACATCAGGCCGGATGCAGCCTTGATACTGGATGGAGTAGTTCAGATGATGAATTCCAATCCGAGCATGAAAATTGAAATGCGTGCACATACGGATTGCAGGCAGACGGATGAATACAATATGGCACTCTCCCAAAGGAGGGCTCAGGCGGCTGTTGATTACCTGATCTCCAAAGGGATTACGGCAGACAGGTTAACTTCAAAAGGATTCGGTGAAACAATACCGATTGTTAAATGCGATTGTGATAATACCGGCGCGAAAATATGCAGTGAAAGAGACTATCAGAGAAACAGGCGAACGGAATTCAAAATTCTCTCGCTGCAATAGATAATTAATTAAAGGCAATTTTTATATGTAGTACTTTTCATGAAACACAAGTTTAGAAGAGTAAAACGGAGGCGATAAACCCGCCCCCGTTTTTTTTGTGCCATACCTAAAAGGGCAGGGTTTTGTGAATTTCAGAATGAGGTTTCTAAATCGCATTGTGATTTACAAGATGGCAGCTATAGACGTTTCATATTGCACGGTTTTGTTGCATGGTATTTTGCTGCCTGATGCCAATCACAAGCACATCATCAACCTGTTCGTTACTGTTTTTCCATTTTTGAAAATAATCTGAGAGATGATCTTTTTGTTGTGACATGCTGAGATGCTGAATGGAGATCAGCAGTTCTTTGAACTTTTTAGTCATTAATTTTTTTCCGGAGTCACCGCCGAACTGGTCCGCATAACCATCGGTGAAAATGTAAAAAGTGTCACCTGTTTCAACGGGAATTTGGCTGGTTGTAAAACTGGAGTTGTGGAGGATCTGCAATCCGCCAACGGGGAATTTATCGGGAGGAAATACATTCAGTTCTCCGTTACGAAGAAGCCAGAGCGGGCGGTTTGCGCCTGCGAAAGAAAGGATGCTTTTATGGAAATCGACATGACAAACCGATACATCCATGCCATCGGTTGATTCATTGCTGCGTTGATTGAGGACAGCAATCATTTCCTCATGCAGATGATCCAGAATTTTTCCGGGGTCTGTAATTTTTTTATCGTTAATTACCTGGTTTAGGATGGAGCTGCCGATGATGCTTAAAAAGGCTCCGGTAATACCATGCCCTGTGCAGTCGGCGGCAATAATGATGGCGCCGCTTTCTGTTTTAAAGAATGAAAAGAAGTCGCCGCTGACGATATCTTTCGGGAGGTATAGAACAAACGATTCTGGAAATGATTCGCGGATGAACTTTTCATCCGGTAAAATAGCAGCCTGGATACGCCTTGCGTAATTCACGTTATCCGTAATCTCACGGTTTTTTATAGTGATTTCTTCATTCTTAACCTGTAATTCCCGTGTACGTTCATCCACGAGGCGCGTGAGTTCAGATTCTCTTGTTTTAAACTGGTTTATTAACGATTCGTTCTGTTGGCGCAGCCGCCTGGTTAGCGTACTGATTATTTTTTTAGAAACATCGGTTTGATTTTGCAGAAGGTTAAAGAACACCTCTCTTTTTATTGCTACAGCCGTTACGTCTTCGATGGCGGTTACAGACATTGATCGGGGAGCTGCATCGAGCAGGGAGAATTCACCGAAGTAATTCCCTGCCTCCATGGTGGCGACCACGTGTTCATCATCATGAATTTTAACTTTACCCTTTAAAATAATATACATGGAATCGCCTTCTTCCCCCTTATGAATGATCGGTGTGTCTTTCTTATAGTCGGCGGCAAAAAGTGATTTGGAAAGAATATTTAAGAAATCAGCAGGAATATTTTTAAATATTTCCACTTTATGGAGCATTTCGGCAATGGAATCTTTAATCATATTTGAAATAACTGATCATAATATTGTTCTTAATTTTTTTTATGCAGCAATGTAATTCTTTTGAATCAGATAATGAGTTTAGATTAATCAAACGGAATATCAATTATAAAAGAGTAATCTATATAATAGGGTTGTTGTTACAGGGTTTGATTTTACTATACTTTGGCTTCTTCTCCGGTTTAATGCCGGATGACATATTTGGATAAGTATTTAGTTTAGCTTAACGATGTCTCTATAAAATTCCTTGATTTTTTAACAAATTAGCAACGAAATAGTTGTTAAAATGCCTGAAAATTGATGATTTGGAATCAATTTTCTGACATAATTTAAAAAAATATTAACAAAAACTTGTAAAAACCAATTAGAATTGTAGCTTTGAATTCAATATTAACAAACACACAAACTTTTTCAATGCTTCGTATCAGCCGAAAACATTGAAATTAACTTAACGAAAATACATGAACGAAACTCTTTTTACGAAGGGATTTTACTCTGAATTATTGAATGCACTTAGCGACGTAGTTAATTCGTCGCGAGGATTTTTTATTATCTGTTTTAATTAAATCAACCTATATATATAAATTAATACTAAACTAATATGAAAAACAAACTCTACACAAATGTCTTACCGAATCGAATAATTCGGTGGATGCTCTTTATTAGTTGCTTTGCACTTACTTTTTTTATGACCAATGGTGTAAAAGCACAGTTATCAGGAACAATTAATATTCCTGGCGGTTATCCTTCACTCGATGCCGCGATTACCGACCTGAATGCACAGGGTGTTGCTGCAGGTGGTGTAACCCTGAACCTGCTTGCCGGAAATCCACAGACCGCACCTGTGGGTGGATACATTATCGGTGGAACGGGGTCGGCAGTTCTGACCTCGTCGGGTGTCGGTGCTACGATTACCATTCAGGGTAATGGGAACACTATCACAGCTGCGACCGGCTTAACAGCAGGTAAATTTAATGATGGTATCATTAAATTAGTCGGTGCTGACTATGTAACCATCGATAACTTTGTTCTGAGGGAAAATGTAGCGAACCTTTATACGCCTGCAAGTCCGCCGACAAGTACAACTCCATTAACAACCAATACAATGACGGAATGGGGAATTGCTTTATTGTATGCGACAAGCGTTGACGGTGCTCAGCACAACACGATTCAGAATAACGATATCTATTTGAGATATAATTATCCAAACTCTTTTGGAATTTATAGTAATACATCTCATACTCCTCTGGATCCGATTACAACTGCGAATGCTACAACACCTGCAGGATCCAATTCCTTCAACAAATTTTACGGTAACTATGTTGAAGATGCCACATACGGTATCGTATTGATTGGATCCGGTGCAACAGCTGCATTAAATTCAATGGATAATGGAAACGACATTGGTGGTACTTCAGCATTAACCGGTAACACATTTTTCCATGTTTCCGGAACCGGAGAAGTGAGAACTACATTTTCCTTATTGAACGGTAACCAGACCACTAACTACGTTATCTGGATGAACAACCAGTATAATAACAATTGTTCTTATAATACGATAACAGCAGTTACCACACCAAAAACACCGGGTTCTTCCGGTGGTATTGAAAATAACTATTTTCCTGGTGGCGCGGTTCAGCCGAATCCAGGCGGAGCTTATACTACAACTGTTGAGCATAATACCATTGATATTAGCTGTACGCCTCTGAACACAACCATACCTTCAAACGTATTTGGTATCAGTACCAGAGCTTTAACTGCTCAGGTTTTACCTAATCTTGCAACTTATTTTTTCAGGTATAATGTTGTTACGGTAAGAGTATTGGGTACAACTCCAACTGATAACAGTAACCTGGCTACAAATACCCTGATTGGTTTCCAACAGGCTGCCGTTCCGGAAGATTTTTACGGAGATTTTAACACCTTCAAAGGTTTCGTAACCGATGCACCTGGTGCTGCAATCTCTACGTTTTCAAATTTCGGAGCCATATCAAAAACAATCAGCATGACCCACAACAGCCTGGGTGATGCTGTCACGCCTTGGTTTACCAATAATTATACTACCCTCGCTTCAGCAAACTGCTTTGGCGTTGGAAATAATGCCGGAAACTCTACGGCAGTATGTTATTTATCGGATAACGATTTTTACGATGTAGACAATGTGGGTACATATACAGGAACTATCATTCCTATTACCAATGCTGCTTTTGCTGGTAACCTGGTTTATGCAAATAACAAACTGCATAATATCAGTGTAAAATCAGGCGGATTTAACATGTTCCAGAATGGAACGGCACGTGCTGCCGGAAAGACGTTTGACTTCCTGAACAACTCGATCGTCGGAACTTTTACTGCAGAAGAATTGGCACAGATCATTGTTTATAATGAATTCACTTCTAACTCTCCTAACAGCTCAATCTTTACTATTTCCGGAAATAATTTCTCAAATATTATTACGACCGGTAATACAAATATTTTTGGATTACAGTCAGAAGGCGGAGATCCTGCAGCAGCTACTCCTACAGGTCCGACCAGGACAGTAACAAACAATACTTTGTCAAACTGGGTTTCTGATGGTGGTAATATCGTTGCATTTTCTGTTTCAAGTTCAAATACGACTGCTTCAAACATAGTTTCCGGAAACTTAATTTCAAACATTAACGGAGTTGCAACTATATATGGCATTACTTCGAATGATGGAAACCAGATATTCACAAATAATACCGTAACCGGAATTACAACAAGCGGTTCACCGGCTTATGGTATTGGTATTTTCGGAGGAACCGATCAGCGGATTCTGAAAAACAATATTTGTGGAATTCAGGCCGGCGACGATGCTTTAGGTATGTTGATCCAGGGAACAAGCCCTAACTCATTCGAAATTTCCAACAACGTGATTGGAAATATCACAGCTCCTACAGGATCTTCTGTGAATGGTATCAGGATTTCTGCATCAACACCGGGATTCAGTCCTAAATTCTACTATAATACAATTCATCTGACAGCAACAAGCAGCGCAGCTGACTTCGGTTCAAATGCAATTATCGAAGGTACTGCCGGTGCGGTTGTTACAATGAATAATAATATATTATCGAATGCCTCAACTGCAAATGGCACCGGATTGTCTGCAGCATTCTTTGGTTCTTCAACTACATTTGCAAATTATGCTGCAAGTTCGGACAGAAATGATTTCTTCGCACCGGTAATTTATTCAGATGGTACAAACACTTTCACAAACCTTCCTGCATATAAAACCTATATAACAGCACCTCGTGATGCGAATTCAGTTTATGCACGTCCGCAATTCATTAGTACTACATGTGGTGATCCGGGCTTTTTACATGTAAATACAGCCATTGCTACAAGTCTCGAAAGCGGCGGAAGTAATATCGCAGGAATTACCGATGATTATGATGCTGATGTTCGCCAGGGAAATGGTGGATATGTCGGAACCGGTACTGCACCTGATATCGGCGCAGATGAATTCAATGGTAATCCAAATGTCGGTTGTGCCGGTGCTCCAACAGCCGGAACTATAAATGGTGTAAGCGGAGTTTGTGTCGGACTCGGAACTACATTATCACTTGACGGTGCATCTGAAGATGTAGGTATTACCTACCAGTGGGCATCAGGAACATCACCGGGTGGACCTTATACTACATTACTGGGAACCGGACTCACACAGGCTACAGGTCCGGTAACTGTTAACACTTATTACGTTGTTACAATTACCTGTACTAATCCGGGAGGATCTTCTGTAACCACTGCCGAAAAAGCAGTGTTAGCAAACCCGATCCCATCCGTAAGCATTACTCCATCAATTACATTAATATGTAATCCGGGTGGCGGACCGTCCGTTTTGACGGCAAGTGGAGCTTCTACATATGTATGGTCACCATCAGCAGGATTATCGGCTAATACTGGTTCTGTAGTAAATGCAGATCCTCCTTCGAACAGGACCTATGTTGTATCTGGAACATCCGCTGCAGGTTGTACCGGAACGGCCAGCGTTACACTAAACGTCAGCAATACACCTGGCAGTCCGAGTGCTTCAGCAACTCCGCCGGTAGTTTGTTCAGGTGCATTCTCTAACCTGGATATTACTGCAGATCTTTCGATACCTTCAACTGCAAATACATATTCATTCTCTGCTTCAAGCGGAACGTTCACATCATTATCTGGTGGAACACCAGTTGCTGCACTTCTTGTAGATGATGCCGCCGCTGTTGTACCGATCGGTTTCGACTTTACCTATGAAGGAGTTACTTATTCATTGGTTGCAGGTAGTTCGAATGGCTTCCTTTCATTTACGACACTTGCAAGTGGATTTAATAACAGCCTTGCTGCCAGCCCGATCAGAGCCACTGTGTCTCCACTTTGGGATGACCTTTCCGGAGCCGGAGCAGGTGCAGTTGCTTCATACCTGACAACAGGTACTGCAGGAACAAGAGTATTTACATTTGAATGGCTAAACTGGAGATGGGATTTCTCCAATACAGCTGCCACGATATCATTCCAGGCTAAATTATATGAAGCCGATGGTAAAATTGAGTTTATCTACAGACAGGATGCAGCAGTGCCAACGAGTGCAAGTGCTTCCATCGGACTTTCTGGTGTAGCGGTTGGTGACTTCCTGTCATTGAATAACAGTTCTGCCTCACCGGTTGCAAGTTCAGTGACTGAGTTTTCAAATATTCAGACAAAGCCTGCAACAGATCAGGTTTACACTTTCACACCTCCGGTTGCTACGGTCACTTATTCATGGTCACCGGGTGCAGGTTTAAAACCAAATGCTACTGTTCAGAATCCTGAAACTCCGGCATTGCCTCCGAATTCAACAACAATTTATACAGTAACTGTTACAAATAACGGCTGTACTGCAACGGCGACTACTTCTGTTACTTCAGGTGCGCCACTGGTTTGTTCACCTGCAACTACTGCAGGAGTGCTTTGTTCCAGCTCTGACTTTACAGTAACCGCTAATTATTCAGGTGGTGGAGCTCCATATTCTTTTGCATGGTCTGACGGTGTGGGTGGAATTTACCCGGATGCCGCTTCAATCACAGCAAATCTTGCTCCTGGTACTTATACGTTCGACTGCGTTGTCAGCGATAACTGCGGCGGTACATGCGCTTCAAGTGTTACTGTCACGGTTAATCCTTCACCTTCGGCAATTATTTCACCTGCCGGTCCTACTATTGCTTGTAGTAACAGTCTGCCTTTAGTGTTAACTGCAAGTACAGATATAGGTAACACATATCAGTGGAAAAAAGATGGAACTGTATTAAGCGGTGAAACAAACGCAACACTCAACGTAACCACATCTGGTAGTTACACCGTTGAAGTTACAATCACTGGCGCTTGTTCATTTGAATCGGCACCAAACGTTGTTACAGTAAATACACAGGAATCTAATCCAACATCTGTTGGACCTGCTAATATTCCGGGCTGCTACAATGCATCGATCAGCAACAGCTTTACCGGAAACTGTCTTGAGTCTGTTACACAGAGTCCATCAGGCTTCACAGATCTTCCTGTAGACTGGACTGATTATCCGACTACATCCGGATTCAATACTTCATTCCATACCCTAATCGTTTCCGGATTCCCTGCAGGATCAATTATCACTGACGTATCAGTGTCAATGGATATTGCTCATACCTATGGCGGCGACCTTAGATTGGATTTACAGGCTCCAAACGGTGGTCCTTCTAATGTAATCTTCTTCGACCCGCTCGATAATGCAACTATATTTGGCGGTGGTGGTGGTACTACTACTTTACCTTATGTATTCAATAATACAGGTACGGTTCCTCCTACTACCGGAGCCATTGCATCACCTGGTCCATATGCTCCATTTAGTTCATTCTCTTCATACAATGGATTTGATCCAAATGGAACATGGACATTAACAGTCAGGGATCCATATCAGTTCGACGGTGGAATCATCGACAATGTCGTCTTGACAATTACTGTTCTCTCACCAACAGGTCCTGTTACATGGTATAGTGTTCCATCAGGCGGAACTCCATTAGCTACTATTACACCATTCAATCCAATTTCAAATGGTGGCGCAAGTACAGCCACTCCTGGTGCCGTGTATGATTTCTATGCTGAATGTTCTGCCAACGGCTGTCCAAGTGCACGCCAGCACGTAACATTCACGGTTGGACCAAACTATGACGATGGTGATTGTGCTACCGTTGATGCCTGTGATCCAGCAACCGGAAATATTACTCATACTCCAGGTTCTTGCAGTGTAACCCTCAATTCAAACATCTATATTCAGGGTTACTACTCAGGTGGTGGTTTGATGGAAGTTGCAGGTGCCGGAACATTGTTTATTGATGGCGTTGCTGGTGCTACTGCAACAGATGCAGATACAATTTCTATCAGTGCCATGGATCCTACATTCCCATATGCTTTGGTACAGGAAGCCAAAGGCGTTGTGCAAACCAACGGTAGCATAAGTGTTACTTTCACTGCTCCTGTAGTAGCTGGTAACTCTTATTACCTGAGATTATTACACCGCAACAGTGTTGAAACCTGGAGTGCTGCTGCAGTTCCTTTCTCTGCAATAACTTCATATCCTTTCTCTACTGCTGCTGCACAGGCCTTCGCCGGAAACCAGGCAGATCTGGGTGATGGTAATTTTGCCATCTTCACAGGCGACATCAACCATGATGGTGCGGTCGACGGATCCGACTTCCTCGAACTCGATCCATCAATTCAGAATGGTGATGGTGGATACGCTCCTGGCGATTTGAATGGAGATGGTGCAGTTGACGGTTCCGACTTCCTCGTGCTGGATCCTAACATCCAGAACGGTATTGGTGCTGCATTGCCATAGTTATAAAACAATTTATTATTATGGATCGGTGAAACGGTACATAAAATAAAAAAAATTAAAAAGGCCGCTTTTTTAGCGGCCTTTTTAATTATAGGATGTTGGATTATATTAACATGTCATTATTTATTTCAATTAAATTCACTTAAACAAATCACTTTTATTTAAAATGAAAGAGTACTTTTTAACATTTCTTTTTGTTTTGATAAAAAGATAATCATCGGTTTCATAACATTTTTTTTCAGGATTCATTTTTTTTTATATTTTTATCTGTCTGGAGTTTACCTTCAGTCCCTTCAATAAAATGTTTTACTGGTAATATTAATGCATTAAAGTCTTTCATCGCTCTGAAATGATTCTGTGAAAGTTTCTGGTCTGCATTGCAATTTTAAATGATTCAATTTTTTTTCTTTTGTCCTAAGAAAAAGAATTGACAAGTTCCTGGCTGAGATCTCAGATAATAAAATATTAATTATTAAACATTCATATAGCGAAATTCTGCAGTAATTAAATCATCAATATAACTTAACAACTTCCATGAAAAAAACCTACAACTTTAAAACTCAGATTAAAATTTACAGGATTACATGTCTGCTGATTATTTTAACGATGCTTTCTTTGACAACTAAAAGTCAGGTAAATGTAACGGCTTCTGCAGGAACACTGTCCGCTTCATATGCTACTGTAAAAGGAGCATTCGACAAAATCAATGACGGCACACACCAGGGAAGCATTAACATAGATATTTCGGCTAACACGAATGAAGGAACCACACCTGCAAACCTCAACAGCAGCGGAGCAGGTTCTGCATCTTATACATCTGTTTTGATTCGGCCCTCCAATGACGGAGTGTCGATAAGCGGAAATCCAGCCACTGGCCTGGGAATCATCCAGCTTAACGGTGCGGACAATGTAACGATCGACGGAGATAATCCAAACTCCGGCGGTACTAACCGTGATCTCACGATAATAAATACAAACACCAATACAATCACCTACACATCATGCGTTCGGATTGCCGTTGCCACTACCGGGGCAACAACTGCATCAAACATCAATATCAAAAACTGCGTTTTAAATGGTAATGCCACAGGTCGCAATGTTTCTACAGCCACATCAGGAACCGGCTCCGAAGCCAATACATTTGGAATCTATGCGGGACCGGGATCGGCGGGAACAACATCGGCACCTTCGGCCGTGACCTCTATTTCCACAACTGTTGGAAGTCCTGCGGTGATTGCATCACTCAACATTACAAACTGTATCATCAACCAGGTCGCTAAAGGAATTGGCTGTATGGGTTCGGCATCTACGGTCTTTACAGGCCTGGTCATTTCAAATAACATCATCGGATCAGCAACCGCAAATAATGCAACTACTGTTTATAAAAACGGTATTTCATTGGGTGGTTTTGATGGCGCATTGATCAGTGGAAATACCATTCAGAATATAGAAAGTTATATTGGAGGTTCGTCCAGTTCAATCGACCTTGGATTATTGGGAGCAACTACATCCGGACAGAATTCAATCATAGAGAATAATATTATCAATGGATATGTAAGCAGAAGTACAACCACATTCGGAGCCTTTGGTATTAATGTCAGTTCCGGTAATAATTTCACAATCAGGAATAATTTCATTTGCGGAATTACCCATGATATGTCGGGAGGATCTGCATTCAGCACCAGCTTTGGCGTATTCGGTATAAGGATCAATACCGGAACCGGCCACAAGGTTTATCATAATACCGTTTCATTGTCAGGACTGATGATTGGAACAGCCACAACGAGTCATCTCACGGCAGCATTTGCAATAACGGGATCAACAAATACCAATTCCGGATGTGATGTCAGGAATAATATTTTCAGTAATACGATCACTGGCGGAACAACTTCGATCGCCCATGTTTCGGTTTTCCTTCCTTCCAGTGCAACATCTACTCTGGCTTTGACATTCAATAACAACATTTATTATTGCGGATCGACTGCTGCCTCGCAGGGGATAGCACAGGCAGGTACAACAGCCGGTACCGGATTTTATCTCCCGGCTAACTTTAATCCTGCCCTTACAACTCCATCAACAAACCTGAGAGCCTACACCAGTACATTGCTTACAGGTGGCAGTAATGACAATGCCTCGAGAGGTACTACGGTTGCTGCACCATTTGTTTCTGCAACTGACCTGCATATATCAAGTTGGGCCGGCGGAACGGAGGGTGGAGACTTTGTCGCCAACAAAGGCGCATCGGTTGGCGTTGCTACCGATATCGACGGAGACGCAAGACCTAATCCCTCAAATTCTTTTCCTGCCATCGGTGCTGACGAGCTTGGTGCCCCGTGTACTTCAAATAACGGAGGCACGCTTTCCCCTGCTGCGAGTGCATGTTTTGGAAACAGTGCAATTACAATCGTGCCTTCCGGTTTTTCAACCGGATCCGGCATTTCTTATCAGTGGTATACGTGCAATGCCGACGGATCCGGCCCGGTGGCTGTAATAGGAGGAAGTGGCGCAACCAGCAGTTCGTATACAACCCCTTCCAATCTTGCAGCGGGAATTTATTATTACGAATTGGGTGTGAAATGCAATGGTGGTGCTGAAGGGTTTTCTACAGTGATTGCTGTTACTGTGTATAGCCTGCCGGTCACCGTAGTTACGCCTTCTTCAGCAAATTATTGTAATCCCGGAACTGCAGTCGGGCTTACTGCATCCGGTGCCTCTTCATATACGTGGGCCCCTTCATCAGGTCTAAATGTATCTACGGGCGAAAATGTAAATGCAAGTCCGACAGCAAATACGGTTTACACAGTAACCGGAACAACGAATGGGTGTTCATCCACGGCAACTGCCTCCGTTAACTCTTTGAGTGCGGCAGTTATTACCGGACTTAGTGCAACGCCCGGTAGTTTCTGTGCAGGAGGCGGTAATAGTGTTTTGTCTGTTAATGTTACACCTCCGTCAAATTCCGGAAAATATATTTTTACTCCTTCAACTACAACATACACTGCTCTTAGCGGGGGGACGGCAGTCTCTTCAATTCAGGTAGATGACGCTGCCTCTGCCACACTACCGCTTGGGTTTTCATTCACCTACCTTGGCACAACCTATACGAGTGTAATTGCTGGTTCCAATGGCTGGCTGAGTTTTAATTCGGCCGCAGCATCCACCTCCGCAGCAAATCAGAGAGCGAATCTCCTTGCGACAACCACGGCATCTTCGACCCTGTTTCCGATGATCGCGCCTTTGTGGGATGACCTTGATGGAAGTTCGGGCACAGCTTCTTATCTTTTGGGTGGTACTCCCGGTAACTTTGTATTTACATTTGAATGGTTAAACTGGAAATTGTTTTCAGGATCGGTAAGTTTTTCTTTCCAGGTAAAACTTTATCAGGTCGATAATCATATCGAAATGATTTACCGCCAGGAAGCAGCAAGTTCAACGTTGGGAGCATCCATCGGTTTAGCAGGAACCACACTTGGTCAGTTCCTTTCCCTGGATGGAAGCGGCGCCACTCCAAATGCCAGCTCTGTTACCGAAACCACAAACATATCAGCCCGCCCTGCAACCGGCCAGCGATATTCCTTTGCCCCGCCTGTGCAGACATATTCCTGGAGCCCGAGTACATTTCTTTCCGCAACCACAGGATCAACGGTAAATGCAACATCCCTGACGACTACAACAGTTTATACCGTCACAGCAACCGCCTTAAGCGGATGCACAACCAGTTCGACAGTCACCGTTACCGTTGGAGAAGCTTTAACATGCACAGCTCTTACCACTTCAGGCGTGGCGTGTCCGGGATCGCAGAATGTCACTGCCCATCCGGCCGGTGGCTCTCAGCCATATTCTTATGCATGGACAGAAGACGGGACTACCATTGCTCCGACCACGCAAACGATTGTAGCGGCAACTGGCACACATATTTACAATTGCTTAATAACCGATAATTGCGGAAACACCTGTAATGCAGGGGACCTGAATGTAATCACCAATGCGAATCCAACCATAAGTATTACACCATCATCCGCCACCAATTGCGTTCCGGGATCCGGCGTTATATTGACAGCGAGTGGAGCTTCCACTTATTCCTGGTCGCCGGCTGCAAATTTAACCCCAACGACCGGATCGCCTGTTACAGCCAATCCTTCAGCCATTACCGTCTATACGGTTACCGGAACAGATGCAAATGGTTGTGTCAGTTCCAATACGGTGAGTGTATCAACGGCGACGGCCGTGACGATCAGCAGTGTTACAGCGACTCCTTCCAGTATCTGCCTGAATGATAATTCTGCATTGAGTGTCTCTGCCTCGATATCACAAGATTATTGCATACCGGGTATGACTTCCGTTTCTGCAACGGGTGATTACATTGCAGATTTCACATTTGCGGATATTACGAACAACAATACACCTGATGCTGCAAATGATTATACCTATTACAGCGGATTAACTGCGCACGTGGTTGCAGATGGTACAACGCTTTATAATATTTCCCTGAGAGCGGGTGGATTATCCAGCACTTACGCTCAGCAATTCAGGATCTGGATAGATCTCAATCAAAATGGAATTTTCGAGGCATCGGAGAGTATTTTCAATTCAACTTCCTCTACGTTTTCTCCTTCTGTAACAACAGGTACTGCCACAATTCCGAATACTGCTTTGAACGGCACGACGCGATTAAGAGTCGCCAGCAGGTTCAGTTCAACACCAGGAGCTTCAGCCTCCTGTCTCGGCGAATCCCAATGGGGTGAATTCGAAGATTACAACGTTTCAATTTCTGGCGGTGCGAGCAACCCCGCCACCTTGAGTTATGCCTGGTCTCCTTCGGCATTTCTTTCATCAACAACGGCAAGTACTGTAAATGCAACAGCCATGACAGCGACCACAACATACACGGTTACTGCAACAGCAGGTGCATGTTCCGCATCAGGTACAGTTACCGTGAACGTGGGAGCTGCCCTGTCATGTACTGCCTTAACAACTGCAGGCGCCCCTTGCCAGGGATTACAGACTATAACCGCTCATCCGGTTGGTGGTTCAGGTCCGTTTACGTATGCATGGACTGAGGACGGAACTTCCATTGCGCCAACCACTGCCACAATAAATGCATCACTTGGAACACATACGTATAACTGCCAGGTCATGGATCAATGCGGTTTGAGTTGTCTCTCAGGCGACCTTGTCGTAACCACAAATGCGACTCCTGTCGTTTCAGTTTCACCTTCATCTGCCACAAATTGCGTTCCGGGTTCAGGCGTAACCTTAACGGCAGGCAATGCAGTGACCTATTCCTGGTCGCCTGCTTCCGGTTTAACTCCGACCTCGGGAGCAGTGGTAGTTGCGAATCCTTCTTCCGCAACCATATATACAGTAACCGGAACCGATGTTAATGGATGTTCCGCAACAGCTACATCATCAATCACAAATGCGCCGGCAGTTTTGATTAACAGCGCTTCCGCCAACCCGGTTAATATTTGTTCCGGTGGAACTTCACAGTTGAACGTGGATGCAACAATCGCTTCCACCAGTCCTTCTTATTGCAGCGTTTCAACTTCCGATCTTTCAACATGCATAAATTCCGTTGTGATTAATACTCTTAATTCAACGGGACTTACCTGTACCTCCCATCAGCAGATTATTCCGAAAGCAACTGCAACAACAAACCTGACTCCCGGGCAGGTATATTCGATCACCATAACTTTCAGCGCGACGTTAACAAGCGGACAGGGTGGCGTTTATTTTGACTGGGACCGGAACGGAACCTATAATCAGACAGACGAATATTTTCAGTTTCCGGGTATTACCAGTCCTCAGACTTTCGACATTACCGTTCCATCAGGAGCTGCACCCGGCGAAACCGGAATGCGTGTCAGGGTTCGCGGCAGTACTTTCAGCAGCGCCTGCGAACAGTTCTTCTCAGGTTCCACGAAGGATTATACGATCGATATCGGTTCCGTAAGCGGTGCGTCCTATTCATGGTCTCCTGCAACATTCCTTTCATCCACAACGATAACAAATCCGGTTGCTTCTAACGTGACATCCACTACAGTTTATACCGTTGTAGCAAGTGCAGGAGGGTGCGTCGCATCATCTGCCGTTTCAGTGGTGGTGGGTGCAGCAATTGCATGTAACGCATTAAGTGTTTCAGGCGCTCCTTGCGAGGGTGTACAGACCGTTACCGCTAACCCTGTCGGTGGTACGCCGCCGTATACTTATGCCTGGACGGCAGATGGCGGCTCTGTTTCGAATACGACTCAAAATATTTTTGCGGCAACCGGTACACATACGTATAATTGTCAGGTTACCGATGCCTGCGGTCAGCAATGTAATTCCGGAAACTTACAGGTAACGACAAATGCATCACCTAATGTAACAGCTACACCATCTTCAGGTTTATATTGTCTGCCGGGTATGGGAGTATCATTAACAGCATCCGGAGCATTGGATTATGTATGGACACCTGTAACCGGGCTTTCGGCTACTACCGGCGCTGTTGTATCTGCTAGTCCTTCTTCAAATACAACTTATACAGTAACCGGAACCGACGCGAATGGTTGCTTCAGTACGGCTACCTCAGTTATAAACTCAGGCAATCAGCCGGGATTTTCTGTTTCACCTGCGAGCATCAATATATGCACAGGAGGAAGCACAGTTCTGAATGTGATCGACGTATTTTCTGGTGCCTTCACATATTCTTCAACGATTACCATTCCTTCATCGGGAACGGGAACACCCTATCCAGCACCTCTTGCAGTTTCAGGTGTTCCGGCCGGAGCCATATTAACCAGCGTGAAGATTGATGGCTATACTCATACTTTTCCGGGAGATGTGGATGTGCTCTTGCAGTCACCAGCAGGAACAAATGTTGTAATTATGAGTGATGTTGGAGGCGGAACCGATATCAGTAATGTTAATTTAATTTTCCAGGACGGTTCACCGGCTGTTCCTTCTCCGATTGCTGCCGGTACATATGCTCCGACAAATTCCGGTGCAACGGATACTTACCCGGCTCCCGGTCCCGGTTCAATAACACAAGCAACTCCTTTGTTATCTTCTTTCGGAAGCGGCAACCAGAATGGAACCTGGAATTTATATGTGAATGACGGCGCCACACCGGATGGCGGGACTATCGCCGGTTGGTCACTTACTTTCCAGCTGACTTCCGATCCTTCGGTTACATATTCCTGGTCTCCCGCTGCAGGTTTATCTGAAACAACCGGGTTGACGGTAACGGCTACTCCTGCTTTTTCAACAACATACACAGTAACGGGCACAAACGCGACAGGTTGTTCGTCAACAGCAACATCGACGGTTAATGTGGGCATACCGCTGAATTGCGCTGCACTAACCGCAACCGGACCGTTTTGCGCAGGATCCGATTTTACGGTAAGCGCTAATCCATCCGGAGGCTCTTCTTATTCTTATTCATGGAGTGACGGAACTACAACATCGTATCCTAATACCCAATCGATCACGGCAAATTTTGCAAGTGCAGGATCATATAACTTTACCTGTATAGTGACAGATATTTGCGGAGGCTCCTGCAGTTCTTCTCTGAATATAACCGTGAATGCATTGCCTGCATTGTCCGTCAATCCCGCTTCGCCTGTGATCTGCAATCCCGGAGGGTCGGCTGTTACACTTACGGCAGCCGGCGGCACCGTTTATCAATGGAGCCCTTCAACAGGATTGAGCGTTACTACAGGTAATTCGGTTGTTGCCAGTCCTGCTGCGACAACTGTTTACACCGTTACAGGAACAGATAACAACAGTTGTGTTTCAACAACGACCACTACGGTTAATATCAGCTCATCGGTTACAGTAACCGGCGTTACTGCTTCTATTCCTTCAGTTTGTTCAGGCGGCAGCTCAACTCTAACGGCAAACGCTTCATTAAATTCATCTGTTCCGTATTGTACTCCAAATCTTACAGGTGGTAGCCCGGGTGCAACCGGCGATTACCTGAATAATTTCACTTTTGGAAACATTACTAATAACAATTCAGGCGACGCAGCGTCCGATTATACCTATTATAGTTCTCTCACCGCAAATGTTGTTGCAGACGGTGCTACCGTTTACAATATTTCATTGCAGGCAGGAGGTATTTCATCGTTATATGCACAGCAATTCCGTATCTGGATAGATTTCAACCAGGATGGTTTGTTCGATGCATCTGAAAGTGTTTTCAACAGCACAGCTTCAACTTACAGCCCTTCTGTCACAACGGGAAACACTACCATCCCGAATACTGCCTATAACGGTATTACACGAATGCGGGTCGTATCCAGGTATTCGAGCACGCCTGCCGCAACGGAATCGTGTAACCATACAGGCTATGGAGAATACGAGGATTATAACGTGTTGATTACAGGAGGAACAAATCTTCCACCTTCCAACCTCACTTATTCATGGAGTCCTGCAAGTTTCCTGGCATCCACGACTGGAAACCCGGTTACTGCTTCGGGAATTACTTCGACCACAACATGGACAGTTACTGCCACGAGTTCTCAGGGATGTTCTGCAACAGGAACTGTTACAGTAGGTAGCGGAATTGCATTAGTCTGTTCTCCCGCTACCGTCTCCGGCACGTTGTGTGACGCTTCTGACTTTACGGTAAATGCCCAGGTAGCCGGTGGAGGAGGGCCGTATTCGTATGCATGGAGCGATGGTTCAACAACTTCTTATCCGAATTCGCAATCAATAACAGCCAATAAATCTGCAGGAAATTACACGTTCAATTGTCTTGTGACTGATAATTGCGGATCGACCTGTCTTTCCAGCGTTTCAGTTACGGTTCAACCCAAACCAAACGTCTCAGTTAGTCCGTTAAATTCCGGCATATGCTTGCCGGGCGGTACAGCCGTTACACTCTCTGCCAGTGGTGGTAATACGTATGTATGGAGTCCGGCTGCCGGATTAAACCAGACAACGGGTTCTTCTGTATCGGCCAATCCTTCTGCATCCACAAACTATACAGTTACCGGCACAGATGGAAATGGCTGTACAAATACGGCTGCTGCCGGCGTGCAGGTAGGAATCACTCCATCAGACTTGTCAGCATCGGTTAATCCGGCAAATATCTGTTCAGGAACGATTACACAACTTTCGTCTGGAGCATTGTTGCCATCGGCAATGACAGTAAATAATTATTCATTCGCAGCAGGCACAGGAGCGTCGCTGGATCCGATGATCGCCGCAACTACTGTAATAAATACGGGAGGAGATGATACTCCTACATCAACTGCGGCGTTAATCGGATTTAATTTCATGTATAACGGCAATACCTACAGCAAGTACTCAGTGTCGCCCGACGGTTGGATCTTGCTCGGAAATGCCACAGCCGTGAGCCAGTTTACAAATTCATTTACGAGCACAGACAATCTGCCGAAGATTTTCCCTTATTGGGATGATCTTGCAACAGGGACTGACGGATGGGTCAAGGTATTCCTTGATGGATCCCCGGGAAATTATATACTAAAGTTCGAATGGAGAGTAACGATTCCAAGAAATACATCCGGTGCAACCAATTCCACATTCCAGGCCTGGCTGTATGAGGGATCAAATAAAATCGAATTCAGGTATGGCGCTATGGGTCCTGCTGATGGAACTGCAACGATTGCCGGCGGATTGCTTGGAACTTCTGTTTCGAATTTCAACAGCATTACCTTTTCCTCGAATACTTCCAACAGCACCACTGCAAACAACAACAACACGGGAACTGTGCCGGCAAGCGGTACCATTTATACATTCCTTCCGCCGATACCAGTGATTAATTACTCATGGTCGCCGGCAGCGGGGCTCAAACCTAATGCAAATGTGCAGAACCCTGAAACACCGGAACTGAATTCAACGACCGTTTATACGGTGACTGCAACGAATAATGGTTGTTCGTCCACTGCTACTGTTACCGTGTTCATAGAAACACTGAGCTGTTCAGCGGCCACTTATTCAGGCGGAACGATTTGTTCGGGAACGGAATTTACCGTAACCGCCAACCATACAGGTGGTGGTGCTCCTTTCCATTATGCCTGGTCTGATGGTGTTGGGGGAGTATATCCTGATTCCAAAACGATTCCGGTAAATCTTTCAGCAGGAGCCTATACATTCGATTGTATAGTTACAGACGGCTGCGGAGGTTCATGTCTCTCTACCGTAACTCTGAATGTCCTCGAATCGCCAAGTGTTTCAGTTAGTCCGGGGTCAGGCAACATCTGCAAACCTGGCGGATCTGCAGTGACACTTACGGCATCCGGAGCCAGTTTATATACCTGGACACCGGCCGCAGGGCTGAACGTTTCGACGGGTTCTATAGTGAGTGCTCTTCCTGCCGCAACTACAACCTATACAGTTACGGGTATTGCAGCGAACGGATGTGTATCCACCGGAAATGCTGCGATCACATTGAATTCAGCTGTTGCGCTTTCGTCCGTTACGGCAACACCTTCATCCGTTTGCAGCGGGAACAACTCGCAATTAAACGCAACGGCTCTTTGTCAATCGGGTGTGATAAAAATTACGGAAGTAACATTATACAGAACCGGCACCGGACAAACTCCGACCTATCCGGTTTTTGCTAGTGGAGAAGACCTGGTTGAGATAAGCAATGTTTCATCATTACCGGTCGACATTTCTGGCTATACGTTCGGTGACTATACTTCGAATTCATCCACTGCCGTTCATCCATATACGTTTCCATCCGGAACTGTCATTCCCGGAAATGGCGCATTGGTGCTTTGCATGGGGTCTGGTACGGACCTGCCGGCGAATCTCTATTATAATACCGGCGGTTCTTCAGGATCATGGTTCTCGGGTGACCTGATGGGTGTGGTTCTGAAATCAGGATCATCGGTGGTTGATGCTGTGGGACTTAATTCGGGCTATGTATTTAATGCGGCAACGGGTGTGACGGCTTTGGATTGGTCAGGGTTTGCGCCTTCAATAGGCGGATTTGCCGGGACAATCCGTTCAGCGGCATTTGACAGCAATTCCGGCAGCGACTGGAGCCAGGCTTCGGTTGCAGTTCCTCAGTCAATCGGCACTTATAATGGAATTTATATTGTTGAGTCCTGCGACCTGAGTTATTCCTGGAGCCCGTCTTCGTTCCTGTCATCAACAACAGGTAATCCGGTGGATGTTGTTGGCATTACATCTACAACACAATATACGGTTACCGCATCGAATGCTGCGGGTTGTTCTGCCACAGGCACAGTAACGGTTATCGCAGGTGCTCCATTGATTTGTTCGCCTGCAACAGTCTCTTCCACGATGTGTGCGAATTCAGACTTTACTGTAACTGCGCATTCAACAGGAGGAGGATCGGTCTTTAATTATTCATGGAGTGACGGATCAATTACTTCGTATCCCAATGCGGCAACTATAACCGCAAATCTTCCTGTGGGAACATATACATTTAATTGTATTGTATCAGATGAATGTGGAAACAGTTGTAATTCTTCCATAATCGTAACTGTGAATCCTAATCCTTCGCTTTCTGTGAGTCCTTCTTCGGGTTTAATTTGCCTGCCTGGCGGTGCATCTGTTACTCTTGCTGCAACATCGAATGCTTCAAATTTTGCATGGAGTCCTTCCTCTGGTCTTTCGGCTACAACGGGTGCAACAGTTACAGCGAATCCGGCTGCGTCAACAACCTATACGGTTTCTGTTACAGATGCAAATGGTTGTGTAAATGCATCTGGTGCGGTAATAACTGTTGGAGCAAATCCGCTTCTTACTGCAAGTCCGTCGTCAGTCTATACCTGCAGCGGTTCGAGCGTCAATCTGAATGTGTCATCTTCTTATTCGGGTTCGTTTAGCTATTCAGCCACTGTAACCATTCCTACTTCGGGAACCGCATCGCCGTACCCTGCAACGTTAGCTGTTTCAGGAGTTCCGTTAGGTGCTGTTTTGAAATCTGTCAACCTGAATGGCGTTACGCATGTATTCCCTTCTGATATCGATATCCTGTTGCAATCACCTGCTGGTACAAATGTGATATTGATGAGTGATGCGGGAAGTACCACGTCTATTTCAAACGTTAATTTAATCATCAGCGATGGTTTCCTGCCGATACCAACTCCTGTTGTTTCCGGCACGTATGCGCCAACCAATATCACCACACCTGATGCATTTGCTTCACCGGGTCCGGGTAGTATAACTCAGGCTGCACCGTTGCTGTCGGATTTTGGAAACGGCAATATGAATGGAACATGGAATCTGTATGTGGTGGATGATTTTTCCGGTGATGCGGGAAGTATCTCCGGATGGACATTGAATTTCGAAGCACCATCGGTTTCGGGTATTACTTATTCCTGGTCACCATCGGGCGGACTTACAGCAACCACAGGGGAATCAGTGATATCCACACCGCTGTCAAATACAATTTATACGATAACCGGAACTTCAAATGTTGGATGTACGGGGACCACTTCAGCGACGGTAAATGTTGTGAATTGTGATGATGGAAATGCATGTACAAATGATTTTGCTGATCCGGTTACTGGAGTAGTATCACATACACCGGTTAACGTGGATGATGGTGATCCATGTACAACCGATGGTTGTGATTCCAATACAGGTATCTTCCATACACCAAGTTGTGGCGTGACTCTTAATTCGAGCATCTTCATCCAGGGCTATTATTCAGGCGGAGGATTGATGGAAGTTGCAGGAGCCGGTGCATTGTTCATTGATGGAGTTCCGGGTGCAACAGCAACGGATGCCGATACGGTAACCATCAGCGCCATGGATCCGACATCTCCGTATGCATTGGTTCAGGAAAGGCAGGGAATACTGCATACCGATGGTACAATCAGTGTAACGTTTAACAGCCCGGTAGTGGCAGGAAATTCATATTACCTCAAGTTGTATCACCGCAACAGCGTAGAGACCTGGAGCGCAGCGCCGGTATTAATGTCGCCGGTTACAAGCTACCTGTTCTCAACGGCTGCCACACAGGCCTTCTCCGGCAACCAGGCAGATCTGGGTGACGGCAACTTCGCTATCTTCAGTGGTGATATAAATCATGATGGAGCGGTAGACGGTTCCGACTTCCTCGAACTCGATCCATCGATTCAGAATGGTGATGGCGGATACGCACCAGGCGATTTGAATGGTGATGGTGCAGTGGACGGTTCCGACTTTTTAGTATTGGATCCGAATATTCAGAATGGAGTAGGAGCTGCCATACCGACACCATAATTTTAATTTGAAATAGATTAGAATATCACGGGTAAGAAATTATCCGTGATATTTTTTTGTCGATATCGGAGAAACAGAGGGGCATCATCAGATTTTGCTTTGATGTGGTTTTTGGGGTATTATATTAATGGTATCAAAAACGGCATTTACCAAGTTTTTTTATGAATTCAATAGTTGCAGAGTTAAATTGTCTTAACCGGTAATAAAAACACAATGGCGGTTAACCGGCCACAGCGGCTTTAATTTGTCCTTTTCAGTCATTTTTAGCCGATTTTAATTTACTATTTTTTCATATCTGTTTTTTTAAGAATTTTTTATGATTTGTTTGTAAAATAAAATTGAAAAAGAAAAAAATATTTCTCATATTTACACTTAGGGAACAAATAGTATAGGGTACGCGCCTATAGATATTCAGCATTTACAACAGGGAACAAAAAGGTAAATGCTATTATTCTATAGCAGATAATTTCTCAATAGTTACATGCGAAAAAATCAGGTGAATTTAATTATTCAATCTTGTTTGATTCGGAATATCCGAATGGAAAAGCAACCAGAAAATTTATTAAGTATTTCAAAGTGATATCAGAACGGTCATGCCATTATGCGACTACCGGAAATTAAAAACAGAAACTAATCAATCTAAATATAAGCTAAAATGAAAAACAAATTCTACACTGGAAACACAATCATCCGGATTAATCGCTGGCTCTTCTGTTCAGCTTTCCTAATGATCACATTATTTTCAGGTAATGTGAATGCCCAATTATCAGGAACAAAAAACATTCCCGGTGATTATGCAACATTGGCTGCGGCTATCTCTGATCTCAACACTCAGGGAGTAACAGCGCCCGGCGTAACACTCAACCTGTTATCAGGAAATCCGGAAACGGCTCCTGCAGGAGGTTATGTCATTGGTGGTGCCGGAACAGCAATCCTGACGACTACAGCCGTTGGAGCACAGGTCACCATCCAGGGAAATGGAAATACCATTACAGCATCGGCAGCATTAACTGTAGCCGCATTGAATGATGCTATTTTTAAAATCGTGGGTGCGGATTATATAACAATCGATGGATTTATTTTACAAGAGAATGCAGCCAATACAGTTACGACTGCAGCAAGTAATAACATGACAGAGTGGGGAATTGCTTTATTATATGTAACAACCACTAATGGTGCACAGAATAATACAATTCAAAATAATACTATTTCATTAAACCGGACCTATCAAAATACTTTTGGTATATATAGTAATTCTACTCATACAGCCACTGCAGTTTCTACATCAGCAACAGCTACCGGAAGTTCTGGTGGTAACTCCGGATTAAAGGTGTATGGTAATAATGTTAGCAATGTGAATCATGGAATTGTTATCGTTGGACCGACTGCGGCTGCGGATGCGCAAAGCGGAATCGATGTTGGAGGGGCAGGAGGGGCTCAATCAAATATAATTACTAACTATGGAACTACGGGAACTTTTTCATCTTACGCTAACGTTTCGGGAACTGTAAATGGTATTTTAGTAAGAAATTCCAATGGAACTAATATTTCATTTAACACAGTAACCAGCTCAATAGGAGGAGTAACTTCCGGAACATTAAACGGAATTCACGTTCCTGCCGCTTCTGCAACACCAACTGCAACTTTTACCAACAATATTAACAGTAATACGATTTCTTTGCAAAGCGGTGTTTCTGGTGCTATGAACGGGATTTTATACCCTGGGGGATCAGCCAGTACAACAAGTACCCTGAATGTTAACAACAATAATTTTACAAACTTCAATTATACAGTCGCTTCAACCGGTGCTGTGATATTTATCAGTGTTGCAAGTACAAACCAGAATACTTCAATAAGTAATAATACATTCACCAATATCAGCTTTAATGCGAACCATACAGGAAGTGTTACTTTAATTGGTCAGAGTTTTACAGCTTCTGCTACCGGAACAAAGAATACAAATAATAATTCTATAGTGACAGGGTTTTCAAAAGCTGCAGCAGGCGGAACGGTAACCTTCATCCTGGATAATGGATCTACTGTTGCTGGAGCAGTTTCAAATTGTCAAAATAATAACTTTTCAAATGTAAGTTTAACAGGCGCAACAATTCTAAATGGTATTAGTTATACTGATGGTGGTACCGCACCAACAAGAACCGTAACAGGAAATACCTTAAGCAACATAACAGGTGGTACATCAGCTATTAATATGATGAATTTTACCTATTGGAATGGGGTTTCCAGTTTAAGTAATAATACAATTTCGAATGTAACTGGCCAGGGGAATGTGACCGGTTTAACTATTGGAAGTTCGGCTAATAATGCAACCTCAATTACAATTTCAAATAATTCGATTAATTCATTATCATCGACAGGAGCCGGAGGAATCGTAAATGGCATTACCTGCTCAAATACATCAACTGCAATCATATTTACCGGTAATACAATACGTACATTATCAAGTACAGGAGCTTCTGCAGTCAATGGTATTACAGTTACCGGAAACTCTCCAAATGTATTTATACTGAAGAATACCATTTGTGATCTTTCTTCTTCCAATGCTAGTCCGGCAGTGAATGGTATTCGGATATCAAGCGGTGGATCTGTAAGTATATTGAATAATCTTATTGGTGATTTAAGGGCTACATCTTCCGACCTGGATAACTCCGTGATTGGAATAAACATAGCAGGGGGAACTGCAATCGGCGCTTATTATAATACGATTAATCTCAGTACGTCAAGTTCAGGAACCAATTTCGGTTCCAGCGCTATATATGCTGTAACCACCTCGAATCTGACAATGAATAATAATATCCTGGTGAACAATTCAATCTCCAATGGAACCGGTTTGTCAGTCGCCTACAGGCGTTCTACCATTACATTTACCAGTTACAATAATTCATCAGACAGAAATATATTCTTTGCTCCAACCATTTTTTCTGACGGTACAAATTCTTTCGCCGCTATAGGGCCAGGTGCAAATACTTATAAAAACTGGGCCACACCTGCCGATGCAAATTCATATTCTGAATTGCCGCCGTTTGTTTCTACGAACTGCGGAGATGCAAACTACCTGCATGTGAGTACAAGCACACCAACATCTGCCGAAAGCGGTGGTGTGAATATATCAGGCATTACGGACGATTTCGATGCTCAGACCCGCCAGGGTAATCCGGGATACACAGGAGCAGGTACGGCTCCTGATGTCGGTGCAGACGAAATCGAAGGTATACCACTTCCTCCATGCGCTGCCCTAAATAATAATGCGGGTACCATTTCGGGAGTGTCATCGCTTTGTAACGGAACTTCATCCCTGCTTTCTATTACGGGTTATCCTGCAGCATCCGGA
Organism: uncultured Flavobacteriales bacterium; assembly: GCA_964595205.1. Taxonomy (GTDB): domain Bacteria; phylum Bacteroidota; class Bacteroidia; order AKYH767-A; family 2013-40CM-41-45; genus JADKIH01. The sequence continues at coordinate 209,944 of CAZQOQ010000003.1, read as the reverse complement.
CTTACATTTCAATGGAAGTCGGGTACAACCCAGGGAGTATATCCTAATACGCTCGGAACACTAATAAATCAATCGACCGGTTCATTAACTAATACAACTTATTATATAGTTGTAGTTACCTGTACGAATGATGGTTCCACTGCCACTACTGCCGAACATGAGGTGCTGGTTAAACCTTATCCAAGTGTGTCTACATCGCCTACATCGGGTTCATTTTGTAAGCCCGGCGGAAGTCCGATTACTGTAAGCGCTCTTGGTAATTCCACTTCATATACCTGGTCTCCCGAAAGTGGATTAGATGTAAGCACAGGCTCAACAGTAATTGCTGATCCGTTGGCCTCTACAGTTTATACGGTTACCGGAACTTTAAATGATTGTTCATCAACAGCTACTGCATCAATTACTGTTTTAGAAGGTGCAATCATTGAAAGCGTAACAGCTACTCCATCTTCGGTATGTTCAGGTAATAATTCTGAATTAGCTGCTTCCGGAGTTTGTTTTAATGGTGCCTTGAAAATTACAGAAGTTACGAATTTCCGTACTGGAACCGGAGCAACTTCGCCATATCCTGCTTATGTATTGACATCTCCGGACGATGTAATTGAAATCAGCAATTTGTCCACTGCCTCATTGGATGTAAGTGGTCTGGTGTATGAGCTTTGGATAGGCACAACCCTAAACAGGAGTTTTACTATTCCTGCTTCTACTATCCTGCCTTCACATTCAACCCTTATACTTGCTCTTGGCCCTGGAACGGATTCTCCGGCTGACCGTTATTTTGTAACCGGTGGAACCTCAGGACCATTATCATCTACAACTCTGTCCGGCCATATCCTTAAACAGGGCTCAGTTATTCTTGATGTAGTTGCGTTAAATTCATATGTATGGCCTGCTTTATCAGGAGTAACTGTATCTGACTGGACAGGTAATATACTATCGTCATCAGGTGCAGCCGGTGTAATTCGCACCGCTTCGGTTGATAATAATAATGCTACAGACTGGGAAGTTTCAACAGCTTCATTGTTACAGACTATCGGAACTTATAATGCCGGTTATACATCCGTTAATTGTTTATTCGATTATTCCTGGACTCCGGCTACATTTTTATCAGCTACTACAGGTTCCCCGGTAAGTGCAACAAGTGTTACGGCAACAACTACGTATACCGTTACTATTACTAATGGAAACGCCTGTACAGCCACAGGTACTGTAACCATTAACGTCGGAAGTGCATTTTCATGTACAGCATTAACCGTAGGTGGAGCTGATCAATGCGAAGGCACACAGACGGTGAGTGCAAATCCTGTTGGTGGAACTGCGCCATTCACTTATGTATGGACCGAAGACGGAAATTCTTTCGGAGGAAATACACAGACTATTACTGCCAGCAGCGGAACCCACACATATAATTGTCAGATAACTGATAATTGTGGAAATGTATGTAATGCTGGCAATCTTATAGTAAACACTACTCCATTGCCTGTTGTCGCTGTGAATCCAACATCAGGAACAATTTGCAGTCCGCCGGGTATTCCGGTTACAATTACTGCAAGCGGTGCAGGAACATACGAGTGGTCACCGGTATCAGGTTTGTCGGAGAGCACAGGCGCTACAGTAGTAGCTGATCCGACCGGAAATACAACCTATACGGTTACAGGTACATTAAATGGTTGTTCGTCAACGGCTACTTCTTCCATATCCAGATTAAATGGTGCGGCTATTAGTAGTGTTACAGCGACTCCTTCCAGCATTTGTGCCAATGGTAGTTCGACGCTTGATGTAGTAGGTGTTCAGGGTGGAGGCGTTGCAAATTATAATTTTTCAGGAGCAATAGTTCCAGGTGCTTTCGTGCCGATTGGAGGAGGTACACCCGTTAGCACGACCACATCAGCTGCAGATTTTCTTGGTGATACAAAAACTTCTGTCCTAATTCCTCTCGGTTTCAATTTTAATTATGCGGGGAATACATATTCTGAAATAAAAGCAATGTCTGATGGTTATATTTCATTTAATCCTGCAGCAACATCTTCCTTAACAAATAATCTGGATTTATCAGCTGCCACACAACGTCCGTTAATTGCTCCGCTTTGGGAAGATTTAGATGGTAACAGTGGTTCTGGTGCCGCTAATTACATTACGACTGGTTCTCCTGGCTCAAGGGTATTTACTATTGAATGGATTAACTGGCAGTGGATTTGGAGCGCCACAGGAGTCCAAATTTCTTTCCAGGTTAAATTGTATGAAGCAGATGGAAAAATCGAATTCATTTATCGGCAGGAAGCCGACCCAATAGGAGGTACACCAACTGCCTCAATCGGAATTACAGATATTGCAACAGGTACAGGAACTTTCCTGTCATTGGATGGAAGTGGAGTTTCTCCGGGAGTAAGCTCTACTACAGAAACTGCAACAATAAATGCAAAACCAGCAACAGACCAGGTATATACATTTACACCTCCTTCTGCAGAATATACCTGGAGCCCTGGTACATATTTAAATGCTACAACTGGCTCAACGGTAACTGCAACAAATGCAGTTTCGACAGTGACTTATACAGTTACTGCAACTGCACAAAGCGGATGTACAGCAACCGGGACCGTGACTCTTCATGCAGGTGAAACCTTAACATGCGGAGCACTAACAACAAGCAGTTCTTCATGTGTCGGGCTCAGAACAGTAACGGCTAATCCAAGTGGTGGAGGTCTGCCTTATTCATATGCATGGACGGAAGATGGAAATGCATTTGGTGGCAATACACAAACAATAACAGCTTCTGTTGGAACACATACCTATAATTGTGTGGTATCCGACAATTGCAGCAATACATGTTCTTCAGGAGATTTAATTGTTACTACAGATGCTCTTCCTGTTGTGGCTGTTTCGCCTACCTCCGGTCTCATCTGTAACCCTAACGGCGCTGACATAACGATTACCGCAAGTGGTGCCACTGATTATACCTGGAGTCCTACTGACGGCCTGAGTGCTTCTACCGGTAGTGTGGTATCGGCATCTCCATCTGCAACCACTTCCTATACAGTTACAGGAACCGATGCTAACGGTTGTGTAAACACAGCTTCATCATCAATAACAGTTTCAACGAATCCGTATTTAGCAGTTAGTCCTGCCAGCGTTTCAATATGCAATGGTGCGAGCATAGGATTAAATGTTACAGATGCATTTTCGAATGCGTTTACTTATACCACGACAATTACAATTCCTACCTCAGGAACCACTGTCGGAACTTCAGATCCTTATCCTGCTACATTAAATGTTACGGGAGTGCCGGATGGAGCCATCCTCAAGAGCGTTAAACTCGATGGATTATCACAAACCAACCTTCCGGATATGGATGTGTTATTGCAGTCGCCAAACGGAACGAATGTTGTTTTGATGTCGGATGTATTCAATACGACAGATGCAACCGGTCTAAACCTGGTGATCCAGGATGGCGCTCCGACAATTACCACTTCTACGGTTCCTGCTTCAGGTACGTATGGTCCATCCAATACTACTACGCCTGAAACATGGGTTGCTCCGGGTCCGGGTTCGATTACACAGGCTACACCTGCACTATCGATGTTTGGAAGCAGTAATCATAATGGTGTGTGGAATTTGTTTATTGTGGATGATGCTTCTGGTGATGTAGGTTCTCTTACGAGTTGGTCTCTCACATTTGAAATTACTCCGGATCCATCGGTAGTATATACCTGGTCGCCGGTTTCAGGCTTGTCTCCTACAACAGGCGTGGCTGTAACAGCTACACCTGCGGGTTCTACTGTTTATACAGTTACCGGTACAAACGCTGCGGGTTGTTCAAGTACAGCCACTTCTGAAGTTCTCGTGGGTTCTGCGTTAATATGTGATGCATTGACGCTAAGCAATAATTCAAAGTGTGCAAGTTCCGACTTTACAGCAACAGCAAATCCTTCAGGAGGTGGAATACCATATACTTATTCCTGGAGCGATGGCTCAACTACTGTATATCCTTCATCTCAGACAATAACAGCTAATCTGGCGGCTGGCAGTTATACATTAACATGTATCGTGACTGACAATTGTGGCGTCACCTGTAGTTCATCAATTGGCGTAACAGTAAATACCACACCAGCAATTAGCGTGAGTCCTTCAAGTGGGACCATCTGTATGCCAGGTGGATCGGCGGTAACGTTAACTGCAAGCGGAGGAACCAGTTATACCTGGAGTCCTTCAGCGGGCTTGTCTGCTACTACAGGTTCAACCGTAACAGCTTTACCAGGTCCAACTACGGCTTATACTGTTACCGGAACCGATGCTAATGGATGTTCGGCTAATTCCGTTTCAACAATTTCTATAAGTAGTGCGGTTAGTGTTGGAAGCATTAGTGCAACTCCTTCTTCGGTATGCTCCGGCGGTAATTCCCAGTTATCGGCCACAGGGACATGTTTATCCGGAGCTTTGAAATTTACGGAGGTTACAAATTTCCGTACGGGCACCGGAGCAACTTCGCCATATCCTGCTTATGTATTGTCAGCTCCAGACGATGTGGTTGAAATCAGCAACATATCCAATACGGCAATAGACGTAAGCGGTTTAGTTTATGAGCTTTGGACAAGCACAACTCTAAACAGAAGCTTTACAATACCTGCTTCAACCACCTTACCTGCATTTTCAACCCTTATACTTGCTCTTGGTCCTGGAACGGATTCGCCGGCCGATCTTTATTTTGTAACTGGTGGAACCACAGGACCATTATCTTCTACTGGTTTGTCCGGTCATATTCTTAAGCAGGGTTCAGATATTCTTGATGCAGTTGCGATAAATTCATATGTATGGCCTGCTTTATCAGGGGTAACAGTATCCGACTGGACTGGTAATATTCCATCGGCATCAGGTGCTGCCGGTGTAATTCGTACCGCTTCGGTTGATAATAATAATGCTACAGACTGGGAAGTTTCAACAGCTTCATTGTTGCAGACAATAGGAACATATAATGGTGGTTATGCTGCTTTAACATGTTTACTAGATTATTCATGGAGTCCGTCTACATATTTGACAACTACTACAGGAAGTACCGTTAATGCCACCGGCATTGTTGCGAATACTACTTATACAGTGACCATTAGTGAGTCAGGAGGATGTAGTGCGACTGGTACTGTTACTGTACTTGCAGGAGATCAATTGATTTGTTCAGCAGCTACAACTAGTGCGGCTACTTGTGCAAATACTGACTTTACGGTTACGTCTCATGCAACGGGAGGAGGTCAACCATATACTTATTCATGGAGTGATGGTTCAACTACAGTATATCCTGCTACTGAAAGTGTAACTGCTAATTTACCTGCAGGATCCTATACCTTTACCTGTATAGTAACTGATGCCTGTCTTTCAACTTGTGCATCATCTGTTTCTGTTACTGTAAATGGTAATCCTACGGTAGGAGTAACACCGACTTCGGGTCAGATTTGCAACCCGGGTGGTGCAGCAATTGTTTATACTGCTTCAGGAGCAACTACTTATACTGTAAGTCCGTTGTCCGGAATTACTCCGATAACGACATCGAGTGCTGCGGCTAATCCGGTTGTGAGCACGGTCTACACAGTAGTGGGAACCGATGGAAACGGTTGTACTGCTTCTGCAACAGTAAGTATTCAGGTCGGAAGCTCTGTTTCAAATATCAATCCTGTTGCAACTCCACCTGATATCTGTCCGAATACCTTCTCTCAGTTGAGTGCAGGAGGTGAGTTGACAGTTCCTGAGAGCCCTGCAGGTTATTCCTTCAGCGCTTCAAGCAGTCCGTTTACACCAATAGTAGGTGGAACACCAGTGAGTACGACAACCAGCGTTGCAGATTTCCTTGGTGATACTAAGACTTCAGTTGCAATACCTCTCGGTTTTACCTTCAATTATCTGGGAGTTGGTTATACGTCGGTTAAAGCAATGTCTGATGGCTATATATCTTTCAATTCCGCAGCCACATCAACGCTTACAAACAACCCAAGTACGGCAGCGGCGACCCAGCGGCCATTGATCGCCCCACTTTGGGATGATCTCGACGGTGCAAGTGGCACCGGCGCTGCAAATTATATTACAACAGGCGCACCGGGTTCACAGGTGTTTACCATGGAATGGCTGGAATGGCAGTGGAATTATTTAGCTACCGGTGCAACAATCTCATTCCAGGTTAAATTGTATGAAGCTGACGGTAAGATCGAATTTTACTATCGTGATGAAGCAGGTTCAATCAATTCTCCAAGTGGTTCAATCGGTTTGGTGGGTAGTGGTTCAGGTGCCGGCTCATATTATGTGCTCGAAGGCTCTGGAGCTTCACCTACTGCCAGCTCCACTTCGAATTATACCACTATTAATGCAGAACCGGCAACAGATCAGGTTTATACCTTTATTCCTCCGGCAAATGTAATTACCTATTCATGGCAGCCTGCCGCAGGCCTGAAGCCTAATTCCTTTGTTCAAAATCCTGAAACACCGGGATTGCTGACTACCACTGTTTACACGGTTACTGCAACAAATAATGGATGTAGTTCCACTGCAACTGTTACGGTATTTGTTGAACCATTGTCATGTTCAGCTGCTACAGCCAGTGCGGTTACCTGTGCGGGTAATAACTTTACAGTTACCGCACATCATACAGGCGGTGGTGCACCATATTCATATGCATGGTCAGATGGCATTGGCGGTATTTATCCGAATACTGCGGCAATTACTGCCAATTTACCTGCCGGTGTTTATACATTCGATTGTATTGTTACTGATAATTGCGGTAACACCTGTTCATCTTCTGTAAACGTGACGGTGAGTGAGTCTCCGACTATCAGCGTAAGCCAGACTTCCGGACAGATCTGTAATCCGAACGGAGTTGCAGTTACTCTTACCGGTAATGGAGGCCAAAGCTATACCTGGGCTCCTTCAAACGGATTAAATTCCACTACGGGAGGTTCTGTATCTGCATTGCCTGCAAGTAATACAACCTATACAGTAATAGGTACCAGCGTTAATGGCTGTACAAGCACAGGAACGGCATTTATTCAGGTAGGTTATACACCTTCTGGTAGTACTGTAACCGCTAATCCGACTTCTATGTGTCCGGGTGGTACTGCAGAATTGAGTGTTTCTGCTAATTGTAATTCTTCAATTATAATTTCTGAGTTTCAGGTCTACAACATTGTTGGTTCCGGACGTACCGATCCGTTCCCGGCATTTATTGCGAGCGGTGTTTCAGCAGATGAATATATTGAGGTCAGTAACATCTCAACCATTCCTGTAGATGTTAGTGGAGTGGTTTATGAAGTCTGGGAAAATTCAACCTTAAACAGATCGTTTACATATCCTAATGGAACGATTATTCCACCACTTTCTGTTTCTGTAATAGCACTCAATACTGGTACTGATGATCCTGGAAATCTCTTCTTCTATACAGGTGGAGCGAATAATACTCTCTTGTCTAGTGATGCACAAGGGCACGTTTTACGTCAGGGATCCACAATCCTGGATGTAGTCACTCTTAATTCGCAGGTATTCTCTGTAGCTTCCGGCGTAACGGCAGCAGATTGGTCAGGACCTGCTTTATCGCCGCCTTCAACAGCCGGTGTTATCAGAACAAATCCTGTAGATCATAATCTTTCATCCGATTGGATTCTTGCTAATTCTTCAAATATCCAGCATATCGGAACTTATGATAATATTTATACAGTTCAGAATTGTGCATTTAATTATTCTTGGAATCCAGCTTCTGGTTTAATACCTGGACCTGATGTTGCCACTGTAACTACACCTGCATTAAATACTACAACAACGTATTCTGTTACCTTAACAACGAATGGCTGCTCGTCAACTTCGACAGTTACCGTAAACGTTGTAGTTGTTGATGATAACAACCCTTGTACTAATGATTTCTGCGATACACAGACAGGAACCGCTTTCCACTCTCCTGTTGATGTTGATGACGGTGATCCTTGTACAACCGATGGTTGTGATTCCAATACAGGTATCTTCCATACGCCAAGTTGTGGTGTGACTCTTAATTCAAGCATCTTCATCCAGGGCTATTATTCTGGCGGAGGATTGATGGAAGTTGCCGGAGCCGGTACATTGTTCATTGATGGAGTTCCGGGTGCAACAGCAACGGATGCCGATACGGTAACCATCAGCGCCATGGATCCAACACCTCCATATGCACTGGTTCAGGAAAGACAGGGAATACTGCATACCGACGGAACCATCAGTGTAACGTTTAACAGCCCGGTAGTGGCAGGAAATTCATACTACATGAAATTATATCACCGCAACAGCGTCGAGACCTGGAGCGCAGCGCCGGTATTAATGTCGCCGGTTACAAGCTACAATTTCTCAACAGCAGCCACACAGGCCTTCTCCGGCAACCAGGCAGATCTGGGTGATGGTAACTTCGCCATCTACACAGGCGACATCAACCACGATGGTGCGGTCGACGGATCCGACTTCCTCGAACTCGATCCATCGATTCAGAATGGTGATGGCGGATACGCTCCGGGCGATTTGAATGGTGATGGTGCGGTGGACGGTTCCGACTTCCTCGTACTGGATCCAAACATCCAGAACGGAATTGGAGCGGCGATTCCATAAAAACACAAATAACTAATTCAATACAAAAGGAGAAACCAACTTACCGGTTTCTCCTTTTGATTTTTAAAGGAATCAAATCAATTTTTAAACAGCAAGCGGAAGTGTAATCGTAAATTCTGTGAAATGGTTTTCTTCAGAGACAACGTTCATATTTCCCCCATGAGCAAGTATGATATCATGGCTTATACTGAGTCCGAGCCCTGTTCCCTCACCGGAAGGCTTTGTGGTAAAAAAAGGATTAAAAATCTGGTCAATGACGCTTGCGGGTATGCCTGTGCCATTGTCTCTTACCCTTATTGAAATAAAATCACTCCCCTTGTATTTCTCGACGGTTTCCAGGCTGGTAGAAAGAGTTACCACAGGTTTGTAGCCGGGCCCTTCTTTCTCTCTTCTTTTATTTACGGCATAAAAAGAATTCGTCAACAGGTTTATGATTACCCTGCTGAAATCCTCATGAACGATGCTGATTTTGGGAATGCCGGGAAAGAGTTCAACCCTGTAGTCACATTTGAAACCTATTACGCTGGAACTGATTCCATGAAAAGCAATATTGCCTGCATCTTTGCAGAGCACGTTTATATCGGTGATCTTTTTCTCGCCTTTACCCGTACGGGCAACGAGCATAATGCCTTCCAGAATATTATTCGCTCTCTTGCCGTGTTCATTTATTTTCTGAAAATTGTTTTTTAATTCCCTGATAATTTCGTTTTTATCAGACGCGTCTTCGCTTTCATTAAGATCTTCGATCATTTCCGAACCCGCCTCGGAAAAATTATTGATAAAGTTAAGCGGATTTCTGAGCTCGTGTGCAATGCCCGCTGTCAGTTGTCCGAGTGAAGCAAGTTTTTCCGAATTCAGCAAACGGCTTTGCGCTTCCTGGAAATCATTCACTGCCTTCGTTAATTTTACATTCGCATTAGCAAGGTAATTTGCCTGGCGGCTTAATGTGAGATTCAGCAACCGTGCTCGCTGCAGATAATATCCTGCAATGCCAAATGCCAATCCTAAAAAGACCGGAGCTGTATCGATCAGGTAATGAATCGGGTTTTCCCGATGAACATATTTAATTGAATCAAAATTCAGAGGCTGATTGTAATGAATCAGTACATCAAACGTAATTGCAGCTACAGGAAAACACAAACCAAAAGCGATACCGAAAATTGTGTATTTTACTATCGCAGACCGTGTATTGATTACTGCCATTCTTTTTGTAAAATCGGAAAGTAGCAATATTTTTTTTAATATATTATCTCCATCATAAATAACTTTGAAAACTCTGAATCTTTTTATTCATAATATCTATCTTTCGGAATTATGAAAGTACTGATCGTCGGTTACGGAAATATGGGTAAAACATATGCCCGCAGTTTTCTTGCTTCCCGCTTCATCGAAGCAAAGGACATGTTTGTTCTCACAAGGAACAAACAAAACACATCAGCTCTCAATGAAATTCCCGGCGATAATATCCACGATAAAGCCGGGCCGTTTATCGGCAAGGCCGATATTGTCATACTCTCCGTGAAACCACAGGATTTTCATGCAATATCGGAACAGATAAAGCCGTATGTGCACAATGATCAGTTGATACTGTCAATCATGGCGGGTATCAGGATTGAGTCTATAATAAATTCTTTAAATGTAAACAAGGTGGTTCGTTCCATGCCGAACCTCCCGGCGCAGATAGGCATGGGCATGACAGTTTTTACTGCATCCGTTGATCTTGACAGGAAAGAGTTATTCATCATTCAAAACCTGATAAATACAACCGGTAAATCCATTTATGTAGAAAATGAAACGCTCGTTGATGCTGCAACTGCCGTTTCCGGCAGCGGTCCCGCTTATGTGTATTATTTCATGGATGCCATGATTCAGTCGGCCGTAAAAATGGGCTTTTCATTATCACAGGCCGAATTACTCGTAAATCAGACGTTCATGGGCGCAGTTCACCTTCACAACCAGAGCGAGTTTACCTGCCAGGAATGGATTGATAAGGTCGCTTCCAGAGGAGGAACAACAGAAGCCGCACTGGGGAAATTAACCGTTGGCAGCGTCAGGCCGAACATCGATACAGCTTTATTTGCAGCCTTCGAAAGAGCAAAGGAACTTGGACAGTAATTTGAAAATTTGAAAATGTGTCAATTTGAAAATGAAATACTCGACGGAGCTTAATTAATTTTCAAATTGACACATTTTCAAATTTTCAAATTCAAAACAAATTGAGTACACAACTTAAACCTAAAAAATATGATCTTTAAACATGCCATCAGCTGGTTCGAAATACCAACATTGGATATCGACAGAGCTGTAAAATTTTACGAAGCCATCTTCGACATTAAATTAATTGCATTCGATACGCCACAAATTTTGATGAGAATGTTTCCCATCGAGGATCCGATGAATATAGGAGGGGCTCTCGTCTATAATAAAGATTTTTATAAACCTTCAGAATCGGCAGGCATACTTGTTTATCTCAATGGCAATCCTGATGTTCAGAATATTTTAAACAGGGTTGAAAAAGCAGGTGGAAAAATTATGGTTCCAAAGACTGAAATTTCTCCGGAGCACGGTTATATGGCCCTTATCATCGATACGGAAGGAAACAGGATCGGATTACATTCCGTTCCAGTACCAAAATCATGATTCCAATGTGAATCTTTGATTATTTAAATAGCTGTCGTTGCAGTGGCTTGCAACGATGGTTCGTACGGTTGGGGAAAGTGGGTAACCGTACGCACCCGGCGCAAGCCATGTTTTTTTTCAACTCTTTTCATTTTCATTTACTGGTAAAAGAGGCGGGGCACTCACTAGAAATAGATGGGCACCCCGGGGCAGAGCTTAATCTCTCACGCGCCCCCGGGACCTTTTTTGTTGTTTCTTTTCTATGGTTTCTTTTTTGCTGTTTCATTTTTACAGTTTCATGTCTACAATATCATATCTACAATATTAAATCTGCACTATCATTTCTAAAAAATTTTTCCTGCAGTTCTATTACCCCTGACAACAAATCTAATTATTTGACGACCGTAACAGATCCTACATAGACATGACTATTTTCTTTCGAATCGCTTACTACAATCCGATATACATAGGTGTCGTTTTGAACCACTGAATTGATTTTGCAATCCCACGGCTTATCATAGTCATTGGTATGATAAATCAAAATTCCCCATCTGTCATAAATTGACATTTCGTACGAGCGGAGAAACGTTCCATAACCCTGGAAAAAATCATTCACGCCATCGTCGTTGGGAGATACTGCATTCGGTACATAAAAAGAAAACCCATCTTCAATGATTACTTTTCCATTTGCCGTATCCTTACATCCAAATGGTGTTGTAACTACCAGTGAAATATAAAATGTTCCGGTCTCGGAATAAACATGGGGGCCTTCAAAAAAATTTTCTGTTTCTCCGTCACCAAAGTCCCATTTATAATCCCCGGCACCGGATGAAAGATTTTGAAACTCTATCAGAGGCTCATAAATCATCGTGATCTCAGGCGAATGAACGAAGGAAGCTTCCGGCAATGGGTGTACTATTTCTGTTAATTTTACCGGTGGCGCGACACAACCGTTTTCATTCCTGACATTCAGGATAATTTCGAAATTTCCCGGTTGTACAAATGTCCATGCAGGATTTATTTCATGAGATATCTGCCCTTCGATTTGCCAGGTGTATTCATATTGAATATCCGGATGCATAGCATTGAAATCAACCCTCAGCGGGACACAACCCTCAGCCGGAGATGGTAAAAATCCGGTCAACGGCATTTCCCATACCAGGAGTGTATCAACCGCCGGGATGCCCGGGCAGCCCGAAAATGAGTAGTTAAGAATTACAGGGTGTTGTCCTGCCTTCGTATAATGCACGATTACTGGTAAAGCAGATGAAGAGGAAGCCGGTGAAGCATCATTTCCAAAATCCCAAAGCAGGTGTGAGTTATTATCCATATACCCGGAAGCAGAAAAAGTGAAAAGATTTCCCTGAAGGCATTGCGGCGCCGGAGCATTAAAAGTAAGCGATGGGGTCGGTAGAACTTTTATTAAAATGCTGCTCGTATCACTGCATCCGTACTGATCAATTACGGTAAGCAAATAATTATATTCTTCAGCAGCCAATGAATTATTTATCGCTGAAAATGCAGTGGTCGATGCCGCTGAATTACTCAGATGATTCGATGGATTCCATCGGTATGAACAATCGGGCAATGACGTTTGCCCGATATCTATACTTGTACCCGGACATATTACCGTATCTGGTCCTGCATCGGCAACAGGAAGAGGATGCACCGTTATATTTTCAAGTACCGTATCCGTACAACCATGAATTGATGTAACTGCAAGACTTACGTTGAAACTGCCGGCTGACAAATAGCAATGTTCCGTATTTCTTGAAGATGACATCGCGCCATCACCGAATTCCCAATTCCAAATATTTAAAATGTCGTTAGATATTGTACTGCTGTCAGTGAATTTTGCTGTGTCGCCAAGACAAATATCAGCAGACTCCATAGCGGTAAGCGGCAACGGGTATACAACCGCAATTGAAGAAATTGTATCTGTGCAACCGCTGTCAGATGAAACTATTAATGTTGCTGTATAATTTCCGCCTGCAGTATAAATATGAGTAGGATTTTGAATGCTTGAAAAACTGCCATCTCCCAGGTCCCAGTTGTAATTTAAAGAGTTTCCACCCGGTATCGTCGAATGATCAGTAAAAAATGTTGTTGCCAAATTACAGGCCGAATTCGCTGAGAACGCCGCTTCGGGAACCGGGTTAAGTGTTAAAACGGATTGAAAGGAAATTGTACAACCATCGATGCCTGTTACTATAACCGTATAATTTCCTGCTGAGGCAACTGAAATGGTTTGCGTCGTTTGCCCGGTCGACCATAAATAATTACTCCCCGGATTACCTGCATCGAATAAGACACTCTGGCCCATACATGTGTACTCGCTTGAAGCATTATTTATCAGAACGTTTCCAACAGCAAGTCCTGCAGACGCCTGTGATGTACAACCGTTCTGATCGGTGAGAACTACACTGTAAATTCCTGCTGTTGAAACATAAATCGATTGTGATGTCTCTCCGGTTGACCAATAATAAATTTGACCGGGATATCCGGCATCAAATGCTGCGCTGTCGCCCGGGCAGACAAACTCATCATTCAGTACAATTGGCAAAGGCAGATTAACAGTAACATTTACCGAGTCGCGCGACATGCACCCATAGGCATCTGTTCCTGTAACTATGTACATGGAAGATGCGGGTGGCGATACTGAAATGCTCTGTGAATTCAATCGGGATGGTAGCCAGGAATAATTCACTGCGCCACTTGCATTCAATGTTACGGTGTCGCCATAACAAATGGACTGATCGGCACTTACAGTTACAACCGGCAACGGTAATACAGTTACGGGTATCGAAGCAGTATCCATGCATCCGTTTATATCATAAACACTAACGACATATGTGGAACTAACAGCAGGACTTACGATAACTGACGAGCCGGTCTGACCATTGTTCCACGAATAAGATGACCCGCCATATGCATTCAACAAAATAGAATCGCCCAGGCAAATCATTCCTGGCGGATCTATACCCGCTGAAAAAGGAGGACCGATTGTTACGGGGATTGTTATTGTGTCTGTACAACCATCCGTTGACAGAACGGAAAGTGTTACGTCATACGTTCCGATGCTAAAAGCAAAAACGGGATTTTGAATTGACGAAGTCTGATTGTTGCCAAAATCCCAATTCCAGGCAGTAATATTTCCTGATGACTGATCTGTAAAATTTATAAGTCCATCCTGACAAGGCGTGGCAGGAATGGCAGAAAACATGGCGTGAGGTGCTTGATAAATAACCACAGGCTGCTGAAGAGTGCCTGAACAACCAATTGCATCACTCACGGTTAAAGTCATTACATAGTTGCCTGGATTTGGATAGTTAGCTACAGGAGATTGCAAATTAGAATATGTACCGTTCCCAAAGTCCCAGGAATAAGAAGTTACTGAAGAGTTGTTTGTAGAATTGAGCGGTGCGATTGACGTGCCTTGGCAGGCATTGTTCGTAGTGAAGGATGCTACCGGAGCTGAATTGACAAAAACGGTTTTGCAAACGGTATCAGAACAATTGTTGCTTGAAGAGACTACCATGCAAACGTTGTAGCTGCCGATTCCTGAATATTGATGAATTGGATTTTGTAAAGTGGAATAAGTACCGTCTCCAAAATCCCACGACCAGGATATTAAAGAACCACCGACCACACTGCTCTGATCTCTGAAAAATGTCGGAGTGGATTCACATACAGGTGGAGCATTAAAATCGGCAAGTGGTCCGGCAACCGGCAGCACTTGTACCACGTCTGTTGCAGTGCAGCTTCCATTCGTTGCAGTTACGGTGTACGTTCCGGGACCTGCATTTTGCATGGCCGAATTCGATCCGTTGTCCCAATGATAACTTATACTTCCAAAGCTTGTATTTCCTGTGGCCTGGATGGTTGCAACGCCTGCGCAGGTTACAGTCTGGTCAGGTCCGGCATCTACGGAAACATTTAATACAGTCAGACAGTAGGCAAATATCTGCGTTCCGATGTACGGACAGGCATCATCCGTTACGGTGGCTGTAAAACAATGAGGCGTTCCACCGGCATCAGTCTGTGTCGGAGTCCAGCAAAACGTACCATTTGCATGAGGAAAACCTGATATGCTGATATTTGCTGCGGGTATTGCGTGGTCCCAGGATATTGACACATGCTGTCCGGTATCCGGATCATTCGAGAAGATATCGAAACAAAATGGTGCATCTGCGCAAATTGTCGCTGTATAAGAACCGGTACCATTGATTCCTGAAAGCAATGGTAGATTGTTAAGGCATGGCAACACTGTAATCTGTATATCTCTTTCAACAGAACCTATAAGTATTCCATTCCGGTATTCATTTACAAGAACTGCCATCACTGTTACTTCCGGAGATTGAGGAGTAATGCAGAAATCTCCGTTGCGTGAATCAAATGTCATTGCGGGAATTGAATTCAGTGGCTGGTAAGCATTATAGGGGGGCCGGTAGTTTACCGGCTGACCGAAATAACTGATCGGTGTGATCAGTGAATAAGACAGTGAATCTCCATCAGGGTCATAGGCACCATGATTGAAACAGAATTGTTGTCCCATACAAACAAACGGCACCGGCTTGTTAGAAAAAGTAGGGGAGTTGTTGCATGGAGAAAGCGTGTTATTCAGGTGGGCGAAAATATACATTTCTTCCTGCAATGGATTTCGGATGGTAGTAATTGCTCCATTCCTGCAGCATTGTTCATAGACAAGCTGCCAGTCATTACACTGTGCAGGAAACGTATAAATGCCTTCATATACCCATTCTTCAATTCCCGTAAATTGCCCGCCATTGCAAGTTGACCGTTGCGAAGGACAAATAGGTGTTATCTCATTTCCTGTTCCCGGAACTTTAAAGAGTCGTATTGAATCCTGCAGACCACACGATGCAGAACTGATGTTTAAAACGCAGAAAAATGGTTCGGGTATGCCGGCGCAGTCGCGGTAGAAAGTAATCCTTATTTTATAGTTATTGCCGCCAAGACATTGATAAGACATATCGGCGCCCATACTGTGTGTGGCGAAAATCATGTCTGACCTGGCGAAAAAAAATAATGAGAAAAAAAAACAGAAAATAATTTTCCGCTTTTTGATTCGTTGAAACAGAAAAACAGCAATTGCTTTATGCATGGAAAAAACTGAGTCGAAATGTAGAAAGACGATATTGAAAAAAATAATTTTTTAGTAGAAAAATAAATTTCTTTCAGAAAAAATTTTCATGACCCAACTAAATTCCTGCTAAATGTATCATCGCATAAATCCTGCATCATTAGTTTTTTTCATAAAAAAGCGTCTTTGGCCATGCCGTATTTTTCGTGATCCTGAAATGTTCAATAATAACTGATTTATCGATGAACTTTAGTTGTAATGCTCAGATTTTTTTTTAAATTTTGTATAAATAAAAAAATCATGAATAACGTACATCGCATTGAAAATTGGGCCGATCATCACCAGTGGAAATGGATGGCCTTTTTAAGAATCACTCTTGGGTTGATTATCTTTCTCAAGGGTCTTTTTTTTATCATGAATACGGATGCCCTTCTTGCAATGATTGCAAACAGCGCAATTGATTTATATGCCGTTTTGCTGGTGCATCTTGTTGCCAGTGCGCACCTGTTGGGTGGGATCCTGATTATGCTCGGACTTATTACCAGGATTGCAGTCCTGTTTCAGATCCCGATCCTGATAGGAGCAATCATATTCGTGAATGCAAGCAAAGGATTTTTCAGCATTCAGTCCGAACTTGCATTGTCAGTTTTAGTCCTGGTTCTGCTCATCTTTTTCCTGATTTTCGGCTCGGGGAAACTTTCAGTTGATGCCTGGATGGCTGAAAACAGGGATAACGATCACTGAGAGTTTTAATGGCCTGATATATCAGCAGATAAATTTTTTTTGAAAGTTAACTTTCAGGCAAAATGTATCGTAATATTGCGATGAATAATCAGCCATGGGAATTACAAAATCCGACTACTTTACCGCAAAAGAAAATAAGCTGGCTCAATATGCAAAAGCATTGGCACACCCGGCCCGGATAGCCATTCTCCAGCTGTTATTGAAAAGGCAATCGTGTGTTTGCGGCGACATAGTGGAAGAATTGCCCTTATCTCAATCTACGGTGTCTCAGCATCTGAAGGAATTAAAAGCCGCCGGTTTAATTACAGGCGAAATAGAAGGAGTAAAGACCTGTTATTGTATCGATGCCAGGGAATGGGAAAGGGCAAGGATTCATCTAAGTAGCCTCCTGAATACTCCTGTCGAAAGTAATAAGTGTTGTTAAAAAAATTTGACTACAACAAACGTAATATTACGATAAAACAATTCTAAATAATAAATAAATGAAAACAGCTTTCGGAGAAGGATTTAAGTGACTACAAAAAAAGTAATTCAGGAATTTTCAGCATAACTGTTTATGCAGAAAAACCGGATGCAATATGTTGTGAAGACAACTGCTGCAAATAATAAAAAATTAATCGCTGATAAAACACAAATGGCAATAAATCCAAAACCACTTGAATCCGCCCGATGAAGAAAATCAAAGTCTTATTTCTCTGTGTACACAATAGCGCCAGGAGCCAGATGGCTGAGGCTTATCTTAAAAAAATTGGCGGCAATAATTTTGACGTCGAGAGTGCGGGCCTGGAACCCGGTGTGTTAAACCCGCTTGCTATTAAGGTTATGGCAGAGGACGGAATCGATATTTCCAACAACCCCGTCAAAGATGTCTTCAGTCTCTTTAAGCAGGGCCGTTTTTTCAATTATGTTGTTACTGTCTGTGATGCCAACAACTCCTCAAGGTGCCCGATTTTCCCGGGAGTAATTAAAAAAATTGCATGGGACATGGAAGATCCATCTTCATTTACCGGCACGGAAGAGGAAAAACTGGAACGTACAAGAAAGGTAAGAGATAAAATAAAAAAAGCTGTTGAAGATCTTGTGAGTGGTTCGGTTTAACAATCTCTATAATGGTGTTTTTAGTTTTGCTATAGAGTATCACCGTTAACCGAACAAAGTTTCGTTTAATTCAGGATAGTTCACTCTTTCCTGAACAGCAGGAACGTTGGAGTTTTCCGTCCGCGAGGTAATCAATTTACCAATCGTATGTGCTTCCATCATCCGGTCGTCGATTGCCAGAAAGAATGATTTGATTTGTTCGTCAGTCAAATCCGTATTCAGCCATTCTCTTTCACTTTCCGGTTTTAAAATTACCGGCATTCGTTCTTTCGAATTATGTATCCTGGCCATGAGTGGATTTGCTGCGGTAGTAAGTATGGAAAAAGTATTGAATATTTCGCCTGTTGTTTTGTCAACCCATCTGGAATAGATACCTGCCATAGCAAAGATTTCTGTATTTTTCAGGTGGATGAAATAAGGATATTTTTTCTTCCGGAAATCCTGCCATTCATAAAATCCTGTCGATATGACAAAACAACGCTTCTTATGAATAGAAAAGCGAAATGATGGTTTTTCGAATACTGTCTCGGATTTCGCATTCAGAGTCTGGGCCCTGATCTGAATGGCCTGTTGGGTATCCTTAACCCAATGAGGAATTAAACCCCAGCGGTACAACTTAATTTTTTCCGGATCTTCTGCCGTTATTACCGGCCATTGTGGAAATGAAAATGCATTTCCATGAAAGATAGGTTCAAATTCAATTTCCGTTTGTGCATTGAACCGGTTGGCCACCTCCTGGGCCTTTTTACTCATGGCATTATGGAAGCACATCAGAGTTTACTTAAAAATTTGTACCAGCATAGCAGTTGTTTCCACGACGGAGAATCGCATGAGGACCTGAGATATCCAGGACTGCAAAATAATCATTCTTTTACAAATTGAAACAAATCAGGCCTGTACACGGATGATGTCCTTCATTCTCGTCGTATAACACCTGGAGAGATTTTCCTGACGCAATTTCCACGATGCTGAAAATCCCTGCGTGGCAATTCTGAGAGTGTCTCTCCCGTGATCATGATTGATGCTGTCAATAACCTTCATGATTGCAGCATGCTTTTTACGGTCGCTCGTGTCGAACAGGTTCTGCTGGATCTGTTCTTCCGGCACAAAGTCGCTGACGATGATTCCTGATTTTTTATAGGAGAAGCCCGTCCTGAAAATTTTCCTGAGTCCCTCCCGTGCGTAGTGTACGATTTCCATTGTGCTGTTAGTGGGAACCGGAAAGGTGATGACAATGTTCTTCGCATACTGGGGCAGGTCAGACCTGAACTGATTGGTATGTAGGAAAACCATCATTACCCTGGCGCAACTTTTCTGTTTGCGTAACTTTTCGGCGCAGCGTGCGGCATAGGTTGCAGTTGCCTCTTCGATGGGGAGGTATTCGGTTTGCATGTTTCCGAAACTCCGCGAGGTGCAGATGTTTTTCTTGTCGGGAATTTCGGGCCCGGCACCGATCCTCGGCCTGCCTTGCAGTTCATCCCACAAACGAAGTCCAACGACTGTAAGATGTTTTCTTACCCATTCCTTATTTGCACAGGTAAAATCGAAGGCAGTTACGATGCCTTGTTTTTTCAGGAAGGCTGCATGCTGTGCTCCGATGCCCCATACTTCGGAAACCGGGTATGTTTTCAGCGTGTCTTCAATCATCTCCGGATAAAGGACGTACACACCCTTCGAACCGGCATTTTTCTTAGCCAGTTTATTGGCGACCTTGGTAAGTGCTTTGGTGGGCGCGATGCCCAGGCTAACCGGTATGCCGGTGCTTTTTGAAACGGCTGAGAGTATTTTGCTTCCGTATTCATTCAGGATTTCCTTCTTTATCCCGTGAAAAAAAAGAAAGGCCTCGTCGATGGAGTAGATTTCCATTTCGGGAACGAACGACTCAAGTAATGTCATCACACGGTGACTCATGTCGCCGTATAAGGTATAATTGGATGAAAACACTTTTATGTTCTGATCACGGATGAGTTCCTGAATCTGAAAAGCAGGCGCACCCATTTTTACGCCAAGGGCCTTTGCTTCATCGCTCCTCGAGATTGCGCATCCGTCGTTATTGGACAGGATAATGACGGGCCGGCCGGTAAGTGACGGATCAAAAACGCGTTCGCATGAAACATAGAAATTATTACAATCGATGAGGCCGATCATTTGATCTTCTTAATGACATAAGTGACGATACCCCAGATGAGGAAGTCATTTGCCTCGGTGACGAGAATGGGTTTGAAATTCTCATTGGCAGGCATGAGTTGCACCGAATTGGCGCTTACACAGATTTTTTTCAGTGTAAACTCACCGTCGATGAAACATACCGCCGTCATTCCGTTCCGGGGAGCGACAGATTTATCGATGATGAGGATATCTTCATCGTCGATGCCTGCATCTTTCATGGACAAACCTTTTACGCGTCCGAAAAATGTCGAACTCGGATTCCTGATAAGTTCTTTATTCAGGTCGATGGCTGCATCGAGGTAATCGTTGGCAGGGGAGGGGAAACCGGCAGAAATTCCGGTGAAGAAGGGGAACGTGTTTATGGCGTTATTTTGTATTCGCCAGACGTCGAGCGTGACTATCATACAATCGATCTTAGATTTTTAAGATATGCATTGTGAATGATAGTTGCAAGGGTTTACCGGTGCCAGCCGGAATTTACGCTGGCGGAGATAAACTTATTTGAATTCAGTGGATTCCAGGTCGAATTTTTTATAATAGTTTGACAATATCATCTTCAGGAACCTGCCATGGTAGGTCCCATAGAGTGATTTATTGTCTTTCGAATTTTTTGGTCTTATATATTTAAAATTTACTTCACCGGTGATATTATTTACCTCCGGACTAAACCACGCTTTCTTGTAAAACTTATTTGGAGTATGAGTGAGGTGTCCGTCCTCATCGATTTCCCAGAGTTTTATTTTCTTGTTTTTTATTTCAGTCATCAGCGCTTCAACCAATTGTTCCGGGTTTTTCATTTTAATTGTTACTGACATGGGGAGAATAGTAGCTTTAACAAAATGATTTGATCAAACAATTTTCAGAACTGATAAGTAACCAGATCCCAGTACGGAGCACGCGCGCATTCAGATAAATCCCGAATGCACGGTAACTTTGAAGGAGAGATTCCTGCAACAGCTAAACAGTCGGTAAGGATTATTGAGGATTGATCCCGTCATCAATTATTACCCCACCTTCCTTAACGATATAACCGTCGCTGTTATAAATGGCGATGGCCTTGTCTATTTCAGCCTGGTGGGTTTTCTTGTATTCCTCCGTGTACATGTCAGGAGAAATCAAACTTCTGAGCGCAATGAGAATAAGTACGATAATTTCCATAATTTTGATGTTTTATTTCAAAGTTGACGTTATATAATGGTATTGGCAGTATTGTTTTACAGCCTGTTGTGACATTGCTTTTTTTTTATAACTTTCCTGAAAATTTGAGCCATGTACGCAGCCCGAGAACTTGTCAAGTTTTACTCTAAGAATTTAAGAAATAACGCGACGCAAGTCAATTCCAAAAACGCCGGAACGACAATGTCAGAGCGGATTGTAGAGCTTTACCAACAGGAATATTCTGATGACGAAATAGAGGAATTACTCTACGAAGGGAAAGGAAAGAACCAAAACTTCAGAAAGCTTAAATCCCGTATGCTCGAAAGATCGCTGGATAACCTCCTTTCCGGCATCGAAAAGGTTAAATTCCGGAACAAATACGACGAGAATGTATTCAACGTAAACCGGCTTTTGCTGGTGTCGCAACTGATTTTACTAAAGGATAACCGTAAGCTCGCCGAGCCCATGATAAAGAAGGCATTCCGCCTTAGTTTGCTGGTAGAAGCTACTCCGATGATCATTCAGAGCGCACGGTTGCTTAGCTATACATTTGCTTTCAATGGGAACAGCGAAGAATCGGATTACTACAGTTCGGTCATTAAGAAACATCTGAACATCTATAAACTCGAGCTCGAACTGGAAGCTGAATACAATTCGATCATTCCATTAGTGAGCGATGAAGCTGAATATTCGACGGAAGCCAGGAGAAAAATCAAATCTCTTTATACGAAAGCAAAGTCGGTAGTTTTAGAACATAAGTCACACGCGCTTCAGCTTCTTTACTTCCGCGTTTGTGTGATGTATTTTAATTCAATACATGATTTTCATAGCCTGAAAATTCACTGCCGGCAGGCTATCAGCTACCTGGAATCAAAACCACACCTGTTTCAAAACGGTAGGGCAGGGGAATTTTCTCTCTACGAAATGGACAGCTGCCTGAGATTGCGGCAATATGCACAGGGGTCGCAATGCGCAGAAAAATGCCTGAGATACTTTGTTCCTTATACTTCGTCCTGGTCAGTCTTCTATGAATATTATTTTCTTCTCGCTATGCGCACTCTTAATTTCAAACGTGCGGCAGAGATCATAAGCGTCATCAACGACTCTCAATACAAGCTTAAGAAAATGCTGGTGCGCCAGGTAGAACGCTGGAAAATTTATACCGCCTATTTAAACTTTGTGACCGACAAACTGAGCGGTAATAAGCAGATCAGGTTATTTAAATACCTGAATGACATGACATTTTTTCAAAAAGATAAAAAGGGATTTAACTATACTTTCTTAATTTCAAAATTCCTGTTACTGTATAATACAGGAAATATCAGTGAGCTGGTAAATCTTGAGGACAGTTTCAGGATTTATTTTTATAAATATATTAAGGCAGAAGAATACCCGCGTCATTTCATATTCGGAAAATTCCTGTTGAAATTTTTCAGGAGAGGATTCACGCTCGATAGTGAAATCGTTGACGAATATCTCGAAAAACTAAAAAAGTATGATACCCTTGAAGAAACAGAAATTATACCATATGAAGAATTAATTAAAATTATCTGTGAAAGAAAAATTTAGCTTAGATTGATTGATTATAAATTGCCACAATGCAGAAATACAAACTGCATTCGTGGCAATTTTTTTTACTTCGCACGGCCAGGTTTTGCGAATCTGGTTGGAACCGGAAAAAACTAATCGATAGTCAGCTGAAAATATCATCCTTTAGATAAAATTATCCTGGCCGTATGAAGTATAGTACTAGTCTGCCTTTACAATCTTAATGATGATGCTTTTTGAAGTCGGTGTATTGCTTTTGTCTGCCGTACTGTTTATCGGCACCAGTACATTCGTTTCAGGGAAATATGCGGCAGTGCATTTTTCAGGTATGAGATATGGAATCACAATGAATTTATGTGCGATGCGCTGAACCCCGTCATGATTATTGTATAGATCAACAACATCCATTTTTTTTAAACCTGCCTGGGCCATGTCTTTTTCATTCATGAAAATCACCCGCCGTTCATTATAAATTCCGCGATACCGGTCGTTTAATCCATAAATCGTTGTATTAAACTGATCATGCGATCGTATCGTCATCATCAGATACTCGTCTTCTTTCAATTCATTAGTGTGGAAATGAGAAACGGTAAATGAGGCTTTACCGCTGAGCGTATTGAACGACTTTTCCCTGACTGCATTCGGGAGATAAAATCCTCCGGGTTTCCTGACGCGATTATTATAATTTTCAAAACCGGGGATCACCCTGGCTATGTCATCCCGGATATGGTCGTAGTGTTTTAAATATTTTTCCCAGTGAGTACCCGGGTGTGATTCGAACACTTCCATTGACAGCCTGCAGACAATAGCCGGTTCGCTGAGTAGATCATCTGAAACGGGATTCAGATTACCTTTTGACATCTGAACGACTCCCATGGAATTTTCAGTTGTGACAA
The DNA here is from genome assembly GCA_964595205.1 of uncultured Flavobacteriales bacterium. GTDB lineage: Bacteria > Bacteroidota > Bacteroidia > AKYH767-A > 2013-40CM-41-45 > JADKIH01. The sequence goes on along the minus strand of CAZQOQ010000003.1, from coordinate 186,010 downwards.
ATTGTTCCATCTGATTTAAAATGTCTTTGTCGCTGCGCGCAAGTACAGGTAGTATGAGTGCTTCTTTGCCCGTTACCAGGTGACTCCTGTTCAACTTTGTAGAAATCTGAACCGTAAGCAGGCATTTACGCAATGCATCAGCAGTAAATGTTGTGTCTGGTGTTGCAGAGAGGAAATTGCCACCCATCGCAACAAAGACTTTTACCTTGCCATCATGCATGGCTTTTATTGCTTCGACGGTATCATATCCGTTTTTTACAGGTACGTTGAATCCGTATACTTTCCTAAGTGTATTTAGAAATTGCGGCGATGGTTTTTCATAAATTCCCATGGTACGGTCGCCCTGTACATTGCTGTGTCCGCGAACCGGACATGTACCGGCTCCGGGTTTGCCGATGCTTCCCTTAAGCAAAAGCAGATTCACTATTTCTTTTATGGTGTCAACCGCATTCTTATGCTGGGTAAGACCCATCGCCCAACAGGCAATTATTTTTGTTTTTGTCTTTAAAATTTCAGCGACGACTTTAATTTGTTCTTCCGAAACACCGCTCTCCCTGATTAACATTTCGGAATTCAATCCTTCTAGGTGTGCAGTAAATTTCCCGAAACCTTCTGTATGACTATCTATGAATTCTTTATCGAATACTTTCCCCGGGTTTTTTCTTTCCTCTTCAAATAGGATTTTTTCAATGGCCTGCAACAGGGCCATATCGCCATTGATTTTTACCTGCAGGAAATGATCAGACAGTTTTGATTTTATACCCAGAATACCTTTTACCGATTGCGGATCGGTAAATGCTATCAGTCCTGTTTCCGGTAAAGGGTTTATTGAAATGATAATACACCCGTTCTCTTTTGCTTTCTTCAGTGCGCTCAGCATTCGCGGATGATTGGTGCCGGGATTTTGCCCAAGAATGAGTATAACCTCTGCTTTATAAAAATCTTCCAGAGTAACTGAGCCCTTACCTATACCGACTGTTTCTGTCAATGCAACGCCACTCGATTCGTGACACATATTACTGCAATCGGGAAGATTGTTCGTTCCGTATTGGCGTGCGAACAGCTGGTAAAGAAAAGCGGCCTCATTGCTTGTTCTTCCACTTGTATAAAACACTGCTTCATCGGGGCTGCAGGCTTTCAGGTGATCCGAAATTTTCCGGAATGCATTCTCCCATGAGATGGGCCTGTAATGTGTGTCTCCTGAAGAAAGAAAAACGGGTTGAGCGACCCTGCCTTTTTTACCGATTTCATAGTCGTTGAGCAGCGACAGTTTTGCCACAGGATTGGAAGCAAAGAATTCAGCGTCGAGTTTTTTTGAAGTCGCTTCTTCGGCAATAGCCTTTGCGCCATTTTCACAGTATTCGCCAAGGCGTGAGCGTTCATCGTCCGGGTCAGGCCAGGCACAACCCGGGCAATCATAACCGTCTTTCTGATTGAGCGCATTCAGTGCTTTGAATGCACGAACGGGTCCCATCTCCCTCAGCATGTGCTGTGCACCTGAAAGAACAGCAGGAATACCTGCGGCTGTTCTTTTTAAATTACCAATATGCAAATCCGAAAACTCTTCAGGGTTCTCTGCTTTCGGGAGTTTATCTGTGTTTTCTTTTTCTGTCACTTTCTTTTCGGTCTTCATTATTCGATATTCTTTCTGCCGCAATAGACGTTAAACCTGTTTTCTCTCAGGAAACCAATGAGAGTGATGCCTCTCTCTTTAGCAAGTTCTACTGCGAGACTCGAAGGAGCACCTACTGCAGCGACTATCGGAATCCCTGCCATGGTGGCTTTTTGTAAAAGTTCGAAACTGGCGCGACCGCTTAGTAATAATAAATGATTATCGAGCGGAAGTAAGTCATCGATTATTGCCGCACCGATTAATTTATCAAGAGCATTATGTCTTCCGACATCTTCCTTTGAAATTAATAGTTTTCCTTCAGGATTGAAAACAGCGGATGCATGCAATCCGCCGGTTTGTTCAAAAACACTCTGGTACTTCCTGAGGATCTCCGGCAACTCATAGATTAAAGATGATTTATAAGTAATTTTATTCTGTCTTCGCGGCCCGGAAACCAGTTTAATTGCTTCGATAGATGTCTTGCCGCAAACCCCGCAACTTGATGTAGTATAAAAATGTCTTTCAAGTTTTTTAAAATCAAATTCAACATCGTTATTCAATTCGATGCGGATAATGTTTTCCTGGTAATGATCTATCGATTTTACCTCGTTAAATTTTTTTATGATACCTTCTGTAAACAAAAATCCCGTCGCAAGCTCTTTGTCATTTCCCGGTGTTCTCATTGTAACTGAAAGATTTCTTTCAACTCTTTCCGGGCCCATCATGAAAGTTAGCCGGATTTCCAGCGGTTCCTCAACAGCGAGTACATCATTTGCATGGGTAAAAACGGAGCTGACACTGCGTTCAATCGAAGCTGAAATCACTGAAGTCATGGCGATTATGAAATAAATTTATTGATGTGTATTAAAACTCATTGTTTCCCGCTTAAAAATACTCATTGTCTCCTGATATTCAGCCGGAGTGTCAATGCTTTTAATTGTTTTCATTTTCTCAGGTATGATCGGTAAAGTGTCTGTATTTTCGAGGAGGCCTTTCAGTGAATATTTTTTTTCGCTGAATCTCCTGAGTAGTTCTTTCAGACAGGAATTTTCATAGATGCTGATAAGTGGTTCAAAAAGCATTTTTTCATTAACATATGAAATTGCCGATCTGTTTTTGTTTCTGCAGGAGACAAGCTTTTCGATCACAGATTCATTGATATAGGGATAATCGCATCCGATAAAGAGGATGGAGTGAGTTTGTTGTTGAGAAAAGGCGCTCAGTAATCCTGATATCGGTCCATGGTTGCCGTATTCGGTCTTATCTACAATGATGTTATAAGCTGACAGGAAAGATGTTGATTGTTTAGTATTACATGAAATAAATACTTCTTTGCAAAAAGGCAGCATCAATTCATACAGGTAATAACATTGTGGTTTTCCATGGTAATTCAAATGGCACTTTTCGATTCCCATCCGGGATGAATTACCGCCGCAGGCAACAACACCAATTAAACCGGCTAACTGATTTTTCATTTTGTGAATCTGAAAATAAATAAATTTTTTCTGATTCCTGACTGCTGTTTTAATTTTCAGTCATACGATTCGAATTTAATTTTCTTTTTATCGTATCCCATTTTCTCTATTCTTTGACGTGCTTCATGAAGCATGTCGCGCCAGCCGCAAAGATAAAATGTTGCCGGCCGCTTATCGGCAAAAATTTCTTCATAAACCGGGTGTACATAGCCTTTTGCGCCTGACCAGCCGGGATTTTCGCGCGACAATACCGGTATGAAGTGAAAATTCGGATGCTTTGAAGCAAGTTCCTCCATTTCTTTCTTATATAAAATATCCTTCTCCCAGCGGTTTCCGAATATAAGGTAAAGATTTTTGTGCGGTAATTTTTTTTCAAAAATATAGTGAAGCATTGATCGCAACGGAGCAATACCCGTACCGGTACCAATAAAACAAAGATCTTCTTCGATCGGTTCCTGTATGGTAAACTTGCCTAACGGTTTTGAAACATCAATCTGTTTTCCAATACTCACATTTTCCCAGAGGTAAGGAGTTCCCAGTCCTTTCGGATTCAGGACGATGGCCAGCTCAAAAGTGTTATTTCCATGGGGCGGCGAAGCAATCGAATAACTCCTGTTTTTATATTTGGATTCAATAGGCAGATGTAGCATAACAAATTGTCCGGGCTTAAAATCAAAAGGAGTTTCGTCAGGTACCTTAAAGACAAACCTCTTTACCAGGTCTGTTTCTTCAATGATGTCGATTACGCTGCAAGGAGTGTATTTGTATGACATTTATCTTTTTGTGTTTGTGAGGTGAACAGGTCGTAAAAGGTAGGATGAAATTTTTATTTTTCTGGTTTTATTTAATATTTATTTGAACAGGTGCCGTTGTACAGGCGTCTGAACGAATTTATTAATTCCAATAAAAAACAATTAATATTTCCTGAGGACATTAATCACGGTGTTAAGCATTTCATCATTAAAATCGAGGTGAGTGACCATTCTCACAACCTGTCTTCCGAAGGCCACTGCTTTGATATTATTTTTTGAAAGATAATTTAAAAAATCCGTTTGTGGTTTTTCGTCTAATAGTTTAAATACAATGATATTGGTTTCTACAGGTAAAATTTCACTTATATAAGAAAGTGATTTTATGTTTTCAGATAATGTTTTTGCCCTTTTATGATCTTCCTTTAAACGCACGATATTATTGTCGAGTGCAAAAATTCCGGCTGCGGCGAGGTATCCCGACTGCCTCATTCCGCCGCCGAAGCTTTTTCTGACACGTTTTGCCTTCTGAATGTTTTCCCTGTTGGACAGTATCAGTGAGCCGACCGGAGCGCCGAGACCTTTCGAAAGGCAGATGGAAACTGTATCAAAGAGTTTTCCGATTTCATAGGTTGAATCTCCTGTCTCCGTAATTGCATTGAAAATACGAGCACCGTCCAGATGAATCTTTAGGTTATTTTTTCTGCTAACCTCCGATATTTCTTTCATCTGCTGATATGTATAGTAGCTTCCGCCGCCTTTGTTGCAGGTATTCTCGATCGAGACCAGGGCAGTGAAAGGCTGATGGATATTTTCTGGGGGATTGATGTTTTCTTCCACCTGCCTGGCAGTGATTCTTCCGCGATCACCATCAATAAACCGCATTGAAAGTCCGGAATTGGAAGCAACTCCGCCGCCTTCATAATAATAAATGTGCGAACCTTTATCACAGATCACTTCCTGCTGAGGCTGACTCAGGATCCTGATTGAGACCTGGTTGGTCATCGTACCGCTGGGACAGAAAAGTCCGGCCTCCATTGAAAATAATTTCGCCGCCTTCGATTCAAGTTCTTTTACCGTCGGATCTTCGTCAAAGACATCGTCGCCCACCTTTGCGGAAAACATGGCTTCAAGCATATCCGGTGTAGGGCGGGTGACCGTATCACTCCTGAGATCTATAATATCTGGATTCATATTACTTTTTCCGCGCTATCATTAATCCATCCCGTATCGTCACCAATACGCATTCAACACGATTATCATTTCTTACCTTTTCGTTGAAACTGTTGATGGCAAGGGTATCCTTATCGGCTTTTTTTAAATCCAATACCTTCCCATCCCATAAGACGTTGTCCGCGACAATGTATCCGTTCTTTCTCACCTTGTCGAAAACCTGGTCGTAATAAAGTGAATAGTTTATTTTATCGGCATCAATAAAAACCAGGTCGGGTGAAAGGTTTAACTTCGGGATGATGTCTGCAGCATTTCCGTAGTGTGTAATTATTTTTTCTTTCATGCCTGCTCTGGACACAAATGCATCCACCATGGGTTTTAGCTCATCGTTTACATCGATGGTATGAAGTTGTCCTTTTTCTGAAAGCCCCTCGGCAAGACAAATTGCGGAGTATCCGGTGTATGTTCCGATTTCGAGAATAATATCAGGACGGATCATGTGACTAAGCATGCTCAGGAATCTTCCCTGGTGATGACCGGAAAGCATCCTTGGCATTAAAACTTTCGAATAAGTTTCCCTGTTTAATTGCTTTAAAACATCGGGTTCGTCGCTTGAAAATTTACCGGCATAATCGTTAACGGAAGGATCGATAATTTCCATCAGTAAAATTTAATTCCAGTCTTTCGATTCTCCAACGGGCACCGACTGCACATTTTCAATCCTGTGACCGGAAGGAGTTGTAGCATACTTATCTACAAAAACTACGATAGAAGACTTTGTATAATTAATTCCCGTGAGGTCTACGGTATAACTCACAACATAATCGTTACCCTGGGCCATTTCGGCGGCCGGAATCGGATCGCCATCGACTCCCCCGTGAGAGAGCAGTTTTCTCATCACGTACCTGTGTTCGTACATGTGAATGGTGTCGTTCAGGTAATATAACGGCAGTAATGAATCAGGAGTGGCACCTTCACTGCTGAAATCGTTTAACTGATCGTAAGCAGGATCGCTGTTCTGAACCGTGTTGTCCATGAGATATGTATGTACCCGGTATTCACCAAACATGTTTGCACTGAAGCCGACATGAACCCGGAGGTTGAGAATGTTTCCTTCGATCTCCTGTGCTTCGATGGCAACACCACAGTGTGGAATCTTACTCAATTCGGTGAATGTGGCGGTAATCCAATTGTCGGGTGTAATGCCAGGCACTGTAGAAACATTTCTATTGACGATGCCGGAAGGATAAATGAAAGCCGGGTTGTAAATGGAATCGTAATAATGTCTGCCGCTGAAACTCTGAACAAGTTCATTGTCGGTCATTGCATCTTCAATATGATATGAAATGCTGTAGACTCTTCCGGGATTATAATCGATCAGCGAATCGAGGATAAGCTGAGCGGCGGGACACTGTCCGCAATAAGTCTGTGTGAAAGATTCGATGGCAACTTTTCTGATAAAGTTTGAAGGGACTTCAGAAACAGGCGGAGCTGTTGAAGGCTGAGGGATTTCAGATACATCTTCCGAACAGGAAAAGATCAAAAAAGGTATTACAAAATACAGTAATTTTTTCATTGCAAAGGGGTGTGTTTTAGTGGATTATTGTATTATAGATGGCAATTTAAACTTTTTTTTCCGCAGTCCAAAAAAGGATTTATTATGCAACAGATTCCTCTATCTTTGGCGCCAAAACAGATAAAATGAAAAATATTCCGATAATCCTGAATGTGATTCTGGCGATTGCAGTTGCCGTATTATACTACCTTCATTTTGCGGGCAATGGTAAAGGAAGTACAGGAAAAGAAGGACAATCGGTTCAGTATATTCCCATTTCAAATTCGGGAATCGTATTTGTAAACTCGGATTCCCTCCTGGAGCACTATGAGTTTTATAAGAATGCAAAGAAGCAATTTGAGGCCAGCCAGACAAGGATAAAGAGTGAACTGAAAACCCAGGGCGAGAATCTCCAGAAAGAAATCGAGCAATATCAGCAACAGGCGATTGGAATGACCGATGCTGAAAAGATGCAGAAGGAAGAGCAGCTTGGAATGAAGCAACAGCAAATCATGCAGAGAAAAGAAGAACTCCTCGATAAACTCGATGCAGAACAAAGCAAGTCGTCGGAAGAATTGTATAACAGGCTAAATCAGTATTTAAAAAAATATAACGAGGGTAAAAATTACAATTTCGTTTTGGGATATCAGAAAGGTGGAGGTATTTTATTTGCGAACGACAGCCTGAATATTACAAAGGATGTCGTCGAAGGTTTAAATAAAGAATATGCCGGTGAGGCTGAATAAAATCCCGCTTTCAGGAATTTAATTAAACAAGAGCCTGAAATAAAAAGAAGGCTTTTTCAATCGTGACCTCATATCGACGTCGTCGAACATGCACGTCATCGTTTCGCGGAGCATGACGTTTTTTCGTGCTTTGTTTACGACAAGATTAAACAACCAGGCGTGTCGGGCCAGTTTTTGAATGCCATGGCTTAGGTTCAGTTCCCGGGTTAGGTCATAATAGAGCCTGTTCTCATAGGTTGATAAAAACTCCCTGCTGAAATTATTTTCCGAAAGTGCTTTTGAAATAGTCTCTGCTGCAAGCATACCGCTGTACAATGCATTTCCGATTCCTTCGCCGGTGAAAGGATCGATGAGAGAAGCAGAATCGCCGGTGAGGAGGCAGTTATCCGCGACGAGTTTACGGTGAGCGGAACCGAGAGGAAGTCCCCAACCCTGTATATCGCTTTCTGCTTTCGCATTTATGAACCTGTTTTTTATTGCCGGATGACTGGAAATGATTTCATCAAGTTTTTTCCGGAGATTTATTTTCTTCCTGGAAACAACTTCGCTGAGCATTCCGATACCAACATTTGCAGAGCCGTCGTTCATGGGGAAAATCCAGAAATATCCGGGCAGGAGTTCTTTGATGAAATGAAGTTCGATGAAATTCTGGTTGTGGGTTTCTGTTATTCCCGTGTAATAAACCCTGAGTGCAGCGCAATACGTTGAAAGATCTTTTTTAACCGGAATCATTTTTTTCGCGACGATCGATCGTTCACCATCTGCGCCTACAATAATCCTGAATTTTTGTTTCGAAAGATTTTGTCCTGATTTTAAATGTGCAATGAGTCCATCATTCGTTTTCTCAATCTCCACCAGTTCTGTATTCTCTCTGATGTTTGCGAAATTTTTATTAATTCGCCTGAAAAGGAAATCATCGAAATTTATTCTCTTCGAAATGAATCCGGGTGCGTTTTTTAACATGCCTGGTTTGAGAGAAAACGGAATGTCCAGTCGCCGGCCATTGGGAGCAAAAAAACTTATACCGAAACTTCCTGTGTATTCCAATGCATGTGCAGAAAATTCCCTGACAATTTCCGGATCCAGTTTGTTTAATACGTGCACAACCTTTCCGCTGAGCGCATCTCCGCAGATCTTGTCCCGGGGGAAAACCGCTTTGTCGATTATCATATGTGGTATGCTCATCCTGCTCAGAAAGAGAGAGGTGGCAGACCCTGCAGGACCGGCCCCAGTGATCAGGATTTTTTCTTCAGTCATCCGGAAAGTAAGATAAAAATTTTCTTTCAGCGGAAAGATATATCTTTATTGCAGAAATATCATAATTAAATCAATGAAGTTTATAGTAAGAGTTTACGGAATTTATATTGATCCGGAGCTGGGTTTGCTTGTATGCGATGAGATTATTAAGGAAAGACAGGTTACTAAATTACCCGGAGGCGGACTGGAGTATGGCGAGGGTACCATCGAATGTCTTCAGCGGGAAATGAAAGAAGAAACGGGAATTGCATTTGAAGTAACGGGGCATTTTTATACCACTGATTATTTCGTGGAATCTGCTTTCGATCCGGGATACCAGGTAGTCAGTATTTACTATACGATTAAACCTTTGCGTGCTTTTACGCTTGACGAAATTAACAGGCAGCATGCCTTACATCAGAATAAGGAATCGTTTAGGTTCATTCCGGTTCAGGAGATTCATGAAGACAGATTTACCCTGACCATAGAAAAGCATGTGGCAGGACTTTTAGTTAAAAAATATTTGTGAAAATTATTTTTGCATCATGCGGGCTTCGAAGAAGCCATCGGATTTTAAATCCGCAACTATGTTTTTCAGATTTGTTTCGGTTTCGTTTTCGACATCTGTAATTATCAGCTCATATTTTCTGTTTGGCACTTCACCGTTAACTCTCACTGCCAGGGTGTTTAAATTATAATCGAGTGAAAGACAACTGGCCATATAAAATGCATGCTTCCAGTTATGCGTCTGCCATACGAAGACAGCCGGATCATTTATTTCTCTTTTCCGGCTGTAACAGTCCCAGACCTCACCGTCATTAAGCAGGCTGTCATTCATGATCGCCGGGTTAAGGAAGTTCAATACTTTGATTTTAACCTGCACGACTCCGTAAGGCACCATTCCGATTTTCCTTGCGGCGGCACTCGAGAGATCGATCACCCTGCTTCGTTTGAACGGACCGCGATCGTTAACTCTTACCACTACGGATTTGTTGTTCTTTTTATTCGTTACGAGGAGAATGGTGTTGAATGGATATGTTTTATGTGCAGCAGTAAAATCATCTTTGTCATAATACTCGCCGTTACTGGTTTGCCTGCCATGAAATTTATCATGATAAAAGGATGCATTTCCGAAGTTGCCCTTTGCTTCGCTTTTTTGTCCACTTGATGAGCAGGGGAGAATCAGCCACAGGAATAAAATGACAGTCGAAATTTTCATATGGAGAATGTGGAAGCAACATACTAAAAAAATGAACACTCAGGCATTCACTTCAACGACTATTGAGAATTTATTCCGGTGATACGAACATTCTACCCCCGGGCGAAGATAAGCCGCTATTCTCTGTTTGTTCCTTTTTTCAATCCGGTAAATTCAATGGAAAATAAAATTGAAACAGAACCCATTCCCCGGGTAGAAGGGAATCGGCTAAAGACGAAAGATGTTTACAGGAATAAAATATTTTATAATCGTGAATTAAAAATATTTAATTCAACCTTCGGGAAGCAATCTGCTCCACGCGTTTTAAAAGTTCAACCGGATTATGAGTCCTCCAGCTTAGGTCATCCAGTTCACCGCCAGTCAGAAAATATGAGTCGATGTTAAAGCGTTGCATTTCCATCATAACATGCGGCCTGAAATTGATGGCAGCTATCCATCCATCTTCAACTTCCTGGAACCATTCCTCATAATAACAATCGTCGGAACCGTGAAAGTTTAGAACATTTTCACCAACCAGTATAAATTTGTTGATGCCATTGCCCAACATCGATTCAATTACTTCGCGTTTCACAAACATGATGTCGTTGTTAATTGCATCATTCCATTCCCCGATGAATTCTATAACGGCAAAGCCACGGTCGTAGTCAGCGTAAAGAGTTTTTAAATAAAGAGTGTTGCTGCCAAATTCATCCCATTGCGGATGAATGAAATAGTTGTAGACGGTATTGGAATATTCAAATTCGCTGTAGACCGTCCCAAAGAATGGCGAAAGCTCGTCTTCGGAAGCGATATATAATTCCCGCCAGTTATAAAATGGTTCTATGTCCTGCAATTCAATTCCTCGTTAGAGAACCGTAAATCGGTTACAGTTCCGGTCTTGTCAGGTAATTTAATTTGATTGATGAGGCTTTGTTTTGGCAAAACCTAACCTGCAATCAGGTTTTACAAAGGTACGTACTTTATCAAACAGAAAAAGTTTTTTTCAATTTTCGGTAGTGACTCAGTTTCAAGATTCAAATATTATTTTACATTTTCTAAGAAAGATTAATTGCCCCGATCTTTAGATCGGGGAAAACAAATGCAACGATCCGGGCTTTAGCCCCAATTAATGGCCGTTCATTTGGGCTAAAGCCCGGGAAATCTTCGAACATAATCCCCGATCTAAAGATCGGGGCAATTATAAAACATCTGCTTTCAAACTGAGCCACTACCCAATTTTCGGTTAAGGAATCAGTGGGAGTAGTGAAAAAATTTTATGTTTTGTACTAAGGTTTTTTATCCTTCAGTGCTTCAAGAGCTTTCCTTACATTACCGTATTTATTCAACAATGCTCCGGCCTCGATTGCATTGATGTTTAATTCCTCCATCAGCATATTGGTGCCACGGGTGATCAGCTTATTATTTGTAAGCTGCATATCAACCATCTTGTTTCCTTTTATATGTCCCAGCCTTATCATCACACTCGTTGAAATCATATTGAGTACGAGTTTCTGTGCTGTGCCGGCTTTCATTCTTGTGCTGCCTGTTACGACTTCAGGGCCAACGACCACCTCAATCGGGTAGTGGACGTGTTGTGACAATGGTGAATTCGGATTGCAGGTAAGGCCGATTGTAAGAATGTTATGTTCTTTGCATTTCTTCACTGCACCCACAACATATGGTGTAGTTCCGGAGGCGGTTATTCCGAAAACAACGTCTTTGGAATTTACATTGTATGCCAATAAATCCTTACAGCCCTGCTCAGAATCGTCTTCGGCAAATTCAACCGCTTTCCTGATAGCCTGGTCGCCGCCTGCGATAATGCCAATTACACGGCCGTGTTCGAGGCCGTATGTGGGTGGTAATTCTGATGCATCCACGATGCCCAGTCTTCCGCTTGTGCCGGAACCAATATAAAAGAGCCTTCCACCAGTTCTCATTTTTTCTGTGATCAGGATAACAACGGTTTCAATGCGGTGTAAGACTTTTTCAACAGCCAAAGGAACTGACTTGTCCTGTTCGTTGATGGCGGTAAGGATATCGATGACGTTCATCGATTCCAGGTGATCATATAAAGAATCTTTTTCTGTTATTTTTTCAGACATATAATTTGCAATTTAAAGAAAACGACAAGGCAGGAAGAGGATTAAAAGCCCGCGGAGTATCTCTTTAAGTTATGTTTTCATTTTAAAAGATCTGTAGAACGGAGAGAGAGTCTAAAGATACAATGGAAATTTACCCGGATTGTATTCATTCATAATATTGTAAACTGAATTTATAACATCTTCGGTCGATGGTTTGGAATAATAATCTCCGTCAGAACCGTAAGCCGGCCGGTGCGATTTCGAAGTAAGAGTTTTAGGAGCCGCATCGAGGTAAACGAAGCCGTTTTGGATTTCGATGATTTGCTGAAGGATATATGCACTGGCACCTCCGGGTACATCTTCATCGAGTACTAAAAGTTTGCCGGTTTTCTTCAAAGATTCAACAATCGAATGATGCCTGTCGAAAGGAAGAAGCGACTGAACATCTATTACTTCAACAGAAATTTGCAGTTCATCGAGTCGCATGGCTGCCTCTTCTGCAATTCTCACGCACGATCCGTAAGTGACAAGAGTGATATCGTTTCCATGTTTAATAATTTCCGGTTGACCGACCGGAACCCGGAAAGAACCGATATTCGATGGAAGTCTTTCCTTTATCCGGTAGCCATTGAGGCATTCGATAATCAGCGCGGGTTCATCGCTGGCGAGCATCGTGTTGTAGAAGCCGGCAGCCTGAACCATGTTTCTTGGAACGAGCACATTTATTCCACGCAGGGAATTGATGATCATTCCAAGTGGCGAGCCACTGTGCCAGATCCCTTCGAGCCTGTGGCCGCGTGTACGGATGATGACCGGTGCTTTTTGTCCGCCTTTGGTCCTGTAATGAAGTGTGGCCAGATCATCGCTTAACACCTGAAGTGCATACAGCAGATAGTCGAGATATTGTATTTCGGCGATCGGACGCAAGCCACGCAGGGCAAGACCAATTCCCTGTCCGGCAATGGTTGCCTCGCGTATGCCGCAATCTGTGATTCTGATTTCACCGAATTGCGCCTGCAATCCCGCGAACCCCTGGTTCACATCACCGATCTGGCCGAGGTCTTCACCAAAAGCCACAAGGCGCGGATCAGCTTCAAACAACCTGCGGAAATTAGCCTGCAGTACTTCGCGGCCATCAACCAGTGGTGAATCGTCAGAATATTCGGCGGGTATGGCCTTTATGTTTAACGATGATTCGTCAGAGGCGCTGTATAAATGTGAATTGAATCTTTCTTCATTACGCTTTGCAAATGTTCGTTGCAGGTCAATGAGATTGTCTTTCGAAGAAAATGTTTCGTTGCGTAATTCCAAAAGTGCCTTATGGATGGCAACATCGATATCCCTTCGGGAAGGATCGATGGTGTTATCCAGCACGTCTCTTATTTTTTGAATTTCCCCGGCATGATAATTTTCCGAAATGATTTCCGAAAAGATTGAATTCACCTGGTCGATTTCATTCCGGATGGGGTTCATGAAATTTTCCCATGCTTTTTTTCTTGCTTCGTGGGCAAACTTTTTCGCTTCGGCTTCGATCTGATCACATTCGTCGGCGGTTGCAATTTCCGAATCGATCATCCACGAACGCATTTTTTTAATGCAGTCGAAGTCTTCTTCCCATTGAAGGCGTTCCTTCGATTTATATCTTTCATGTGAGCCGGATGTGCTGTGACCCTGTGGTTGTGTCATCTGCTGGACATGAAAAAGCACGGGCACGTGTTCCTGCCTGCAGATGTTTATTCCTTTTGCATACATCTCGCAGAGACCGGGATAATCCCATCCGCGCGCGCGTAAAATTACATAGCCGGGACCCTTATCGTTTCTTTCAAACCCTTTCAGTATTTCTGAGATATTTTCTTTTGTAGTCTGGTATTTTGCGGGAACGGAGATTCCGTAACCATCGTCCCATACAGAGATAGCCATTGGCACCTGCAGTACGCCGGCGGCATTGATGGCTTCGAAGAAAATACCCTCGGACGTGCTTGCATCGCCGATCGTGCCGAAAGCGACTTCGTTTCCCCGGTTGGAGAAAGTGGTCATGTGATGCAGTCCGGGATTATTGCGATATAGTTTCGACGCCCATGCGAGTCCGACGAGTCGCGGCATCTGGGAAGCAGTCGGGGAAATATCGGAGGATGAATTTTTAATTTTGGTAAGATCCTTCCAGCTGCCATCGGGATTCAGGCTGCGCGTAGAATAATGTCCGTTCATGGAACGGCCGGCGGAACTGGGTTCCTGTTCGACGTCGGGGTTTGCATACAATTGCGCAAAGAAGGCAAGCAAATCGGATTCGCCTGTGGCAAACATGAATGTCTGGTCGCGGTAATATCCCGCCCTGAAATCGCCGGGAAGAAACTGCTTGGCCATTGCAATCTGGGCAATCTCTTTGCCGTCGCCGAAGATTCCGAATTTAGCCTTGCCCGTAAGCACTTCCTTACGTCCGATCAGGCTGGCATGTCGACTTTCATTGGCAATACGGTAATCATTCAATACCTCTTTGCGAAAATCTTCAAAACCTACAGCATTTATTTCCCCTTCGGCGCTTTCTTTCATGTTCAGATGTTGATATGACAAATATATGATTTATTCCAGATTAGAACCAAGTCTCTAGTCTCTAGTCTCTAGTCTTTAGTCTTTAGTCTTTAGTCTTTAGTAAATAGTTTTAATTTCAATTAATTTTTTATTTATTTCTAAAGACTAAAGACTAAGGACTAAGGACTAAAATCGTAATTTTGCACCATGTGGGTAGGCAAAGCAGTAATATTCAGATGGGCAGTGGTGGCAATTATAGTTATGGCTGCAATGGCCTGGGGATATTTTATCATAACAGATAGTCATATCAAGATGTCGGCTCTGCCGGTGTATGGTGAGCGGAACAGCGACAGTACGGATCATACGATTCCGGATTTTAGTTTGATAAACCAGGAAGGAAAGACGATTACGCAGAATGATTTCAAGGACAAGATCTATGTGGCTGATTTTTTCTTTACTACCTGTGAAGGAATTTGCCCGAAGATGAGCAGCCAGATGGAACGCATTGCGGAAAAATATAAGGACAATTCCGGCGTTCTGCTGTTATCCCATACGGTAATGCCCGAGGTGGATTCGGTTCCGGTTCTGAAAACGTATGCCGAAGAACATCACGCAGATCCATCGAAATGGTTTTTCGTGACGGGTGAAAGAAAATTGATTAACAGGCTGGCGAGGAAATCGTATCTCGTCGGGGGAACGGAAGGAACGGACGACGAGGATTTTGTTCATACCCAATATTTCACACTGATCGATCCGGAAAAGAGGATTCGCGGGTTTTATGACGGAACGGATTCGACAGAAGTAAGTAAGCTCATTGCAGATATTGAAATTCTCCTAAGAGAAGGAAGATGATTATCATATTGGTCAGAAAGAATTTTAAATATATTCTTACCGGGATTTTCTTTTCAATTATTTTTTCATCGTTCGCACAATTTGCCGAATCGGAAAAATGTCATTGGTCTCATTCGAATGCGCTTCAGACAGGAAGTCGGTCGGATAATTTTTCAGCCGGACAAAAAAATTACAACATCATTTATGGCTGTTGCAGGTGGAATGTGGATCCGTCCGTGAATTTCATCGATGGGTCGGTGACGTATTATTTTATTCCCGGGGAAAATAATTTCGTTACGATGGACCTGGACTTTTCCGATCCTATGATTGTCGATTCGATCATCTATAATCAGTCGGTTATTTCATTTCAGCGCCAGGATAATATGTTGTCTGTTTTTTTTCCGGCGGTAATTCCTCAGAGTGTTACTGATTCGGTCAAAATATATTATCATGGTTCACCCGTGGCAACAGGCAATGGTTCGTTTACTCATACCATTCATACTTCCACGCACGTAATTTATACCTTGTCGGAACCTTACGGTGCACGCGACTGGTGGCCATGTAACCAGGAATTGTCGGATAAAATAGATTCGATTGATATATACGTGACTTCTCCGGTTCAATATAGAACGGCAAGCAATGGAATTCTGGTTTCGGAAGACAGTACCTCTCTGAAAAGGACATGCCACTGGAAGAGTAATTATCCGATAGCTGCATACCTCGTAGCAATCGGTGTGACGAATTACGCGGTGTATACAGAAGAGATGGTGTTGTCGAATGGTGATACGCTTCCGATCATCAATTACATCTATCCGGAGAATGCAACGCTGGCCATGCAGGTACTATCGGAGGTGAAAAATTTTATTCACCTGTACGACAGCCTGACGATACCTTATCCCTTTTCGAAGGAGAAATACGGTCATGCTCAATTCAGTTGGGGAGGAGGGATGGAGCACCAGACCATGAGCTTCATCGGGAATTACAATTCAGAACTCATAGCGCATGAGCTGGCCCACCAGTGGTTTGGAGATGCAATAACATGTGGCAGCTGGGAAGACATATGGCTGAACGAAGGATTTGCTACTTATTTCTCAGGTCTCGTTGTTGAGTTCTACCATCCGGATCAGTGGAAGGCATGGAGGACTTCGTCGCTCGACCGTGCGGTTTCTCAGCCCGGGGGTAGCGTTTTTTGTGACGACACTACAAAGGTTTCCAGGATTTTTGACGGGCGACTTTCCTATCAGAAAGGATCGTGTCTTTTACACATGCTTCGCTGGAAACTGGGCAATGCTGCATTTTTTATGGGCCTGAAAAATTATCTTCGCGACACTGCATTGGTATACAGGTATGCAAAAACACCAAATCTGAAAATGCATTTGGAGCAGGCGAGCGGAATGAATCTGACTCAGTTCTTTGATGAATGGTTTTACGGCTCAGGCTTTCCGGCTTATCGTCTGGAGTGGGAGAGTAGCGGCGATGATATTGAAATTACGGTTTCACAAACAACATCAGACTCATCAGTGCAGTTTTTTCATGTTCCTGTTCCCATACAGTTAATTGGCGAAGGTAACGACACAACCGTTGTAGCGGATCCTTCCTATTCAGGAGAAACATTTTCTTTCAACCCTGGTTTTCGTGTGGAGCAGGTTTTATTCGATCCGGAATTGTGGATCATTTCGAAGGACAACAAAGTAATCGAAAAAGAAAATCCGGATGCAGAGCAACTGGAAGTATATCCAAATCCCGGTGACGGCATATTTACAATTCATTCGAAGAGAACTGATTTATATGCGAGGAGCCTGAGGATTACAGATCGATTGGGGAAAGATATTTATTCAATCGAATATTCAAATATTAATTCCAAACAAACTGCAGATCTTTCCGGGAAACCGGCAGGGATTTATTTTTTCAGGATTGAAACGGAAAGCGGAGATGTGGTGAAGAAAGTGACGTTGATGAATGCCAGGTGATCGATAAGAGTGAAATGGAAAGTGCCGCATTAAAAACTTCTGTTAACCACCAGGTCGGTAACTGTAAACCCTGCAAAAATCACGCTGGCGATTCCATTCGTAGTAAAGAAGGCAATGTTTACCTTGCTGAGATCGGTGGGTTTGACGAGTGAATGCTGATAGATGATCATGCCGGTAAAAGTCGCCACGCCTATCCAATAGATCCATCCAAAGGGAAGTACTCTTCCTGCAACGATGATGAATGCAACTGCAACAGAATGCAGTATGCCTGAAACAGCGAGTGCCTTTTTCTTTCCGAGAATGACAGGCATTGAGTAAAGATTCAGCGAGCGGTCGAAGTCTTCATCCTGCAGGGAATAAATAATATCAAATCCGCTTACCCAGAAAATAACAGCAAACGAAAAAAACAACGGAAGCCATTCGAATTTTCCGGTGACTGCTAGGTAAGCGCCGATAGGAGCAAGCGAAAGTCCGAGACCTAATATCAGATGGCAAAGCCACGTAAATCTTTTGGTCAGAGAATAACCAAGAATGACTGCCAGAGCTACAGGCGACAAAAGAAAGCAAAGGCGATTGATGAAGTAGGTAGTGATGATGAAAGCAGCAGAGCTTAAGAAAACCAAGCCTGCAGCGGAGGCAGGAGAGATGACGCCACGGGGTATTTCTCTCACCTTCGTTCTTTCATTTTGCATGTCGATGTTCCGGTCGATGTACCGGTTGAATGCCATGGCGGCCGAACGGGCGAAGATCATGCACAGGATCACTTTCACGAATAGCATCCCATTGAAATGTTGCCCTGGCTGGGCGATTCCAATGCAAAAGCCAATTATGGCAAACGGCATTGCGAAAACGGTATGACTGAATTTTATGAGAGAAAGATAGGATCTAACTGTATGTATCACCTGAGTTCAGAATTGTGATACAAAACTACGAGAAATCGTTGACTTCTAAATTCGTTAATTCGTTAATTTGTTGATTCGTTAATTAGTTTGCTACAAAAGAGCATCATAGTTTTAGAATCATTCATCACAAAAATCCTTACTGTATTACAACAAGTTTAGATGTCCTGACGATTTTACCATCGAGTAATAATGTACCAAAATAAATTCCATCCGATAAAACACTTTGTAAATCGATGGAAGAGGAAACATCCTTCAGTATAATATTATATATCGTCTTTCCCAGGGCATTTTTTATTTCAAGAGAAGCTTTTTTATAAGAGACAGAAGAAAGATCAAAGTGGAAATTAACTGTTTCAGAGGACGGATTCGGGAAGAATCCAAAGTCTATGTTTTCGTACTGATCGATTTCTTCGATTCCAACTGTACAGCCCTTAACCACACTGTATCCATTTACCTTTCCATGGCCCCATCGATTGTCAGGCAAAGAGTTGCCGGTGAAATCATCACGATCTGCGCAGTTGATGATTGCCGTTTTCACATCCAGCCACGTAGCCTGCGGATTTTTCTGCAGGTATAATGCTGCAATTCCGGCCACCACAGGCGAGGCCATCGAAGTTCCGCTGCTTCTCTTGTGTTTTTTACCCGCAGCAACTTTTTCCGGTTCGGTAGAGGCAAGGATGTTCATCTCGCTTTGCATTCCGCATGATAATATCCATTCTCCGGTAGCCGAAATATCCGGCTTAATCCTCCCATCCCTTGTGGGGCCTTTGCTTGAAAATGTGGAAAGTTCGCCGGTATGAAGTGTGGTGTCGCGTGTGATTGCAAAATTTGCATTCGTATAATAATTCCTGTTGATATAAGATCCGACGGTGATTACTTTATCGCTGCATGAGAAACTGCTTACTATCGTCTGGTCAGTGTCTGGTTTCTTATAGAATTGAATGGAATTTAATGTATTGGTATCAGGCAAATTGTCGAAGATCATATCGAAACTCCAGGCATCCAATCTTCCTGAACCTGTCGTCATGAGTTTCCAATTGTACCTGGATGTATCCGATCCGTTGATGTGAATGACGGAATCGGGAATGATTTCATATTCGAACGAATAACGGTCGCCCCAGTTTTGGATGAGACTGTTGATGATTGCAAGCCTTCCGCCACCGCTGAGAATCGTATCCGTTACGATTGTGTTTATCACCGATGAGGAATTCGAGAAGTGAAGATGTCCGAGATCAGTGTATGTATCGTTTACACGGTCGACGCCCACAGCAAGGTGCATTCCTTCGAAATCAGCCGAATCGCACCACGCCTGGATGTAAATGGAATTGCCTGAAAGCTGCAACCACGTGTAATTCGTGTCTGCGCTCAGTGAATAGCCGAGATGCAGCGGCGCAGTGCCTGCATTACCGGCGGCACAAACAACCACATGTCCGGGAGCGGAGCTGATCAGGTTGTCGATTGCTTCTGCCTGTATGTCCTTCGCATCGTGTGAGCCGAAATAAGTTCCCAGCGAAATATTTATAACCGCCGGCTGCCCCATGGCATCGGCACGGTCGAAAATATATTTGATGGCGTCGACAAGGTTAGAAAGAAAATCGTTGTCGGGCTGGTTGAGATTCATCTTCACAATGATCAGGTCCGATTTGGGTGCTACGCCTTTGTAATTATTTACCGCAAGACCGTTGCCGGCTGCAATACCCGCCACATGTGTACCATGACCAAATTGTCCGTCATGATGCTGGGAGGCAGTGTCAATCTGGTTTCCGATATATTCTTTTCCATAACCATAAGGCTGTGCCTGCGTGGCTGAGTTTGTATTGATGATCGACTGATCCCACAGGTATTTTATGCGGGTGTTGCCAAACTCATCACGAAAATCCGCATGCGTATAATCGATTCCTTCGTCGATGATTCCCATAACCACGCCTTCGCCATTGTAAGGCTGGGGCAGGCTGAATCCATTCTGAACTTCGATGATATGATTTTTAGAAATCATCTGGTCGTTCATTGGCTGTAATTTCAGGTCGTTGCTTTCAATGGTTTTAATTTCTGCTACCATGGCAAGGAGAGGTACTTTGTTCAGGGGCAAACGGATCGCTGCAATTTTCCCGGCGGCGTATTTGAAAGTGCCGCCGAGGTTTTCCGTCTGGCGCCTTATCACTTCCATGTCGCCTTTCACAAAGAGTGAGATTTCACGGCTCGAATTTCTGTTTTCGGAAAGTTTTTTCTGCAGGGAAAAATTCATCGAAGCCTGTTGTGCATCTGCCGTGAGAGCGGCCATCATTAAAACGATCAGTAATCTTTTCATCATAGAGTTATAACTTCAGATGATACTAATCGACCCGTCATTGGTTCAGACAGAATTCTTCAAAAACTGTCATTTCCTGAGGATTATTACGTGCTTTTTACGACCTTTGCGACAACACAGAAAACGGCGAATTTTTTAAAAATTATGCGTTTCTGTATCAATCATAAAAAACATAAAGCAAATGGCAGACGATAAAAAGATAATTTTTTCGATGGTAGGGGTCAGTAAGATCTATCCACCGCAAAAACAGGTCTTAAAAGACATATATCTTTCATTTTATTACGGTGCAAAAATCGGCATTCTCGGATTAAACGGGGCCGGCAAATCGACGTTACTGAAGATTATTGCAGGCATTGAAAAATCTTATAACGGTGAAGTGGTGTTTTCACCCGGATATACGGTAGGATATCTTTCGCAGGAACCGGAATTCGATCACAGTAAGACAGCACGTGAAATTGTGATGGAAGGCGCCGAAAAGACGGTGGCTTTACTCCGTGAATTTGAAGAGATCAACAATAAATTTTCCGAGCCGATGTCGGACGATGCGATGGATAAGCTCATCGCGCGACAAGGCGTAGTGCAGGATGCAATTGATGCGGCCGGCGGATGGGAAATCGATAACAAGATCGAAATTGCCATGGACGCATTGCGCTGTCCGGATCCGGAGGCAAAGGTGGCAACGCTTTCAGGAGGAGAGAAGAGGAGAATTGCCTTGTGCAGGCTTCTTCTGCAGGAACCGGATATTTTATTGCTGGATGAGCCGACGAACCACCTCGATGCAGAATCGGTGCTATGGTTAGAGCAACACCTTCAGCAATACAAAGGTACCGTCATTGCGGTTACACACGATCGTTATTTCCTCGACAACGTTGCAGGATGGATACTGGAACTGGACAGGGGAGAAGGAATTCCATGGAAAGGAAATTATTCTTCATGGCTGCAGCAAAAATCGGATCGACTGGCGAAGGAAGAAAAAACAGAAAGCAAGAGACAAAAGACCCTGCAGCGCGAGTTGGAGTGGGTGAAGCTTTCTCCGAAAGGAAGACATACGAAATCAAAAGCAAGAATTGCGGCCTACGATAGAATGTTGAATGAAGATCAGAAGGAGAAAGAAGAGAAGCTGGAACTCTTTATTCCGCCGGGACCAAGATTGGGAAGCGTCGTAATTGAAGCCGATAATATTTCAAAGGCCTACGGCGATAAAGTACTTTTTGAAAACCTGAGTTTCTCTTTGCCGCCGGCAGGAATCGTTGGTGTGATCGGGCCGAATGGTGCGGGAAAGACGACCCTTTTCAAGATGATCATGGGACTGGAGAAGCCGGATACGGGAACATTCAAGGTGGGAGAGACGGTAAAGATCGCTTACGTGGATCAGTCGCACGACGACCTTGTGCCGGGCAAGACGGTATACGAAATTATATCCGGCGGAACGGATTCCATGCTCGTCGCAGGAAAGCCGTTGAACTCGCGCGCTTTCGTTTCCAAATTCAATTTCAGCGGGACAGACCAGGGAAAAAAACTGGAAGTGCTTTCAGGCGGAGAGCGCAACAGGGTGCATCTGGCCATTGCTTTGAAACAAGGATCGAACGTTTTGTTGCTTGATGAGCCAACGAATGATATCGATATCAATACGCTAAGAGCACTCGAAGAAGCGCTCGAAAATTTTGCCGGCTGTGCCGTAATCATTTCCCACGACCGCTGGTTCCTGGACAGGATTGCAACACATATCCTGGCTTTCGAAGGCGACTCACAGGTGTATTTCTTCGATGGAAACTTCTCTGAGTATGAAGAGAATAAAAAGCAGCGTCTTGGTGATGTGCAGCCACATCGGATTCGGTACAAGAGTCTTGTCCGTTAATTTCTGAATTTTCAAATTTCCAACCCAACCTTTTCCTAAAAAACTTTCTCTACAATAGAGAAATGCAGCATTGAACAGAGAGCAAGAGTTGCATTTAAACGCACGGGTTTCCTGTGCGTTTTCTTATTTAGGGGTTAGGCTTTCTTTAATAATTTTATTCTGAAAAGTTAGCTTGGGAAATTATTTTTATACGAATAAATAAAAATAATTTAATCAACGATTAACAGTTTTGCTTTATAATTTTTATTTCCATTTTGGATTCTTAAAAAATAAATACCCATCGGTAGATTGTCCCGGTGTAATGTAACAGATTGTCCGGAAATATTTTTTATTTGTTTAAGTTCCTGGCCAAAACTATTAAAAAGAATAATGGTTGCATTGTTAAATGAGGTTTCTGAATAAATTCTAGATTCACTCATAAACGGATTCGGTACTATATGAATTTCGTTTAGTGGTAATTCGATATTTGAAATTCCAATATGAATATTTGATATGGCTCGTTTCCATATCCCATTTCCTTCGGTACCTACATAGAGCGTATCATCAAGTATGTTGATTGCAGTGGTTTTTAAGTTTTTTAAACCTTCATTTATGGCGATCCAATTCTGGCCATAGTCACTGGTAACAAAAACTCCATAATCATCTGTCGCAACAAAAAGTACAGAGTTATAGTTTATTGAACTAATAATCGAATTACTTGTTATCAATCCATTATTGGCGTATGACCAGTTATTACCATCATCAAAACTTACATACATACCGTGGACTATAACATCTGTAAAAACTGCTCCATCACAGGTTGCAATTCTGCCGGGAGGTCGATCATTTGGCAATCCATTATTTGACAATACCCAATTTGAATTAACATCTAGTTTCAGAAATTGTTGATTGCCGCATGCTGAAGCAAATGGTACGGAATCGAAAACGGCAAAAGCAAAAAAGGAATTACAATTTGGAGGTGTTAACGAAATATCAGTCCATGTTAAACCATAATTGTCTGTATAAAACATATTGTCATCTTCATAAACATATATTCTGCTATTGTTTGTATAAATACGATATGGGTCATCTCCGGTGAAAGGGGGTTGATTTATTAAACTATCCCAAGTAATTCCATCATTAATTGAGTAAACTATATATGGAATTTCGTATGGCCAGGTTGATTGGTGATGCTGTACAGAAAGAATAATTGTATCATTTAAGAATTCTAATGGTCCCCAGTAATTATGGGGTAAATTCGGTGAAACTATTGTCCAGTTATTATTGTGATCAGAGATATAAACATCATCCCATGCGCTGGTGACTACCAAACTATCGGTGCAGGTTAATGAAGATATGGATGAACAAATTAAACCATCATTGTTTAAATCCCATTGGGTGCCATTGAAAACAAATATGCCTTTAGTCTTTGTACCGCAAAATAAACTTGAATTATATAAAGCTATACTTGTTATAAATAAATCCGTTAATCCGTTATTTGAAACATTCCATGTTAATCCCTGGTCTGTTGAAATGTATATTCCATTATTAACAGTACCAATACAAATTTGGCTGCCCGTATTAAAAAATGATGTGATATTGGATGGGGCTGAATAAACTAAGTTCCAGCTATTTCCTAAATCGCTACTTACATATAATTCATTTCCAAACGCAGAAAAAAGGGTATCATTATACTCTTTAATTAAGGTGACACTATCAATGGGTAACCCGGAATTTGAATTTGACCATAACCCAAGGCTTCCTGTATTTCTATAAATACCTTTATTCGTTCCACAATAGATAAAGTTGGAAGCAACCTCTAAACAAAATATGCTTCGTATATAGTAGTAACCACCTCCATGTGGTCGTATAAAGGAATCAACAGGTAATCCATCATTTTTTGAAGTCCACGTATTACCCCAATCATTCGATTTAAAAAATCCTTGTGTGGAATTTCCACCATATAGGCATGAATCAGAATGAGAAAGTGTTGTTAATGTTATTGTATTAATATTCGTCGAGGTGAGAGCTGGATTTGACAAGTTGATTAAATTGAAACCTGCGCCTCCCACGAATAAACTATCGCTTTTTTGAGTGTAGCCGGTAAAATTCGAACTGGAATTTAATTCCCATTTATCGGTAATTGTTTTTTTGGAAAAATATCCGCAATTAGTTGATAAAACAATTATTGAATCATCTGGTACGATTTCAATAACATTGATTTTAGCGTAAGGTCCATTTGTTTGAATCCATTGTGAAAGACTTGTATTACTAATTAAAACAATTAAAAGAATAACATTCAATAAAAATTTCATGAAGTATTAGTTTAAATAATCCAATACAGAAATAAAAGTAATTAATTTATTCAAATGTAAAAATAATTCGCGATTTAACCAATTGCTAATATAATGCGTGCAAATTTCTGACGAGGGTACTTTTGTTTCTTATCGACTAGCTTCAAAGCATTAGTTGATGAATTTTTTTTATGTTTTTTTATATGAGTCAAAATATTTAAATAAGATTACCGTTAATCAAAAACCACTATGGATGAAAAGCGGATACGTCGTCGTATTTTTTGCTGGATTATTTTTTTTATTGCTGCTTTGTTGGTTAGCGGTATAACCACTTCACCTCTTCACTCAGAATTTTCCCGGATTGATCTATTGTCCTCTCAAAACATATAACCATGAAAAACCTCAGATTGTTAAACACAGCATTTATTGTTTCATTCGTCTTATTTAATTTTTTCTTCTGGCAGGAAGATCTTGGTCTCAACCTCACGATTTTTTCTTTCCTTCTGATCACATTGCTGTTTGTAAGCTATCAGAAAGCATTTGATTCGTTAAATGTGAAGATCACTCTTGCCGGAACGATCATAACATCGGTGATGGTATTAGTTTTCAATTCGACGGAATCCAAAATTGCGCAGATCGTTTCTTTCATGCTGATGGTGGCCTTTATACATGAGAACGGTTTGAGGTCTCTGATTTATGCCGGCATGCATATGATGAGCAGTTTGATTGTGGTCCCTCGCACATTCTTCCGAAGAAAGAATGAATCACTGAAGAAAATGCCGAGAGTGTATTCTATATTCAGGATCATGCGCCTGAGTATTTTCCCGATTTCCATTGCCTTCATTTTTTATATGCTTTATTGTTTTGCCAATCCGATCTTTGGCAGCTATGCTGAAAAGGCTATGGATAAATTCTTCTCGCTGGTAAACAGCTTTTTTGAAAGCATAAGTATTTTGAGAATTCTATTCGTCATCTTCGGCGCAGTAATACTTGCCGTGATTTTTTATAAGAATGAAACAAAGATATTTCTGCAAAGGGATCTTTCATTTTCCGAAAAACTGGAGAGAATCAGAAAAAGCAGGAAGATGAATGTAAATCAATTCTCAGTTTCATCTCAGCCGGTCAGTTCTTCGTATTCCGAACCTTTATTTAAAAGTATTGCCTTAAAGAATCAGAACAGGAGGGGAGTGATTTTATTAATGATGGTTAACTTACTGCTGCTCGTTGAAAACATCATCGACGTAAAATGGTTATGGTTCGGATTTACTCTGCCGGCTAGTTTCAGTCTGCAGCATTACGTGCATGAAGGAACAGGCTTCCTCATTGCCAGTATACTATTTTCCATGGGTGTATTGATTTATTACTTCCGAAGGAATCAGAATTTCTATCCGAAGAATAAACTTCTTAAATCACTTGCCTACCTATGGATTTTACAGAATATGATATTGTGTGTTTCAGTCATGCTACGGAATTATCACTATATCGATTTCCACGGACTCGCCTACAGGAGAATAGGTGTTGTCATATTCCTGTTGCTTACGATTTATGGCCTTGTAACATTTTATTTTAAAATCAGGAATGTTAAATCTGTTTATTATTTACTTAGAATGAATACCTGGGCTCTTTATATTTCGCTGGTGTTGCTCAGCTGTTATAACTGGGATGTGAAGATTGCAGAATATAATCTTGCTCACTGGAACAAAGGCGAAATCGATGTTGACTTCTACCTGAAGCTTTCTGAAAAGGCGATGCCTGTTATTTTTGAGAATCTTGGAAACGTAAAAGAACAGATTGAAGCACATAAGAATAACAGGATACATTGGATTACATATCTTGACTATGATGTTTTTGTTAGAGATCTTCGTCAACGACGTGACCATTTTATTGAAAAGTATGAAAGGCATTCATGGCTGTCGTTTAATTTTCAGGATGAGCGGGCATATCAGGAGCTTTCGAAAAAAGAACTGACTTCGAATTTTAATGAATGATGTGGAACTCTTTAACGTTAAAGAACCCGGATGCTGTAAAATATTAAATCATCATTGTTGTATTAGTTTAGTTATAAAGCTGAAATTAAGGCATAGTATATGTCCCGGGGGCGCCTGAGAATGGATACTCTGCCCGGGGCTCTACTTTAAGTGCAAAGCCCGGCCTCTTTACTGAACATGTAGAAAAGGAATGATGATGAAAAAAAATGGCTTGCGCCGGTGGTGCGTACGATTTCCCTCTAACCCCAATCGTACGAACCATCATTACAAGTCATTGTAATAACAGTTATAATAAATAGTCGAAGGTCACAATTGCATTTCAGCATTACAACCTCATATATGCCGGTTTTTATTTTAAATGTTTTTCCCGGATGATTTTTCTGAATTGTTGAAAGCTCAGCATTTGAAGTAAAGTCAAAAAATTTAACTTTATAAATAGGCATTAAAGGATT
The DNA here is from genome assembly GCA_964595205.1 of uncultured Flavobacteriales bacterium. GTDB lineage: Bacteria > Bacteroidota > Bacteroidia > AKYH767-A > 2013-40CM-41-45 > JADKIH01. Next base: position 159,071 of record CAZQOQ010000003.1, on the reverse strand, counting down.
GATTTTAATCAAAAGCCAAATCCTAAACGTCAAACGATATTGTGTGAATAACTGTTAATCCACTTTTGCATTCGTTCAATCGTGTTTTGTACATTCGGCTTTTGAAAACGATTATGTCAAAGCCATCCATACCGAAAGGAAGCCGTGATTTTTCTCCGATTGAAATGCGTCGGAGAAATTTTATTTTCGATTGTATCAGGGAAACATTTGGCCTGTATGGTTTTGAACAGATTGAGACTCCTGCCATGGAGAACCTTTCCACCCTTGAAGGGAAATATGGCGAAGAAGGAGATAAATTGTTATTCAGGATTCTGAATTCAGGAAATGTTTTGGAGACCATACGGAATGCCAAAGCCGATCTGAAGATATCCGATCTTTCTGAGAAAGGTTTACGTTACGATCTTACCGTTCCATTTGCCCGGTATGTGGTCATGCACCGGAATGAAATCGATTTTCCGTTCAGGCGTTACCAGATTCAACCCGTATGGCGGGCCGATCGTCCTCAGAAGGGCAGATACCGCGAATTTTTTCAATGTGATGCAGACGTGATCGGAAGCAATTCGCTGTTGAATGAAGTCGATTTACTGGCAATAATTGATTCGGTCTTCAGCAAATTGAAAATAGGTGTGAGCATCAGGCTCAATAACCGGAAAATACTGGCCGGCATCGCTGAAATTATCGGCGCCCCCGAAAAAATAATTGACATTACTGTTGCCATCGACAAGCTCGATAAGATCGGTTATGATAAGGTGGTGGAAGAACTTTTTGGAAAAGGGTTAACCGAGAAGGCTGTTTCCCGGCTTAAGCCGATCATACTCTTCAAAGGTACTAATGATGAAAAGTTAAACACACTAAAAGAAATCCTGAAGAGCTCCGAAACCGGAATGAAAGGGATTGATGAGACTGAATTTATTTTAAAAAGGTATGCTGAACTGGCAAAAGTAACACAAGTTGAAGTTGATATAACTCTGGCGCGCGGACTAAATTATTATACCGGTGCGATCATCGAGGTAAAGGTGCAGGATGCCGGTTCATCATTTACGAGCAGCGTCTGCGGCGGCGGAAGATACGATGACCTGACCGGCATCTTTGGTTTGCCCGATGTCTCCGGTGTAGGAATATCTTTCGGCGCCGATCGCATTTACGATGTGCTCGAAGAGAAAAATGCATTTCCAAATGTGAGCATTCATTCTACCATGCTGCTTTTCGCAAATTTCGGAGAAACAGAAGCTGCCTACTGTAATACCCTTGCCATGCAGTTCCGCGATGCGGGAATCCGAACAGAAGTATATCCTGAAGCCGCAAAAATCAAAAAACAAATGAGCTATGCTGATTCAAAGAAAATACTTTTCGTCGCTTTAATCGGATCCGAAGAAATAAAAAACGGGACGATTACAGTCAAAGACATGAACTATAGAGAACAATTCGTTGCGACGGCCGATGAATTGATTAGCCGATTAGCTGATTAGCCAATTAGCCAATTTGCCGATTAGCCGATTAGCCGATTAGCGGATAGAGTGATGGGATTGAGTTTTGAACATTGTATATTATTTAAGTCATATTTATTAAGGAGAAAATTAAGACTATGTCTATTTACAGAATATCAACTGAAGAAATTTTTATTGAGAACCTGGAGGAGATTTTAGAGCCCGGGAAGAAGATTGCTCTTTCTGAAGAATCAAAAGCAAGTATAACTGCATGCAGGAATTATCTGAACCGGAAGCTGAAGGAGTTTAAAGAGCCGATCTATGGTATCAATACCGGCTTTGGTGCATTGTACAATAAAAGTGTTCCGGAGAGTTCACTTTCGGAATTACAGCATAACCTCGTAATGTCTCATGCCTGTGGTACAGGAGAACAGGTTCCTCATGAAATCGTAAAGCTCATGCTTTTGCTGAAAATCAAAGGACTTGCTTTCGGTCATTCCGGTGTGCAGTTGCAGACAGTAGAACGGTTGGTGGATTTTTACAACGAGGATGTATTGCCAGTCGTTTATCAGCAGGGATCGCTCGGCGCCTCCGGAGATCTTGCACCTCTTGCGCACCTTTCGCTGCCCCTGATCGGCGAGGGAGAGGTTTATTATAACGGGAAGATTCATCCGTCTAAAACCATTCTGAAAAAATTCGGATGGAAGCCAATCAGACTGCAGTCAAAGGAAGGGCTTGCGTTGTTGAATGGTACGCAGTTCATGTCTGCCTACGGTTGTCATTGCCTGATGCGTGCCTACAAGCTTGCTTCGCTGGCCGATTTCATCAGCGCTGTTTCGCTCGATGCCTATGACGGGCGACAAGAACCCTTCGACAAGCATGTGCATAAAATTCGCCCGCATGCCGGACAAATTGAAGTGTCCGATAACATGAGAAATATTCTCAAGGGCAGCCAGATCCTGAAGCGGAAGAAAGAACATGTACAGGATCCGTATTCGTTCAGATGCATACCTCAGGTTCATGGCGCATCCCGGGATGCCATCAACTATGCGGCCGTCGCTCTCCATACAGAAATTAATTCGGTCACTGATAATCCAACAATTTTTCCGGAGGATGACAAAATTATTTCCGCGGGAAATTTTCATGGTCAGCCGCTTGCTTTGGGAATGGATTTTTTGGCGATTGCTCTGGCTGAACTTGGAAGTATTTCCGAGAGGAGAACGTATCTTATGATTTCTGGCGGACGGGAACTGCCGCCATTTCTCATTGCAAACCCTGGAATAAATTCAGGATTCATGATCCCGCAGTATACTGCCGCTTCGATTGTCAGCCAGAATAAACAATTATGCACACCAGCGTCGGTGGACAGCATTGTTTCGAGCAACGGACAGGAAGATCATGTGAGCATGGGCGCAAATGCAGCGACGAAACTGTACAGAGTGGTGGAGAATCTCAATACGATACTGGCAATAGAATTATTGACGGCCGCACAGGCATTACAATTCAGACGTCCGTTGAAGAGCTCGGATATGATAGAAGAGTTCGTCTCCGCTTTTCGCAAACAGGTTCCATTTGTGGAGGAAGATGTGGTATTGTTTCATCTCATCAGGAAAAGTGAAGAATTCTTAAAAAACCTGTAAATCTTACAAACTAAAATGCCCCTGAAGTGTAATTTTCAGATCTTTTAGTGTTTTTATCACATTGAAACTCGCAATGAAATTGAAATTTCACATGGAATCATCAGGTAATCTGCGAAAACATATTTTTTTACGTAGTGATATGGCATTTTTCTTTAACGTATTCCCTGAGAAAGCAGGGTATGAAAGGACATCATTTATACGCAACTTCTGTATTACTTTCAGAGTATCTTAAAGAGGAATGAAAAGGCTGACAGGACTCATTATTTTTCTGAATTGCCTGGTTGCATATTCGCAGCCGGCGAGGCTTGCTCATTTGAATCTGGATCATTTCACAAAGCGGGAAAAAAATAAGTCAGCCGATTTTTACAGTTTAGTCGACAAAAAGTTTTTCACTCATCCCGAATTGGGCGTCATGCCGTTTGCCGCACCGCAGAAGGCGAATTACATCGAACTGATCGACAGGCGTGATGCATATTCAAGGTTTTTTGTCAGGGAAAAATCGGGAGGAAAATCTTTCATCATTCAGAAAGCGAACAGCCCGATAAATTTTCAGGATGACAGTGGTTACTGGAGGGAGATCAATTATCGCCTCGAACCGAAATCAGACAGGCTATTTACTGCATCCGGTCAGCCAAACCCGGTTAGCATCGACCTGGAACAAAATTTTGTTACCATATCCAATTCGGGGAAGAGCATACGGATTATAAATCCTGAACTTGTCTGGAAGGAGCCTGACGGGAACGAACATTCGCTGGGCACGGCCAGACTGGATGATTTCACGGCCGGTGACGAAGGAATAAAGATCATTAATTTTTATCCCGGAATTGACCTCGTGTATTCGGTGAGTGAGGGACAAATTGAAACATCGTTTGTTTTGAATAACATGCTGCCTTACCGTTCAGGAGAGATCGTATTAAGACAGGAGATGATCCTGCCGGAAAATTTTACGTTCAGGAATGAGAAGAGCATTGAAGAAGATTTCCAGGATATTTATATCGTTGATGACAAAAACATTTCCTATTTCAACATAGAGAAGGGAAATGCATTTGAAGACAGGATGTCGTCTGCACCATACAGGATTAAATCGAAGGTTCGTGAGAACCGGTTTCTGGAATTTGCAGTGTCGGTTGACTGGCTGACGGAACCGGGAAGAATTTATCCCGTGGTAATTGATCCGCTGATCACGACACAAAATACGATTGCGCCGGCCGGAATTGCGGGAACGAAATTCAGTCCGGTGTGCTGGACCAACGGTTGTGATTATAACATGACTGTTGCGACGCCTCCGAATGCAACCGTTACCGGCATCGAGCAGAGCTTTGGTTTATACGCAACGGGCTTATGCTTTGCGGAAGACGGTGGCTGGAGTCTCGGATTCGGAACATGTCTTGCTCCGTCGGGCGCTCCTGGAGTATATACTAATCCCGTTCATTTTACAAATGCATTTTGTACGGTTACAAACCTTCCCGTTCCCGAATTTAATGCCTGCCTGCCTGCTCCTCAATGCGCATCACAAAACCTGAATTTTACTCTGCATTTCTTCCGGTGCAATAACGATCCGGATACGAACTGTGCTTCAAATTGCGTGCGTGCCACACAGCCATGGATCATGTATGTTGAAGGATATACTCTGCAATTATTTTATCTGTCGCCTTCTCAACAGGTATGTGGAAATTCTAATGCCGACCTGGTATGTGTGCCCGAGTATGGAGTTCCTCCCTATACATTTTCCTGGCTCCCGGGGGGGAGCGTGAATGATACGCTGAGTGTTTCACCGGTGAGTTCTGCGATCTATACGGTAACCGTTACCGATGCCTGCGGGTCCACGTTTTCGGATACGACATCCGTCAACATCACCGCCAACAATAATCCCGGATTTACAATCACACCCAATCCCGTCTGCCAGAATTCAAATGTGACGCTGAGCGGAAATGGATCAGGTGCCGTAAACAATTACGACTGGATCGTTTCCGGAAGCAATGCTCCGGGAGGAATTGTAAACGATACTCAATCGCCGGTTATCAGTTATAATTTGCCTGGTACTTACGACGTCATTCTGAAATATCCGAATGGTTCATGTACGTTCAACGATACGATTCCGGTTACGGTATCAGCTCCCGGCGTGACAGATGTTTCACTGACTGCATTTCCTTCCGTTTCTGTTTGTAATGGCGATACCGTAACTTTCAGGGCTGCGCCAGTAAACGGCGGCGCCACTCCTTCCTTTGAATTTCTGATCAACGGTATAAGCGTTCAAAACGGTTTGATCGATTCACTTTTGACTGACACATTATCGAATGGTTCTTCGGTACAGGTAATACTGACGACGAGCCAGGCGTGCAGTTCTCCTGCCGTTGATACGGCCAGCCTGTTTATGTCTGTAAGCGGTTCTTTGGTCCCGCAGGTGACAATATCGCCGGACACATCCGTTTGTGCCGGATCACTGGTAACGCTCACTGCTTTTCCCGTGAACGGTGGAACCACGCCCGATTATCAGTGGTATGCAAACGGAAACCCTGTTGCAGGCGCAACCTCTTCTTCGTATTCGTTTGTAGTGACACCACCCGATACTGTCATCAGCATTGAAATGTTTTCTTCCTTTAGCTGTGTTTCACCATCGGTTGCAATTGACACTTCAACGGTGAATATTCTGCAAAACATTTCACCGTTGGTTACCATCGTTGCGAGTCCCCCGGGAACTGTATGTGCGGGAGATACGGTCACGTACACCGCCAGGCAGACCAATGGCGGAACATTGCCGCAGTTTCAATGGTTTGTGAACGGGGTGGGAACTGCAGTCACTGATTCCATCTTTACGTTTTTTCCGAATGATAACGATTCGATAAGCGTTCGTCTCATATCGAGCCTGATATGTGTTATTGCCCCGTCTGATGATGATTATACGATTGCCGATGTGTCGCCGTCAGTGAGTCCGTCGGTAACGATGAGTGCATCGCCTTCAGTGATCGTTTGTCAGAACGATACAATAACATTTACGGCGAGTGCGATCAATGCGGGAAGCGCGCCTGTTTATTCATGGAGTGTAAACGGGAACCCGGTGGGAATAAACGACAGCGTTTTTATTTCGTCAACGCTGAGCGACAACGACAGGATACAGGTGATCGTAAGTTCGTCGCTGAGTTGTGCACCTGTTCCTTCCGATACCGATGCTGTGATGGTTTCGATTACCGGGAACGTGACCCCGGCGGTGAGCATCAGCAGCTCAGCCGGCGGACAATGTGAAGGGGTTCCGGTCCAGTTTATCGCCAACGGAAACAGTGGCGGGCCTGCACCGGCCTATCAATGGTTTGTAAATGGAGTAGCGACCGGCATGACAAACGACACAATCATTCTTACAACATTGCTGAGTTCGGATACGATACGTGTATCGATGACGAGCAGTCTCGGGTGTGTGAGCCCGTCGACGGTTATGTCGCAGGATTATTTACCGAATCTTTTACCGAGAGTGATGCCACAGATTGACATCGTTTCATCAGCCCGGGATACGGTTTGTATTGGTGAGCAGGCGGTGATAAATGCCCACATACAGAATGGCGGTTCCGCCCCGGTAATTCAATGGTACCTCAATTCAATCCTGATGAGTGAGACGTCAACCACCTTCGTTACGGATTTTGCACAGGGAGATGTAATTGTCGCAAACATGGTCTCGAATGCAAATTGCCTGATAATGCCTGGCGACACATCTAATTTTATACGCATCGTATATCATCAGCCGCTGAGTGTTCAGTTAACATCAGGCACACCCGATTGCCCGGGAGTGTCTGATACACTGGTAGCTCATCCGTCAGGGGGGAATGGTGGTCCGTATGATATTTACTGGAATAACACACTTTATAACAATGACAGTCTTATAATAGTTCCGGGAAGAAATTCGAATGTTTATGTAGAGGTAACAGACAACTGTACCACTGAACCCGGAAGGATAGATTATCAGGTTCCAGTATTACCCGGGCCTGTTGCTGAATTCGGTTATGTTAATCCCCAGCCCGGTTCGTTTCAGAATAACATACAGTTCATTAATTTTTCCATTGATGCAGACAGCTGGACATGGTACTTTCCGTATGCGAATTATTCGACAACCGATCTGAACGTTTTACATCAGTTTCCTGATGAAGGTGTATATGAGGTGATGCTTGCGACAGTGAACAACAGTGGCTGCACAGATACGGTCGTTTATAACGTTACCGTTAAGGAAGAAATTGCGGTATTCTACCCTAATTCATTCACTCCGAATGGTGATGGTGTGAATGATGTATTCAGGCCGATGGGCGCCAGCCTCGAAGATTATACGATGATCATTTTTGATCGATGGGGTAAAAAAGTCTATGAGGGAGATAATAATTCTGCCTGGGACGGAAAGATAAATCATTCATCCACATTTGCTCCGGAAGGTGTGTATGTTTTCAGAATAGAGCTGGAAGGAGATAAATTCGAAACAAAAGAGGTGACCGGTAAAATAACTTTAATACGGTAATATACTTTTCTTAAATAGATTTCTGGATATCAGCATCTTACAATTTAAATCAGGATTTTCAAACGGAAGCCGGCAAACCGGCTGACAGAACAACCGGCAATTTTTTTTTGCTATTTTTGCCTTTCTTTCACGCATGTAAAATGGCAAAGAATTTCATCAGTAATAAAGACGAAACGGTACGGATGTTTGAGAATAATTTTCTCGAGAAGTTTACACGCATTCATTACACAGTTCCATTGTACATTTTTGTTCCGGTGATCATATACTGCATTTACCGGGCGATCGGAATTGATCACCTGTCATTCATGTCGATTTCAGGATACATTTTATTTGGACTGTTCATCTGGACGTTTACAGAGTACGTATTGCACCGCTTTGTATTTCACTGGATGCCTCCCGGAAAATTTGGTCAGAGGCTGCATTTTATTTTCCATGGTGTTCATCATGATTATCCAAGCGACAGCAAGAGGCTTGTAATGGTGCCGACGATAAGCATTCCGCTTGCGTTGTTGTTTTTCTTTTTGTTTAAATTTTTACTGGGAAGCCAGCATGTATTTCCCTTTTTTGCGGGATTCATTGCAGGATATCTTTTCTATGATATGACACATTATGCCGTTCATCATTTTAATCTGAAGAGCAAGTTCTGGCTGGACCTTAAACATCATCACATGCTCCATCATTATAAGGATATGGATCACGGATATGGTGTGAGTTCAAAATTCTGGGATGTGATCTTCAGGACGATGTTTCCGAAGGGAGAAAAATGATGGCAATTAAAATGATCATTTGATCACTTCAATTTTTTTCACGATTTTTTTATTGGCAAGATTTATTTCAAGGAGATAAATACCCTTTGCAATTCCTTCAGGAAAGTCGAGAGTATATCCATGAATATTGCCGTTCAGATTTTTCTTAATCAGAACCTTGCCCTGAAGATCTTTCAGGCTGATCGAGTATGCTGACATTAATTCCAGTCCTTCAATTTTTATTTGTGCTGATGCAGGATTTGGGAAAAAATTTATGCCATCCACATTAACAAGATCAATTCCAATGGTAACGTCATCATCACAATCCGTCATGTAGGAGCCCGAAGAGTAGCGGTCTTTAGCGGGAATGCTACCTGATGAAATCGTGTTTGGAATCCCGATTACGGGAAAAGAGGTGGATGTCCAGAATGAAGGCAATCCCTGCAGGTAGCAGGATGAGTCAGGTAACGGACCAGTTCCGGCAGGAGTGATCGTGCCTTTAATGTTGTTTCCAAAATTAAAATGAGCACCTCCTGCAAGTGTATAATTTCCGTGAAGGAAGGCGGAGTTTGTAACTTCATTGCCGGCGAAGTTCATGGAATCACTTTGATAGGAGCCGGAACTCATGACGATGCCATAGCCGTCGGCCCGGTTTCTGAAAAAAGTATTGAAGGGTCCGCTGGGACCATGTGTATAATCGATCTGAATATTCTGAACGATATTTCCTTCGAAGAGATTTGAAAACGGAAAATGACCATGTAAAGAAATGTCGGCGCTGGCATCGTTCGGAATTTCGGTGCGGAATGGATCGACGGAATAATTATATGCGATGACGTTCCCGTTTGCACCGGTTTGCATGGAGAAAGAATGACGCAGATGCTCCATGATGTTGTTTTCAATTCTGCACTGACCGGTATGCGCAAACAGGGTGATTCCATATCCATGCGTAGACACTCCGTCGTATAAGTAGCTGTGATGAATGTAACATCCCCTGATGCTAATGTTCGTAGAAGCGTCGGCTTCGATGTGAGAGCCAACGCTGATGCTGCTTTCGACCCCGCGAATCCAGCAATTGGCTGCATAATTAAAATAGATATTGTAACAGACTCCGGTTGCAGGTGCATCAGCCCTGGAAATATTCATGCATTCAATGCCGACTTCTCTGGCAGGAATTATTTTTCTGACTCTGGCAGCCAGTGAAAGGTCGTAATCAATTCGTAGGGCAGATTCAGTAAATAATGTATCACCCGACACACGTGTGATGCGCAGAATCTGTCCAACCGAATTATCTGCCCAAGGTGAAGGTTGTGTATCCCAGGCTCCGTTGTTTTCCATTATCTCTGCAAAATCGCCGGCATTATATGAAGATGCATCTGAGACAACGATTGCATTGCTTCCCCGGTTGGCTCCAGAAACAACTGAGACAGGAGCTGTATTCAGGCTTCCGGAAATGTTGAAACCGTTTCCAGGTGCATTGTTTAAATTAAAAATAACATGTGTTGAATCGCTTGAGGCTCCCCGGAATATTACACTGTCAGGAACATTGATGGTTAAACCAACAAGATAATTACCAGGAGGGAAATAGATAATGCCTCTCCTTCCGTTCAGTGAATTGATCGCATCATAAATTGCTGTTACATCATCCGTAATTCCGTCGCCTACCGCACCGAATGAAGTTACATCAGCGATATTTGAGGATGAAGGTATGGGGCCAGGATATCCGGAATTTTCCCAATCCGCAGTTCGTGAATCAGGAATTGTTTGTGCATGAACTGAAACATAACCAAATAGTAAAAATATTGAATAAAGAATCTTCATCGATTAAACAGTTAGTTAAAGATAAAATTAATAAAATAACTAATAACCAATTATTATTCAATCTTCAATCTTCAATCTTACCTGAGATTGATCTTATACCCAATCCCCGGTTTTTCATCTTTCTTTTTCTCGACATACGAATAAACAACCGTCTGTTCTTTTTGTACGGGTTTCGATGCCTGATGTAACCTGAAATGAATATTAATTTTCATATGGAAAACTACATGGAGTCCGTGGTATTTGTGTTTGGGATATTTTAGCAGGCTCACGAGCCGGCATGCTTCTTCATCACAGCCATATCCGATGCCGTGTTTAACTTTTGTTGTAATGACATCACCGAAAACATTTACATCATATTCGACTGAAACAGTGCCTTCGATTTTATTTTCAATTGCTTCTTCAGGATATTTTCTATTGGCATTGATGAAATCGTTCAATGCTTTTTGTCCGCCGGGATATACAGGCAGCTTTATAAAACTCTCAGGCTTGCGCGAATTTTTTTTCATGTTAATGTGAAGATACAAAAATGTATGCGATGAATCTTTAGTGAATTTATTTCGGCTAATAACCAGGAGATCATTATTAAATTACCAGGCATAAACAATTTCATGACTGAGAGTTGAATTTCCTCTCAATTTGAATCTGGAAATCTGCGGGATAAGTCTGCGCAATCAGCGGGATAAATTTTTTTGCTTTCCCGCAGATCCCGCAGATGTAAACCGCAGATTTCCGCAGAAGAAAATGAGATGTAATCGATCCTGTTATAGTATAAAAGACTCTTCCTAAATAAGAATTGTTTATCAGTACATGATAAAGAGAATCGGTTATTTTATTTTACCGGAATAGCTGTGATCTCTCGTATCGATCTTGATGATCTCACCAATATTTACAAAAAGAGGAACGTTAACAACGGCACCTGTTTCAAGGGTGGCTTGCTTCAGTGTATTCGTTGCCGTATCACCCTTTACTCCGGGTTCGGTATAAGTTACTTCCAATTCAACAAAGGTTGGGGCTTCGGCTAACAGCGGTTGGTCATTTTCGAAAGCAATCTTAACCGTCATGCCTTCTTTTAAAAATTTAGCATTGTCGCCAAACATCTCTGCCGGAATATGTAATTGCTCATAGGTCTCATTATCCATTACAACGATATGTTCGCCTTCCGGGTAGATGAACTGCATTTCTTTATATTCGACGCGTGCAATCTCGACTTCCTCGCCGGCGCGGAAACGGTTTTCCACGATTTTGCCGGTTTTGAGGTTTTTCATTTTAATCTGATAAAAAGCACGTAAGTTACCCGGGGTGCGGTGAATATATTCAGTTACAAGGCATAACTCATTATTATATCTTAAAATGGTACCATTTCGTACGTCGCCAATATCTGCCATAATTATAAGCTTTTTTGATTTTTTTAACGGCGCAAACATAGTGAATGTATGCCTGCCGGGCAAATATTTACCGTTTACAGTTGTTCTTTATTGGCCAGTTACAATATTAAACGGACATTGAATGTTATCTTCTTTCTGTTAACCTTATGACCCCAAAACTTTGGCATACAACAATTAATTATCTTTGAAAAAAATATGCGTCCCGGGTTACTGATTTTTTCCTTTCTCTGTTTTTGCCGGGGTTTTTCTGCATTCGCTTTTACAGATTCCCTGGAGATTACTGTAAATGGTGTGGCATATGATTCAGTAAAGCCGGATCGGAGACTGGATGATCTGATGATTATCAATTCACGCACTTCACAGGGTTCCTTCGGGAATGCAGATGGATCATTCAGGATAAAAATACAAAAGACAGATACGATCATCGTAGCTTCTACAGGGTATGAGTTTATCCGGATTTGTTTTGTCGATTCTCTGTATAAGCAACTCTATAACATCCGTGTGCCGATAACCAGGTTAAATGTAAACTTAAGGGAGGTAAACATTTTTTCGCCCCGCGATTTGCAGTCAATTTACTCTGACATAAAAAAACTGGGTTATAATAAGAGAGATTTCGAACTCTCAGGAGTGGATGCTTTAAATAGTCCGATTACATTTCTATACCAGGAGTTCAGTCGCCTCGAGCGATTAAAGCGACATAATGCAGAAAGAATAAACAACGACAAGCGTAAGGAATTGCTTCGCCAGCTCCTGGCTAATTACGTTGCTCATGATATCATTAATATGGATAATAATGAGTTTGATGATTTCATCGATTTTTGCAATGTTCCAGAAAGTTATTTGAAGTCAGCTTCGCAATACGATTTCTGCATCTATATCAAGAGGAAGTTTGAGGTTTATGCGATGATGAAGAAGAGATAATTAGATAATTTGAGAATTTGAAAATGGGCTAATTTGAAAATGACCACTGTACGTGGAACAACCTCATTTTCAAATTAGCACATTTTCAAATTTTCAAATTCTGAAATTAAGTTTTCTCCCACTTACTTACCACTGCAGTTGCCACGGCATTTCCCATAACATTCGTGGCCGACCGGCCCATATCTAGGAGCCAGTCGATGGCAAGGAGTAATGTTAAACCTTCCTGGGGAATATTGAATGTATGAAGCATGCCAGCAATCACGACCAGAGAAGCGCGAGGTACACCGGCCATACCCTTGCTTGTTACCAGCAGGATCAGCATCATGGTGATTTGCTGTCCGGTGCTCAAATCGATTCCATATGCCTGTGCAATCGACATCGTGGCAAAGGTCATATACATGATCGAGCCGTCGAGGTTGAAGGAGTATCCGAGTGGGAGTACAAAGCTCACTATCTTCGGCGGGCAGCCGAATCGTTCGAGTCCTAATATTGTTTTTGGCATTGCAGCTTCACTGCTGGCAGTACTGAAAGCAAGGAGCATCGGTTCTTTCACATGATTGAAAAGTGATCTGAAATTTATCCTTAAGATCAGACAGATTATCAGCAAGACGACGAAAATAAAAAAGAGGAGTCCGCCGAAAAAGCAAAGAATGATTTTCATGTATCCGCTCAGAACGCCAAGGCCTTTCAGTGCGATAACGGACGACATTGCGCCGAAGACAGCGATTGGCGCCATCTTCATCACATAAGAGGTCACCTTGAGCATGGCATGGGCCACAGCATCGAAGAAGTCGACGATGATCGTGCCTTTTTCATGCATGGATGCGACAGCCACACCGAAGAACAGAACGAAAATAATGATCGGCAGGATCTGGTTGCGCGACATGGCATCCGCAATGCTCTCCGGGAAAATATGCTGGATGAATTCATGAGCATTGAATTCTTTGGCTTGTACGTTCGTGGAAGTAATGGCTTCCATCTGCATGGCCTTGCCAGGTTCAAAAATATTCACAATCACAAGTCCGAGGAAGAGTGCGATGATCGTTGCGGATGTGAAGTAGATGAGCGTCTTGAGTCCTATTCTTCCGACCGTCTTAAAGTCGCCGGCTTTCGCAATGCCGGTCAGCAAGAGTGAAAATACCAGCGGAGCAATGATCATCTTGATCAGCTTGAGAAAAATATCGCTTATCAGTTGCATGTTGGAAGCAAACGGGATCAGCTGGTCGCTGGAAGGCCAGTTACTCCTGTACCATGCGCCTAAAATGATTCCGGCAATGAGTCCGATGATGATTTGAGTGGTAAGAGAAATGCGTTTCATTTTTACTTCCTGGTATATGGCATCAAGTATCGAGAATTAATTCTTATTACCAAAAAAATCAGTGAGAATATTTTTAATATTGCTATATTGACCGGGATCCGGAACAATCAATTGGCATTCCGGTGAATGTTCTGCAAGAATGAATTTTCCGGAAAAATTTTTACTGCATGCCCGTATGTTTGCGGGAGATGAATATGAGAAATTCATTCATGCTTTGTCGGACAGTGCTCCGGTGAGCATACGCCATAATCCGTATAAACGATCTGTTGCGTTTGATCGTGCAGAACAAATTCCGTGGTCTGTCGAAGGACGGTACCTGGAATCGCGGCCTTCTTTTACGATGGATCCGTTTTTTCATGCAGGGTGTTACTATGTTCAGGATGCCAGTTCGCAATTCCTGGAAAAGGTTTTTATCCAGGCAGGGAAATTCATCAGTCACCCGGTTCGTGTTCTGGATATGTGTGCTGCACCCGGCGGGAAGAGTACACATCTGCTTTCGTTGATGAGCGAAAAAGACTTGCTTATCTGTAATGAGGTCATACCTTCCAGAAACAATGTACTTCGCCAGAATATCGTCAAGTGGGGACAGTCAAATGTTCTTGTCACCCAGAATGACCCGGCCGATTTTCGGAGGCTCGGTAATTTTTTTGATGTGATTGTTGCAGATGCTCCCTGCAGCGGGGAAGGGCTCTTCAGAAAGGATCCCGGGGCGATGATCGAATGGAGCGAGGAAAATATAAAGCGATGTACCATCAGGCAGCAGGAAATTCTGGATCATGCTTACGCTTCCCTTAAGCCGGGCGGTTTTCTTATCTACAGCACCTGTACATTTGAAGAAGAGGAAAACGACATGCAGGTGGAATCTCTGTGCCGGAAATTTGAAATGGAGGTTCAGAAGATTGAAAATGACATAAGGGGAATATCCAGGACAAAGATGGGCCTTGCTTTCTTTCCTCATCGTGTAAAGGGTGAGGGATTTTACATATCACTTTTGAAAAAAAAGGGTGAGCTCATTTCCAATCCTGACAGACAGCCTGAGAAGGGAGATGCAGGCAATAATAAATACCTGGAACGTTATCTGAATATTCCCGAACATTTTGTTTCAGTCTTAAAGGATGACAGGCTATACGCTGTTCCGAAACATCATGCAAGTGATTTTAAATTCGTCAGCAGGAATTTGTTTGTCCGCCTCGCCGGAATATTCGTTGCCGGTTTTAAAGGTGATGACCTCGTCCCTTCTGCAGATGTTGCTTTATCTTGTCACTCAAAATCCAGTGAATCAAAGATTGCATTGAATGCAGAGCAGGCAATTCAATTCCTCAGGGGAGGAGATTTTAATACAGAAGCTCCAAAAGGATGGAACCTGGTATGCTTTAACGATTTCAATCTGGGCTGGATTAAGAATCTCGGAACAAGGATGAATAACTATTATCCGAAGGAGTGGAGGATTAGGAGTTAGAGGCAAGAACCAAGAACCAAGAACCAAGAGACAAGAACCAAGAGCCAAGAACCAAGAACCAGGAATCTAGAACCAAGAACCAAGAACCAAGAGCCAAGAACCAGGAGCCAAGAATCAAGAGCCAAGAACCAAGAGCCAAGAACCAAGAATCTAGAACCAAGAGACAAGAATCAAGAGACAAGAATCAATGATCGAGGGTCCAGCATTAAAATAACTGAAGCTATCTCAAAAATAGAATTTGCAATGGAAATGAACAACTTAAAAAGAGCAGAATAAAACTCATCGCACCATACAAAGAAAATAGAATAAAAAAGAAAACTCAAGATGGTCGAATGCTCAGAAGATATTGTAGAAGACGGAAAATTGAACGACTGTTTGCCTGGTTACAAAATTACAGAAGATGCCAAACAAGATGGGATTACAAAGCAGAAAATTATCTGGGTTTTGTTCAATTCGCTTGCATATTAATTCTTACAAGGTATTTTTGAGATGGCTTCTAATAGTATTTAAAGTCCATTTTTTTTAATTCCTGTGTCTCAAATCTTGGTTCTTGGTTCTTGATTCTTGGTTCTTGGCTCCTGGTTCTTGGCTCTTGGTTCTTGGCTCTTGATTCTTGATTCTTGGCTCTTGGTTCTTGGTTCTTGGCTCTTGGTTCTTGATTCTTGATTCTTTGCTCTTCCTTCTTTTTATATTATTTTCGCAGCATGTCAGAAATTCCCAAGACCTACGACCCTGCAAAAACGGAAGATAAGTGGTATTCTTACTGGATGAAGGAAGGGTTTTTCAGGAGTGTTCCTGATGAACGCGAACCATATACCATCGTAATTCCTCCACCGAATGTTACCGGTGTTTTGCATATGGGGCATATGCTTAACAATACGATCCAGGACGTGCTGATTCGTCGCGCGAGGATGCTTGGAAAGAATGCCTGCTGGGTTCCGGGAACGGATCATGCATCGATCGCTACTGAAGCAAAAGTGGTGAACATGCTGAAAGAAAAGGGCATAAGCAAAAAGGATATCACACGCGATGAGTTTTTGAAATATGCATGGGAGTGGAAAGATAAATACGGAGGAATAATTCTCGATCAGCTGAAGAAGCTGGGCGCTTCGTGCGACTGGGACCGGACAAGGTTTACGATGGAAGACGATCTCAGTGACGCAGTCATTTCTGTTTTCATAGACCTGTATAAGAAAGGTTACATCTATCGCGGAGTACGTATGGTTAACTGGGATCCCGCGGGAAAGACGGCACTAAGCGACGAGGAGGTAATTTATAAAGAAGTCAATTCACGTTTAGTATATGTTCGGTATCCGCTGGTTGACGCTTCGCTCGCCGGAATTCTGAAGGAAGGAAAATCTGAATGGACGATCAGCGATAGCGGCTGGGAAGCCACAGTAAAGGGTAAAAAATTTAATGGAAAGGATTTTATCACGATTGCAACAGTTCGGCCGGAAACAATTCTTGGCGATACCGGCGTATGTGTGCATCCGGAAGATGAGCGATATAAAAAGCTGAAGGGAAGTTTTGCCGTTATACCATTGGTTAATCGTCCGGTGCCGGTCATTTTTGATGATTACATCGAAATGGGGTTTGGTACTGGCGCGCTGAAAGTAACGCCTGCGCATGATATTAACGACTACAATCTCGGAGTGAAGCACGGCCTCGAGGTCATCGATACGATCAGCGATGATGGCACCATGAGTAAGGCTGCAGAATTTTATATCGGGGAAGACAGGTTTGTTGTCAGGAAAAAAATTATAAAAGATCTTGAAGCGCTGGGCAACATCTTAAAGATCGAAGACTATAAAAATAAAGTCGGATATTCAGAGAGAACAGATGCGGTGATTGAACCCAAACTTTCCATGCAATGGTTTTTGAAGATGGATACGATCAGCAGGCCGGCACTTGAAAATGTATTAAACAATAACATCAGGCTCATTCCTGAGAAGTTCATCAATACGTATAAGCATTGGATGGAGAATGTGCATGACTGGTGTATTTCCCGCCAGCTATGGTGGGGACAACGTATCCCGGCGTGGTATGATCCGAAGGGAAGGGTAGTGGTTGCAAAAACATCGGGAGAGGCATTAACATTATTTAAGAACCAGTTTCCCGATTTTAATTCTTCTGAAAAAGATTTGAAGCAGGATGAAGATGTTTTGGATACCTGGTTCAGTTCGTGGCTGTGGCCGATCAGCGTGTTCGATGGTTTCAAAGATCCGGGGAACAGGGACATCAGCTATTATTACCCGACGAATGATCTGATCACGGCTCCGGAGATATTATTTTTCTGGGTTGCGCGGATGATCATTGCCGGTTATGAATACATGAATGAGAAGCCATTCACGAATGTATACCTGACCGGAATCGTGCGCGACAAACTGGGAAGAAAAATGTCGAAGTCGCTCGGCAATTCGCCCGAGCCGCTGGAGCTGATTAAGAAATACAGCGCCGATGGAGTTCGTGTGGGAATGTTATTTGCATCGCCCGCAGGAAATGATCTTCCATTCGATGAATCTTTATGTGAGCAGGGTAGAAATTTCGCGAATAAAATCTGGAATGCATTTCGATTGATCAAAGGTTGGAATATCGGGGATGAAGT
The DNA here is from genome assembly GCA_964595205.1 of uncultured Flavobacteriales bacterium. GTDB lineage: Bacteria > Bacteroidota > Bacteroidia > AKYH767-A > 2013-40CM-41-45 > JADKIH01. The sequence goes on along the minus strand of CAZQOQ010000003.1, from coordinate 141,257 downwards.
GCAGGCAGAATGCGATACGATTGCTATCGAATGGTTCCGTTCCCGGTTTAATGAGCAACTGGAAATCATCAACGATCACTATTCGAAATACCGGATGAGTGATGCATTGATGGCATCGTACAAATTGATCTGGGATGATTTCTGTGCATGGTATTTGGAAATGATCAAACCGGAATTCGTTAATGGAGTTTCGAAACCATTGAGTAAAAAAACGTACGAGGCGACAATTCATTTCTTCGAAGACATATTGAGAATTATTCATCCCTGGATGCCTTTCATATCGGAAGAGTTGTGGCACCTGGTCAGCGAAAGAACAGCAAAGGAATGTCTGATTGTAGCGAAGTGGCCAAGTGTAAATGCATACGATAAAAAATTACTCTCGGGGTTTACGATTGCGTCTGAAGTGATTCAGCAGATCAGAAATATCAGATCGCAGAAAAACATTTCACCTAAGGATGCATTGGAGCTGTTTATGAAAAAGGATCCTTCTTATGGCAATGATTTTAATCCGGTCATTGTACGACTTGCTAACCTCAGGCAATTTACAACGAGTGAACAGAAGCCTGCAAATTCATTTTCATTTTTGATAAACCAATTTGAATTTTATATTCCATTGTCAGGGGCTATCGATGCAGCCGCGGAGAAAGAACGATTGATTAAGGAACTCGAATACAGCAAAGGTTTTTTGAAATCAGTTCAGTCGAAGCTTGCTAATGAACGCTTTGTGTCAAACGCAAAACCGGAAGTGCTGGAGAATGAGAAAAAGAAACTGGCTGATGCTGAAGCGAAGATACGGTCGATCGAGGAACAGCTTGTAACTTTGAAATGATTTTTTCGGGCAGAGACGCAGAGTCAGGAAAGAAATTATAAATCTCTGCGGCCTTTGCGTCTCTGCACGAAAAAAGCTAGATGTACCCAATTATTCTATATGCAATACTCCCGACCCATTCATGTAATAACTTCTCCCAATTAAAAAGCGTCTCCGCCGAAGGAATAAAAAGATAATCGAAATCAAATTTTACCGGGCCGCCATAGCGGTCGGTGCTGTAAGGTGTGAGCGTGATTCCCTCTTTAATAAAACAGGCAGTCGCGCGTTTGAGATGCCAGCCTGAACTGACAAGCAAAAATTTACCGCCAGGAAAAAACGTCTCGAGTATCAGTTTTAAATAGACAGCGTTTTCATGGGTATTCCTTGATTGATTTTCGAAAATCACATCTTCACTGGCTATTCCGATTGTTGTCAGGTAATTTTTAAGCATCGGCAAATCGATCGTATCGTTTCCGCCTATAGCAGAAGAGCCGCCACACAGTATAATTTTGTCAACTTTTTTTTCCTTATATAGTTTTATTCCCTGCAATATCCTGTCCGAGCGATCGTTGAATTCGAGCCTTTTGTTAGCTGGATCGTATGTAGTCATTCCCGTAAGAATAATTGCTGCATCGAAATGATTCATTTTATCATCTGGTATCGGCTTTATCTCCCATGCATTCATGAAACGGTCGAATATAAATGTGTTTGAAAAAAACAACATCAATATGACAGATATCAATAGAAACTTCTTACGACGTATCGTATCTTTACTGAAAATTGCAATGAAAAGGGAAATAACGATCCAACTCATTGGAGCAATCAGGAATAAAAGTAATTTCGAAAAAATAAAAAACATACCGTTTAAATTGGCAGTCCAAAGTAACACAATAGATTTAATTTGAGCAGCATTTCTTTTACTGCTAATAAAATGAAAATTTTTTTTCGTTTCTTTCTAAGGGTATTATTAACGTTGATTCTTTTTGCAGTCGCCTGGGCAGCATTTAATTTTTCACTTGTTTTATATGGCATTGACCAGCTAAGGGGACAATTACGCATCATTGCCGATTCAAGGCCACTGAAGGAAGTGATGAATGACCCTGCGGTTGCAGATTCTGTCAAGCAAAAAATAGCCTTCATCGAAAAGGTGAAGCACTTTGCTATTGACTCGCTGGGTCTGAAGCCTTCGGAAAATTACACAACTTTTTATGACCAGGGAAACAAGCCGTTACTTTGGACGATCACTGCCAGTGAACCATTCAGGCTAAAGGCATATGAATGGAGGTTCCCTTTATTAGGCAGCGTTTCATACAAGGGATTCTTCAATTTTGAAAAGGGTAAAGAGGAAGAGTTGGAACTGGCGATGAATGGCTACGATACTGATTTCAGCGAAGTCTCGGCATGGAGTACGCTCGGCTGGTTTAAAGATCCGGTGCTTTCGAGCATGCTATACCGTAGCGAAGGCCAATTGGCGGAGTTAATCATACATGAACTGACTCATTCAACGATATACCTGAAGAGTAATGTAAACGTAAATGAAAATCTTGCTTCAGTCTGCGGTGAACATGGAGCTGTCAAATTTCTGGAGTGGTACCGGGGCAAGGACTCAAAGGAACTTCGGGAATATATTGAAAGGAAGGAAGACTACGACCGTTTCAGCCGCCAGATGCTGATTGGCACAGAGATGCTGGATTCGCTTTATAAAGCAATGAACGATTCGCTCACCATTTTGAAAAAAACTGCCAAGAAGAAAATGATCGCATCTATTGTTCAGTCACTCGATACAGTTTCCTTTCATGCCAAGTCAAGATATAAGAATGTCTTTAAATTCAGGACTCCGAATAATGCTTACTTCCTCGATTTCGTAAGATATGATTCGGAGAAAGAGGAGATGAAAAAGGAATTGAGTGAACAATACAATGGGAACATAAAAGCTTATATTGATCATGTTAGAAAAAAATATGAATAAGTGTTTTATGACACTTCGTTAATTTTGCTCTATGAAACTTAAAGAACTTCTTTTATCTGAACATTCGAAACGGCAGACATTAAAGATTATTAAATTCGTAGGAGATGACAAGGGAAAATTTGATGAATTGATTTCATATTGTTTTGGTAATGATCAATTACTTGCTCAGCGTGCATCGTGGTCAGTTTCTTATTGTGTTGAGAAGCATCCTGAATTTGCAAAAAAGCATCTTCGTAAAATTCTGAAGCAATTGACGTTGCCGGGGCACAATGCAATCAGGAGGAATTTTACCAAGGCATTGTATTACATCAATATTCCAAAATCGCTTGAAGCAGAGACAATTTCGGTGTGCTTTGATTTGCTTAACAAAAGAGGTGAATTCGTTGCAGTAAAAGTGTTTTCTATGTCTGTTCTTGGGAAATTATATAAAAAATATCCTGAAATAAAAGAGGAATTAAAAGCATCAATTGAATCTCAATTTCCATATGAAACTGCTGGTTTCCGTTCGAGAGGAAAGAAGGTTCTAAAATTAATAAACAACAATTCCTCGAGGATAATAATCTGAGCATTTGTATTTTAATTTATTTAATATATGTTTTCTGCGATTATCAGCGACTGTATCAGTGGAATCTGCGGGATTAAATTAGTATTTATTTTCCCGCTGATCCCGCAGATAAAGCCGCAGATTTTCGCAGAATTGATACTATTTCAACTCCTCAAAAATCCTATCTTTGTCTGAATCTCACTACCCAGGTAATGATCAAAACAGAAGTCTACAAGCCCAAGAATAAAATCCGCATCGTAACAGCAGCTTCGCTTTTCGATGGACACGATGCTGCTATAAATATCATGCGCCGTATCATCCAGGCGAGCGGCGTTGAAGTAATACACCTCGGTCACGACAGAAGTGTTCAGGAGGTTGTCGATTGCGCCATCCAGGAAGACGTGCAGGCAATTGCAATGACAAGCTACCAGGGCGGTCACATGGAGTATTTCCGTTACATGTATGATTTGCTTGCCGAGAGAGGATGCGGCCATATCCGGATTTTCGGAGGAGGTGGTGGTGTGATTTTACCTTCGGAGATCAGGGAATTGATGGATTACGGCATTGCCCGGATTTATTCTCCTGATGATGGCCGGTCAATGGGCCTGCAGGGAATGATCAACGACATGCTGAAGCAATGCGATTTTGCGACCGGCGCTAAACTCAATGGGGAAGTCAATGAAATTTCGAAGAGGAGCCCAAAGGCAATTGCCAAATTGATTTCTTTCGCAGAGAATAACGAAAAGGAATTTGAACCCATTCGGAAAATCATCACCGGAAAATCTTCCGTCGGCAAAAATAAAGTCGTTCCTGTTCTGGGGATAACCGGAACGGGTGGTTCGGGCAAGTCGTCGCTCGTTGATGAACTGGTAAGACGCTTCCTAATAGACTTCACCGACAAGAATATTGCAATTGTTTCTGTGGATCCTTCCAAGAGAAAGACCGGCGGTGCATTGCTGGGCGACAGGATCCGGATGAATTCGATATTCAATCCGCGGGTTTACATGCGCTCGCTTGCGACACGTCAGTCGAACCTTGCCCTTTCGAAATATGTGAAGGATGCTTTGGATGTACTGAAGGCTGCCGATTACGATCTGATCATACTGGAGACGTCCGGTATCGGCCAGAGTGATACGGAGATTACCGATCATTCGGATCTTGCATTGTATGTGATGACTCCCGAGTATGGTGCGGCATCCCAACTCGAGAAGATCGACATGCTCGACTTCGCAGATATCATTGCCATCAATAAATTTGACAAGCGCGGCGCAGCCGATGCCTTGCGCGACGTAAAAAAGCAATACAAGAGAAATCACCAGCTATGGGATACAGCGGATGACGACATTCCTGTTTATGGAACGATCGCTTCACAGTTTAACGATCCAGGAATGAACAGGCTGTATCGCAGCATCATCGACAGGCTAAATGATAAATTGAAATGTGATTTCAAATCCTCATTCGAGATCACGGCCGAGACGTCAGAAAAAATTTACATCATTCCCCCTTCGCGCATCCGTTACCTGAGCGAGATCACCGAGACGATCCGCAATTATGGAAAATGGGTGAGTGAGCAGGCTAACATCGCACAGAGTTTATACAGCATTCGAAAATCGATAGAGACACTTTCGGTTTCGGACCTGAAAGAGAAATTGCAGATCACGAAAGGACTTGAAGAACTGTATGCAAGGGAAGAAATAAACTTCGATGGCAGGAATAAAAAGGCGGTGCAGGAGTGGCCCGAGAAGGTTAAAAGATACAAGGATGATTTTTATATTTATAAAGTCCGCGATAAAGAAATCAAAGTAAAAACATTCTCTGAGTCGTTGTCGCATTTGCACATTCCGCGTGTGGCGGTGCCGCGTTACGAAGCCTGGGGGGAAATTCTCAGGTGGCAGTTGCAGGAGAACTTCCCGGGTGAATTTCCTTATACAGCCGGAGTGTACCCTTTCAAACGTATGGAGGAGGATCCGACGAGAATGTTTGCCGGTGAAGGCGGCCCCGAAAGAACGAACCGCCGTTTTCATTATGTGAGCAAGGGAATGCCGGCAAAGCGTCTTTCGACGGCTTTCGATTCGGTGACGCTGTACGGACAGGATCCCGATGTTCGTCCCGACATCTATGGCAAGATCGGTAACAGTGGCGTCTCAATCTGCTGTCTCGATGATGCGAAAAAATTATACAGCGGCTTCAACCTTGCCGACAGTAAGACATCGGTTTCGATGACGATCAACGGTCCCGCGTCGATCATGACAGGATTTTTCATGAATACCGCAATCGATCAGCAGTGTGAATTGTATATTAAGGAACACGGTTTAACAGACGAGGTAAATAAAAAGATCGATCAGATTTATAAACAAAGAGGAACGAAACGCCCTGCTTACCAGGGTACGTTGCCGGAGGGAAACGATGGACTGGGACTGATGCTTTTGGGAGTTACGGGCGACCAGGTGTTGCCAGCTGACGTTTATAAGAAGATCAAGGATCATACGTTGCAGGTTGTACGCGGCACTGTACAGGCTGATATTTTAAAAGAAGACCAGGCTCAGAATACGTGCATATTCTCGACGGAGTTTTCGCTGAGGCTGATGGGCGACGTACAGCAATATTTCATAGAGAAGAAGGTGAGGAATTTTTATTCCGTTTCCATCTCGGGTTATCACATTGCTGAGGCAGGTGCGAATCCGATCACCCAGCTTGCCCTGACGCTTTCGAATGGCTTTACCTACGTGGAATATTATTTATCGCGTGGAATGGACATCAACAAGTTCGCGCCTAACCTGAGTTTCTTTTTCAGCAATGGAATTGATCCGGAATATGCGGTGATCGGAAGAGTCGCGAGGAGGATATGGGCAAAAGCTATGAAGCTGAAGTATAATGCCGATGAGCGTTCGCAAATGCTCAAGTATCACATTCAGACTTCCGGACGATCGCTGCATGCGCAGGAAATTGATTTCAACGATATTCGAACAACACTGCAGGCGCTTTATGCAATTTATGACAACTGTAATTCTCTTCACACGAATGCGTATGACGAAGCAATCACCACTCCGACGGAAGAGAGTGTGAGGAGAGCGATGGCCATTCAACTGATCATTAACCGTGAACTTGGCCTGGCCAAGAATGAGAACCCGATGCAGGGATCATTCATCATCGAAGAACTTACCGATCTGGTGGAAGAAGCGGTGATGATGGAATTCGACAAGATCACGGAAAGAGGAGGAGTGTTGGGTGCGATGGAGACCATGTATCAGCGCAGCAAGATTCAGGAGGAGAGTTTATATTATGAGACGTTAAAACATAATGGCGAATTTCCCATCATCGGCGTGAATACATTTTTATCGTCGAAGGGCTCTCCGACGGTAATTCCATCGGAGGTCATACGTGCCACAACTGAAGAGAAGGAGTACCAGATCAGCATGCTTAAGGAATTACATCAGTCGAATGCCGGCGTTAAAAAAGATCTGCTGAGAGCGCTTCAGGTTGCAGCTGTTCAGAATAAGAATTTATTTGAGCAGCTGATGGAGGTTACCAAGTATTGTTCACTGGGTGAGATTACCAACGCCCTTTTCGAGGTAGGCGGGCAATACAGGAGAAATATGTGATTTTGTTTTTATTTGATTTGGCCGGTAAAACCGGCTTCACACTTGCTTTTAGAGATAATTCGCAATTTTTGGGAAAAGGATGACCTTTCCTATCCGTCAATCAAACATGTTTGGTTCAGCTTTAATATTAAATAACACTTTTTAACATTATTTATTAAAATTAATATCAAAAAATATTATTCCTTAGCATCTCATTTTTCAATCATGTTATATCGTCACAATTCCTGCGGATTTTTATTAATTTCATTGCTCATTTTTATCAACGGAAATGTTTTTGGAGATCAATATAACCTATCAGGAAAAGTCAGTGATGATAAAAACGAGCCACTGACAGGTACGATAGTCGAGCTCAGGAGTTCAATGGACTCCGTGCTGGTCAAGGCAAATGTGGCAGATGCGAATGGCAAATTCATTTTCGAAAATGTAGGCGCTGGAAAATATTTTTTAAAGTTTTCTTTACTGGGATTTAGCACATATACGACCAAAGAAATTTCTTTTGATGGTACATCATCGAGGGAATTACCCGAAATTAAACTGAAACCTTCTTCAGTTACATTGAAAGAAGCCAATGTTAGCGGAATAAAACCACTCATTGAAGTCCGCTCAGATAAAACAGTTTTCAATATAGAGAATAGCATCAATTCTACCGGGAATACGGCACTTGAGCTGCTTCAAAAAGCTCCGGGTGTTGTAGTTGACAATAACGACAATATTTCCATGAAAGGGCGCAGTGGAGTGTTGGTCCAGATTGACGGCAGAGATACACATCTCTCCGAGCAGGAACTTGCAGATTACCTCAGGTCCATTCAGAGTATCGACGTGGAATCAATCGAACTGATCTCCAATCCTTCTTCAAAATACGAGGCCTCTGGTACAGCAGGCATCATTAATATTAAGCTGAAGAAAAATAAAAACTTCGGAATGAACGGTTCGATTACTGCCGGTTATACGCTTGGGGCTTATTCAAAATTCAACACAGCCATTTCGCTTAATTATCGTTCGAAAAATATCAGCCTGTTTAGCAGTTATAGCGGCAATTGGGGCGAACGTAAAAACGAGTTTTATGTGTATCGCGAACAAAACCCTTATATTTTTGATGCATCTTCCATTTTTAACAGGTGGGGCCTGAATAATAATTATAAGGCAGGTGTTGATTATACGTTAGACAAGAAAAATACGATTGGAGCGATGGTGATTGGTAACTACAGCGATATCAATGGCACTAATACCAGTCGGAATATCATTAATGATTTTGAATCCAATACTCCGGATAGCATCCTGATGTCTGATCAGACAGTTAAAGGTCATACCAACAATGTAAACCTGAATCTCAATCATCATTATACTGATTCGCTGGGTCATGACCTCATGACAGATTTTGATTTTGGATACTATGACGGTGACAGGAATAACTATCAGCCAAATGTATACGTCCTTCCGGATTATTCTACAGAATTATCTTCCAACTATAATCGTTTTGAGTCGGGCACCAGGATAAATATCTACACATTCAAGTCTGATTACTCTCAGAATTTCCTCAGTGGAAAACTTGGTGCCGGGTATAAATTATCTTTCGTCAATACCGACAATCTTTATGAATACTATAATATCTATGGAGATGCAGAAATAATTGACAGTACGAGGAGCAATCATTTCGTTTACACTGAAAATGTTTACGCTTTATATTTAAACTATCAACGCACAATTAAGAGCTTTGATTTCCAGGCTGGAGTAAGGATGGAAAATACCGATAGCGAAGGCGATTTAAAAAGTGCTGCAGATACAACGAAAGATAAAAACGTTCCGAGGAATTATGTCGATTTCTTCCCGAGTGCTGGAATTACCTGGAACATGAATAAAGACAATGCATTTGCTTTGATCTATACCAGGCGGATCGACAGGCCGAATTACCAGGAATTGAATCCATTTGAATTTAAACTTGATGAATTAAGTTATCGGAAAGGAAATCCGTTTTTAAATCCTCAGTACTCGGATAAGATTGAATTATCGCATACTTTTAAATATGCAACTACTTCAAGTGTGGGATATAGTAATACGCAGGATTTTTTCGCTCAGATTACAGATACATTATCTGGTGGCAGGAGCTACATCACTTCCAGGAACCTGGCGACTGAGAAAATCCTAAGCTTCGATTTAAGTTCTTCCCTGCAGCCGTTGAAATGGTATGGACTTTATTTTCATTTCGGCCTGTACAATCAACAGTACAATGCAGATTTTGGCAATGGGAAAACGATCGACGAATCCGTTACATACGTAAACCTGTATGCACAAAATACGATTAAGCTTCCGTATAGTATTACGATGGAAATATCTGGTTGGTATAATTCTGCCGGAGTTTGGGGCGGAGCTTATGTCACCGAACCACAGGGATCTCTCGACGTGGGCCTGCAGAAAAAACTTTTTAAGGATCAGGCTACATTGAAACTTTCATACTCCGATCTGTTTAATACCGCACCGTGGGACAGCCACAATGTATATGCAGGAATCGTGATTCGTGCACATGGAAACTGGGAGAGTCAGCAGTTTCGTACCACCTTTACCTGGCGCTTTGGAAACAAGCAGATGAAAGGAGTTAAACAGCGCACTGCAGGAAGCGATACCGAAACAAAGCGTATTTCCGGAGGCGATTAAAAAACCTATTGTTTCAGGAATTTCTTGGTCCTTATAATTCCACCTGCATTTAAATTCAGGAAATAGATTCCGGCAGGAAGATCCGAAATGTTCCATTGTCCGGTAACAATTCCCGGAGTTTCAATTTTATTCTTTTCTTCCTTCATCATTTTGCCGTTAATGTCCATCAAATAAATTGATGCTTCCGTTGGCTTTGGAATATAATACTGGAAGGTAACATGGTCGTTTGCCGGATTAGGCATCGGTTCATACAGCTGTGAAGTGCTTATCACAGAACTGTGAACAGGCTCGACGGAGTTTATCAAAACCGAATCGATAATGATATTCTCATCTCCCGGTGCATATGGTGTGAAAGCGAAGTAGATTAGCATCATCTCGTCGGTGGTGGATTCTCCGAGAGTGACGAGTTGTGGTGGATTATTTGGATTTTCAGGATTTGCGGAAGTGTTGTCATAAAATGCGGATGAATACAACCTTGTGTTCATCGGTACTTTTAAAACTCTCGGAAAGGAATATAATCCCTGCCAGTGAAAATCCCAGTTCGGAATATCGATGAATGGTATCGTATCATTCAAAGGCGTCACTCCATAACTCATGATACTTTTACCGATGAGATGCATATGCGGGCCCACTGCCAAAACCGAGTAATCAATTGGCACATCGAAATGAGCCGTAAATGTTCTCGTTGTATTTGCCGGAATAGCAAGGATGATTGCATTATCCAGGTTGAAATGGTTTAATGGCGAGTCGATGGTAATTTCCCGCCTGAAGTTTGGTGTAACTTTCAGATAAAGTTTGGTACTGTCGATGCTTCCCGTTATGCCGCCCGGGTAATGTATCTGTAATATGATATTTGTATTTGCCGGCAGCCTGATTCCCATTCCCTGGGGTGCATAGTAGGCGCCCTGCCCGGGAACCCACACTCCAATAAGTTTTGAATCGGAAGATCCGGTACCGCCGAAATTTGTATATCCGGGATCCGGATCAGCGGCGTCCAATGCCAGCGGTACAGATGTCGTATCAGAATAAATCAATATATGGTGTACAACGCTGCGATTTCCCGGTATAGCTTCGATAGCCGTTAAATACTGGTCAGTAAGCAAGCCAGACGGAACCACAAAACACCTGTAAACATCACTGGTGGTATTTACATTGTAAACGGGGGCGGATAAAACCAGGTCGGGATTTGTTATTTCTGCGATTTGATTAAACACCGGAGGTGGAGGTTCGAGTGTCGAATCTCCACGAGGCATTCCATTGTCGACCCATGAAGCGATATCAGATTTTTCCTGTGCAGAAAGTATGCGCTCATGAGCAAGTGTGCTGAAGTTAGGATCCGGTGGCCACGGAGGCATCAGTCCTGATTCCACATTATCTTTTATATCTGATCCGTTTTGTACAGCATCATAATAATTTAAAAGTTCGAATGGAGCTATGCCATTTGTATTGTGACAGGAACTGCAGTTATTATAGATAATTGATGCAACTGTATTTGACCAGGTAACTTGGGAAGAAGCAGATTTAAAGAATAGCGACGGAATCAGGATCAGTAATATTTTTTTCATGGTACCGGATTGAGAACCTTAAAGATAATCAAAAAAGCTGCTCTGCGTATAAGGGCGGTAATTCCGGTAGTGGCTCAGTTTCAAGATTCAAATATTATTTTACATTTTCTAAAAAAGATTAATTGCCCCGATCTTTAGATCGGGGAAAACAAATGCAACGATCCGGGCTTTAGCCCCAATTAATGGCCGTTCATTGGGGCTAAAGCCCGGGAAATCTTCGAACATAATCCCCGATCTAAAGATCGGGGCAATTATAAAACATCTGCTTTCAAACTGAGCCACTACCGTAATTCCTGGCTGTTCGCCAGAATACGCATGGTAAAAAAATCCGGACTCAGAATAATTCCGCAATCATACAGCGGGCGCTGCCTCCGCCAAGTGTTTCAATGGTCGTCAGCCCCGAATGAATGATGGTGGCATACCTTATCATGCGGTTTTTCTGCTGTTCCGTAAAAGCATGAAAAGCTTTTGTCGACATCACAATGAATTTCTCCCCGGAACTATTTCTCAAAACAAGACTGTTGCCGCAAAATGAATGCATCTGTTCGAGTGTAATTTCAATCAATTCATTCTTGGCTTCCAGGTGACTTCTTAATTCCCTTCTCTCAGCTTCATTCTCTATGGCATCAAAACATACAATTGCGAAGCCATCGCCGAGAGTCATCACCACATTGGTATGATAGATTATTTTATGGTTGAGATCGTGAGAAGTGAACTTGATGATTTCATATTCCATTTGTTTCTTCCATTCCTTCAGGGCTTCTTCGCTCGTGCGCTTGGAAAGAGAGGCATATGCAACCTTATTTTCGTGATCCATTACGAGGCTCCCGGTGCCTTCAAGATAAAATTTTCTGTCTTCCAGCAAAGAAAGATCAATGAGTTTTGAATACTTCGGTCGCACCCGGTCGATGATCTCTTTTCTCCGTTCCAGGCGACGGTTCGCGGCCATCATCGGGTAGAGGATGAGTTGTCCGTATGGTGTGGTGGAAAACCAGTTATTCGGAAAGACGCTGTCCGGAGTATTGAGTTCATCAGATAGCGTGAATACGGTTACTTCGATACCCGCTTTCATCAGTTTATACTTCAGGTCGTGAAATTCCTTCATGGCCGTTTCGAGAGGTGCCTTGACCTGTTCTTTGGACTGGAAAAAGTTATCGCCCGAAGTTTCCCTGTTTAAGGCAAAACCGCGAGGCTCGATCATCAGTATTTTTTCGGAAAGAAACATAGTCGCAATATCGGATTTTGCAAATAATTACAGATATCTTTTCAAAATAGATATCAATCTTACATTTTTAATAAGTGGCTGTTTCATCATCAGGCGCACTTTTCCGGTCAAATACAACAAAACAATGTATTAAAACGTACTTTTCTTACAAATGTCAGATGACGTTCAAGTGTGATTCCTGACAACCCTCTATCTGTCGTATTAATGGGAAAACTCATAAAATGAAAAATGAACCGGTAGTAAGTTACAATCATATGCAGGATGATGAAGCACTTGGTGGTAAAAAAGAACGTATTTCTTATTCCTTATATGTCCTGTTGATCATTGATGCAATATTGATTTCTGCCATCGCAGTGTTCGTTGCAAAGATTATTTTCTGAAAAAGACAAATTGGCTACATGCAGGAAGATTGAAAGCCTGTGAGCCTGCATATGTTTTAAGATCTTCTTACTGTTAAGTAATTTATTCTTTCTATTTTTGTGGAAAGCACAAATCTGCTTTCTGCTATGATAAAAAGAAGTTACCTGTTCCTGCTGGCTTTTCTGATTACCTCAACCACAGCAATTTCCCAGATTTCATTAACGACCTTTTCTACAGGATATTCCTCTCCCGTTGATATAAAAAACTGCGGCGACAACCGTTTGTTTATCGTTGAACAGGATGGAAGAATTCAGATCGTAGATACGAATGGCATAAAAAACTCTATTCCTTTTCTGGATATACATACGAGGATTCAGAATGGAAGCGAACAGGGGTTGCTCGGACTTGCCTTTCCATCTGATTTTTTAACTAGTGGATATTTTTATGTGAATTATACGGCTGCAACCACAGGTCGTACAAGAATCTCCAGATTTCATGTGGATTCACTCACTCCGGATTCTGCAGATCCGTCGAGCGAAGAAATCTTACTTACCATCTATCAGCCTTACAGCAATCATAACGGCGGGCACATCGCTTTCGGACCTGATGGTTACTTATACATTGGAATGGGCGACGGCGGCAGCGGCGGCGATCCGCAGAACAGGGCACAGAATCCTGATTCGCTGCTCGGAAAGATTTTACGTATAGATGTCGATCCCTCCGTCCCGACTTATACGATTCCTCCAACCAATCCTTTTGCTTCGGATTCTACACTCGGTCGCGGAGAAATTTATGCGCTCGGTGTCCGTAATCCATGGAGATGGAGTTTCGATGCCCTCACCGGTGATCTCTGGATTGGCGATGTCGGACAGGGCACCATCGAAGAAATAGATTTTCAACCCGCCGGAAGTCTGCCCGGATTAAATTACGGCTGGCGTTGTTACGAAGGTAACCAGGTTTATAATAGCGCCGGTTGTCTTTCAATAGATAATTATGTTCTTCCGGTTTTCCAGTATTCCCACACTGGCGGCAGGTGCAGTGTTTCCGGGGGTTATGTATACCGTGGTTCCATGTACCAGGAAATGTATGGAAAATATTTTTTTGCGGATTATTGTAATTCGGAATTGCAGTATCTCGAGCCAAACGGAAACGGCGGGTTCAGCAATACGAATCTCGGACTTCTCGGCGCATCGTCAGTTTCCACGTTTGGTGTCGATTCCCGGAATGAACTTTATTGTGCAGGAGTTAATAACGGAATCGTTTACAGGATTATTTCTGCCGACTGCACTCCTGTAGCAACGATCAATACGGGAAAGGATACGATCGACGACTGTGGAACAGCTATCGTCGATTTGTCAGTTCCATTGGGTAATGGTTATGATTACATATGGACGCTGAACGGGGATACACTTTCAACCTCTGACACCCTTACGGCCATTCAGGAAGGTACATATGTTGTGCAGGTAACGAATCAGAATTGCACCGGTACCGATTCCGTTTTCGTTGATTTCACTGCGCCTTTGAATGTTACTTTTGCGGGTCTCGACACTCTGTATTGTTTTTATCATCCTGTTATAAATCTTTTACCAAACTATCTTGGCGGAACATTTACCGGACCGGGAATCAGCGGCGCCACCTTTGATCCTGCTGTAGCAGGAATCGGCAGTTGGGTCATTACCTATACGTATACCTCTCCGAACGGCTGCACGGCTTCTCACTCACAGGACGTTCGGGTCGACGCATGTGCCGGTTTCACTGAAAACAACTGGCAGAATTCAATTTCCATCTCGCCAAACCCAACCCGGGGTAATGAATTTCACATCAATGTATCAGCGGTGAATGAGAAAAACTTATACATGGAAATATTGGATCTGACAGGAAGAGTGATAAAAACTGAAGATATGAAACTTCATGCGGGTTCAAATTCGTTTCCTAAGCATGTTGATCTGGCTGAGGGAATTTACCTCCTCAGATTCACAGACCGGTCATCAGTAATCACCATGAAATTATTAACTCAACAATGAAAATGAAATTTATTACCATATTCCTGTTCGCCTTTTTTTCTGTAATCAATTCTACGTTTTCCCAGCAGGTGTTTACAGTGCACGTAGTTCCCTCAACTATAACTTCTGTTCCTGCCATACATTCCGGTGCATTTGCATATCGCGGAGGGAAGTGGATATTTATCGGAGGACGGAGAGACGGTTTGCATATCATGCAGGCGGGGCAGGCATTTCCGACACTGAACCGGAACGATTCAATATTTGTCGTGGACCCGGTGACGGATTCGCGCAAGTCTGTTTCTATCAGGCAGCTTCCGGCATATGTTTGGGAAGCACTTGGAACTGCAAACATGCAATACATTCAGAACGGAAAATACCTGTATATGATTGGCGGTTATGGAAGGGAAGACAGTTCGTTTTCTTATATCACGTTTCCTTCACTCATCAGCATCGACCTGGATTGCCTGTTGAACGCTGTTGATGTGGGCGGAGCGATCAACGGATGTATCAGGCAGATCGTCGATTCGAACATGGCCGTAGCAGGAGGGATGATCGATAAAATTGATTCAACTTATTATCTCGTATTCGGTCATCGGTTCGATGGTTTTTATTCTAACCAGCACATGGGACCATTTAGCCAGCGTTATACTCATGAAATCCGGAAATTCAACATTCAGGACGATGGTGTGAATCTTTCAATAAATAATTACGCTGCAGTTCAGGACACAGATAATTTCCATCGCCGCGACTTCAACATGGTTCCACAGATTTATCCAGACCATGAGAGAGGGTTTACGGTTTTCGGAGGAGTGTTTCAGAAACATGTCGATCAGCCGTTTCTAACTCCGATCGACATTGCAGGCTCGGGAATACAGCTTCAGTCGTCGTTCAATGAAAATCTGAACCAGTATACCACCGCAAGCATGCCTGTGTATGATTCGCTGAATAATGTGATGCACAGCATTTTCTTCGGCGGGATGAGCCTGTATACACTTGATTCGATCAGTCATACGCTCATACAGGACACCCTTGTTCCGTTTGTCAATACAATCAGCAAGGTGACGAGGGATTCGCTGGGAAATTTAACGGAATCGAAGATGCCGGAGGACATGCCGGCGTTACTCGGGGCGAATGCGTTTTTTATTTTCGATAGTGCTGTGGCTATGCTCGATGGCCGTGTGATTGACCTGAATAATATTTCGGGTAACGCGCGTGTGGGATTTATCGCAGGAGGAATTCACAGCGACGGGCCAAACATCGGTAACCTTGATCCGACTTCGATGAGTCGCCCGAATGCGCAATTATATGAAGTGTTCATCGACAAGACCATTGATGCAGTTCCGGAGTTGAATGTAAACAACCTGGTCAATAACCTGTCTGTCTTTCCAAACCCGGCTTCTGATGTATTGAATGTGAATTTTTCAGTGAAGAATGAAAATCTCTGCGGCATCAGATTATTTACTCTTAAAGGTGAATTGGTGCGGACGTTCCTCGATAATAAAAAACTATCCGGCGATCAGAGATTCACCTTTTCAATGAATGGGTTGAACAGTGGGATTTATTATTGCAACATCAGTGCAGGAAATTCGGTGAAGTCGGTGAAAGTGATTCTGGAACATTAAAAATGTTTTGATTTTTATTTCTGATTTTTGATTTCTGATTTCTGACTTCGACTTATTTCGGAGCCACCCTAACCATATACACAGCAATCGTGGCAAAGATCAGATTCGGAATCCACACAGCGATAAGCGGTGCGATCGAGCCATTGATGGCAAACGTATTTGAGATTTGCTGAAATAAAATATATGCGAAGCTTAATGTGATTCCGATTCCGAGCTGTGCGCCGATTCCGCCTCTAACTTTCCTGGAAGAAAGCGATACTCCGATCAGCATGAGTATGAATGTGGAGAAAGGAACGGCGGTACGCCTGTATTTTTCAACCATGTAAGTCGTCACGTTTGCAGAACCCTGTTCCTTTTCCTCCCGGATAAACTTATTTAATGCAGGCGTATCCATGGCATCGATGATGTTCAATCTCCGTTTGAAATCGGAAGGTTTCATGTTCAGGATCGTATCTTTCACAAAACCGCTTTCCAGTTTTTCATGAAAGCCATCGATATGCCTCACATAATAATTTTCAATTTTCCATTTCCCTGAAATGCTGTCCCATGCAATGCGGTCCGAATTCAGGAACCAGGTGCGTCTGCCGTTCTCGATTTTTTCGAGAGCAAACCGGTATCCTGTATTGTTGTTGTTGTTATAGCTTTCCATGTACATAAACACGCCCGGACTTATCTGCCGGTGCATGTTTCGATCCTTGAACTCGACAGGATTCTTTATATAGACGTTTTCGAAGTCGAGTTTGATTTTATTGGAATGCGGAATTACCCATCCATTGAAATAGAAAGACAACAGGGCAATAAATCCTGCAGCTATAAAATAAGGAAATAAGAGTCGCCTGAAACTTACACCACTATTCAGAATGGCAACGATTTCAGTATTTGCCGCCATGCGTGCTGTAAAAAATATTACAGAAATGAAAACAAACAGGTAAGCAAACAAATTTGCGAAGTAAGGAATGAAGTTGAAATAGTAGTCGAACACAATAGCCCGCAACGGAGCCTTTCGTTCAATGAAATCGTCGAGCTTTTCGGAAATATCAAAAATGACAGCCACCGCAATGATCAAAGCCAGGGAGAAAAAGAATGTTCCCAGGAATTTTCGGATGATGTATCGGTCTAAAATTTTCATTCTTCAATATCATAGTTTCTGTCCCATCTTCAGAACCATTTCCTTCTTCCACTCACCAAATGTTCCATCGATAATTTTATTCCGCGCTTCGGTAACGAGCCAGAGGTAAAATGCAAGGTTATGCATGGTTCCGATCTGGAGAGCAAGAATTTCTTTGCTTATGACGAGATGGCGAAGATAGGCCTTTGAGTAATAATGATCAACGAAAGAAGTTCCGTCCGGGTCGAGCGGTGAGTAGTCGTTTTTCCATTTTTCATTTCTCATGTTCATGATTCCATTTCTAGTGAACAACGTACCGTTGCGGCCATTTCTTGTGGGCATCACGCAATCAAACATGTCAATTCCGAGAGCGATGTTTTCCAGGAGGTTCACCGGTGTTCCTACGCCCATCAGGTAACGCGGTTTATCCTTCGGGAGTATGTCACAGACGATGCCGGTCATTTCGTACATCGTCTCTGCAGGCTCGCCGACCGACAAACCGCCGATGGCATTTCCTTCTCTTCCGAGTGAAGCGATAAATTCTGCCGACTGAATGCGGAGATCCCTGTAAACGCTTCCCTGCACAATCGGAAAGAGCGTCTGCTTATGTCCATAAAGTGGTTCTGTAGAATCGACCCTGTCTGCACATCGCTTCGACCAGCGGTGTGTCATTTCCATGCTTTTCTTTGCATAATTGTGTTCGCATGGGTAAGGTGTGCATTCATCCAGCGCCATAATGATGTCGGCCCCAATGACACGCTGGATGTCGATTGCATACTCCGGCGTAAAGAAATGTTTCGATCCGTCGATGTGAGACGTAAATGCTACTCCCTCTTCTTTGATCTTTCGTGTATCAGCCAGCGAGTAAACCTGGTACCCTCCGCTGTCCGTAAGAATGGGAAGTTCCCAGTTCATGAAACGATGCAATCCACCTGCTGTCTTTAATATTTCCAGTCCGGGTCTCAGGTAGAGATGATAGGTATTTCCAAGAATGATCTGCGCTTTCGTATCGGCGAGTAATTCCTTTTGATGAATTGCTTTTACAGTGCCGCCGGTTCCCACGGGCATAAAAATCGGTGTAAGTATTTTACCGTGATCGGTTGTGATCACTCCCGCACGAGCCTTTGTTGAGGTGTCTCTCTTTGTAATTTCGTACTTCATTGATTGTTTCTACTTGATTGAGTTTGGCGTTTGGTGTTTGGCGTTTGGCGTTTGCTGTTTGCCGTTTGGCGTTTGCCGTTTGAATTGCATTTTTCTTAACGCCAAACGCTAAACGCCAAACGCCAAACGCCAAACATCAGATTACCACACATTCAATACTTAACCATTAACAATGGGGGGTTAATATCTCGCCAAATATATACACTTTGATATGATGCTCACTTTTACATTTGTAAACAATGTGAAAAGAGCAAGGCATTGAAAAAACAGACATGAGTGTAATGAAAGATCTCATTGATGCATTGTTCGTAGTTTTACTTATAGCAGCAATCATTCAACTAGGAGTTTATTGGTTAGTTTACAGGAGATTGGCGTTTTATCATCCGGGAGATAAGAGCAGGGAGACCAAAACTGTATCTGTGATCATCTGTGCAAGGAATGAGTCAGTTCGGTTGAAGAAATATTTGCCGGTGGTGCTGGAACAGGAATATGATTCGTATGAAGTGATCGTGGTTAACGATTGTTCTTGGGATGAATCAGGCGAATTACTCGAAGAGTTTTCGAAAAAGTATTCACATCTTAAAATAGTTACCATTAAAGAGCAGGAGAAATACAGGCACGGAAAGAAATTCGCATTGACGTTGGGAATAAAAGCGGCCTCGAACGAATACCTGGTAATGACGGATGCGGATTGTGTTCCTGCCGGTAAACACTGGCTGTCGAGGATGCAGCGGAATTTCACGCAGGGAAAGGAAATTGTCCTGGGATATGGAGCATACGCCAGGGAAGCAGGTATCATCAATAAACTCATTCGTTTCGATGCTTTTTTCACGGCTGTGCAATACCTTTCTGCGGCTCTGGGCGGAAATCCATACATGGGCGTGGGTCGGAACCTTGCATATACTAAATCGTTATTCTTCAAAAGCAAGGGCTTCGCAAAACACAATCATATTATTTCCGGCGACGATGATCTTTTCGTGAATGAAAATGCCACACCTTCCAATACATCTGTTGAAACAGATGCCGGATCAATTACCTATTCAGAGACTAAAAAAACCTTCTCCGAATGGTTCAGGCAAAAAAGACGTCACATGTCGACCGGCATTTATTACAAACCATCGCATAAAGCCAGCCTGGCGCTTCAAAACGGAAGCGCCTGCTTATTTTATATCCTGCTGATCGCCTTGCTAATCCTGCGTTTCGAATGGAGAATACTCTTATCTTTGTATGCATTCAGTCTGTTGGTCAGATTGCCAATCATCTACAAGGCATCCGTGAAATTAAATGAAAAGGACCTTGTATGGGCTTTTCCCTTACTCGACATCATCAACTCATTTCTTCAGCCTGTGTTTTTCACTGCTAACTTAATAACTAAACAAAAAACATGGAAGTAAATCCTAATCTTTCAGAAAAGGCCCAGGTAGATTTTAAGCTTGTGCAACTCGCCGTGAAAGGCGATCAGAAATCTTACGCCGAACTCATGGCGCGTTATAAAGATTCAATTTATTTCATGTTACTGAAAATGGTCAATAACCGCGATGATGCCGATGATCTGACCATTGAGGCTTTTGGTAAAGCATTCAAGAACCTGCACCAGTATACACCTGATTTTGCCTTCAGTACCTGGCTGTTTAAGATTGCAACGAATAACTGCATCGATTTCATACGCAGGAAGAGGAAGTTCACTTTCTCAATCGATAAGAGCATGGAAAACGACAGCGGACAGGAAATGCAGTTCGAAATCAAATCGCCGATGCTCGACCCTGAAGAGAATATGATCAAGAAGCAAAAGGCTGTGCTGATGCGTGACGTAGTCGAGAAACTGAAACCACGTTATAAGCGTCTCGTCGAATTGAGATATTTCCAGGAACGTTCTTACGAAGAAATCGCCGACGAACTGAAACTTCCCCTCGGTACAGTGAAAGCTCAGCTTTTCCGTGCACGCGAATTCCTTTACCAGATTTTGAAGAACCAGGAAGAACAAATTTAATTAGCCGATTAGCCGATTAGCCCGATTAGCCGATTAGCCAATTAGCCAATTAGCCAATTAGGCGATTAGCCAATGAAATTTGAAAATGGGGTTCTCCCCGGGCTTTACCGCTAATTCATCGCTTAGTTTGATGCCTAACGCCAAACACCAAACGCCAAACATTTCTCAAATCAGGGAATATTTTCCAAATTTAACTGATAGTCAAAAAGAGAGTTTCTCCAGGCTAGAAGAACTTTACAGGTATTGGAACGCACGCATCAATGTAATCTCAAGAAAGGATATTGATCAGCTATTCGTTCGTCATATTCTTCATTCGCTCAGCATTGCGAAATTTGTATCGTTCAAAGACGGTACAAAGGTAATCGATGTCGGAACCGGTGGAGGATTTCCCGGAATTCCACTTGCTATTTTTTTCCCTGGTACGGAATTTTTATTGGTCGATTCTATCGGAAAAAAGATCAATGTGGTTAATGAAATTGCAACTGATCTTCAGCTCGGGAATGTGACGGCCATTAAGAGCAGGGCAGAGGAACTTAAGGTTTCATGCGACTTTATTGTAAGCCGGGCCGTGGCTCCTATGTCCGATCTCCTGAACTGGACGAAAAAACTCGTGCGCCCGGGCGGCTCTAATGCAATAAAAAACGGCTGGATTTTTCTCAAGGGAGGTGATTTAACCGGTGAAATTGAAGAAATCAATCGACCCGTAATTCAAATTGATATCAGTTCTTTTTTTGATGACGATTTTTTTCTGACCAAGAAAATCGTTTACATAGGCATTTAGTAATGACTATTTAACAGTCAGCCTAAAACAATCTGCATTTTTCTGATTAAATTTGTTTTTCATTGTCATTTCTATTAATGAGAAATAGTTTCATCTTGTTTTTAATCCTGGTAACCTTCAGAACAGCGGCCCTCGCTCAGTTTGACTCGGTAATCGTCTATCATAATTATTCTTACTCGGATGTACAGGGAATAGATTATGGACTCTATGAAAGAGTCGAAACTCATCTTGATTCTGCCGGCAGGATCACACTGCATCTTTCCGAGCGCTGGAATGGATTCAGCTTCGATGCTTCTTACCGTACATCCTACACGTATGACGCCTTTGGCAATAAACAGGAAGAGCTTTACCAGTATTTTGAAGGAAACGCCTGGACGAACCTTCGTCGCATCATCGATTACCATAGCGCCTTCAACCGGGTAGATTCGTCGTTTGATCAGGAGTGGCTCAATGGAGCGTGGATAAATAACGAGGTTAAATATTATTTTTATAATGCCGGTAACCATCTCGTCGAAAAACTGGAATTTGGTTACAGGCAATTATATTTTCCGGATTCCAACGGTCATGATACACTGGTCATCCAACAATATGATTCGTCAGGAGTCTGGGCTGATGATTACAGAACCAGGATGACGTATCATCCGAATGGACGAATAAAGAGTTCTTCGATACTAATCAGAAATAGTTTTCAGCAATGGGAAACGCAGGACTCTACTTCTTTTGTTTATTATCCAAACGATTCACTGTTCCTGTCCAAAAAATTTCAATTGAGCGGCGCGACAGCAACATTAATTCAGGCCGATTCCCTCACTTATAGTGGAGATACAACCTACCATTACTCTGTTTACGACTGGCAAATAACCGACCCGCTTGTTTATCCTAACAGGGATATCAGTTTTGGCGATTTGGATTCTTACAATTATTACTTTACCTACAGTGATTATTTTAACGGAACAGTCTGGGTTGTCAACGACTTCTCTTCGAGTGTATATGATTCATTAACCGACCATGTAAACCAGGAATGGCAATCGGGAGGAAGCGAGGGGGATGAAACTTTTATTTTTGATTCTGACGGACATCTCATTACCACTTCCGGTTCTTCCACTTCATCACATGGTTATTATTCCTATTACGACCACTATTATTACTATTACCTCACAAACGGAGATAACAACTTGTGTCCTGGAGAAGTCGATTCTCTCTGGATAGTTCCCGGGATGAACAGTTATTCCTGGAACACCGGCGGAAACCTGAGTTACAAACTCGTAAATACCGACGGAAAGACTTATTGCAATCTTGTAAATCAATACGGCCACGCCTTTCAGTCGGAGCCCAAATACATGCAGCTTGGACTTTCTCCGACCGCTCCTTCCGGCAACGATTCTTCCATGCTTGTCTGCCGGGGAGATTATAACTTTATTCTCGAGCCCATGTATCTTCCGGTTTATAATTATGAATGGTTAAGGAATGATTCACTGGTGTATTCGAGTGAAACATCTGAACTCCACTTCGAGCCGTATACTCAGGTTGAAAAAATCGACGGGCCATACCGGATGGTAATCAGTAATTCCTGCGGAAGCGACACTTCTTCCGTAACCAACATTAATTTTTCCCAGGCCACCGTTCAGATCCTCCCCGGCATCAGCTTCACATTGTGTCCGGATGATACTGTTACACTCCAGGCAAGTACAGGTTTCGATTCGTATTTGTGGAATACAGGAGATACATCGGCAATTGCTTTTTGTTATTCGAATCATGTAAACAGGCAGGTGATTGCAACTGATAGTCTCGGTTGTGAAAGCGGAAATTACGTCAATGTTTTCTTCACCTTTCAGCCTTGGCAGCTTCCACTCGATATTCTGCAGGTTTCTGATTCAATACTTCGAAGTCTTTCTGTGACAAGCGGAGATTTTCAGTGGTTTCTGAACGGAGATTCAATACAGGGCGCGACCAATTATAGTCTTACAATTGATCAGTCGGGTTTTTATAAATTTATTTATTCTGCCGATGGATGTCTTTATGAATCTTTGGAAAGATATTTTAATTATTCACCATTCAGAGTAGTCTTCAACCAGGATTCTGCCTGGGCATGTGTCGGGCAATCGGTGGTGTTAAACAGTAATTTTTATCACGTCGTCGGAGGTGTGCCGCCATTCAGTTATTCGTGGTCTCCGTCCACCGGGCTAAACAATACAAGCATTTCCTCACCGACACTCACTCCGTCGGTTCCTGCCAGCTATATATTTACCATAACAGATTCGACGGGGGCAACGGCTCGTGATACCATTTATATCGATCCAAGAACTCCTGCAGCGATCACACTTACAGCAAGCAAGCCGAATGTCTGCAGCGTGATAAGCGGCAATGATTATTGGGATACGCTAAGAGTGAGCAATGTGGGGGATGGGCTGGTTTATTTTTACAGGAATGGTCAGATCGACAATTCGCCCGGTAATGATTCGTTAAGATATGTTTATCAACCTGGAAATTACTGGGTACAGTATGTGAACGGATGTTATTCTCATTCTGATACGGTTACCATCGGTCTTTTTCCGGATGTACCGGTGCCCACTGTGCGACTGATGTCAACTCCGTCAGACTGGTGTGCAATTGATTCGGTCACACTCATCGCAGATCTTCCGGATCCGGATTCTTATCAATATGAATGGCTGACCAATGATCCGGAAAATTTCAGTGCGCCGGATAACGATACGATCGCAATTCATTCCGGTGGGGTCTATTTATTAAGAATAACGGATCAGAATAATTGCCATAACGTTGTTTCGTTTAATACCGAAGCATGGTCAGGCGATTCGATCGTTTCATTTGATCTCAACCCGGATGGAATTGTTCCGGTTTGCGGAGGGGATACCGTCACTTTGTATGCGACAGAATATCCCGGATGGAATTACAGCTGGTATAATTATCAGAGCGATTTAAACAACCATTCGTCGGAGTATAAAACCATTTACAGCGGCAAGTACATTGCGACGGTAAGCAATGGTTTTGGTTGTCATGGCAGTGATTCAGTTTACCTTTCATTTGGCAATACTGCCAACAAGGTTACTTTAAACTATAATAATTTTAATCTGATTGCCTCATCCGTAAATTATGTGAGTTCATGGAACTGGTATTTGAACGACACGCTGATTGCTGGCGCGACAGCAGATCAATATCATCCTCTCGTTCCTGGCTGGTACAAGGCAGAACCGTCTGTTTTAAATGCTTGCGGATATGCGTCTGATTCAATGTTGATTTCGTGTACAGTTGCTTCTGTTATTTCAGGTGTTACCTGTCCGTCGGGATGTGACGGACAGGCAACGATCAACCCGATTGGTGTAGCACCTTATTCGATTCAATGGGTGAGTGGTGATACGACGGTATCGATCGACAGCCTGTGCCGCGGAAATTATATAGTAAACGTAACCGATCACAACGGGTGTCTTGCAGCGGATTCTGTTTATATATCCGGACCGGTTCTGTTTAAAATACAATTGCAACAGCATCCTCCTTCGTGCCTGATGGCCTGCGACGCATCAGTCGCGTCTGTAATTTCAGGAGGTTCGCCACCGTACGGTTATTTATGGACCGGGGGAGCCACTACTCCGGGGATTTCAGGAATTTGTGCGGGGATCTACCAGTTGATAATCACAGATCAGCATGGATGCATGGATTCTGCATCGGTTGATATTCAGAATCCGGTAACGGTTGTAATGAATGATTCAATAATAAATGCCACATGTAATCTTTGCAGCGATGGCGGAATTGATCTGACGATACAGGGTGGAATTCCGCCGTATCACATTATCTGGTCTTCAGGAGATACAACAACTGACATTTCATCAAAACCAAAGGGTGTTTATACGGCCTGTGTCACCGATCAGAGTGGCTGTGAAGTTTGCGATACTTTTTCTATCGGTTTTCTCACTTTCGTTGAAGAGCCTGACTTCCGGTGGATGAAGATTTTTCCAAATCCTTTCGATCAGTCGGCTGTTGTGGAAATATCAATTGCAGATTTTTCAAAAAAATATTATGCAGTACTGATAAACAGCCTGGGAGAAACCATGATACGTCGGGAGATTAATAGCAGGCAATTTACCATCGATGGAAGTGAAGTCATGGGTGGGATTTACTACCTGAAAATAATGGATCGGTCGGGCAGACTGATTTTACTGGAAAAGGTGGTGATTATCCATTAGTCAAAACCGGAATTTTGAACTTTAAAAAGAAATACTACCTTTGCCGTCCATTTTTGAAGAAATAATAATACAATGAAAAGGACATACCAACCCTCGACCAGGAAAAGAAAGAATAAACACGGTTTTCGTGAGAGAATGAGCACTGCCAATGGCCGTCGCGTTTTAGCTGCCCGTCGTAAAAGAGGCCGTAAAAAACTGACGGTTTCGAGTGAAAAAAGCAACAAATAAATTAGCCGATTTGCTAATTAGCCGATTAGCCAATTAGCCGATTTAGCAGTTAAGAATTTTTATAACGACTTCAGTAGATCTGAGGTCGTTTTTTTTTAATTTGAGAACTTGAATCCCGATTACTATCTGGAATCCTAATTAAGTAATGACCACTTCATGAGGGGAACCTCATTTTCAAATTAGCAAATTTTCAAATTTTCAAATTGAATCAATGATTCTTGCAATTTCTAAAAGGTTTTTTTCTTTCAATAACCGGTGCCCTGAATCGAGGTTGTGAAATGTGATTTGATCGCTCATTCCCTTTTGAAAATTAATCCCTATCGAAGAAGGAATAATCCTGTCATGTTTTCCAAAGATGAGATGTACCGGAATCTTGTGTTTTTTGATGATGTCTTTTATCGATGTTTTATCTGAAATTATTTTCCTGAAAATCATCCATACCCGGTACACTTTGTCTCTTTTATTTTTTGTGTCGAAATTATTGATCCCAAACGCATATTTTTTTTCACTTACAAGGCCTGACTTTCTCAGGAATCGGGCAAGAGTAAAAAAAGTCGAAGGGTTCTCAGCAACTCTCTTTAATAATCTCTGTCCGGGTTCATACTGGGTTAAAAGCCGGTAAACCGGACTAATCTTTATTCCATCCGGTGCGAGCAGGATAATTTTCCCGACTCTGCCAGGATAGATTTCAAGAAGCTTTAATACGATTCTTCCCCCCAGGCTGTAGCCCATCAGGGTATATTTTTCTGAAGGGTATAAAGCTGAAATACGGTTAAAGAGATCCTTCAGATCGTCAATGGAAAACCCCTTTTCTATTATGTCGTTATGTGCATGGCTGTCGCCATGAAAGAACAAATTAATGGCAATTACTTTAAATTGAGTCCCTATTATCTGAGCTAAGGCTTTAAAATCCTCTGCATGATTGTTAAATCCGTGAAAGGCAAGGATTATCCGATGTCCGGAGCCATACTCAAAGAACTCGATTTTATAGTTCTCATGTGTGATTAGCCCTCTCATCCTGACAAAGATAAATTATGTAAACAACCGGAAGAGAATCGCTGTCAAAAAAGTACTTTTGCCTCACTAAACGTTAAAAAGGTTTGGCGTTTAACGTTTGGCGTTTGGCGTTTGGCGATGAGCAGCACAAACGCCCAACACCAAACGCCAAACCCCCAACGCCAAACGCCAAACGCCAAACCCCAAACGCCCAACGCCATGAGAGATAAATCCATCAAATCAGTACTAATCATCGGCAGCGGCCCCATTATCATCGGACAGGCATGTGAATTTGATTATTCCGGATCCCAGGCCGCCCGTTCGCTTCGTGAAGAGGGCATCGAAGTCACGCTCATCAATTCGAATCCTGCAACGATTATGACAGATAAGGTGACAGCCAACAACGTTTACCTGTTGCCGCTCACTAAAAAGTCGATCATTGAAATATTAGAGAAGCATAAGATTGACGCCGTATTACCAACAATGGGAGGACAGACGGCCCTGAACCTTGCTATCGATTGTCAGAAGGCAGGCATTTGGGACAAATACAAAGTAAGAATAATCGGCGTCGACATAGCGGCCATACACACAACGGAAGACAGGGAAAAGTTCCGGTTGAAAATGCTCGAACTTGGCGCTGAAGTTTGTAAGGGGCGCACAGCGACATCGTTTCTGGAGGGGAAGGAAATTGCCCAGGAAATCGGTTTCCCGCTTGTGATTCGTCCTTCGTTTACGCTGGGCGGTACGGGTGGTGGTTTTGTAAATACGAAGGAAGAATTTGAGGCGGCGCTTAACCGCGGACTGCATGCTTCGCCCTTGCATGAGGTATTGATTGAGCAGTCGATCATGGGATGGAAAGAATTCGAGCTCGAATTGCTGCGCGACGCTTCGGGGAATGTCATCATCATCTGCTCCATCGAAAATTTCGACCCGATGGGAATTCATACAGGCGACTCCATCACTGTTGCACCGGCGATGACACTTTCCGATTCCACCTATCAGCGATTGAGAGATCTTGCCATCAAATGCATGAACGGCATCGGTAATTTTGCGGGTGGATGTAATATCCAGTTTGCGGTCAATCCTGAAAATGAAGAGCAGATCATCGTTATCGAAATCAATCCCCGGGTGTCACGGTCATCCGCACTGGCTTCAAAGGCTACCGGCTACCCTATAGCAAAGATCGCCTCCAAGCTGGCCATCGGCTATAACCTCGATGAATTAAAAAACCAGATCACAAAGAACACTTCTGCTTTTTTCGAACCGACGATCGATTATGTGGTAGTCAAGGTGCCGAGATGGAACTTCGATAAGTTCAAAGGCTCGGACAGGCACCTGGGATTGCAGATGAAATCGGTTGGAGAAGCGATGGGAATCGGCCGAAGCTTCCAGGAAGCACTGCAGAAAGCGTGTCAGTCGCTCGAGATTCGCAGAAACGGTCTCGGCGCCGACGGAAGAGAATTGCGTGAGCAGGAGGAAATTCTTGACAGCCTCGAGAGGCCGAGATGGAACCGCTTGTTTCACATATACGATGCATTCAAGATCGGAATACCCTTTAATACAATACAAAAGCTTACACGAATAGATACATGGTTCCTCAGACAAATCGAAGAGCTTATCCAACTCGAAAAGGAAATTGAAAAATATTCTGTTGATTCGATTCCGAGGGAACTGCTCATGGAAGCGAAGAAGAAAGGATATGCTGACAGGCAGGTTGCACATTTGCTGCGTTGCCTCGAGAGCCAGGTGTTTAAGAAGAGGCAGGAGATGAATATCCGCAGAGTGTGGAAACTGGTTGATACATGCGCGGCCGAATTCGAAGCGAAGACGCCTTATTATTATTCTACGTTCGACGAGGAGAACGAGAGTGTTCGCTCCGACAAAAAGAAGATCGTCATTCTCGGATCCGGACCTAACAGGATCGGGCAGGGGATAGAATTCGATTACAGTTGTGTGCATGGCGTCCTTGCAGCGAAGGAATGCGGATATGAAACGATCATGATCAACTGCAATCCTGAGACGGTAAGCACGGATTTCGATATTTCAGACAAGTTGTATTTCGAGCCGGTTTTCTGGGAACACATCTATGAGATTATCGAGCATGAAAAGCCGGAGGGTGTGATCGTTCAGCTGGGCGGGCAGACAGCCTTAAAACTTGCCGAGAAACTCAACAAGTACGGCATCAACATCATCGGCACTACGTTCAAGTCACTTGACCTGGCAGAGGACCGTGGCAGATTTTCAACACTTCTCAGGGATCTGAATATACCCTATCCAAAATTCGGCGTAGTCGAGAATGCAGATCAGAGTGTGGAGCTTTCACGCGAACTTGGATTCCCACTACTGGTGAGGCCGTCGTATGTATTGGGAGGTCAAAGCATGAAGATCGTAATCAATGAGAGTGAACTGGAAACACATGTGATAAAAATTCTTCAGGACATTCCGGACAATAAAATCCTTCTCGATCATTTTCTTGAAAAGGCGATAGAGGCGGAAGCGGATGCAATCTGCGATGGTGAATCGGTTTACATCATCGGCATCATGGAACATATCGAACCTGCAGGAATACACAGCGGCGACAGTAATGCTGTGCTGCCACCATTCGATCTGAGCGAAAAGGTGATAAAGCAAATCGAAGACATCACAGAAAAAGTCGCGCTGGCGATGCAGGTGAAGGGGCTGATTAATATTCAATTTGCCATCAGGAATGAAACGGTGTATGTGATTGAGGCAAACCCCAGGGCATCCAGGACGGTGCCGTTCATTGCAAAAGCATATGATGAACCCTATGTCAACTATGCGACGAAGGTAATGCTGGGCGTGAACAAGGTTAAGGATTTTAAATTCAATCCGAAGAAGAGTGGCTTTGCGATAAAGATTCCTGTATTTTCTTTCGATAAATTTTTCGATGTAAACAAGGAACTCGGCCCCGAAATGAAATCGACCGGAGAAGCGATTTATTTTATCAAGGATCTGGAGGACGAGTTTTTTCAGAAGGTGTATGGGGAGAGGAACCTGTATTTGTCGAGATAAATTTTATTGAAGATTGAAGAATAATTGGTCTTTACTCATATAGTAATTGGTTTTTTGAATTGATCATCAATTCAATTGGCTATTAAAAATCCATTCGAGTTTAAAACAATCACCAAACCAAGTCCCATCAGGGACGGAATATTGGTAGAAACAAACACACAACCAATCTGAGTCCGTCAGGGACGAAATATTAGTAGAAACAAACACACAACAAATCTGAGTCCCGTCCGGGACGAAATATTGGTAGAAACAAACACAATAGAAATCAGAAGTCCCGTCAGGGACGAAACATTAGTAGAAACAAACACACAACCAATCTGAGTCCCGTCAGGGACGAAACATTGGTAGAAACAAAAACAATACAAATCAGAAGTCCCGTCAGGGACGAAACATTGGAAAAAAAATATCCCACAACAAAAAAGTCCCGTAGGGCAATGCCAATAAGTTAAGCGAAATGGTTCCTAAATAGGATCCTCAAATGAAATTTAATCATTTTATTCGTGTATTCGTGGCAATTTTAAAATATTTGATTGCCACGAATGCACGAATTTTTGAAATATAACTTTTTATAATTCTTAACTTAATGACATTGCCCTAACGGGACTAATGTTTGTCAAAGGTCGAATGCAAATTGATCTTAGTAATGATTCAAATTCTATGCAAATGTGCATGGATTACATTCTTAATCAATGAAATATATTAAGGAGCTTTTATTAAAAACAACTTCCATTTATTAGTGATAAATTTTCAAATCACATCTATTTCCCTTTCAGACATTCTTCTTCTATTTCTCTATATTCGCATTTCCTTATAGGACCAATATGAAAAAATATCTGCCTCACATTATTGCAATTGTTGCTTTCATCGTAATCACGATGTTATTTTTCTCTCCGTTGATGGGAGGAAAAGAACTTCGGCAATCCGATATCAACAACTGGAAGGGTATGTCGAAGGAAATTCTTGATTTCAAAGAAAAAACCGGTGAGCAGACTTTCTGGACAAACTCGATGTTTGGAGGTATGCCGGCTTACCAGATATCCGCAGAGTATAAAGCAAACCTGGTGCAATACCTCGATAAGATTGTAACGCTTGGTTTGCCGCTTCCTGCAAACTATCTCTTTCTTCTAATGGCTGGTTTTTATTTTCTTCTGATCACAATGAAAGTCGATAATAAGGTCGCCATTCTCGGCTCGGTTGCATATGCTTTCAGTTCTTATTTCCTGTTGTTCATTGTTACCGGGCATAATTCGAAGGCTCATGCACTCGGGTATATGGCTCCCGTTATTGCCGGCATTATTATGACCTACAACGGCCGGTTATTGCTTGGATCAGCGATCACCGCACTCTCGTTGGCATTACATCTCTATGCGAATCACCTGCAGATTACTTATTACCTGATGTTGATGGTGGCAATTCTCGTGATTGCAGAGTTGTACCTGTCGATCAAAGAAAAGAGAATTTCAACATTTATTAAGGCCAATGCATTCCTCGCCGTTGCAGCGGTATTTGCATTGTTCTCAAACATCACCAACCTGTGGGCAACACAGGAATACGGGAAGTATTCCACCCGTGGTCCGTCTGAACTTTCGGCCGACAAAGAAAACCAGACAACAGGCCTCGACCGTGATTACATTACACAATGGAGTTATGGTATCGGAGAAAGTTTCACATTAATGATTCCGGATTTTAAAGGAGGTGCCAGCGAACCCATTGGCCGAAATAATAAAGACGCCCTGAATGATGTCGACGACAATTATAAACAATACGTCACAAACTATGGCGCCTATTTCGGCGATCAGCCTTTTACCGGCGGTCCGTCATACGTTGGCGCCATCGTCGTTTTGATTTTTGTAATCGGACTGTTTGTCGTTAAGGGACCTGTTAAGTGGTGGTTGTTAATTGCTACGGCACTCTCGCTCATGCTCAGCTGGGGACACAATTTCATGACCTTTACAAATCTGTTTCTCGATTTCGTTCCCGGTTACGATAAATTCCGTGCGGTAACAACCACCTTGATCATTGCCCAGTTCACGATTCCGCTTCTTGCTGTCTTGACCGTGAATAAGATGGTGACCGAAAAAGATTTTTTTAAAAAGTATAAGAAGCAGCTGATGTATGCAATGGGAATTGTGATCGGCTTCACACTTCTTGTTGCAATTTCTCCCGGCAGCTTCACCAGTTTTTATTCTTCGAAGGAATACGACCAGGTTGCGCAATCAGTAAAAGGACAGCCGAATTCAGAACAGTTGCTCGATGGTTTTTTCAGCGCGGTAAGCGCCGCACGTAAACATATCATGGTTTCGGATACGATTCGCTCACTGATCTTCCTCATTTTGGCTGCAGGGTTGATCTGGACGTTTCTACGCTATAACTACAAGAAAGAAATTTTCATCTTCAGTCTCCTCGCTCTCATTATGATGGATATGTTGACTGTGGATAAACGATACATTTCCTCTGACGACTTTGTCAAGAAATCCGCTAACGCCGTTCCGTTTCCCCGAACGCGGGCGAATGAAATGATCTTGCAGGACACGACAAAGAGTTACCGGGTGATCAATATCGGAGCGAATACATTTAACGATGCGAGCACTTCTTATTATCACCAGTCGATCGGCGGATACCATGGCGCAAAGCTTAAACGAATTAAGGAACTGATCGACTACAACCTCGAGGGCGAAATCTCCATCATCAAAATGGTAATGCAACGTCCTGATTCGGCTTCCTTGCAGGTCGTTTACGGACAGCCTGCGCTGAATATGCTCAACACAAAATATTTTATCCTGAGCGGAGATCAGCCTCCATTGGTGAATCAGGGCGCACTCGGCAATGCATGGTTTGTGTCTTCGGTGAAGTTCGTAGCTAATGCAGATTCGGAAATTGCCGCCGTTCATGATTTCGACCCGCGTACGATGGCCGTTATCGATAACAGGTATAAGACGGCCCTGGACGGACTCAATCTCAATAATTATGATTCTGCTTCGTACATAATGCTGACAGATTATAAACCCAATCATCTTACATATAAATCTTCTTCCAGGGCAGAACAGTTGGCGGTGTTCTCCGAAATATTTTATGATAAGGGCTGGAATGCATACGTCGATGGTAAGCTTACGGATTATGTACGGGCAGATTATGTGTTGCGTGCCATGCGTGTTCCCGGTGGTGAACATACCATTGAATTTAAATTTGAGCCGGCGGTTATTAGTGTGGGTGAAAAAATTTCCTTTGCCGGTTCCTTACTAATCATTTTGTTTGCCGGATTTGCGGCCTGGAAGGAGTTTAAGGCGAAACCGAAAAACGAGAATTGAGATCATGGAATTATTAATCCGGGTGTTTTGAAAAAAATTCTTTTCATTACATATTACTGGCCGCCCAGCGGAGGAGCCGGAGTGCAGCGTTCATTAAAATTTGTAAAGTATTTTTCTGATTTTGGTATCGAGCCTGTAGTACTGACCGTGGATGAAGAATATGCAACTTATCCGTTAACGGATGATACATTGCTTAAGGAAATTCCTCCGTCAATTAAAATCCATAAGACTAAATCAGTCGAGGCTTTAAAATTGCTTTTATTTTTCACGGGTAAAAAAAATATTCCTCACGGAGGATTCTCAAACAGCAATAAGGAAAAACCTTTTCAGAAAATTCTGAGATTCATCAGGGGAAATTTATTCATACCGGATGCGAGAACAGGCTGGGTTAAATTTGCGGTCAGGAGGGCTTCTGACATCATCAGCAAAGAAAAGATCGATACCGTCTTTATCACTTCGCCTCCGCACAGCAGTCAGCTGATTGGCTTAAGGCTTAAAAAAAAGTTTAACATCCGCTGGATTGCAGATTTAAGGGATCCGTGGACTGACATATATTATTACCGTGATTTGCTTCATACCGGGCGTTCGAAGCGTAAGGATGCAGGTCTTGAGAGAGAAGTATTGTCGGGTGCCGACGAAGTAATTACCGTAAGCCGGCCGATTGCCGGCATGTTCCTGAAGAAATCCGCATCACTCAGTGAAGATAAATTTCATGTGATTCCAAACGGCTTTGATGAAGACGATTTTCGAAGGAAGACGGAATGTCCGAAGGATGTCTTCCGGATCACCTATGTGGGGAGTATTGCGGACTCATATAATCCAGACGTTTTTTTCAGGATTTTAACGAAGGCGATTTCCGGATTTTCAGATATGAATTTCAGGATCAGGTTTGTGGGTTCGATGCCCGATTCGATAAGGCAGTTAATCGATAAAAACGGATTGAATGATCATGCCGAATTTATTCCTCATGTGAGTCATGCAGATGCTGTTGATTACATGCAGAGTTCAACGGTATTATTGCTCATCATTCCTGAGGTGGAAAACAATGAAGGCATTCTCACGGGAAAGCTTTTTGAATATCTTGCTTCCAGGCGGCCGGTGATTGGCCTGGGGCCCGTGCAGGGAGATGCGTCCCGGATTCTGGAAGAATGCAGGAGTGGAAAAATGTTTGACCGGAGTGACGTAAATGGACTTTATTCATATTTTAAAACATTAATTTTGCAATGGCGGGAAAATAAGTCGCTGGAAATCTCTGACCAGGCGTTTCTGAAATATTCGAGGAAGGAACTCACAAGGTTGTTGTCAGGGATTATCCTTAACTCCAGAAAATAAAAAGATGTGTGGCATTGCCGGTTTTATTGATAACAGTTTAAATGCTTCGGAGGCGGATCGTGTCGTTTCAGCGATGCTGGAGAGTATTTCTCACCGCGGACCGGATGCGAGGGAAAAGTGGATTCAGTTGCCCGTCGTTTTTGGTCATAACCGCTTAAGTATTATTGATCTTAGTGAAGATGGTAACCAGCCCATGCATCATTTCGATTCCACGATAGTCTTCAATGGTGAAATGTATAATTACATTGAAGTACGCGAGGAATTGAAAAGCAAGGGCTATCAATTCAAAACACAATCCGATACCGAGGTCATTCTTGCGGCATACAGGGAATGGGGAAGAGAGAGCGTCAACAAATTTGTTGGTATGTGGGCATTTGCGCTGTGGGATCATAAGAAAAAGGAACTCTTCTGTTCGAGAGACCGGTTTGGAATTAAGCCCTTTTATTACATCCTTGACGGAGACAAATTTTATTTTGGATCTGAGTATAAAGCGTTGAAGAAATCCCCGGTATTTTCGAACGACATTAACCTGAACCAGGTCTCACGCGGATTGCAGTTAGGCTGGGTTTGTTACCGTGATGAGACATATTTTTCAAAGTTGAAATCGCTGCCGGCAGCGTTTAATTTGGTTTATAAGGATGGGAAGGTAAGGGTAGAGAGGTATTGGGATTTAAAAAATCAAATCGAACCTGATATTAAAAATATTGATGAAGCCAAAGATGTTTTATTTTCATTACTCAATAATAGTACTGCTATTCATATGCGAAGTGATGTTGAAATCGCAATTTGCCTTAGTGGAGGAATCGATAGTTCCACTCTAACAGGTTTTGTGGCAAACATTTTCCCTCAAAATATTTATAAATCGTATTCAATTTATTATGATGGGAAGGATGAGGTTGATGAAAGACCATTTATTAATTCCGTAATAGATAAATATCCAACAATAAAACCTGGTTATTTTAAACCTTCGCCAAATGAAATTTTAGAACGATTTGATGAGATCATGTATCAGGTAGATGTACCAGCTACTGGATCATCAAATTTTTCTCATTTCTATCTGTTGGAACAGATTAAGAAAGATAAAATCAAAGTTGTTATTGATGGACAAGGCGCAGATGAGTATCTGGCAGGTTACATGCATGCTGCATATAGATATAATGCTGGCCTGTTTAGAAGTATAAGATTGGGTAAATTAGTTGGAAATTTAAGAAAATCTAGCATGTATCAGGCACATAGTTTTACTGATATGGCTAAAAATATTGGAAAGTCTGCATTATCGGCAATGGTAAATGAAAATCAATTGTATAAAGTTGAATATAAAAATTATTATCCGTTTTTAGTAAACCGACAAACTGATGATGTTCCTTTTAATTTAAAAACTAAATTTAGAAGATCACTTAATAATTTTCTGTATCATCAATTATTTACTACAAGTTTACCTACAATTTTGCATTACGTTGATCGAATGACAATGGCCCATTCAGTAGAATCCAGAGTTCCTTTTTTGGATCATCGAATTGTTGAATTTTCTTTTCGCTTGAGTGATGATTTGAAAATTTCAGATGGAGTATCAAAAAAGATTTTAAGAGAGACAGCGAAGAATATTTTGCCAGAGAAAGTATATTTGAGAAAGGATAAAAAGGGATTTGTTACTCCGGGTGAGAATATTTGGTT
This sequence comes from uncultured Flavobacteriales bacterium, assembly GCA_964595205.1. GTDB lineage: Bacteria > Bacteroidota > Bacteroidia > AKYH767-A > 2013-40CM-41-45 > JADKIH01. Next base: position 105,097 of record CAZQOQ010000003.1, on the reverse strand, counting down.
GAGGGGGCCAATGAAGCATTTACTTGAAATAGATTATAAGAAATTAGATTTTTTAAATCGTGAAAAAACTTCGAAGTTAATTTCTGAATATAAGGCAGGAGACAATAAAAATTCCAAGCTAGTATGGAGAGTTGCAACACTAAACTATTGGTTAAAAAGAATTTAGATTATGCATGTATTTATTGAATCAGATACATTATATGATAAGGAGATTAATTATACTTTTAATTTATTTGCAAAAAATAAAGAACTTAAATATAAAATAGCTGATAAGAAGAGTGGAGCAGATTTAATTATTTCACATTCTGAAGATGCTGATATTCGAATTTCAAAATCATTTTATGAAAATTTAAAAAAAGGAAAATATTTGCACACGGATATTTTTAAAGACAAATGTGAATTCATTGACCCACAAGGATACATCGATTATTTATCTACTGCGTTTTATATTGTAAATTGTTTACAGGAATATGGCGATTCAGATGATGACATCTTTGGTAGATTTAAATATAAAAATAGTTTGCAATTTAAGTTTGGAAATGTCAGATTAAATATAGTTCAGGTTCTATTCGATAAATTATGGATTTCTACGGAGAAGTTAAGTAAGCTCAATGTAACAAATTATAAATCGGAAATTTACTTATCTCATGACATAGATACCATTTATGGATCATTACTACAGGATTCATTTTTTTCTATCAAAAAGTTTAGGCCAGATTTATTGTTTTTGGTTTTTTTAGAAAATATTCTAAACAGACCGAGCTGGTTTAACATCGATAAGATAATGAAGATCGAAAATGAGTTTGAATTTACGTCAACATTTTATTGGTTAGTCAATAAAGGGAAGACAGAATATGGGTTAAATAATTCTGATTATGATATTAACTCAGTACGTATAATAAAGACAATACTGGCAGTAAATGATTCTAAATGGGAGAATGGTCTACATAAGAGTGCTTCTGAAGAACCATTTAAGAATGAACTGGCAAAGTTGCCATGCAGTGTTATTGGTAACAGGTATCATTACATAAAATTCAAACCGCATAAAAATTTCCCGGAAATTGAAAATGCCGGCTTAAAATTGGATGCTTCATTAGGTTTTGCTGATGCGCCCGGATTTCGAAATGGATATGGGAGGCCATTTCATCCGTTTAACCTTAAGGAACGACGGCCATACGATTTTCTTGAAGTTCCACTAAATATAATGGATACCACTTATTTTAATTATCTAAAATATGATTCTCAAAAATTTACGGATGATGTAATTGATTTTGTCGAATTGAATAGTTATAATGCAGTTATATCTGTTTTGTTTCACAATAATTTTATCAGTAGTTTTAAGTATAAAAATTATTTTAACGCATTTAAAAAATTGTTATCTTTTTTTTATGAATCAGGTTTTAAATCAATTTCACAACGTAACATATTAGAGCGATATTAAAATGAAGATACAAATCAGGTTGATGGAAAGTTCCGAAATCCAATCAGTTAATAAGGTATACAATACTGCATATGGTAATATTAGGCCTGATAGTTATTTCGAATGGGAGTTTGTTTCATCTCCGTGGGGTAGAGCAATTTATATAATCGCAGAAGATTTGGAGAAAGAAGGTAATAAAATTGTTGGTACGCAAAGTGCAATTCCCATTATGTTGACGAATGGAAAGGAAAAAGTACTTACTGCAAAATCAGAAGATACTTTTGTAGATCCTGCATATAGAGGTCAGAAGTTGTTTGATAAAATGTATGACTTGTTATTTTCAGAATGTGTAAAGGCTGGAATAAAGTATATCTGGGGGTTTACTTATGCCAGAAAGCCTTTTGAGAAAATTGGTTTTACTGTTCCATTTTCCTCAATTCAGGGGATTTTAGTAAAGAAGCCATGGAAGGCAGCGGAAGTATTGATTAATTTAAATCCTGAAAACAATTATAGGGATAAAATAAAAATTCATTTAGGGACATTATATAATTTTCTTTATTCAAAACTGAAAATCAGAAGTGGTGATCTTACCGATATCGGAAATAATTTTGATTTCTTTGTAACAAAACAAAATCAAATATTGAAAGATAATAGTTTATGGTCAATAGAATTTTCTGAAAAATATATTGATTGGAGAATAAAACAAAATCCGTATAAAAATACTTTTTATTCAGTTGTTACTAATGATTCAGCTGTAATTATAAATAACAAAACAGATGGAACGTTATATCTGGAAGAAATAATTTTGAATACGCCAAATTCTGATAAATTAATGGAAGAAATGTTTAATACTATTAATACAATTAACAAGAATCTTACATATTCGCTAATGCGATATTGGGGTTTTGATACAAATATTCTAAATAAAATTCAAATTAATTTGCTTAGAAGTTGTGGATTTACTTTTATTAATAAAGGAACATTTTTTGTTTGGAAGAAGTTGGACGGAAAAAATGAAATTACAATTGACCCAAATAATTTATTGATTTCTCGATTATATACACAAGGAAACAGATGATCAGTACAATACAGTTATTCTTCCCTGTAAGTAGGTGTCATTGAATTTAATTAAATAGCAATAAACTCCTTCTTCAACTTTTTTATTATTAAATGTTCCATTCCAAATTGGTCCTTGGTTATTAGTTTCAAAAAGTAATTGTCCCCAGCGGTCATAAATATATAGTTCATAGCTGTCGCAATAGCCCAGTCCGAATATAAGAAAATCCTCGTTAATTCCATCACCATTTGGAGTAAATGTATTTGGTATGTAAAAATGAGTTTTAGGAATTTCCGCTATTTCAATATTTCTCGTTGTAATTTCTTGGCAACTAAAACCAGAGTTTACGGTTAGAGATATAACATGATTTCCTGAGAGAATATTTTCTATTGACGGATTCTGGATACTACTGATAATTTCATTATCGATATTCCAGTCATATAAAAAAGCATCAGAATTAATTGGAGAAAGTAGAAGTTCATTTGCGCAAGTATCTAAAATATAATCAAAAGACGAGGGTACATTATGAACCATGTTTATTTCTTTTTCAATACTATCTATACACCCTGATAGATTCATTGCAATTAGTTTTACAATTAAAGAGCCATAATTTTGGAAAGTAAGAATTGGTTCAAATTGGATTGAAATTGTATCCATTCCGGAAAGCCAAAAATATTGATTACTATTCGAGGAAGTATTGTGAAATGTTTGTGTTAGTGAACATATTGAATCAGTATAAAAGCTTGCACTTGGATTGATGGAAGTTAGTATCGTTTGAATTAGTGTGTCAGAACAATTTCCATTTGATGCAACTAATTTAATTGTATGATTGCCAATAGTCGTAAAATATAAATATGGATCTGATGTGGTATCAACTAATATTTCATCTTTATACCATTGATATTGACTCGAATTAATTGAATTATTTTGCATAAGAATTGAATCTACACATGGATTTGAAATTGTACTAAATTGAGCAATGGGTTTGCTAAAAAAAGTTAATGGAATGTATGCTGTTTCTGTACAGCCATTTAGATCAGTTACAGTTACTGAATAGTCGCCTGAAGAAAAGGCTGTTATATTTGAACTTGTATCGTTTGTTAATATAATATTATTAAAATACCATTGTTGGGTAAGAAATTGAGTATTTAAGGAAAGAATAACTGTATCACCCTGACAAGTTGAATTTGAAGATGTGGAAATTAGAGGGTTAGGGCTATTATAAAAATTTACCATGATTGAATCGTAATCGCTGCAACCACTATCCGAAACTTGAACTGTATAAGTCCCGCTCTGCGTTACGTAAATTGTGTCGTTTGTATTTCCGTCTGACCAAAGAATGTTTCCAATTCCATTCCAATTTGCGATTAGTGAAATATTTGTTCCGGAACATGCATTATTAATTGTAGAATTTATTGAAACTGTTTTATGGACTGCATATACAGTAACTGTTGCTGATGAACTACATGAATTTCCATTGGTGGCATTAACTGTATAGGTAGTTGTAGAATCAGGAGTGGCTACTACAAAGTTTCCAGTAGTTATATTTAGACCAGTTCCTGGCGACCATTCATAATCATTTCCTCCTGCCGCGATTAAATTCGCTGAACTGCCATTGCAAATAATCGCGTCTGGGGAAACAGATAATACGAAGGAGTTACTTATAACATTTATTGATTTAGTAATTGTTAATGTATCTGAGCAAATTTTCACTCTTAAGGTTACATTATAATTACCACTTGTATTATAGTGATGAAGTGGGTCTTGAAGATTAGAATAAATAGAATCGCCAAAATTCCATTCCCACCAACTACCAATACAAGTAGAATCTATAAATTGATAATCACCGCAATTGAGAGTTGGAGAATAAGAAAAATCAATGGCACTTGGAATAATTGAAGTTCCAGGTGGCTCCCCATCAATACAATTTACAAATCCAGGTCTGCAGCCTGAAAAATTTACAAATATTGAATTACGTATGTATTGTATATTACCTACAACTGAATTATTTGGATCTCCAATTTCACTGATATAATTATTAGTATAGTTCCATCCTATATATATTTTTCCATTTCCAGCTAATTCAGGGTCCGTTAAATATTGATCTCTTGAATTATCAATAATTTGATTAGCGCCTGAAATCAAATCGATCCTTCCTAAAACTGAAGTTCCAAAAAACGAAGTGTTAGTCTGATAATAAATTTTCGATGCATCCGGGGAAAATTCAACTCCAAGTACCCAATCTAAAGAAACATTAAATGTTTGTTTGTTAAAAACTGAACCATTTTCTAAATCAAAATTATAACATATAATATCAGGATCTATATTTCCAGTAGAAAATGTTGAAACTGTTAATTTTAAATTGTCCATTGATAATTCAATTTCATGAGGTCTCATTATTGGATTTACCATCACTTGAGAATCAAGTATAATAGGAGGTGAAATTCCATCATGAGAAATTTTAAAAGCACTTACGGTAAAATTATTATTTGAGTAACCTGGAACAATTAACCAACGACAACCATTTCTCATTTGATGTGAAACAGTCATTCCCTCCGTGTATCCAGAACCCAGATATATATTTCTTTGAGATACATCTCCCAATCCGCCATTAAGATTTAAATCAATAATCGAATAAAAAAGAGAGTCTTGCCCGATAGGTCCTTTGTAATTAAAAAAATAATACGAATTGTCTGTACAAGGAATTTTACATATTGCCGATTCAAATGATGTATTACTCCCTCTAATTGTTCCATTTGGCATTGGATTAAAATTGGCATCTCTTACTTGTATTATATCTGATGAATTGCAAGCACTAGTAAATAAAATATTATTACTAATATCAGTCATAATATTAATTTCTTCTTCCGCTCCTAACCCATAATTTAAAATCTGGGCTCCCAAAGTAGGTGGAGTTGTAGTAAAATCAAGAACAGATACTTCTCCGGTTACAGATTTTACAAGCCATTTCATGGATTGGGAAAAGCTATAGTTTGATATTATTAAAAAAAGAATAAGCGCTATTTTTTTCATTTACAAATCTTAGAAAAATGCATTATTAAGTAACCAGGGTTGAAATAGTAAAGGGGAATTGTTAGAAACCATCTCAAAAATATCTTCTAATGATTAATATGCAAGCGAATTGAACAAAACCAAGATAATTTTCTAACATTGCTATAATCTTGGTTCCTTTGCCTCGTTTGGTTTTTCCAATATGCAGCCACTTTTTTGGCACTTGCAAAAGTCCCATCGATAAAACATTTAAATACATCTATTTTACTGAGTTTTTTTAAATCCTCAAAGAGACCATTGACGAACGCATTTATCCATGATCATCTCTAAATTCAATTACTGGTAAATTCATTATATAATTGAGTTTTCAAATAACTATTATTCATTTTCTTAGCCACAGGCTTTTTTTAAGAAGACTTCTTGATAGGAATGTCATTCACAAAGTTAAAATAATCTTTGAGTTTGCGAAATCTACGGAAAAGTTGATTTTAAAGTGATTAGGTTGATTTTAAGAGGATTTTATAATTACCTGTATGCTCGTTTACGGATTTAAAACCCTAAAAATATCAATGAAATGTTGATAGCGCTTTCATTAATTTCCAGTTAATGTTTTTGGAAAGTTTGAAATTAAAGTTATATATTTATTCTTTGTAATTTATTAAACAAAATAAAAAAAAACCTCATGTTAAATTTCAATATTAAGAAAGTTATTCGATATAGTTTTTTACTTTATATTTTAATTATTTCAAATAACAGTCAGGCTGTAACTATTACCCTTAAGCCAGGAGCAGCAGCCGGAAAAGATGCATTTTTAGCAAGCGGGGCGCCTACTATAAATTTTTCAAATCATCCGGAATTAGCAGCTACTGCATGGACTTGTAATGATGCTCCATGTAATGGAAGAGGGCTTTTGCAGTTTGATTTAAGTACAATTCCCGTTGGTGCGATTATAACCAATGCGAGGATTTCATTGTTCGCTGCCCCTCAACCTTTAGTATCATTAGCTGGATTTCCTCCTATGAATGGAAATAACCAAAGTTTGCTGCAGAGAGTTACGAGCGCCTGGAATGAAGGTACTGTGACCTGGAACACCGCTCCAACTATTACCACAACCAATCAGGTTGTTTTAACTCAGAGTATTAGTTCGACTCAAAATTATTTGAATATTGATGTTAAGAATATGGTGCAGGATATGATTAACAATCCGGCCAGCAGTTTTGGGTTTCTTTTACGTTTATCAACGGAATCGTTTTATACATCTATGATTTTTGCTTCAAGTGATAATTCAAACGCAAATCTTTGGCCTGAAATAACAATTGAATATACATTACCTTTTACCATTACGACATTGCCTTTATCACAGTCGAATTATTGTAGGGGATCATCTGCAACTGTTAGCTATACTGTGTCGACATCTTTTAACCTTGGAAATGTTTTTACAGCACAACTAAGTTCTTCATCCGGCAGTTTTGCAAGCCCGGTAAATATTGGTTCTGTTTCTTCATTGACTTCCGGAACTATATCGATAGTTATGCCATTAAGCACTGCATTTGGAACCGGATACAGAATTCGAGTGGTAGGAAGCAATCCTGTCTCTATAGGTTCTGATAATGGAAGTAATATCTCTTTCCTGGATCCAGATGACAATAATCTATGCACAAATGATTTTTGTGATGCCCCAACTGGAAATATTGTGCATAGTTCCGTGATTGTAAATGACAACAATGCGTGTACAATTGATATTTGCGATGCTTCAATCGGAATTTTACACATCAGTGTTGCTGTTGACGATAATAACGTCTGCACAATCGACGAATGTAATACTTCAACCGGGACCATTTCTCATACAGACATATATACAGAAGATAATAACCTCTGCACAACCGATGGGTGTAATTCTGTTTCTGGAATATTTCATAATGCTTTAAACACAGATGATAACAATCCATGCACGATCGATGCCTGTAATTCCTTAACCGGAGATATATCTCACACTGCAGCCAATATAGATGATCAAAATGCTTGTACTGCTGATGCCTGTAATTCTTCAAATGGAATGATAACTCATGTCATATTAAATTCTGATGATGATAATGCATGTACATTCGATGGCTGTGATTTTGTTTCAGGGATATATCATAATCCTGTTATTGTAAATGATAATAATGAATGCACCATTGATGGCTGTGATGTACTAAATGGTGTCTATCATATTCAGGTAAATCGCGACGATAATAATGCCTGTACAAACGACGCCTGCGATCCTCTACTGGGTGTTTTGCATTTTGCCATAAATGTTGACGATGAAAATTACTGTACGTTGGATTACTGCGATACTCAAACCGGCGTATATCATGTGCCTGTTTTCATCGACGACGGAATCGCATGCACAGTCGATGCCTGCAATACCCAAACCGGAATTATCTCTCATACCGACGACACGCCTTATTTTATTGTGTCGACTGATCAAATCCTCTGCTATGGCGGTACTGCATGTATTACGATTTCTGCGGCTGGTGGATTGCCGCCGTATTTAGGCACCGGAACTTTTTGCGGATATACTGCCGGTACATATATTTTAGAGATCATTGACAGCCGAGGCTGTGTAGCAACTTCGCAGGTCTCGATTGAGCAGCCTCCGAAATTTTCCCTTTTTGTTACATCAACACCTTCGGGTTGTAATGGAAATGATGGAACTGCGACCTGCACTGGAAGTGGCGGAACCAATCCGGTAAATTGCGTCTGGATGCCGGGTGGTCAAACCGGACATACTGCGACTAATCTTTCGCCCGGAAATTACCTTGTAACATGCACTGATGCGAACGGCTGTACTGCCACTGCCACTGTAGTTGTTGGTTCTTCGGGTTCTGTACCAACACCTCCTGCAGCTATAAACGGGCCTTCAGGTGTATGCGCAAAGCAATCCGGCGTCGTTTATTGTGCTCTTAATCCCGATCCTTTGGCAACCTCTTTTATCTGGACACTGCCTCCGGGTGTTTCTGCTGTTGGTGCAGCAAATGGATCCTGCATAACTCTGAAATTCACGACAAAATTCAAGGGCGGATTTATTTGTGTGAGAGCAGTTACCTCATGCGGGACAAGCGTTGCTGTCTGTCAGAATATTTCGCTAATTAACAAGCGGCCTGTTACTCCCGGTGGCATTAGCGGACCTTCTTCACTTTGTCCAAACCAGTCTGCTACCTACAGCATCCTTCCTGTTCCCGGAGCTACCAGTTACCTATGGAGCGGTGAAAATATGTCTATCCTTTCAGGACAGGGTACTCAAACCATCCTTGCTGTTTCAAGTGCCGGATTTCTTTCAGGAAAGATCAAAGTCAGGTCAGTCAACTGTAAAGGTTCAAGCGCTGAGCGTAAACTCAATCTGTCCATATTACCTTCGTGCAGGGTGAATGCATCTTCCACTTCTAAATCAAAATCCGATAATGAGCTCAGCGTCTTTCCGAATCCGGCAGGGGATTTTGTAACTATTACCATTCCTTCCACTGCATCTGAAAAAACCGTAATCAGAATTACTGATCTCACAGGAAAGACGGTATATCTTGACGAACTCAGAGGGCAAGACACCACGATAAATTATGGTCTGAAAGTATCTTTATTCTCGAGAGGAATATATATTCTCTCCGTACAGAACGAGTCGATAAATAAAAGCGTCAGGCTTATCCTTGAATAAATTGGAAAGAAAAATAAATTTTTACTGTCGCTGTGCAACCGCTTCCGCAAAAAACTTTCTTCCCTTCAAATCATAGTGATTTCCTTTTGCCATCACATGAACAATGAGGTTTTCGATGGAAAGGGGCGAACCCTCTTTCAGATCCGCAATGTTTGAATGTAGAATATCGTGGCCGTCGATGATGATCACAAGACCACTGCCGATGGTTTCCATGAACCTGCCTTCGGTGATTAACACACCTGCATCTTCTCCCAGCCCGATTCCGATGCATGACGGATTCGCAGCCACTGCCTGCGTGAGTCGTCCGAACCTGCCGCGTGTTACGAAATGAGAATCGATGATGACGTCCTTGATCAGCGCAAGTCCGGTCGTTATTTTTACTTCTCCCTTAAGCAATGCTTCCGAGCTGCTGCCCTGGTAGATCATCGTGTTCGACATAGCCATGGCGCCTGCGCTCGTTCCGGCAACCACAAACGATGGTTCGTTCATGTACCGGTTAACTAAAACCTCTAAGAATTCGGTGCCGCCAAAAATGGATGAAAGTCTGAGCTGGTTTCCGCCGCTGAACATTACACACTGGCATTTTTTAAGTCTGTCCAGCATCTCCGGATTCTGAACATCTTCGCGTTTGCGAATGCTCATGATGCGGACATTCTTACAGCCAAGTTTTTTAAAGGCATCAAGATAGTTGAGCCCGATCTCATCCGGTATGGATGAGGCGCTGGTTATAACTTCAATGTCTGCATCATGTCCGCCAGCCTCACGAACAATGCGGCTTAATATCTGTAATTCGAAAAAATTAAGGTTGTTTTTCTGAATATAATTCGGTTCCGGTTCGGTTCCTTTATCCTCGTTTCCTCCGATGGCAATCAGCCTTCCCTTTGGGATCATAAAATGTATAATTGGTTTTGCGGCAAAGATAGAAATTGATGGTAGTTTAAGGGTGCATTATTACAGACTTTTCAACCGGTTTTCTCACAATTTGCTATTATTATTCCCTGAAATGAGGGATTATTCAATTAAAAATTTTTACTTTGAAAACGCGAAAAACACGAAATAACATTTTTTTATGAAAATTATTGAAATCAGAGTGATGCGTGGACCTAATTACTGGTCTATTCGCAGGCACAAGTTGATTGTAATGAAGCTCGACATCGAGGAACTCGAAGAGGCACCCAGCAATAAGATACCCGGTTTTTCCGAGAGACTCGAAAAAACCTTTCCCTCTATGTACGAACATGAATGTTCCGAGGGCCATCCGGGCGGGTTCTTTAAACGTGTGAAAGAAGGCACCTGGATGGGGCACGTAGTTGAACACCTGGCTCTTGAGATTCAGACGCTGGCAGGAATGGATGTTGGATTCGGAAGAACGAGGAGCAGCGGACAGCATGGAGTGTATAATGTTGTGTTTAATTATATGGAAGAGAAAGCAGGCATCTATGCTGCAAGGGCGGCTGTACGTATTGCCGATGCGCTCATCAAAGGAGAAGAATACGACCTTGCTGCAGATATACAGCGACTGAGAGAAATCCGGGAAGATGAACGGCTCGGCCCTTCTACCGGCTCTATCGTGGATGAAGCGATCAAAAGAAAAATTCCATGGATAAGACTGAACAAACATTCACTCGTGCAGCTTGGTTATGGAAAAAACCAGCATCGGATCCAGGCAACCGTTGCAAGCACGACGAGCAGTATTGCAGTTGAAGTTGCCTGCGACAAGGAAGAAACAAAGAACCTGCTCGAGGCTTCGTCCATTGCAGTGCCTAAAGGATACGTTGTTTACGACGAAGAAGATCTTGAATCGGCAGTTAAGCGGGTGGGTTATCCGATCGTGGTTAAGCCGGTTGGAGGGAATCATGGAAGAGGGGCGACCATCAATGTCAAGGACTGGGACTCCGCTGTGGAAGCGCTTGCCGTTGCAAAGAAAGTTTCCCGTGGTGTGATTGTGGAGAAGTTCATCACCGGCTTCGATCATCGCCTGCTCGTTATCAACTACAATTTTGTTGCAGGTGCAAGACGCACTCCTGCCATGGTCACAGGCGATGGTAAACATACAATCAAACAACTTGTCGATAAAGTTAACAGCGATCCACGAAGAGGCTATGGTCATGAAAAGGTTTTAACAGCAATAAAGATCGACGATGTTACGCTGGCAATGCTCGAGGAAAAAAATCTTACTGTTGACAGTGTGTTGAAGAAAGATGAAATAGTATATCTCAAACGTACAGCAAATCTCAGCACGGGTGGGACATCCACGGATGTAACAGAAATTGTGCATCCGTATAATGTTTTCATGGCGGAGAGGATCGCACGCATCATCGGCCTCGACATCTGTGGCATCGATATCATGACGCCTGACATCAGCGTGCCGATTTATGAGAATGGGGGAGCAGTGCTGGAAGTGAATGCCGGTCCGGGTTTCAGGATGCATATCGCGCCTGCAGAAGGATTGCCGAGAAATGTTGCCGAGCCGGTGATAGACATGCTTTATCCGCCGGGGAGTTCAGCGCGGATTCCGATCATTGCCGTTACGGGTACCAACGGTAAAACCACGACGACGCGGCTGATCGCTCACATCGTTAAAACGATGGGATACAAGGTAGGATTTACGACGACGGATGGGATATACATTCAAAACAGGATGGTGGAATCAGGTGACTGCACCGGTCCGCTAAGTGCAGAATTTGTTCTGCGCGATCCGACCGTCGAGTATGCCGTGCTGGAATGTGCCCGCGGCGGAATACTGAAGGCGGGATTGGGATTTCACAATTGCAACATCAGCATCGTGACAAATGTGGCGGCAGATCACCTCGGATTGAAGGACATTAATACGCTGGAAGAAATGGCCCGTGTAAAGAGCGTTGTAGCGGAAAGCGTTTTGCCGGAAGGTTACAGCATTCTGAATGCCGACGACGACCTCGTTTACGAAATGCGTAAGAGTATAAATGCAAACATTGCACTCTTCAGTCTCGACGAGAACAATCCCCGCATCAGGAAGCATTGCGAGAATGGCGGCATAGCTGCAATTGTAGAGAATGGATACGTGACCATTTGTAAGGGTACCTGGAAGATTCGTGTCGATAAGGTGATAAACATTCCGCTCACATTTTCCGGCAAAGCGATATTCATGATACAGAATGTGCTTCCTGCCGTACTCGCCGGCTTCCTCCAGGGATTCAAGGTGGAAGAAATCAGACTTGCGCTTGAAACATTTATTCCGTCGCCGACACAGACACCGGGACGCATGAATATGTTCCAGTTCCGCAAGTTTACGGTAATGGTTGATTATGCACATAACCCTGCGGGCTTCCAGGCCATCGCGAGGTTCCTCGATAAAATAGATGCAAAGCCGAAAGTGGGAATCATTGCAGGTGTCGGAGACAGGCGCGATGAAGATATTGTCCAGCTTGGAACTGTAGCTTCACAGATGTTCGATGAAATCATCATCCGGCAGGATAAGAATCTCCGCGGAAGGAGCGAGAGTGAAATCATCGAACTGATGATGCAGGGTATTAAAGCCGATTCGCCGGATAAGAAAGTTAAGATCATTCCGAAAGAACCCGAGGCGATCGACTATGCAATCAAGAATGCGAAGCAGGGATCCTACATCGTAATCTGCAGCGACGTGGTTCCCAATGCACTCGATCAGATACTAAAGTTCAAGGAAGAAGAAGATCATTTTGAAATTCACAAAGAAGATATACCGCATTCGATCTGAGGATCAGCTGGTTTTTTTCTTGTGAAAAAATCCCTTCTCATAATAGTTCACCTCTTCTCCGATCAGGTAACCATAGGGTTTCAGTGAATTTATATTGTCGAAGGCGACCTTCATCATTCCGGCGAGTGGAATCGAAAGGATCATACCGGCTACTCCCCACATCATCGCACCGATGATGAGAACGATGATGGCCGTGAGTGGATTGATACTCACGCTGGAACCTACGACATACGGAGATATGAAATTGTTGTCGATGAATTGCACAACCACGGCTACGCCCAAGGCACCGAATGCATAGCCGATTTCATCTTTTGTAATGATGGCCATCAGAATCGGCAACAGGCTGCCAAGCATGACGCCTATGTAGGGAATAATATTGAGTATGGCCGCAAGAACGCCGAACAGTATCGCATGCTTTATATCCAGCAAAAGATAACCTACCGAGCCAAGAACAGATAAGATCAAAACATCAAGGAATACACCCTTCAGGTATTTTCTTGAAACTTTGGAAATTTTTTTAATGATGTCGATGGCTTGAGCGTGATTTTCTTCTGCAACGAGGATTATAAATTGTTTGTACTTTTCCCGGAAGTAGGTAAGAAAAAAAATGTAGATCGGAATCAATCCAAACATGGCGAGGAAGGTTCCTGTTGTGGAAAAAATTCCCATGATTACCTCAGGACTCGATTGTGCAGATGCCGTCAGTTTTTCTTTCATCCAGTTGATCTGCCTCTCCTGAGAAATCCGTGTTGTATTTTCAATCCACTGGAGAATTCTGCCACCCTTAATGGCTAATTGGTTTTTTAATTCAGGCCAGTCATCACCAAAACTATTTATTTGCTGAATGAAGAAATAGATTAAACCACCGAAGAAGAACATCGCTATCAAAATGCTTATGATGATCGCCGCTGCCCGGGGAATTTTAAATTTCACAAGTTTATCTGATATCGGTAAAAGGAGAAATGTAAAGAAAATTGCAATCAGCAACGGCACAAACAACGACTGCCCGACATAAAGTAAAAACAAGACTACCAGAAAAATAAAAAGTTTCGTTGCCAGATTATATTCCCATTGGTTTTTTGATATCGCCATTTTAGTTTTTGTTTTTTATGTATTGCGGTGCTTTTTTAAAAACCATACCATCAGGCAAATTAGTGATTGTATTCCTAAAAAATAAAATTAAACGGATCATTAAAAGCTGTTGTCTGTTCATTTTCAGGAAACCTGCTTCTACAAAGACTTTGGTACAGATTTTTAATCTTTCGAAAGCCTGATTCGGAATTATTTAACAGGAAAGTAAAAACTTACACTTTGGAAATGCCTGATTTTATGAATTCTTTAAACTTTTTCATAAAATCTTAAAGAAATGGAACTTTTTATGCGACAAATCAGTAAAAAATTTAATATTTCTTACGCCCTGATTAAAATTATGCTTTAATCAATGCGGTAACTTTCAGAAAAATAGCAAAATGCAGCAACTGGTTCGAAGATTAGTACTTTTTTTAACACTCGCAGCCACAATCGGTATCATACCCAGGAAAGCACTTGCAACACATCTTGCCGGATCTGATATCACATACACCTGCCTTGGCGGAAACAGTTACCGCATCGATCTCACGTTTTACCGTGATTGCCTTGGAACAAGTGCTCCGCCTTCTGTTATCCTGGATTTTCATTCCAACAGTTGTAACATTCATTTTACAGACGCGCTTCTTCCTGCCAATGGCACCGGACAGGAAATCACATACCCGTGTCCGGGCTTGACCACGTCCTGCGATGATCCAAATTCGTCTAATCCGGGCATTCAGCAATATCGTTATACGGGAATCGTAAATTTCCCGATTCAATGTTCTGACTGGATCATCAGCTGGCAATACTGTTGTCGAAATTGTGATATCACAACGCTGGTTGTTCCTCAACCCTGCCTTACCGGTACGAATCCGGGAATGTATATTTCCGCAAACCTTGATAACCTGAATTTTGCCTGCAACTCTTCTCCCTATTTCACCAACAACCCGATTGTATTCGTATGCGTTGGTCAGAACTTCACTTACAATCATGGCGCAGTCGATCCCGACGGTGACTCATTAGTATATTCTTTAGTCGATCCGCTGGATAGTGCGAATATTCCTGTTACATACCAACCGGGATATTCCGCAACAACTCCAATTATATCTGTGCCGCCGCTGACCATTGACCCGCTCACAGGCGATATCGTAATGACTCCCTCACAGCAGGAGGTCGGAATATTGTCAGTGCGGGTTGAAGAATTTCGCGATGGCGTGAAGATCGGCGAGGTGGTGAGGGACATGGAAATCTATGTGCGTCCCTGCACCAACACCATACCTACTGCAACCGGTATCAACGGGACACCGAAACGTGATACTACTATTTGTCCCGGCACTCAGCTATGCTTCGATATTTTTTCAAATGATGCAGACCCAAACCAGATCGTGACGATGAGCTGGAACAGGCAGATCGCAAATGCGACGTTGACCATTTCAGGATTTCCTTTTCCAACAGGTCATTTCTGCTGGACTCCGACCGTATCAGACATCAGCAGCATTCCGCACCAGTTTACACTCACGGTCGTCGACAATGCCTGTCCGAACAGCGGATATCAGACATATGCGTTCACGATCAATGTAAATTCTCCGTTGGTTACCATCGACCGGACCGAGATTTCCTGTCCGGGAGCAAACGATGGCGCACTGAACGTATTGCCTGTCAATCCCGGCGGATATTCTTACCAGTGGCAGCCGGGAGGGCAGACCACATCAGGCATTTCTAATTTATCTCCGGGTTCATACCCTGTTACCGTATATGACAGCACCACCGGTTGTTCAGCCACATTTCCGAATACGTTGCTTGATCCTCCTGTGTTAACAGACTCTGCATTTGTGATTGCGGCTTCCTGTACAGGAAGCGCAAGCGGAATTGCTGCTGCAGTGGCGAGCGGCGGAACGGCGCCGTATTCATTTTCCTGGAATACAATTCCGCCGACATTGAATGATACTGCAACCGGACTTGCTGGCGGGGTTTATATTGTAACGGTTACTGACAGTCATGGATGTACGGCAACTACTTCCGTCAATGTAAATTCTTCATCGACTGCATTGATATTGAATATTGATACGATCGCTTCCGTGCTGGATCTTTTATGTTACACCGATACCACCGGAACAATAACAGTAAATGCATCAGGAGGAACACCTGCTTATACTTATACCTGGAATACCGTCCCTGTGCAGACAGGCCCGACGGCGACAGGACTTTCGCCGGGAAATTATACGGTTACCGTTACCGACAGCCTCGGTTGCAGCAACACTATTGATACGGCAGTGACATCGCCGCCTCAGATTTTGAGTGTCGGCGGTGCGGTGGCGGCAAGTTGCAGCGGTGCAGATGGAAGCGCATACATCGACAGTCTCAGTGGCGGAGTTCCCGGCTATACATATTCATGGGCAGGATTTCCGAATACGACAGATTCGCTCACCGGAGTTCCATCCGGACTCTATACCGTGACGATCACCGACAACAACGGTTGTACAAATATTCTTGACATCCTCGTTGGCAACCAGGTGATATCGACAGATGCACACGCGATATCGGACGTAAAATGCCGGGGCGACTCGAATGCAATTGCCGTTGTAGTTCCTACCGGGGGAACGGCACCTTATACATTCTCGTGGAATACCGTTCCGCCGCAATCAACAGATACAGCATTTAATTTACCTGCCGGTTTTTATATCGTGACTGTGACAGATGTAAATCTTTGCAGGACGGTCGATACAGTTCATATACCTGATCCTGTTCAGCTGAATGTATCATTGAGTGTCGTCAATGCGGATTGTGCAGGAGGGAATTCCGGATCCATTACCGCACATGTGACCGGTGGATCGTCTCCATACAGCTATCTGTGGTCGCCGGTGGGAGGAACCGATTCCACTGCGACAGGATTAAATCCGGGCCCATACAGCGTACTCGTTACTGATGCTGCAGGCTGTTCGGTTACCTTGTCTGATTCTGTTCAGCAGAATACAACCTTGTCGCTGGCAGTTGACAGCGTCATACAACCGGCTTGCAATGCAGCAAATACCGGTGCGATATATATTTCAGTTTCCAGCGGCGTCGGACCTTACACGTACCTGTGGGTGCCGGGCAATTTCATCACAGACGACATTACAAATATTGATGCCGGACTTTACCAGGTCACTGTTACTGACCAGGCAAACTGTACACAACAACAGCAGATACAGGTGAGCGAACCGCCTCCGGTTCCGGTAAACGCAGGACGCGACACTGCTACATGTGCCGGTGGTACTATCATACTTAGTGCAGACGTGCCTTCGCCGGGCGACCAGGGTATGTGGTCATCGAATACCATTCCGGACTCATCCTTTAGCGATATTCATGATCCGAATGCGACGGTTATAAATATTCCGCCGGGATTCAATACAATTACCTGGACAGTTACCAGCCCGATCGGATGCAGCTCTTCGGATGATGTAAGCGTATTTAATTTCAACCTGACTGCAGGGCCGGATGTTTCGCAATGTGATCTGAGTCCGGTGCAACTGAGTGCAACAATAATTCCGGGACTGAATGGAACGTGGACTGCCTCACCAAATGTGAACTTCGACGATCCTTCGCTCAGTAATGCAGTTGCGACACTGGTTGATTATGGTGTCGATACACTCGTCTGGACGATCACTGGCAGTGCCTGCAATTCTTCGGACTATACGGTGATTGCCGCATATCAGCCACCGACAGCGAATGCGGGAGATTCACAGACAGTTTGTGAATCGAGAGCAGTACTAATTGCAATAGCTTCGGGTCCCGGTTCAGGAATCTGGTCTGAACGCATTCCAACGTCTGCGATCATTGCCGATTCGAGCCTGGCAACAACGGAAGTTACCGACCTTGCCGCCGGAATGACGGTGTTTGTATGGACAGTCACCAATGGTGTTTGTTCAGCAGCAGATACCGTGATCGTAAATTACGATCCGGCCTGTGATCTTGAATTGCCGACCGCATTCACTCCGAACAACGACGGGTACAATGATGGATATTACATTAGAGGAATTGAATCATATCCTGATAACAGTTTCGTGGTGTTTAATCGGTGGGGTAATATTGTTTATTCGATCGATGACTATCGCAATACTGACTGGACCGGTCAGGACAATGATGGAAACCCATTGGCCGAGGGAACCTATTTCGTTATTCTCGAAGTGATCAAAAGCGACCTGAGAAAGTCGACCTATGTTGATCTCAGACGTTATTCTCCTAAATAAAAAGCAGAAAATAAACCGAATGAAAAAGCTAATAGTGATTGTATTGTTTCTTAGCGGCCTTTCCTCACTGAAGGCTCAGCAGGATATTCTTGTAAGTCATTACATGTTTAATCACCTGTTGTTGAATCCCGCTTATGCAGGAAGCAAGGATTACATGATGGCAACGCTGTTATACAGGAAGCAGTGGGCGGGATGGAAAGGTGCACCGGTAACTCAAATAGCATCTATCCATGGACCAATCGGACTTTCTAATTTCGGTTGGGGTCTTCAAATCAATCATGATAAGATAGGCGTAACCGACCGTACAGAAGCTTTTTTAAATGCTGCATATCATCTTCCATTAAACTCCAGGTGGAAACTGGGTTTCGGTTTACGTGGTGGAGGAAGCATGTATAATTATAAAAACAGCGATTTAATTTACTGGGATGCGAATGATCCGGCGTTTGCGGATGATAAGGTGCAGGAGTTTCAGCCCAATGCAGGATGGGGAACTATGCTATACACGGATAAAATGTATCTCGGTCTTTCAATGCCGAATGTGATCAGCTATAATCCGGATGATAATCTCAGCGTTGATTTGAATGACAGCGGCAAGACGGTTCCGCACCAGGTTCGTCACTATTATGCGACTGCCGGTGTAGCCATCGAATTGAATTCGGAAGTTGTCCTTAAGCCGAGTATACTTGTTAAGCATACGCCAAACGCACCGGTCGAATACGATTTCAACATGAATGTTCTTTTGGGAAAAGTATTCTGGTTAGGCGCCAGTTACAGGACCGGCGACAGCTGGGTTGCTTTGTTTGAAGTGCAGCTTACCAAACAATTGCATCTCGGATACAGTTATGATTTTACCATTACAGACGTGAAGGATTATTCTTCCGGCTCTCATGAGATCATGATAGGTTATGATTTCGGATACGACATCATGAAGATGAAGACCCCAAGATATTTTTAATGTTGAAAGAAAATTCTGACTTAAAACCACTCAACAATACGCAAATGATAAAGTACTTTTCATGCCTGTCTGTAATTGCATTACTGCTCACAGGTTGTGCAAGCTATCACATCCGCCAGGGTAACAGGCTTTATGATGACTTCGCCTACAGCATGGCCATTAAGGAATATCAGAAAGGCCTGAGCAAAAAGGAATTTCCAAACGCGCGTATCAAGCTTGCCGAGAGTTACAGGAAGATGAACGACTATGCACATGCAGAAGAGGCATATGCCAAGGCTGTTCAGCTGCCGGCAGCACAACCCATCCATAAATTGCATTATGGCCAGATACTCATGAGGAACGGCAAGTACGAAATGGCAAAGACGTATCTTGACCAATACATAACTGCCGTCCCGACTGACGATGCCGCAATTAAGCTTCGTGCAAGCTGCGACAGCGTTACCAGGTGGCTGGCCGACAGCATTAAATACAATGTTCATACGAGTGCTATTAACAGTGGTCAGAGTAATTTCGCACCGGTGTATTATAAGGATGGAGTCGTGTTTGCTACCGATCGCGACATGAAAGCCAGGACCTATGAATGGACCGGAAGGCCGTACCTTGAAATGTATTATGCGAAAGGAAATAACGTTGAAGGGTATACTTCAACCACAAGCCTGACGGGAGATGTGAACGGAAGATACCACGACGGTCCGGCAACTTTTTCCGTCACCGGCGACACGATTTATTTCACCCGGAATAACTACATCAAAAGAAAAGTTAAAGAATCCACCCATGAGGAAGTGAATCTGAAAATTTTCGAAGCCGTCAGGAAAGATACCACCTGGGTCGGCCTGAAAGAAGTTCCATTCAACAGCGACAACTATAGCACGGGTCATCCCACTCTGAGTATGGATGGTAACACGATGTATTTCGTAAGCGACATGCCTGATGGAAACGGCGGATCCGATATTTATATGTCGAAGAAAGAAAATGGCGAATGGCAGAAGCCTGTCAACATGGGAGCAAAGATAAATACCACATACAATGAATTGTTTCCGGTGTTGTGGAAGGACACGGTTCTTTTCTTCAGTTCCGAAGGTCACTATAATTTCGGCGGGCTCGACATATTCAAGTGTGTGTACAGGAATGGAGCATGGAGCGACCCTGTGAATGTGGGATATCCTCTCAATACGAGTTTCGACGACTTTGGTATTGCGATGAACGACAGTGGTACGGCCGGACTGTTCTCGAGCAACAGGAATGTTGAGAATACCACGCAGGATAATATCTATGACTTTGTTGTGAATGATCTCAGGTTTAATCTGGAAGGAATTGCCGTAGAAAAGCTCACTCAAAAGCCCCTTGCAAACGTCAAGGTTGAGCTGACGAACCTGAAGACCGGCAAGAAAGAATATGTGGTGACGGGAGTGGATGGCAAGTTCTTTTTCAAACTCGATCCTGAGACTGACTTTTCGATTGTAGGCAGCAGGGACATGTATTTTACCAATACAGAGAAAGTGAGTACTGTTGGAAAGAAACAAAGCGAGAATATGTTCGTGAAGTTAAAGCTCGAACTCGAACGGATCATCGTAAACAAGCCTATTGTGCTGGAGAATATTTATTATGACCTTGATAAATTCAACATTCGTCCGGATGCGGCAGCTGGTCTCGACAAACTTGTAAGCATCTTAAATGACAACCCGGGCATAACCATCGAGCTCAGTTCGCATACCGACTCGAGAGCCGACGATCATTATAACGACGTGCTTTCACAGAAGCGCGCCGAAGCTGCCGTAAATTATATCATCTCTCACGGAATTAGTTCCTCGCGCATCACTGCAAAGGGTTATGGAGAGCAGCAGCTTGTAAACAGGTGTTCCAACGGAGTTGCCTGTTCCGAAGAAGAACACCAGCAAAACAGGCGTACGGAGTTCAAGGTTGTGAAGATGCAGATTATTGAGCCGTAGCAATTAGAATATTTTTTATTGATTTTTTCACTTGCATGGAAGCATTGCATCATCAGCATGTGAAGAGTATTTTTAGCGACATCACATTCACCTGACAAACTTTTGATTCCCTCTTGTTGTTGATAGCGATGTTGAAAAGCATTATGCTGACGAATTTTTAAGGGCTATATCATTGCGATATTGCATTGAAAACTGTCCTTTGCGGATGGGAGAGTATCCTGTTTGCTCTCAATAAATCGTCGAAAAATGCCTCTGAGAAAATTAAAATCAACATTGAGATACATGAGTAAAATGAAATGTCTCATTGTAGTACTGATAATCATTGCCTCATCCTTTCAGAATAAAATTTTTGCAACACATGCGGCAGGCGCAGATCTTCAGTATCGGTGGTTATTTGGACGAACGTATGAAGTGACTGTTTCTTTTTTCCGGGATTGTTCCGGTGTTGCTGCTCCTCCGTCCATATCACTGAGTGCCGTGGCTGCCAGTTGCGGATTGAGCCAGGATTATACACTCAACCTGGTGCCGGGAGCAGGGCAGGAAATAACATTTCCCTGTCGCAGTGTTCAGACCATCTGTTCAGATCCCGGCTCACCGTATGCGGGGTATGAACAATACATTTACAGAAATAATATTACGTTGCCTCAGAACTGTATCGACTGGACATTCAGTTTTTTCATCTGCTGCCGTAACTGTGCAATTACCACCATCGATAATCCTTGTACGGAGAACCTGTACATTGAGGCAACCCTGAACAACGTGGATGCACCTACTAACAGTTCTCCTCATTTTACGAATATACCCGTTGCATTTTTGTGCATCAACCAGAGTTCGACGTATAATCATGGCGTGATTGATTCAGACGGAGATTCACTCGCGTACTCTTTCATAACGCCCAGGTCTTATAACAATGCAACGTTTACCGTCAGCAATGTGAATTTCAAGCCGGGGTTCAGTGCTTCTTCACCCATGACTTCGGCTCCGCCTGTTTCACTGGATCCATACAATGGAGATATCATCGTAAACCCAACCATTAACGGTGAAATCGGAATTGCCGCGATCCTGGTGCGTGAATATCGTAACGGAATTTTAATCGGCAGCGTCGTGAGAGACATGCAATTTATTACGAAAGTCTGTAACCCTAACTTTCTTCCTACTGCCACCGGCATCAACGGAACAGCTGTTTTTGACACTACCATTTGTCCGGGAAGTCTGATTAATTTTAATATTAATTCCGGCGACGGAAATGCTGCCGATACCGTAACCATGGATTGGAACGATGCAATCACCGGTGCAATATTTAATACGGCAGGCGCAACGAGGCCGACAGGAACATTTTCATGGACGCCCTCATCAGCAGATGCACGTACACAGCCGTATACTTTTACCGTTACCGTTCGTGATAATGCATGTCCGCTGAATGGCTCTCAGACTTACAGCTATTCAATTTTAGTACCTGACGTAAGCGCTTCGGTTTCATCATCGTTGTTTAACGGTTACAACGTCGCCTGCAGGGGAGCAGGCACAGCCAGCGCTACCGTGACAGGCAGCGGGGGAGGACTGCCATATACATACAACTGGAACCCGACCGGACAGTCTACACAGACAGCGATTGGATTACTTTCAGGTTCGTATACGGCAACAGTGACAGATGTTCATGGTTGCACAGCAACAGTTTCTGCAAATATTACCGAGCCTCCTACGGACGTAAGCATTTCCGTTTCTGCTATCGGCAACGTTAGTTGCAATGGCGGCAGCGATGGAAGTGCAACGGTCTCCGGTGCAGGCGGCGTTGGATCGATTACGTATTCATGGTCTTCCGGGCAAACGACAGCTGCCATCAGCGGACTGAGTGCAAATAATTATACCGTGACGGTGACAGATGCAAACGGGTGCACCGCACAGCAGAGTATCGTTATCAACCAGCCTTCGACGCTGAATGCATCGATATCTTCGTTTCAGAATGTTTCCTGTCAAAACAATGCCAATGGTTCCATCAGCACAAGCGTGAACGGAGGAACCGGACCATACACGCATCACTGGTCAAACGGTGCTTCGACTGATAACATTACAGGACTCGGTCCCGGCACTTACACAGACACAATCAGAGATACCAAAGGATGCACGAGAATAATCTCCCAGGTAATTACGGAACCGGGAAGTTCTGTAGGAATTCCATCTTCCTCGGTGTCCACTTCCGATGTAAGCTGCAATGGTTTGTCCGATGGAGTTGCAAACGTGAATCCTGTTGGAGGAACCTTCCCTTATACCGTGACCTGGTCGAACGGCGATATCGGACTTACAGCCGACTCATTACCTGCAGGAAATTACAATGTACACATCGTAGATGGTAACGGATGCACGTTCGATTCAATCATTACGATAGATGAACCGGATGTTTTGGTTTCTTCATTCATAAATGTTTCGACGTCACCGTCGGGAAGTAATATCAGGTGCTTCGGTGATACGACAGGAAGAGTAAGAGTAGTGCTTACGGGTGGAACACCGCCATTTACTTATGCATGGTCGAACGGTGCGACGATCGATTCAATTAATAATGTCGGCGCAGGAACGTATAACGTCCAGGTTACAGACGACAATGGATGCACGACTGCAGACACGATTACATTAACCCAGCCTTCCGCAATTCTTGATGATTCACTTCTTGTTAAGCATGTCGGATGTAAAGGTGAATCGAGTGGAGGAATCAGGGCCGTGACTTTCGGCGGTTCTCCCTCCTATACCTATGTGTGGAGCAGCGGCACTTCCGTGATGGATTCGATCGGTGACCTGCCTGCAGGATTTTACCAGGTGACAATTTCCGACACCAACAATTGTCAGCTTATAGATACCGTAACCATACAGGAACCCGATACCATCGTTCCGCTCATTTCACCATCCACCTATATCGGTTCGGTGAACATCGGCTGCAATGGCGATTCGACCGGTTCGGCTACGATCAATGTAATCGGGGGCACTCCTCCGTTCACTTATTTGTGGTCAACAAACAGCACCGACAGTTTTGCTTCGGGACTGTCGGCGGGGACTGTATCCGTAAGAGTTGTCGATGCAAACGGATGTTCGATTATACGTGATACGAATCTCGTGGAACCGCTGCCTTTCTTTTACGGTCCTACCGTCCATCAGCCTGAATGTTACGGCAGCAACGATGGTTACATCATTCTCAATACTTCGGGCAGTACCGGACCGTATACTTATAACTGGTCGAACAGCGGAACTACTGATTCGGTCGGGAGTCTGACCAGTGGGTTCTACAGCGTCATCGTTCTTGATGCGAACAATTGCCGCGACAGCCTGGCTTATACATTAACGGATCCCGATTCGATAACGGTTCACGCAACAGTCTCCGATTTCCAGGGATTCAATAACCGTTGCAATGGCGACAGCAGTTCCTTTATTACAGTGAACCCTACAGGAGGCACAGGATTCTTCACCTACCTGTGGAGTAATTCAGCTACGACTGACAGCATCGGCAATCTGCCTTCCGGAAATTATTCGGTGACGATCACCGATGGTAACGGTTGTACACAGGATACTTCGTTCAACATCATTCAGCCGCCGCCGCTGAATAACAATGTGACCTTGTCGGTTTTCAGCGGAGGGGCGAATGTTAGCTGCAATGGTTTCATCGACGGAGTTGCGCACGCCAATCCGGGCGGTGGGGTTCCGCCGTATCAGTATTTATGGTCGAATGGCGATGTAGCGGACTCTGCAGTGGGGCTGGGAGCCGGTGCACATTCAGTGATGGTGACAGACAGCAATGGCTGTTCGATATCAATGCCGTTTACTTTGACGGAGCCCGTTCCGGTTTCGCTTTCTTCCACGCTGTCAGATTTCAATGGCTTCAACACGGCATGTTCCGGTGATTCGTCGGGTTGCATTACTGTAAATACGGCTGGCGGCACCATGCCATACAGTTACATCTGGGATGTGATCGACACGATAACTACACCAACTGTATGTAACCTTCCGGCGGATACATTCAACCTGCGCATTCTCGATGCGAATGGCTGTCAGCTGGACACGTTTTTCATTCTCAGCATGCCGCCGCCGGTGAATACAGGTTCTGTCGTATCAGACTTCGGCGGTTTTGGCATTCAGTGTTTTGGTTTGAACAACGGGTACATCGATGTGAGCGTGGGCGGTGGAGTGACACCGTTCAATTACAACTGGTCGAACGGTGCAACGACGGAGGATCTGAACAATTTAGGTGCGGGAACTTATACAGTCATCATAGCTGATGCGAATTCATGCAGCGATACAATGACTTTTGTGATGGCCGAACCGCCTGTATTGTCATCATCAGTTTCTTCAGTGACTGAGGCGACATGTAACGGATTGAATGATGGAGTGGCAGTGATTTCGCAGCCTGCCGGCGGAGTAACGCCTTATACCTATCTATGGTCGAACGGCGAGAGTGGCCTGACTGCCAGCATGCTTCCGGTGGGAAACAATTTCGTAGTCATCACCGATGCGAATAATTGTATCGATACCATTTTCGTGACAATAGCTATGGGAGAATGTGTTCTCGAATTACCGACGGCAATCACGCCAAATGGCGACGGCTTTAACGACGTTTATATTATTCACGGATTAAGCAAGTATCCAAATAATTTTTTCAAAGTGTTTAACCGGTGGGGCAATGAAGTGTTTTCGCAGGAAGACTACTCGAATACCGAATGGTACGGCCAGGATTCTGACGGCGGCAACTTACCAGACGGAACTTATTTCGTTACGTTTGTTGTGAAAGGCGAAGACATACAGAAGAATACTTATGTTGATCTGAGGAGATAAACAGTGCTTTAAAATAATACCTGGTATCGGTAGACGGATTTCAAATGATTTATTAAACGATAGTCTTTTCTCCCGATTATTCTACTGCTAATTTTTCCACCAGGATCGATCCTTCCGTAATTATACGTACAAGATAGACTCCCCTGGAAAATTTATTCCTGTCGAGGCTGATTACCTGCTGATTTATACCCGATGCACGCTGACCTTCTGCCAGGACTACAGAGCGTCCAGTGGCATCCACCATTTCAATTTTTACTGCAGATGATTTCTGTAGCTGATACACGATCCTGAATTCATCTTTTGCCGGATTAGGAAAAAGCCTTAGGCTCTTTTGCGGAGCAACACTCTCAACATTTAAGCCCAGTCCCACCAGCATAGAATCACTTACCGGGTTGAAGATAACCGTAGAACCGGCTGCCGTAATCGCCGTGTAATTGCTGAAGTTCAAATTAAAATTTGCAGTTGACGTAAGTGTCGGTTCTATTACAAACTGCAGTTTCGCAAACATACCATAGCCGGAAGTGTCGGTGCCGGTGATACGCACGATGGAACCTGATGCAGTGGAAGAGATCGATGCAGTGGTTATGGCATTTATATTCTCTGTTCCAATCCAGCTCGGAGGGAATGTAAGTGACATCGAATTAGCCTGCACCATGGCAGGAGGGAAGGCCACATCGAAGGAAATTCCGTAAAGAGCAGAAATCTGATTTAAAGAGTCACCTAACCATAATTCTGCTTCAACGGTGTCGCCCGGCGCATAGCTATTTGAAATAGTTACGAAATGTAAATCGGGCTCGGTATTATTGCTTAAGCGCGGACTAATCAACATGTGTCTCTGTCCCCAGTTTTGTTTTATTGCAACGGTGTCGCCGTAATTTATAATACCATCTCCATTGCAGTCGGCATGCTTCTTATCAAAACCGCAATATTGCAGGCTTCCCCAGTTGGACGAAGGGGCTCCTGCCCACGCATTCCCCTGACTGACCCTTGCGACGCCGGTCTGGTTAAAATACAAGCCGATCGATAGTAAATCATAATTGTTTGCAATTCCATCGTAATTGGCATCACCCGGCCAGGTGAGCGAGTCCCCGACAGAAAACTCATCCGCACCGATATCAGGTCTAAATGGGTTACGGAGTTCGTCATCAAGGTCTGTGGTCAGCCCTGCAACGGGTTTCCCGGCATTATTGAGAGCAATTCCCCTTGAGTGTAAATCCGAATTACTGACATATCCGGGGTCTGCAAACATACTTCCGAACTCGGCACCGGTTACGCTCGACAATTGACCGATGCCAGAGCACTGAATTGAAAAAGAATTAGAAGGGGATACTGACATAAAATTCGGTGTGCTTGCAGCAAAATAGCAGTTGTGATCAGAATCAAACGGACCGGTTGACGTGCTCATCCGTGTATATGTCATTGCCACGCCGGTTCCATAATTTGCAATCGAATTGTTATGCATATGGAAGTTGCCGCACTCTTCAATATTCAATATGCCATTTACGGAATTGAAATTAAAATTGACCGTATCCCTGTTGAAATGATAAAAGCGCAAACGGCCGCCTAACATATTATTATCCATATTAAAACTCGACATGCCGCCTGTGTATGCACTCAACACATAACTTGTTGCATTGATAATATTGTTTTTTGAAATCACTGTTTTGAAAACATATCCGTCAGGTTGAAAATGGATTCCCAGGTCAGGCTGGTTCATCGTATTCCGCTCAATCTTCAGTGTATCGTAGAATGTACAGAGTATGCGAATGCAATTTTGTACAGAATCAAATACGTTATTATTCAAATATGCCGGACCATCAAAACGGTTTGAACCGAAATATGTATAATCACTAAGTACGATTGCATTATCGAGATCTTCAAAACGGCAATTTGTTACAGAGATTGAATCGCTTCTCACAAAAGTAAGTCCGTTTCTTCTTAAAGTACTTGTACTTCCCCGTATCAGGCAGCTGTCTACCGATAGTTCTATTCCAATGAATTCACATCCCTTATAAAAATACATATAGTCGGTATTGGTCTGCGTTTTCAGGGTCAGGTTATTAAAATGGATGTTAGTTCCCTGCACTTCTTCCAGGACTATTGCAGCATCTGCTGCATTTCCACTCTCGGAAGTATATGTAACAGGTAATGATGCAAACTGGATTGGATAGATGGCAAAGCGCACAGAATCACTCACACCAGTTCGTAAGGCATAGGTAACGCCACCGTTTGCGGAAACCACACTTCTGTTGTGATGAGCTTCACTAAGCGTCGAAAAGTCTGGATTAAATCCTCCGATAGTATATACTCCGGACATGGGATATCCTATTTCTTTTGTAAGTGTGTCGTTGGAATAACTGAGAGCAGTATATCCTGCAGGCAACTTTACTTCGATGTGCACACTGTACATTCTTCCTCTGGGTACGTTATAGAGCTGAAGGAACGAATATGAAAGGGAGTCGTTTAGGGCAAGCGATCCTGTCCACGTCTCCTGGACCGTAGCGGCTCCATTCACCGAGTAAGAAAAGAAGAGCGTGTCTATAATCCCTTCGAACAGATGCAATGCAGAGTCGGGAGTGAATGGTCTCGAATTTTTTACTTTTACTTTAATGGTGTTTAAGCCGGGAAGCAATGAGTCATTCAGTAATGTTACAACTATGTCCTTGGAAGTTGAGTCGTGTACGATCGCCGGAGGAAGTTCCATCGCTCCCATAGAAGGATGAACAGGATCACGGGGTGAATCATTGATGTCGTCTGTCACCAATGTAAGTGGAATTCCGGTTCCCCTTGCTGCCGGGTTAGCCGGATATACATTTGAATTGGATGAAAATTGAGGATCCACATTTGTGGAATGTGTATCGTATCCCGGATGTGCTGATATAAACGAAGCCAGGTCAGGATAATTTGTAAAAACGGCAAGGTTGATAAGAGTAGGTCCGTTTGCAAAATAATTATTGTAGTCAGAAACAGTCCGTACAGAGGAAGGAAAGCTTCCCCAATAATACGACCAGTTAGTTCCGTAATTAATGAATTGATTATTCTGAATATAGTTGTAATTGTCCGAGCTTACATTTTCAGCAGCATGGGTCGTGTTTCCCGAAGGGACAAACATTGTATTATAGATAAAATTTATCTTATCTACCTGGAAATGCACATTTGTTACGGTTGCAGGACCGGCCGTAACAATATTATTTGCGATTAAAGCGGATTGAGAGGTCAGTCCGTTCTGGCTGATATCGAGGGCGCGGGAGAAACTTCCATTGATGCGGTTTTTAATTACACTATATGTGGCGGGGCTGCCAAGCATAAATATTGCACTGGACCCATTTATTAATCCTCCTGAATAGTAGATGTTGTTTTTTTCTACCAGGAGTGAATCCTGGTATTCAAATCGCATCCCATTGCCGCTAAGCACCAGGTTTTTACGGACTATATTTCCTTTCGCGGGTAAGGAAGACGTTGCACTGAATATAAAACGATTGGTTGAATAATTTTCTTCGATCAATGTATTGCTGCTCTTGCAGCTTAAATCACCGGTGATTCTGTTTCGTGTAAATTCATTGTGATCGGAGCCGTTGTTAATCGTGATTCCGTTAATTCCCAGATTCTGAAATTGTGAATAATCCAATCCGTTTAATGTGATTGATCCAAGCGACACTGCCGTACTGTCGAGCAATTCAGACTGAAAAGTAATTGTATTGACGGCCGAGGCTCCGGAAATTTCAGGTAGAGTGATCGATTCATTATAATTACCCGTTCTGATATTGAAAGTAACAGATGAACAAATACCCCGCGACTTCAGTCTTTCAACTGCAGAAGAAATAGTCAGGAAATCAGGGGCAGCGCCTCCGATGGTGTAGCTGCCGGACAACTTTGAAAATATGTTCACGGCAACTGCTGTATCGTTGCTGGAAACTATATCCGTATTATTATTCGGTAGGGTGGTCCAGCAAACAATTCCCGTCGAATCATTCGATGGAAAATTATAGGTGCCGATTTGAATGCTGCCTGACGTTGCCAGTGAGGCAATGGTCCCGCTCCAGTTGAATATTGGTTGAGCCACACCATCTATGCTCCAGTTTATTTTAGCGCTGGTAAGAGCAGATGAACCGTAATTTTTTATTTTAACAAATACAGGATTTGCACCGGGACAAACGATACCTTGATTTTGTACTGACACAACACCGGCATCATTTGCCTGTAAGAGCATATTAAATTCATCGGCGCCAATGCATGGATTCGTTACGGAACGTAAATCCCCGTCTATATCTTTGGTCATCCCGGCTATATTAATTCCATTTCTGAATGAGAAAAAACT
Organism: uncultured Flavobacteriales bacterium; assembly: GCA_964595205.1. Classification (GTDB taxonomy): domain Bacteria; phylum Bacteroidota; class Bacteroidia; order AKYH767-A; family 2013-40CM-41-45; genus JADKIH01. The sequence continues at coordinate 74,865 of CAZQOQ010000003.1, read as the reverse complement.
TCCAGTTGAGTGGAGGTCATGAGCGGAAACATATGAAGGATTACCGTAAACGGAATGTGTATCCATTCCGGAAAATGTTTGCCATCCCGGCAAATCGTATTCATGTCCTGCAAATGAAAAGGGAAGTGAATTCGGAGTATAATAAACGTTGTAATCAAAGCCGGGAGTCAATTCGTTGTTGTAAAATTCAACTGCCGATCCTGTTCCGAGGTTCACGAATATATTGTTGTTTATTTCACATTGTTCTCCTGAATATTCGAATGCCCTGTTATAACTTGAAGAGCTGTCGATGAAAGCACTGTTAAAAAGAATCCGTGTATTTGTTACTGAAGTGATGAAGAAACATGAAGCAGTGTATGGTCCCTGATTTGAAATCATGTTATTCGCAATAATATTTTTATCATTCACCTGTCCCTGCTGGGAGATATACATGCCATGAGTGATATTTCTAAGATCCATCATATTGTTGGTAACGGTCAGCTTACTCTTGCCTGCAGAAATTTCATATCCATAATTACTGCCGGAAAAATTCAGATAGGATCTGCTGATATTATGATCAATAGTTACCGTACTTCCCTTTTTTAATACGATGGCTTCCTGAGTCTGATCGTTAAACCGGTTATTCGTAATCGTTAGTTGTTCATTGTATTCGAAGCCGGAGCCATTGCGATCGATGTGAATGGCCTGGTATCCACCTGTAAATATGTTCCGGTCAATATTTATATTATTCACAGCCATTCCATCACTCCAAATGCTGAACCCGTGAACATAACTCCTGATCAGGGAATTGCTGATAGTAATATGATGCGCCCTGTTTTTCAGGTAGACGCTCGACTTTGGAGAAATTACTGCACTGGAATCAATGGTGGTAAGACGGTAAAAATTTATAAAAGAGGCGCCGTCGATTGTAAACAGATGATTGGTATTATTCCAGATGACGACAGATGTGCTGTCGCCGTTCTCGCTTTGAATGGTAATCGTGTTTAACAGGGAAGAGCCGGTGATTGCAGGAATTGTTACAGTCTCGTTGTACGTGCCTGGGCGGATGTTTAAGATTACCGGACCGCAGAGTCCGTTTGTATTTAAATCGTTTATTGCCTGTGTGAGTCCGGTATAATCGGGTGATGCGCCACCGATTGTGTAAATTCCTGACATTCCTTTTGCAAGGAGATCCGTGGTTACTGTATCGTTTATCGGATTTGCATCACTGCCTCCGTTCGGATTTGTGGTCCATGATTTAATTGTGTATGTGGTACCTGAAATAAAATTAAAAGAGCCCAGTGTGATAGCTGATGAGGAATCACCGCTTGTCAATGTACCATTAAAAGTAACGTTCGGCTGAGCGATGCCGTTCACACTCCAGTGTATGGTTGCACTCGTCAATGTGGTTGTACCATAGTTTGAAATTTTAATTGATACCGGATTTACTCCGGGACAAATACGCACTTCATTTAAAAACCGTTTTGGACTTGCATCAAGGGCAATGCTGTTGAATTCGTCGCAACCAACATCAGGGGAGGAGGCGCTGCGGTTGGTATTGTCTATATCGGTTGTGAATCCGGCGATGGGTGTGGCTCTGTTGCTGATAAGATAATTTGTAGTATTCAGATAAATATGCGGATCTGTATAATCCATTATCTGGGGATCTGCCATTCTCGAACTTGTATCGGAAGGGAACGTCGTTTTCCAGTCGTTGAAATCGCCGAGGGTGGAAAATCGGTATGAATAAGTAGATGTATTCCCGGGAAGGTTATAGTAGATGTTATGATCGATTCGCTGGAACAGCTGGCTGTAAAAATAATCGCTGATTACTGATGGCCCGCTTATCTCGAATACCGGAGATTTTTTTCTGTTTGTGATAATATTATTGACAAAACTTAATTTAGGATAGGTAAGTGTGTCGCTGAACCTTATACTGAAGCCAAAGTCCGAGTTTGTATTAATGGTATTATAATAGAACTGAATATATCGTGATCCGGATAAATTAACACAGGTGGCCCCTGAGGTTGTGTTATCCTGCATGCTGATAAAATTATTTGCAACGATTCCTTCTGCGCCAGGGGCGTTGTTGCAGGATGTGATTGAAAGCAACCGGCTCGAATGAAGGGCGGTTATTTTATTATGGGTTACCAGGAATCCGTTATTGCATGAATTCACTATAAGTCCGGTAGTGGCGCCCGCTATGGTATTGTAACGAATGGAAATGTTTTTAGCATAATCAAGTGAAATACCTGTTTGTGAGATGGAATCAAAAACACATCTTTCTATGGAAACACCATCTGCTACCTCATTTATTCCCGTCGTTGAAAGTGATAGTCCTGTATTGCATCTGGTAAATCGACAGGCATTAATAACCAGGCTTGTGCTTGCTTTACCGGTATGATACATACCTGTTCCGTTTCCGGATCCACGAATGGCGCAGTGAGTAAAAATAATCCGGCTCACGCTGTCAGTTAGCGCAACCACGGTGCTGCTGCCTGACGTTGAAAAGCTGATACGATCGAAGGAAACTCCGGTAACCCTGTTGCTTATCTGAAGTACATTCCCTGAGTTACTGATGGTGACCTGGGAACTGTCGCCGCTTTCACTGTAAAAATAAACGGAGTCGGAAACATTCGTCTTGTAAAAATTACCGATTGAAACCAAACCGGAATATGTTCCATTCCTGATTTTGAACTGCACATTTCCGCATGTGCCATACGAGTTGAGCGCAGACACTGCGCTAATTACATCCGGAAAATCGGGAGCGGCACCTCCGATGGTATAAGGGCCTTTGAGTTTAGTAAAATTATAAGAACCGGTGGCAGTATCATTCCTGTGAATGTAATCGGAGAGTGAGTTGGCCTGGGTCGTATATGCAACGATAGGATAACTGCCCCTGCTGAAATTATAACTTCCAATGCTAAAAGGAGCCGAAGTTGAATCGAAAGCAAGGTTTCCTGCCCAGTTGAAAGGTGTCTGTGCAATACCATTGACGCTCCAGTTAATTCTTGCCTGAGTAAGGTTTGCCTGTCCGAAATTCCGGATCGTAACATTAACAGGTACAGTTCCCTGGCATGTAAGCGGAGGCAGAGGAATAATCGATGTTACGCCTGCATCGTTTCGGGGTACCGGGTCACCGCAGGCTGTTGTTTTGAAAACCTCGCCGACTGAGTTTACCGCGTATCCGGTGTTAGTTGACTGGAAACGCACGCCTAAAAAATTTCGAGGTTCCGGAAGTGAAGTCTGTAAAAGCCACGTTGCGCCCTGGTTATTACTTTTAAGCAACCCCTGTGACGAAGCGATAAATATGGTATCGACGTTGACAGCGAAAACTTCATTAAATGTTCCCTGGGCAGATGTCTGTATCTGATTCCAGGTTGTACCCCCGTCAGTCGTTTTAAATATATGATCACCTACCGCATAACCTGTATTGGCATTTATAAAATAAACGTCGTTAAAGGTTTCATTAGGGAAACTCTGGCTGGTCCAGCTGCTGCCGAGGTTCGTTGTCTTTAAAATTATTCCCTCACCCACCACAAATCCTGCAGAAGCAGTGAAGTAAACCCCATAGAGATTATTTGTAGTTCCTGAATTATTAAATCCCCATGTTTCACCTGCATCATTGGTGACGAGGATGCGTCCATGATCGCCGACACACATTCCGGAACTGGCATTTATAAAATACATGCTTCTGATACTGCTTCCAAACGGACCCTGGTAAACAATGGATGTCCAGGTAGCGCCGCCATCATGCGTTTTAATAATAAGTTCACTATTGTCGAAAAAGCTCCATCCAGCAGCAATACCTTCAAGATTATTTACGAAATGAATTTTCTCAATTATTGAAGCCATTAGGTAACCCCAGTAAATTCCATAATCTGTCGTATCCCAGGTTGTACCACCGTTAAGAGTTCTCCTGATTCGTTCCGAACCTGCGACAAAACCTTCATTGGAATTTTTAAAAAAGATGGTGCGCATTTCGTAATTTGAATTTGGGACATTCAATTGAGTCCATTGCGCCGATGATTTAAACGAATGGATAAAAAATAAAATCAATAGTATTGGAAATATCTTCATCGTATGGATAACGTTTTGTAACAGATATTAAATGATGCAGGAATTGCAGGCAACCGTTCAGTCAAGTACTTCGGAAATAGACCAAATTGCAGTTTAAAAGGACTAATGTTCAGGAAGGATTGAATTGTATAAAGGTTTTTCTGAAGTTATAACAAACATAAAATAAAAAATGATAAAATGAAAAAAAACAGCTCTCTGGTTTCTGTGAAAACTTCATCAGTCATTATGGATGAAATCCCGATTCAATGATTCATTAAAGAACCTGAAAACCACATTTTCTTTGCGGAAAATCGGGTTGTTTATACGGTCGGCACCGAAGTTGACTCTCCGGGATATACAAATCCGGTCGTCTCCTCCGTCTTTTTAATCGGCCGCACTTCAATCCTGGCCGTTTCGCTGAAGATAAATTCAGGGTTCTTCTTTGCAATCGATACGGCTTCGTCTACATTTTCTGCCTGGATGTGATAATATCCTACCAGTATATCTTCCGTTTGATCGAATGGAATTACCTTCCACGAGTCCGGATTACCGGTAACGATTTTTCCCTCTCTTATGAGCGGTTGTGCGCTAAGGAGCTTTCCCTGTCGCTTCAAATCGGTGATATAATTTTTACAGGCATTGAGAAATTGCTGATGTTTAACCGGGGAAAGACCTTCTTTATCAGCATCATCATTGCGGATCATAAGCATGAATTCTTTCATTTCATTTTAGGTTATACTGTGCAACTATTTGTGAAATTAACAAAAGTATTCTTTATTTGTTCTATATTAGTTTCGTATTTGTTTGTAGCCGGAATCTACATTAATCACAGATTTTTGAAAATCACTTTTGTGTATGCCTGAAAAGACCGTTTTTCTTTCGAATGCCCCTGAAGAAAAAAAAACCGAACTTAAATCCATACTCGAAAGGGCAGGAATGAAGGTCGTAACAGGCGATGATGTCGATTTGCATCAGAATTCTGAAAAAGTAAAGACTCTGCTCGACCTGGCTGACTGTTCTCTTCATATCCTGGATCCTTCAATCAGCCAGGAATCTTTTATTACCACTGCAAAGGATCAGTTCATACTCGCAAAGAAGGAAGCAGAAGTTCGTCCTGAGTTTAAAATCTTCATCTGGCAGTCAGGTTCAATCACCGAGCAGGTCAGCAACACCAGGCAGGGTGAATTCATCAACGAAATACGGAACAACGTAAGTGATAACATGTATTACACGGATGTGAATTCCATGATTCAGCTCGTTGATGATATACGTTCCCTGCTTGAGACGAAGAAAAAGGTGCAATACAATGCAAAGGCGGCAGACGTCTTCCTCATTTTCAATCAGCTCGACGAGAGTGAAGCCGCGGAAATAACCGACCTTCTCAGCGACATCGTTCCTGTTGAGCGACTTTGCATCATCCAGGACAGTGATGAAGATTATTCCGAACTCTGTGCACAACAGATCGGACATAGCAAGATCGCAGTCGTCTATTTTAAATTTTCAACCGTATGGGCCCTTCCATTCACCCAGCAGATCTGGAAAAAAATCGGTGGGGCATCATCACATACGCCGATTCTGCTGATCGGCGATGAAGTCCCTCATGAGAATAAATCTATTAAGATAAATGCACCGAAGATTATCTGCCTGGTAGTTGCCGGTGAATTAATACCTCTTGAAATAAAAGTTCAATATGATAAAGTAATAGGCAAAGATTAATCCGCTACAATAATTTTTTATGTCTGAAAATAAAATCTGTCCCTACCCCGGGTTAAGGCCTTTCAACGAAAACGAAGCAATTTTTTTCAAGGGCAGGGACAAGCATATTGAACAGGTTGTTGCGCAGCTTGAGCAGAACAAGTTTATCATGTTAACCGGCGCTTCAGGCGATGGCAAATCTTCACTCGTCTATGCCGGAGTGATTCCTCACGCACACGCTGGTTTCTTCAAGGCTAAATTCAATAACTGGATATTGGTCGACTTCAGGCCGGAGCGCGATCCGTTAAAAAATCTCGCCAGGACGTTTTCTCAAAGGCTGAATTTCAATGATGACGAAAAAACAGAGAAGGAACTCAGCTATGGTTTTTCTTCTCTTGTGAAATTGTACAAGTCATCACCTTATTATGTAGACACAAAATCTGAAGAATACAGAAACGCTGATGAAGCCACACAGAAACAATTAAAGAGAAAAGCTGCTAACATTATAATTCTCGCCGATCAGTTTGAAGAATTCTTCACCAACATCGAGAATTTCAGTAATGAAATCCCCTCGTTGAAATCACAGACCGTCGTAAACCTTTTGCTGGAGACATCACGGATAGCTTTAGCCGAGGATATTCCTATTTACATCATCTGTACAATGCGTTCAGATTACATCGGGCAGTGTGCGGCTTTTCATGGCTTGCCTGAATATATCGGCTTCAGCCAGTTTTTCGTTCCCCGGTTAAAACGCAAAGAGATTCAGCAGGTCATCGAGGAACCGGCCATGCTCAGCGGCTGTAAAATTTCGAATCGTCTCACACAGATCCTGATCAATGAACTCGGTGAAGGCATCGATCAGCTTCCGGTGTTGCAGCATGCGCTCAACCAGATCTGGCACAAAGCTAATGATGGTAATGATGTGATGGACATGATCCATCTTGCCATGCTTGGCGGTATGTCTTCCCGTTCGCTCACTGCAGAAGATCAGATTATATTCGAAAAGTGGTTTAATGCCCTGACCGATCTCGAAAAAAATTTCTTAAAGAATCCATCGCTAGAGAATTTACTGAATGCACATGCCAATGAATTGCTCGACAGGGGAGCGGTTATGCATTATAATAAAACTCACGTACAGGAAATTACTGTTGGAGAAGCTTCACTGATCATCAAGACAGCCTTTCAGTGCCTGACACGCATCGATCACTCGCGAGCTGTGAGAAACCGGATGACGCTGCAGGAGATTACCGATATCATTAATATTCCAAGTGTAACTACTGAAATGGTTTCCGGAGTATTGCATATTTTCAGAATGGAGGGCAATACATTTCTCAAGCCATTTATTACCGACGATCTTGCCTCACAGTATTTAAAGCGCAGTGATGTACTGGACATCACCCATGAAAGCCTGATCCGTAACTGGAAAATGCTTCTCGAATGGGCGATGGAAGAAAATAGCAACTACCTCGTATTTCTTGATTTCCAAAAGCAACTTAACCGGTGGGTTGAGAATAACAAATCATCCGGTTACCTGCTCCCGATCGGGCCTCTCACTTATTTTGAGCAATGGTTCAACGAATGTAATCCTAATAAATTCTGGCTCAAGAAATATGACGACAGCAATGACCCTGATGAATTGAAACTGAGGAGAGCTGAAACTACCATTAACGATGCGAGGCAGTTCATTAAGAGGAGTGCCAGAAAATTATTTATCAGCCGTACAATTTTAAAATATGGTGCAGATAAGGTAGCTGCCTTTGCCGGAATTATTGCTCTCGTTTTAATCTGTACGTTTTATTATTTCGATTACCGTAAAAAGCAAAATGATTATGTGCTGGAGGATGTTATCAAAAAGGGAATCGTCATAATGCAGTCAGAAAAGGTGAAGCCCAGGGCAAAAGCGAATTTCCTGAATCAGTACGAACGGCTGTATCCCGGCTCTGCAGAATCCCTTCTGAATGGAATGCAGAACGATTCAATGGCTTATGATGTGGCTTACGACGACTTCGGTTTGATTCAGAATTACGACGGCCTCGATTATGACGTTAAAATTTCAAATCCTTTTCTGCACAGGTTGTTCCTGTACATGGACAGTTCGCTTACTTCGACGATTAAAAAAGGCAATTCCTCCGATAGTAATGTGGTGAGAAATATCAAGAGGATTATCAATTTCCTTAAGCTGAGTGCGTATGAAAAATATTACCGGAATACTCCGGAATCGGAATCGGCAATTTCGAAGAACCTCGAATACCTGGAGAGATTTATCGATTTGATTCTGAAGAATCCTTCAAGCGCAAGAACGGAGGAATTTAATATCAGCATCGAACTTTTACTTACTTTCTCGGATTATGACAAGGGGAAAGTCAATGGATTGCTGAATAGGTTGTCGCCATTTAACAGCGAAGGAATTAACACTTTCAACCTCATATATCCAATCGATGAAAAAATAAAAGTCGACTTTAATAACAACCTGTCACACAAAGGCGGTTACCAGGTATTGAGTTACCTGTATGCAGCTGCAGGTGATTTCAGGTCGTTGAACAGGTGCATGGACAGCATCACAGTTAATAACCCGAATTACAAAAATTATTTCAACGCAAGCATCCTCGATGTAGCTGCCTACCTGATCAAGTACCAGGACTTTCCCTCTGAAAAAACAGACATTGTCGTGAATAAATATCTCGACTATTCTTCATTTTCTAAACTCAGGTTATACCAGGATCTGGCATCCTTTTTCATTAATGTAAGATTACCTTACCCGATTTTTACGAGTGAGAATTTCTTTTTCGGAGGGGCATATTATTTCAGTCTCGCTAAATTTTTACGACCCAGGGAAAAAGTCGACAGAGTCTGGGATAAATATTTAACCCTGATTGAAGCGGAAAAATATCATAATCCTTATGAAAAGGAAATTAACCTTGCTTTGTATTACAAGAAAAGGGGAATATTCGCGGCAGTAATGGAGAAGGATTCGGTCAAGGCTGATATGTATTTCGATCAGGCATTTAAAAATTATAACCTGATTCCGGCTGACGCACTGGACAACGATTACATTTTTTATAACACCGACGGACAGAAAAATGTATCTGCAGAGAAAGTCACTAATTCAGTTGCATTTTTATACCCGAGTGTGGTGGCTGATAACGGACTGCAGATTTTTCAGTTTAACAGCGATTTTATTTATGATGATTTTCCTTTTTTCGATTACATAGTTAAAAGTAACCTGGGCAGTGCATATAAAACGGAAGAAGATTTAAAATCGCTGGAAAAATTTATATACCAGTATTTTTTTGCATTCAGATATTATCAGAATTCCTTTCAGTTTTTTAATAAGCCCGGCCGGACCTATGCTTTGAATTATGATTATTTCTATAACAGCATCAATATCATAAGCAGGAATCAAAATAATGAAGAGATTATTAATAAGAATTTTGTCGAATTGATAAAGTTTATCAAAGCTTATGATGAGAACGATACAGTTACGGCATTTAACATTTACAGAAAACTTGATCAGGAGAAGCTGCTCGATGCAGGATTTCAGAAGCAGGAGCAGCCGAGAGATTTAGTCAACCAGGAATTGCTGAAACGACTCGCAACCATACTTGCATTGAACAACCGGCTGGATGATTCATTCAGATTCCTGTATGCGATTAAAGCGCCATGGGAGAGAAGGAATGGAATCATTGATATTTGTTATTCGCTGCAGGAAAAGGGTCCGGTGGAGAATACATTTATTTACCTCGATTCGTTATTTAAGGATATCGATAAGGAGCCTAAATTCGGCACGAAGTTATTCCGGGTGATGGGAATGGTGGGAAGCCAGTCGGGCTACGATATTACCATGGAACTTTTCAAAGACGTTGACGACCTGTTGAAACCAAGGGCGATTGATAATTTTATCAGGGGTATTGCTTTCGATTCTCTGTATTATAAGGCTTATACTTACATTCCTGAATATCTCTCACGCTTTAACCAACTGGAACTTTACAATGAAATTATTCATGCTGAGGTCCTGAGAAATTTAAAGAATAATAAGAATAGTTCAACGGAGAAATTGTATTGGAAAAAATATGAGGATTACATGTACGGCGAATATATTCCAGAAGACTATGAAGTAGAGCTGGAGCACTTCTTAATGTTTGCTAAATAAATGGGATAATGAAAACAATAAACAGGATTCAGTATTTTCTTTTTGCTATCATTTTAATCGGCATGTTTGCGAGTTTTGCTCAGAATGAGTACAGCTCCATGCTTTTGATTTATCCTTACCTGTTTATCGGCATCCTCTTCCTGATTGAGATTTTTTTATCGGTAAAGGAGATAAGCGAAAACCAGCCAAGGGCATTTTTTTTATTCTTTGAACGACTTGGATTCGGATTGTTTTTTTGTGGTATCTTTTTTAAATCAATGCACTGGTTCGGTGCTAATTTTGTATTCATTGCAGGGGCGCTGATTATTCTTGTTCTGTATGCCGGACAGGGAATTAAAAAACTTTCACTGTATACCGGCGAACGCATAAAATCAAATTTGATCATATTCATTCTGGCATTTATAACCTGCCTCGCCATTCTGGCTTATTCTTTCAATTTACAACATTGGACAGCTGCTGCTAGTTTAATTTTAGTTTCAGGAGTTATCTCATTTATCTTTCTTGTTTTGATTGTTGCCAATATTAAGATGCGGGAGGATAATGAAAGGATCTCGCTTAGAAGATTTTTATATCAGCTTAAGAGCAGACTTGTTTTAGCCTATGTATTTTTTTCCTTCTGGACGGTTTATTTTACGCTGGTCTCGATTGGTGCGGCTCCTAAATTATATTCCCTGGAAAATCCTCCTGCATTGGAAAGATTATACCAGGAGCAGAATCCCGCAGCTGAAATCTACAGGAAGAATTACCAGCAATTCCTGGATAACAGGAAGGCATCAAAATCCGTTATGGTGAACAAGGGTAATTCAAAATAACATATCTTACGTTCTACATTCCAGAGATTTATTAATGAATAACTTTATCTTATTATTTATTGGCTTTTGGTTATTATCACTGCTCGCAATTTATTTTATTTTGAAGAGGAAGTATCAAAGGGAAGGCAATTTAAATTCCGAAATTGTTAATCCTGATATCAGCCGGCTGATTCAACAGGGTAAACAAATTGAAATTGAAAAAAGTAAACTGGAGGAAAAAAACAGGAAGGTATGGCAAATGGGCGAGACTGCCTTAAAGGAAAAACATAAACTGAATGAGCAGGTCTTACAGCTTCAATTGGAGATGGAGACCTTTGCTGCAGAGAAGAAAAAATACGAGGACAAGATTAAAAAATTGTGGGCAACCAGTACCAGTATTCATAAAGAGCGTACACGCAGCGATGAATTATTGCTGAACATACTCCCGTTTGAAACGGCTACCGAACTTAAGGCAACAGGAAAGGTTCAGGCCCGGAAGTACGATTCAGTCACCGTAATGTTTACGGATTTCAAGAACTTTACAAGGCTGAGTGAAACGATGAGTGCGGAGGATCTTGTGAAGGAAATAAACTACTGTTACAGCGAGTTTGACCGGATCATTTCAGCCAATAACCTCGAAAAGATTAAAACCATCGGCGACAGCTACATGTGTGCCGGGGGAATCCCGGTCGAGAATGAAACTCATGCGATCGACATGGTTCATGCAGCGCTGGAAATCCGGAAATTTATTAGTGATTACTCTGCCGAAAAGAGTTCTGCAGGAAGTCCTTTTTTTGAAATTCGTATTGGAATTCATACCGGACCCGTGATCACCGGTGTTGTAGGAATAAAAAAATTCGCTTACGACATCTGGGGTGATACCGTGAATACTGCCTCGAGAATGGAGACATCAGGAGAGGCAGGAAAGGTGAATATCTCCGGCTCGACGTATGAATTAATCAAACATCAATTCGAATGTACCTATCGCGGAAAGATTGAAGCGAAGAATAAGGGTGAGATTGATATGTATTTTGTTGATCGAAGTATAGAAGGAGGTTGATATACCCACCGAAGATTTAGCCCGGACCGACTACAATTTTATCAGCTTCGACGACATCCCGCTCGGCGGAATCTTTGAGCGTCGGCCTTTTGTGCGGGAGGGGATCCGATAGCTATCGGATCCTCCTCATACAACACTTCAATTTTAAATTCCTCTTTTCATCTGGTGATTTTAATTATACTACTAATATATACTTTGAACGGCAAGGATTTGTAAATTTATAGATGAAATTTATTTTTAATTGGAATTTAATAACCATTGAATTAGAAATATCATTATATTCTTTAGATTATTTTCGGAACAAAAAACCTTATTACCTTAGTAAAAAACGGCCTACTCAACAATCTACCTTATTACCTTATTTCCCATTTTACTCCTCTTTGATAATACCTGATTAATTCATCGTACTCTTCCTTAAAAGTATTTTTCCTGTGGTGCTCGGGCTGATTAAGAATATACTTACACACTTTATCAATCTCAGATTTTGATACAGAAAATGCAGATGCAGAATCTTGCCAACAAAAACATCCTTCACACAGCTTATTTTCATTTATAAATTTAGCAGAGCTATCTGCAATAATTGAAGCTATGCTCTCAACCGATATTTTTGGTGTTTGAGAAATCAGAAAGTGAACATGCTCCGGATTTGCATAGATACTATAGAGTTTTGAAGCATTATTATTAACAATGCCTGTTATGTATTTTTCGATTCGTTCGCGATTCAACTCTGGAATGCATGGAGTTCGATGCTGTGTTATTAAAATAAAATGAGTGTATAGATTGTTATATTCTATTTTCATAATAAATATTTTAAATAAGGTAATAAGGTAAGTGTATTCGGTGCTGATTATTGTTACTAAGGTAATAAGGTTTTTACCCGTCAGCGCTGTAAAACTCAACTTGTCGCAAAAAATAAACTTCTTTAAATAGGAAATAGTTAGATTATACTTCGATAAGTCAAGTTTGGTGAATTGAATTTTCATTATTACCGCCTTATGCCCAAAATTAAATTCATAAAACCTGACCGCTCAGGATATAGATTGTGTAAATTTATAAGACTCACATTTACCGGACCTTTTAGACCTGCATAATCCCGGACGCTGCTGTAATAATACTGTTCGGGAAATTCTACAATGCCTTCCTCCACGGGATTATTATGAATATACTTGATCTTTGAAAGCGTGAACTTAGGACTGTAAACTTCTTCTGCGTGACTATTATATTGCCATAGCTGATGTGCAGATTTTATTGTTTGCTTTTCGCCGCCTTCCTCAAATATTTTCAGTAACCCTGCCTGCATTAAATTTCGGCAGGCTGGCACGATTTTCTGCTTTCTTGACAAAACCGAATTTCATTAATTAAAGTCCCGCTTGTAAATTTTTTAAAATCCCGCATAATCTTACTCAGATCAGAATTCTTTGCTTTGACAGTGGTTAATGTTATGAAATAGGCACTTTCTTGTTTATGGATTTGGAAGGCATGAGGCATTTTGCAAATATCCCATGAAAAGTCCTGGTTTTACAACCAATTTAAGTTAGATAATATAATGGGGTTTTCTGTGAACTTTATTAGTTATGTATTAACTTGCAATTTGAGGAAATCTAATGAAGGTGTTGTTCTAAGGATAAATGTATACTCGATTAAAACTGAAGTACTGTGTACGGCGGAATCCCCTCTCACTCAAAAGGCCGACGCTCAAAGAATCCGTCAAGCGGGACGGTAGAAAATGAATAAAATTATCATTTGTTTTTTTCTTTTTAACTTTTATAATTATGAAATAATATATTCTCAAAATTTAGGACTAATTTTGTCGCCAGCTTTTCATGATCAAAGTAAAATAGCAGTAGATATTATTAATGACTCTTGTTATATTAAATTGATCATATATGATTTTAAAGATACTACAAGAATTAAATATTATGAGGAAAATATTGTTTTAAAATCTAAATTTGATTATTTACAGAATTTATTAAATTCTAGTCAATCCTTCACTAATTCCGACATTGGATTTGATGGAATTTTAGTAAAAGGTACTTATATATTTAATTTTAATAAAACAGCTATTTATTTTCAATCACCCGAAAAGCGAACTGAGAACCACAAGTTGTTAAAAAATATTATTAAATTTTTAATCAATAATTTAAAAAACAAGTCTTCAAGAAAATATATAAAAAGATTAAAACTCTATTTGTAATAAATGTTTGAAGAGTTGTTAAAAATTATTTTAAATCAATTAAACTTCCCGTTCGAAGGAAGTGTGTCCTGAATTATCTTATGTTGTATGAAAGATAAATGTTTTAATTGAAATGAAGGCTTTAGCTCGGACCGACTACAATTTTATCAGCTTCGACGACACCTTCATATTATCAAAAATCAACGACAGCGTGTACGTTCCCGAATCAAGATTTTTCTCATCTTTAAATACATGTACGTTTTTACCCTGTGGCGCTTCGAAACTTTCGGTGTTTACGATGGTTCCGTTTTCGTTAAGGATCTGTAGCCAAACTCTTCCTGATTTTGGAAGAAAGTAAGAAATGTCGCACGACTTCTTAAATGGTACCGGGTTTATGTTTTCTATTGCAAAGCCCTTATCAGATCTGAACCTGATAGCCGATAATGGATGCGTGACGAATTTTCCATTCTTGAAAGTCTGTCGTAAGCGATAATATACAATCGGCGAGTTCACTCTCGACTGATCGGAATAAGTGTATTCTACTTCGTCAGTGTTTTCGGCCCTTGCCTGGATCTTCGCGAGATTAATGAAGTTACTTCCGTTTGTCGAGCGTTCGATTGTAAAATTGTCAACCTTTTCATTGGCCGAAGTTGACCAGTGAATTTTTACAACGCCTTCCTTGGCTTCAAGCATGAAATTCAACAACGATTCTGCAAGTGGCATCACGGATGCCGTATTGCGTACAACGAAATTATCAAGTATTGCGCGGTCAATTCCGCCACCATTCATGTTTCTGCCTATAATTATGGGGGACTGGCTGTTCCACGACAGCGGCGTATTCTTCTCAACTTCCCTTTGCCACACGATCAGGTTATTCACAAACATTTCTGCCTTTCCTGTTACGGGCGAGTAGATAAACCTGTAATTCCTGAACACCGGATCCATCGGAATTTCATACTGTGTGATTTCGCTGATCGTCTCCTGTCTTCCCATCTTGTTTTCGACAGTAAATTTGATCGTGAGAAATCCATCGTCCATGCCGAAATTAAAACCGTTTCCCCGGGTGAAGAAGTCGCCGCTCTCTTCACTCCTGCGGAAGTCGATGCTGATATCTATGCCGTCGAGTTTAAATATTTCCGAAGGCTTGATCTCGAGATTGATATCCTTGCCATCTCCTCCCGGCGATAATCCAAAAGTGGATCCGCGGCCTCCCTGCATTGCATGAGCGTCTTTTCCGGCTTTTATAGCATCAGGACCTAAGGTCGCCGTCGTTACCGGATTATTATCCCATGTATATTCGCAAATGATCTCGCCTTTATTGATATCATTACCGCCGCCTTCCTGTCCTGTACCGGACGCTTTTGTCTTGCTGAGATTATTCAGGTTCAGGAACACGAGGATGCCTGCAGTCACAGTCATCATCAGTGTAAACACCGTACATAGCATGATCATCCGGGTCCTTACCCTGTGTTTTTGCCTGTTTCCCTGCTGTATTTTTTTTCTCATTGTTAAGTATGTTATTCGTTCTTGATAATTTTCATTGTATCTTTCTTACCATTATTGATGATGGTAATGAAATATATTCCTTTGGTTAAAAAGTCCAGGTTTAAAGTGGCTGTTCCATTCTCGCCGCCCGAAACTTCCAGAGGTTTGTCCAGTACCTGTCTGCCATTGGCATCGAAGACCTCGATCATCGTCCGCTCGTCAATAACTGTATAGTCAATTTTAATCTCTGAACTGAATGGATTTGGATTCACCGAATTAATCTTCACTGGGCCGCCTCTGTAATCATCCGTTGATCGCACGGTTTTGATCGAAGAGTATGATGTTCTCTGGTTGTTTACATACCTGAGGCGGTAGTATGAAACACTTTCTGGCAGTTCTTTATCAGAGAAATTATAACTCGATAAATTATTAAAGCTGATGTTTTCGTCTTTCTGACCGATCTCGAAAAAATTCACTCCATCCTGACTCTTTTCGATTGTATAGACTGAATTATCTGATTCATTGATTGCTTCCCAGCTCAACAGAACTTCTCTTTCATTCTTTTTCGCATCGAAGAGTTTCAATTCAAACGGTTCGTTATTTTCTTCATTGACGATAACAAAGTCGGAACTGTTCGAAATATTCTTCAGGGTAAGTGAAGTCGTCTTTGCATTGTCATTTTTAAAGGCCGGTACCTGCCTGGTCCACGTAGTGCCGGTCCATTGCAATGCACTGAGATCCGATGAGCCTTTATTATTCTCATCCGTACAGAATGTGAACGTGATGTCCGCATTAATACCATTTGAGGCGACAGTCCACCATCGTTCAACTGCATTGGCTTCTATAAGCGCCGCAGAAAGGGTTGAAAACCCGGATCCCGAAGCTGAATTTGCTTTTTCCATTCTGCGCGTAGATGCCCAAACGTCTTTGCCTGACCCGGAGATGACGTCATAAATCAGTGGGAGATACAGTTCAGAAGATCTGCCGAATGGGAATTCATGCTTTCCGGTTGAAATTTTTTTCCAGCAAATCTTACTCTCAGATGTGGATGATTCAAAACTGCTTTCTATGAAACCGTTTTTCCGCGTAACCGCTTCCCTGTTTCCGTTTTCAATAGTCAAAGTATGATTGTTCAGCCTGATTTTTCCTTCGATGAGTTCTATCTTTGTCCTCACATTCACATCTTCATTGAGTTTCAGCTCCGCCGAAGGCGCTGAAATGTTTATCCGTAAAATGCCGTATTTCTTTGCTTCGACCTGGGGCGTTTCTGATTGCCCTGTTATGTTTGCAGATTTCTGTCCCTTATATTCAACAATACTGAAAGCGTGTAACGAATAGTTTACGCCTGATGAGAATGCAGCTTGCGGCGATCCGGCAAGACCCTTTTCAGAGGAGACGGAGACAACCGCCGATGAATCGACGAAGACAGAACAATTCGGTTTTACGTTGTTCGAAACGAGTGAACTGTTATTTGTAATTGTGAGCTTTCCGCCTTTCGATACAATGAAGCCCTGAACCTGTGATGAAAAAGATGAGATCATTATGTTTCCGGATTTTACTACGACTTCGCATGCCGGCATAATGGTTTGACAGACATTATCGATCTGGTGGTTGTTTCCGGATCTTTGAATCGCTGTGATTCCGGACTTTTCATAGTTTATCATGCCGGGCGACCCGGAAGAACCGTTATTGGTGCTTGTGATTTTTCCGTCTCCACCGAATTGACATGAGTCGCCGGCAAGAGATAAAATATGACACACGCCTGTCGTGTTATCGTCAAAATTCAGTATGCCTCCGCTTTGTTTGAAGTTGCCATTGACAAGAATCGTTATCTCATCCGATGTCGGTACGGTATTGTTTGAATGATGAATAACAGTTCCTCCGCGTTGATCAAAATTTCCATTTACTGTCAGCAAGGCTTTGCCTTTGTTACCTTTCAGAATGAGTGTGCCGCCGTTCATGTTGAGATTACGGCTGAGCCTTGATTTGATTGTCCCATTATTACCCGAGAGACAAAAAGTCCCGCCATTCATATTAAGGTTTCCTGTTACGTTGAATTCAGCAGAATGAGCCGTGTTTGGCGTTCCGAAATTGAAATTGGTGGTGCAGCCGCTAATAGTTGCTTCGCCATTCACATTAATAAGTTCATCTCCTGATGAAGCCGAAGAGGTAAACTCCGCCTGGCTGATTCCGTTGATCGATAAATTGCGTCCTACATTAATTGCCAGCCCCGCATTATTCACATACTGCCCGATGGAAGAAAGACCGGTGCCTCTGAATTTATCGGTGGCTTCCTGGAAATTAACCGTAAAATCTTTTGTAATGTTTAGCAGGTTCAGCCTTCCGCCGGTATGACAGGCATTTTGTCCCATGAAGATGCCGCCGGACAATATAAGATTATTGAATGCCGCAGTAAAGACTCCGGAATTTGTAGTCGATAAATTATAGATCATCCTTGTATCGCCGGCTGTCTGTATGAAGTCGCCGTCTACTCGAACAAATGCATTACCGTTTGAAACGCCGCTGACACCCGAGTTATTGATGATCTTTACATTTCCCGAATTGATGAAATCGCCACTCACAAGCAGGTTGATGTTTCCATTGCCGTCGTTCAACCCGTAGAATCTTCCGCCGTTATTCGTGACAGAAGTCGTGTACAGGGAAAAGGCAGAAGGATGTGTGCCGTTGTGAGCGATGAACGTGGAGTTTATCGAGGCGAGAATGATCTTCCCAATAGTAGTCGTTGAAACAGAGCCGGACTTATCGAGTGTAACCCAGCCGCAGTCTATGGTAAGGGTACCTTCGATTCGGTGTTCTTCGAAATAATTTTTCTGATTCCATTCTACGACGGAATTATTTCCTCCGGGCGTATTGATAACCACGTTTCCGAAATTACCGGTAACTACTTCTCCAAGCGGAACGGTGTAGTCGTACCATTTACTGATTACGATTGTACTGGATGTATTGAAATTTTCCACGCCGTTTAAAAACAACGAGGCTCCGGAAGATGTATTCGTCGATGGTGCCCAGGTAAACGTCGAGTTCGGGCCAAGATTAAACGATGAACCCTGATTCAGAAAAGAAACGTCGCTGCCGTTCATGTCGAAGGTTCCGTTAACGGTCATGTTGCCGGAAATTTTTAAAGATTTATTGGCCGTGCATTTTATTTTACCTCCCGCATTCACTGTGAGGTTTTTTACCTGGCAGTTCGAATTGAAGATGATCATGTGATTCACTGAAACAATAACGTCGTCATTCGACGCAGGAATGCCTGCAGGAGACCAGCATGTGGCATTATTCCAGTTACCGGATTTGATGCTTGAGCGGGTGAGAGCGATAACGTGTGGGGAACAAACAAGTTCAAGCAATACGAGTATCAAAAGGATTAACCATCCGTTGACCCGATTCCGGTTCGCAGCTTCAAATTTCTGATATGTGTAAAACTGGTTATTCATTCGGAGAAGTTGATGCCGGGATTTCTTTAATTGGCTGAATGAGTATGGTATTCGGACTTGTCTTTTGCTGAATGTTGATGATTGGCGCGTCTATCGATTTATCGTTGACAAAGACCTGTTCTTTAACTGTGGAGATTTCAATGCCGGTAGCTTTTATTTTCTCAGTAGTTGTCAGGTTGATTACTGAAACAAAAAAAATGATAACCGCTGTTCCGAAAAAACCAATAATCGTGACCAGCCTCAAGCCAAATCGTTGCCTGACCTGCATTCGGGGACGCAACCGGAGGTTAATATTTTTATGTTGATTTTTTCTCATTGAATGTCTGATAATTTCATCCTGATATTATCCTATATAATACGAAGAAAAGGAGGCTGTGCCTGATTGAATGCCATTCTGAAATTACAGTTGTAAGAAAATACGATTTTAGAAGGTTGTTTTCTTCGAATATCCTGTATTCATCGAAAAATTACTTCATAATGGCAGCATGGAGTATGCTTTGAATTGAAGATATTGTTTGAAAAAATTCCAATTGAATCAAAAAGATATGAATGCATATTAATAAAGCAATGAAATGTCATCAGGATTTTACCGGTAAAAAAATGGGGCGGGAATAAACAGTAGCAGGTATCGAAGAAAGAAATCCGGAATTCCGGGTATTAATTTGCAAATACCAGGTCGGCGGGAGTAATGGTGTTGTTCTCCGACATGATTGCGGCACGTTCGATAACAGCCTTCAGTTCGCGTACGTTGCCGGGCCATTTGTAATCCATTAAAAATTTAACCGCTTCTTTGCTTAGAGCAATGGCGGGCATTTTGTTTTCCCTGCAGAAATCGTTCAGGAAACTCTTTGAAAGCAGCACCACATCATCACCTCTTTCAAACAAGGGTGGAAGATGGATCAGAAATCCCTGTAGTCGGTAGAAAAGATCCTCACGGAACCGGCCTTCTTTTACTTCGTTAACGAGATTCCTGTTAGTGGCGGCAATTACCCGCACATCAAGTTTAATCGCTTTGTTTGAACCTATGCGCGTGACTTCTTTTTCCTGGAGCACTCTCAGAAGTTTTGTCTGCATCATAAGATCCATTTCGCCTATCTCGTCGAGAAATACAGTTCCTTCGTTGGCTTCCTCGAATTTGCCGATACGGCGGTCGCGCGCATCTGTAAAAGCACCTTTTTCGTGACCGAATAATTCACTCTCGATCAGGTCATCGGGGATGGCGCCCATGTTGACCGTTACGAAGGGTTTTTTCGCACGTTGTGAATTATAATGAATGGCTTTCGCCACCAGTTCTTTTCCCGTTCCGCTTTGACCGGTAACCAGTACCATGATGTTGCTCTTTTCAACTTTCTGTATCATCCGCAGCACTTTCAGCACTGGCCCGCTGTTTCCAAGTATGTTGGTGTATTTGTTCCTGTCGATTACGAGGTCCTTGAGATTTTCATTTTCCTGGCGCAGATGTACGTTTTTCGACAACAGTTTCACTGAATTTTCAAGGTTTACAAGTGCATTGTCGTCCTTGATAATGTAATTGACGACACCCTTCCTGTAGGTGTCAATTACCACATCCAGTTTTTCTTGTCCCGATACCATGATGCATTGAATCGAATCATTATAATTCCTGATCTTCTCAAGCAACTCAACACCATTCATTCCCGGCAGGTTATAATCAATGGAAACGATATCAGGATTCTGATGTAAATTCTTCAGGCATTCCTCGGGGGTAAGAAAATGAGTAACATCTGTATTGTCGAGCTTCTCAAGGGTTCTCTTTATCAGGTTGCCCAGGAACTGATCATCTTCAACAATAAAGATCTTTGCAACGGCCATCTTTTTAAACACTTTTTTGTCAATCTTTTTAGTTAATTCAGGCTTATTTTGTTGCATCAGAACTTCATTATTAGCATACATTTGTCACCGAAATCTTACAGTTTATAAATGAAGAGCCGGACAATTCTTGTAATCATTGTTATTTTCCTTTTAACTCCGCTATGGATGCGTATTGCCTGGGAAATCGGGAATAAAAAGGTAATGAACGTGCTGATTGTCGATAAAACGGTGCTGAATTCCAACAGTTACAAACATCGTTCGGTAAACTGGATACTGGATTATGAAAAGTACACCAAGACAAACGGCTCTTTTTACGACATCAACAAAGATTATTTCGGTTTTTTCCCGCTTGAGAATGAGAAATACCTGATACAGGATTTTGACAAAATGAATGAATCGGATCTTGACAGCGTAGCATCAATCTACGACATGATCTATTTCACCGACACGTATGGCATCATGGGCAACGAATGGTACCGTCATCGTGATCCGAATGAAAATTCAGAAAGTATTTACGGGGGACTTTCAGAAAAGGACAATCTTCTTCTGAAGAAAATGAAGGAGCGGAATAAACCGATACTTACAGAGTTTAATACAATTGGTTATCCGACTCCTGTGAGCGTGAGAAAAAATTTCGAGGAAATGTTCGGATTTGAATGGACAGGATGGATGGCCCGATACATCAGTTCTCTCGATACCCTAAACAACCCTGATCTTCCGAAATGGATCGTCAGGAAATATAAGGAAACTCATAACGGCTGGTGGAATTTTCATAAGGAAGGGATGTTGTTCATTCATGAAAACGGAAACGTACTTGTCCTGGAGAAGGACAAGGAATTAACCGACCCGATTCCAAAAATTATTACCGATAAAAAATATCAGTCGCAGTTTGGAGTTCCCGGCGTGATCATATATCCTTACTGGATAGATATCATGATCAACAAGAATGATTCAAACGAGATCGTTTCCAAATATATACTTGAGACTACCCGGGGCGGTGAAGACATATTAAAGAATAATGGCATTCCAAAAATATTCCCTGCCATACTTCACCGGAGTACGGATTATACATTTTACTATTTCTGCGGCGACTTTGCCGATAACCCTACCAAATTCAGGTTTGCAAAACTGGATGGAATCACGGGGTTGAAATTTCTCATGTATAATGCAATGGACGTCACTGACAGGAACAGGTTTTTCTGGGAGTTTTATCTGCCGATGATGCAGACGATTTTACAGGATACATACTCGGAAAGAATCATCAGGAAGTAAACTGAGTCTGACTTTTTCACTTCTTAAGTTCAAATCCTTTCCGCTTCATATCGCCCCAATTCTTTACTCCTGTAAGTAAATCGAGGTTTCCGCGAATCGCATAGTAAACGGTAATCGGATGGATAAAAATAGGTTCGATCAGTGCGGTGCTGAGCAACCGCAGGATGTCTCTCTTTTTCTTATACTGATGAAAGCTCAGTTCCTCGAAGAGAATAGCTGCAGTTGAATACATGATTGCAAAGACATAAATGAGCAGGAAAAGAGTGACAAATAATTCGACGTTGAGAATTCCCAGAAATGCCATCATGATCAGGTAAAGGAATGCAGTCGTCTCCACGATAGGTGCGAGCCATTCGAAAAGAAACCAGAAAGGCATGCTGATCATTCCCAGAAAATGGTATCGCGGATTGAAGATGAGTTTTTTGTGTATCCATAAAGTCTCGGCCGTTCCCCTTGTCCAGCGGTTTCGCTGCTTGCCGAGAATTTTAAAATTCGACGGTGCCTCTGTCCAGCAGAGCGGGTCGGGCAGATAAACCACCCGGTAGTTTTGTTTCTTTTCTTCCATGTACCTGCGCATGCGAATGACAAGTTCCATGTCTTCCCCGACAGTCTTATGATTATATCCGCCGACGGCGATCGTTATTTTCTTATCGAACATGCCGAATGCACCCGAGATTAATATTAAGCCGTTGAGCCGGCTCCAGGCCATGCGTCCAAGCAGGAATGCTCGGATGTATTCCAGAACCTGCACGCGCGGAATTATATTAGTGGGAAGATTGACGCGGATAATTTTGCCTTCTCTCACTTCACAGGAATTCACGATCCTTACCACACCTCCTACAGCAATCACGCGATCTTTTTCCGTCTGCTCCATGAATGGCTTTACCATTTTGAGCAGCGATTCATATTCGAGTATGCAATCCACATCGATGGCAGCAAAGAGATCATACTTCGAAACATTGATACCTGCATTCAGTGCATCTGCCTTTCCGCCATTCACCTTATCAACGACGGTGAGTTTATTCAGGGAAGGAATTTTAGACTTATAAACGGCGCGGATTGGCTTCGACTCGAGCTTTTGTTCGAAAGCGAAGGGCGCCGGTTCCAGCATGTATTCGTCGATCAACTTCTGAAGAGTCTCATCCTTGGAACCGTCGTTGACGATGATCACCTCGAAATTTACGTAATGAATATTCAGGAGCGATCTCACATTCTCGACGATGGTCTTCGATTCATTGTAGGCAGGAGCAATGATTGAAATGGATGGGGCAGAAGGGGCAGCCAGTATATCGCGATAATCGATAAAACTGTTGCGCCGCATGTATTTCATGATGTCGAGCGCGGAAAAGGTGGAGAGTATAAAATAAGTTCCGAACAACAGGCAGCTGTAGACCAGGATAAAATGGTCGGCAAACTTTGTAAAATAATAAAAGAATATTCCCATGATATTTTACAGTCGTTTGTCTATTGCATGATTAATTACAAGCTGCATCTGAGCACCAGATTGCTGAAAGATCCGGTCGACGATCGCTTTTCCGGAATCTCCGATTGCCCGCAAAGCCCTCACTGCCTGGATGGTTAATGGGTAATCTTCGAGAGGCTGGCGGATTATTTTTTCGAGGAAAGGAGCGGAATGGCTGCTGCCGATCGATTCGAGCGCCTTTAATATTTCCAGACGGTTGGTCAGGCTTTCTCCTTCGTAGATTTCAATCATAGGTCTTTCTGCACCCACTGCGTTCAGCGACCTGAGCGCACGTATTGCAGCAAACCGTATATCTTCTTCGTTTGATTTAAGCAACTCAAGTAACTTGTTTAACGATTCCTGCTGACGGAACGTTCCAATCATCTGTATGCAGAACAATACCACGCTCTTATTCGGTGAGTCAAGCCAGTTGCTGAAATCAGGGATGAGTTTTTCCTCCATCTTTGTGAGCATCGAATAGATGTTTGCCGTGTCCCACCCGGAAAGAACGGTAACTTCTCTCGAGAGGAACGACAACGGATCTTTATCGCTTAGTTTCATGATGGCAATACGTGCCTCCATCCTGAGAATTTCATTCTTATTATTTATATACCCGTTAACGTCAGGCAGTGCTTCTTTTACATTCATCAGGGCGAGTTCACGCATTCCCTTTGCAACGATATACCACCGTTTGTTTTTAAGCTTATGTATGGAATCTTTATGAAACTTCAATGCCTGGTAAATCTCTTCCAGTCGTTCCGCAGTCTCCCCTCTGAAATTTTCATGCAGGTGAATAAGCTCATTCTTTATAGTCTCACGATTGAATTTGTCTTTAAGATCTCCCGGATCGAAATATTTTATGATGTCGTCGCCGGAGGATTTGTCGTCGAAAAGCAATACACGGAAGACCTGCTGATACTTTTCCTGAAGTTCCTCCCGCCTGATGGCCCGGCTCGTTTTATAAATCCTGCTGCTCAAGACAACGCCAAGCAGGATTAGAATGATGAGCACGAATATCAAAGTCACCGCAAACAACAACCGGATATGAATCGGGAAGCTGTAAACTGTCCTGGAAAAATCATCTACATTATATTGTAGGTCCGACCAGTCGATTTGCAGTAAAACAGAAAGGATCATTAATCAATAAATATAATTTGTTTAATCGAACTGCCTCGACAAAAGCTGCAGCTCATACTCGATATTCTTTCTCCGGTCGGCTAGAAACGACTTCAGTCCGGGAATAAAATTACCGGGATCAAGCGGATCGCCAATCGTCGAATTCACATTTGTATCGAAATCCTTGTTTGAATACATCTTATTAACATCAGCATAAACGGCAATTCGAATTCTCATGGAGATGCTGTCTATCGCCTTATTCATTTTTTCCTCGTTGAATTCGGTGCGAAGAAGTTCGTTTACGATGGCCACATATCTCTTGCGGATCGACCGGTTTGTCCTGAGTGTTCTGTCAAGCAGCGGTCGGGCTTCCTTAAATGGAGCAGAGTCGGGGACCATCACACTCATCTTTAATAACGACGGCAACGACATTACCGGGTTCCATGCTGCGAAAGAATAGTTGCCATCCAGTGAAATCCAGTGCCATTTCAACGTGGTGCTGTCGTGATACAGAAAGAAGTTATGCGGATAAAACATATTGTAGGCGTCAATGTTTCCGATGAGGTTATTAACTGCCCACGCGCGAAGGCATTTATCCAGGTTAAAACTCGATTCGAGTCGTTTCATATATTCGTCGCCCGACAATGATGAATCATTGACCAGGCGGATGAATTTCACGAGGTCAGACCAGTCGTTTTTATTCACATTGTTTTTCAGCACCCATTTGTTATAGTACTTTGACTGTTCATTACCCACATAGCTGAATGTAGCGAGCGGCTCTCCCTGGAAGAGATTACCTTTCGAATCGCCAAAGCGGGATTCAAGAAAATTCTTGTCGATATTATCCGTCACCAGGTATAATCCCCAGTATTTATCATTGATATAAACTTTTGCGAATGTAGCACGTGGTGCAGGGAGGCCCTGTTTATTCAACAGGTCCAGGTACATCTTTTCACGGATCATCGTCGGATCCTTGAAGTTATTGTTCAGGTTTAATTCTTCCAGACCGTTCAGATCCTGGCCTTTTACGAATTTGTTGAATTTGATTCTAAATGGTTTTTTCTTGCCCGGATAAAACTCATAAGACGACTCGCCTTTAAAACGCACACCGGTCGAATAAAATTTTTTATTGTCTACCGTCACGATCGCCTGCATATATGTCTGAAAATTCAACGAGTCGGACATTTTCCTGTAGTATACAAGCGAGTCCCAGTAATTACACTGAAGGAAATTGATGCGGATAACATGGATGGAATCTTTTTCGAAAAAACTCTTGCCGCCGTCTTTTACTTTTTTGGAGGGAGATTTCTTCGCTTCTATTGCTTTTTCATCCTTTGAATTTTGTGAAAAGGAATTTATTCCGGCAAAGAGCAGGCAGACGACTGGCAGGTATTTTAAACAGTTAAACTTCATACTGGAATTCGTGCTCAAAATACGGTTTTCATGGTTATGGTTGTAGAGAATCTCCGGGTAAAACGCGACTTCTCTTTGTCGATATTTTCTTTCGCATACGTCACGTCTGCTTTAAGCAGCCATCTTCCGAATGCCCGTTTCTGATATTCGATTCCCATCTGGTAGGAGGGAAGGAAAGCAGCGATGTCCAGGGTCTTGCTCTCGTCAGGCGACCTTCCCCTTCCGGCTTTGATTCCAAAATAAGTATCGGAGTCTCCGAAATACATTCGGATGTTCGCAATTATCGTCGTGGAAATTTTATTGAGCTGGGTTGAGGTGATGATTGAATCCGTCTTTGGAGATATAAATGTTCGGATGCTGAAGTAATAGTCCTTGTAATAATTCGAGATCGATCCCGTATAACTTGTCGTGAAATTTGTAAACTTCTGAAACCGTATACCAACGGAAAACTCAAAGCCTTTGGGCAACTTCTGATAGATCTCCGCCATGTACCTTTCTTTAGGAAAGATCGACAGGTCCGAAAAACCCGCCAGAGCATTTATGTATGTTGACCGTGTGAAATGTGTATAGGTCTCTATTTCATATTGCATGCCTCTCTGGCCGAATTTATCGGCCCAGTTTCCCCTGGCGATGAGCGAACCAAATGAGAAATTTCTGCCGAGCTGGGCCGAAAAAATCTGCTGCGGATCTCTTTTGTCGAAGAGATCGACGAGATAACTCGATTGAAAATTATTGTTCAGCTTGCGGCCTTCAAGCGTATTCATCACCCTGATGGCTTCTTTATTTCCCGGATTCAAATCGAGAATTCTTCGTAACGTAAGCGCTGCATCACCCTTCTCTTCAAGTTTGATTTGAAGTTTGGCTTTTTTAAGAAGTAGTTCTTCCGAGTTCGGATAATATCCTAATGCAATTTTCAGGTAATCGTTGGCGACGGAATAACTCTCGGTCCAGAATTCAACATCAAATAATGCACTCAATGCTTCATAGTCATTTTCTTTCTCAATCAGCACCCGGCTTAATTCCGTTCTTGCATTGTCGTATTGTTTTTCCCAAGCATAGATCCTTCCGAGAAATGTTCTTACATCGTAATAGGTCGGCTTCTTCTCCAGGATTTTCATGCAGATCCTCCGGGCCTGTGGATAATTATTGTCGTATGCAAGATCCCTCGCTTTTTTAAATAATGCATCGAGGTTAGTAGTGTCGGTGATCACAACAACGGTGTCGCTCCGGTTTTGCCCGAATGATTTTTCAGGTAATATCACGCAGAAAAGCAGGAATAAAAATATGAGCCGTAATACCCTAATCATATTTTAACCGTCGGTGAAACAATTTTTACAAAATAATACATACCAGTTTTACCCGTAAAATTTACGGGAAGATAGGACGAATGTTTAAAAATCAGACGGATTTTAATAAAAGTTTTTTCACTCTTACTGATAGCTCATTCGGGCTGAAAGGCTTGGTGATGAAATCGTCGGCCCCTAATTGAAAGGCCTCAAGCACAGTCTTTTCAAGGCCTATGGAAGATACGATAATGATGGGTGTATTCAGCCCCATTTCTTTCCTGACTTTATGAACAATTTCGAGCCCGGTTAAATAGGGCATCATGATGTCGGTGATGATAATATCCGGTCGGATCGATTGGATTTTTTCGATGGCCTCCTTTCCGTCGTTGGCTAAAAAAACCTCATGGCCTTCTTTCTGCAGCTTAAATTCCACCATCTTAAGCACCATTTCATCGTCTTCGCAGACTAAAACTTTCATTCCCTGATTTTTTATAAAAATAAAGGTGCAAGATAATATTTTTTAAACCTAAATATCTGTTTTCCGGATCAAAGCTAAGCTCAGGTTCGAAAAAAATCCAGCGACAATTTTATTTCAAGGTGATGAGTTCCCTGCGCAACTGGTCGAATGCCGTCTTGCTTCCTTTCTCAATGTCATCAATCAGGTCGCTCACAATCTTTTGATCTTCATTCGCATCGTTCCATGATTCTATGCTGGATAGTTTAGACTGAATATCCTGCATGCCAACATATGCAAAAGATGGCTTTATCCGGTGCACTATTTTTCTAAGCTCTTCCCAGTTTTGTTTTCGGAAACATTCATTCATCTGTTCCAGTGCCACCGGAGTTCTGTTCAGAAACATCTCTATCATCTCAATTACAAATGCATCGTTTCCCTCAGCGATTCTCTTGAGATATGACAAGTTTATCTTCGGAACTGGGGCCGCAGCTTCGTCTTTGACTAATGTGCTTTTTACCGAATGCCCTTCACGGGATTTATTATCTCTGAAGGCATCTTCCTGGTTAGGCTGGAGACTCACTTTTATATTTGCCTGGGATTGTTCTGAGAATGCTTTTAACGCAGGCTTGCCCGTTTTGGTTAGCTCGGCGATTTTTTTCTTCAGTTCCTCAGGCTCGAAGGGCTTGCTTATGTAATCATTCATTTTGGCATCCAGGCATTTCTGCTTTTCCGTAGAGATGGCATGAGCCGTCATCGCTATTATTGGCAGTGAACACTTCGGCTCCGGAAACTCAGCCCTGATTTTCGCCACTGTAGTATATCCGTCCATTTCAGGCATCTGTATGTCCATGAGAATGAGGTCAAAATCAGAGTTTCTCAATATATCGAGCGCTTTCACTCCGTTATCAGCAAACGTTGTTGAAACATTCCAGTCCGATAGCACTTTTCTCACAATCATCTGATTTACTTTATTATCCTCGGCTACCAAAACCCTCAGGTTCGATATATTTTGGTTTTCAGCGGGTTCCGGTATTTCCATTCCTTCGCCATTTTCGGTTATCGAAAACGGCAGACAGAAGGCGAAGGTGGTACCGGTTCCCGGTTTACTCTTTATTGTAATTTTTCCGTTTTGCAATTCGATCAGCTTCTTTACGATGGTTAGTCCCAGACCCGTACCGCCG
The DNA here is from genome assembly GCA_964595205.1 of uncultured Flavobacteriales bacterium. Classification (GTDB taxonomy): domain Bacteria; phylum Bacteroidota; class Bacteroidia; order AKYH767-A; family 2013-40CM-41-45; genus JADKIH01. The sequence continues at coordinate 46,001 of CAZQOQ010000003.1, read as the reverse complement.
AATTTCCGGGTCGTATCGCTGCTTGCCTGCGTGAAGCTGTCGAAAATGGTTGGCAGGTTTTTCTCCGCAATACCAATTCCTGTATCTTTAATTTCAAAACAGACTTTTATATTTTTCTTATCGATTGAAGACACTTTGAGACTGATCCTCACTTCACCTTTCTCGGTAAATTTTATGGCATTACTCACGAGATTGTTGAGAATCTGTGTGAGCCTCGTCGGGTCTCCGCTTACGGATTCGGGAATGTGATTTTCAATGTCGAGGATGAGCGCAAGCGACTTTTCATCTGCTTTTGGCTGAAAGAGTTCGATGGTCTGGTTGGCCAGGCTGGCGATATTCATTGGCACAGATTCTATTTTCATTTTGCCGGCTTCGATCTTTGAAAAATCGAGGATGTCGTTGATGATTTCCAAAAGATTGTTGCTGCTCGTCATGATCGACTGCATGTATTTGAACTGCTCCTGACTGAGCGGCGTATTCAGGAGAATTCGGGTAAGTCCTATGATGCCATTCATCGGTGTGCGGATCTCATGGCTCATATTGGCGAGAAACTGTTCTTTAATTTTTGCAGTTTCCTCTGCGATCAGTTTTGCTTTTTTCAGTTCTTCCTCAGCCTGCTTATGACCTGTGATGTCTGAGGCAATGCCGATCACGCCGATGATGTTTTTATTCTCGTCCCTGATCGGTGAATAATATATTTCGAAAAAAAGCTGCTTCCATTCTACAACGGCAGTATGTTCTTCGCCGTTCATTGCCTTTCGATAGTCGTCAAAGTTTATGGGAAAGTCGGGAAGCTCCGAGAGCGAACGGCCGGGTATTTTTTCCTTTTCGATGTCGATGTTGATGAGTCCCCTGCCCTGGAAGAGGCTGAATTCACCCTTGGCATCGATGGAAAACAGGATGATTGGAGCATTGGAAACTACTGTACTAAGCTGGTTCTGTGTTTCCTTTAGCTGGCGCTCGAGCTCCTGCTGTCTTTTCAGATTTTCTTTCGACTGAAGTACGTGACGTATCGTTTGTGCAATTCCCGAACCGGAAAGTAATCCTTTGGGAATGTAATCGACGGCTCCAAGTTTTATCGTTTCTGCCGCGAGTGTTTCATCGCCGAGACTTGTAACAATGATAATGGAGGAAGTGTTTCCCGAGCTTTTGATTTCCTTGAGAAGTTCGAGACCGGTTCCGCCGGGTAAATTATGATCGAGGAAAATAAAATCATATTCTTTACCAATTGCAGCCTCGCGGCCGCTTTCATGATCATCAACCACGATGGTCTCATGTTTGAACCCCGATGCCTTTAAGGCACGTTTGATGATTTCCTGGTCTACCTGATCGTCTTCAACAACAAGGATCTTTAATGGTTTCTGTGGCATAGCTTAGTAAAGAAGAGTTTTCCCCTCTTAACAATACTAAATTTGACAGATGTTGTTTAATGAAAAACGAGGGAAATCTTACGTATTCCTGTAATTCATTTTAAAACGGATCAATTAATGTTGGGTAAAGAAAAAGTCGATCAGGTCAAAAAACTCTGACACACTGTAGGATGAACGTTTGCCGAGGTAATCATCGATAGCTATGCCGATTTCTTTTGGTGTGATGATGCCGTTCTTATCGAGGTCGAGTGGTTTGTAAATTGCGGGAATAACACTTTGTGCAGCACCCGAATCATTTTTCGCCATCCATTTTTTCTCGACATCAGGATTTCTCTGTGTGAGTTTATCGTAGCTCTTCAGGTATTCGATGACTGCAGGCAGGGCGGCGAGAGAATCCTGTCTGAATTTCGCCTCGATCATTTCTTCGGTAATGGTAATGCCTTCTTCGGTAACAACGGCATCAGCGGCACTGTTTAATTCCTTGTCGCGATAGTCAGGAATACCATCGTTATCATTGTCGGTCGGCTTGCCGTCGATATTTACGTTTGTGTTCTGTGGAGTTCCTGATGAGTCGTCCTGAATATCAGGTATGCCATCGCCGTCAGCATCTTCATTGACAAGGGCGTTAAAATCGACAGACCCCATTTCATCTGGTGGTTGTGAGAGTGCAAAACGAAAAGATATGGAACTGTAAAAGAAGTTGTCTTTCTTACTGTCGCCCTGCCTGCTTCCCTGGCCATCAGCCGTAATGCCGTCGATGTAATCGGAGCCGGTCATGTGGTAAACACTGCTGAAGTGCATCGAGCATCGGTCTGAAATTTTAAACCTGACACCGGCGCCGACAGGAATTCCCCATGTCGTATTTTTAAATTTTCCGAAGCCATCCAGGTTAGCCTCACGAAGATCTGTTTCATAGGTATAATCGCGGTAAATGATGACAGCCTGGTCGGCGGCCGGATCATTCTCCGCAATGTTCCTGATCGAGCCATCGCTCCAGTAATTATACGTATTGCCGCTTGCATCTTTTAAGTCGGAGAAAGGCTTAAACATCAGGTATTCCGCGCCAAAGGTCAGGTAAGGAATAAGGGTCTGATCCGATCGCTTGCGGCTGAGGAAATCATACCTGAACATGAGTCCCGCACTTTGTATTTTCGAGCTGAAATTGACTGCGCGAGTGACTGTCTTTTCATCACCATAAGTTTTACCCATCAGGTAAAATAAGGCAAAGGAAAATCTCTTTTCTGTATAGGCCTGCACTTCAAACTGCAAACCTGAGCGGGCGAGGAGCGGTTCGTTGAGATGATTATATCCGACATCGCCGGAAAAATTCAGAAGTCCTTCCGCAATGCTGATTACGGGAAGCTGGCGTTTCTTGGTTTTGGAAGCGGTAGAATCCTGCGCATTAACAACTGTCGCGACACATAAAAAGAATATCAGGAAAAAACTCCTTATTCTGCAAATCGAAGACAGGTTAAAAATGCTTATCACTGATTTATTGATTTGTTTCTTATGGCATCGTTCACCGGAATCCGGATTCCATTCTCATATGCAACAACGAATGCATCCGGAATTTTTTCCTGTGTTTTATTCTTAAAGGCAGTTGCCTCCGCATAGTTAGTAAAATTTCCCGTAATGTACTTTTTCCATCCTTCGTGATAGGTCATTTCCACATTCGAATCGATATGGTACATGGAATTAAACCACTGGTTGTTTTTTACATTACTTTTTTGCGTGGCAGAGATCTGCACTTTGAATGAAATTCCTTTTTCGGCGACTGCCGCAAGAGGAGAGCTGTTGTCCAGCATGATTCCCGGAGTCAGAGGCATGCCTTCGTTGCCTGCATCTGCAGTCTGATCCTGATTGGGTGATGGCATTATAATTTCTGATGGTGATACTTCATTTATCCGGATTTGTTTCGACTCCTGCTGATCATCGTACGAATTTCCATAAGTAAAATAACCGTTTATGACAGGAGACGGGCCAGGCTTACCGGATTTTACCGAATAGGCGATTTTAAATTCATCTTTTGAAGGAAGCATTTGCCAGTTGAAAATTATTGAACCTTTTTCAACGCTGACTGCTGCATTTTGGGCATCGATTACTTCTGCCGTATAATTCAAAGGAATCTCGTCGGTAAATAGGGCTTTTTGACTGATGTTGTTTGGACGAATGGTCAGTTCCATGGTATACTCTCCATTCTCCGGAGCGACGGTGATTAGTTTTCTTGTAACTGTCGGAGTGTATGACGTCAATTCACCTGTCTGAAAATTCACCACCGCAGGCGTAAGATTAAACCGCTCGGTTTTTCCGGATTTGAGGTATACGAAGACGCCGCCGATGGACTGTTGTCCGGTAATGTTTTTATCGCTTTTGATCCTGTATGAAATCACAAAATCATTTTCTTTTGGAAGTTTGGTCCAGATAAATTTCACACTGTGATCTTCGAAGATAAAATCTGCTCCCTGCGTAACCATTTCTTCGGCAACAAAGCCTTCCGGCAGGTCCTGTTGAAGTCTCGCAGCACCTTCAATCAAACTCTTGTGTATGCTTAAATTCACAGTGAAGACATCTCCCGCCGTAACATTTGCAGGTACATCCTGATCAATGGAAATGTTTTCCTGTGAATTAAACGAAGTTCCGGCGATAAATAAAATCAACACCGGAATCATGGTTAAAGATGTTTTCACCATTGCTATATAATTTTTATTGAGGGCTCAAGTTAATGAAACAGGAGCTTCATTAAATGCATCACATCGGTCAGTTATTCAAGCAGAGTTGTTAATAAAAGGGCCGGGTATATCAGACGGACAAGTGGGAAATTTAATTTTAATTTTTCCTAACACTTCCAAAGGCATTTTCAATTTCGACTTACTGTGACCAGGTAATAAATTTAAAGAGATTGGAATTAACAAACTTCCGTGAAAGGAAATCAGTTATGCAAATGAAAAAAATATCAGGGTATTGCTTTCCCGCAGATCCCGCAGATATAAACCGCAGATTCTCCCAGGAATGACAGTGTAGTTGAAGCTGTCGTTCAAATTCAGATTTTCCGTTCATACGCATTTTTTACCCCGGGGCGCAGAACGAAATCGCCGTGCCCTGTTATTCCTTCTTTTCAATCTGGTAAATTCAATGGAAAATAAAAATGGCTGACGCCATGCATGTGACCCCTTCTTTTCCCCACATGCATGACTATCCGCCGGCTGGCGGACAGCAGATCAAATACACGAAGGACCAAATTCCAAAAGAAACCTCATTCTTAAATTCACTATACCCTATCGTCTAAAGTATATTCACTTAAAACAAATGATGATAAAGTCTTTTTTGGAAAAATCCTGAAGGAGTATTTTGTTTTCAAAAAGAGCAAATTACTCTTCTAAAAGCAGCGTCGATTAAAAATTCGGCTTCAAAAGATACCTGCTGTAAAATTCATTGATATGATTCACAGCCTGCTCTGCATCATCGGCGAGGAAAATCAGATTTAAGTCTTTTTCTTCAACCATCTTTTCTGTGAGCAGTGTTTTCTTTATCCATTCGAAAAGTCCGTCCCAGTACTCTCTTCCCGCCAATACGATCGGGAACTTGGCAATCTTCTTTGTCTGTATGAGCGTCAACGCCTCGAAGAGTTCATCCATCGTCCCAAAACCTCCGGGCAGTACGACAAAACCCTGGGCATATTTGATAAACATCAGTTTGCGAACGAAGAAGTAGTCGAATGTGATTAACTTATCAGGATCGATATATGGATTGGATGATTGTTCGAATGGTAATTCGATGTTAAGTCCGACAGACTTTCCACCCGCACTCTTAGCGCCTTTGTTGGCTGCTTCCATAATTCCGGGTCCGCCGCCGGTTATAATACCGTATCCTTCTTTGGTAAGCTGGTAGGCAATGTCTTCTGCCAGCAGGTAATATTTGTGATCGGGTTTTGTTCTGGCTGAGCCGAAGATGGAGACACAAGGCCCGATTTTGCTTAGCTTCTCAAAGCCGTCAACAAATTCAGCCATGATTTTGAAAATCTGCCAGGTGTCATGTGCCTTTATTTCCTGCCAGTCTTTGTCCGAAAATGCTTTCCGGATTTTTAATTCATCGTAATTCATCTGTAAAAAATTCTTTCTGTTGTTTGGATAAAAAATTTCCCCGGAGGGACTATTTTAAACGCTGTCTTTACTGTAAAGTTGCCGGTCTATGAACGATTTTCATTTCATTTTTCAGAAATTGTGCCGTAATGCTTTCAGAATTTTGAGATACTTCAAGCGGGTTACCCTGGCAAACGATCTTACCTCCACGCAACCCTCCTTCGGGTCCAAGGTCGATGATGTAGTCAGATGCCTTAATTACATCCATGTTATGTTCGATAATGAGAACGGTATTTCCTTTATCAACCAGGCGATTTAACACATCGAGTAAAATTCTTACATCCTCGAAATGAAGTCCCGTAGTCGGTTCATCAAGAATGTAAAATGTCTTGCCTGTATCTCTTTTCGAAAGTTCAGTCGCAAGCTTCACGCGCTGTGCTTCTCCGCCACTGAGTGTTGTGCTTTGCTGCCCGAGTGTAATGTAACCGAGCCCGACTTCTTTAAGCGTTTTAATCTTTTGTAGTATTCCGGGAAGATTTGAAAAAAAATCCACAGCATGATCGATGCTCATGTCGAGCACATCACTGATCGATTTTCCACGGTAACGGATTTCAAGTGTCTCCCGGTTATAACGTTTCCCTCTGCACGTCTCACATTCCACGTATACGTCAGGAAGAAAATTCATCTCGATCACACGCATGCCGCCACCCTGGCAGGTTTCGCATCGGCCGCCTTTTACGTTGAAAGAAAAGCGTCCAGGCTGGTAACCTCTTATTGCCGCTTCGGGCAACTGGCTGAAGAGATTTCTGATGTCGGTAAAGACGCCGGTATACGTCGCAGGATTGGAGCGCGGCGTGCGTCCGATCGGTGACTGATCGATTTCAATTACTTTGTCGATGTTGTCGATCCCGTTGATCGAAGTATATGGCAGTGGTTTTTGCAGGGCATTATAGAAGTGGGCATTCAATATCGGATAAAGCGTTTCGTTGATCAGCGATGATTTCCCGCTTCCCGAAACGCCGGTAACACAAACCAGTTTTCCCAAAGGGATTTTAATGTTTACGTTTTTAAGATTATTTCCTTTAGCGCCTTTGAGTTCGAGAAATTTTCCTGATCCTTTCCGGTAAGCGGTCCTGACTTTAATTTCTTTCTTTCCGTTGAGATAATCGGCAGTCAGACTCTCCTGTTTCAAAAATTCTTTTGGCGTTCCTTCTGCAACGATGGCGCCGCCATGCGTTCCTGCACCGGGACCTAGGTCAATTATGTAGTCGGCAGCGAGAATGGTTTCCTTGTCATGCTCAACGACGATTACCGTATTTCCGGTGTCACGTAAATCCTGCAGCGAATGAATGAGCCTGACATTATCACGCTGATGCAGTCCGATGCTTGGCTCATCGAGAATATAGAGTACACCGACGAGTTGCGAACCGATTTGAGTTGCAAGGCGGATTCGCTGCGATTCGCCGCCACTCAAAGATTTAGAACTGCGGTCGAGGGTGAGGTAATCCAGTCCGACATCGAGTAAAAATTTTATTCGCTTGCGGATCTCCTTAATCACTTCCTGCCCGATCTTCACCTGCCTCGCTGTTAATTTCTTTTCGAGCTTTGAAAACCAGTCGGACAACTGGACGATGTCCATATTTGCCAGCTCGGAAATATTCCTGTCGTTGATCTTAAAATACAGTGCTTCCTTCTTCAGCCTGGCGCCATTACATTCCGGGCAAATCACATGCTGCATGAATCCCTGGATCCATCTTCTCATCGATGGAGAAGCCTGGTCGTTATTCTGATTGACAATAAAGCTTACAATCCCTTCGAAGGTAACGGGCTGATGATATCCTCCTCCGGAAACATAGTCCATCGTCACGTTCAGCACATCGTCTGAGCCATATAAAATAATATTCAGCGATTCATCCGGAATTTCCGAAATCGGCATGTTCAGGTTGAAGTTGTATTTTCTTCCGAGGGCGATGAGTTGTTTAAAGATCCAAGTGTCTTTCTGCACACCCAGCGGAATGATTCCTCCTGCTTTTATGCTTTTCTTTGGATCGGGGATGATGCTCCTGATATCGATTTCGGAAATGGATCCGAGGCCGTTGCATTTTTTACATGCGCCATAGGGAGAGTTGAACGAAAATGTATTGGGCTGTGGTTCGTCGTATGAGATGCCGGAGGTCGGACACATCAGGTGTCGACTGTAATAATTTTCTTTGTCCTTTCCATTTTCGAGTATCATGATCGTGCCTTTGCCGAGCTTCATGGAAAGTTGTATCGATTCTGCCAGGCGCTGACGCGACTCACCTGTAATCTCGATACGGTCGATCAGCAGTTCAATATCGTGTGTCTTGTAACGATCGAGCTGAAGTCCTTTTTTCAACTCCACAATTTTCCCGTCGGTCCTTACCCGCAGATACCCCTGGTGCATGAGTTGTTCGAACAATTCACGATAGTGGCCTTTTCGCGCTTTCACCAAAGGTGCAAGGACAAGGATTTTTTTATTAATGAATTTAGTAAGAATGAGATCGATGATCTGATCATCGCTGAGGCGGACCATTTTTTCGCCGGTCACATAAGAAATGGCGTCGGAAGTCCTTGCATATAGAAGTCGCAGAAAATCATAGATCTCCGTGATGGTGCCCACGGTTGAACGCGGATTCAGGTTTGTTGTTTTCTGTTCGATCGAAATGACGGGAGATAAGCCGTTGATTTTATCGACATCCGGACGTTCCATGTTTCCGAGAAACTGTCGCGCATAGGCAGAAAAACTTTCGAGATACCTTCTTTGTCCTTCGGCATATATCGTATCGAAAGCGAGCGAAGATTTTCCGCTGCCGCTGAGTCCGGTAATTACGATGAGTTTGTTCCTGGGAAAAGTAAGGTCGATGTTTTTCAGATTATGAACGCGCGCTCCATAAATTTCCAACAATTCTTCTGACATGAGTTGAGCCCTGACTTGGGGGGGTGCAAAGTTACTTATTTGGATTCGTTAATTCGTTAATTCGTTAATTCGTTGATTCGTTAATGAAGGTTTTTCGAATGGATATCGATATATAAGGTGGTATGATTGTAAAAAGATCAAACAGGTATTCAATTAGCTAATTAACTAATTAACGAATTAACTAATTATCAAATTTATTCAAAGGTACTTCGTTCACTTTCCCATATTCTTTATTTCTTTGCATTATGAAAGTAATACGACTGGTAGTATTTTTTTGCGTTTGTTCATTCGTGGCTTCTTCACAGGATGGCGGTTCGGCAGTTTATTCTTTTCTCGAGATGCCGGCATCGGCACGGATTGCGGCTATGGGCGGGACGTTCATTACGGTAAAGGATAATGATTTGAATGCCGCTTTGCAGGCACCATCGCTGCTGAACCCTTCCATGAGTAATTCGCTTACGTTAAGCGGAGTGTCTTATGTTGATGGTGTCAAGTTTGGTGATGCGGGATATGTTAAGGATTTTGGAAAGTTCGGAACCTATGCGGCGGCAATGCATTATGCAAACTACGGAGAATTCTTCGAGACGGATGAATACGGAAACGTCAATGGGACATTTAAAGCGGCCGATTATGCATTGACAGTGGGTGGAGGCTATCAGTACAACCCGATGTTTTCTTTTGGCGCTGCGATAAAATTTTTGTACAGCGACTATTATATATATAATTCATTTGGGATTGCAGCGGATATTTCGGCGACATATGCTGATACGGCCAAATATTTTACTGCAACGTTTTTATTCCGCAATGCAGGTGTTCAATTGAAAAATTACATCAACGGAAACAATGAACCGCTTCCGGCAGAAGCACTTATTGGTTTTTCAAAACGGCTGGTTCATACCCCGCTTCGTTTTAATGTTACCTACCGTCACCTCGAAAAATTCGATTTGTCTTATTACGATCCGTACAATCTCGGAGATGTGGATCCCGTGACTGGTGAGGCGCAGGTGGAGACGTATGGTTTTTTCAACAAGCTCTCACGGCATTTCATCATCGGTGCTGAGATACTTCTTTCAAAGAATTTCCATCTGCGCGCCGCATATAATTTTCAACGACGACGCGAGCTGAGTATCGATACCAAGCCGGGGCTAGTCGGCTTCTCAATGGGTGTCGGAATTAAAATCAGCAAATTCATCATCAGCTACGGAAGAGGGAACTATCATCTCGCCGGCGGAGCAAACCAGTTTTCGATTACGACGAATTTTTCGGAGTTTGGGAAAAAGAATTAGCCAATTAGCCAATTAGCCAATTAGCCAATTAGCCAATTAGCCAATTAGCCAATTAGCCAATTAGCCAATTAGCCATAAATTGAGGGGATACAAATTATAAGAAATTGTAATTATTGATGTCATTAAATTTTCGTTCTAAAAAATTTTTCTACACTTGATTTAAAGCGCATTGGCTAATCGGCTAATTGGCTAATTGGCTAATTAATTAATTAGGTTGTTTCTTTACGCTCCCAATGTCCCGCAAAATCATAATTGCAATTGATGGTTATTCATCATGTGGTAAGAGCACCATGGCTAAGGCCATTGCCAGGCGCATGGGTTACCGTTATATCGATTCTGGTGCAATGTATCGTGCTGTTACGCTCTTCATTCAAAAGCACAATGTCTCGCTGGACGATCTGAAGTCGATGACACCCGACCAGATCAATGCTATGATGGATCATATCCACATTTCGTTTCATATCAATCCGGAGACAAATCTTTCTGAAGTTTATCTTAATGATGTGAATGTTGAAAAACACATTCGTGATCTGTGGGTATCGGAATGGGTGAGTCCCGTGAGTGCCATACCGGAAATCAGGCACAGGCTCGTAGCGCAACAGCAGGGCTATGGAAAACAAAAGGGAATTGTTATGGATGGCAGAGATATCGGAACGCAGGTATTTCCGCATGCCGAATTGAAAATTTTCATGACGGCCCGAAAAGAAGTCAGAGCCAAAAGACGTTTCGATGAACTGAATCAGAAAGGATTCATGGTTACCTTTGATGAAGTCATGAAAAATATCGAAGACCGCGATCATACCGACACTAACCGGTCCGAAAGTCCGTTAAGAAAGGCAGACGATGCCATTATCCTCGACAATTCCGATATCTCAGAAGAGCAGCAACTGGATTTTGCCATGTCGCTTGTCCGGAAAGTGATAAATGATTAGTGGTATGTTTTTGTCTTCATCCATCATCAATCATTTAAGATCTATCAACGATCAACGATAGATGATTTATGATTGATGAAGACTCAAGACTAAAGACTATCTTTGCACCCATGAAAGTTACCATCGATTCCCATTCCGGCTTTTGTTTCGGTGTCGTTTATGCCATTCAGAAAGCGGAGGAAGAACTTGAAAGGAGCGGCAAACTTTATTGTCTGGGCGACATCGTACATAATAATAAGGAAGTCGAGCGATTAAGTTCCAAAGGACTCAGTGTAATAAACCATGAGGAATTAAAAGAGCTTTTTAATTGCAAAGTGCTGATCAGGGCCCATGGTGAACCACCGGAAACGTATGAAATCGCCCTTAAAAACAATATTGAACTGATCGATGCTTCGTGTCCGGTCGTTTTGAAGCTTCAAAATCGTGTGCGTACGAGCTTTGATAATATCGAAGACCAGGACGGGCAAATCGTAATTTACGGCGAACCCGGTCATGCCGAGGTGAATGGCCTGATCGGTCAGACGCATGGAAAGGCAATACTCGTAAGAAATGAAGACGATCTTGTGAATGTCGATTTTACCAAACCGGTATATCTCTTCAGCCAGACGACAAAGAGCACAGCGGGATTTCAGAAGATGAAATCGATGATCGAGGAGCGCTCGCACCGGGCGATGGAGAAAGAAATAACGGACGAATTTCTTGTTACCAACGATACCGTTTGCCGCCAGGTATCAAACCGGGAACCTCAGTTAAGAAAATTCTCTGCTTCCCATGATGTCATTTTATTTGTGAGTGGAAAAAAGAGTTCCAATGGCAAGGCGCTATTCGAAGTCTGTAAATTGGTGAACCCCAACTCATATTTCATTTCCGATGTCGACGAAATTGACCAAAATTGGCTAAAAAATGCAGAAAGCGTAGGTATATGTGGCGCAACCTCAACGCCTATGTGGCTGATGGAAAAGGTAGCGGAGCGAATCAGGTAGTCGCGGGTCTTTTTGATTTTTGATTTTTGATTTTTGACTTTGCCCCTTTTTTATCATTATTTTTTAAAGTAAACCAGGTTCCGGCTTCTTAAAAACTTTCCTTTTCACTCTTTTGTCGTTCGAAATATTTTGATACATTTGCGTCCCTTTTAGGAAAAAACCCAAAATAATATTCAAAACCTTAAAAACTAAATGATTACAGAAGAAATCACCAGCCCTGCCTCCGAAAGCAAGCCAGAAGCTTTTAACTGGGATTCCACCGGAAAAGGATGGAATGACTATTCTACCGAAGAGCGTACAAAAATGGAAAAATTGTACGATCAGACCTTAAATGCTGTCGTTGAACACGACATTGTAGATGGAACTGTTGTTTCAATTTCGACAAAAGACGTATTGATCAACATTGGATTCAAATCCGATGGTTTGGTACCCTTGACAGAATTCCGTCACATGCCGGATTTAAAGATCGGTGACAAGGTCGAAGTTTATGTAGAAACACAGGAAGACAGGAATGGCCAGCTGATATTATCACACAAAAAAGCCCGTGCACTAAAATCATGGGATCGTGTAAATGCAGCGCTTGAGGGTGATGAGATTATTCAGGGTTTTGTAAAATGCCGTACTAAAGGAGGACTTATCGTTGACGTTTTTGGTATTGAAGCTTTCCTTCCGGGTTCACAGATTGATGTGAAGCCGATTCGTGATTACGATCAGTTTGTCGGCAAGACAATGGAATTTAAAGTAGTTAAAATCAACAACGAATTCAAAAACGTTGTTGTATCACATAAAGTACTCATCGAAGAAGAACTCGAACAGCAAAAGGCCGAGATCATGAAGAAGCTGGAGAAGGGCCAGGTTCTCGAGGGTACGGTTAAGAATATCACATCGTACGGTGTATTCATGGATCTCGGCGGTGTCGATGGTCTGTTGCACATTACAGATATTTCATGGGGTCGGATTTCTCATCCTGAAGAAATTCTCAAACTCGATCAGAAGATCAACGTCGTTATCCTCGATTTCGATGATGAGAAAAAACGTATCGCTCTTGGATTGAAACAGCTTACTCCGCATCCGTGGACTCAGCTTGATGAGAATCTGAAAGTCGGCGACAGGATCAAAGGTAAAGTGGTGGTGATTGCAGATTACGGAGCTTTCGTTGAGATTGCACAGGGTGTCGAAGGACTTATCCACGTTTCTGAAATGTCATGGTCACAGCATCTGCGCAGTCCGCATGAGTTTTTGAAGGTAGGTGACGAAATCGAAGCAGTTATTTTAACACTCGATCGCGAAGAGCGCAAGATGTCGCTCGGCTTAAAACAACTGAAGCCTGATCCATGGATTGATGTAGCAGTTAAATACCCTGTTGGTTCGAAACATTCGGCAACGGTGAAAAACTTCCAGAACTTCGGAGTTTTCGTTGAGCTCGAAGAAGGAATCGACGGTCTCGTTCATATCTCTGATTTATCATGGAATAAGAAGGTTAAACATCCTTCTGAGTTTACCAAGATCGGAGAGAAAATGGAAGTGGTGGTGCTCGAAGTTGATGCTGAAAATCGTCGCCTGAGTCTGGGTCACAAGCAACTCGAAGAAAATCCATGGGAAGTATTCGAAACAATCTATTCGGTCGATTCAATTCATGAAGGAACAGTATTGAAGATTGGTGAGAAGGGTGCTTCTGTTGCATTGTCTTATGGCGTGGAGGCTTTCTGTCCTAATAAGCATATGGTTAAAGAAGACGGCAAGACATCCTTAAAGGTAGACGAGAAGGCAGATTTCAAGGTGATAGAATTCAGCAAAGAGCAGAGGAAGATCGTTGTTTCACATAGCCGTATCCACGAAGAAAAGGCAGCTCAAAACAGGGCTGTAGAAAATCAGGCGAAGGATAAAGATCGTGAAGAAGGTGCAAAGGCGGTGAAAAAGGTTAAGGAGAGCGTTGAGAAGACGACACTTGGTGATCTTAGCGTACTGAGTAACCTGAAGACTGAAATGGAAGCTGCAGAGAAGAAAAAAGATGATACTGAATAAGCATCATTCTAAATAATTTAAAAGCCACCGTTAGTAGCGGTGGTTTTTTTTGTGATTTCGATTGGCTGAGGATTGATAAAATTGAACAGAATGAATAATATTTTCAATAATTTATTATTTTTACGATTAAGATTAATGCAATGAAACCCTCGTTACTACTCATTTTTATCTGTTTCACGTTTACTCTCAAAGGCCAGCTTTGTGATCCAAATTTTAACAGCCTTTATTTTAACGGCACCGATTCATACGTTGAATTCGGTCCCGCTGCCAGTCTTGATATTACCGACGATATAACCGTCGAAGCATGGATCAATGCGAGTTCGTGGGGAAGTTCCTATGTGAGTAATTCCATCGTTTGCAAGCACGGGTGGAGTTCAGGTGAACGCGGATATGTTTTGCGGGCAGGCGGAAACGGCCAGTTGTCATTCGCCATCGCCGGTGTGAATACATCCGGTACCAATGTTTCATGGAAAGAAGCTGTAAGTCCGAATAATGCTCTGCAATTAAATACCTGGCATCATGTAGCAGGGACGTATAACGGAGATAAAATTCGCATTTACGTCGATGGTGTGCAGGTAAAATCCGTAAACTTCAAAGGCACCATTGATCCGTCAGTTAATTATAATTTGAAGATCGGAAGAATTGCTGACGACAGCACGGCAGATAAACGTTTCTTCCACGGACTGATTGACGAAGTCAGAATCTGGGATGAGGCTTTATCCGCAGGCGATATCAACAGCAGGCGAAGCGAACATGTTGATTCTTCATCGGTGAATCACCTCATCGGTTACTGGAGAATGAACGAGGGCACAGGTAGTACGTTGACGGATATGGGTACCGGTGGTAACCAGGGTACGTTAGTCGGCGCTGCCTGGAATGCAGAAGTACCGTTTTCCAATGGAATACTTCGTCCGGATATCATTGAAGCAGGAGGCGTATTAACCAGCACCTCTTTACTGGGAAATCAATGGAACTTAAATGGCGTTCCAATCCCCGGAGCAACAGGAATTCAATTTGCACCACTGCAGAATGGAGTTTATTCTGTGTCTGTTGATTATGGGGCAGGATGCTATGCAACCTCACTCAATTACACTTTTATATATACTAATGTTACAGAAAAAAATTTGCAGTCATTAATAAAATATTACCAGTCAGAAGATATTCTTTTCTTTAATGTGCTGCCGTCGATTTCAAACTCAACACAAATCAAACTGATTGATTTAAATGGAAGGGTAATTTATAACAGCGCTGCAATTCCAGCACAATTAAATATACAAGCATTTGCAAAGGGCTTATATATTTTATCTTTTCAGTCTCACGTGGGAGTTTTTTCTGAGAGAATTGTTATCTGGTAGCTCTCTATAAAGGACTCACATAAAATACCTGCTTGTGTTCCTTTTTGTATAAATAGAAATATTTCTCAAGGTCTTTATAAGATGCATTTTCATCTTCCAGGTATTTAATAAAATCATCACACATTGGGAAATACTTTCTCATTTTTTCGAAGAAATCAAATTTTCCCAAAGGGGCGACAAACATATTTCCTTTGAAAATATAATACGCCATTCCCCCGGAACCAAATGCATTCATCACACCATCGTCACTCACTCCGGAGGGTGATAGAAATGACAGTAGTTTGTATGCTGTATCATTCATGCAAAGTTTCATGTAAATTAATTTATCGGGTCTTTTTTCCGGCCAATAGGGATGTGCTTCGTAAATTATATCTTCATGATTATGTCTGTCAAGGTTGAAAAGCCCGCCACCGGAACTAAGAGTTGCCTTATAAGAGTATATGTCATCATTGGAAAGAGACCTGCGTTTTGCGTCTAAGGGCGTAAAATATACGCGTCCAAAATCTTCTTTTACATCAGGTTCACAATAAAACGTATCATGCCTGAATGTTAGTACGTAATAGTTATCATTCAAATTATAGTACTCCTTTTTATTGACTTTTACATTCGGATCTTTAGTTGATTTCAACTCTACCTCATAATATTCTTCCTTATAAGGTGTAATTGCCCCCGAACATACATCAATGACTCCTCCTATGATTGTGAGAATATCAAGCACTGCAAGTGCAGGCAATCGCTTGGCCAGTTTAAATTTTTTTGTTTTATAACCTTCTTTGGTTATGGTAACCTCTCTTTTTGAAATAGTATTTCTCATGTCGAGCGAAATGGGAGTCTGTCCCATATCTTCTCCGTTTATCTCAACTCTTGCTCCCTGCGGTACAGATGCAAAATGCACGGTATCATGATTGCCCAGGTAAAGTGTAGCACACCCCTGAAGTAAAAAAGCTGAAAGAACAAAAAAAATCCTTATTACTATTTTAACCATAAGAATATTAAATTATTTATATGCATTTGTCAAATGTAATTGATATGGCAGTGTCAGGCTAATTATTTTTATCGTTTTAATAAATATTATTTGTTTTCTTTGCTACCATACTCTCTCAAATTTCATTTTATGGATAAATTCAAACCGCTAAAATATTTAATTATAGCAGGTACAATTATTATTTTTAGCTGCGGTCAGAAAAAGAATAATGAACAGGACAAAAAAACAAATACAAAACCAAATATCTTATTAATCGTTGCCGACGATTTGGGCTACAGCGACATCGGACCTTTCGGTGGAAATATTGAGACACCTGTTATCAGCAGACTGGCAAAGGAGTCTGTTGCATTTTCGAATTTTCACGTTCAGCCCACATGTTCACCAACGAGATCTTCTCTTCTTACGGGCAATGACAATCATGTCGCCGGACTGGGAATCATGAGTGAAATGGATTACCCGGAATTGCAGGCTTTGAATCTTCCCGGTTATTCCGGCGAGTTAAGCAAGCAGGTGGCAACTATACCCGAGTTATTGAGGGACAGCGGTTATCATACATACATGACTGGCAAGTGGCACCTTGGTGAAGGGCCCGGAAAGGATCCGTTCGACAGGGGTTTCGAGGAGACGTTCATCTTAGGCACCGGCGGAGGCAGTCATTTCAACGACATGAAAGCATTATCACCCTTGCAGCACATGGATTATTCAAGAAATGGTAAAATCGTAGAACTCCCTTCTGACTTTTACTCGTCAGGAAATTATACCGATTCAATGATCCGGTTCATCGACAGGAATAAATCTGATAAAAAACCATTCTTCGCTTACCTGTCATATACCGCAGTTCATGACCCCCTGCAGGCACCTCAGGAATTTATCAGTAAGTACAAGGGGAAATTCGACATGGGCTGGGATTCTCTTTGGGTGTTACGGTTGAATAACCTGAAATCCCTGGGAATCGTTCAGAAGGATCTGAATAAATTTTCAAAGAACCCATCTATTCCGAAATGGGAAATGCTCAGTCATGAGCAAAAAGAAGACCTGGCGAGGGACATGGAAGTTTATGCAGCCATGCTCGATTATATGGACATGTGTATCGGGCGTGTTTTCGATTACCTGAAGAAAGAAAATATGTATGATAATACGATGATCATATTCCTGTCGGACAACGGAGCGAATGGTGCGGCCGCCACTTCGTATCCTGGAAATGGTGATGGAAAATATCTCAGCACATTCAATAACAAACTTGAAAATCGTGGATTGAAAAATTCTTACATAGAAACCGGTCCGGGATGGGCACAGGCATCATCATCACCATTCCGCTTTTTCAAAGGCTTTGCGAGTGAGGGCGGCATCAGGGCACCATTACTTGTGAAAATGCCGGGAACCACGATGGGTGCTGGAGGTTGGAATCATTCTTTTCTCCATGTGACCGATATCATGCCTACGATCCTGGAACTTGCAGCAGTAAAATACCCGCAAGAATTCAGGGGTGTCAAAATTCATGAGTTAATTGGTAAATCGATGATGCCGCTTTTAAGTGGTAATTCTACATCCATTCATGCAAACGAAGGAATGGGATGGGAGCTCTTTGAAATGAAAGCTTACATCAAAGATAAATGGAAGATTCTCCGCCTGCCGCCTCCAATGGGAACCGGCGATTGGCAGCTTTATGATCTCGAAGCCGATCCTGCAGAGACAACAGATCTATCCGTTCAGTTTCCGGAAATAAAAAATGAATTGATACAAGCCTGGAACGAATATGCAAAACAAAATGATGTGCATGATCATGGCGGACATTATGATGCTTTTTATAAAAAGACTTTTCAGATAAAGGAGAGCGATTGATAAAACAGACTTTATTGCCGACACAATTGAGTATTATCTTTTGTGTCTGAACACAAGTTTCTGGTTCCTTGATTGGAGCATTAGCGGATTTTATGAAGCAGGCATTACATCTTAGCGGTTTAAATGGAATCCGGGCAATGGCCGCCACTGCAGTTGTCTTTGCGCATACGACGGGGGAACTGGATAATTTCGGTCTCGATAAATATGTATATGGGACATACTCAAATGGTAATCCCATGACTACACTTCTGTCAATCTATGGCGTATCTATTTTCTTTGCCCTTAGCGGATTCCTTATTACTTTTCTCTTACTCGAAGAAAAACGACTTGAGGAAGTGAACATTAAAAATTTTTATATAAGAAGAATCTTACGGATATGGCCGCTTTATTATTTGTACCTGGTACTTGCTATTATTACTGCTGTTATTTACGACATACCATTTAACAAAGAATCTGTTTTGTTTTATATTTTTCTTGCAGCAAACGTTCCATACGTATTTGGAGGCGGGTTCAATTTAATCGGCCATTACTGGTCGCTGGGTGTGGAAGAGCAATTTTATTCTTTCTGGCCGTGGATAATAAAAAAATCAAAATCTGTATTAAAGATAACGGTGTTGGTTTTTCTTGGACTGATATTATTTAAGACTATTCTACGAATTACAGACATATGCTTACACGACGGAGCTATGAGCCTGACCTATCAGTTTGTTTATGTTAGCCGGTTTCAATGCATGATCATTGGTGCCATCGGAGCCATTTTGTACTTCAATAAAAATAAGCTTTTCATCCGGATCTGTAATAATTATATCACTCAGTCAATAGTTTGGTTTGCCATTTTCATGACTGCAATAAATAAATTTCATATCATATCCTATCTCGATAATGAAATTATAAGTCTGATCACGGTGTTTTTAATCATGGGGCAGATTCTAAAATCGAAGCGGATAGTCAATCTTGATTTACCATTCATAGATTTTATAGGTAAGATTTCATATGGAATCTATATTCTACATCCCCTTGTAATTTTTTATCTCTCTAAAATAATCTTTTTCTCTGAAAAAAATTTCTTCAATTACGTAATTATTTATATTGTTGTTTTCCTGTCGACGGTACTGCTTTCTCATATATCTTATGAATATTTTGAAAAGAGATTTTTATCGATGAAAAAAAGATATTCAACGATACCCTCATCTGATGCAAGGCTTCCGCAGCCGGCACAGGATAGCAGGTAAAATATTTACTGGTTTTACCTGTAAATGTCGTTTGAATTAATGTGTTAAATTGTCTTAAGACGGATAAATTCGTGTGAAAAATCAAAATATTTAATTCATCTTTATCGTGTCAAAACTAAATATATATGAAAAAATATTTACTTGTTATTATCTTTTCAGGACTGGTATTTTCCGCTTCATCACAGAAGCAGGAAAAGGATACCACAAAGAATGATCCATGGAAACCGGAGACATTCAACGGGTTGAAATTTCGCAGCATTGGTCCGGCCAAAACTTCAGGGCGCGTGGTTGATTTTGCCGTTGATCCCGTAAATCCCAAAATATATTATGTGGCAGCCGCTTCAGGAGGCGTATGGAAAACCGAAAATGCAGGCATTACCTATGAGCCGTTGTTCGATGCACAAGGGTCGTATTCGATTGGCTGTGTCAAAATAGATCCGGGCAATCCGAATGTAATCTGGGTCGGCAGCGGAGAGAATAATAATCAGCGCAGTGTGGCTTATGGTGATGGTGTTTATAAATCGGAGGATGGCGGGAAGACATGGAAAAACATGGGACTGAAAAATTCCGAACACATCGGCATGATAGCAATCGATCCGAAAAATTCAAACATCGTTTATGTTGCCGCCTATGGTCCGCTCTGGAGTGCCGGAGGCGACCGTGGAATTTATAAGACGACTGATGGTGGTAAAAACTGGAAGCAGGTTCTTAAAGTCAGTGAAAATACAGGCTTCAATGAAATACACATGGACCCAAGAAATCCGGATGTGTTGTATGCTACTTCGCATCAGCGTCGGAGACAGGTATTCACCTATGTCAATGGCGGACCTGAATCAAACATTTTCAAGAGTAACGATGGTGGATTGACTTGGGATACATTGACAAACGGATTGCCTAAAGACGTAGACAAAGGCAGGATTGGCATGGCCATATCCCCTGTGAATCCGGATTACCTGTATGCAATCATTGAAGCAGGAGATAAAAAAGGCGGAGTATACCGTTCAACCAACCGGGGCGCCAGCTGGGAGAAGAGGTGTGACAATACCACTTCCGGAAATTACTACCAGGAAATATTTTGTGACCCCAAAGATGTGGACAAAGTATATTACGTCGACTTCTGGGTGATGGTCTCTCTGAATGGAGGAAAGACATTTGAGAAAATAGGTGAAAAATACAAGCACGTCGACAACCATGCGCTTTGGGTGGATCCGAAGGACACGCGTCATATGCTCGTCGGTTGCGACGGCGGGATCTATGAAACTTATGATAATGGCGCCAACTGGGATTTCAAGTCTAACCTTCCGGTTACTCAGTTTTACAAAGTTGCTACTGACAATGCATTTCCCTTTTATAATGTTTTCGGAGGCACGCAGGATAATTATTCCCTCGGAGGTCCATCGAGAACTACGAGTCTGAATGGAATCACTAATTCAGACTGGTTCATTACACTTGGTGGGGATGGCTTCGAGACACAGGTGGACCAGGAGAATCCTGACATCATTTATCCGCAGGCACAGTATGGCGGTCTTGCACGTTATGATAAGAAGAGCGGAGAAATCATCGACATCCGGCCTGTGGAAAAAGATGGCGAGCCCGCTTATCGATGGAACTGGGATGCACCACTCCTAATTTCTAATTTCAATCATAAACGACTCTACTTTGCGGCAAACAAACTCTTCAGAAGCGACGACATGGGAAATTCCTGGCAGACAATAAGTCCGGATTTGTCCCGTCAGCTCGACCGCAATAAACTGCCGGTAATGGGAAAAGTATGGAGCATGGATGCGGTTTCGAAAAATGCTTCCACTGATATTTATGGAAATATCGTCGCCATCTGCGAGTCAAGATTCGATGAGAATCACCTGGTGATAGGAACCGACGACGGGCTTATACAGGTTACCAATGATGGCGGAAAGAGCTGGACGAAAGTCGACAACATTCCCGGAGTTCCTGAACGTACGTATGTAAACCAGATCATCGCTTCACATCACGACAGGAATGTTTTCTATGCTGCTTTTAATCATCATCGCTATGGAGATTTTAAGCCATACCTGTACCGGAGTGCTGATGGCGGCAGGAGTTGGTCCGCCATACAGGGGAACCTGCCGGTTCGTGGAAGTGTTTATTCAGTTGCCGAAGATCATGTAAATAAGGATTTGTTGTTCGCCGGCACGGAGTTCGGAGTTTTTTTTACGATCGACGGAGGAGCGAAATGGACACAGCTGAAAGGCGGACTTCCGGTAGTGGCCATAAGGGATATAGAAATTCAAAAGCGGGAAAATGACCTGGTGCTTGCCACTTTTGGCCGCGGATTTTATATTCTGGATGATTATACTCCTCTTCGTACACTGAAGAAAGAAGATCTCAGGAAAGATTCGTGGATTGCCACTGTGAAGGATTCCTGGCTTTACAATGAATCAGGTTCATGGGGTTCGACATTGAAGGGTTTCCAGGGCGAAGGATTTTTCACCACCCCAAATCCTAAAGTGGGAGCAGTATTCACCTATTACCTGAAAGAAGATTTGAAGACGATGAAAGACAGGCGAAAGGAACTTGAGAAAGAGAGAATAAAAGCGGGCTTACCTGTTTATTATCCTTCTCTCGATTCGATCAGGATGGAAGACAGTTATCCAGATCCGTATTTGCTCTTCACAATTACTGACGAAAAGAATAATGTTGTTCGCAAGCTGAAGGCGCCCGCTAAAAAAGGGATCAGTCGCATTACATGGGACTTTCGTTATGGTTCTCCGGGTGAAATAAGTTTCAGGTCTCCAGATCCGACAAATCCATACGATCAGCCTGAGACCGGTTATCCTGCCATGCCGGGAAATTATAAAGTGTCGCTCAGCAAGTTTGAAGATGGAGTGATCACCGAACTGGTTTCATCGCAGTCATTCAGGGTAAATGCGCTTAATACTGCTGCACTGCCTGCTGCTGATAAAAAAGTACTCGATGATTTTTACAAAAAGATCAGTGAAATGCGAAGAGTCGTTGTGTCGGCTGATCAGTATCGGGCTGAGCTGGTGAATAAAATGAAATATATCAGTCAGGCAGTGATTGATGCTCCGGCCATGTTCCCTGAAATTTCTTCGGAGATAAGAAGAATAGAAAAAAATCTGAACGATATCGACATTAAATTAAACGGTGATGCGAGTATTGCAAAGAGAGAGTTTGAAACGCCTCCTTCCATTTCCGGAAGGATCAGCACGATTGAAGGTTCTGCCTGGACATCGAGTTCTGTCCCGACCCAGACTTCTGTGCAGTCGTATGAAACGGTAAGTCGCCAGATTGGCCCGTTGCTCGACAGCATTAAGAAAGCAGATGACGATATCAGGAAACTGGAAAATATTCTCGAACAAAACAAGGCCCCTTATACGCCGGGAAGGATGCCAGTCTGGAAACAGTGACGGATAGAAATTCTCATCCAATGTAATAAACTATTGAACCACGCTGAACTCCACTCTCCTGTTTTGGGCACGGCCTTCGGCAGTATTGTTATCGGCAATAGGATTTTCCACACCAAATCCTTCAGCGGTAATGCGTGCAGGATCCAGGCCCTTTCCAATGAGATAATCCCTCACTGCGTCGGCCCTGTTTTGAGAAAGCAGTAAATTACTCTCTGGAGAACCAACATTATCGGTGTAACCCTTGATAAATAAATTATAGTCTTTTTTACTTTTTAACAGGTCTGCGAAAAGATTGAGCTGAGGATAACAGACCGGTAAGATCTTCGCTTTTCCATTTTCAAACTGAAGTCCCTCATACGTTTTCCTTACAAGTTCTTTTTCTTTCTGGTTCAGCTGAATGCCTTCAATGTCATCCGGAGATGGTGCCGGGGCATTTTCGACTACTTTTCTCTTCAGTAAATCGACGAAAAAAATATTTGCAGTATAGTAATCATCCGTCGAGAATGTCTGCGACATTCCATTCGTTACGAAATAAAGATGTGCTGCAGCAGCTTCGTCATTTGCCAATTTGGGCAGCAGTTTTTTCTTTGTCGGTTCATAGGTGCCATCAACTTTTTTAACCAGGATCGGCGGAACGATCTTGCCGTTTTTAATACTTGCTTTTCCTTCAGTGCAAACACAGGTCGAATCTCTCCTGAGAGAAAAAACAACATTATGTTCACCATCGACAGGAGGTATGGCCCCGCGTTTTATAAAAGCATCATAGTATTCCTCAAAGCAGTTTTTAGGTTTTGGATTTTCTTTTTGATAAAGACCCTGCTGTGCCGTTACCGAATTGAATAGCGCAACTGTTGTAAGAAGTAAAAAATATTTTTTCATATTTTGATTTGATTTTTACTTTCAAAAATACAGAAACTTTAATTACCATCTGTTGTTTATTGTAAATGGTTCAGATTTAAGAGATTCTGTAAGCAGGCAGAAAGTATTATCTTTTTAAAATTAGGATAAACAATTACATTGCGGATTATATTTATCTCATTAAATGACTTCAATGAATTCCAAACTTTCATTCCTGATCAACGATTATCCATCGATCCTCCGTAAGTTGGATCCAACAACTAAAGGTCAATGGGGAAAGATGAATGTTCAGCAGATGATCGAACACATGGTTTTATCTGTAAAGGAAGCGAATGGGAAAATCCCTCGTGAGTTGATGACACCGGAAGACCGTGTTCCGAAGATGAAGGATTTTTTGAGGAGTGAAAAGGAATTTCGCCCGGAAACCAGGAATGCCCTGATGGGCGAAGTGCCTCCACCTGTAGAAATGAAATCTGTTTCTGAGGCAATCGACGAACTCGAAAGGGAGCTGAAGGATTTTGTGAAAAAATTCGAAGGTGACGAAGAATCAAGGATCATGAATCCTTTTTTCGGAGATTTGAATTATGAAGAGTGGATTCTGCTTTTACATAAGCATGCCATTCATCACCTGAAGCAGTTCAATGCCATTTGAGTATTTACTATTCTTTAATTGTGACTGCGGCGGAAATAAATATCAAAGTAAAAAAATATTAATCCGTTTTGCCGGCTAATAGATAAAGAACAGCCATCCTGATCGCTACACCATTTTCCACCTGCTGCAGGATTATCGATTGCTGAGAATCGGCCACGTCGCTGGTAATTTCAACGCCCCTGTTTATCGGTCCGGGATGCATGATGATGATTTTTTTTGAGAGTGAATCGAGCAGCGGTTTGTTGATTCCGAAAAGCATGATATATTCCCGCAGCGAGGGAAAGTACCGTATATCCTGACGTTCGAGCTGAATGCGAAGCATATTTGCCACGTCGCACCATTCCAGTGCATTTCGAAGATTGTGCTCCACTTTTACACCCAGGGTTGAAATGTACTTTGGCATTAGCGTGGTCGGGCCGCATACCATGACTTCTGCACCGAGTTTCTGCAGGCAAAAGATATTGCTTAACGCCACTCTCGAATGGAGTATGTCCCCGATGATGGCGATTTTCTTTCCCTTAATTTCGCCGCAGGTCTCACGAATAGAGTATGCATCGAGCAATGCCTGGGTAGGATGTTCATGAGCTCCATCGCCTGCATTCACGATATTGGCATTTACATTCCGCGATAAAAACTCTGCCGCCCCTGCATTCGGGTGACGCATCACCACGATATCCACCTTCATGGCCAGGATGTTGTTTACAGTATCTATCAACGTTTCTCCTTTACTCACCGAAGAAGATGATGCGGAGAAATTTACCACATCGGCAGAAAGTCTTCGCTCCGCAAGTTCGAAGGAAAGTCTGGTGCGGGTAGAATTCTCGAAAAACAAATTGGCAATCGTAACATCTCTCAGCGAAGGAACTTTCTTTATCGGGCGGTTGATGACATCCTTGAAATTGTCAGCCGTGGAAAAAATCAGTTCGATGTCTCCCTGCGTTATATTTTTAATTCCTAAAAGATGTTTTGTTGAAAGCACTGCCTGTTGTTTAGAGTTTGATATTAGACGATTACATTTGACATGTTATCGTTTTGTCGCCGTGTTGTTTTAAAGTATTCTGTATCCTGATTCTAATAATTTTTTTTGACTTTTACTCAAACCTCCGATTTTGATTTTTGATTTTTGATTTTTGATTTTTGATCTTTGATCTTTGATCTTTTAACCAATCCAACTCCCTAAACCAGCCAAACCGCATCCTCGCCATCTGTTTCTTTCCAATGGACCTTCACTTTTTCGCTGGTGATGGTATCTACCTGAATTCCTATGTAGTCGGGTGCAATGGGAAGCTGGCGACTGTATCTCCGGTCAACGAACGTGAGCAACTCAACTTTACCCGGGCGGCCAAAGGCAAGCAGGGCATCCAGCCCGGCACGGATTGTACGTCCGGTAAAAAAGACATCGTCGATTAAGATCACCTTTTGACCCTCAATGAGGAAATCGATGGTCGTTTCGCTGGGAGTGATTATCTCGCGCCGGCGAAAATCGTCACGGTAAAATGTCACGTCCAGATTACCCATGCGCAGTGCATCTGACTTTAAAACCTCCGATAAAAATTTGTGAATCCGGTCTGCAACAAATATTCCCCGTGGCTGCAGCCCGACGATGACAGAATTGGAAAAATCGGCGTGGTTTTCAATCAACTGATAACAAAGCCGTCGAATCGTAATCTCAAATTGTAAACTATCGAGAAGTAGCCGTTTTTGCATTCCGGGGGACAAACGTACGGGATTTGGAGTCAAGAACCAAGAACCAAGAGCCAAGAATCAAGAGCCAAGAACCAGGAACCAAGAACCAAGAGCCAGGAACCAAGAACCAGGAATCAAGAACCAAGAACCAGGAACCAAGAGCCAGGAACCAAGAACCAGGAATCAAGAACCAAGAGCCAAGAGCCAAGAACCAGGAACCAGGAACCAAGAACCAGGAATCAAGAATCAAGAACCAAGAGCCAAGAATCAAGAACCAAGAACCAGGAACCAGGAGCCAAGAGCCAAGAATCAAGAACCAAGAGCCAGGAACCAAGATCCAAGAATCAAGAACCAAGAACCAGGAGCCAGGTGTTGGGCCGGGAGGCAGCAAACAGGAACAGAAAATGAGAGGATAAGACCCGGGATGAAGTGGCGGAAGGATTTAGCCGGGAGGGAAAATAATTATTCGCAGAAACGTGGCTAATGTAAATGTGGAAATTATACATTTGAAAAAAAATATTGTCATGTCAAATTCAGGTCTTATCATTCTGATTTTTATCCTGCTCGTTTTATTTTTGAGCTTTGTTACCGTCCAGCAGGGTTATATTGCCGTCGTTACCATTTTCGGAAAATACAGGCGCATCATGATGCCTGGTCTCAATCTGAAAATCCCGTTTATCGAGACGATTCATAAAAAAATATCCATTCAGAATAAATCGGTGGAATTGGAATTCCAGGCCATAACGATCGACCAGGCAAACGTCTATTTCAAAGCCATGCTTCTGTATTCTGTCATCGACCAGGACGAGAAGAATATCGTAAACGTCGCATTTAAATTTGTCGACGACAGGAACTTCATGCAGGCACTCGTACGGACCATCGAGGGATCGATCCGGGGTTATGTCGCCACAAAAAAACAAGCCGATGTCCTGGGATTGAGGAAAGACATCACCGAACATGTGAAGGAACAGATCGACATCAACCTGGAAGAATGGGGATATCATCTGAAAGATCTTCAGCTGAACGATATAACATTTGACGAAGTAATTATGAAGTCGATGAGCCAGGTAGTTTCATCGAATAATCTAAAAGCAGCAGCCGAGAATGAGGGCCAGGCATTGTTGATTACCCGTACGAAAGCAGCGGAAGCAGAAGGGAACTTCATTAAGATCTCTGCGAATGCCGAAAGAGAAGCAGCTCAGATGCGCGGACAGGGAGTTGCTTTATTCAGGCAGGAAGTTGCCAAAGGAATGACGGAGGCTGCACGTGAACTGCAGACTGTAAACCTGGATACGTCCGTTATTTTATTCAGCATGTGGACCGAAGCAATTAAGAATTTTGCAGAGCAGGGCAAGGGTAATGTGATCTTCCTGGACGGATCGGCAGAAGGCATGCAGCAAACGATGAGGGAGATGATGGCTCTGACCAATATGACGGATCTGACAATTAAAAAGCAGTAACAGAGGATTTCTGAAATCGTAACGCTGCGCAATTTAAAAGTAATGCGCAGGTTGATTTTCCATAACGATAAAAAAATCCTCTTTTATAATTACTTCTTATCCTCGTATGACGAGCGATTATAAGAATTGGCCAGATCATTATCAGGATGAATGTTCATGTCTCTCACTATGCCATCCTTTTCATAATTATAGATATTATTCCTGGCCGGGCTGGTAGCATTAGGTTCGTTGAGATTGGTCTTCATCGCATCGCCGTTTCCAACAGAAGAATTGACATCAGCAACCGTTTGTGCAAATACATACAATGCAGCCGTACTTAAAACCAAAATGGCGATCAGTCTTATTTTTTTCATTTGATATTTTTTTTATTTAGTTTTATTCTGTTAACGAATATGATGCTTTTTCACTTATGCTGCAAAACTATGGAAATAAATAAAACAGAAGAAGAGTGGAAGAAAGAATTATCACCAGAACAATACCATGTTCTCAGGGAAAAAGGCACGGAACGACCGTTCACTGGAAAATATTATTTAAACAAGGAGAAGGGTGTATACGTCTGTGCTGCCTGCGGGAATGAACTTTTTACATCCGACATGAAATTCGATTCAGGGTGTGGATGGCCATCCTTTGACAGGGAAATAGCAGGAGGGAAGATCATTACAAAAAGGGACACCTCACATGGAATGATACGTACAGAAATCCTGTGTGCGCGTTGTGGTTCACATTTAGGTCATCTCTTCGATGATGGCCCCACTGATACGGGAGCACGATATTGTGTAAATTCATTATCATTGAACTTTGAAAAAGATAAATAAACTCTAAAATCATGGAAACAACTCTTGATTCTGTTCAGGTCGGATCCAGGCCTGTTAAATATGCAGGCTTCTGGATTCGGTTTGTAGCCTATATAATCGATGGAATAGTGATTGGAATCGTCCAGTCGTTCGTCACCTATTCTTTCTTTGCTTCGATTATGTTTAATCCAACCATCGGAGATGAAGGTCAGCCCGTTCTGCCTGCATCTTTTTTCCCGTACATGCTGGTCCTGGTCGTTATAAACTGGCTGTATTTTTCATTGATGGAAAGCAGCAGTAAGCAGGGCACCATCGGCAAGATTGCGCTGAATATGAAAGTGACGAGCCTCGAAGGCAACAGGATCACATTTCTAAATGCCACCGGTCGTTACTTTGCGAAAATTGTTTCAACGATCATTTTACTTATCGGTTTTATCATGGCCGGCTTCGATCCGAAAAAGCAGGCGCTCCATGATAAGATGGCCGGTACCTATGTGGTGATGGGAGAATAGTTCCTGTCAATCAGGAGACGGATTTCAGTGAGCCATCGGACACTGTTTCGACACGGCCATGAAAATTTATGCGCATTTTCCAATGAGATAAGATCTTGGTCTGTAAACCGTGGTGAGACAACTTCAAATCATTCCGCGTGCCTTCAATTCGAGGTATTTATTCAGAACATTCACCGTGAGTTTTTCGGGAGTAGTCTGTATTGCCTGGATGCCGTAAAGTTTTAACTGGTAAACGATCTGTTCTTTTTCATCGATTATTTTCGAAGCCGCCATACGATAATATATTTCCCTGATGTCGGTCGATTCTTCTCCGGCAAATTTTTTTAACTCCGTATTTTCAAAAAAAACGATGAGCAACAGGTGCTGCCTGTTTAACTTTCTTAAAACAGGCAGGATCCTCTCCATTGCGTAGATGCTTTCGAAGTTTGTATAGAGGATCAGGAGGCTCCTTGCTGAAATCGAATTTCTGATTGCTGAATACAAAAGTTCAAAATTTGATTCATACGGGTTTTCCTTTATCCTGTATAACTGGCCCAGAATTTTTTTTAATTGTAAATAATTTCTGTCTGCCCTGATAAACGTATCGATTGTCTTCGAAAAAGTAATGAGACCCGCCCGATCCTGCTTGCGCAGTGTAATGTTTGCAACAGAAAGCGTGGTATTGATCGCATAATCCAGCAGGCTCAGTCCGTTAAACGGCATTCGCATGCTCCTGCTCTTATCTATGATGAAATATACCTGCTGGGCACGTTCGTCTTCATACTGATTTACCATCAGTGAACCCCTCTTGCCGGTTGCCTTCCAGTTAATGCTTCGGTAATCATCGCCCTGAACGTAATTCCTGATCTGTTCAAATTCATAGCTGTGTCCCAGCCTGTGTAACTTTCTTACGCCCTGGAATTGCCCGACTCGCGGGAAGATCTGTAATTCAAAACGCTTCATCTGAATGATCGATGGATATACTGAAGCAATTTTCTCTGTTTGAAAAATCACTCTTCTCTCGGCTAATCCAATCAATGACGAAATAAATAAAATCGTATTTCCGAATTTATATTCTCCCCGCGTAAGCGGTCTAAGCTGATATTTTATTTTCCTGTTTTCTCCGGGCCGCAGGTCAAGTCTCATATTGAATTTTCGCTCCTGGAATTGATCGGGGAGTTCTTCAATCACCGATACTTTAAATGCAAGCGACGAACCGTTGGTAATGGTGAGAAGCACATTATTTTCATCAGACAATGAGAGTAAATTCGGTAAAGTCCTGGTGCAGGTGAGTTTTGTATTTTTCCTGAACAATAAAATAATATCCGCAAACACTGTGGCAAAAAACAGCAGTGCGGCAATTCGCGCAACGGTGAACATCCATGTATAAACGAAGCCGGTCACGAACATGAATATCAATACTCCGCCTGCAAGGAAAAAGCGTGTGGGTAAATAAAGGTTTTTCAGTACAGACTTCACCTCGGAACTTCTATATTCTGTGTGATCTCGCTGATGATATTTTCCGGTGTTGTTCCTTCCATCTCTTTTTCCGGTGTAAGTAAAATGCGATGATTGAGTACCGGAAGTGCGACTCTCCGTATGTCGTCCGGAATAACAAACGACCTGCCCGAAACAGCGGCTATGGCTTTGGAAGTTTTCAGAATGGCCAGTGATGCTCTCGGAGAGGCTCCGAGGAAGATCGAACCATGATTGCGTGTGGAGAAAATGATCTTTGCTATGTAATCGATCAGCTCGTCCTTGATGTGTACTTTCTCAATCAGCGACTGAAATTGAGAAAGATCTCCTGGCGACATCACCTGCATAACGCTGTTTACCTGCGCCATCTTGAAATCTTCGCTGAAGCGGTGCAATATCATCTTCTCTTCTTCCAGTGAAGGATACTCCATCTTTATCCTGAAGATGAACCGGTCGAGTTGAGCTTCGGGTAACTTATAGGTGCCTTCCTGTTCGATCGGGTTCTGGGTTGCTATCACAAAAAAAGGAAAGATCATCTCATGTGTTTGTCCGTCGACCGTAACCTGACGTTCTTCCATGACTTCGAACAACGAAGCCTGGGTTTTCGCCGGCGCACGGTTGATCTCGTCAATGAGGACAAAATTCGAGAAGACCGGACCTTTGTTAAAAGTGAATTCCGACTTCTGCGTGTTAAAGACCGTCGTTCCAGTCACGTCAGTCGGCATGAGATCAGGCGTAAACTGTATACGGCTGAAGTGAACCGACAGGCATCTTGCAAGCATTTTTGCCAGCAGCGTCTTCGCAATGCCCGGCACTCCTTCGAGCAGCACGTGTCCGCCGCTGAGCAGGCCGGCGAGCATGAGGTCCACTGCCTCATCCTGCCCGACAACAACTTTTCTTATTTCGTTTTTAACCTGGTATATCGCCGCACTGAATCTGTTTAACTCAGTTTCCAGCTGACTTTCATGTGATTGTTCTTCCATAATATCGTTATATGCATTCTTTATAAAATCTTGTCAGCGAATCATGAAACCTGATCAGCTCTTCGTCACTTAACTCAGTGGCAACATTCATAAGTGCAAACTGGTTGAATATGTCGCTGACTAATTCCTTGTTAACGCCGGAAACCATCGACAACCTGTCGATCATCTCCTGATTTCTCTGCGTAGTTAAAATAAAATAACGGTTTCTCAAAAATGCCTGGAAATGTTTCATCTTATGCAGGCACACCGCACGATGATCCCTCTCCAGGTAATAGAGCTTGCCAACGGTTCTGGCATATTCGAGAGATGTGTTTTTGTCTGGTTCAACGACGGGAATGATTCGCTGCCGGCGCTTACCGATGAAAATTGCATAGAGAGTAATGAAAAACAGTGCCAGATACCAGCTCCAGCGAAGGCTTTCCCGTGAAAGAATGAACATCAGAGGACCGGCTGAAGAGCTTCCGGCATTCCCGAGTTGATGCGAGTATTTAGGTAGTTTATTGTATTCGTCCCAGATAATATCTCCATCGCCAATCACGGAAAAAACTTTTTCGGCATATTCCCGCCCATGACCGGCGACGATAAAATAATTTGTGAAAGCCAGCGGCGTGCAATGAATGAACAGATCGCCTTGTCCAAATTCTATCCTTATGAAATTTATTTTTTCATTCATCGAGCCGAGTACGAAGAGATCATCTGCATTGAAATCAAAAACAGTACTGTCGATAAATTGCCACTGATAGGGCACAATTATTCCCCGGAAAATATATTTGAGTGTTAAATTTTCTTTCGACTTCAGCGGGCCCGGAAAATTTAACTTTGCGATGCTGTCCTTTTGATACCTGAAGACATCGTTATAGTAGTATTCGACTTCTTCGCCGCTGGAATCGGCCGTTTCGAATGTGAGCAAATTGGTAATCTCATCGGGAAAGGTGTTGGCGGAAAGGAATGCCGTGTTACCGCTATCGACAAAGTTTAACAATTGTTCGATATCCGCCGAATCAGCAAGATAGTTGTCGCCAATAAATACATAATTCATTTTCTTCGCTGAGGAAAACTTCTGTACCGATGAATCGGAGATTTGTCTGATCACATGAAATTTTCCTTCACCGGTTCTGTGTTCCAGTAACTGTGAAATCACATCGAGACCGTAGGGCTCATTGCTGTTCATGTTATAGGTTTCATCCCAGTTCGTCATGCTGTTCAGAAAAATGAAAATAGCCGTAACTGCTGCTACCAGTAATAACGAAATGAAAAGATATTTTTTAGTAATGGACTGCACGGCGGTTATTCAGCAACGCTATTATTTATCAGCAAACGTAATTTGGTAAATTTATCTTCGAAAGTGGAATATTCTTCAGGAGAAGAATTGATTTCTCCATACCAGGTCTTTTCGAAGGTGAGTGTGATATCGGAGAAGAGGCCGGTAACCGGGTGTGACTTCAACTCCCGCAGGTATTCGTAATTCGTTTTATCGCGGGCGGCGATAATCAGGCCGGCAACGGACAATTCACGGATCGCTATGAGAAAACTTAAGCGAATCGCATTCCGGTAGTCAGAATTCTGTATGGCTGTGGCGAGTTTTTTTTCCAGGTCTGTATAATCAAACGATGCATGTTCTTCTTCTTCGGCAAAATGTTGCACTGTTGCCGGATTTAACTTTCTATTGGCGGGCGATGTGAAAGTAATTGCCAGTTTATAAATGATAAATGCAAGGAGTGCGGTTAAAACTGCATAGAAAAAATATCTGATCCATGCCGGAAAGTCAAAGGGCCTTCGTTTTCCCGTTGAAATATTTTTTCCAGCTTCATATTCGTGATCCTCTGTAAATTTCTGCCAGTCCTTTTCATTGAAATGTTTTACCGTTGTGTAATTAGTATCGACAACAATTCCGGCCGATAAAAGTTGCGGAATGTTAAGTAGCGCCAGGATGAATATCCACTTCATGAATCAGATTTTATTAAAGTCCGGATTCTCTTCTTCAGCCCGTTTGACTCGCAGATTTCGCGTAGTGTAAAGTATTCAAGGAAATTCGCGATGATTATGGTGGGTAAAATGACAAGCAGCAGGAAATCGACGATAAAGAAGTTCAGCATTATATTAATGACAGCAAGGGTATTTTCACTGAAAGAAAAATTCCATCCGATAATTTGCCTGTACAGCCTGAAAAGCGGAGTGTCGAGGATGAAGAAATATAGGATGCCGGAAACGAGTGTGACGAGGAAGAGTCCCCAGGCTTTTCCAAGTGCCGTATCGAGCAGAATGAAGCTCCTCACGATGGAATCCAGGATGTTCTTGCGCTCAAAAAAACTGACAGAAAGCCACTGCATAAAAAATGGCCCGACAACGATCACGAGGCAGACCGAGAGCCAGCCGCTGAGAAAGAAAAATGAATTAAGGAATGCAGAAAAAAAGATTGTCTTTAGAAATGAACTTTTCCCGGGTTTAAATACAGGATCGGCTTTTTCGGATATAATTTTCATCGAAATAAAAATTATGACGGAAAACAGCAGGGTGTTTATAACATAAAAGACAGGATAATCCGAATAATTAAAAATCTTAAGAAGCATGGTCGTGCTGCCTGAATATAGATAGTTATAATAGTTCCTGATTATGAAATAGCCGGCTGCGGATGCGGCCACACTCAGTGCGAGCGACCATTTCAGGACACTGCTGAGAATTTTTTTATAGAATGAAAACATTCCGGCGAAGATGGTTCCGTTTGAATGTATTTCCATGAAATTAAAAGGAGTCTCTCTCAGAGGCGGAATTCCGGATTCATTTTCGATGAGATATTTATCCCTGCTTTTCCTGTAAGGATAGATTACAAAGTAGATGATGATAAATGCCAGCGAGAAAAGGATCAGCAGGGCTTTTATAAAAGCAGGGACGTCAGTATACCTCGTAAGAAAACTTTCGATGATGGCCGCCAGGATGATGACAGGCATGATCCCGAGCAGTATTTTCAAACCGGTGCGGGCGCTGATAAAAAACGACTGAAACCTCGTGTGCGTGCCGGGAAAAATTAATCCCCTACCCATCGTAATTCCCGCCGCCGAAGCGATGATCATTGCGGATATTTCCAGGGTTCCATGCAGCCAGATCGTAAGTGAAGAGGTGAGCAAAAGACCCTGTTTGAAAAAGAAATACTGGAATACGCCTATCATGATGCCATTGTACATGAGTAAGCCTATGCTTCCGATGCAATAGAAGATGCCGAGGATGAAAACAAGGAAACTGACCCAAAGGTTATTGAAAGTAATTCCGAGAAACATGTCAACTTCATTTACTTTTTTATAAACGGCCATGGGATCTCCTTTCCGGATGTTTTCCATGGTCATTTCCATGTAATTTTCACCCAGAATTACCGAAGCGAATTCGGGATCGTTTGCACATGATAAAGCGCCAATTCCAAATGAGAGAATGAAGAGGCAGAAGCTGAACAGTAAAACTTTCCTGGAGGTAAATATAAGTCGCGGCAGTTCTTCCTTCCAGAAATAGAAGAATTTATTCCTGCGTCCCTGACGATTACGATATATCAGGTAAAACAACTGCTGCGCAATACCATTCAGGTAAAGCCTGACAAAACGGTTGGGATAGTATGTCCGGGCATATGAAAGATCGTCGGTTACCTGGATAAAAAGCCTGGTTAGTTTATCAGGATCCTTTTTCTTTTCTTTCAGGAGATCTTCAAGTTCTTTCCACTTCTCTTTGTTTTGTGATATGAAAAATTTTTCCCTCATGAAAACCGCTGGAAGGCAGTAATGGCCTGATTATATTTTATTAAACGAATGTAAAACTTACTTTTGAATAATTATGCGGATCTGATGAGGACATTGGAAATACTTACCACCCAGAACGTAACGATTGAATACCCGCTTGCAGGGTTGCAGGATCGCTTTGTAGCGTTTTTGCTTGACGCCCTCTTTATCTTCCTCATCTCTGTTGTATTATATTTAGGTTTTGTTATGATCATGCCACAGTATGCGTCAGTGGCCCCATATTTCACTTCGTTCCCGACCGTTATCTTTTATTCATTGGTCTCTGAAATATCCGGAAACGGTCAATCGTGGGGCAAAAAAATTACCGGGCTAAAAATTGTTAAAGTGAACGGGAATGAGATAAGATTGTCGGACAGTATAGCAAGATGGATTTTCAGGCCTGTGGATATTTATTTTTCATTGGGCGGAATAGGAATGTTCCTGATAACTTCTACTTTGAGATCACAGCGTCTTGGAGATATCGTAGCCAATACGGCGGTAATAAAGATTAAGCCGGGCGAAAATCCACGGTTGCATCAGATAGAGAAAATAAGATCGCTTGAGGATTATACACCGGTATTTAAACAGGTTATCCGGATGAACGAGTCTCAGATGATAGTTATCAAAACAGCGCTCGAAGAAATAAAAAAGTATCCGAATAAGTCGCATAAGGAAGCCCTGGAAGAAATGGCTGAAATCGTCAGCAACCGTTTGCAGATAGAAAGAGGTGAGATGGGGGAAACCGAATTTCTGCAGCAGGTTATAAATGACTACATTGTATTGACGCGATAAGGATAGTAATAGTCCTCATTTGGACAATCACACGAATAATTCTTATGATTAAAATCAGCTTTTATCCATCCAATCCTTTCATTACTTTTGTTTCCAAAATAAAAGAAGTAGTTTAGGTCTCATTTTTTAAGTGATATGGGTCTTGGATCGTTGATCGTACTTATCGTTTGTGGAATTGCCTTTGCGGGTGGCGGAATACTCGTCTCTCATTTTTTATCACGACATTCAAAGAATGCACAGAAAGGACAGACCTACGAATGCGGTATTCCAACGATCGGTCAGTCGTGGATACAGTTTAATGTAGGCTATTATCTTTTCGCGCTTCTTTTTTTAATCTTCGATGTTGAACTCGTATTTCTCTATCCCTGGGCAGTAGTGGTAAAGGAAGTAGGAATACCGGCTCTGATTGAAATCCTGATTTTTCTTTTCATTTTATTCCTTGGTTTTCTTTATGCTCATAGAAAAGGTGCTTTGAAATGGATGTAAAGGAGGAGAATAAGACACCATTTCCGGGTCAGGTTCACCCGACACCCGGCGGTGGAATTCTGGTAAGCAAACTTGATGACGTAATAAACTGGGCACGGTCCAATTCACTCTGGCCGCTGGTTTTTGGAACGAGTTGTTGTGCCATCGAAATGATGAGTACGGCCTCCGCTAAATATGACTGGTCAAGGTTCGGTTTCGAAGTCGCCCGAGCCAGCGCCCGCCAGGCAGATGTCATTATCATCGCCGGGACAATCGTAAATAAAATGGCACCGGTGCTTAAGCGCCTCTATGACCAGATGCCAGATCCAAAATATGTAATTGCAATGGGTGCATGCGCCACATCAGGCGGCCCATTCTTCTATAATACTTATTCGGTAGTGAAGGGAGCTGATCATGTTATTCCCGTAGATGTATACGTTGCCGGTTGTCCGCCCAGACCGGAAGCATTGCTGCATGCATTGATCTCGCTGCAGCAAAAAATACAAGCGGGCGGATGATTAATTCGTTAATTCGTTGATTCGTTAATTAGTTAATGAACTCCTGGGAAAGAAAATTTAAACAGTCAAAAAAATAAACTCAGTATCCAATTATCCAATCAACTAATCAACTAATTAACGAATCAACGAATCAACGAATTCCAAAAAGTGTCCCAACTAATCAAAGATAAAATCACACAAATCCTGCCTGAAGCTGTTTTCGATGAGACGGGCCAGTGGTTGACGGTGAATATCGATTCTTCGAAATGGATGAAACTTGCTGAAGTATTAAAAGTCGATAATGATCTGTCATTCGATTATCTTTTTTGTTTAACAGGCGTTGACTGGAAAACTCATTTATCAGTAGTATATCATTTTGAATCGAAACTTCACAAACATGTACTGGTGGTGAAAGCGAAAATAGAAGACAGGAATAAGCCGGAAATAGAATCTGTTTCATCCATTTGGCGTACGGCTGAATTGCATGAGAGAGAAGCCTACGACCTTTTTGGAATTAAATTTTTGAATCACCCGGATTTACGGAGGTTGTTTCTCACCGATGACTGGGTTGGCTGGCCATTGAGAAAAGACTATGAGGATCCGATAAACATGATAAAACTATAACCTCCAGATGTTCGAAGAAGCAGGCGTAACGGAAACCGGTGATTTAGTCATCAATGTGGGCCCACAGCATCCCTCCACACATGGAGTCTTGCACCTGCTTATCACCCTGAACGGGGAGACGATCAAAAAAATAGAGCCGCATTTAGGGTACATCCACCGAAGCATCGAAAAGATGTGCGAGAGTCTTACCTACCGCCAGTTTATATATGTGACTTCCCGCATGGATTATCTTTCTTCTCACATCAACAATCACGCTTGTGCGCTGGTTGTAGAGAAAGGTATGCAGATCGAAGTTCCCATGCGCGCACAGTACATTCGCGTGATCATGGATGAGCTGACCCGACTTGCTTCGCATCAGCTCTGGTGGGGAGCGATGGCTATGGATATCGGTGCAATCACTCCTTTTTTCCATGCATTCCGTGAACGCGAAACGATCAACGACATCATGGAGGAAACCTGTGGCGCACGACTGACGATGAATTACATGGTTCCGGGCGGCGTGATGGCCGACATTCATCCCGGGTTTGTAAAAAAGGTGAAAGACTTCCTTGCATTCTTTAAGACCAAACTGCCGGAGTATGATGAAATGGTTACCGGAAATGTGATCTTCCGTAACCGCACCGAGAACGTGGGCTTCCTTTCGAAGGAAGATGCAATATCGTATGGCTGCAGCGGACCGACTGCACGTGCATCGGGCGTGTCGTGTGATATCAGGAAATGGTATCCATACGACGTTTATGCGCAGCTGAACTTTAATGAACAGCTGGAGACTAAAGGTGATACATTTGCGCGATACATTGTGCGAATGAGAGAGATGAGAGAATCAATTTCCATGATCGAACAGCTCATCGACAATATTCCTGAAGGGGAGTTCCAGGCGAAAACCAAGGCTGTTTTAAAACTGCCGAAAGGAGAATTTTTTACACGTGTTGAGACCGCCCGCGGTGATTTCGGCGTGTATGTCATCAGCGAAGGAGGAACTACTCCTTACAGGATAAAATTCCGTTCACCCGGATTCTCCAATCTTTCTGCGCTGGATCATATGACAAGAGGATATAAGATTGGAGATTTAGTGGCAATCATGGGATCGTTGGATTTGGTAATACCAGACATAGACAGGTAATGTTCAGTTTAGAAAAAATAACCGCATCGGTACAGGACTTTTTGGGCCGTCACATGTCGCCTGCCCTGGCATTGCTGTCGCAGTTCGTTATTGTTGGCATGTTAGTATTGGCATTGTTTGCTTTCCTCGGACTGGTACTGGTATTTATGGAAAGGAAGGTTTCTGCACTGATGCAAATCAGGGTAGGGCCAAACAGGGTAGGCTATCAGGGAATAGCACAGACACTTGCCGATACTGTAAAGCTGGTGGTGAAGGAAGGCCTCACCCCGGACGGAGCCGATAAGTTTCTGTTTAATCTCGCGCCGTTCGTCGTGATGATCGGAGCAATGCTATTGATGGCGCCGATTCCGTTTGCAAAGAATTTTCAAATATGGGATCTGAATATTGGTGTCTTATACATTACGGCCGTCTCTTCGATCTCTGTAATCGGGATTTTGATAGCAGGCTGGTCGAGCAACAACAAATATTCATTACTCGGTGCAATGAGAAGCGGGGCGCAGATCGTCAGCTATGAATTGTCGGCTGGCTTTGCAATTCTCAGCATCATCGTACTGACCGGCAGTCTGCAGATTTCCGACATCATTGCAAGCCAGGAAAACGGCTGGTGGATTTTCAAAGGACACATTCCGGCTATTATTGCATTTGTACTTTATATTATAGCAGTAACAGCAGAGACGAATCGTGCGCCCTTCGATATGGCCGAAGCCGAGTCGGAACTTACGGCGGGATTTCATACCGAATACTCCGGGATGAGATTTGCATTATTCTTCCTCGCGGAATATGTGAACATATTTATCGTCTGTGCCATTGGCGCAACATTATTTCTCGGCGGATGGATGCCGTTTCATATCGGCGGATGGCAATCGTTCAACCACATCATGGATTACATTCCGGGCTCGGTCTGGTTCATGGGAAAGACATTCTTTCTCATCTTCCTCATCATGTGGTTCCGCTGGACATTCCCGCGCTTGCGCGTCGATCAGCTGTTAAATCTCGAATGGAAATATTTACTGCCGATTAGTTTATTCAATCTTCTCCTCATGACATTTATCTCTATCATGGGCTGGCATTTCTAAAAGAATTAATTAATTAACTCCATAAAAATCAAAAATCAAAAATCAAAATCAGCAATCAACAATCAGCAATCAGCAATCAACAATCAA
This sequence comes from uncultured Flavobacteriales bacterium, assembly GCA_964595205.1. Classification (GTDB taxonomy): domain Bacteria; phylum Bacteroidota; class Bacteroidia; order AKYH767-A; family 2013-40CM-41-45; genus JADKIH01. Next base: position 6,742 of record CAZQOQ010000003.1, on the reverse strand, counting down.
CAATCAACAATCAGCAATCAACCCCCAGCCCCCCAATAAAAAAAAGGGTCCATCCCCGAGTATGAGTTTCCTGAAAACATATTTCAATGATATATATCAGTCGGTCGCATCATTGCTGACTGGTATGAAGCGTACGGGATATTATTTTGTTCATCCTAAGCAGATAATTACGCAGAATTATCCTGAGAATCGCGATTCACTGAATTTACCTGAGCGGTTCAAGGGAGAAGTTGTGATGCCGCACAATGAATCAAATGAACATCGCTGCACGGGTTGTACTGCCTGCGAACTTGCCTGTCCAAATGGTACAATAAAAATAATCACGAAGTTTGATGTCACTCCCGAAGGAAAGAAGAAGAAGGCGCTGGATACATTTATTTATCATCTGGAACTTTGCACGATGTGTAATCTTTGCATTGTTGCCTGTCCGACCGACGCAATCAAAATGGCACAGACCTTCGAGCACAGCGTGTACAACCGGGCCGAACTGACTAAGGTGCTGAATAAGCCGGGATCTAAACTGATGGAGGGAGTGGAATGAGCGCATACATCATTTCGTTTTATGTGATCGCTGCATTCATACTCGGGGGAGGAATCCTTGCCGTTACTGCAAGAAAGATTTTCCGCAGTGCGGTGTGGCTGCTGGTTTCACTCACGGGAATAGCAGCGCTTTATTTCTGGATGGATCTTCAGTTTTTAGCCGCAGTTCAGATCATCGTTTATATTGGTGGGATAGTAGTGTTGATCATCTTCTCGATTTTCCTTACTGCCCATACCGGTGCCGATCTTCCGAAGGCGCTCGTCTGGCGAAAGAGCGCGAGTGCATTCATGGTCATTGCAAGTTTTCTAATCGTCTGCACGATGATTTTGAAAAATGATTTTCATCTTTCATCTGAAACATTATCTGCCGGAATTTCAACCATCGGTTTGAAAATGCTCAGCACAGGGCAGGGAGGATTCGCTCTGCCCTTTGAAGTCGTAAGCATATTATTGTTAGCCGCAATGGTTGGATGCATTGCCATTGCCATGAAGAAAAAACCTGGAGAATCATGAACATACCTGTATCACATTTTTTGGTTTTGAGTACGGCCTTGTTTTTTATTGGCGCATACGGATTTTTCACACGGCGGAATATGATCACCATGCTCATGTCGATCGAGCTGATCCTGAACAGCATCAACATAAACTTCGTCGTCTTCAATAAGTATCTCTATCCCGGCAAGGCCGACGGGATTTTCTTCTCGCTATTCATCATTGCCATCGCAGCTGCCGAAGCTGCCATGGCAATTGCCATAATCATTCACTTGTATCGTTCTTATAATTCCATCGATGTGGAAGATGTTGATGAACTCAAACTTTAAAAACAGACTCGCTTGAATCCACTTTACAGCATATTTATACTTCTCTTTCCGTTTGCCGGTTTCCTTATTCTCGGATTGGCAGGCAAGGGTTCGTTCAGGAAGATTGCCGGACAATTAGGAACAGTTTTATTATTTGCATCTGCAGTTTTGTCTCTGATTGTTGCATACAGATATTTTTCTTCCGATGGATTATTGGATGGTCGTTATGTTGCAAAGATCGCCATCGATTTCGAGTGGATGAGATTCACGCCTGATTTAGCCATTAACATGGGCATTTTGCTCGACCCGATTTCAGTGATGATGCTTGTGGTAGTAACAGTTGTTTCTTTTATGGTTCACCTGTACAGCGTCGGTTACCTGAAAGGGGAAGAGCGTTACACAACTTATTTCTCTTTCCTTTCGCTGTTTACTTTTTCGATGCTCGGACTGGTAGTAGCTACGAATATTTTCCAGACTTATATTTTCTGGGAACTGGTGGGAGTGAGCAGCTTTCTGCTGATTGGTTTTTATTATGATCGACCGTCGGCCGTTGCAGCTTCGAAGAAAGCATTCATCGTTACACGTTTTGCGGATCTCGGCTTCCTCACAGGAATCCTGGTTCTGTCATATTACTCCGGCACGTTCGATTTCAACACACTCATTGAACGATACACCGATCCTGCTTCCTCTCAATTGCATGCTGCTGTAAGTGCATCGTTCATGGGAGCATCGGCATTGACGTGGGGACTGATGCTGGTATTTGCAGGCGGCGCCGGCAAGTCTGCGATGTTCCCCTTACACATCTGGTTGCCCGATGCCATGGAAGGACCAACACCCGTGTCAGCCCTGATACACGCAGCGACGATGGTCGTTGCCGGCGTCTATCTCGTTGCACGCTTGTTCCCGATCTTTGCAATTTCCTGTCCGGCTGCATTGCACGTGATTGCCATCGTCGGAATTGTCTCGGCTGCATTTGCGGCGATCATCGCCTGTACGCAGACCGACATCAAGCGGATACTTGCATATTCTACCATGTCGCAGATCGGCTTCATGATGTTCGCTCTTGGCGTTTCGAAATACGGAGGCGAAGACGGGCTCGGCTACATGGCTTCGATGTTCCATCTCTTCACGCATGCATTCTTTAAGGCTCTATTATTCCTTGCAGCAGGCATTGTTATCCATCATGTTCACAGCAATGAGATCAGCGACATGGGAGGCATGAGAAAAAATCTGAAGATCACACACCTGGTTTTTCTGATTGCCTGCCTTTCCATAGCCGGCATTCCGCCGTTCTCCGGTTTCTTCAGCAAGGAGGAAATCCTGCTTGCAACTTATCATTCCGACAAAGTCATTTTCTGGATAGCTGTTTTCACTTCCGGTCTGACGGCTTTCTATATGTTCAGGTTATTCTTCTCGATTTTTTACAGGAAAGAAAGCAGAAATCATCATGGAGAACATCATGCGGAAGGCACTACGGGAGAAATGACTGCGCTGATACTACTGGCCATCGGTGCAGCCTTTGCCGGATTTTTACCATTTGGAAAATTGATTACCACTGACGGAAATGAATTGGAGACTCATATCGATGTGTCGTTTTCATTATTGCCTGTTGGCCTATCTGCAGCAGGAATTCTATTCGCTTCGTTTCTCTTTCTAAAAGGCGGTGACAGGGCTGCAAGACTTGCAGGAAGCCTTGGCGTATTTTTCAAAGCCGCAAAACAGAAATTTTATATTGATGAAATTTACCAGTTCGTTACGAAGAAAATAATCTTCAACCTCATTGCATTACCTGCGGCATGGATCGATAAAAATATTGTTGATGGCCTGATGAATACTCTGGGAAGAATGACAGAAGTGTTTTCTGTTTCCACTTCCGGTGTTCAGTCGGGCAAATTGCAATCGTATACGACCTGGATGCTCGGTGGCGCTGTCGGTCTCCTAATCTTACTTTCTTACCTGTTCTTTATTTCGATGTAACATGAACCTGATTATTCTACTCGTCATACCCTTACTTACCGCGATTGGCATTTTGCTGGTAAAGGGCAAAGCCATACGGCAGGTTGCATTGGCCGGCTCGGCCATTCAACTGCTTTATTCATTCGTTTTGCTTTTTGATTACATGACAGGTCGTGCAATCAATTCAGCCGATGCATTTTTATTCCAGTCGAAATATACATGGTTCAGTACGCTTCACATCGATTTCCTCACCGGCATCGATGGTATATCGATGGCAATGATACTGCTTACCGCAATCGTTGTTTTTGCCGGCGTCCTCGTTTCATGGAATACAGAGAAGATGACCAAAGAATTTTTCTTTTTGCTCATTCTGCTGAGCGCGGGAGCGTATGGTTTCTTCATATCAACCGATCTCTTCAGCATGTTCTTTTTTCTTGAGGTGGCAGTGATTCCGAAATATCTTCTGATCGGCATCTGGGGAAGCGGGAAGAAGGAATACAGCGCCAACAAGCTCGCCTTGATGCTCATGGGCGGATCTGCACTGGTATTGGTTGGTTTGCTTGGAATTTATTTCAACACACAGGATGGCGTACCGACTTTCAGCCTGGTTGCGCTCAGCTCCCAGCGTATGCCTTTCGAGCTTCAGAAAATATTTTTCCCGTTATTGTTCGTGGGCTTTGGTGTCTTTACTGCTATTTTCCCGCTGCATACGTGGGTGCCTGACGGACACTCATCGGCGCCGACTGCTGCCTCCATGTTTCTTGCCGGGATTTCCATGAAACTCGGCGGGTATGGCTGCCTTCGTGTGGCCGCTTACCTGATGCCGGATGCGGCTCATTATTATTCAGGAATCATAACCGTTCTCGCAGCTATTGCCATTCTGTATGGAGCATTTGCCACGATGATGCAGACCGACCTGAAATATATGAACGCATATTCTTCCGTTAGCCATTGCGGTTTCGTCCTGCTTGGAATTGGAATGTTGACGACAACTTCGATTCATGGCGCGGTACTCCAGATGGTCTCTCACGGTTTAATGACGGCACTCTTCTTCGCCGTGATTGGAATGATCTACGAACGGACGCATACGAGAGAGGTGAAGGAGCTCGGCGGACTCATGAGGATGATGCCGTTTATCAGTTCGGTATTCTTCATTGCAGGACTCTGTTCGTTGGGTCTTCCGGGCTTCAGTGGCTTCGTTGCGGAGATGAATGTGTTCATCGGATCCTGGGAACGTGCGGAGATGTTTTACAGGGTCATAACGATCGTCGCGTGTATGTCGATCGTCGTAACAGCAGTTTACATACTACGCGCTGCAGGCAGTTCGTTGATGGGACCCGTGAAGAAAAGCGAGTATTTGTCTTTGAAGGATGCAGGCTGGAATGAGCGTCTTGCTGCAGGAGTGCTTATTATTTTTATCGTAATCATGGGAATAACTCCATCCCTGGTAAACGAACTTATCAGCCCATCGACACAGCAATTAATGTTAAACATTCAACGGTTACTTCCTTAATGTAAATGAATATGGATATTTTTTTCCTGATGAAACATGAAATGCTGCTTGTGGCCATGCTGGTGGTACTTCTTGTGGCTAAGGTTTCGGAAAGTGTTGGCAGTAACGATTCCTGGATCGGGTTGTTTAACGGCATGATGATCGTAAATGCAGCTGCAGGCTGGTTGATGAATCAGACCGGGGCGATGTTCGACAATATGTTTGTCACGAATCACATCTATGCATTTGAGAAGAATATTTTAAACACGGGCGTATTGATCATATGTCTCTCCTCATCCGGCTGGCTTCAGAAGCAACGACACCTTGCTGAATTTTATATTCTGATGATTTCTTCACTACTGGGAATGTTCCTGATGATCTCTTCAGGAAATCTTTTGATGTTCTACTTATCAGTTGAGTTGTCGTCAATACCGCTTGCCGCATTATGCAACTTCAATCACACCGAAAGAAGATCCAGCGAGGCTGCGATGAAGATGATTTTCTCTTCGGCATTTTCTTCCTGCCTGATGTTGCTGGGAATTTCCTTCCTGTATGGCGCATCCGGCACGCTCGACTTTGCGGCATTGTCTGCGACCGATTCGTCTGCATTGCTTGTAACAGGCTTCGTCTTCTTCTTTGTCGGTCTGATATTTAAATTATCGGTAGTGCCGTTTCACTTCTGGACCGCCGATGTGTATGAAGGATCGCCGGTGGCCGTTACTTCATTCCTGTCTGTGATATCCAAAGGATCGATGGTTTTCGTTTTTGCTTCGTTACTCTACCATGTCTTCCCGATGCTGCACACGGAATGGTATTTCCTGCTATGTGTGTTGAGTGTACTTACCATGATAACCGGGAATCTCTTTGCCATCCGACAGGATAACATGAAGAGGTTCCTTGCGTTTTCCTCGATCACTCAAATCGGTTTCATCTTAATCGGTATCTCTGGAAACCTGCTCGATGGTTTCACTTCTTCGGTTTATTTCATCGTCATTTATGTATTCTCGAACCTCGCCGCCTTTGCTGTTGTGTCGCGCATCAGCGAACTTACGGGTAAAGAAACGATCACTCAATACAGGGGACTTGTAAAATCGAATCCAACACTTGCGTGGACGATGGCCATTGCATTATTCTCGCTTGCAGGCATTCCGCCGACGGCGGGTTTCTTCGGAAAGATTTTCTTACTCACTTCGGGAGCATCGGGTGGAAATTATACCCTCATCACCATAGCGGCATTGAACATGATCATCTCGCTCTATTATTACCTGAGAGTGATTCGTGCGATGTTCATGGAAAAGGAAGGCGAAGCCATTCCGGCGATCAAGTCCGGACTGGCATTCAGGGTAGCGATGTTCATTTGCATTGCGGGAATTCTGATCACCGGGTTCTTCGGCGATTTTTATCAATATATCTATTCACTCGGAGCAGGATTATAAAATGGCTATAAACGCAAATCATTTGTTTGAAGATCTCGACGGTGTAAAATGTGCCGTCGTAGAGAAAAATGTTTCTCCTGAACGGGTAGAGTTTCTTCGTTCATTGCTCGAGTTTAATGGCTTTAAAGTTATTGTGGTGGGAAGTCCGCCGCCAAAAGCAGCGCCGGCAGCAGCACCGGCAGTTTCCACGGAAGCGCCACCTGAAACACCGCCATCACCACCAGCTCCAACTTCTTTTACAGTAGGAGTCACCGATGTAACTTTTAACGCTACCAATGCTATTTTCGGGCGACTTTTAAAAACGACTGATGGACATGTGGTCACATTAGCGTATTGGCAGCAGAAGGAGAAGGTGTCGCATGATGATGTACCGTACTTTAATTGAATTTGAAAATTTGAAAATGTGCTAATTTGAAAATGACCACTAACCGTGGGTCCCTTCATTTTCTAATTCGCAAATCCTTCACAGAGGGGTAATATTTCGTCCCTGACGGGACTTAATTTGTGTGTGGCGATTT
>CAZQOQ010000002.1:0-233403 GCA_964595205.1 uncultured Flavobacteriales bacterium | reverse complement strand
CTTTTATATTATTTTTGCTACTGTTGCGATACATAAAGTATTCTATCACCAGAAATTATTTTTACCAATACAGCGTTCAATAGTACCCTATAGAATCTGAATTAAATTGTTATTTTTGTTTTTGCACGAACTGACGTTAGCAACAATTATAAAAACAACAATATGACAAACATTGGTTGTAATACAATATTTAAAGAGAGGAATTTACTTTTGATACTTCTATCACTTCAAATTTTAGCCTGCACAGGACAAGTGAAAGAAAAATCTATTCCGGATATAAAAGAAAATGAAATAAAAACCCAACCAATAATTCTCAATCAAAACACAACATTTCCTCAAATTCACACGAACTTAAATGGAATGGTAAGAGAATTTGTAAGGACGATGCATCAGGACAAAAAAGGGAACTATTGGTTTGGAACAAATGGAGATGGAATAATACGTTATGATGGACAAATACTTGAAAAAATCACTATTACAGGAATCAACCCACGTTTTAGGGTTTTGGAGATAGTAGAAGATACCGCAGGTAATTTATGGTTTGGAACATCCGAAGGACTCATAAAATATAATGGTAAGGAGTTTACAACATTTTCAAAACAAGAAGGGTTGCAGAGTAAAGAAATTTGGGGTCTAACTATTGACAAAAGCGGACTTATTTGGGTTGGTTCGACAGGAGGGGTTAATCAATTTGACGGAGAAAATTTTATTCCTTTTTCTTTGCCAGATTCAAGAGTTGAAAATGCAAAACCTATGCTATCTGACAAATTGGTTTTTAAAATTATTGAAGACAAGAATGGAGCTATGTGGTTTGCTACTGATGGAAACGGAGTTTTTAAGCATAAAAACGGAAAATTTATTCATTTAACATCTAAAAATGAACTTACCGATAATAACGTTGCAGATATTTTAGAAGACAAACAAGGAAATATTTGGATTGGAACTTTTTATGGCGGTGTGAGCAAATTTGATGGGAAAACCTTTACCAACTTTACTAAGGATGGAATTATTGCAGGTGAAGAAGCTTACAATTTTTATGAAGACAACCTAGGTAATATTTGGTTTACGGCTGAAGGCTATGGAGTTTACCGATATGATGGTAGTAATTTCAAACAGTTCACTACTGAAAACGGATTAACGACCAATGTTGTCCAAAGTATTTTTGAAGATAATAAAGGACAATTTTGGTATGGAACGTGGCAAGGCTTATGCATTTTTGATGGTGAAAAATTTAAAGACGCTAAAGACAAAGAACCTTGGACGAACTAAAAATAACTGTTGCTAACAGCGTGTATAAGAAATAGCGGGTTCAGTGCTAAATCTAAGGTCAGTGCTTTTAATAAAGTTCTGTACCAAACTGAAAGTGAAGCGTTTTTTAACCCGCTACTTCTCATACACGCAGACCGTTAATAGCAACTCCAGCAAACTCGTCAAACATTAAACAGTCCATTAATGAAATTAAACATACTTTTATTTCTATGCGTTTTAACACTTTTGACCTCTTGCAATGGACAATCCACAACGCAACAAACTAAAACAAAAAACATTGTAAGAGGCGATACTGTAGCGGAACTCGGAAGTAGTATAATGGTTGTTTATCAAGACAAGAAAAATGTTTATTGGTTTGGTAGTTGGGAAACAGGAGTGTATAGGTGCAATGGAAAAGAGTTATTTAATTACACAACAAAACACGGTTTGCCTAACAACAGAATTGATGAAATAAAGGAAGATGAATCTGGCAACATATACTTCGCCAGTTGCCACCCGAATTCTACGATAGTTAAATTTGACGGAAATACATTCACGACATTATCGCCTGCACCCAGTAGTGATTGGCAACTTAAATCCACAGATATTTGGTTTAAAAATTCTTACGGAAATGAAAAAGTATATCGATATGATGGTATCACTTTATTTGAATTACAATTGCCTGAACCACCGAATCTTTCAAATCCTTTTGAAATCTACAGTATTTATAAAGACAGGAATGGAAACATTTGGTTTGGGACAAACCCTGTTGGAATTTGCAGATACGATGGAAAATCGTTCGAATGGATTACAGAAGAAGATGTAACAGAATTTCGCAATGAAGGTGCAAACGGAGTGCGTTCAATTACGGAAGACAAAAATGGCGACTTTTGGTTCAACACCGAATATCGTTATAGTGTTTACGACAGCACGACAATAAAAAGCAATAAATTTTACACAAGACATAAAAGCATTGGCGGTTTAGATGGGAAAATGGATAGTAATTTGGACGAGTATCTATCAAGTGTAATGGACAACAATAATGATTTATGGTTTGTGACTTATCTTGATGGTGTTTGGAAATATGATGGAATGAAAATTACACATTATCCTGTTCAAGTCAACTCAAAGAACATTTCGCTTTTTTGCATATACAAAGACAACAATGGCGACCTTTGGCTTGGAACACATGAGAATGGAGCATTCAAATTTAATGGACAAATATTTGAGAAATTTAAATTATAAACCCTGTAACTACAAACCCGGCAGACAAAAGTCAATATGCAAATATTTTGTAAAATGACTGATTCAGGTATGAATTGCGCCTTCCATATCTTTTTCAATAGGCGAAGAAGGACATTTGCCTTTGCACTTTTATTTTACCTTTGATAAATATCATTTAATAGGGCAGTCAATGAAAATAACTCCAACCATAAAGATCCTGGCTGTCGGTATTTTATTTTTGTACTGCACTTCTGCATTTTCGCAGCAAACTGCTGACATCAACGCCAACCAAACATCACAGTGCATTCTGCAATATCTCAGCGGACTTTCCGCCCAACCCGACAATAAGGTAATTAGCGGCCAGTGGATGAATTATAGAGGGTTGCCTGAAACACCTTTCACTGAATTTGATACGGTAATTACAGCATTATATAACCAGACAAGCGAGTGGGTTGGTATTATCGGAACAAATTACACCCGCTTTCACACCGCACCTTTTTATACGGCTATTGAAAACATGAATCAGGTTAATCAACCGCTTATCAATTACTCAAGACAGAACGGATTAATATTTGTCATGGCTAATTTTAAAAATCCCTGGAATCAAACTAATTCAAATGACCTGACAAATTCTTCTAATTTATTGGATGTTGTAACTAATGGCCATCTTGCAAACTCTAATTTTAATAAGGAGCTTGACAGTTTAGCGCTCGGTTTTTCACAGCTTCAGGATTCAAATGTTACAATAATATTCAGACCATTTCATGAAATGAATGGCAATTGGTTTTGGTGGGGTTCTAAAACTTCTACTTTGCCTGTAAATTCCGACTACACCGCTCTTTGGAATTATATTTTTAATTATCTCACAAATGTTAAAGAACTTCACAACATCTTGTGGTGCTATGCACCCAGTGCAAGAGAAAGCTCGGTTGGAAATCCCGCTTTTAAATCAGAATTATTTTATTATCCGGGCGACAGTTTAGTTGACATTATTGGATTAGATATTTACAATGATACGCTAGATATTCCTAACTACAATTCAATTGTCGCCTTAAACAAGCCGGTTGGAATTGCTGAGTTTGGTCCACGGAAGCAAACGGTTCAAAATAATCCGAATGTGTATGATTATACTATTCTGATAAATCAAATAAAAAATAAATATCCGTCGCTCTGTTATTGGGTCTCCTGGAATCATTTTAAAAACGCATCCGACTGGATATTCTATTCAATGGCTACACAGAGCAACACAATTGGCTTATTGACCGATTCGTGGGTTGTAAATAGAGATGAAATAAACTATACCAGTCCGCCGGTTAATGATGCTTCAACCATAAGCGGATTGACCATTGTATGTCAGGGACAGAGTGGAGTTACCTATAGTGTTTCTCCGATGATTGCTTCCATGGGTTATTCATGGTCATTACCACCGGGAGCTTCTGTTACAAGTGGCGCGAATTCCAACTCTATTACTGTTGACTTTTCAGGCAGTGCAACGTCTGGAAGCATAATTGCAACACCGTTGAACGGATGTGCCAGCAGCACTTCTTCAATATCGTTGCCAGTTACTGTGCATCCTTATACCGTTGCCTCTGTATCAATCTCTGCTAATTCTGTGGCCGAAGTTTGTCCGACAACAAGCATGACTTTTACTGCAACACCTGAAAATGGTGGATCATTTCCTTTGTTTCAATGGAAAATAAATAATATAAATACCGGGAGCAATAGTTCGACTTATATAAATAATACATGGATAAATAATGATACCATTACTTGTATAATGACAAGCGATGCAATTTGTGTCTCCGGTAGTCCGGCTACATCTAATAAAATCGGAATAAGTGTAAATCCCGGCGTTGCAGCAAGTGTATCCATTGAGGCAGCGCCAACCGGACCAATATGTGCCGGATCGAGTGTGACATTTACAGCAATCCCGGTTAATAGTGGTATAACTCCGGTTTATCAATGGAAGAAAAATAATTTAAATGCAGGAGCCAATAGTGCAACTTATATAGCTGATTTTCTCCTTGACAATGATTCTATCGTATGCGTAATGACAAGCAATGCAACATGTGTTACAGGGAATCCGGCCTTGTCTAATGAAATAGTCATTAAGATATATGCTTGTACAGTAACCGTTAATCTAAAAGCATTCATGGAAGGTTTTTATATCATAGGAGCTGATTCAATGGTTGCAGTTATAGATCCCATTAATCATCCTGCTTTAAGCGATACTCTTACCCTTCAACTTTCTGATTCAGCAACGCAATTAATTGTAGCTACTGATAGAAAGGTCTTGAGTACAAGTGGACAAGCATCGTTTTACTTTGAAGGCTTATTGCCAGGTCATAAATATTATCTCATCCTGAAGCATCGAAACTCGATAGAAATCTGGAGCAAGCAACCGTTTATTTTTGAAAACGATATATTTAACCTGGATTTGACCAGGTGACAATATTTGTCTCAATATTATTTCAACGAAACCCAAATAATAAAATGAATTTACATGGAAAATAAATCAAGAAAAACTTCATTACTGTTGTCATTGGTTTTATTCTTTTTTTCAGTAGGGCAGGTGAAAGCTCAAATTGCGGATAGTTATCCTTTTGACAGTTTAATAGATAATGATCCCAATGTCATTTTTTCCGAAATGTTTGAAGGCGCAATTTCTGATTTAACCACGAGTGGAAATTATTGGGATACGGTGTCGCCTAATCCCTCAAACATCCTTTCAGACACTTCTGTGCCGGGCAGCAGTCATGGTAATCAATCTTTACGCCTGATCACTATCCAGGATGGCACAAACCAAAATCAAAATACCCTTGTTTACAAAAAAATTTCTCCCGACATCACGGATTCAGTCTTCGTCCGATATTACATTAAATACGATACAAATACTGTTTATCACCATTCCGGTTTGTGGTTAGGCGGAAAGAATCCCCCATCTGTAATCCCGGGAAACATTGGAGGAACTTTACCATTAGGCGATCAGGAGTTTCATGTCGGCACAGAAATAAAAGGTCTTGCCAACGGAACTCCAACAGCAAATTCTCTTTTTGGTTTATATGCCTATTGGATGGGAATGCATCAGAGTTCCGGTGGGTCTTATTATGGAAACGAATTTTATAATAACACGACAAATGATGACATTGACCTTGCTTCCTGGAATTGCATTGAAGTAATGGTCAAACTCAATAACCCTGTGACATCAACGAATGGTGAAATCAAATTATGGATAAATGGGATTCTTATTTCGCATCTTGGCTATCAATTCCCTACAGGATCATGGAACTTTAATCACTTTACAGAAGGTTCCGGAGCACCTTTCGAAGGATTTCAATTTAGAAATGACAATGCCCTTAATCTGAATTATATCTGGCTTCGTAATTTTAACGACATGAATCCCTCCAGTCATGCCGGTAACATTTACTTCGACCACCTGGTAGTTGCTAAAGATTACATTGGACCCATTTCTACAAACGTTACGACTGGAATAGGTGGAGTGAATTCATCGACAACTATTTTAATATATCCAAACCCTGCGAATGAAAAGATAAATTTTTCGACGACAACCCAAAATGTAATTGTATATGATATATACGGACAAATGATCTTGCAGGAAAAATATGTGAGTAGTATTTCGACAGCAAATTTTCCAGACGGATTATATGTATTAAAAACGGATAATGAAATTCATAAGGTCATCTTAAGTCATTGAAAATGGAAATCCGGTCTGTTGCTTACGAACTATCAGCGCTGCCAATTTGAAACTTACAACAATGAACAAACGAACGAAGCTCAACAGAACCGTATGGAAAATAAAATCGGAGCCCGGGTTTTTTATCTCGCTGGCAGTTGATACAACCATGACAGGATGGGATTTGCTTTTAAATGATAAGTAATCGGAATTTTCAATTCAATGATTTGACCTGGTAAGAACTATATGAGAAGACTTATTGTATTTCTGATGCTCGGAATTTCGGGAATATGCAATGGACAAAGGACTGTTCAGTTTGCCGACTCCATTCGAAAATCATTTAATATTCCCGAGATAAGTTACGCGGTAATTGATAAAAAATCAACTCTGGAAATTGCTGCATTAGGAAGACATTCGATTGATCTGCCAGACACTGCAACTTTAAATGACCGATTTCATATTGGTTCTAATACGAAAGCGATGACAGCTTTTATTATAGCTAAATATGTCGAAATGGGAAGGTTGAATTGGACAACCAAATTCTTCGATTTATTTCCGGAATGGATGGAAAAAAGTAAGCCTGAATATGCTGGTATTTCACTGCAGGATTTACTTTCACACAGAGCGGGGATATGGCCTTTTCAGGGGAAAGGCGATCCGGAAATACCAGACTTCAAAGGAACGAACGCAGAAAAAAGAAGACAATTCGCGCAGTTTGTATTAACACTGGAACCGGTAACACCTGACAAACAAAATCCATTCATTTATTCAAATGCAGGATATACCCTGGCTGCATTAATGGTAGAAAAGGTAACAGGTAATAACTGGGAGCAGTTAGTTGATAAAGTTTTCAATAAGGATCTGAAGTTAAATGTAAAATTATCATGGCCGGAAAATCAAAAGCATAATGATACCTGGGGCCATAGTTCGGAAAATGGCAAACTCATTCCGGTTCCGTCAAATGCTGATTTTCATTTGGATTTTACCGAACCTGCCGGTGATATAAATATCAGTTTGAAAGACTATATCAAATTTATTCAATTGAATTTACAAGGTTTGAGTGGGGAAAACAATTATTTAAAAGCTGATACCTACAAATTCATTCATAAGGGAATTGAAAATTATTCTTTAGGATGGTATAATATTTATGAAGGCGGACAGGAACTATCAGTGCATTCTGGAACAGTAGGAACATATTATTCTCTGGTTCATATCGACAGACAGAAAGGCATAGCGTATATTATTTTTACCAATTCATTTAACGATGAAACAAAGCAAGGAGTAAAGCTATTGATGAGAAAGCTTAAGGAAAATTATGGTGACTAGGAATCGTTTTATGCGAAATAAAAACTCTCCAATCACAAATAAATAGCAGATCGTCAATCGTTAATCGTCATTCGTCAATAAAAATCGAAAATAAAAAATCTAAACTCTCAAATCGCAAATAGATGGCACATCGTCAATCGTTAATCGTCACTCGTCAATAAAAATCAAAAATAAAAAAAATCAAAAATCACCAATCGCAAATAGATGAGGCATCGTCAATCGTTAATCGTCAATAAAAATCGAAAATAAAAAATCTAAACTCTCAAATCGCAAATAGGTGGCGCATCGTCAATCGTTAATCGTCACTCGTCAATAAAAATCGAAAATTATCCATCTACAACAAGTTTAAATGAATGATTTTCCAAAGACTCCGAATGATTCCATAATCCCGGAGGGATTGAACATTTATCTGTCTTCCTATGTTGTTTTTTTTGTAATTTGCTTCAGTTAAAAAAAGCTATGAGTTTATCCCGGAAGTTATTTTTTATCTGTTTGTCGTTTTGGGCAACTGTATGTTATTCTCAGGATGCGCAAATTGATCGCCTGAAATCATATATCGAACGGGCAAACGACGATTCTACCAAGGTAGATACGCTCATAGAACTCAGTAAGCAATACCAGGTAAAGTCGCCCGACGGTGCCATTCGTTTTGCAACCATGGCACAGACGCTTGCGGAACGGATCAAATATACGGTAGGCATAGCAAAGGCTCAGAAGAGCATTGGCAATGCCTATTACAATAAAGGAAAGTATGTGGAATCGATTACATACTGGCAACAGGCATTGGCCATATTTGATTCTATCGGCGATAAAAATGGAGTAGCGAATATACAAAACAACCTCGGCGCCATATATTTCAACCAGGGAGAAGATACCAAGGCAAATGAATATTATTTCCAGGCGCTGAAAACTGCAGAGGAAATTCACGACACATTGAGAATCGCCACGGCGCTTAACAACATTGCTGCGGTGTATCAGCATAAGAAAAACACCCAGGACAAAACGAAGGAGTTTTATTTAAAAGCAATACCCTTTGAAGAAAGCCTGCGAGATCCCCTCGACCGTGCTGATCTGTATGGGTCCACCACTGCCGGATTGGGACAATATTATTTCGAAAGGGACTCGGGAAATTTCAAGAATGATCCGAGAGCCCTGGATACGGCATTGTACTATACGGAAATTTCGCTGCAGGCCCGGAAAGGTACCGTAGATGAACCTTATGTGTTAAACCAGATGGGTTTAATTTACCGCACGATGAATGATTTCGCCCGTGCGATCCAATATCAGAAAACTGCCATCGAAATTGCCAGAAAGTATGAATCGGTTGATGATATGGCTCTTTCATACGTGGGCCTGGCTCAAACATATCTGAAAAAAGGCGACACGAAGCTTGCTCTCGCCACGTTTAAGGAAGCAGAGAAAACTGCCGGCGAGACAAATGCCATTTACAGCCTGAAAGACATTTACGAAGGGCAGGCAGATTTATATGCCAGAATGCGCGACTATTTCAATGCATATAAATACCAGTATTTGCTCCTCGGCGTTAAGGACAGCATCTATAACATTGAAGCCGATAAAAAATTGCAGGGCACACAGTTCATTTTCGATATAGAAAAAAAACAGGGCGAGATTAGTTTGCTTACGAAGGATGCACAGATCAAAGAGCAGGAAATGCGCAGACAACGGATGGTGAAGAATGGTTTCATCGGTGGATTTGCCGTTGTGTTGTTCTTCGCCGGAATATTTTTCAATCAGCGAAACAGGATTTCCAAGGAGAAAAAAAGAAGCGATGAGTTGCTGCTTAACATTCTTCCCGAGGAAACAGCCGAAGAGCTGAAGGCCACCGGGACAGCAAAAACCAAAGGCTTCGAAATGGTTACCGTGATGTTTACGGATTTCAAGAATTTTACTCAGGCAAGCGAAAAACTCACTCCGGAAGAACTCGTCAGTGAGATCAATTACTGCTATAGCTCGTTCGACCGGATTGTGTCGAAGTACGGCATCGAAAAGATTAAAACAATTGGAGACAGTTATATGTGTGCGGGTGGCTTACCGGTGGCGAATTCCACTCATCCCGTGGATGTGGTCAGGGCCGGACTGGAAATGCAGGAGTTTATTGAGAAAAATAAAAAAGAAAGAATAGCCAATGGCAAGCCATATTTTGATCTGAGACTTGGTATCCATACCGGACCCGTGGTGGCAGGAATCGTCGGCATAAAAAAATTCGCTTATGATATCTGGGGCGATACCGTAAATACAGCATCACGAATGGAGAGTAGCGGGCAAACAGGTAAAGTAAATATCAGTGGCGTTACCTATGAACTGGTGAAAGATAAGTTTGATTGTACCCACCGCGGAAAAGTCGAAGCCAAGAATAAGGGGCAAATTGATATGTACTTCGTAAACAGGGAGCTCTAATCAATCTTTATTAAAACACAGTAATATTTCGGCCAGTAAGGTTTTTGGAAAATGTTTGTTAATCGCTCTAAATACTTCCGCTTCTGATGAGCTTTAGGTTTTCTTCCTTTTTCTGATTTCTTGTCTGGATGGCTGTCTTCGTGAAATAAGTATGTGATTCCAGGAATCTTATCTGCATTTGCTTCCATTCAGACTCGTTGTTTACTATGCCGAAGTGTCTGAATTCTTTATATACATTTTGTGAAATGGGGAAGTAGTCGTCCCTGCCAAGATAATCCAGGTCCGCATCGCATAGGATCTCACACAATTTATTTTTTGGTTTCTGTGGCACCTTGGTTGACATGATGAGTTCACAGATAATCTTAATGTCGTCACTTGATACTCCTTTCTCTGAAAGATATTTTTTTGCAATCAAGCAACTTTCTTCCTCATGATGCGCTCTTGTATATATGTAACCCGTGTCGTGAAAAGCAGCGGCCGTCTTTAACAGCATCACTTCATTATCGTTAACATTCTCTGACCGGGCTATACGTTCGGTGGCTTCTATTACATCCCTCGTATGATCATAGGTATGATAGGTTAATTCGGGAGGAAGCTTTTCCTTTAACAAATTTAATATCTCTTCCTGAATTTCTGAAAGAGCCTTTTTTAATGTCATGATCCAAAAATAGAATTAATTCTAATACATTTACAAACCTGTAGAAAGGTAACGATATGCCGGCACAAAATATTCTTTTTGATGATATTTTAACCATATTGAAGCAGGTTGAGATTTTTAAAAGCCTGCCTGAAAACGTAATCGCAGAACTTACTCAGAAATTGCAGGTAAGTGAAATCAAGGCCGATACCGGTATCATTGTCCAGGGTGAAAAAGGCAGCAGCATGTATGTCATTGTCCAGGGAAGCGTTAAGGTTCATGATAATGAGTTCACGATTGTTACGCTTGGAGCAGGGAATTTTTTCGGAGAGTTTTCTCTCCTTGACGACGAGCCTCGCTCCCTGTCAGTTTCTACTATCAGTCAGTCCACGCTCGGAGTCATTCAGCAATCTGATTTCTACGACATCCTGAATAGTCATCCAGAAATTACCAGGGATATAATCAAAGTAATGCTGAAGAGGCTCAGAAACCAGAATCAGCAAATCATCAACCAGTTACGTGAGAAGCAAAAGGAGCTCGAAGAGCTTGTGAGGATACGTACCAGCGATCTTCGCCAGAAGAACGAGGATCTTGAAAATACGTTGACTGAACTGAAGAAAACACAGGAACAACTTGTGCAGCAGGCAAAGCTTGCCTCGCTCGGACAAATTACCGCCGGCATCGCGCATGAGATTCAAAACCCGCTGAACTTTATTAATAATTTTTCTTCCATCTCAAAAGAAATGGCTGATGAGATTGTAACGGCTGTTGATCAGAAGGAACAGCTTGAAATAATCTCGGATCTGAAAGTTAACCTTACTAAGATCGAAGAGCATGGTAAGCGCGCAGACAATATTGTTAAGGGCATGCTCCTGCACAGTAAGTCAACAAAGGGCGAGAAGCAATTAACTGATATTTCATTGTTGTGTGAACAGTCGCTTAATCTCGCTTTTAACAGCATCAGCACAAATTTCCCTGCTCTTGATTGCACAGTCGTGAAGAATTTTGGCGATGAAATACCTCAGCTGGAAGTTGTGCCCCAGGATTTATCGCGCGTATTAATTAATATTTTCAATAATGCATTTTATGCTCTCAACCAGCGGGTAAAAACAGCAGATTCGGATTATAAACCTGTTGTGGAGCTGAGTGTTTACAAAAGAGACCAATCCGTTTTCATTTCCATCCGCGATAATGGAACAGGCATTCCTGAAAAAGATACGGATAAAATTTTTCAGCCATTCTTTACAACCAAACCAACGGGTCAGGGTACCGGGCTCGGGCTCAGCACCGGTTATGAAATAGTAAAGGCACATGGAGGAGAGATCACATTCAAGAGTACAGAAGACGAGTTCACGGAAATGATCATTCGTCTTCCCGCGATTCGCTGATCTCCAACAATTGAAATCCCCAATTGATCGAACATCATCAATCGAACATCGTCAATCGTCAATCAAAATCCCCACGCCGCAAAATCCAAAATCCCCAATTGATCGAACCTCATCAATCGAACATCGTCAATCGTCAATCAAAATCGCCTCAATCCTCAATCCAAAATCCCCAATTGATCGAACATCGTCAATCGTTAATCGTCAATCGTCAATTAAAATCGCCTCAATCCTCAATCCAAAATCCCCAATCCCCAAATTCGATCTTTTGCCATATTCCATGAAATATGTTCCCGGCTTAATATTAAACTCTATCTTGTCAGTCATTTCCACCAGGCAGGCTGTTTCTTTCAATTTCCGCTTAGTCACTGCTTTCCCCTCAAAATATTTTCAATGCCATTAATCGATTACATTCTTGAAGAGCCATCATATGGCTGGACCAGCAGTGACGGTAAGTTTTATAAGCCTACCCGTCGGGAAATTTTCAGAGAATTTTTCTCACGGATGAATATTATCAAGTCGAAGAAAAACTGGCTTGCATTAACAAACTGGCTGACCATTGTTTTGCTGATACCATTTTTTTTCCTTTTTATATTTAAGCACTTTTCCTGGCCATTATTGATTGCCGCTTTTATATACAGCATGGTTGTGATGGGAACACATGGTACAATATGGTATCACAGGTACGGAACCCACCGTGCTTATAAGTTTAAAAATTCATTCTGGAGGTTTCTCACTCAGAACCTGGTGATAAAAATCATTCCCGAAGAAATATATGTCGTTTCTCACCATGTGCATCATTCAAAGTCTGACGAACCCGGTGATCCGTATAATGCTTACGGGGGATTCCTGTATTGTTTTCTTGCTGATGTAAATCATCAGCTGATAAATAAGAATCTCAGTGAAGAGGATTATTATAAGGCTTCTGCTCTGTTGGATCCTACCGGCATAAAAAGTAACAGCTTTCTTCAATACAGGAAATGGGGATCGGTAGCTTCCCCTTTTTCCACGTTGAGCCTGATATTTCTAAACTGGACATTCTGGGGTATCGTATTTTACCTGATCGGGGGTCCGGGACTGCTGTGTGCACTTTTCGGTGGTGCATGTTTTTGGGCAGTAGGGGTAAGGACGTTTAATTTCGAAGGTCACGGGAAGGGAAAGGATAAACGAACCGACGGTGTGGACTTTAATCGCAGGGACATGTCGATCAATCAATATTGGCCTGGATATGTTGCGGGTGAATGGCACAACAATCATCACCTGTATCCGTCTAGTGCACGCGCCGGGTTCTTAAATTACCAGGTGGATTTTGCATGGTATTATATTTATTTTCTCTATAAGATTGGCGGAATAGTTTCATTTAATGACTCAAAGAAACTTTTCATCGAGCAATATTATGTACCTTATGTCTCGAATTCGAAGAGAGACAAGAAATCAAAATAAAAATTTATGATTGATTTGTTTAAAAGGGCATAAATTGTATGACTGAAAATTTTTCCGTTAAGCAGATCACAGCCAGAATTCGGGGACTTGCAAATGAAGATGTAAAAAGCGGCAGGGAATATTTCGGTATAAAAGGAGTGGATCATTACGGACTTTCTTCGCCTCAAATGAAGAGTATTGCAAAGGAAATCGGCAGGAATCATAAATTGGCACTTGAACTTTGGGAAACAGGCATCCATGAGGCCCGGCATATTGCAGTGCTGATCGCAGATCCAAAGTCAGTAACAGAGAAGTTGATGGAGAAATGGCTGAAGGATTTCAACTCGTGGGATATCGTAGATAATTGCTGTGGTACATTATTTAACCGGACAGATTTTGCCTTTGATAAAGCAATGGAATGGAGCCACCGGAAAAAGGAATTTGAAAAACGTGCCGGTTTTGCCCTGATGGCAATGCTTGCTGTTCATGATAAGAAGGCTCATGATGCTTCATTCCTAAAATTCTTTCCGCATTTATACAATGAGTCAGGCGATGACAGAAACTTCGTAAAGAAAGCCATTAACTGGGCCATTCGTCAGATTGGAAAAAGAAATATGAGGCTTTGCGATAAAGCCATAGGCCTGGCGGAAGAAATACGGAAAAAGGGAGATAAATCTTCACTATGGATTTCTTCGGATGCATTAAGAGAATTAAGAAAGTACCGGTCGGAAGGGAAAATAAAAAATATCGGTCAGCCTTAAAATTTTTTTGTTGCCTGTTATTGTCTGTTTGGCTTCAGACGTTTGTCTATATTTTATTTTTTCATAAGTATTCTTGAAATTTAAAATGAGATTTTTTTCATGTTTTTTTTAAAAATCCAACTGCATTTTTATTTGGGGGTGGTATACTCATTGGAGGCTCAATTTTTATCTGACGAATCTGATTCAGGTGTTTGTAATCAATGACCTTTCAAACGTGATTTCGATATTCCCTGGCTTAGAATATTTTGTAATCAACCTGTTTTTCAATCACATTCGATTTTTATAACATTTAACAGATCATTTACATGGCTTTGAATATTTCAAAAAAAAGTAAAAATCTTACAGTTGTTTGATTTGAAACATTTGCTCTGAACTAACAGCCTCTTTTGAAGTACATATTTGTGCCTGTGTTTTGCAGGCTCTGTTAATTTAAGTAAAGCTTGTCATAAACATGAAATCAAACGCACAAAAATTAAGATTTAGAAACGTTCAGGAACAAAGATCAGTTTTAAGAAGAGTACTATTTCTGACATCATCGGCAGTTATTTTACTTTTCCTTGGCTTATTCTTAAGCATCAATTTCGCCGATCCGGGAACTGTTTCTGCCTCAGCAGCCAGTAATAAAATCAGAGTAGTGAATCGATAATTATTTCCATAATTTATAAAGAGATTCATTTTCAGTTTTGAAAAAAAGATTAATTAAATAATAATTATTCAGTAACTAAAAAGAAACTCTATTACCCAACTAATGAAATTATCAACTACAAACACAAAAAATAAAAGAAACAGAAACATGAGAATGAAAACCAATGTAAGACTGTATACCCGGGGGGTGTATTTTGTCTTAACAACGTCAGTTATTTTTGTTTCGTTTTGTTTGTTGCTAACGATGTTTATGTTCGATTCCAAGGACACTTATGCGGCTGCAACGGGAGATTACAGAACGGTACAAACTGGTAACTGGAATGCAACCTCAACCTGGGAAACCTATAATGGTACCTCCTGGGTAGCTGCCGGCACAACTCCAACAAGCGCAAATGGTGTAATTACTATTCAAAGCGGGCATACGGTTACTGTAACGGCTAATGTGACGGTTGATGAAGTAATAATTGAATCTTCGGCTGCATTAACTGTTAATTCTTCAAAGACATTAACGATAGCAAATGGTGCAGGCACTGATTGCAATTCAGATGGAACTATCACAATTTTTGGAACCATAAATATCAGTTCCAGTGGCGCCATGATAACCGGCGGCTTGATAATTTTGAAAAATGGTGGAGTGAATACGTTTAACTCCGGTGCTACATTAACAATTAATAATGGAGGAAGATATAGAAGAGAAGATGCTTCATTTACTATAGGTTCTGGTAATATGATTGTAAACTCAGGCGGCGTGTACCAGCATAATATGAACGGCCAGGCTATTCCGGTTTCTACCTTTAACACTGGTTCGTTATGTGAGGTGACAGGTGTAACTACTACTAAACCCAGCGGAGGATTGAACCAGACTTTTTATGACTTTACCTGGAATTGTCCTAATCAGACTTCAATTGAAAATCTTACCGGTAAAATCGAAGATGTTACAAACGATTTAAATTTTGTATCTACCGGTACAGGAAGCATTCGTCTTGGAGAACCCGAAAATTATAATTTGATCATCGGCGGCGATTTAAACATGCAGGGGGGCACCGTTTACGCTTCTGCTAAATCACAGGGATGTACCATCGATATAAGCGGTGATTTTAATCTCTCCGGCGGAACATTTGCCGGATCGGATTCAAGAAAAGATAATGGTGAAGCAAGCCCGACAATTACCATAAATGGGAATTTTAATGTTTCTAACGGAACTTTTGATGCTAATCAGCACACGGCAGGTGGCGGTAAAGGCAAAACAGACATAAATATTATCGGAAACTGGGTTCAGACCGGTGGTACCGTTACCGAAACTTCTTCCGGAAGCGGACGAGGAAGATTCTATTTCGCAAAGAGCGGCACACAGACGTTTTCAAATACCGGTGGTACAATCAGTAATAAGATTAATTTTACAGTTAATAGCGGCTCCGTTGTAGATATAGGTACGCAGATATTTACAGGTGCCGGTACATTTGATGTTTTAAGTGGCGGAGGAATTAATATCGGATCTGTTGATGGTATCACTGCTTCAAGCGCCCAGGGAAATGTTCAGGTTACAGGCACCCGTACATATGATAGCGGTGGGTTTTATACCTATAATGGTACCGCTGCACAGGTTACCGGCGACGGATTGCCGACACAGGTTAGTAAATTAAAAATCGACAATGCAAATCATGTGACATTGACGAATTCAGTTTCCATCCAGGATACACTTATTTTTATAAATGGTGATATTATTACCAATGCCGACACCGTAACCATCGGTATCAGTAAAACGGTAAGAGGTGCCGTAAGTCGCACAAATGGTCAGGTAGTCGGTAACCTCAAAAGATGGTTTAACAATACTACATCAAGTAACATTGAATTTCCTATCGGCGTCGGGACTTACTATGAAGGAATAAATCTTAGCTACACCGGTGCACCGTCAGCCGGTGGTACTATCACCGCCAACTATTCCGCCGTAGATCCGGGGAAGAACGGCTTTAATCTCATCGAATCCGGAGACACAATTACAAACATCGGTTATGGCCTGTGGCAAACTACTCCGGGTAATGGTTTGACCGGTGGTACATTCAGTATCGATATAACAGCCACTGCGCTCCCAAGCGTTGCGGATTATACCAAACTACACCTGTTACGAAGGGCGAATGGTGCAGCCGCCTGGGCTCTCTCCGGCGCACATGCTGCCGGCACTGGCTCCAATGCAATTCCCGTTGTTCACCGTACCGGTCTGACTTCTCACGGGCAATATGGAATTGGCGGCAGTAATGTGAATCCTCTGCCAATTAAACTGCTCTATTTTACTGCCCGTCAGGAAAGTAATATCGTTAAATTTTCATGGGCAACCGCCTCGGAAATAAACAATGACTATTTTACCGTTGAACGTTCCGATGATGGCGAGAATTTCGAAGAGGTCGTCAGGCAAAAAGGAGCCGGAACCAGCACGTTCACCTTGTATTATGCCGATAAGGATAATAACCCGCTCAAGGGTCAGAACTACTATCGTTTAAAGCAAACTGATTTCGACGGACAATTTACCTATTCCGAAGTCGTGGTCGTTAATTTTGAAAAACCTGATTTGTCTGCTGACATTGAGATTATTTCCGTTGCTCCAAATCCTTTCGACGAACATTTCAATTTGAATTTCACTGCTAAAAAGGATATGGATGTCAATATAACAATAATCAATTCATCAGGTGCCTCAATTGTAAAAGAGCAGTTCCACGCTACAGAAGGTGGCAATACTTATGAATGTCCTCAGCTTAGTTCACAGGGAAGTGGAATTTATTTTCTCACACTTAGTTATAACGACTTAAAGATTACCAGAAAAATAATCAAAAAATAACTCAGAATATCTCACTGAAATTAAGATAGGCTGCCCGAAAAGGCAGCCTATTTTAATTTGATAACTGCCCCGGTAATCCTTTTACTTTTTCTTATTATTGTCTGGCAAATCATTTATATTCTTTCATATGCGCAGACTTCAAAACATATTTATAATCTTAATTGCAGCTTATGCAACATCATGCATAAACAGAAACGAAGTCAGGCTCGTTTCCAGAAATTTCGAAGCCGAAATTGAGCAGCAGCAAAATCTCGTCTTTACATTCGACCGCGATCTGGTTCCTGATACCGTAACCGGCAGATGGGATACATTGCAGTATATTTCGTTCACACCTGCTGTGAATGGCCGTTTCAAATGGAATTCAAAACGCGAAATCATGTTTTCGCCTGTGAATGGATTCAGACCCAGCACCGAATACAAAGCCTATATTACTCCGCAGATTTTAAAATTTGCTCCCGGAAATTTTTCCATCCAACAGGAAAACTCTTTATCTTTTCATACAGCATTTCTTAAACTAAACAATGCCACCGGCTACTGGTCCGTTTCTGATAAATTCGAAAATGCCGCTAAGTTGTCGATCACCCTTTCATTCAATTGTGATATCAATCCCGAACTTTTAATTCCTCTGCTGCAAGTGTATCTGGCTGATAAACCTGCCGGTTTCCGGTTGAATTCTACCTCGCCGGGAAATTCTGTAACGATCTCTGTCGATAGCCTTGATAAGAATTCCCTGACGAATCTTCCGGTTAAACTTGTCGTGAACAAGGGACTCAGATGTTTCAGCAGCGACTATCAGACCAGGGAAGAACAGCAGTTTTCCATGATTGTTCCCTCTCCTGAAAAACTCGAAATAGCTCAGGCTGCCGGAGAATATGCCGGAACCGAAGCAATGATTCATATTTATACTAACCAGTCCGTAGAAAAATCGGATATAGTCAGGCTTATCTCCATCGATCCGAAAATTAATTTCACCGTAGAGTATATTTCTGATGGATTTTTCCTGAAGGGCCCTTTTACAGAAGGACTCAGCTACCAGGTAAAGATCTCCAAAGAACTGAAAGGAGAACTCGGCGGACAGATGGAAAGTGATTTTTCTCAACTCATTCCTTTCGGTGCTCTTGAACCTGCAATAAGTTTTGTTTCCAGGAGAGGAATTTATCTCTCATCAAAGAGTGACAAAAATGTCGCCCTGAATATTATTAACGTCCCGCGGATACAGGTAAAGATTAAAAAGATCTATGAAAACAATATCATTCATTACCTGAAGAATAATCGCTGGCGCGACTACGAATATTATGAAGAAGATGAGTATAATGAAGACTATTCTTATGATTATAACGATTACAATTTCGACCTCTATGGCGACCAGGTTTTTGAAAGATATTACGACACCAAAAGCCTTGCGAAACGCAATGGCGCCCATCTGCTGAATCTTTCTTTCGACGATGAAAAGAATTATAAGGGAATTTATCTCGTAAATGTATCATCTGCCAATTCCCTGTATACCCGCGACTCGAAGCTGATTTCCGTTTCTGACCTCGGACTGCTTATTAAAAAAACGGATGACGAAGTATATGTCTTTGTAAATTCAATTAAGTCGGCCGAGCCCGTTTCCGGCTCTGTAGTTTCTTTTATAAGTTCAAACAATCAGACGCTGTATACTGCAACTACCGATGGAGACGGCGTTGCAGTTTTCAGGAATGTCAGGTCCAGGGCGCCTGATTTTAATGTGGCTATGATTACTGCTAAGTCAGGCAGCGATTTTAACTATCTTTTATTAAACGATACTCGTGTAAACGATTCACGTTTTGATGTCGGCGGCCGTCGAATCAACCCGGGAGGTTCAATGGCCTTTATCTATGGCGACAGGGATATCTATCGTCCCGGAGAGACGGTTTATCTCAATACGGTCGTACTTGATGAAAAGTGGAATGCTTTGAGTAACATTCCTGTGAAAATAAAACTTCTCCTCCCAAACGGCAAAGAGTTTAAAGCACTCCGGGGAACATTGAATTCGCAGGGAGCCTTTGCAACATCATTTCCTTTGCCGGTTTCAACCGTAACCGGAACCTATGTCGCCGAAGTATACACGGCCAACGACGTGCTTCTCGAATCAAGAAACTTCAGCGTGGAAGAATTTATGCCTGACAGGATCGATGTCCGGCTCGAAACAAATAAGGATCATTACTCCACCGGCGACTCCATTCTCGCATCCGTAAAAGCTTTGAATTTATTTGGTCCGCCCGCAGCCGGAAGAAAATATGAAGTCGAATATTCTTTAGCTTACAAATATTTCAGTCCGAAAAGTTATCCGGGTTATATATTTGGAATAAACAGGAATGAAATTAAGGAATTCCCCAAAACTATACGCGAAGGTAAGACAAATGCCGGCGGACAGGCTTCCGAAATTTTCGTGGTAGACAAATTATATAAAAACCTCGGTCTGCTCGAAGGAAAAATTTTTACTACCGTTTTTGATGAAACAGGACGACCCGTCAACCGGGCGAAGCGATTCGACATTTACACGCAGGATGTCTTCTATGGAATTAAGATCAATGAATATTATGTCAACGCTAAGCAAAGCATTTCATTTCCTTTAATTGCGGTCGACAAAAACGGTAAGGCTGTTTCATCATCGGCAAGGATTCAAATCATCCAGCACGATTGGTATAGCGTAATTGAGAGAAACGGATCCTCTTACAGGTATGTTTCTCATGCCAACGACAGGATCATGCTCGACCAGGAAATCAAAATCAGCACGTCAAACTCCGTCCTGAATTATGTTCCAGGAGAATCCGGGCAATTTGAAGTTAGAATCAGCGAGCCCGGAAGCGAACATTACGTCTCTGCATCTTTTTATTCATATAGCTATGGCACTACGCAAAACACCTCATTCCCGGTGAACACCGAAGGCGAAGTGGATATTCGATTGGATAAGGAAATTTATAATCCGGGAGACAAAGCTAACATTCTCTTCACGACGCCTTTCAATGGTAAGCTTCTCGTCACGGTCGAATGCGACAAAGTTCTGGAATATTATTATCTGGCAACTGATAAAAAGTCTGCCAGGTTCAGCCTCCCTGTAAAGGAAAGTTATTTGCCAAACGTCTACATTACTGCAACTCTTTTCCGGCCACTCGATGATGGAGCTATACCGCTTACTGTCGGTCACGGTTTCATGCCGATGATTGTCAATGCCGTTAAAAACAAGCTGCCTGTCTCCATTTCTGCTGTTGCCCAGTCCCGTTCGAAGACAAAACAAACAATAAAGATTAAGACCCGGCCTTCAAAAGACATTGAGTTAACAGTGGCAGTAGTAGACGAAGGGATTCTTCAGCTTAAAAATTTTAAGACGCCGGACCCATATGGTTTCTTCTACCAGAAGAAGGCACTAAATGTTAGCGCTTACGACCTGTATCCAAACCTGCTGCCGGATTTAAAACTTAAGAAATCTGTTGCCGGGGGAGATGCATTCGACCTTGAAAAGCGCGTGAATCCTCTGACGAACAAGCGTGTGAAGCTTGTTGCATTCTGGAGCGGAATTCTGCATACCAATTCATCTGGAGAAGCAAGTTATACGATCGACATACCACAGTTCAGCGGAGACCTTCGGATCATGGCCTGCGCATACAAGGATAAGGCCTTCGGCTCCGCAGAAGCACATATGAAAATCGCCGATCCTGTTATCATCAGTCCTTCCATTCCGCGGTTTCTCAGTCCAAAAGACACACTCATCATGCCGGTTACTTTTACAAATACCACCAAGCAGAAATCGACAGTCGTTGCATCCGTTTCACTCGATGGAGCTTTGAAAGTGCTCGGATCAGCCGGCAGTACTCTTACAATCAATGCCGGAGAAGAACAAAGAGCCGAATTCAGAATCCTGGCATCTCCTTCCATTGGTAATGCCTCAATAACAGTTAATGCAAAGGCATTTGGCGAGCAATTTTCCGACAAAACAGATATTACCATCAGGCCCTCTGCGTCGTTATTGAAGCTGACGGATGCAGGTGCCATTGAAGGCAATTCTTCGCGTACGCTGAATCTGAATTCCGATTTTATTCCGTCCAGTGTTAAAACAAGACTAATCGTAAGCAGGAATCCGATGGTTCAGTTTTCGGATCAGCTGAATTATCTGCTTGGTTACCCGCATGGCTGTCTCGAGCAGACTACTTCGAAGGCTTTTCCCCTGATTTATTTCGGTGAACTGGTGAAAAATGTTAAGAATGCTCAGGTGTCTTCCGGAGATCCTCACTATTATGTACAGGAAGCAATAAGAAAAATTCAGATGATGCAGATCTATAATGGTTCGCTCACTTATTGGCCGGGAGGCATAAATGAGAATTGGTGGAGCACCGCATACGCAACGCATTTTCTCCTGGAAGCTAAGAAGGCCGGATACGATGTCAATGACGATATGCTGGATCGGTGTATTTCCTACCTGATGCAGAAAGTTAAGACTCATGAAACGGAAAAATATTATTATCGGGATGAAGCAAATATTCTTCGAAACCGGGTTATAGCAAAAAAGGAAAATGCATATTCACTTTATATCATTGCTTTATATGGCAAGCCGGATATTTCTTCGATGAATTATTATAAATCGAATTTAAATTTGCTTTCACTGGACTCGAGGTACTTGTTGGCAGGTACTTACTTATCTGCCGGTGACCGCAAGAGTTACGATGAAATTCTTCCAAAGGAATTTTCAGGTGAGCGGTCTGAAACAAATTCGGGTGGCAGCTTCTACAGTTACATCCGCGACCAGGCTGTTTCTCTAAATGCATTGCTGGAAACCGATCCCGGCAATCCCCAGGTTGGAATGATGGTCAGGCATCTTTCACAGCAGCTGAATAAGCAAAAATATCTCAATACACAGGAACGCGCATTTGCCTTTTTGGCCCTGGGTAAATTCATGAAACGGCAGAATGAAAGCAATGCCACCGCTGATGTCCTCGTAAATAACATCAGCCTTGCAAAATTCGAAGGTAAAGAATTGGTTGTCACTAAGGGTATTTCCGGAAAGCCTGTAGTTATTAAAACTGCTGGAACTGGCAGTCTGTATTATTATTTAGAGGAAGAGGGCATCAGTGCGAAAGGGATTTATAAGGAAGAAGACAGCTATCTAAGGGTTAGAAAGTCTTTCTTCAATCGTTTCGGGCAGGCAATTTCGACGAAGGAAATTAAACAGGGAGAATTAATCGTAGTGAAAATTGTTTTACAAAATACCGCCGGATCAAAAATTGAAAATGTAGTCGTTACCGATATGTTGCCGGCGGGCTTCGAAATCGAAAATCCGCGCATCGGTGAAGTCAGCGAGATGAACTGGATCAAAGATGAAACGCAGCCGGAGTATTTTGATGTGCGTGACGACAGAATTAACTTCTATACGGGTATCGAGGACAAGGCGAAGAATTTCTATTATCTCGTTCGTGCTGTTTCGCCAGGTAATTATACGATGGGTCCCGTCAGCGCCGACGCCATGTATAACGGAGAATATCATTCATACAATGGAGCAGGGGTTATTAAGATCGTTCAATGAGACCCGGAATAAATAATTTTAACCACAAAGCACACTAAGGCTGCACAAAGTTCACAAAAAAATGTTAAGCTATTTATGATTTTCTGTGTACACTGCGCTTAACCTTTGTTTCCTCAGGTTAAAAAGAAATATGCATCTGGTCTTAACCTCTGAATATTGAAACAACCAAAAGCAAGCATTGAAATCAATTCTCAAAAAATCATTTAAATTAATCTCCTTTATTTTTATATCGGGGTTGGTTGTATTTTTTATTTTGAATTTCATTTTCCCCTTAAAATCAAAAATCAATTATTCCCAGATTGTCACAGCCTCCGACGGTACAATCATTCATGCATTTTTATCTTCCGACGAAAAGTGGAGGATGATTACGGAAGATGAGGACGTATCTCCGCAACTGGAGAAGGCCATTCTCTTCAAGGAAGATCGTTGGTATTATTATCATCCAGGCATAAACCCGTTTGCAATACTCAGGGCCGCATCAAATAATATGATGCATCTTCAAAGAACCTCCGGGGCATCAACTATTACGATGCAGTTAGCGCGACTTCTTTATCCGAAGGAGCGTACCTATTGGAATAAGATCGTTGAAATGTTTCGTGCAGTTCAGCTCGAATTAAATTTTTCCAAGAAGGAAATTCTTAAGATGTATCTGACGCTGGTTCCTTACGGAGGAAACATTGAAGGCGTGAAGGCCGCATCATTGCTGTATTTTGGCAGATTGCCCGGGAAGCTTTCCATTGCACAACTTGCAACGCTTTCCGTTGTTCCCAACAGACCGAATGCGCTTACCCCTGGAAGGAAGGACGAACAACTGCTTGCAGCCAGAAACAAATGGCTTCGAAAGATGGGCGAAGCGGAATTGTTTAACGATGCAGACATCATGGATGCTTTGACCGAACCAATTCAGGCGATAAGGACTCCGGTTGTTTCCCAGGCGCCGCATTTTTCGATCAGGATGCATTCAGTTTTTCCGGATGTGCCCGTCATCCATACTTCACTTAACCGGATTAACCAGCAGAAAATATCTTCCATCACTTATAATTATAATAAGCGGACAAAACTTCTGAATATCAGGAATGCTTCAGTAATCGTGATTAACAATAAAACCGGAAGGGTGGAGGCATATGTGGGATCTCCTGACATGAATGACCTGGAAAACAGCGGACAGGTGGATGGTGTTACTGCAATCCGTTCTCCCGGAAGCGCCATCAAACCATTTTTGTATGCTCTTGCTTTCGACAAAGGACTCGTAACGCCGAAGAGCATTGTCGCCGACGTGCCGGTCGATTTCGATGGATACGCGCCCGAGAATTTCAACACGAAGTTCAACGGGAATATTACTGTCGAGCATGCACTTTCGAATTCATTAAACATTCCTGCTGTAAGATTACTCAGCCAGCTGGGTGTGTCGACCTTTACTGATAAACTGAAGCAATGCTCGTTCGCTCAGATTTCACGGGATGAAAAAAAACTTGGCCTGTCTGCCGTTCTGGGTGGATGCGGGGTAACGCTCGAAGAACTTACCTCACTCTATGCTTCGTTCGCTCATGAAGGAAAATTTTCTCCGATTAGATGGCTAAACGACACGTCCGGCTCCGTCTCCGTTCAGGCTTTCAGCCCCGCAAGCTCCTTTATGATCTCAGAGATTCTCAGTACCCTCACTCGTCCCGATCTTCCGAATAATTATCAAAGCAGCATTCATGTTTCCAAAATTGCCTGGAAGACAGGTACATCTTATGGAAGAAGAGATGCCTGGTCAATCGGTTATAATCCCGATTTTACGGTTGGCGTGTGGGTCGGAAATTTTTCCGGTGAGGGAGTTCCTGAATTAACAGGTGCAGATATTGCCACTCCGCTTTTATTTGAGATTTTTAATTCAATCGATTATAATTCTTCAAACCGATGGTTTGTTTACCCTGAGGATCTTGACTTCAGGCTCGTTTGTACTCAAAGTGGAAATCCTCCTGAAGAATTCTGTGAACACCAGGTCATCGATTATTTCATCCCTGGAATTTCTTCCAATGTAAAATGCACTCATCTGAAAAAAATATTTGTTTCACCTGATGAGTCGTATTCTTATTGTACAGCATGTCTTCCCGGAAACGGATACAAGATAATGTTGTTTCCTGATCTAAAGCAGGAAGTACTGAGCTATTATGAGAATGAGAAAATCGTTTACAGGAAAATTCCTCCGCATAACCACGACTGTTCCCGGATCTTCACTTCACATCCGCCGGTTATCACGTCACCCATAAACAATAAGGAGTATCTCGTCGGTATGAATGACGGGCAACAGATCATGCTCAGTTGTAATCCTGACAATGAAGTTTCAACGGTTTACTGGTATATTAACGACCGCTTCTATAAGTCCTGTTTACCCGGAGAGCATTTGTTTTTTACCCCCGGGCAGGGTAAATTGAAAATTTCCTGCAGCGATGATAAAGGGAGAAATACGGATATCTTAATTTCTGTACAGTATTTTTAATGTCTTCGTAATTATAATATCCTTCAAGGCTTTTATACAATCGGACATCTGCTATCTGGTTACTTTTACTGACGTGCTTCTGCCCGGTAAATTGAAAATTATTTTACCTGCTTATAAACCCTGAAGTGTTCATTCTCCCATACCTGCTGATATTGATCCCTGAACTTTGAGATAAAATCTGTAAGCTTCATATCAAAAATCTCATTGTCGTTCGAAACCTTTCCAATCACGAGAAATAAATTCCTGTGCCTGTGAAATTGGAAAAATGCATCTTCTGGCGTCTGGTTCTTTGCAGTGTATAATGCTGAACGTCCGGAATAGAGCGACATCGCCCTCGCTTTGCAAAAAACTATTGCCGCATCTGCAGGAGTCGTCTTCAGGTAATTAAAAAGCTGCACCGCTGCTTCCTGCTGTGGCCCGTCTTCAATGAATGATTGACTTTTTATTATTCCCCTGGCCGGCGATATATAAGCTGTTAAGAGTATTATAAATAGTGCTGCACTTGCCCAGTGAGCTTTTTTGCCGGCAGCATAAAACACACGGTATACCAGGTAACCTGTGTAATAGATTAAAAATGGCAATACAGGTAATAAAAATCTTAATCCTGCATTTGCATAAGGGTAAAGGAGGACAAGTAAAATATATAAAGGAAAAACAAATTCAAGAAACGTCGCAGATGTAAATGCCTTTATCGACCAGCCCGTTAAGGCAATTATTATCCATGGCGAGGGTATCCATGAACCATAAAACGGGAAGATATATTCGGATACCCTGTAATAAAAGGTAAGATTGTTTTCGAGTTGTAACTCATGACTTCTGAAAGCGCCCGCATAAAAATCAAACAAACCTCCTGCTTTAATGGGAAACAACAAAGCATTCAGAAGCAGAAAGAATCCGGAAGTAACCATAATTGTAAATAATAATTTCTTATAATTCTTCTTCCTCAGATCAGGAGATACCTTTATGTATTTTACGATTTCAAAAATGATATAACCGGCAAAAACTGCAATTCCTGCTAACCGGACGGATATTAATAACGTAAAAATTATTCCGGTAATCAGCCAGGAGTATTTCTTCTGAGAAAAATTTTCGACCCATAGCAGTGTTATAAATGTCAGACATATGAATGGTATTTCTGATAAAATCTGTTTTTTGATATCCAGTATTCCCGGATTATAGCAAAACAGGAGTGTAATCAGCAAGGCGATAAAACCATTGGTCCGTTTCCTGAAGAATTCAAATGATAATAAACCGGAAAGGAATAGTATGATTGAAAAGAGGATGCAATAGGGAAAAATATCGAGTCCATAAAAAAAATATACAGGTGAAATCAAAATCGGCAGTCCTACCGGGTATGCCTCGATGGCATAAGCGGGATCTTTTTCATTCTGCAATAGTCCATTCTCAGTCTGAGGCCTTCCCTCAACGATATTTCTCGCCTGTATCAGGTACTGAGCGAAATCATCACCCCAGTCGTGTGAATCTTTGACATTAATAAACAATAATGGAAACAAAAGAATTGCTGTGAGAATTCTTAAGTTCCAAACGTTTTTTTTCATAATTGATTTTTATTGGAATTGGAAAGCTGGATACAGTCCAAGCCTGGATACAGTCCGAACCTGGATACAGTCCGGGTATGAAGTCCGAGTCTGGATACAGTCCGGGTATGAAGTCCGAGTCTGAAATCATACTACAGACTCCGACTTCAGATCCGGACTGAATTCTGCCTTGTGGTCATAATCAATTCCCTGTTTTTTCAAAACCGTCTTCACCCTCACGGCATAGAATGCCATATATAAAAAGCAGGCAACACCAACGAGGTAACTCCATTGAATCCCCAGGTAATTGTCACCCGCCAGCCAGCCTTGCAGGAGGCTGATTATTCCGCCACCCATGATCATCATGATCAGCAGGCCTGAACCTTCGTTCGTATGTTTTCCTAAGCCGGCTATTGCCAATGTAAAGATGCAAGGCCAGAGCGTGCTGCAGAATAATCCAACACTGATAAATGCGTAAACGCTCACCATTCCTTCAGTTAGCATTCCAATCATCAGAGCTGTAATTCCCATCGCCGAAAAAATCAATAATTGCCGCGCGGGATTTCCTTTGCTCAAAAGATCTCCTATTAGCAATGCAACAATTACGACAGAGTAGAGGTACAGTGGCTGTATGTCGTGCCCGGCAATAATGTTTACGAGCATGTAGAAACCAAAGGCCAGGTAGGGCATTACAAAATTCAAAATCTTTTTTGATGTCGAGTTAATGTTAAATATTCCGACCGAAGACGTCCACCGGCCGATCATGAGACTCGCCCAGAACAGGCTGATGTAAGGCGCGATCTGGTCGGTTGGCGTATTCAAATGTTGCCGCATATATTCGGGAAGATTACTGGCTGTCGATACCTCAACACCTACATACACGAAGATTCCGATCATGCCCATGACGAGCTGCGGGTAATTGAATACGCTCTTTCGGTCTTCAATGGCGGATTGTTTGGAATCGTCTCCGGCCTTAACGTTGATCTTGTCCGGTATGGAAGAGAATTTGAATATCACAGCAACGATCAGGAAGGCTGCGCCGAGAATCAGGTACGGCACTTTCACTCCTTCAATACTCGATATGGACGCTTTGCTTGTGTCGATGGTTCCGAAGATTGCGAGACTCACTATCAGCGGACCGATCGTAGTGCCGATATTATTTATTCCCCCTGCGAGCGAAAGTCGTTGCGAGCCTTTCTTCGGGTCTCCCAGGACTATCGTGAGCGGATTGGCTGCTGTCTGCTGCAATGAGAACCCGAGCCCTACGATAAACAATCCGGTGATCATCAGCAGAAAGGATGAAGTTTCGGCTGCCGGATAAAACAAGAGTGTTCCAAGCGCAGAGATGCAGAGTCCACCTGCAATTCCGTTTTTATATCCGATCCTGTTCAATAAGTCGCCGCCTGTTCCTCTCGATATGAGGTAATAGATGAGCGATCCGACCGTATAAGCCACATAGAATGCGAATGAAATCATCTGCGACTGCCATTGCTCCAGATTTAGTTTCTCTTTAAATACCGGTATCAGGATGTCGTTACTCGCAGCAACGAATCCCCAGAAGAAAAATACTGAAATGATTGTCGGCAACGCTCCGCGACCAACTTTAGTTTCATTGTTTACCATGCACGATAATTTTGAAATGAAAAATAATGTCTTTTGCAATAGGCAGAACCTCTTAGATTTTATTTTATTAAATCAAAATGTTTATTATTTCTCTGTGATTCTCTGTACTTTCTTTGTATCAGGACAAAGAAAGTAAGAATCGGAGACGTAAACTTGGTGTATGTAATGAACGAAGAGAAATGTAACAGTTTCTCCCGCTTTGTATTCTAATCAGTCATCTTGGCTCCATGGTAAAAAAATATTTGTATTTTGTCCCCATGATTGCAATCATCGACAGCGGTTCAACCAAGGCAGACTGGGTTTTCACCGACGGCAATAAATCAACGAACCTGAAGACAGCTGGAATCAATCCGAATTTCTTAAGCACACAGGATGTAATTAACATTGTTCGTGATGGGATCACAAACAACATCAATCCGGAATCTGTTGAAAAAATATTTTTTTTCGGAGCCGGTTGTTCCAGCGATCAGCAGCGTAAGATTATTTCAGACGCATTGGCTTTCCTGTTTATTAATGCGGCAATCAGGGTCGATCATGATATTCATGGAGCCGTTCTTGCCACCTGTGGAAATAAAGAAGGAATTGCATGTATTATTGGTACAGGAAGTAATTCGGTTTATTTCGACGGGAAAGAAATTCATGAAAACAATTATGGCCTCGGTTTTATCCTTGCCGACGAAGGTGCAGGTATATGGCTGGGTAAAAAACTTGTCACAAACTATTTTTACAATCTACTGCCGGAAGAACTAAGTCTCGAATTTACCTCAAAATACCATCTTACCCGTGACGACGTAATAAATAATGTATATGGCAATCCCACAGCAAATTCATGGCTGGCTTCTTTCGTTCATTTCATGTACCAGCATCGTGATAACGAGTGGATAAAAACGACGATTAAAAAAGGCTTCAGGGAATTTATCGAATTATATGTGATAAACTATGAGGGTTTTGATAAATTACCTGTACATTTTGTGGGTAGCATTTCTTTTCTTTTCAGTGATTTACTGAAGGAAGTTGCTGCAGAGAAAAAAATAAAACTTGGGAAAATTATTCAGAAGCCGATTGATGGATTGAGAGAGTATTTTATCAGAGAGAATTTTTAATAAATAATTGTTTAACAATTAAGATTTCATCAAGAGATCAATTGATTTTCTGCGTTTTTAAATATTATTGTCCATTAATTAATTCTATTGCTTTGTCAACTAATTCATCTCGCCCTTTTTTAATTCCCTCAATTGTAGGTTTCATTTCAATGTCAGGAATAATTCCGATTCTTTGGGTTTCTTTTCCATCGGGATAATAAATTCCAATTCCGCTGATCATTGTATTTATCCTTCCCGGTAAGCTGAATTGTGAGACGTTTCCATCTGCCCCTGCTGTTGTAGAGCCTAGAACTATTGCATTTGGGTGCAATCTATAAGCCATTGTATGAAATTCTGCTGAGCTCTGAGTAAGCTCATTTATTAATATTACCACTTTACCTTTGTAGTAGTTTTGATTTTTCTTTCCAACGGTAATGTCCTTCTTGAAGAAAAAATATCCGGGAATTTCTATACTACCAGTTGTAATTTTTGCAAATGGTTTAGTAGTTGGAAGTAAATAATTACACATATCGTAAATTGGAAAATCAGAAGGATAATTTCTAATATCGATTATAAGTCCTTTCGTGCTTTCTATATTTTTCCAAATTTCAGGAAGGTAATCTTTCTTAAGTGTGCCATTATTAATATAGGCAATGTCTTTATTTATTAATTTGAAGCATGTATCCGTTTTATTATTCATCCTGAGGATATTTATTTCTTTCAGGGGAAAAGTATTTAATTTTTCAATTTCATTTTTATCATTTCTAACGAATTCAATATTAATAATTGAGTCATTAGTTCTTAAGATATTGCGCGAAATATTCCTTAATTGGGTCGAATAATTGGAAGCAGGAGTATAAATTAGATTTTCTTTTACGATTTCATTAATTGATTTATTATTAATAGTTGTAATTACATCGCCAATTTCTAAATGACTTTTCATTCCTGATTCTGCATCGTAAATATATTTTACAACGAGTTTATTATCAATAAAGACACATTCTAATGGAGCATTATTAAGCCCGAAATAAGTGTCTAAGACTTTGTTAGGTCCCCAGATGTTTGCATGAGTATCGTGCACTCGACCAATAAGTTCTAAAACAACAAGCATGTATTCTGTTGCATCATTTGTATTAATAATTTTTGGAATAAATTCTAACAAAACGTTCTTCCAATCTTCTTCAATTAGATTTTTATAAGGGAAAAAGTATTGAATAATATTCCAATATCTATATAAAGTCAGCAGACGAAATCCTGCATCAGGGTACTTAATGGACGAATAAGCGTTTTCATTTTTGAAAATAGGATTACTTATTCCTGGTTCCAGTCCAATGTAGTAAGGTTCCCGATTCTTTTTAGAATATTTAACTTTATTAAGTACATTCTTTAGTTCTGTTGAAAAGGAAGAATTATTAATCCAATCTAAATCAGGTTCTAATTTTATTACTGATGATTTAATCTTTATTTTTTTACCTTCAGGAAATAATCCAAGATTCTTTATCCATTTTACTAAAGAGTCATCTCTACTATTTTGGTTTTCAACGCGCAAAAAAATTGGAAGGAATCTAAAGAGCTCAAAGTCCCAATTGAATTCGCCTTTTGCTATATTAGGATGATAATATTTTAAAAATCCCCAGATCAATCCTAGTACTTTTAAATTTTCAAGGGTATTTTCATTTAGTATAATATTTGTTATTTGAGACCCTTTGTTATATTCTTGATCTAAATCGGCAGGAAATGGAATTTTTTCAATTGGTTTTGTTTCTTTAATATCTTTTCCGTCAATGCTAACTGTTAATTCATCTATCCACATTTTACCAACGCCAACCAATAGTCCTCCAATAACAATTTGCTTCGTTTTACCTGGATTCATGTCTAAAGTAATCTCGTATCTAGTCCAATCGGTAGTGCCTGTTACACCATTTTCATTCATATTGTTAAAAGCAATAGAAGGATCTATTCTCATCCATAAGCCTGCATAGCCTTCTTTAACATTTTCTGTTTTAATGTATCCGCTTAGTGTAATTTTCTTTCCGGCATAATTATCTGGAATAGTATATGACCAAGCCTTGAAGTTAGGAGTTCCCTCTATAAATTCAATCGAAGCAGAATATTTTCCGCTCCTTACATAAGTTGAGTCGAGAGCTGTTTTGTAATTGGAATCTCCAAAAAATCTCCAATTCGCTGGATTTCTTTTTTCAACTATTTCAAAATCAAAATTAAATATTGGAATTTTCCCTTTTGTCTGACATAAAGCAGATATTGCAATAAATATGAATGAAAAAATTAAGAAAGTACTTTTCGTCATAAAAATAAATATCCAATAACTAGTTTAGTTCGCTTCCATTAAAAATTTATCGGCGAATAATTTGTTCAAAGATATAAATAGAAAAATTAAGAGCTTCGAGGGTCTCCAAAACATTTTTATTGAGCTGTACAATTTCAAATCCACTTTTAAACGCTCACGATTATGTAAACCTTTCAGCTAAATAGTTTAAATTAACTCAATCAGCTTTTTTCAATAAGAAAAATAATTGTAAATCATTTAAAATACTCCAACCTGAATTCACCCCCATCAAAAACCCCATACGAAAAATACCTTATCCAATCCCCCAGATTAATATACCTGCTGGAACCATTAATCTTAATATCCAACGGCAAATGCCTGTGGCCAAAAATAAGATAGTCGTAATGTTTCTTCGCAAGCAATTCCTTCGAGTGTATCACCAGCCATTCCTTTTCTTCACCTAAAAACTTCTCATCGGCAGTGCCGGTTGCAATGCGGCTCTTCTTTGAAAAGTATTCGGCAAGGCCAATTCCAAAATTAGGATGAAGTCGCGCAAACAACCATTGCGAAACAGGACTTGCAAAAACTTTTTTGATAAATTTATACCCGTGGTCGCCGGGACCAAGTCCGTCGCCGTGGCCGATGAAGAATTTCTTCCCCGCGTATTCAGCTTCGATTGGTTCCCGGTAAATTTTTACGTTTAACTCTTCAGACAGGTAGTCGAACGTCCACATGTCGTGGTTGCCGGTGAAATAATGGATCTTTATACCTGAGTCACTAAGCTCTGCGAGTTTGCCGAGCAACCTCACATGACCCCTGGGAACGGCTCTCTTGTATTCAAACCAGAAATCGAAAACATCTCCGAGCAGGTATAGCTCCTCCGCATCATGTTTGATCTGATCGAGCCACTGCACAACTTTTTTCTCGCGTACAAGACTCTTCTCGTAATCCGGCACTCCCAAATGAAAGTCAGAGGCAAAATATATTTTTTTTCCGGGGATCAATCTGTGTAAAATTTTTTCACAAAGGTAAGCGGATTCAATAGGTTAAGATGCAATTCAAAACGAATCAGGTCTCCCGTCTTAAGATCTTCATTATCGATCACGTATTTGATATCCTCCGAATATGCAAACGGCAATGAGATCACAAAAATATCTTTTATAACCGGTAAATCAACTCCTATTTCCCAGGAGATTTTACCATACGCTCCGTCCTGGTCCGAATTATCGAAAGAGCCGACATTGGCAAAAAGGCGAAAAGGAATTTTACCCGGCAGGGTAGTGGACGTGTTGAAACCGAACATCCATTTCTCCGCAAGCCTGTAAAACAATGTCGGTGTTCTGAAACCCGCATAGTCGTTTACATACTGATGCGATAGCAAACCTGAATTTTCCGATCGACCCAGGAATACTTCGTCAAATAAATAATCACCGGCTCCCATGTTCGACAGGTCATGGCTCGGACCCGTCCTGCCGCTTAAGCTCATCCTGTAATCAATCCCTGACGAACTGTTTGTTACATCCACAATTCCTGCAAACATCCTTATCTCAAATCCCTTATTTCTTTTTCCATACGTGAAGAAGTTTTTCAATTCACCGGATGCATTTATAAAATCATCGCTGTACGTAACATTGATTCTCTGAAGCGAACTCTTCAGTGGATTGGTATTCTCTCTCCTGTATTCGATTTGCCAGTAATTAAAATTTTTATTGACTACCGCATAATTATAAATGTATGGAATGTCGCGGCTAATTAAAATATTTCTTAGAGTGATTTCATTCTTAAAATGTTCCTGAGGATTTTTCTGAAAGAGTGAAAAAATAATCCTCGAATCCAGTTTTGTATAATACATCGTACCAGAATAAGTAAAATCCCTGCTTACGTTTTCATAATAATCTTCGCCCAGCGCATAATGGGAGATTCCACCACGCAAAGTAATTCTCCTGATAATGGAATTGTCCGGATAGATATGATAACTCAACTGTCCGCCACCTGCCAGATTACCTGTTCCAAATGCATACATTGGCATGATAGCGTATTCAAATTTTTCCTCGAACGGACTTATATTATGAATTACTACTCCGGCCATCAACTTGTTGTAATTGTTCCAGCCTATCACCGGAAAATAATTGATGAATGTCCGCATGGGATCTTCTTTATGAAG
Organism: uncultured Flavobacteriales bacterium; assembly: GCA_964595205.1. Classification (GTDB taxonomy): domain Bacteria; phylum Bacteroidota; class Bacteroidia; order AKYH767-A; family 2013-40CM-41-45; genus JADKIH01. Next base: position 199,089 of record CAZQOQ010000002.1, on the reverse strand, counting down.
CCCAAACGACAGGCTGATTTTCTCTGTTTTTTTTAAAATGCCATTCAATCGACTGAAATTATTATCCTGAAATAATTCGGGTGCTTTTTCAGCAGCGTCAATTCTTACCGCATCACAATCGGCACAAGGTACATCGAACGTCATTTTACCGGCAAACCCCTCAATCCATTTCGAGCCGACGATCTTGTTTTCTTTTAGAACATTTATGCACACGGGAGCAGAAACGCTTTGCGTGTTTTGAAGCCTGACTTCAGCAAGATCATTATTTTTTTTCTTCAGACAATTGATGCGATAGTCGAGTTTTTTATTACTCCTCAATAGATCATCAAACAACCAATCCAGTTTTTTCCCCGAAACTGTTTCGAAGACACTCTTAAGATCTTCCGGTTGCGGATGCCTGAATTTCCATGTTTCATAGTAGGATCTCATGCAGGCGTCGAAGAGCGAATCGCCGAGATAAAATTTCAGATAATCGAAGCTGATAGAAGTTTTGTAATATACATCACCGCGATAACTCTCATTCGATAATCTATTCGCACATTGATCCGGCGACTGATCATTATTAACCCTTGCATTTGCCATGTAACTCAGGTACTGACGCTTCCTGTGATTAATTTTTGTGTTAAACCCAAACAAAGTGCCTGCTCTGAAATTCGTCGATTCATTTTGAAAGTCTGAATCACCGGCATATTTCGTATATACATAGCGCGTCTCGTAAAAGTTGTTTATGCCCTCATCCATCCAGGCATGGCAGCGTTCGTTGTTTGCAAGAATTCCGTATAACCAGTTATGCCCGATTTCATGCAGTACAGTAATTTCAAGTTCAAACGGGTCGCCATAGTTTCCAATGGTGGAAATAGCCGGATATTCCATTCCTCCTCCCATTGCATTACCCACGTCAACCATTGTTAATGTTTCATAAGGATAAACACCGATCACTCCGCAAAAAAAGTTTATCCCGTCGCGTATATATCCTGGCACCTTCATCCAGTAATTCGCCTCTTTATTTGTGAAGAATGCAAAGGATGAAAGCTTTTTATCCGACCCGGGGATTTCAATTTTTTCCATTAATACGTTCCATCTTTTATCTGCAAACCAGGCGAAGTCATGTACATTTTCCTGGTGAAAATGAATTTGCTTGATATCCTTTGAGGAAACCGGTGTCGACATCGAATCCGGGAACGATTTTACAGACCGGGTGAGAGAGTCTTTTTTCTCCAGCCATGCGGTTTCTTTTTCCGCATTCATCATCACACCCGTTGCTCCAAGCACGTAGTTTTCTGGCAGGCTTATAAATACATCATACTTTCCAAATTCAGAATAATATTCACCCTGGTCGAGGTAAGGAAAATAATTCCAACCATTCATATCAAAGACAGCCGGCTTGGGAAACCATTGTGTAATAAAATATGCCTGTCCTTCATGCCCCAGTCTGGATAAATAAGAAGCAGGAATTTTTACACGAAAAGGCGTTGCAATTGTGATGCTGTCGCCGGATCGAAGGGGTTTATTGAGAATTATTTTACAGACGTCTATCGTATCATCCAGTGTCTTCCATTTCACTTTCTCACCGTCGACGGTAAATTCCAGCGAATCGATGTATCCGAGATCCTTGTCCGGTGCCCCAATCATTCTGTCGTCGCCACTTAAAAATATTTCTTTTGAGAGGATGGTGTTCCTGTCCCTGTAAGCATTTGGCCAGAGATGGAAATAAAGCTCGTTTAACGTAACCGGTGAATTATTCGTATAACTTATCTTTTCATGTGCACTCAATTCATGTTTCCTGTCGTTTAGCGAAACATGAATAGTGTAATTAACTTCCTGCTGGAAGTAACCGGATCCGGATACAGTTGTTGAGAATAAAGACAGGAAAAAAATGATCAGCGATTTATAGAAATTCATTTTCGGTACTTCTGTAACCTCAGGAGTTTTTTCTTAATGCGTCCATGATCTTTAATTCAATCTCATCACTCCTCAGGCCTTTTGCGATTATTTTGCCTTCGCGATCGACCAGCAGACTGTAGGGTATTGCTTCAATATAAAAATCTTTAACCACCTGGCTTTCCCATTTTTTCAGTTCGCTAACCTGGGGCCAGAGCAATCCGTCTTTTTCAATCGCATTCTTCCATGCCGCAGCGTTATCGTCGAGTGAAACACCGAAGATTTCAAAATCTTTTCCCTTGTATTTTTTATAAATCTCTACGAGGTGCGGATTCTCCCTCCTGCATGGAGCGCACCAGCTGGCCCAGAAATCGATAAGGATAATTTTTCCTTTCAGGGCGGATAAAGCGAGCAGCTTTCCATCCGGAGTTTTCAATGAAATCTCCGGGCACTCGCTTCCCGGAGGAAGTTTATTCAGTTCGCTCATTAATGTTACATAGTCATTCACATAACGATTATCGGGATAGGCCTTCATCAATGAATCTTTCAACTCATTCATCAGCCCGATTTCCGCCTGCTGGTTCATGAATTTTGTCGCAGAAAGCGAAACCAGTGAACTCAGATTTTTCCTTATGAAGTCGCGAGCATAAAGATCCATCTGATCTGTATATACTTTTTGAAGATACATGCCGAGCGAATCCTTGTTTTCCGGATCCTCCGCTCTTAAAATCTCGTATGCCTTATTCAGCGAATCGCTCAGCGTGCGGTCTTTTCCACGCAGTTTCTGAATCAGCTCCGATTCTTTCGAACCTCTTACCTTGTAAGTAGCTTCGAAGTTTTTTGCATCGCCATTGACTTCAACATTATCGGTCGGTTTTAAAATAAGAAAGACGAGATTGGTGGGATTCGTTCTCAGGATATAAAAATCGGCAGAAGTTGCCGGGTTTTTCATCTGGAAACTTCCATCGCTCTTCGCCAGGGTTGAATCAATTGTAACATCGCCCTGTTCTGAAATTTTCTGGAGATAGATCCATGATTTTTCCGCATTTCGCAGCCGTCCTGAAATCGTCCTGGATTTTTCTTTCTTCGAGCATGAACAAATCAGAGTTGCGATAAGAATTATTGAGATTAATCTCATGTCAGGCTGAATTATTTTAATGAATTATTATTTTTTTAACGTATACTCTTTTTCCGGATGTACATTTTAAAAAATAAATTCCACTGCTGAATTCATTCACGCCAATGATACTGTGGTTGCTTTCAATTTTCCGGAATAAATAAAGTTTTCCTGTTAAATCAAAAATCTGTATGATTGAATTCCCGGCCCCGTCCAGAAATATACGATCAGTCGCAGGATTTGGGTAAACATGTATGTTGTTTTTTTCAACATCGTTCATTCCATTAATTTGCGATACATCCAGGCAAAACAATCCTGATTGCATGTCGCTCGCCAGCAATGTGCCACTGGGCAAATCAGAATATGTCGACCAGCAGCCTGCATACCCCGGTACAAAATACACACCCGGAGGGTTTGCAGGGTAAGTATCAAAAAAGCCTGAAAGCACAGGTGATGTCGGAGTGGAAATGTCATAAATATAAACTCCGTCCTGGTAATAAGCCATGATTAAATTCTGTCCCTTCACGGATGGGTTGTGAGGTGTGGCACCTGCATGAGAATAAAATGTACTTAGAAGTGTTGGATTGGAAATGTCTGTTACGTCAATAATTTTAACCGGCTGTCCATCCGGAACCTCCTCGCATACATAAAGAATGTTGTGATCAGGGGACAATGCGCTGCTATGGTTATAGATATTGACTGCATCCTGTAGTGATCCTAACAAAAAAAACTGATTGGCCGTGGAATCGTACGTGAAGATAAACAGTCCGTCATATCCGCACGAGGCATAAACGGTATCGTTGGATACAAACATGTCGTGAACACTTCCGATAAACGAATAGTCCTGATCAAGTCGCCTTAAAAGTACCGGATTTGCAGGATCGGTTAACGAATAAACATTCATTGAAGACCGGCTGTTTTGATCGGTTACAATTCCAACATATAATTTATTTCCGTCAACGAATAATGTATGAGCATGAATAAAAATATCATCGTCGTCGTAAATCACATGAGCGGAATCGGGCAGGTATGACAGATCAATGATTTGAAGGCTATTGTTGCCAGCGTCATCACTTATTACATAGAGATAGTTTCCATAGGTTTTATATTCGTGCCATATGCAGTCGGTCTGCCGGTGAGGAATATAATCAGATTGAACGGGGCTTGTCGGGTCGGTTACGTTTACGATATATGTGCCGGCTGTTGAGCCGATGATGCCATATTCATTGCCTGATGAATCTGCCCATCCGCAACATGCCTGGTAACGGATACCGTAAAAATTTTCGGCAACCACCGCCGTATCATCAAATACTCCAAGGAGATTTATGTTGCTGTGATCATATTGTGCATTTGAATTTAATGCAGCAGTTAAAAATAATAGTATTAGAATCGAAGTTCTCATGGCGAATCAGGAATAAGTACGGATTAATTCCCTGATCACAGCAGTCATTTTAGTTTCTGCATCGGTGGCCACCTTCAATACTTCCTCATGTGTAATTTTCTGCACCTCATCGAAACCCCCAAGGTCGGTCACGATCGAAATCGCAAAACAGGGTATATCCTGGTGCCGACCCACGATCACTTCAGGAATAGTCGACATTCCAACAATATCGGCGCCGATCGTACGAATGTAGCGGTATTCTGCCGGTGTTTCAAAACACGGTCCTGATACTGCTGCATAAACGCCGGTATGGAAACGATAGTTTAACTTTTCTGCGATTGCTACAGCATGCTCAATCATCTTTTTTTCATAAGGCTCACTCATGTCAGGAAATCGCGGCCCGAGTTCATCGTAATTTTTTCCGATGAGCGGATTGGAAGGCATCAGGTTTATATGATCATTGATAATGACGATGTCGCCTATCTGGTAAACCGGGTTCATGCCACCGCTCGCATTAGACAGGATAAGCCGTTTAATCCCCAATGCTATCATTACACGTATCGGAAATGTAACTTCCTGCATCGTATAACCTTCATAGTAATGAAAACGTCCCTGCAATGCGACCACATTTTTTCCTCCCAGTTTTCCGAAGATCAGGTTGCCACCGTGACCTTTCACAGTGGAAACAGGAAAATTCGGAACCGATGTATATGGAAGAGAGACAGATTCGGTAATTTCATTCACGAGTCCACCTAAACCGGATCCCAAAACAATTCCGTATTCCGGTTTGTCTTTTATTTTTTCAAGGATGTATTTTTTTGTCTGGCTGATTTTTTCTAACATAATCTCTGATCAATTGGTTAAATTTCTCTTCTTCCTGGTGAATCTGAATTTGAATCGGGAGGTAGAAGAAAGGAAGTTTTTGTATCGACACATCGATATCGGGATTTCTTAGCCGCATGGCATCTTTTTCCGTGGTCACGATGATCTTGCTTGGATTTGCAATGTTATCAAATGTTTGTTGAATTCTTTGAATGTCTTTCCGCTCGAATTCGTGATGATCCGGAAAAACAAGCAATTCAATCTTGTCGGTCAGTCTGCGCAGGTATTCGATAATTCCCGAAGGATTTGCAATTCCGGTTACCAGCAAAATAGTAAATCTCTTTTCAGCATAATAACCAGCACCCATTTGCATGGAAGTCTGCTCTCCGAATACTTTACTGAATTCACCGTATTTAATATAAGAAAAGAAAATTGCCTGGTCTCCGGTAGTCTTAAGTTGTTCAAGGATTCTTTTTTTCTCGATCGGAACGAGAATCGTTGGCGTCTTGGTAATGATGATTACATCTGCACGCTTCATCGACGACATTGGTTCCCTGAGATTCCCGGCAGGCAACAGGTATTCGTTTGAAAAAATACTCTCGTATTCCAGCAGCAGAATATTTATCCCCGGAACCACCTGCCTGTGCTGGAAAGCATCATCCATAATGATTACCCGCGGAGGATTTTCGTTCTTTATAAGTATATCAATAGCCCCGGCTCTTTGTTCTGCAACACAAACCAGTACATCTTTGAATTTGGTTAGATACTGCATTGGCTCATCGCCAATCAGGCGTGTATTCGACGGATTTCCTGCAATGATAAAGCCCTTAGATTTTCTTCCATAACCACGGCTCAGCGTAGCTACCCGGAATTCATTCCTTAGTAGCCTTATAAGATATTCAACGTGAGGTGTTTTACCCGTTCCACCGGTGGTCAGGTTACCCACACTGATCACGGGAAACTGAAATTTCATTGACTTGATTTTGCCGGTATCAAACAGGTAATTTCTAATGTATATGGCTATCCCATATAATGCAGAAAATGGCAAAAGAAGCTTTCTGAGGGACTTCATTGTGGCAAATTACAAAAATTCAAATGATTGCAATTTTTTGTAGTATTGGACATTGAAACCTCTCATGATTACCGTTCGAAACATAACCGATCATCTTGAAAAAATCGCTCCACTGGCTTACCAGGAATCATATGATAATTCAGGCCTGATAACGGGCAATCACGATTCTGAGGTCCAAGGGATCATGATATGCCTCGACAGCACCGAAGAAGTCATTGACGATGCAATTGCTAATAAATGCAATCTTGTTATCGCTCATCATCCCATTGTCTTTTCAGGTATGAAAAAATTTAATGGTAAAAATTATGTTGAGCGTGCGCTGTTAAAGGCCATAAAAAACGATATTGCCATCTATGCCATTCACACTAACCTCGACAATGTTTCAACTGGGGTAAACAAGGTGATAGCGGATAAGCTCGGCTTAAAAAACCAGCGGATCCTTTCTCCGAAAAAGGGCTCGTTACGAAAACTTGTTACTTTTTGTCCGGTGGAACATGCAGAAAGAGTAAGAAATGCAATATTCAATGCGGGCGCAGGCGGCATTGGTAATTATGATGAATGCAGCTTTAATATAAGTGGTGAGGGTACCTTTCGCGGAAATGAACAGTCAAATCCGTTTGTCGGTGAAAAAGGGGAAAGACACCTGGAAAAAGAAACCCGTATAGAGACGATTTTTGAGGCGCACGATCAATCCGCTATTTTAAAGGCATTGTTTCAATCGCATCCATATGAGGAAGTAGCATTTGACATATATCCCCTTGAAAATTCAAACCGGTTAACAGGTTCCGGGATTGTTGGGGAACTTGCTGAAAATCAATCAGAAAAGGAATTTCTTGAATTTGTAAAGCACACCATGAAGGCTGGCGGACTACGCCATACATCATTTACCGGAAGGGAGGTAAACAGGGTTGCCGTTTGTGGTGGTTCGGGTAGTTTTCTTTTAAATGATGCGATAGCAGCAGGGGCACAGGTGTTTGTAACTTCGGATTTTAAGTATCACCAGTTTTTTGATGCAGATAAAAGGATTGTAATTGCAGATATTGGACATTTTGAGAGCGAACAGTTCACAATTGAATTGATAAAAACGCTAATTCTGGAAAAATTTTCTACCTTTGCCGTCCGGTTAACAAAAGTAAATACAAACCCGGTTTACTACATGTAATCTTAATCCGGCATTACATATTTTAAACAAATTTTTTACTTATGGCGAGCGCTACTTCTAAAACAAAAAAGGCCACCAAAACATTGGCAAAACCTCAACCGAAAGCCAAAGCAAAACCAAAAGTTATTGCAAAGGCTCCTGCAAAGCCGGCATCCAGGGCTTCGGCAAACGGTGCATCAAAGGAAAGTAAAAGTAAAAGCGCTCACGAAATTGTGTCAACTGTAAATGTACAAAATAAACAAGCTGTGACTTTATCAAAACTAGCAAAATCAAAACTTAAACCCAAAGAACAGGTAACCTTTAAACCGAGGAAGATTGAAAAGATCATCGATGTAAACAGACTCGAGAAAAAGCTCGAAGAGATCATGGCATTGGATCATTCGGAGTTTACGGTAGAAGAAAAACTCAAAGCATTATATGTTTTGCAGGAAATCGATTCAAACATCGACAAGATCAGGACTATCCGTGGTGAGTTACCAATGGAGGTTACGGATCTCGAAGATGAGATTGTCGGACTAACCACGCGTCTTCAGAATATTCAGGACGAGATTGCTCATATTAACGAGCAGGTAAGCAAGAAAAAACAGGCTGCAAAAGATGCCAAAGAGCAAATTAAAAAATACGAGAGTCAGCAGTCAAAGGTTAAAAATAACCGTGAGTTTGATTCACTGAATAAGGAGATAGAATTCCAGAACCTGGAAATTCAATTATCAGATAAACGTGCTAAAGAGTACGCAAGCGAAGCCAATGCTAAACAACTCATTTATGATGAAACTCAAAATGTACTGACCGACCGTCAGGCGGTTTTGAAACTCAAAAAATCTGAATTGGAAAGTATAGTGGAAGAAACAAGGAAAGAGGAGGAGCAGTTGCACAAGATATCTGCAAAAGCCCGGACGATCATCGACGACAGGTTACTGTCGGCCTATTCAAGGGTGCGTTCGAATGCACGTAATGGGCTGGGAGTGGTTGCCATTCAGCGTGACGCATGCGGAGGATGCTTCAATAAAATTCCACCACAGCGTCAGCTCGATATTCGCCAGCATAAGAAAGTGATCGTTTGTGAACATTGCGGTCGAATCCTGGTCGATCCGAAAATTGCCGAAGAAGAAGTTGTTGAATGATTATCCATTATAAAGAACAAACAGGGTCCTGGTTCAGGGCCCTTTTTTTATGACTAATAAATTTTTATCTGTCTTACTCTTTTTTCTCATTGTAAATGCAACTGCATCTGCCTATTATGTTTTTGATAAGAAACTCGAGCTTGCCTATACGAATATTATCAGTTTTCATTTCACGGAAGCAGAACATTTGCTGAATCAGGAACAAATTGAAAAACCCGGAAATGATCTGTGCCTGCTTTATTTCAATTACATCGGTTTTCTGAAAGCTTTTGTAACAGAGGAAAGAACAGTATATGAAAAATTTTTAAAGAAGAGTGCGGATTTTTCGGATAAAATCAGGCATGATAAAAGCAATGAGGCCTCACCCTTTCATTTGTATGCTCAGTCTGAAATGCTGGTTCAGCTTGCCTTGTTAAAAATTAAGTTCGGAGAAAATATTACGGCAGCCAACGATATGAGAAAAGCATATAAGTTGATAAAGAGAAATGAAATTTTATTTCCATCTTTTGTACTGAATAAAAAAATCTCCGGCCTATTGAATGTGCTTATTGGTTCGGTGCCCGGACAATATCAATGGATATTGAATTATGCAGGCATCGACGGCAATATTACCGAGGGTATAACTGAGTTGCAGGAGTTATATGATGATGCAGGTAATCATGGTTTTAGTTCGTACCGCCCCGAAATTCTCTTTTACCAGGGATTTATAAGTTCGGTACTGTCCATGCAGGCAGATTCTGCCAACCTCTTGAACCGCATGCGGCCATTGATTAAAAGCACACCTCTGATCGCTTATGTTTGTTCAAATCTACTGATGAAGCAGGGTAAGAATGAAGAAGCAATCGAGACACTGAATGTTTCTCTGAATAACAATACTTCTTATCCATTTATATTTCTTCATTATAAGCGCGGTCTCGCCAGGCTGAGAAAACTCGATCTGTCGGCAGAAAAGGATTTCAATACCTACCTGGAAAAATATAAGGGAGTGAATAATGTAAAAGCGGTTTATCAAAAGCTTGCTTGGATTGCGTTATTGAAAGGCGATACTGCCGATTATAAAATGAATCTGAGCCTTTGCCGGCAAAGGGGGTACAGGCTCATCGATGAGGATAAGAATGCACATGATGAAGCGGTGACGGATGCGATCATAAATATTTATTTATTGAAATCGCGATTGTATTTTGATGGTGGCTATTACAATGAAGCATTGAAATCGATAACTGAAAGATCAATCAATGATTTCCCGACATATAACGAACAGCTTGAAGTGACTTACAGGCTGGGAAGAATTTTACAGATGATGGGGCAGACTGACAAGGCAATTCTCTATTATGAAAAGACCCTTGAGAACGGACTTTCATCTAAACATTATTTTGCAGCAAACAGTTCTTTGATGCTTGGACAGATTTATGAAGAAGGACATCAATATGAAAAAGCTAAATCCTTTTACCGGCAGACGATTTCAATAAAGCACGACCAATACAAGAACAGTATTGATCAAAAAGCAAAGGCGGGTCTGGAAAGGATAAAGATTAAAGAGAGTGGAAAGAAATGAGATTACAGTAGTAATATGTTTAACCGCAATGGCCACAAATGTTGCACATTGGACACAAAGAAATTGTTATTACTAATGAAATGATTTTCGTTTTCCTATCGTTTACAATTGAAATAAATCAAAACTTAACCCCAAACGTAAACACAAAGTTGCTCGAAATTACGTCTGACTTCACGCCTGGCACCGATTCATCATTCAATGTATAGGGCTGATAATATTCTTTACTCTTTGTATAAACATAGCCCAGGTCGAAAAACAAATTATTTTCCCTGATACCTATTCCTCCTGAGAAACTGTTTTTTGAAAAATCGTAACTGCCGGCCTTGTACTTTTCATTTAACGGCGAAGTGGTGAATGAATACCCCCCGCGAAAAGAAAGCTGATGATACAACCATTCAGTGCCAAGACGAACCGTATGTGTGCCTGTATATTTATCACGAATGGCATTATTCACATCAGCAAAAGCGGATCCGCCTGCTTCAAAGCGGGCATCGCTGAGGTCGGAATATTCGTAGTCTGCACTGATCAATCCGTCTTTTTGGAAAATAAATGCCGCACTGCCCATGAACCTGAACGGTGATGTATAGTCGTAATCAAATGCTCCTGCAGGAGATTCGGATGCATAAACAGTGGTGATTCCTGAATCAAGGTAACTCACCATGCTGTTAAAATAATCGTCGTGCATTGAATACCATGAAGGAGTTTTGATTGCGGCGCCAAGTCTGAGATTGTCGTTCACTTTATAAATCAGGCCAAATTTCATGTCGAAGCCGGTGCCTCTCGTGGTGAAATCCTGCTGAAAATAGAAACTGTCAAAATATGGAATTGCAGTGTCAGGATCCAGTTCCTCGTACCTGGAAGATTCATAATACCTGAGACTTATAAAACCAAGTGTGGCGCCCAGGTAGAGTCTGTTGGAATAATTTGCGCCAAAGGAAAAAACGGTCTCGCCCGTTGCTCCCTCTGATTCAGCTGATCTTCTCTGAATCTCCATGCCGTTTGGTATAAGTCCGTAATAATGATTGTTGATATCAGGACTTGTGAGCGAATCGTTATAAGCTAAATATTCATAAAACGGATCAAGCTGATCGATGGTCAGTCCGTTCGAATTCTGAGCGAAATTATCGAGCATAGAATTTTCGAAATTCTGTCCCTGGTAAAAATTCTGCGTATGAAAATTGGAAAGCCTGTTATAACCCAGACCGAAGTTCCAGCTTTTCCATCCTTCGCCTGTTTCATCGGGCGTCACTTTTTTCGTGTAGATCAATCCTGTGTTACCGATATTGAAATTATATTTATCCTCATCAGCCCGATGATTTAAGAAGTTTGTCTTGGTTGTGCTTACAAAAACCGAAGGAGAAAAGGTAAACTCAGAACTTCGGTAAATGGCGATTCCAGCCGGGTTATACGAAAGAGATGTGAAATCCGCACCAAGAGCACCGAATGCGCCACCCATTGCGGTAAACCTTGCTGTTCCGGTTATAGAACCACCTGCATATCTTGCGGCATCAACATCTGTTTGCGCCTGAGTGCCGGTAATTGCGGCAAAAAATAAAATGATGATGGAGAATGTTTTTGTTTTCATAGAAGGATAAAAAAAGCCCGCATGTGTTTTAAAGTTCTCTCTCTTTATACATGCGGGCGGGTACATATTGGGACTGATTATTAAACAAACTTTTTAAAGATTTATTTTCTCCTGCCTCCACCACTGTTGTGGTTCTCAATTGAACGGGACGGCTGAGAGCGTTGCTGTTGCATCGGAGCAGATTCCTGCCTGTATTGTTTTGGTTCATCCCTCGGGGTAAATACAGGAGTATTGTTTTCCTGTCGAGGCATTTCGAATTTTGTATCCTTGCGCTTGTTTGATTCTTTTTTCAACGACTGGTCAATCTTTGGCGATACGTTTTCGTCACGCTCATAATTGTTGTTATTTCTCTGAGGGGTGCTTTCCTTCATGAATTTATTCTTGTCAATGGTGTTGTTCGACCGGTTATTTTCCCTAATCACAGGGTTCGCATTATTGTTACGTTCGTTTGAATTCCCGTTATTGCCCGGAGTTGTGTTTTTAATATTATTCTTTGAATTACGGTTTTCAACAGGCTGACCTGAATTCTGGTTTGAATTTCTTGAATCAGTATTTGACCGGTTGGAATTGTCACGGCTCTGATTGGGTGTTGTCTTACCGGTATTATTCTCGCGGATCGCAGGCTTACCGGTTGTGCTGTTTCTCGTATTCGAATTATTTTCCTGGATAATTGAAGGTTTGTCAGATGAACTGTTTCTCGTGTTCGAATTATTATCCCTGCTAATATTATTGATATTATTATTGCTCCGGCCTGCATTATTTTTAGTATCGCTTCCTGTTGAAATCTGAGGCGTTCTGTTTTCTTCGTTCAATGACTGGCGACCATGCATCGAATTGACGTTTTTCATGATATCGTTTTCGGAAATTCTTGAAACCTTTCCCTGTGAGACAGCCTGTTCATATTTTTCACTCAGAGGAGCAATTGAACTGCTGCGTTGTGAAGCCGATCTCGGACTATTGCTTCCGGAAGCTCCGCGGGGACCATAATAGAAACTGGTCGCATCGTAGGAATTATAGTAGTAAGGATTTCCATAGTAACCGTTATAATATCCGTGATTATAACCATCCCAATAACCTTGATTATATCCATGATAGTAACCGCCACCGTAATATCCGCCATAATAAGGGTATCCGTGATAAGGATAGCCATAGTAAGGATAACCATAGTAAGGATAGCCGTAACCATAACCAAACCCTACAGAAAACCCGCCATAACAAAACGGATCATAATAATATGCAGTCGGTGCCCACCAGTTATAACCCAGATAAATGCTAACGCCCCAGGATGCCGGGTTGTAATTGTACCAATACGAATTCGTATAATAAGGATCATAATAACCGTAACCATAAGCAGGTTCATAATAGCGGCGAATTTTTGAGGAATATTCGTAATCGTAATAATCCCCATTGTAATTGTTGGTTATATATGTGTTGCCTTGTCCGTCGGTAGTTTGTGTTGTCTCGGAACCGCCATTGTAATAATCTGATTCCTGGGTCTGACCTGAATTATTTTGATAATTGCCCGATGTATTCTGGTCGTAATTATTATTATAAGTATCGGGGGTGGAAGTTGTGACTGGTGGTGGAGGTGGAGCTGATTGCTGATCTTTTGACGAGTAATAAATATCGTCTGCGGCGTTGTTTCCGGCCTGGTAGGTGGAAGAACAGGAATAGACCATAAACATGATCGATATTGCTGTCAGATATTGTATTTTTTTCATGTTAAACCGCTCCTTTGCTTTTAATTTTTTTGAAATTATGAAGTATAAACGAATGCTTGTATTTATTTTTACTTTTGTTTCGCACATTTTACAAACACCGTACCACTATCAACATGAGTAAAGAAATCCCTTCGAGAGCAGATAATTACGCACAATGGTACCAGGACCTGGTAGTTAAAGCTGACCTTGCTGAAAATTCAGCCGTCAGAGGCTGCATGGTCATAAAACCCTATGGCTATGCCATCTGGGAAAAAATGCAGTTTATTCTCGATAAAATGTTCAAGGATACAGGCCACGTAAATGCCTATTTTCCGCTGTTTATTCCGAAATCTTTTTTCAGTAAAGAGGCTTCGCATGTCGAGGGTTTTGCAAAGGAATGTGCGGTAGTGACCCATTACAGGCTAAAGAATGATGAGGATGGAAACATCATTGTTGATTCTGATGCGAAGTTGGAAGAAGAATTGATTGTGCGCCCAACGTCAGAAACTATCATCTGGAACACTTATAAGGGATGGATACAATCCTACCGGGATTTGCCCTTGCTGATAAATCAATGGGCGAATGTGGTTAGATGGGAAATGCGCACAAGGCTCTTTCTAAGGACAACAGAATTCCTCTGGCAGGAAGGACATACGGCACATGCAACTGCGGAAGAGGCTATTGAAGAGACGAAGAAAATGCTTGAGGTGTATGCAACGTTTGCAGAGAATATTTTAGGGATACCGGTTTTAAGAGGAGTTAAAACGGAAAATGAGAGATTCGCAGGCGCTATCGACACATATTGTATAGAGGCAATGATGCAGGATGGTAAAGCGTTGCAGGCCGGGACATCCCACTTTCTCGGACAAAATTTTGCCAAAGCGTTTGATGTCAGGTTTACCGGAAAGGACGGGAAACAGGATTTCGTCTGGGCTACCTCCTGGGGAGTATCCACAAGATTAATGGGCGCATTGATCATGGCTCATAGTGATGACGACGGACTTGTACTGCCTCCGAAACTGGCCCCTATCCAGGTAGTGATCGTGCCTATCTTTAAGAATGAAGAACAACTGGAGGCTATTTCTGCGACGGCAAAAAAAATTATAGCGGATCTGAAAAACAGGAACATCTCTGTTAAGTATGATGATAGGGATACATTTAAACCGGGATGGAAATTTGCTGAGTATGAACTGAAAGGTATTCCTGTCAGGATCGCTATTGGTCCACGCGATATAGAAAACGGCACAGTCGAAGTGGCAAGAAGAGACACAAAAGAAAAATCAGTGATGCAGATAACGGACCTTCATCTGAAGATTGAACATTTGCTCGACCAGATACAGGATAACATTTTCCGGAAGGCTCTAAACTTCCGGGAAACACATACTTATTCCGCTGACAGCTACGAGGAGTTTAAAAAACTCCTTGAAGAAGGCGGATTTATTTATGCACATTGGGATGGAACGCCTGAAACGGAGCAGAAGATTAAAGAAGAAACGAAAGCCACAATCCGTTGTATTCCGATAAATAATAAATTAGAGGAAGGAAAATGCATTTATACAGGCAAGCCATCTAAACAACGAGTGGTCTTTGCCCGGGCCTATTGATCATAAGAATGTCAGAGCAGTCGAATGATAGAATTTTAAAGTTGCTGGAGGAAAAGGTCCTGCTCAAGCAGGAAGTTTTTAATCATACGAAAGAAATTTTTTCAGAGATAAAAAAAACGCTCTCGAAACTGGCTGATGATCTGAAGTCAGGCGTTAAAAAAATTAGCAAAGAAATACCGGTAATTTATAAAGACAGCGGAGAGTTTGAAGCCGAATTTACGCTCTCGGATGAAACACTTTTGTTTGTAATGCACACGAACGTTTTCACATTCGACAGTTCGCATCCCATCTGGAAATCTAAATACGTCCAGCAGGACAGGAAGCGGGCCTATTGCGGTAAAATTTTTATATATAATTTTTTATCCGACAGCTTTAAATATAATCGCGTCAACGATGTCGGCTATCTGATCTCCAGAATTTTTGTGAATAACGAGAGGCATTATTTCGTAGAGGGCAACAGGCAGGTGAGTTACTTATACAGTGATTTCCCTTCTACCGTTTTGGATTCGGAAAACATTAAAAACATTATAGAGACGGCCATTTTATACAGCCTGGATTTCGATCCTTTTACGCCGCCGTTTGAAAGTATTCCGGAGATTTCTGTAAAAGACATACTTGAAGCAAGTATACAGTCGCGAATTGAAACCGGCAAAAGACTTGGTTTCCAGTTTGAACGCGAACGAACCGGGAAGGAAGCCATGTGAGCAGGGAATTGTGAGCAGTTTCAAAGCAACTGTGTAAAACCACATTTAAAACTCAAACTCAAAAAGGCAAAAAAAAGTCTGAGTCTGAGTCCGTCAAACAGACTCAATCCTCAGACTCAGACTGAAATTCGTAGCCCGTGCGGTGATTTTTTTAGCCCCTTTTCGCTGCTTGCCAAGTCTTACTTCTTAGATTTTAATTCAATTTAGCCATTCTTAACCCAACTTAATTAAAAGTTATGCTACACAAATGCTACACATGTGTAACACTTTTTTTATCTTTCGGATACCAAAACCCAAATACGTTATGAAAGACAAAGTTAACTTTAATTATGACGAGGACCGCAAAGCAATCTATGTACAATGGCGGTATGGCTATGCTATTAAAAAAGATGATAGTGATAAGCCTAAAAACATTAGCTTAAAAATGGGTACCGGTATTACCGGTATAGAAAGTAATAGGTGGGATAATGAAAAGCAACGAATAACAAGTGGTAATGATAAAAATAAATTGAATGCTAAGTTAGATAACTTAGAGCGTGACATATTACTTGTTTACAATCGTTATATCAATGCAGGTGTGACACCTTCACCCGAACAAATAAAGAGCGGATTAGTAACGCATCAAAATAAAGAGAACAAAGCCGTACAAGATATAAGCACACATACCAGTATTGTAAACTTTATTGAAGATTATCTTTTTAAGAATGAAATAAAATACAATACATCTAAGGGGTATACCTCAGTTCTTAATAAGCTTGTTGAATATGAAAGAAAGAACAATACAAAGCTTTTATTTGAAACACTCACCTTACCTATACTATTAGACTTCTTTAAGAGTGCGGAAAAAATTTATGATAGTAAGACCGGTAAGTTGAAAAAGACCTTAGCGGTTAATAGCATTTACCGCTATAAGAAAGACGTTAGAAAGTTTATAAAGCTTGCACAAAAGCAAGGCATAGTGTGTAGTATTGATTATACCGATAACAAAGATTTACGTATTGAAGAAGAAACAAGTGATACAATTTATTTGACCCCGGAAATGATAGAAGAGTTAGTAAAGTTAGACCTCAAGAAAAAACATCGTGAAGGTTTACAACTAACAAAAGATTTAGCCGTTGTTGGATTAATGACCGGGTTACGTTTTCAGGATTGGAACCGGTTAGGTAATGTAACAAAAGTAAAATTGAAAGATGGTAAGCAAATAGAAGTGTTGAATATTTGGACGCAAAAAACTAAGAAGCATATTCAATTGCCAGTGCTACCACCGCTCAAAGAAATATATGAAAGGTATAAGCACAAGTGGCCACAATTAAATTCTAATCAAAAATTCAATGAGAGTTTTAAAGCTATTGGTCAATTGTTGAAATGGGAGTGGGATATAAGTAAACGTATTACACGAGGTAACAAAGAAGATATTAATAGTAAACCTTTTTATTCCGCAATGACAAGCCATTGTTGTCGCCGTTCATTTGCGACTAACTCATTTCATGCGGGACTAAGTGTAAAGCTCATCATGGAATTAACCGGACACGTTACCACTGCTTCATTCTTTAAGTATGTAAAGAGCAGTAGCTCCGATGATTTAAATATGTACCACGAAACTATGTCTAAAGTTTATAACTTTGGTTAATCGGTGGTTTTCTATTACTCTTCTTATGTCGTTGTATTAAGAATATATTCATTATATCACTGAGTAAATAATATTTGCTTTTTGAATTTGGTGCAATGGGTATTGGAATGGTCACACCTTCTTTGTCCAATTTCCATAGGGTAACATCGCTAATATCTAACATATCACAAACCTTTTTAGAGGTAAGAATTTCTTCTTTACCCTTTTCAATAAGGGCGGTAAGCTTATCAATCTTATTGCTAAGCTCTTCAATCTTTTGTATAGTAGACCTTTCCACTTAATTTAAACGTGAAACCGAAAAATTGTTACACTTTCACTTATGGAGTGGGATTTTAAAACGAATTAGCGTTTTTTCCTTTTATTGGTTAGCCGGTGCCAAAGCTCTTTACACCGGGCAATGAACGATTTTGTGTTAATCACAATGACCATTAACACTGAAATGATAGAAAGGCATTTAAAGATAACTTCTAAGTGAGGCATTATTGTAGCACTAATAAATGATACTTGTGCAAAGCACCAAAGTAGACAAGAATGAAAAAGATTATTGTTAGAATTCATTTTTAGTTGTACTTGTTTAATAAATCATCATAGCCGTTAGAGTTAGGATAATAACGGTCGAAAATAATTCCACCTCTATTTCTTAGTTTGGAATTTGAAGTTGTTGCACCGCTATATCTTTGCTCAACTTCCCAAACATCTTCACGCCACAGTGAGTAAGTATCTTTATTATTGCGAAGGAATATTAATAACTCTTCAGTGTATTTTTCTTTCCAGTTCTTAACTGCACTCATGAGACGAATGAATTTAGCATCATCAACGGTTGTAGAGTTTTCACTATCCTTATGCACAATACCTTTGTTTGTAAACTTCGAGTCAAGAAACGGCATTGCATCTAACCAAGTTGCAAAACATAATGCCGGTTTAATCTTTGTAAGTAATGTTGAATTGCTTCCGGTTACACCGCTTAGACCATTTGCACTTACATCATTACAAAGTGCTTCATATTGTGCAAGCCCTAATACATCTCTAATGTGTAGTTGTGCAGTATCAATAAACGGCTCTAACAAGCTTGCTTGTACATTCTTTTGAATGACTGTAATACTTGTTAAGTCTCCACTTGTAATAAATCTTATTGTTGCCATTATTGGTTAGGTGTATTTGGTGTATTTGATTTGGTCGAATTATCTTCTAACGTTGGTACTATACTTTCTTCACTTGGTAATAATGCACGTGCTTCATTTTCCGGTAACAAGAAAAATTTCATTAGTGCATTTACTGCAATGTCCAATGGAATTAACCCGGCTGTTACTTGTTGTTGGTATCTTGCTAATGAGTCTAATCCACCGGCTAAGTCAAATAGTTTTGACCTCTCAGGTTTTGTAACATCGTTGGTTGGTTGTGTATCACTTGAAGGTGTAGTTGACGGGTTTGTAATATTTACTTGCGTTTGAATTGGTGAATTGCCAATGTTGTTTCCATCTTCACGAGGACCATAACCCATTTCAGCACGCAATTCGTTTTTTGAAAGGACCGATAAGAGTACATTAGAATCAAACTTAAATTGAACTGCATTCAATGACTCTATACTGATATATTCATTGTCATCAATTAACTTGTTGAAACGAAATATTTCATTAAAGAAATCAAGAATAGGTAATTGTAAAGAACGTATTGTTGTGTTTACAAAATATTCAAACGCTATGGATAATTCACTCGTGCCAAAGTTTGCACCTTGTGTTGGTAAACCTGCCAGTGTTGGTGAATTAAGATTGTGTACACTGCAAATTTTTTGTACTGCATTTTCATCAACTGCTTTGTAAACGTCCGCATTGTTGTTGCTTGGTATAGGAATGAATATTGGTGGGTTTTCTCCATTCGTTACCATTAACATATTTGCATTTTCTTCACCGGTAAATTCTCTTTTAACGTCTTGCTTAAATGCTATTGTCTCATCATCATCTAAATCTTTTTGGTGAAGTATACCACTTAGAAGAAAATTATTTCTTACACTACTTAATGAGAATGTTGATAGTGCACTTTGTAATTGAATATAATCAAGACCGCCCCGGTAATCTTCAACGGGCAAAAAATAATTTCCCGGTGTTTCCTTATACCAATAATATATTTGAGGTTTGGTAACATCATTAATATTTTCAGGGTTGAATAAATCAACTTTAATTGGCGCAAATGCTTTTTTATTTTTTTGTCTCCAATCCTTTGAAAGATAACAGTAAGTTGGTTCATCGCTATACTGAGGACGAAATGAACACATAGGATTGTATACAACTTTACCTATGTAATTACCTTTTTCATTAAATAATATTTGTGCAGTGAAAGCATTGAATGTAGCCATGTCTTGTGCTAACTTATTCAATAGCTGATTAAGCTTATTCGTTTTTATGAACTCAGCTAAATCTTTATTTTTCTCTTCATCAACTAAAAATCCTGCACCCGCAATTAGCGTTGCTTTGTACTTAATTAGTGAACTATGGATAGGGGCTGTAGCTAAATTTGCAAGCCAATAACAAAGGTCATTATTAGGACCCCATCTAACAAAATCTTCATTTTGCTTTAGAGAAAAACTAACTTCTTTGTTTGGTCCAATATACTTATCAGCTTCATTAAACTTAGCCAAATCAACTTTAAATAATTTCATTCAATAGGTATTGTTTATACCTATAAAATGGATTATCTAAAAATCGTTCAACTTTAAAAGGGCATTTGCAAACGTGCTAATACGTCTTGTAATTCCGCAATTAGTTCATTGGCTCGTGTTTCTAAATCTTCATGACTTGGTGTAATTGGGTCATCAATCTCATACACGTTTATTAATACATTGTTACCGTTTTCATCCGGTGCATACTCTTCTACTCTCATGATAAATAAATATTAAGTCAATCTTGAAAATACCATTGGTGCAGTGTTTGTACTTACTGTTACTGCACTGGTTGTTAAATCAGTTGGTAATGGTCCATAATTCGCACCGGTAATATTCAGGTTTGTACCCGCAACACTACCAGTAAGCGCACTGCTATAACCGAAAATCGGTAACATGTTAACCGTACTTAAACCCGTTACTTGTGGAGTTCCACCCGTACAAATGAAAGCCATGTAATACAAGCCGCCGCTTAGAGTTTGATTAATTGTTATACTCTTTATTCCGGTTGTTTGTAAACTTACACTACCTGCATCCAATACAAGTGTTGTTGGATTTAGTTGTAAACTATCAGCATTGTAAATTCCTATTTGTGCATTTGCACTTGTACCAGTTGTTGTACAATTGATTGCTAACCTATCTAACTTAATTGTATGAGGCACAATGTAAGGCACCAAATACATTGTATTAACCGTTGTTGAAATTGATGTTGGTGTTCCACCGATACCAGTTGTATGATACCATCTTTCACCAATAGTTGAACCAGTACCAACTTTACGATAAAAATTAAAATCATATGGAAACAATTTACTTAACTCCGTTGTACCGGAATATAATGTACTTGCACTTACAGTGGTTGCACTGATAGCATTTGCTGAAATGTTTGCACTAACATTTGTATGAACACTTGCATTTGATTTATGTACTCTCTTTGTTGCACTATTCCATAATAGTGCATAGCTTGTACCGGATGCATTCGGCACATGGTTAATGTGTGCATAAGGTAAAAGCACGGATTTAGAGAATGAAAGTGTTGCGCCGGTTCCACCTATAATTGCCGAATGATTGCCACTTACAATATTACTTACACCTCCTACGATTGATGAATAACTTGCACCTGAAATAAAATGATTAAATCCGTTTAGTACGGTCGAAAAGTTTCCACCATTAGCATTTTTTAATATTCTATTGCTACTACCATTTAAGATAGTTGAATTTTGACCAATACCGGCAGTTGAATAAATTTTATTTGCAATTCCATTAGCAATTAGACCGTATGAATGAGAATAAATTTGGTTTGTATTACCATTAATAATACTTGCATAATTTGAACCTGAAATATAATTGTAATGACCGGTAATAATACTCATTGAATTACCAGTACCAACCCGTGACATATACCCGTGAACAAATGAATAGTTTGCTTTAATTACATAAGCACCATGCCCCGCTACTAATGAGTAACGACCGTCAATATAATTTAATCCACTTTGCAATGACTTAATTGAACTATATGGATTTACTCCATAGTCTCCTATTGTCCATCTTGATGCTCCAAGTGGAACCGGTGGTGAATAAATAACAATTGTATTAGCACTTGTTTGTGCCATAGTCGTACCACCACTTGCAACGAGTGTTCTAAATGCTAAGTTATTATTGATTGTGTTACCTGTATAAATCTTATAACCTTGTGTGCTTGCATTTATTCCACTAATTGAACCTATTGGAGTAAACACATTGTAAAGGTTTGTTGAACCGCTTACAATGGTATTAGCACTTAATGTTACTGCACTAAGAGTGTTCAATCCAGTAGACCCGGAAACGGTCAATGAGTTAATTGAAGTGAGTGCACTTATATTAATTGTTTGCGCTGTTAATGTTCCACCGGTATAAGTATTAAGCCCCGGAATGTTTGAACCACCCGGTGTTGCACTTGATGTTGAACCCGTGTAAGTAATAGTTACCGTATTTGTTTGCTGTGTAATTCCTATGCCGGTCCCTGCACTTAATCCACGAAATCTTAAATCAACACCAACTTTATTAAAATATAAACCAACTCCACCAAGATTACTTGCCGTGTTTGCTTCACCCGGTGCACCCGGTAAAGTTGTTCTATAAACTTTTCTATTTGAGTTGTTCCATGTTAGCATATAATTACCGCCGCTTGAAACATTTGCAATTTGCAAGTAAGGAACTAATACAGTATTACTATCATTCAATGATAAAGAAGTACCTCCAATTATTGCTGAATAATTTGCAACATCAATGTAATGAGCACGACCGGCTAAAATTGAACTTGCTTTACTGCTTTCAATTCTATTTTCATCACCATTTGCAATTGTATTATAACGGCTATAAGGTGCCTTGCTTGATGTAATTTGGTTTTGTATACCATTCAAAATAGTATTATGTCTACTTCGATTATAAGCATTGTATGTTATGTTGTAATCAGTATTGATTGAGTTTAAATAACCATTTAGAATACTTGAAAAATAACTTAGGATTATTTTATTATAGTAACCGTTACCAATTATTGATTTTTTTGAACTGTAAATATAATTTTTATATCCGTTTGCAATAGCATTAAATTCGCCACGATGTTCATTTGCTCCGAATTCATTAATATAGTTCTTATCTCCATTCAATATTGCTGTATATTTACTGTGAGCTATATTTAATTTACCTGCTACAATACTATATTGGGAATAAGGTGTCAAGATTTGCGTATATCCATTATTTGTACGCAATGAATTAGTACCATACCCAGTGGTCCATAGATAAGCACCCGGCGGTATAGTTGGTATTGTACCCGTTTGAATTTTAATTGAGTTACCAACCGTGCTTACACTCGTTCCACCTGCACCATAAATTGAACGGAATTGTAATAAGTTATTTGACCTCGAAGAAAACACTTGTGAACCACTACCAATATTGGAACCATTCATGTTATCTTGCACATGAATTAAGTCACCGACCTGGGTTATTGTTATCGCACTGGAACCTGAGAGAGTACGAAAGAAAAATGTTGAACCCGTGTTGCCAGTATAAATATTTACTCCATCGCCTTTATTTGTTCCTGAATACGATTGACCCGCTTGTGTGTTAGCTGATAAAGTAATTACTCCATTGGCTTGTGTAATTGTAATATTGTTACCTGAAAGTGTATTGAAATATAAAGTTGTTCCACTTCGATTAATAAATAATGGGACCGTTGAACCAGTACCATTGAATAATGTTTGCCCGGTTGTTACAAATATTTGTGAAAGCGGTGTAGCTCCACTATAATAAGTTGTTGCACTTATTGTGGTTGAACTTAATACCTGAGTTGTTGCAGTGTAAGCACTGAATGTATTTGCACTTAGTGAGAATACATACATTTGCCCATTGAAATAATAATAACCACTTGTTGTATCGCCGTCTCTAAATAAATAAACATCATCTAAGTTAGACTCTACAACACGGTTATTTAATGCCACAACACGTGGGACAATATCAACTTTCTCTTTTGGTATATATGCCATTATTGAACGATATAAGAATTAGAAATAGCTCTTACCGGGTATCTTGAAGTAAGAGAAAATGTAACATCAACTTTATTATCATCTTCACTCGTACCGGTTGTTTCCAAATATTTAGAAACCCGTAAACCAAATCCCGGTTCTTCACCAATAACCCACCATTGGTCCGCCGTGCTATCTTGAAATGCAATTGTAATGTTATTCCAAGCTCTAATGTGCTCTAAAAGAGTTGAACGCTTAGCAGGTGTGAGTTTATTGAATTGTATGCTAAAGGATTTACTAATTAAAAATCCATTAGGTGTAATATTGTTTTCGCCGGTATAAAATGTTGCACCCGGTGTAATTGAATATTGATACCATGTAATATTGCTTGCAGGTGCGAACGGTACAAAATTCGTTACGGTTGTATTTGTCAAATCGCTACTTGAAAATGTGATAGCTGAAATAGAACTATTATTGGTTATATATAATTTCTTTATTCCACCTATTACATATTCATCGCAATTATAAATTGAACTTGTGATTAAACTACTCATGAAACATTATCTTATACCTATAAAATGAATAGAATAAGAATTGTTTTAAAAAACGAAAGGCAACCCATTTTCATGAATTGCCTTTGGATAAACCGAAATATATAATAAGAGAAAATACTTCTTTATTAAAGTTTATTAGACCGGAATACTTGAATCACTTCCAGTATATTCAAGTGGTCTCTCCGTGCTTGCGCAAGAAAGAGTTACAATCAATCCCAAGTTTTGGTCACTGTCTTGTGTGCCTGAGTTTGTGGTAACAGTTGCAGCTTGTAAGCCTGAACCAGTACGACCAAAGATAAATTTCTTTCCCGTACTTCTTGATTTTGCAATTGCAACAAATCTACCAAGGTCAAGTGCGCTTGCCAAATCATTTGTCGATTGACCTTCAGACCAAACTTGAAAACCGATTTGTTGGTTGACGTGTTTAATTACGCCCGGCACTAATTCTACAGTGTAGAAACCAGTGTTAGGCTCGAATTGACACTTATACATTTTTGCGCTACCTGAAACTGAAATTGCAGTTGCAGTTAATCCGGTAATGGTTTCTTTATTACCAATCCATAAATCGGTAATACCTCCAAGACCGTAGTCGCATGCGGTAACTGTACCACCCGTTATATAACAATATGCCATGTATTAAAATTTTTAAAAGTTATTATTAATGTGAGTGCTATATCTCTATAGCACTCGTATTTATTTGTTGATTTATTACTTACCGAAAACGACCTCAGCCCCGTAAATACATGCCGTTGCACATTTGAAGTCCATTCTACAACGAATAGATAAATCAAGATTGCTTTCCAACATGTCTTTTACTGTTACACTATTAAAGTCATCAACTAATAGAGTACCAAATCTTAAGTTGTCAGGAACAGTAAATACAATCATATCATCGCACATACCCGGTACAACACGAACCTCATAACCTAAGTATTTCATTACTCCTGCCTCAGTTGTATAACGAGAGTCCGTTACTTGTTGTGCTTGTGAAAATAATCCACCGGTCTTGTTGCTTACATAGAAACATGGAGACTGGTCAAGAATTTGAGAGCAGTTTGATAAGCATGTATTGTAAGCTGCATCCAAGTTTGCAATAACATTACCTTTTGTGATAGCTGTTACAGTAAAACGATTTGGTACCGCTTGGTCAATCTTTCTTAAGAGACCGTCAAATAATGTATAACCTGAAATGGTTGCACTTGAACCGGTCATGTTACCTCTCCAAAGATTGTACTCGATTTGCTCACTTGCTTTACGTGGAATGTAATCCAATACGTAAGAATTAAAATCGTTGCTTGTCTCGTGTGTTGCGTCTCCAACAAAATATTGTGAAGCCCAATCACTAACAAGTTGTTTCTTTGGCCATGAAACGTTAACCATTAAGTCAGTTAATGTAATAACTGTTTCAGCTTTAGTAATTGTACCGGATGCGTTAAATGCCTCAGCGTATGCTTGGATTAAGTTACCGGTATCAACTTTTTGAACAACTGCCTTATAACGAATGTTAGGCATGATGTTTACCCAGTTATTTGCAAGTGTTTTACCTTGAAAAAGTAAAGCCGAAATAAATGGCGTAGCTCCTTCACCTGCATAGGTTGAAGAAATTGTAATGTTTGTTAAATCAATTTTCTTTAAATTACTCATTGTGTAATTATTTAGTTTTTTTTGTTTTTGTTTTTCTCTTGTATACCTATAAAATGTTTTACATTTTAAATTTTCATTTCAGTTAGAACCGACCATTCATAGCTTGATAAGCCATTCTTTCATGAAGTGGCATTGTAGATATATCTACATTCTTACTTGCAGGTGTTACATTAATAGGTTGTGCAGCCGGTTGTTTAGAAAGTCTTACATTCTCAGTAGAAAGGTTTTCATTCTTTTCTTTGAGTGCAGCAATCTCACTAAGTAAAGCCTCATTGGCTTGCTTCAAGTGTTGTGTATCAGCTAATGCTTTTGTAAGCTCTTCAACCTTTGCTTTGAGTTCATCAATTTCCGTGCTTGCTTCAACTTCAACCTCGTTTGTGGCAGGTTCTACAACTTCGCTTGCAGGTGTTTCAATTTGCTCTTCATTAATTTTGTTGTCAACTGGTGCAGGTTGCATGTTAATTGCAATGCTATCTTTCACCGTAATTGTTGAACCATCTTCTAATTCATATACTGCATCCGGTGCAGGTTGACCGGCAATAGTTGCAACACCGGTTGTATCATCAACATTTAAAGTTTGACCTTCTTTGGTTGTGAAATCTACCATTTCAACTTTTGAAGCTTTCAAAAGCTTATTTAGTTTGTTGTTAATCATTGTAAATAAATTCTCATTCATTGTACTTGTTGTTTTACTTTGTTTAATAATTTTTTCTTTTGCTGACTCAGGTAATTTTATATCCGTGAAATATCCCTCTATACTTAAACCAACATTTCTATTTTTAAGGTCGTTGTATAAATGAATGTCAGGTATATAATAACTAACTACCCATGTACCTTTTGGTAAAGGGTCCATACCAAGTGCTACGCTCTTATCTTTTTGCGGGTCTTCAACAATCCAACTTTCAATTATTCGTGGACCATTTAAAGGGGTCTCGTGTTCTAAATTGGTTGTAAAAATGAATGAGTGTTTTCTCATTGCATTTTTCATTATCTTATTTATTCCCTCTTCAGAGAAAATAATGTTGTATTCATAATCCAATGCAGCATCATAACGGTAAATTGGTTTTCCCGGAATGAGTAAACTTGATGTAATGACTTGCTTAGGTTTATCGAATGAAAGTTTTACCGGTGCTTTATCCGTGCTAAGAAATACTCCTAAGCGTTCAATTGCCGGCGTACTCGTAAAAGCCGCCGTGAACACTCCATTGTCCTCATCGTTTTCATCGATGACCATTTGATAAGTGTCGAGCTTTCTTAAATCATTTTTCTCCATACCTATAAAATGTTTCGAGAAAAAGATTTTCACACGTGCTTTAGAATTTTTTTTACATATTTATAGATGCTGTTTAAATTTAAAACAACAATCTTTAGTTAGATTGAGGTTTAATGTTAATAAGTCCGGTTGCATGGTTGTTTCCGGACTTTTTTATTTTTAAGAATCCACATCGACCGATTTTTTCAACCAACGAAAAAAAGAGTAAAAAACGTTGGTGCAAAATTTCAACCAACGAAAAAAGTTGAAATTACTCTTCCAAAATTGAATAATATTTCTTATATTTGTGTATAGTTTTTAGAGTTAATTATTTTAAAACTTTTCGAGAATAAATAATTTTTTAAGCTATTTATAAGAGTAGTTTTCGTTTCCCTTCTAAAGTCCAAAACGAAACACCAAAGAAATTGAAATGATTGCCCGTTGTGGGTTGGTGTGTGGATTAGAAGAAGGTGCACCAAACTATGATGGGTTTTTTATTTTAATATGTTCAAACGTTTTGAGATACAAGTACCGGTTAACATGTCAGAAGCTGCAATAAAGGCTAATGAGATAACTATGTTATCGATACTGCTATACTTAAAAACCTTGTACGAGGGTGGGACAATCCACAACTATAAAGTAAGAGCAAAAGAAATTTCAAATGCATGTGGTATAGTAAAGAAAACCTATATCAAGTACCTGAATAAATTATTTGAGAAAGGATTAGTGATAGAGAAAGACGGCTCTCTTTTACTTTCCAGTTTTAAAACAATTAGCCGTCACTACAAAGTCTATTACAGTAGATACTTGAGATATTCTCTAACGTTCTACTCCGTAAAAGACTTGAAATTAAATTTACGTACTATAGCGATAAAAGATAATCAGCGTTTACAAAGTCTTGCCATAGAACACAAATTGGAAAAGAGCTTAAAAAATTATAGCCTTAAAGAACACCGGGACCGTTTCAGGTCATTGCGTATAATTGCTAAGCAATCTTTCAATGGATTTGGAGATAGTGTAGTACTCTCACAACGTGGTATTGCAAAGCTAATGGGTTCAACATGTGCAAGTGTTGGAAACTATTGGAGTCAAAAACTAAGCAAGCAAAATAAGATTGCGACCAAAAACCAAACGGCTATACTTCTTACTAAAGAATGCAGTCGTGAAGCGTTTCTTGCTATGCGAAATGCAAACCCGGAATTACCTATCTATCAAAAAAATGGTGTCGTATATCAACACCGCCCTAACCTAATTAAAGTAAAAATCTAATGGAAAATACACATGGAAATATTTCGAGCGTTCTTGAACCTCCGGATTGGGTTATGATTAAGAACTTACTGAAGTCAATTTATAATTCAGTTAGAAAATATAACCCATTAGTATACCCATTAGCAATATTGATTGAATATTAAACCCATTAGCACACCCATTAGCAATGCTAACTAACCTCTAAAATTTAAACTAAAGAACAATGGAAAAGATAAAAGGAAATATAAGAGCTATCTATGAAGTCAATTCGTATGGTAGTTATAAAACACAAAGATTTATGATTGAAGACAGCAATTCAAATAAGGTTTTTCTTACCCTATGGAATAACCAGTACTTACTAACTAACTTCAAAGTTAATGACTTTGTAGAGTGTAGTTATAGCACTAAGGAGAAAACTAAGGAGAATAAAACTTACATCAATCATTACTGTTATAAGATTGTAAATGGAAACCCATTAGCTGATATTTCTCATTACGCTAAAGGTAAATTTACAACATCATTCTCACGTAATGACTATTACCATTTGAAAGTTGATTTGGGTATAAGTGTAAAGACAAATCTAACGGTTGAAGATTTTATCAACGTTCATAAGCAATTAGGTTATGATGATTATACATTTCGTGCATGCATCAAACAAATTGGAGTAAGATACAAAGACGATAAAATGTTGATTATCGGAAATGCAAAGTTCTTAGCATTATACATTGAAGAAAGTCATGCTTTACTTTATTCTTGATTACAACGAGAAAATATATAGTTTATTTTATTCTTGATTGTAAAGAAAATCTAAGTAAGCTCCAAATATATTTTTCCAGTACATACTTATGATTAAATTTAATTTTGTAACATCTTTAAAGTTTGAATTGATAAGGTCGCGAAGCTTCGCACATTTTTCAAACTCTTCCAGGTGAATGTAATAACTTATCATGTGGTCAATGAAACTGGTTAATTGTATATCGCTAAGATGATTTATTTTATCTTGGTATGTGAGTATCTTTCCCATACCAATAAATAGATAAAAAGAAAAACCGGCTATCTATTTTTTTGAAAATGGCTGTGAGCTATGCTCTCAATGGATGATAACCGGCTTTTAAAACTTTAATCGGAAAATAAAAAGCTATATATAAATATCGATTAAAAAAGATAGAAAATAAATACTTAGACTTTAGCCAACACTTAGTCAATATTTGATTAGACCTTTGCCAACATGGTGTCAATATTTGATTAAACTTTAGCCAATTGGTCAATTACTTTTACTCTTTTTTGCCCGTTGTTTATATCAACAACCGATACACTAATATCAGCATTTTCCATACCTTCTTTAATTGCTTCGCTTATACTATTGTCGTTGGATTTTGAACCAATTGCAATAGCATTTTGCATAGCTTCAAAGTTTGGCAATACTCCACCGGCTGCACCAATCATACGTGAAGTACTTCTTGCCGCCGGTACAACATTAAATTTGGTATTAGGGTTTGAATTGATTGTTGCAATTGCTGATAGATTATTTTTCACCGCTTCTTTTCTTACGATAAACTCATTGCCTTCAACCTCGATATTGCCAAAACGACCTTTACCTTTAATACCTCCATTCGCATGAGATGGACCCAATAACAAACCACCTTGTGCACCGAAACTATCAATTTGTTCTTGAATGTTTGCAACTTGTATTGCAGTTGCAGCAACAATAAGTGCAGCCGCCGCCGCTCCTAAAAACGGTCCTGCCGGTCCCAAACCTGCAAGGGCTGCATACGCTTCAATGGCCGCGAGTGCTCCACTGCTAATTGTTCTTGCTTTATCAAGTTGTAATTGTTTACGTGCTTGCTCTTTCCTTATTTCCTCCAACTTCTTTTCGCTTTCGGTTTTCTTCTTTAGAATTGCTTGCTCTTCTTTTTGCGCTTCTTTCTTATGTCTTAATTCAGTATTAAGTAAACCCAATAGATATTTTTGCCTGTTGCCTCTTGAATTTTGCAATTGGTTTTCAATTGAATTAATTCTTGAATTAGTTTCATCAACAATTTGTTTTTTTCTATTGGCTTGCTCTTCGAGCATATCAATTTCTTGCTCGTATATTTTCGCTTGCTCTTCTAACTTTGTATTTTGAAAATCAACAATGGATTGATAAAGATTTATTGCCTCATCATTCAATTGCTTTGCCGCTGCCAATGCTTGTTTGAAACCATCACTTAATCCTTTGCCAATATCCTTTCCACCTTTTAGTGCAACATTTCTTAAATTGGAAATTCCTTTATTTGCTTCTTCAACAAATTGTTGTACAACTTCTTCCGGTGTACCTGCTGCACGTAATGCATTTACAATTGCATCACGTCTTGCCTCCATATCACGAATGATTTGGTCAACACCGGTTTTATATGCATTGATAAGAGCTTTCTTTTCACGACCGAAAATGAAAATTCGACCATTGCTATGACCTTCAATATCATGAGTTAACTTTTCTTCAGCTTCGTTTATTTTTGTGGTTAACTCTTCAAGTTGTGCTTGTGCAGCACCCTGAGTAGTTGTAATAAGAATGTCAACCGTTTTTTGTGTAGTCTCTTTCTTATTAGCCAAAGTTTTATCATCAACCTTTTTTTGGTATGCATAAATTTCATCGATGATTAATTTCTCATATTCTTTTTGGTCCTTTCTTAACTGCTTAATTGTTGAAGCTGATAGATGTTCATTCTTTATCTTCTTATCAATATTGTCAATCTCTAATTCATAGGTCTTAATCGTTGCATCACTTTTTTCCCTTTCAGTTTTGAGAAATTCATCCAAAGATTGTTGTTGCTCTAAATTCAATGCTTTGATAAGCAAGTCTTGTTTTTGCTTTATTGCATCCGGGTCGATGACTGAGAGAATTTTATCAGCCGCAAATTTTAAATCCTGTACTTGACTATCTACATTAAGTTTATTTGTAGCACTGGCATTATTTAAAGCGGCGGTCTTTGCTTTTTCTAAATTTGTTTTTTGTTCAAATAGATATTGACGCTCTTTTTCATTAGCAATCTTCTTTTCATAGTTGTAATTTGCTTGCAGGATTTTACCATCAAACTGTTTTGAAATATTTAATTGACTTTGTAAATCCTTTTGCTCAATAACCGCTTTATTGATAAGGTCAATCTTATCTTTTCGTTGTTTTACAAGGTCATTTATTTTTTCCTCGTTAGCTTTATATTCATCACTACCAATAGTTAATTCCTTTTGCTTAGCTAAATAATGTGCAAGTGCAGGTAACAAATCATCTTTTGCAAGCTTTGCATTTAGGATATTAGAATTAAGTTCACTAATACTTGTTTCTAAAATCTTTTGCTTTTGCTCAATGATTTTTTTATTGAGTGCAAGTTGGTCTTCAGCCGTTCCATTTTGTGCTTTGTTTAAATCAAGCTGCTTTTCCAAAGTTGAAAGCCCGGCTTGATTTTTTATTTTTTCAAGTGCATAAAATGTTTGTGTAATCTTTTGAGCGGCTTCATCCAATTGATTAAATGATTTTACTTGTGCATCTACTATGTGTGTAGCCTCTTCACCTTTTGCTTTGAACACCTCATACAATCCAACCAGTGCACCCACTGCAATTAATATAAGCGCGGCAGGTACAAGCATAGCTTTAATAGCTGCACCCAAACCAGTTGTTGCAACGGCTGCACCTTCAGCGGTTGCAGCTTCGGCAGTTTGTGCAGCCGCTAAACCTTGTGTTGCAGTTTGCGCCGCTTTCTTTCCAATGATTAATTGACCAATGGCTTTAAGTTGACCAAGAAAACCTTTATTACCCGCATTGACTGTGGCTTCAGTAAGTAATTCTTGTGCTTTCATCAACTCCGAAAGAATAAGAATTGCTTTACTTACTTTGTCAACACTTTCACTTTGTGAACCAAAAAATGATAAGCCCTCACTCATTGCATGAATGGCTTTACCACTTTCTTTTGTTGTACGAGTTAGGTTAGAACCAAAATTGGAAACCTTGCTATTAGCATTATCAACATCGGATGAAACGATTTTAAAACCTCCACCCGTACTTACAGTGGAAATGTTATTCTTTAATGTTGAAACGTTCTTGTTTAAAGTATCAGTACCGGTAATTGCATAATCAATACCGTCTAACTTAAAAGGAATTGTAATTGTATTTGAAGCCATAATCTTTATGGATATTATCTATACCCATAAAATGATAATGACTTAAACTATTTTCCTTTAATTTGTGAACTTTTTGAATAGTTGCAGTTTGGTATAGCTTGCATTTGTTGGAGAAAAGCCGTCAATGTTATTTAAAATATAGTGTTGGTTCCTTATCTTGACTGGTACATTGGGTTCCATATTATTAAAATCAAACGTGTTTATCTTGCTATTGACTTCAATCTTATGAGAACGTTCTAATTCGTTATATTGTCTTTGATAGTAACGTTCATATAATCCATTTTCACCATCGAATTTTAAACTTAATTTTGTCGGGTCTCTTGTATCCTCGAAAAGTGATAATAATATTTTTGTTGGATAACCGTCAACATTAATATAGCATGTTTGACCACTTGCAGTTAAAAACGTATCAGTTTTAAGTATTCTATACGAAGAGTTAAAATTCCATTGTACAGTTGTTAAGTCGCTATTCTCTAAATCTTCCTTCTTACATATACATGGAATGTCAAATGTTACACCGCTTTCCATATACACATAATCTCTAAGTCTCGTACTTGAATAAACAGCCTGTAAAGTTTGGTCATTAGAAGTGTAAATATTGGTGCTACTTACCTGTAAATTTCCATAGTTCATATCCTGACTTACAAGACCGTCCTCACTATCATTTTGATACTCGTAATAAATATTTCTTGGCAATCCCATTGGTAAAGTTGTTGGTTCATTGTTATTCAAATCAACTTTATCGGATATATCATAAGCAAAAGTGTTATCTAAAAAGAAATTATCATAGGTATCAAATCTTACCGTGTTTGTTTCTTTGTTATAGGAAATGAAAAGATTGTTTTCAACTAACCAACTTCTTAAAAATTCAAGTTGACTCATGTCGCCCAAGTTTTCCGCAATGTTTACGTTAATAGAATTACTTCCACCGGTTGAACCTGAGAATGTCCATGAATATTCATCTAACCTAAGCACTTGTGAAAATTGTGGATTTGCATAACCAACCCAAGCACATCTTATATCCATTGTGTTAAATACATTTACATCTCGAATACTTACATCAATTGTTCCACCGGTAATGTATAACATATAAACAAAAGCATTTAATAAGAAATTGTTTCCGGTTGTATCAACAACTGAAATGTTGGCAGTGTTATCAAAGGGTTGAAAGGATGTTGGTGTGTGGTAAGTTGAACTTTGGTAAACATCATAATAGAAAATCACATTTGGATTTGATATAGCTGCACTTGGTGAAGTACTCCACAAATATGAATTGACATCATCAAATATATCTTGGTCCGTTACTGCATCCGTATGAATATAAAGTATAAAACCACCACGTGTGAGGTTAGGTGTTCTTTGTGGTGCAGTGGGTGGCATTATGGTTGACGTACCCAATAATCCGGCTGCTTTAAACTTGAAATGTAAATCCATGTTTAGTTTTCCCGGTGCAGCAACATAATATTCCTTTGCTGTCAAGCTGGCATTGTTCAAATCAGTAAAAGAATAATCTCTTATTCTATTTAAAGGATTTGCAATTATGGTTGATGGATTGAAGTTTACAGTTGTTAAATTATTTGTACCATCCGTGTAAGACTTTGAAAAATAATTATGGTTTGTTTGTGGATAGTCATGGTCAATTGTACTTGCACTTGATGATGCACCATAAAGTAAATTTGTATTCCACTTGTAATAGTCGCCACTTGTAAAAGGTAAAAACAATTTTTGGTGTTCACTGTCTCCTAATAAGTCACCGTCTAAACTCATGAAAATATTTTCAAATATTTTCTTTGCAATTTTCATTTTGTAAACACCCGGTGGAAAATCGGAAAACGTACATGAGTCATCATGTATTCGATTAACCTGGGTATTGGCACTATGCCAAAAATGACCACGAGCAATAAAAGGAAAACACACATCACTATTTGCATACGTTGCATTCTCTACATACCACTGAAAAGAATATTGTGCAGTGTTTGCACTTGAACCAATGAAAGGAAATTCCCATGCACTACCATCTTGATTAGTTAACTCATTAAGATTTTTTCCATCAATCTTTCTTGCCCATGCAATGTTGTTTGATAAAAATATTCCTTCATAGTTTTCATCCGTAATTTGTGTAAGCTTAAATATACCAATGATGTTATTATTACCGTCCGTTTCCAATTCAACGGGGTATTCTTCTTGCCTTACAAACTTATCAATGGTGTCTATACAATTCGCACTCTCAAAGATGATATTGTTTTCTTTGTTCTTTGGAATTTTAATTGTGTATGATTTATCCCCGGACCTTTCGCTTAAATTTTGTAAGTCTAAGAATTGTCTATAGAGTTTTACATCTAAATCCTTTTCACTTCCAAAGTTTGCATTTTGTCCGTTTATCTTTAACTTCAACATTGTTATTATTTTCTTACATAGTTTTCTTCAACAGCATATACATAATCAATAGAAATAGAATATGTATCTTCAAATGAACTTTCACATTTCCAATTAATCTTTTTTAAAATGATAGGCTTTAAAGTATTATTCTCCTTAATTCTTATATCCGTACTCTTTGCTATCTCATATATCCAATCAAAGTGTTCTTTATTCATTACACCTGAATTAAGTGTATAAACTCTACTTAGTTCAATGTTATTTTCATTTAACATTCTATCAGTTGCTTGTACATCAAAACCAATTGGTGTTGTAAATGTGCTCGACTTTCTATCTAAGTCTTGTTCCAAATTACCATTGAAATAAAAACTATCCCAACGACCAAGCGGGTTTAACCATTGAATTAATTTTCCACGGTTAGGTTCATCAACAAGTTCATACTTTTGCACTGTACTTACGGTATAATCATTGGTCAAAGCTGAACCAACCATTTGCATGTGGACACCATAACCTTTAATTCTTGAACCAAAAAATAATAAGTCTTCACGAACTCCGATTGTTGAAGGTCCCACATTTAAGCGATAACAACCGCCGCCGTCACTTGGTATTGTAGTCATGTGCATTTGTACTGCATTGTGTGCAATCGTACCATTGGAATAATAAATATCTACATACCAATAAAATTGCAAGCCCGGTAATTGTGCACCGCCTGAATTGGAATAAAGAATAGAAAGATATTCGTCAGCCAATGCATAGGTTTGTTTTGTTTGAGGTTGGTTAGTTAAAAATCTTGCAGTTGTACCCGTTGCATTAGAAAATACATACGGTGCTAAATAGTTTTGGTCAGTTAAACCAGTGCTTGCATTCAATGCCCAATATACTCCGGTTTGATAATTTAAAAATTGTCTCTTATAACCATTGTTAAACTCATCGTATTTTTCACCACCAACTAAATAGTAGTTTACAAGTGAACCATTTTCTTGAATAATTGTTGAAGCACTTAATAGTAAAGGTAATGGAGTGCTTACATAATTTTTTATTACACCTGAAACATCAACGTTATATTCGTTATCAGCCGTGTAGGCGTTTTCAAATTGTGCAACTCGTGTTGAACCGCTTCTATTCAAGTTTGAACCAAAATCACCATTGGAATTAATATATAAGTCATTCCAAATAGCATAGTCTTTTAGACTTTGCGAACGGTAATTATCGTAGCTATATACATAGCCGAAAGTAAAACCACCAGTACCCGGTACAATCGTTGCAAAATCTAAATTCCACTTTGCACCATATTCAAGTGCTTCAATAACAACCCAACTAATACTTGGAACTGCAACGGCATAAAATCGTTTTCTAAAATTATCATTTGCATTTAGTGCAAATGCAATACTATCACACACATCGCTTGTTGTACGGGATGGTAAAGTTTGGTCACTATAAAACTCATTTGCTTTCGGTTGTGCTTTTGCAGTTAAAGTATAGGTTGCAAAAGAATTCCCAGTTAGTGCACTTATTGCATACGTTTCACCTTCACTTGGCATGTTGTTGACAAAAATTACAAGCTTAGCTTTTGTATTTGCACTGGTAATTGGATAGTCTTCACGAGAACCGAATTGATATATAATTTGATTTTCGGAACACAAAACACTTGTTTGAGGTTCCATAATAATGTCAATTTTTGTATCAATGGTGAAAGCGTTGTTATCCGTTGCTTGTGCCGGATAGTTTACAACAATAGGATTTTCGTTTAATGGCATTTGAATATATTTACTTTATACCCATAAAATGCAATTAGATAATTTTGTTTTATTATTTTCTATTACCAACGATTAATTCATTATTAACCACTCTAACAGTGAAATGTTCTCTAAGGGCTTTAATCATTGTTTGCTCCGTTACCTTTTCTACCTTTTTATTCAAACCTCTTTTACCCTTAATGCCTTTTTGAAAAATAGAATTTTGGATAGCATAAGCTAATTCATTTTTGCTCAAACCATATTTGGGCGAAATCTTTGCTTTGCGTATAAAAGTTAAAAGTGCACTTATTGGAACTTTCTTTGCAAACTTTCTTCGACCTGACTCAATATAATCTACATAATCATTTACGTATACTTCTAAAGAGTTTCTATTATTCCGTACTTCAACACTTTTTACTAAATCGGAATTTCTTTTAATCCCTGCACTTACATAGATAGTTTGCACGGCTTTTACAAGCTCTTTGCTTATGCTATCTAATACACTTTTAATGCTTGCTTTATTTGATGCCATTATTAAGGAATGTAGTTAGAGAATATAACCCAAGTTTGTAATGTCTCCGAAAATATGAACCCAACACACTGGTATGGTATATTAATTACATATGGTGAACCATTTTCAATATTATAATTTCCGGGGTCAATAGTAATTTCATTAGCATTTGAATTACCATTAACATCTTTGATATAAATTGTTCTACCATCTTGTACATCATTGGGTAAGTATATTAATACTTCATTAGAAGAGCAATCAACATTAATAAAATAATCAGTATTACCGGTGTAAGTGAGTGAACTTATGTATGAGGTGGAGTAATTCACATTACCTAAAACTTTTAAGCTTTGTGCTTGCATACTATCTAATGCTTCAATAAAATCACCCGTAATATTCCCTCCGCTTGCATCAATGTTTGGACAGTTTATTAGTTGTGTTGCATTTACCTGTAATGTGGTTACTATGTCAACATTAATTTGATTGTTTAATCTATAACTAACATTTGTTGGGTTTGTTCCACCAGTAAACAATACTAAGTTGGTCCCGGCTGAAAAGAGATAATTTTCACCTCCGGTGCAAGTGCAAGTATTATTGGAACAGTTAGAACACGTGTAAGGTGTACCACTCATGAATTGAGAACTTACATCGCATCGTTCTTGTTTAACGTCGAATGTAAATTCAATTCTCCACCCGGCGGTAATATCATCGCTAAAATCCGTTAGAGAAATATAGTTATAATCAACTAATTCAAATGGATTATACCTACTATCATTTTTAAACTTTTGTATAAGTGAGTTAGCAATGTTGAAGGTGCTATCTAACTTTTGTACTTCATTTGTTCGTTCATGTAATTCAATATCGTTTACAATCATTGCAAAGTTATATTGAACAATGTTTGGTGAAATTAATTTAGCTGTTATTGGATATTCTAAAAATGCACGTGGGTATATATCTTCACCGCTAACTGCAATATCGTCACTTTCACCTTTACCAAATGAACGTAAATCTTGGTGTCCTACTCTTATAGTTGTTCCACTTGTTGTTGCAC
The DNA here is from genome assembly GCA_964595205.1 of uncultured Flavobacteriales bacterium. Taxonomy (GTDB): domain Bacteria; phylum Bacteroidota; class Bacteroidia; order AKYH767-A; family 2013-40CM-41-45; genus JADKIH01. The sequence continues at coordinate 161,069 of CAZQOQ010000002.1, read as the reverse complement.
TGTAAGCGAAACAAGAATTTTCAATATAGGTAAGTAAGTATGTTAATCCTGAATACATTTATTTAATGTTTTATCTTTTGTTAAGTGCTCGTTGCATTTCTTGTTGTATTTTATAATCAGCTTTACGGGCTAATGTTATTTCATTCATGTAAGCGATAAAGAGGAATGTTTCGATAATTGGTTTGTCAAGTACTGCATCCATGTCAAGATAATTTTCTTTTGCCAAGCTGGTAATCGTTGCATACCATCCCCATCGTTTATTAGTTCTATCAGCGTTTGGTGTTGGCTCCATGCTTGCTCCACCATTAGATGATATATTTCCGTATGTTTTTGTAATAAATTCTCGTTGCTCAAAAAAAAATTACCTATTGGTAAAATCTCACTTATAGGTGTTTCCAAAAACATATTCTTTCTTGACTCCAATATCTTACTATCATACTTTTCATTTTCTTTTCTTAATCTAATAGCTAACACATAAGCAAAAATTTCATCCTTTGGTTTCCTCATGATAATTTCGTCAATGTCTCCATGTTCACGTGTAGTTAATACTGCATTCTCAGTTGAATAGGTATATTTTACATTATTAATTATTACATGGTCTTTAATCGGTAAGTCTTCAGTCTTAAGGGTAAATAACCACATCAATTCATTTATTAAAAACTCAGTGAATTCAACGGGTGAATTAGATAACTTATCTTTATCAATCTTGGTTGCAATACTGATTATGTCCAAAACATTTTCAAATGTCAACGGCAATGTGTGACCACTGGTTGTATTACTGTCAATAACTGCAACCACCTTTTCATAATCCCTTAGTTTGAATTCATGTGCACCGGTTGGTATATAGTAAGTATTGTTATCAAGTTTTAATTCTTTCATACCTATAAAATGGTTAATAGAAAAATCGTTTATTTTAAATTGTGGACCAACGGAATTTCTTCTTTGTTGGGTTATCATCTTTCCAAGCTGATAAGCACATAGCAAGTGCCATAACACTATCATCATGATACCCGGCCCGTGCATTGTATGTAATCTTTTGTGAAGTCTTATTATATGTGAAAGTGAAAGTGGAAAGCTCATACTCCAAGTATTTTAAGTTTGGTACTGATATAGATTTATTCTCAAATGCTACAATTAAATCTTCTATCATGGTTTTCTTTGAGCTATAACTTGTATGAATAGGTTGAAGTCTCTTACATCCTTGCGCTTTTAAATCTTCATACACGCTTGGATTGTGATTAATTTCAACAAAGCCGTTTACTGGTTTCCATTTATCATACATTTCTTTCAAACACTTCTTAATAAACTCATAGCTTGTATAGTTAATCCTGAAACTATCTACAATCTTCTTTTGTGAGGACATTACAAAGGCTACAGTGTAATCAAACTTTGTGGCTATATCAACACCCATAACATAACGCTCGTTTTTATCCGGCTTGTTATCCTTCACACCCATATCATAGTACGTACATTCTTTTACATTCTTGAAAATCGTTAAAGCATCATCAATAAATTCGGCTGCATACTCAACCCTATATTTTAATTCATTGTTCTTTTTCTCTTCTAATATTTCCTCAATTGATACACGAGGGTTTTCCCACGAAGGTGAAGTGAAAGAAATCCATTTAGGATTTTTCTTATTGTCCATACCTCGTAAATACAAATCATAGAAAAAGTTTTTTCCAAAAGGTGTACTTATAAAAACAACTTTCCGACCTTTTACAAGCAATGCCGGTTGTAATACTGTCCAAAGTGATTGCGGGTCTTTACAAAAAGCCATCTCGTCAACCACACAATGTGTGAGTGTTGCACCTCTCATTGAATGAGGGTTTTCACTTGAATGGAAAGAGAGTGTACTTTTATTGTGAAAAGTGAAAATCTTTGAAGTCTTGTTAATGTGTTTTACAAGCCCGGAATTCTCAAAGTGATTTAGAATAATGTTGTATACAATGTTGGATAGTTTAAACGTTGGTGCGATATAATAAATGTTTGACCCAGGTTCATTGAAAGCCCACTTGTAGATTTGATTAATGACCATGAGAGTTTTACCCCATTGCCTGCCATTGCATACAACAATGTATTTATAGCGCGGGTCATCAATCGCTTTGTGTATTCTAAGTTGACCGCCATGAGGTTTATAACCTTTTGCTTCAATCTTTGGTAAAGCATCAACACCGTTTAGTTCTTTTAAAGTTTTATCTAATAAATTATTCTTGCTCATTAAACTCTTCAGGTGGAAAATCTTCACCCTCCATATTATTATTACTCTTTCGTATTAATTCACCTTCATCGTTGAATGTATAATCACTATTATCTACATAGTTTTCGCTACTCGTTTCATCCAACTCCTTTACTTCAATATTTACCGGTATTGCTGCATTCGCATCATCTTTTGTAAATTCACCCTCAGTGAAACTGAAGTGTACAATTTTCGCATTCACTTCTAACTTATTTGTTACCGGTTCATTCAGTGCATACATCTTATTCAGTGTTTCCAAAATATTACGACACTCTTTGTAGTCTCCTAATTCAAGATTTTTCTCATATAGGTCCATGAGTTGTGTATGATGTTTCTCTTTGAGAATAAGTCTTTCCTCTAAGACAATTTCTTTAATCTTATTTTGGGTCGCTGATATAAGTTGATTAGCTCTTCTTTCAGTGTATGAATACTTTGAAATAATTGTCCGTTGAATTTCACTCTTTGTTTTGCCCTCGACAATCATCTTATATATTTCATTGACTGCAACCTCATTTGAAGCTGCCAATTGCCGTTTACTTTCCTTTCGTTGTAACATTATTTGGGCTTTATTGTCTTGGAAATACTGCTTATCAATAATTCGTTTACGTTTTCTTGAAAGCGTTTTTCTTAAAAGTCTTTCCTCATCGTAAGCTTTGATAAAATCGTTATGAAGTTTATTCATAACATCTTTTACATGGTCCGGTATTCGTCTTTTGTCTCTATACTCTTTTATTGACCAATTAGCTTTTGTAATTTTTACATTGTGTTCAATAAAGTTGATTTGGATTTTACCAATGAACTTTTTAATTACTGAATAGTAAGTATCGGACCCTCCAACAATTATTGGTAGTCCATCTTCACCACGTGGAATAGCATCGCATATTTCAACAATCCGTGCTTGTGAACGATGATTAAGAAAAAACTTTGTATTACCTGTAGAATATTGTAATGTATTTAATTCGGTATCGTTACTCATTCTTGTTTTTTTCCCACTCTTCAATTTGGGCAATGACTTCTTTATAGTTTTCTTGTGTTAACTCCACTGGATTAGGACCACATGCAGGGTGTACAATCTTTCTTGGTATTGTAGAATTACTCATGTTGAATACTCTTTCAAGTGTGATTGCAATATTTGTCCGTGTTGTAGTGTTTGTTTGATTATTGTTGCTCATTGATTTTAATATTAATTTCTTCGATATATGTTTTATAACATGTTCCACAATTTTCTATCATCTTGTTTTCAGGAAATAGATAAATGTAAACATGCTTCAACATTTCATGGTTATGTGGCCCGCCTCCTTTGTAATTATTTACAAGCTCGTGTGCCCACTCCATAATAAATTTATGTTCGACCGAATTCTCTTTCATAGTCTACAAATGTTTTTACAAGTAAATAGGTTAATAGACTTACAATAACATCAACAATCAATACAATAATGTTTGAATGGATAAATGATAGAGTAAGAATTAGGGTTAACCATGTCGCCAAACATTCCTGACAAATGAATGGTTTACGTCTTAGAAAACCGGCTTTAGCCCTTAATTTGTACATGAATTTCCATTTCCAAGCAATGCCACGTGCCAACATGTTAGCAAAAAATGGCAATGTGATAAAGAGTAATATTGTGATTAGCATTTCCATTATTGTATAAATATTAAGTCATTAAATGCTTTCAGCGTATCAACTTCATACTTGAATAATTTCCATTTGAATGAAATAATATCTTTTAAATCATTCAATGAATGAATATCAACATCATCATCTTTTTCAAGTTGTAATACTCTATCTTGAATTTCAACCAACCGTTCACATTTTGACTTTATCATTTTCATGTAGATATTATTAATATCGTATAATTCACATAGTGTATAGAAATCCATCATTTTGCTTTTACCTTTCTTTTAAGCATAGCTTTATCCTTTAGCACTTTTGATTGCCGCTTAATCAGCTTAGCAATATCATTTGTATTAGTATTATTGATTAATATTCTAAGCAGTTGTGAGCGGTCCAAAATGAATTCATCTTGGAGGTTTTGTAGTTTGTAAAATGTTTCGGTGTCAATCGAAAAGCTTACAGTAAAAGCATGTTCTTTAAATTTTGTTCTCATTATTATTGTATCATATTTTAGGTTTTCTCTTTAAATAAATAGTATTGAAAATTATTTCCGCTCATTTATTTCCTAAACTTTTTTATTATTAGTTATCAATCATTTATCTATTTCGGAAATAGATAAGCATAGCGTTTTGTGTTTTTTGAAACTATTTATGGAAAGAGATGGAAAAGTTGAAAAAGAGAAAAAGAAGAAAACGCTTAAGCAGGGTCCCAAAAAAGCGTGGATTAAAGCCGGGTTCACGCAAAGCAAAGAAGACAGTACGTTGGAAACGAAATTGGAAAAAATCAATTAAGTCTTTTTGGCAAAGTGAGAAAGGTCTTGAACTTAAAAAGAAATGGAGTGAAGAAAGAAAAGGAAAAAAGCATTCACCTGAGAGTGTAGAGAAAATAAGAGCAAGCAAGCTTGGAAAAAGCCGGGATGCAATTCAACATCTTAAAATGAAAGAGGGTAAGGTTAGAAATCGAATTAAGCAAATGAAAAAGATTAAGTATGATAGTAATGTTAATGAAATCACATTGCAAGAACTTGTATTGAAGCTTAAGAAGATAATTGAAGATAAGAAGTACTTGTATAAGCTTAAGAAGAAAAACTTACCACTTATATTGCCACCGGACTTAAACGATGAAATCGAAATGAGTCAACTACACCCAATGGACCAATAACAAAAAGAAAATGAACCCAAATAATACCCCCCCAACAACCTATTGGATGAATTGTATAGTTCTATATGCTTAATGCAATTTGAATTAAACATAGAAGATAACCATGATACGATGCTAAGTAGAATAATAAAGATGAAAAGCATTATTGAAGAAATCAAAACCGCAAACGATGTAAACAAATAAAAACATAGATACAATGAAAGAAGAAAATGAAAAACTTAACTGGCAAGAACCCGGTGAATTAGAAACACTTCACGAAAGAAAACCTAATCAAACAACTGAACAAAGATTATGTTGCTTATCCGGTCTAAAGGGTGATGGTGAACATTCAATATTCACATTTGAAATTGGTGATAGCGAAAAATTTAGACTTGAAGAAGTAATGGAATTAGGAACTGATATTCGTGACCTAATCATAAGTGAATTATTCAAAACATATAATGTTGTTTATGAAAAGAAAGTTCAATGTAAAAATCATTCATCCAGTCCTTACAGTAATCCAGTTCAACAAACTATCAAACTTGTACCAAAGAAAACTGATTGGTAAGGAAATCCAAGCAGCCCGAAAAAGATTAACTAACGATGATAACAAAAGAAGAAAGAATTGAACTACTTAGAAATGATGAATTGAAAAACTATGTGAACAGTTTACAACTAAGTAATGTAGATAAGAATTTACTAATTGACTTTGTAAAATATCAAAAGGCTTATATTCTAAGTTCAATGGAATTAAAACTTAAAGAAGCAACAAAGCAGCCCGAAAAAGATTAACAATAAATTAAAATATATAAACACAATGAAGAAAGAAATTAATAGTGATTTACTTATGGCGGCTATTTCATTACTGCAACATCAAAATAATGATAGAACATATAATCAATTTGGTTCAAAGATTGCGCAACAAGCGGAAAATAAAAAATAACATGGAATACATAATTGACAATAATAAAATACTAACCAATGTGAAAGTGCCGAATGTGGGTGAAACAATTCTATATTTTACTCATGATACTGATACAATTCAATCCGGTGTTGTACAATCAACAAAAGCATTAGCATGGTTACAATACGAAAAGAACAAAGAAAGTATTGCAGTTGGTTTAATTGATGGTAATTACTATGGTAGACTATTTGAAGAGGGCACCGGACATTGGACACCCTTTTGTGAATGGAATGATTTTGAATATATATACTTTTATGAACCACGTGAATTTATGTTAGAAGTAAAAAATAATTTAACTGGTGAAATTGATTACGTTGATAATCTATGTATGATTGCGACACCTGAATTTGCACTATAAAAAGTTACTCTTAATTAAGAGTTGAAATTTGCAGGGCAAATATTAAAGTTTTCACTGTGCAAATCAATTTATTAACGTTTCTACTCTTAATTAAATCGAAAACGCTTTTTTCGGTCGTACCTTTACACACTGATTTAAGTTAGTTATTAGTTGATTGATTGGTTGAAGGGATGAAAGACCGGTGTTGTTGACATTGGCACCGGTCTTTATTTCAATAATAAAATACCAAAACAAAAATGAATAAATATTTAGTTAGCATAATTTACAAAGATGCTAAAGAAGAAAAAAATAGTATTTACGCTGTAATTGTGAAAGCTGAAAATGAAAACGATGCAATCAATAATGCTATGATGCGTTTCCAAAAAGTAAACAATTCAAAAAATACTCTTATTATAATCATAGATAAAAAGTGTATAGCACAATTGGATAGTAATTTTGATTACAATGAGTTTGTTAGCACACTTAAAGAAGATACAAAAAGTGAGGGGATTGAATTTAAAATTCTCGAACAAGATTAAATTTTTTATCTTACTTTAGCTATAGAACACCATAAATAATAAAAGACCAATGAATAAGCTCGTGAAAATTTGTATCATCATCATAACGGTTATACTAACCGGGTTCACTGTAAAATATTTCTATGATGAAAACCAACACAAGAAAGCTAATAGTGCAATCATGGATGCAAAGCATGAAATGAATGTTGTTGAAGATAGATATAATGATAGAAAGAGAATACAACAAGCTTACGCTGATACGGCAAAAAATTTCAAGAGCGACACACTTTATTCAATTTGGCAAAGCCGGGGGCTTGCTCCTAAGAAGTAAGTTCATTTATGATGGTGTTGTATTGCGATGAAAGCATACCAAGTGCATCAGTCAAATCTTTCTTCTTAAGCTTTTCATAAATTTGACTTTTGCCGGTATGACCATTAGCCCCGCTCCATTGCATGTTGTAGTTGGATATACCAAGCTTTTCCATTTCACTGTATATCTTATCCAACTCGTTATAACAAGCTCTTAGATTATTCCTATGTGTTTCATCTCTACTGGTTGGTCTAACAGTAGAGAGCAAGCTATGAAAGCTCCGTACATGTATTCTTAGCTCTTCTTTGGTCATAAGGCAAAGATAATCATAAACTTTTCCAAACTCATTCAACTTTAGTGTAAGCCGAAAAAAATGGCTTACAAAAAGAAAAACCTAAATCTATTTATTCCCAAAAGACACAGTATGGGAATAAAAGTAAATTCAGTTTACAATGAAGATTGCTTACAAACAATGAAGCGTATGAGGTCTAACTATGTGGACCTGGTTGTAACAAGTCCGCCGTATGATGATTTACGAGATTATAAAAACACCGAAGCCAACAATTTTCCTTTTGAAGAAATCGCAAATGAATTACTCAGGGTGTTGAAAACCGGCGGTGTTATTGTATGGGTTGTTGGAGATAGAATAAAAGACGGCTCAAAATCATTAACATCATTCAAACACGCTATCTATTTTCAAAGTATTGGTTTTACTATTCACGATACAATGATTTATAAAAAGAACTATTTCAAGAATGTAAATCCAAATAGATATTACCAAACACATGAACACATGTTTATCATATCGAAGGGAAAACCAAAAACGTATAACTTATTAAGGGATAGAAAGAATAAAAGTGCTGGTCAAAAAAATCACGGTACGCAAAGAATGAAAGATGGCTCTATTACAAGAAAGAGTAATGAAGGAAAAGTTATTGGTGAATTAGGTTTACGTGGCAATGTTTGGGAATATACCAGTGGCTTAAACCATTCAACGAAAGATAAGTTTGCATTTGAACACCCTGCAATAATGCCTGAGCTATTGGCTGAGGACCACATTTTGACTTGGTCAAATAAAAAAAATATTGTTTATGACCCGTTTGCAGGTAGTGGTACAGTCGGTAAGATTGCAAAACTGGAAGGTCGTAGATATATTCTAAGTGAATTGGCAAAGGAATATATTCCTATTATTAAAAAAAGGCTACAATCAAAAACAAGAGTAGTGAGAAAAAAGCCTATTATATTATGTTGTAAGTGTAAGAGTGCCTTGCATACATTGCATCATGAAAAAAAGTAAAACACGTTTGATAGCTTGCTATTATGCACCGCAAAATTTTAAGGGCTTAGTAATATTTTGGATTGTTGTAAAGGAAAGAAGGTAGGAGCCAGTGTGTACCAAAACCCTGACTCACTACCTCACTATTGATACGTTATGAAATGTATCGGTGTAAAGTTATTCTTTTTTGCTAACCTTAATAACATTCCTATATTGTAATCCGTATATAAGTCTATAACTCTAAAACTAACTAACCTCATGGCAAAAACAATTAATGCAATTGCAAAATTAGCTCTTGGAATGATTAAGGATTTTGAAAGCGATGTTACGAAACTCGAAAAGATAAAAGATAAAAATTCCCAAGACTACAAAACAAAAAAGGGAATTGCTGATAAAGAAGTAATAGCAAATTTTGTTGCAATACATAATCATCTTTATGATTATTTGGATAAACAGTATGAAAATTATCTAAAGGATAGAGGCTTCACAAAAGAAACCATTGATAGAGAAATGGGAAAGCGGAAACGGTAATTCAAAAATGGAAATATTTTTTGGGGGGTACTGTGTACGACTTTTTCCCCTCTCAAAACACAGTACCCCCGGATAGGTTTCACACTCCAACAAAACAAAAGGCACTGAAGTTTTTTCTTCAGTGCCTCTCTCATGTAAAGAGAAAATTAAATTGTTATTGCTTCATTGCTCTATTGTATACACGGTTAGCATTGCCATAAGTCCAACTTTGTTTTGTTCTTGTATCTAACTCTTCAGCATTCAATACATTTGCAATCTCTCTCCACGTCTTACCCTCATTCAATAATACTTTCATACGCTCCACCGCTCTTACATTACGACCATTCAATAAAGCTTTAGAATGTGAACGCTTTGCCCTTTCTTTCACCGCTTCACTACTCATGTTAGCTAATACATTCTTATGTGTTTTAATATCCTCATTACTCATACCAAGTTTAACACCTTTGCGCTTCAATGCTTGCAATGCTTGCTTTGTTCTTATGCTGATAAGTTCACGCTCTCTTTCACTGATTGCCGCAAAGATGGTAAGCATGAACTTTTCAACCGGTGCTTCACCGCTTGGTATATCACAACATATTAATTGACCATTCAACTTATCATAGATTGTAAGCACGTCAATAACATTGCGGCTTATTCTATCCTGCTTAGCAACCACACACACATAATTATTTTGGCGGCAATACTCCAAACATTTTGCTAACTCTTCACGGTCCATATTTTTCGCACTCTTCACTTCAACGAATTCACACACAAGACCCGGACCATAGAAATGATTAATGATTGCACGTTGTGCATCTATACCAAGTGTTGTATTTTTTTTATTCTTGCTCTTACCTTCTTTCGATTGTCTCAGGTATGCAACATACTTTTTTTCCATGTTCTTAATAGATTTAAAAAGCCCCGGTGAAATTTCCGGGGCTTAAGTTACTTGTTACTTGTTTACTACTGTTAGGTTCAATTCACGAGCAACATAATTGATGTGCTTCGATGTTGTTTTACTCCACCATCCCAACACTGTAAGTGTGCGGTCTTGGTAGTTGATAGTTGCGACGTGGGTTGTGTAGCTAATGACTTTACAACCTTCAATGTGTAGATTTTGCTGATACTTTTTCATAACGTTTAATTTTTGGGTTTTGGTATACCCAAAGATACAAATTATGTATTATGTACCAACGTCCGATAATGATTATTACACTATGATTATCATATAGATACAAGGCTATTTTAGTTAAAATTAAAGGTATCGAAAGCCCCTTTTTGTTTCATTTTGGGGCTTTTTGTATGGGCTTTTTTGCTTCAATTTGGGCTGTTGATAACTATAGTTTTTAACTTTCTTCATAAATCGTAACGTCCGGTAAAAACGCTAAAAAGGGGCTGAATTCAGCGCAAAAAGGGCACAAAAAAGTTTGGCATGAAGAAATGTAGATGAAGACCTGACATAATTGTAAAATAAAATCGTGCCAAGAAAAAAAGGGCTAAATCATTGAAATTTAAGCACTTATGTTAAGTTTTGATGAAGAAAAAGCACGTCAAAATGGCATTTTTTTAGCGAGGCCCCGGCCCTACACTGGTTTACACTGGTTTGTTGGTGGCCTTCTACCACTTTGTTGGGGGGCCTTCTACTGATTGATAGTTAATGTGTTTCAAAATTTGCGATATACAAGCGTTTTAAGCCTCTACAATCGCTTATCACATAATCAGCTTATCAAGACCCGGAAATATAAAAAAGCTCTCACAACGAAAATATACAAGTCAGTGAATTGAGAAGCCCGGTAAGCGAGGTTTTTCTTTTTGTCCATGTCCTTAAAAAGTGTTTTGAAAAAATTCAACCTATTTATGGAATGGAAAATAAATAAGCTTATGGCTATACAAAATAATTACAGTTCATTGCCAAAACCGTTATTCTATTCAGGGGTAACTACACAAGTAACAGCAAATAAATATTACAAACGAGCGGACTTTAGTAAGAGTGGATATTCAAACGCTCTCATGGTCGATTACTTCACACAATTTCATTTGAGTGCAGCAACTACACTGTACCAATACAAGTACATTTCACATGTTGATATTGATTATTTGGGATATGGTGAAGACTATACAAGATGGGATGGAATAATTTATTTCATGAATCAACCAACAATAGTTATTGAGGTGAAAGAAAGAACGAATGCAAGTAATGAGTGGCCTAATACGAATTTAGGTGAAGAGGAAAAACGCTTAGCACTAATCAAACATGCTAATGAGATAAACGGAATACCTTATATCTTATTCATTGAAAGTGACGGTATCGCACATTTGTATAATCTATACAATCCTAATTTAACTCTTAAAAAAATATGGATGAAGGTACCCAGGTCCGAGGTTGATAGAACCCTTGTAGAAAAGCAAATGTGCATTTATCAAAAGAGTGAAGCGCAAGCAAGGTTTGAATTCAAAGACTACATAAAAATTAAGAACTATTTATTGGATAGAGAAAACTTTATACTATCCAATGAATAATGATAAACCGAAAAGGAAGAGGGCCCCGGATAAATTAACTAATGAGCAAATAGCCGAATACTTTTTAACCCATGTAGGCAATCACTACAACTTTATTAAGAGGTATTTTTCCCGGCAAAAACAATTTCAATACATTTTTAATGATGACGCTTTTCAAACTTCAATAGTGAAAGCACATGATAAGATTGCAAGTGAGGGTTTTTATTTTCCAAAGGGTATAACACAAAGCGGTGCATCATTTTTAAACTATCTATACATTATTGTCCGAAATGAGATATTACAACCATTAAGGGATGGTAAAGAAGATATTGTAGATTTTAATGTTGAATGTGAACATAGTTTTCAACTGATTTATCATGAGCAAGAATACTTAGAGAAAATAGAAAAGCACATATACGAGAATAACTTACTTAATGATATTTTCGATTATGTGCAGGTAAACTACAGTGCAAAGGATGCCGGTATATTCAAATTTTACTTTTACAATGATATAAGCTATTCACAAATTAAAGAACTTACCGGGTGGAGTATTGGCTATATCTTCAATACTATAAAAAAGATTAAGATAGACGTGAAAGAGCAATTCAAAGTTGATATTGCTAAAGGCAAGCTTTTCTAAACTTCTATCAAATCAACATCATTACCATCCATTTGGTAAACATTACAAATCATAACATCTATTTGTTTATCCAAAGAGTTATACCGGTTTTGTAAATTTGATTTATCCTTATCCGTTTTAGCAACATCTAATTTTGCTTGCACCTCCATAATTTGATTTACCAGTTCAATAATTTTATCATGGGTTTTCTTTTGTTCTTTATTCTTTAAATCTAATACACGGATAGGAAACTTCTTACAATTTTGAATTAGTATTTTTTGAAATAGTCTTTTTGATAAGTCGAGAAACTTGTATGCATGATACATATTCATCAACTTAGAATTCATAATTGCAAGAATGTATTTCAAATCTAACTCGCAATTTGACTTTCTAAGTAGATTAAATATAGATTGCTGATTGTATAATTCTTCATTAGTCCAACCAGCATAGATACGTAAAGGTTTGCCGCTTACAATTTGTCTTATTAGTATTCTTTCCCCTGTAAAAAATCTTTTTTCTCGTGGAGCACCTAACCAGTCTCCATAACTAATATACTCTTCACCGCCCCATTCAACATAAAATCTTTTTACGTCTCCACCGGCTAATAGCTTTTTAAATGTTGCATCTTTTTTTGTCGTTGAATGAAATACACGTTGTTCAATTTGCTTCTTAGTATGACCTTTATAAGCATCATAGGGAGTAAGACCAAGTGTAAAATCACATAGTGAAACTAATTCAACACTATCTTTTTCAATTTTCTTTAAGAGGTCGTTTATTTCTTTACTGCTAAATATATCGAATGTTGATAGCTCACTATTTTTCCATCCATCATCATTAACCGATTTTTTTACCGGTACATTCTCATTGGAAATGATATTGATTTTATCATCGTTGTTATAAATCATAACATGGCATTTGTTATTCTTAACTTTCTTGCCTTGAATAACCAGTATGACAGTTTCAGCTTTTACATTTTTGAAAACATCATCCGGCAATCGCACAATATCATTTACTGAGTAATTGCTAAGTATCAAATTTCTAAGCTTAGTGTATGAGCTTTGATATAGTATAGAGTTAGGAATGATATAGCCGAATAAGCCATTCTTACTAAGGATAGATAAACACCGCTCAACAAACACAGCGTATAAGTTCATTCTATTCTCGACTGATTTGTACTTTTTGAAATAATATTTTACATGTGCAGGTGGTAACTCTTTAATATCAACCCACGGAGGATTTCCAACAATCGCATCGAAACCACCATCTTTAAGAATTTTATTGAACGGAATTGATAAATCTAATGGATTGATTTCATTAGTATCAATATCCGTTTCACCAAATAAATCTTGTGCTACAACATCGCTTTCAATAATTGAATTACCGCAAACAATATTTTTACTCATGTCAGGTAAAATCTTCACATGAAATAATACTTGCATGTCATTTGCCGTTGCAGTGGTTTCGTCTTCCAACATTTTTAATGAAAGAGAAAGTTGTGTTACCTCTACAGCTTGATTATCTATATCAATTCCGTAGATGTTGTTCACTAAAATCTTTTGCTTTTGTTTTATACTCAAAACCCAAATACCATCCTTAAAGTGGCACCCGTCCTTCTTTGCCCTATCCGGGTTAAGCTGATAGTATTTAGAATGTTCAATTAATAGTGCATCGAATACACTTATTAGAAAGGAACCTGAACCACATGCAATATCAGCAAATCGCAATTTTGCTATTTGGTCCGGGGTCTTACCTTCGATTTGTTTTACAATCGTATTGTTTACGATATAGTCTACAACATATTTGGGAGTATAGTAAACGCCACCTTGTTTTCTTATTTCTTCTTTCTCTTCTAATCGTACTTGTTTAGGTGTAGCGTGAATTATCTTACCTAAGAAACGCTCATAGATAGAGCCTAAAATGTGTATAGGAATTTGATTAAACAAAAACCTACTATTAAGGTGGCATAGGTCTTGTGTTATGGAATGAAATTCACTATCAACCGGTCCTTTAAAATTATCAGCATCAATAAAATTTTTCTTGAATACAACACCGTTATATTTAGCATCTAACTTTCTACACAATGCAATAAATTGGTCCCATGCTTTACCATTTTCTCCAAACTTATCTACATAATGTTCTTGCTCTATTTGTTTGTCTTCAAGAAAGCGAATGAACACCAATCTATCAATTGTACGTTGTGTAGCTTCCGTTAACTCTTCACTGGTAAGACTATTATCATTTTTCTTAAATGCTTTTGCAAGCACTTCTCGCTTCAATTCAATGTCATTGAGAAAATCATCATCGATTGTTTTATGTACCTCATAAGGGAATAGTGCTTTTTGTACGGACTTACCTCGTGGAGTTGGTAACTCTTCAACACGCTTACCAATTGAATTATCTAAAACAGCTTCACGAGAAAATAGATAATAGATTTCGGAAAACTTTTCTTTGTTTAGATAGTCAGTATAGTGATAACTTTTCCATTTTTTTTTAAGGATAATACTAATGTCCGGTGAAAACCTACTATCAATAACATGGAACTCATTAAAGTTTGTAAGTACACATAGCGGAGTATTTTGGTGCCATCCATATCGAGCAACTTGAAAATAATAATCCGGGTTTGCTAAATCCTGACTTGGTTTTTTGGCCTCAACGAAAAATTTTGGTTCATTAAAGTATGGTGCAAGTGTAAACGAATAGTCGGCTTTCTTTTGTGCACCCGAAACGTCAACGCCCTTTTCAACTTTAACTTCTTGCTCGAAAGGATTTTTTTGTTCATCATGATGCACGTCCCAACCAAGTGCAATAAAGAATTTATCTATGAAGTCTTTCCGGGCTTCAGCTTCTTGATAGTCTTTTGATAGATAGTGTTTTTGCCCTTGCTTAAAATCATCTACAAGCTTACCAATTATTTCGTATGCTCTTTCAAATGTGGTTTCAATCATAATGGTATTTTCTTGTACTCAATTTCTATATAACCTTTTTCATATCCCTTGTAATGTTGAAATGGTACAATAACTTCTAAACGATTAAACATTTTTTCACCGGTTCTTACATCATGTTTGAAAAATGTTATTTCGTCTCCAACATTTTCACCTGCCATACCTTTTTCGCTTATCACTTTGAAGTCAAACACTAAGTGTGTTTTTCTATTTTCTTCCATCCACTCATTTTTATTATTAATATAAAGCTTTGGACAATGACCGCCGAAACCTTTACCATCCGAATATGTACTTTGCCATGTACCCGGAAAAAAGTCTCTTATTATTTCAAGACCTTCGCTTATACTAATTGCAATTTCGGCGAATGGTTTTTCTTCTTTATCAAGTTCTTTCTTTAACTTCTTTAGTTTGTCACCGCTAAGATATACGGTCCTACTTTTTCGACTTTTAATGTAAGCACGTAGTGTAATGATGAAACCGATTGTACAAAGTATAAGAATTATTATAAACCAGTTGTAATATAATCGTAAGTCAATTAAAAACACTCCAAGTGTTTTCAAACTTTCTAAGAAAGGTATTTGTTTGAAAGCTCCATATATGAAATAGAATATCGTCGCTAAGATTGCTATTACCGGTGTATAGATTAATGCAGCCATTACCTTACTATACACTTGGTCTTCCCAAACATGTTTAGGAACTATCTTTCTTATTGTGCGGTCAAACCATGAAAAGAAAATCATAGAACAATTTTTTTTAGAACTGGCAAAGATAAGTTTATCACAATCTCATACCCGAAACATTTTCCTTTCACGGAGGAAACGCGGGTTCTATTACCGCTATTCATTCCAATTAGAAAGTGTGTTTTAATTAAACATGGTTAAGTTTAATTAAAGATTGTTGATAAATTTTGCTACACATGTGCTACACACACAAGAAAAAACCCCTTAACTGCTTGAGAGTCAAGGGGTTTTCGTAGCCCGTGCGGGAATCGAACCCGCGTTTCCTCCGTGAAAGGGAGATGTCCTAACCCCTAGACGAACGGGCCTTTTAATTTAAGGAGCGCAAAGGTAGCTTTTTTTTAAAATTTACAAAGAAAAATTATCCCCTGTTGAATATTTTAAGTGCCTAAGAATTAAATCAACAACTCTGAATCTGAGGACTTTTACCTGACAATTGGAAAGGGGAGTGTCGCTTTAAACATAGTCCGAAGCGGAGCGGCCATTATCTTTCAAAGACTCTGCCTTCGCTGATTTTCATGGCAGACGGAGTTCCTTCCCGTCCATTTGACCACATATATATTTAGTGTAACTTTAATCAAATCAAAAAAATTATCGATACGACTAAACCATCAGACGGATTTCTCCGTGTTGCTTAATAGATATAAAATCCTCTAACCATGAAAAAACAATCTTTACTAATCCTGATGTTTCTTTTTGCTCTGGCATCCAGAGCTCAGAATTGCTTCTTCAGCTACTCTTTTACTCCCGGCACTTTCAACGTAGTTGCCTTTACGCCGAGTTCAAGCTTCTCGCCTAATTTGTATCATTTTGAATGGAATTTTGGAGATGGAAATACAAGTTCAAGCTATGCTCCCACGCATACGTACAATTCACTGCTTCCGGTAGTAGCCTGCTGCGACATTTATGATTCTTCCAACGTCCTGGTGTGTTCTTACTGCGATTCTATTGTGCGTTCGAATACTACAAGCTGTACTTTCAGCTGGACACAAACCAGCGGCCTGGATGTATTATTCGATGCCCCGCTTTCAACCGGCTTTTTTGTTTCATGGAGTTTTGATCATGGGTTAACCTGGATATCAGGAAATCCATATACATATGTTTTCCCATCAACCGGAACATATGATGTCTGCATGTTGAAGGTTGATTCATTAAACGGCGATACTGTTTGTAATGTCTGTAATACAGTAACTGTCTCCGGTCCGCCAAATACGTGTGACTTTAACGTCAGTGCAAATCCCGGTAATGGTCTGGATATTTACTTTACATCCAATGTGGCTTTGTTCTCCAGTATCTTTTGGGATTTTGGTGATGGTGCTTCAGGTACCGGCAGATCGGTATCACATATCTATTCAACTACAGGTACATACAACGTCTGTATGTATGCCGTAGACACTCTAGGCGATAGCTGTTTTTATTGCCAGCCCGTTACAGCCGGAAGTACTCATGGCAATTGCTGGTTTGCTTTTAATCTTGATACCAACTCAACTTCATCTTATTTCTTCTGGGGTTTACCTTCATTTCCGGGTTCTGTTTTGTCATGGGACTTTGGTGATGGCTCCACGCAAACCGGTACAAACGTAGGTCACACCTATAATGCTCCAGGCGCTTATACTGTATGCATGAATGAATCTGACTCAATGGGAAATGTTATATGTTCCGTTTGTCAGGTTGTTCCCGTCGGACAAGCCGGCTCATGCTATTTCAACTCGTCTCCTAATCCCTTCCATAGCTTCACCATCGATTTCCAGGCTAACAGTGGACTATTGTCTACTGTTACCTGGGACTTTGGAGATGGTTCCGGAACTGACACCGGCCAGTCAGTAAGCCATACATTTCCGGCAGCAGGTATTTTTAATGTATGCATCACAGTTAACACTCCCGGAACACCCAGCTGTTCATATTGCGATTTAGTGATCGTGAGCGGAGGAGGTAACACATGTGCTGCTTCATTTATTTCTACCACGCTCGGACTTACAGCTTACTTCATTGATATGTCGGCCCCGGCCGCTAATTCAGGAGCAACCTATTCCTGGGACTTCGGGGATAATTCAACATCAACAGCCCGGTTCCCTCAACATACATATAATCAGTCAGGCTCCTATAATGTATGCCTCACCGTTGCTGCAGGAGGCTGCACCGATACTTATTGCTCTTTAGTAAGAGTTGATTCAACGATCATTAACCCGGTCGGTTGCCAGGCATTTTACGCCATCGTCCAGCTTTCTCCATTCCAGGTAACAGTCGTTAATCTTTCAAGCGGCGTTAATTTATCCTTTAATTGGGATTATGGTGATGGAAGCAGCGATACACAGCCATTCCCGTCACACGTATATGCTTCTACTGGCATTTATAATCTGTGCCTCACAGTCGCTGATGGAAATGGTTGCACAAGCACATATTGTGATACCCTTGCAGTTGATTCTCTTGGTAACATCTTCCGTGCAATGGCAGGATTTTCCATCAATGTGGTGTCCCCATCACAATTAACCGGAGTGAATGAGATCATCTCTGAGAAGAATTTCAGCGTATTCCCCAATCCTGTAACTTCCGACCTGTTTGTTAACCTGAAAACCGGCACCATCAAAGTAACCGGTTACAGAATTCTTTCATTGCCCGGTTCAGAAATCCTCCGCGGTGAACTGAATGGATTTGAAGGTACGATAAGCATGAAAGACCTGACATCCGGAACATATCTGTTAGAATTGACAACTTCTGATGGATCCCGCGGATATAAGACAATAATCAAAAACTAATTGTGTAAATGTTGTTAAGTTTGAAAAGGATGAGGCGCGAGCCTCATCCTATTTCTGTTAGAAAATGAACCCATCTGCCGACTTACTCGAACAATGTCGAAAAGACAAAAGGCAGGCACATTATGAATTGTACAAAATGTGCTTTCCCTTTTTAGTATCGGTATGCAGGAGATATTATATAAATTCAGAAGACATGCAGTCTTCCCTGAATATGATCTTTCTGAAGATGATCAAAAACATGGGAAGCTATCTGAAGAAAAAAGATACCGTTCCCTTTGATCTGTGGACCCGGAGAATTGCAATCAATCATGTGATTGATGAATTCAGAAAGAACGTCAAACACAGGGAGAATCTTGATTACAGGGAACTGAATGACTCGGATGACCTGAATCTTTTTTCTGATCCGGTATTCGAAAAAGAAAAACTTGAAGAAATACTTTTGGCAATCGGTCAGTTATCTCACATGACCCGTACAGTCTTTAACCTGTTTGTTATCGACGGTTATGGACACGATGAGATTGCCGACATGTTGAAAATTTCCTCAGGAACATCCAAGGCTCATCTGCATAATGCAAGAAAGAAACTCAGGGAGCTTTTGGAAAACGAGTGGAAAAAAAAAGTGTTGATTCATAAATCTGTTTTACAATGATGAACAGGAAAGACATTCCTCAGGCAGATCAATCATGGGCTGCGGCGGAAAAAATGCTTAACAGACATTTCAGAAACAAGCGGATTATGCTTTGGTCATTGTCAGTGCTGATCCCTGCCGTTATGGTCGGTCTCACACTGATGATAACACATTTCAATAAATCTGAAAAAATGAATGATGGAAAATCTGTTCATGCCGGCGAGGCAGTTAGTCAGCCCGGACTTTCTAATTCCGTTCATAACGATAATAATGATAAAAATGTCAACACACTGATCGAAAACAAATCAATCATAAATAATAAAAATAATCAACTCAATACCACTGGAAATAAAAAGTCACAGCCATCAGAAGATATTAATCAAAATAATAAAAATGGTTTTAATTCACCGGGCATAGTTAAAAACGGTCAATCGAACGCTGCAATGGCAGCTTCTGTTAATGCCGTCAAAACGGTTAAGCCAGTTTCAGTTGGTGCAATTCCCATGACTTCGGCCGCCGCCGGAAATTCATCATCCGGAGTTCACTCGGGTAAAAAGTCAGATCCGAAAACAGTTCTATCAGGCAGTTCGGTTTTAGCGGCTGGTTCCGAATCACAATCGGGTGGATTTTACCCTGCAGAAAATTTCTCTGCCGGCGCTAAGGAAACATTTTCTCTTCTCAGTCCTTCAAGGAAAAGTCTCCCGACTGAGGCCAGCATATATTCTGTTCATGAGAACAGGTTTCCGGTTCCCGCAGGGAAGAGTACTTATAATCATGTTGTGTGGGAGATTGGTGCTTACGGAGGCGCACATTATATTCAGAAAACTCTTTCGGGCGACTCGGAATGGAATAACTACCTGATGCACCGCGAAAACGAAGAAGAACCAATTGTAGCTCCTTCTATTGGCCTGAGCATTACTGCCAATTTAAAATCCCTCAGTATAAGTGCAGGAATTGAATATTCGGTATACGGGGAAGAGACCAATTATTATCCATACAGCAATCAACTGCAGATAGACGATAACAGCGTGTGGCAATCGTTCCTGACAAATTTTGTAGATACCGATACGGCTTATATCTGGGGGAACACACGATTTTTCGAGACAGTCCGTCAAAGGTCCGACAGCATCTTTGTTTTTGACCAGGATACTTCCGAAGTTTATAAATACGATGAGAACATTGCGAAGAACAATGGAGTTAACCATATTTATTATGTCGAAATTCCTATTCAGGTTGCATATACTCTGAACAAAGGAAGAATGGGTTTTGGAGTGGTAGGCGGAGTTTCTCCCGCGTTTCTTACCGGTAAAAAAGGGTATTATCTCCGCCAGGATGGAAGAGGAATTGAATCACTTGAAGAGATCGAATCATTCAGGAAGTTTTTGATCAATGCGAGGGTAGGTGTTGATGTTTATTATCGTGCCGGTGCCAGGACGAAGCTGATGCTGCGGCCATTATTTAAGGCCAACCTGAATTCGGTTTTTGAAGACGACTACGGAGTTAAACAGAAATATTATTCTACCGGAATTCTGTTTGGAATTACTTATATGTTAAACTAAGTTTTCGTGATGAAATAATAGCCGGCCTGTTTTGCCGGTATGTGCATGAATACTCATTGATTGCAAAATCCCGGTTTATTCTTTTATATTTGTTGCGTACCCCATGGATTTAAGGAAATTTCCATGCTCATTAATTATTCTTTAGATATACTTTATTCTGCATTTTTATGACGAGTAAAAAGCCCGGTAAGAAAGGCCCCGCACCCGTTAAGACCTTTTCAAAAGAGAAAGTTTCGAAAGCCGCTGAAATTTCATTCGAAAAATATTTTGAAGGACGTAAGGGCCTGTACTTATTTTTGGGACTGGCGCTTTTCACGGGATTTATTGTGTTCTGGAATTATCTCACTTTTAAAAATCTATACCTCTTTAAGGATATTGGCAGTGACACGGTTAACTTCAGTTTGCCTCAACTGCAATTTATTCATGATTACCTGAGGACTGAGGGAATGCCAAAATGGTCATTCAGCCAGGGAATGGGGCAAAACATTTTTCCATTCATCGTAAGGGATCCATTCGATTTCATTCTCTATGCAATGAGTAAGGAGAGTCTTCCTTACGGAATAATTTACATTGAATTTATTAAGATCATTCTGGGCGGATTATTCTTTTACCTGTATCTGAGGACAATTCGCATGTCGGCATTCGTGAGTGTTGTTGGCGGGTTGATTTTTTCATTTTGCGGCTTCATGATCCTGGGAAGCGGATGGTATATTTTTACCTACGAGGCTTTTTGCGCCGCATTGCTTCTGTATTCGTTCGAACGTTTGTTCATTCATAATAAATGGTTGTTGTTCCCGGTCGCTATCCTGCTCATCAGTGCATCCATGCCTTTCAACCTTTATTTGTACGGTGTATTCTTCCTGGTGTATGTGTTATTCAGGTATTTCCAAGAAAAGGAGTGGGACTTCAGGCAATTTTCTTTCCTGTTGCTAAAGCTTTTTGGCCTGAGTTTACTGGGTGTGGCAATGAGCGGTGTGTTTTTCTTCAGTAATGCATTACAACTGATTGAGAGCCCGCGCGTGTCAGGTGAGTCTTCGTATTTCAACAAGTTGTCCTCAATTCCATTGCTGAGTCTTGCAGACGGAAATAATAATGTAACAGCCATCATGCGACTGTTCTCGAGTGATTTATTGGGAACTGGCCTGGCATTTAAAGGCGCATACAATTATCTCGAGGCGCCATTACTTTATTGTGGCTTAATAACACTGTTACTCGTTCCACAGGTATTCAGTTATCTCGATAAGCGGAAAAAAATCATCTACTCTATATTTATCGCCGTCTGGATCCTGCCGGTAATATTCCCGTATTTCAGACATGCATTCTGGCTATTCAGCGGAGACTATTACAGGGCTTATTCCTTCTTCGTTTCATTTGCTCTCATCATTACTGCAATGAATGCATTGCAGGAAATGCAGGCGAATTTTAAAATTAATGTTCCCGTCTTGATCGTTACATTCATCGTTCTTCTCATTATGCTTTACTACCCGTATTTCCCGGGTGCGAATCCGGTAGAGAAGGACCTGCGTAGTTTTATTACATTGTTCCTGGTTGCTTACTCGGTGATGCTTGCCGGATTTTCCTCCGGTAAATTCAGATTCAATATTCAGTTAATCATCCTGATTACTTTGGTAATCGAGCTTTCTTACCTATCTCATATAACGGTAAACAAACGAACTCCGGTAACAGATAAGGAAATGCATCAAAGAACCGGTTATAATGATTATTCAGTTGATATAATCGATTCATTGAAAAAGTCAGACGTGAGCTGGTATCGCATCGACAAATATTATGGTTCCGGTCCCGCTGTTCATGCCAGCCTGAATGATGCACTCATTCAAAATTACAAAGGGACCTCCTGTTATTATTCGTTTAACCAGAAATATTACATCCGGTTCCTCGAAGATGTTGGAATAATAAACGGTAGTGATGAGTCACAGACACGTTGGGCGGCCGGACTCAGGGGATGGCCGATGCTGGAATCGTTTGGCAGCGTCAAGTACAGCCTGAGCAAGAATACCGATAACAGGTTTATGTACTCCACTTTCGATTCGATCGCACAGGTCCAGGATGTTAAACTCTTCCGGAATAAAAACACATTGCCGCTCGGTTTTACTTATAATGAATATGTGAAGAGATCCGATTTCAAAAAGATGTCGATGATTCAGAGAAACATCACACTCCTGAATGCTTTTGTTGTTGACGACTCGCTTGAACAGAATTTCAAGCAGTTCAGGAGCTACAGCATGACGGACACGACAAACAATTATTTATTCGATACGCTTACGTCTGATGTAGGCATGTTGAAATCAGAATCAATGCAGATGACTGAAAGCAGCGAGAGTCATATCAGGGGGAAGATTGATTTAAAGGAAAATAAACTTTTGTTTTTTTCAATCCCATTCGATAAGGGCTGGACGGCCACAGTGGATGGCAAACCGGAGGAGTTGAAATTGGTGAACAGCGGTTTTATGGGATTATTATTAGGCCCGGGTATTCACGAGATAAGCCTTGACTTCTATCCCAGGTATGTAAAAGAGGGTGCTATCCTTTCCGTTGCCGGACTAATTGTATATGTATTGCTTATTTTTTTCAGGCGAAGGAGGCCGGCAGTTTAACGCCGTATTATTTTTTTTCGAACCGCACAGTTGAAATATGAAGAATGTAACAGACGACAGAGGATATAATCAGATCTGGGTGGAGAGCGAGGCGACCCGTATTCGCGGATTCAGGAGGGCGCAAATGGTACTGGAAAAGATGGATACGAAAGGGGAAAAGTCGGTGCTTGAAATCGGCTGCGGTACCGGTCGTGCAGCTAATTACTTCGCCGAACACAGTAAGATGCAGGTGTTGGGTATTGATCTTTGTGTTCCTTTTATCGATGAAGCACGGACGAAGTACAAACTGCCAAATCTTAGTTTCGGCGTTTTGGATTTCAACAAGCCCGATGATCTGAAGAATAAAAAATTCGATTACATCACGGGTAATGGAATATTACATCACCTGTATTATCACCTGGATGAAGCACTCGTAAATATCCGTTCGTTACTCAGCGAAAACGGTAAGATCATATTCATGGAGCCAAACGTTCAGAACCCGATGGCTTATCTGATTTTCAGGAATTCTTATTTCAGGAAAAAATTCAGACTGGAGCCGGATGAGATGGCATTTTCTAAAAAATACATTGTCGGTAAATTATTAAATGCAGGTTACCGGAACATTCATGTTACTTTCAGGGATTTTTTACTTCCGGGAGTTCCGGAATTCCTGGTGAAGCCTCTGATTAGTTTTGGAAATTTTGCCGAGAAGGTGCCGGGGCTCCGGGTGATGTCGCAATCAATCTTTATTGAAGCGGAAAAGTAGTCCGGCTCATCGTTATTTCTTCACTGCGATCGTGTAGCCAAGCGGGTCATCCGAGCTTCCCCAGTTAAACCAGAGAGAAAGATGTGCCAGCAATACAACGAATAACAGGATAGGGGAGAGCACAATCCAAACGGGAACGAAGACCCACTTCCAGGCTTGTGAAGGAAAAAGATTTCTGAACCACAGGACGATTACTTTGTTTGCAATGTTTGCAATATCAGTTCCGCGATTTCTGATCCTGACTTCCGAAAAATTCCGGAACATGGTTTTCAGGCTGCTGGGCGTGTAACGGAAAAAATCGTATGGGATGTAATGATAGCGTGCACTCCATGGGATGGTAATTATTGCTTCTCCATCTTTTTTCATGACACGATGTATTTCATTAATGAGTTTCTGGTAATTCTCCACGTGCTCAAGAACTTCTGTGCAGATGACACCACCGAATTCATCATCCCTGAAAGGAATATCTTCACCGTTGAATGGGGTTATAAGCGAATTTTTATAATCAAACTTTTCGGCATCAACGATGTCAATGCCAAAGTATTTTGTCGCAGAAGGGTTTAGTAAAAATTTAAATGGTGATTGCCCGCATCCGACATCAAGGATGTTCCCGCTGAAATGAGGGATGGTTTTTTTTATGTCCCGGTATACAGTCAGTGCCTGCAGATCCAGAATCATTCTTCCATAGAATTTAATTTTATTGATAAACGTATCCGGCGGTGCATGGGAAATCGGCCTGAATCCTTCTTTCATAAAATTATTTTATGGCCTTCACCAGGTTTTCAATTTCAGTTGATGTATCGAGGGTCTTGCCTCTGTAAATAATAGAACGCCTGATATATCTTGGCCGTCCTTTACTCTCTTCGAAGATCTTCGAAAGGTATTCGCCCAGGATGGATATAGCAAGGAGCTGGACTCCGCCAAAGAATAAGACCAGTACGATGATGGTCGTAATACCATGCGGTATATCGGGGTACATGATTTTTGCAATAATCTGAAGAAAGATCGCAAAGAACGATATGCCGGTGAGAATGAGTCCCGCATAACCTAAAAATTCCAGCGGGGTGAAGCTAAAAGAGAAGATCGCTTTTTTTGCCCACCAGATATTTTTCCTGAGGTTGTTAGTGCTTACGCCAAACATTCGCTCAGGCCTTACATAGTCGACACCGGTTTGCTTGAATCCTACCCAGGCTCGAAGTCCTCGTAAAAATAAATCCTTCTCAGAAAGATTGATGAGTTCGTTGACTACCTTTCTATCCATCATCGAGAAGTCGCCTGCATCGCGTGGGATTTTAATGTACGACAAATTGCTGAAAAGCCTGTAGAACAATTTATAGCTGATATTCATGAGGCGGCTGGCTTCGCGTTTGATCCTTCTTCCATAAACAACTTCAAAGCCTTCGAGCCATTTTTTATAAAACTCAGGAATGATTTCCGGCGGATCCTGCAAATCGCCATCGAGCAATACTACTGCATCGCCGGTTGAGATCTCCATGCCGCTAAGGAAAGCGGATTGAGAACCGAAATTCCTCGAATGAGTGATGGCCAAAACGTTTGCATCTTTCTGGCAGATTTCCTGCAGTACCTGTTCGGTATTATCAGGAGATGCATCGTTCACAAAAATTATTTCATAGCGCGTCTTTATTTCAGCAAACATTTTAGTTAGCCTTTCATACATGAATGGTATGGCCTGGGCATCCTTATAACAGGCGATGACGCAACTGATCTTGATTACCTTCTTGGGCGCAGAGAATGCCGGGAGTATCGATGAATGATAATCGACACTTTCCTGCCACTGGCTTGTTTTTAGAAGGCCTTCATTCAACGATGTAGTGGGTTCCCAGTGAAAGAGTCTTTTCGCTTTGTCATAATTTCCATACCAGTTTTGCAGGTCCCATTTCCGGTTCTGCATACTTCCCCAGACAGGTTTAATTGAAACGCTGAATAACTGAATAGCCGTGTCGACCAATTCACTCATCGTTGTTTTCTTACCTGTGCCAATATTCACGGATTCGCCATAGAAGGATTCATCCATGTGAAGCGCTGATTTTACGAAGGCCTCGATGCAGTCTTCCGTATAAACAAAGTCACGGCTGATATCCGGAGAGACCAATGGCGGGAGTTTTTTTTGCCGCGCGTGGTCAACCAACACCGGGATGAGACGGTCCGGTTCTTCCCATGGACCATAAACGGAATACAATCTCAGGTTAACGCAGGGAACCCGGTGAAGCTTTGCGTAATATTTCATCAGGTATCCGGCGGAAATCTTAGAAACTGAATAATGACTGTTGGGAAGGAGTTCGTCAGACTCTTTCGGATTCTCACAATTGAAACCATACTCCGAACTGCTGCCTGCATGAACATAAGCGCTGATGCCGTTTCGCCTGCATTCTTCTAAAATGTTGAAGGTGCCGAGAATGTTTGTCTCGTAGATGAGGTTGTTCTGATTCTGTTTGGAATATGCGCCATAGGCAGCGAGATTGAAAATAGTCTGCGGCCTGTACTTGTCAAAGATCTGCTGGACAGAATTCTTGAAAAGTATGTCGCAGAACAAAATGTTTTCCGGATTCAGGTTAAGAAGTTTCAGTCGCCATGCTCGTTTGATTTCATGGGTAATCGCATAACAGTCTTTCCTGTATTTCAGAATGGTCTCCAGTAGATTCGCACCAATGAAGCCGCTGGCCCCGAAAATAAAAATGGGTCCCTTGAGTGCAAGAATTTCTTTGTCGATCGAATTTTCCATGTTCAATTTTCCAGCAAGCTATGAATAGTCTTTAAAATATTTACAGGATCTAAACCGGATTGTTCAAGATGATAATTCTGGTCGCCGTAAAGTGTATTCGGGTAGCCAAGCGCATGGAGTGATCTCAGTTTCTCCAGTTGAATAGATTCTTCAAGGAGCTTTAATGAAACGTGTTCCGATAGTCCTCCTCTCGAAACATGTTCTTCAACCAGCAACAGTTTTTTAGTCTTTTGCAGGCTCGATTTTAATTTTTCTGAAATCCTGTCGAAAGGAATTTTCTTAACAGCAAAGAGATCGACGTTTTCTTTCAGAGATTCTTTTTCAATCGCTTCGATTACGTTATTCATTACGGGCCCTATGGCTACGATGGTCAATCCTGATTTTTCGGAAGCGTTTATTTCCGAAATGGATTCTATGTTGCTGACGCTGGCAAATGGATTTTTCTTTCCCAGGCCCAGCCGGAGATAAGCGGGTTTTTTCTTATCGAGGATCTCCCTGACGGATAAATCAACATCCTCAAGAAAGGCGGGAACATAACAGGTCATGTCCGGCAAACTGCTCATGCAGGCCAGATCTTCGATTGCGTGATGCGTGGCACCCATGATTCCATACCCATATCCGCCTCCATTACCTACGATAAACACAGGCAGCTTGTGAAAACAAACATCGATACGGATTTGTTCCAGGCAGCGATAGGTTATAAACGGAGCGATGCTGTAACAAAAGACTTTGAACCCCCGATGTGCAAGTCCTGCCGCAACACCGATCATGTTTTGTTCCGCAACGCCCATATTGATAAAGCGATCTCCCATGCTTTCGCTGATATTTTCGAAAGCATTGTATCCCAGGTCGCCGGTCAGAAAGATTACATCTTTATTTCTGCCTGTTTCCTGGATGATATTTGAAAAAGCCTTGCGCATTTTAGTTTATTGTAATCTGACCTGCAATGAAGATCATCTTTTGAATGTCTCTTCAATGTCTTTGACTGCATTGTTATACAACTCTTCGTTCATTGGAAGGTAATGCCATTCCATTTTATTTTCCATGTATTTCACTCCTTTTCCCTTTACGGTGTTGGCAAGCAATAATTTGGGCCTGGAATTTAAAGACACGCCGAATTTTTTAATTGCATCTGATATCTGATCCACATCGTGTCCATTGACGACGATCGATTCGAAACCGATTGCATTCCATTTTTCTTCAGCTGCAGTATCGCCTAAGATATCTTTTGTATTTCCAAATCCCTGCAGATTGTTTTTGTCGATGATGACGATGAGATTATCCAGCCCATGCCGAACAGCAAAATGAGCCGCTTCCCAGGTTGTGCCTTCGTTGGTTTCGCCATCGGACATCAGCACATATGAAATGGAGTCGGTCCCTTGCAGCTTATTGGCTTTTGCAATACCTGCAGCAATCGGAAAACCATGACCCAGCGACCCGAGTGCAAATGGGATTCCCATAAATTTATTTGCCGAAGGATGAGCTGGTAACTTAGTGCCGTTTTTATAATAATTGTTCAGATCAGCATCCGTGATTTCACCCAAATGGTATAGGCTCACATACAGCGCCGCTGCCGCATGGCCCTTGGATAAAATGAATGTATCTTCCTTTTTCTTGTGACGGATGAGCGTGCCTATCATCAGGTCGATGCAGCTGAGAGAACAGCCGATATGCCCGGCCTTAGCTGTGTAATACATTTCCAGCAGTTTCAACCGGAGGCTATTTTGTAAAGGATCCAGCACTATGAAAGAATCGTGTTAATGAAATTAGTTACATGAATATTCATCGAAACCTGACAAATATAAGCAAGAATAATCGATGAAATTACCTCGAAGAAATTCATTTGAATAGTTATCCCTGTTCAACGAGAACTAACCCCTGAAATGTTCAGGAATTTTACCGGTAATAGTCTCATTGATTGCCATTTTGTTGTCAATGAATGAAGTTTGTTTCCGGCTGAAGCCTGTGATTTACATTCTCGTTAACGGCTCTTCGGAAATGAGATATTCCAAAACATCAGTCAATATCTATATGGTGATTTTCGAGCAGATGTAAGCTGATAACATCCAGGCTGTAAAACCCGAATTCCTCCGCAATCTTACCTTTTATCAGGTAGCACCCTTTGCCTCGCAGGGGAAAATCGTTGCAGATTTTCGGGAAGTGAGTGGTATCGAAAAAAACTCCATTCTTATCGATGAAAGTGCCAAACATCATTCGTTCATTATATTTTGTTCTCGTGTATTTAACGGTCACCATGTAACCCACCAGTTCAATGATTTCCCCTTTGTGATTCTTCATATCTCCTGCCGTAAACTTTGAAGCGGGAGGCTCTTTCAGCAGATCGAAAGGAGAACAAAGTGTGAAACCAAGTATTTCTTTCTCATCTAAAGCATCATCGAGGGGATGATAATTCAACGGGGGAAAAGTATATTCCTGCCTTGCAACTTCAAAGAGATCGTTAGAAACCTCTGTTTTATGTTTATTGCCTATTACCGTATGAATATCCCATAGAAGTTGCTTCTTCGTCCGGTTTGTGAACCTGAATGCACCTATTCGTATCAGGATTCTCAGTTGTTCTACAGAGATGTTTACCCTGTTCATGAAGTCTTCGAGGCTCCGGAAGTCTCCATGCTTCTTTCTTTCATCAATCAGGTTTTGTGCGGTCATCGACTCAAGCTCTGCCAGGTGGATGAAACCAAGAAAAATATCTTTGCCGAAAATACATGTCAGGTATTCGCTTTTATTAATGTCGGGCGCATGAATGGCAGCTCCATTCATTCTTGCCTCATGGATGTAGTACTCCGTCCTGTAAAAGCCGCCGAAGTTATTGATCACCGCCACCATATGCTCTAGCGGAAAATATGCTTTCAAAAAAAGGCTCTGGTAACTCTCGACGGCATAAGATGCGCTGTGACCTTTTGAGAAAGCATAGCCTGCAAAACTTTCAATTTGCCGCCATACTTCCTTAGCAACATCTTCAGGATGTCCCATCGATTTGCAATTGGAGAAAAATTTATCCCTGACGCGGGCAAACTCTTCACGCCCCCTGTATTTCCCGCTCATCCCTCTCCTGAGCATATCTGCTTCGCCAAGATCAAGTCCGCCGAAATAATGAGCGACCTTAATGACATCCTCCTGGTAAACCATTACTCCAAAAGTATCTTCTAAAATTTCATAGATCATATCCGGAGTCTGGTAAGTAGGATGGAGGCCTTTCGAGCGGAGAATATATTCCCGCATCATTCCGGAGGAAGCGACGCCGGGACGAATGATGGAACTTGCTGCAACAAGCCCGAGGTAAGTGTCGGCGCCGAGTTTTTTCAAAAGCATTCTCATAGCAGGACTTTCCACATAAAAGCATCCCATGCATTTTGCTTCGCGCAGTTTTATCTTAATATTTTCATCCTGCTTGAATTTTTGCACATCATGAATATCGATTTCGACGCCCCTGTTCTTCCGGATAATTTCGATGCTGTCTTTGATGTGTCCCAGACCGCGCTGGCTGAGGATGTCGAATTTATATAGGCCAATGTCTTCGGCTTCTATCATGCTGAATTGTGTAAGAGGAAATCCCTTGGGTGGAATCGATGTTGCGGTGTAAGAATGTATCGGTAATTCGGAGATTAGGATGCCGCCGGCATGAATACTAAGATGGCTTGGAAAATCGCTTATAACGGAAGCATATTTTTTGATCAGTCCGGGAATACTCCCCTCCTGGTTTTGAATTCCTTCAAGCTGAAGGGTATCGATCTCTGATTTTGGAAGACCGAATACTTTACCGAGTTCGCGAACGACTGAATTCTCCTGAAATGTGCTGTAAGTGGCAAGTAAGGATGTGTGATCCTTTGTGTATTTTTTGAAGATGTAAGAGATGATGTCGTCACGGTCTTTCCATGAAAAATCGATGTCGAAGTCGGGCGGACTTGTCCGGAATGGATTCATGAATCTCTCGAAATATAAATCGAGATCGACCGGATCTACATCTGTGATCCGAAGCAGGTAAGCGACAATACTGTTTGCTCCGCTTCCCCGTCCGACGTAATAATAATTTTTATGTCTTGCAAAATTAACGAGGTCCCAGTTGATCAGGAAATAAGATGCAAAACCCTGTTTGCAGATCGAATTGATTTCTTTGTCGTATCGTTCCACGACCTTATTGTCAGGGTAGGGATAGCGATATCCCAGGTTTTCACTGCAAAGTTTCCTGAGCATGGCCTCATCCTCTTTCTCAGAACCCGTGAAAGTTTTTTTGTTTTTACTTTTTCCGTATTCAAATTCAATGTTGCAATTGTCAGCTATGTATCTTGTGTTTTCGAGGATGTGTGGAATATTCCTGTAAAAATTTAAAAGCCTGTTTTCTTCAACCATGATTTCATCCGGCGCGGCCTGTTCTTCCGGCGGCAGTTTGCTAAGGAGGGTGTTGTTATCGATAGCGCGTAACAGCCGGTGTGCATTGAAATCAGTCCTGTTCCTGAAAGAGACAGGCGCGAGTATGACAAGTTTATTCAACTGATTTTTCCAGTGAGAGAAAAATAATTTGTTTATCTCAGAAGGACGTATGCCGATGAATTCATTTTCTGAAAGGCTTCGGAATGGATGTTGAAATGGATAGATGAAAAAACAATTTTCAAGGAATGGAGCAACAGCGGGGATTTCGTCACCATTCTCGAGAAACAGAGAGAGAAAATCATTCAATTGCCTGAAGCCTTCATTATTCCTTGCGAGACCAATGAATTGTTGTTTGGAAGCGTTACGGAAATCAATGCCGGCAATTGGTTTGACGGTGCTTTTATTACATCGACGTACAAAATCGAGAATTCCGGATGTATTGTTGATGTCAGTAAGGGCGATCTTAGAAACATGATTCAATTCTGCATCATGAATCAATTGAGCAGGAGTGAGGGTGCCGTATTTGAAACTGAAATATGAGTGGCAGTTGAGATACAAGTTTTGGTAGTTGTTTGGTTTTTATGTTTTGCTGTTTTTATGTTTTGCTGTTTTTATGTTTTTATGTTTTGCTGTTTTGCTGTTTTGCTGTTTTGCTGTTTTGTTGTTTTGCTGTTTTGTTGTTTTGCTGTTTTGTTGTTTTTATGTTATAACAACCAAACAATAAAACAATAAAACAATAAAACAATAAAACATAAAAACATAAAAACAACAAAACATCAAAACAACAAACAGTTATATAGTTTTTCGAATACCATTGAAAGGATTGAATTCGCGTAGCTTGAAAGTTTCCCCGACAGCCCTGTGAATTTTATCTTCTCCGAAACGCTTTCTGATTTTATCCATTGCCTGGTATAACTGAATGATCTCCTGGCTGTCTTCGAACAGATTGATCTGGTGGCCTCCTCCGACGAGATGGCTGAACCTGACGCCGATGAGTCGGATCAATAAACGTTTATTGAAAAGCTTATCGAAAAGTTCTTTTACCGTTGCAATAAGAGTGTGATCACAGGAAGTATATGGAATTCTCATCTGCATCGTGTGAGTGTTGAAGTCAGAATACCTGATTTTTACAGTCACGCAGGCAGTCAGTTTGTTTTCCATTCTCAGTTGAAAGGCAAGTTTTTCGGTCATCACCACTAATATAGATTTAAGCTTAACCACATCAATCGTATCGGTCTGGAAAGTCTCTTCAGAGGAAATGCTCTTTCTTTCCTGGTATGGTTCAACCGGCGAATTGTCGATGCCATTTGCTTTTTTCCAGATCGTGAGTCCATTTTCACCTAAAACCATACTGAGTACCTGGAAAGGCATTTCCTGGAGGGTATAGACTTTCTCTACACCCATGCTGCGTAACAGGTGGTAAGTCTTTTCGCCGATCATCGGAATTTTTTTTACTGACAGAGGAGCGAGGAAATTTTTTTCCGTTCCGAAATCTATTTTTTTCTGTCCATTGGGTTTAGCTTCACCGGTTGCAACTTTACTAACGGTTTTATTCTGTGAAAATCCCAGTGAAATGGGAAGATGAGTTTCCCTGATAATCGTTTCTCTTAATTCAGTGGCAAACTTATAACACCCGAAAAACCTGTCGAGGCCTGTCAGGTCGATGTAGAATTCATCGATGGATGATTTTTCATAGAGAGGAACTTTTTCACGAATGATTTCGGTGATGGTTTCAGAAAACCTGCTGTATTCTTCGTAATCGCCGCGGATGATGACAGCTTCGGGACAAAGCCTGCGGGCGATTTTCATCGGCATGGCCGAGTGAATTCCGAATTTCCTGGCTTCGTAACTGCAGGCTGCTACAACTCCGCGGTCGCTGTTGCCTCCTACAAGTACCGGTTTGCCTTTGAGTGCAGGTCGTTGCAGGACAGAAACGGAAACAAAGAATGAGTCCATGTCCATATGGACGATCGTTCGCTGTGATGTTGATGTTTGCATTACAGTCATTTATATAGACAGTAATGTAATCATATTTTATTGAATTTTCATCGAAATTTTTAAAATATTGTGGGTTATTGAAAATTCAATTGGTAAACAATAAAAATGGATTTCAGTATTTTTTCTCAAAAGAAACCGGGTTCTAATGAAGGATGAGTCTTTTTATATTAACAATTGAATTCCCCATAGTGTTGAAAATTTCTCCTCTGTTGCTATTCAAAAGTTATTTTTGTTGTAAATTTGAGAAAATTCAATAAATATGAATATTACAATTGATAAACAGGCGAAGTATGCTTTGGTAACAATCAAGGAAGCAAAGCTTACTTCAATAGTAGCACCGGAACTTAAAGCCGAAATCGTCATGCTTCATCATGAAGCTACAAAGAATATGATCTTTGATATGTCGGAGGTACAGTACTGCGACTCATCCGGCCTCAGTGCAATCCTGGTAGGTTATCGTATGTGTCGCGACAGCAATGGAATATTCATACTTGCCGGAGTGCAGGATCATGTGAAGAAACTGATCTCCATCTCTCAGCTTGATACGATGCTGTTGCAGGTTCCCACAGTGAATGAAGCAATTGATCTCATTTTTATGGAGGAAGTGGAAAAACAATTACATAAGGAGTAGAATGAAATTTTTTGCCGCGATTTGCTTTTTGTTTTTAATGAATGTCGTTTCATTTGCTCAGTGCATTCCCGATACGAGTATCACTCATAATGATCCGGGGATTTATCCTGACAGCGCCACGGGTTTACCCCATGCAGTGGTAGGGGTTCCTTATTCCACCGTAATTCAGACAAAGGTTTTAACGGATTCTGTAGTACCTCCTTTTACTGCTATTGTTGATTCCATTGTGATCGATAATGTTTCCGGGCTTCCTCCGGGATTTACATATTCCTGCACGCCTTCATCATGCAGTTTCCCCGGAGGTTCGAATGCATGCATCTTACTCGAAGGTCCTGCTCCTTCGTCTAATCTGGCAGGTGCTTATCCGCTGGTCGTTCATACGACAATATATTTTACGCTTGCCGGAACACCATCATCAACGACTGACAACAACGATGATTACTCGATTGTAATCGATCCCATCAACGGTATTTCTTATACTGACAAACAATCCTTCAGTGTTGGTCAGAGTCAGCCTAACCCGGCAGAAGATATTGTGCTCATTCCCGTTACTCTTGTCAGGCCCGATGTGGTCAATCTGAAAATCGTTAACCTGATCGGCAAGAATGTTATCAGCAGGAACTTCAGTCTTCCGAAAGGGAAGTCGAATCTGTCGGTCGATTTGCATGGGTTACAGCCGGGAATTTATCTTTATACTATTTCAAACAGCGTAAACTCCGTTTCAAAGAGGATGATCATCTCTAACGACTGATGATTTTTGAAATTAGCATCCTTGGCAGCAGTTCTGCAACTCCGATTTATCAGCGTCACCCAACTGCCCAGGTATTAAATATCCACGAACGTTTGTTCCTTGTCGATTGCGGTGAGGGTACCCTGATACAGATGAACCGATACCGGATCAAGTTTCACCGCATCAATCATGTTTTTATTTCGCATTTGCACGGCGATCATTACCTGGGTCTTGTGGGACTGCTTTCCACGATGCATTTACAGGGGCGCACAACAGATCTTCATATTTACTGCCAGGAACCATTGAAGGAAATCGTTGAAATACAACTGAAATATTCTGAAACACTTTTGAGATATCCGCTGCATTTTCATTTCCTGGATAAAAATGAACCATCCACCATTTATCTCGATGAACAAATAGAAGTAAAGACGATCATTTTAAATCACCGCATTCCATGTACGGGATTTCTGTTTAGCGAAAGAAGAGGACTCAGGAAACTTATTAAAGAGAAACTCAGCGAGTACCAGGTTCCTGTTAATGTTTACCAGGAGTTGAAATACGGTAAAGATTACGTGGCACCGGATGGGAAGGTGATAAGAAATGATGAACTTACAACCGATCCCCGTAAGCCACGCAGTTATGCCTTTTGTTCGGATACGCGCTACGAAGAAAAAATTATCCCTTCAATTCAGGGAGCTGATCTTCTCTATCATGAAGCCACTTTTCTTAACGATAAATTATCCAGGGCCGAGGAGACGTTTCATTCCACCGCTGCACAGGCGGCATTAATTGCAAAAAAGGCAGACGTAAAGCGGCTGATCATCGGCCATTTTTCAGCCCGCTATAAAAACCTATATCCGTTGCTGGAAGAAGCGCGTGAAATTTTTGAGAGTACCACGCTCGCGATAGAGGGAGATAGCTTTAAAATCGAGTAAGTTTAACGATTTCCTTCTACGGATGCCTGCCTTAGTTTTTTGAGTTCCGCCTCAAGATTTCGAATTACATGTCGGGTGCCTTCCCTGAAGGCCGAAAACGCATTGGGAATTTTATCAAGATTCTCCCTGTCTCTCGAATATTCTTCGATGTTCGTGATGAGTTTTTTAAGTTCATTCAGCTCAAAAATTGCAATGCTCGATTTGATCTTGTGAGCTACTGCATGAGTCTCTTTCCAATCCTGCGAGGAGATCGTATGATTTAATTTCTGAACAGCTTCGGGAACCTGCTTTAAAAAGATTTCTATCAGCTGAATGGCCAGCTCCTGGTCTCCACCGGTGAACTTTTCCAAAAAGTCGAGATTCATCCCTGCTTCCCTGAAACGGGAAAGGATGGCGGCATTGTTCATTTTGGTTTCAGCTAAAATGGAGTCTGCCGGCTTGACATATTTCAGAACGGTGAAATACAAATCTTCGGGAGAATAAGGTTTTACGATGTAATCGTCCATCCCTGTTTCTCTGGCTTTGATCTTTTCTTTCTCTGAAGCATCAGCGGTGATTGCGATAATCGGAATCGTACGCATTTCCCTTCGGAGGCGTGTTCGGATCTCACGCGTGATTTCATAACCATCCATTTCAGGCATCTGGATATCCATCAATATCAGGTTATAGTTTTTTTCTCTCAGCTTATTGAGTGCAATGCGACCGTTTTCTGCCGTATCCAGGTTGTCGAAGCCGAATTTCTTCAGCATGTTTTTCAAAAGCAGCTGGTTCACTTTGTTGTCTTCAACGATAAGGACCGAAACGTTTGAAAAATTAAGCGCCTCGATTCTCTCATTTTCCGGATTGATATTCTCTTTGGGCTGATTTTTCCCAAGATGAAATGACATATCCACGGTAAACTCGGAGCCTTCGTTTACACGACTGGAAACAGAAATGCTTCCACCCTGGAGTTCGACCAATTGCTTTACGATGGTGAGGCCGAGGCCGGTTCCTTCATAGCGGCGTTTGTTATTCTCAGCCTGTTCGAAACTCTCGAAGATGCTTTGAAGTTTATTGTCGGGTATTCCGATTCCCGAATCCTTCACCTTCATCCGTATCTTGCAGTGATTGTCTTTTTGATCCAGGAGTTTCACTTCAAGCATCACTTTACCGACTTCGGTGAACTTAACGGCATTGCCGATGAGATTGGTAAGGATCTGGTTTAAGCGGATCGGATCGCCAATAAGATTGTCTTTAATGTTGTAATCGATCGTACAGCCGATTTTGATTTTCTTTTCGTCGGCCTTCACCTGGAAAATCTGTATGATGCCCTTCATCAGGTCGCGGATGTTGAATTCCGTCTCGTTGAATTCTATCTTACCGGCATTGATCTTTGAGAAGTCGAGGATGTCGTTGATGATGACCATCAGGTTATTTGCCGATACCTTGATTGCATCAATATATTCTTCCTGTTCTTTCGTGGGATTTGTCTTGTTGAGCAGGTGCGCCATTCCCAGTACACCATTCATCGGCGTACGGATTTCATGGCTTACGTTGGCAAGAAATTGTTCTTTTAACTTGTCTGATAATTCGGCAATCTCCTTTTGCTTTTTCAGTTCTTCAAGATCGTATTTAATGTGGAGCGCCTTGGTTTTCAGATTGACTTCCTCCGATGTCACCTGCTTTTCTACTTCGTAATATTTTTTATACTGATCGAGGGCGTTTTTATAATCGCCGATCTTTTCATAGGCTATGGACAGGAACTGGTGAATCTTTGCCAGTTGTCCTTCCATTGGAGACGATTGAGCAATCAACAGGGCTTTGTTCAGCGTATCAATTGCTTTGTCGTACTGGGTGAGGTCGATATACAGGTTTCCGAGGCTCTTTTTGATCTGGGCCTTCACCACAGCGGAGGCGCCATCATTGGCAAGATTTAATGCATCATTGAAATAATTGATAGCCTTATCGTATTCCTTTAATTTGGTATAAAGAATGGCCAGACTTCCAAACGTTTTGGCTTTTGTGTCCGGGTCATTCAACTGTTCGATTGAATTTGAGGCTCTCAGTAGATAATACAGAGCTTTATCGTAATCGTCGATCCAGTTATATGCATTTCCAAGCAGGAAATAAGAATTAACCATCTGGTTTTTATTCTTAAGTCCCTCGAAAATCTTCAACCCTTTCCTGAAGTGGTCGATTGCATTTTCGTATTCCTGTAGAAACACGTACAACTTTCCAAGCTCATTGTAATTATTTGCAATGCCTTCTGAGTCGCCCAGTTCGGTATTGATCTTGAGGCTCTGAAGTATATAATGGAGGGCGCTGGGACAATCACCGAGTCTGAAATAGATAGAGCTGATTTCGCTCAAGCAATTGAGTTGGCCGTGACGATCGCCGAGTGCCTGGTAAAACTGTATGGCTTCCGTGAAAGCGGTGAGTGAAAGTTTATACTGTTTCAGGATTAAATAACAGGAGGCTTTGTCGCGAATGATCTGGGCCATTCCCTGCTTATAATCTGCCTGTTGAGCGATAGAAATTGCATCATCCAGGAGCGTCATCGCCTGGTTTACATTTCTGTTCCTCAATACCTGAGCCCGTTGAATTAAAATATCGACACTTTCAAATCCCATAAAAACTCACGTTAGAAGAATAACTTTCCTGATTTATTCTTCTGAATTATAAGTAAATCGTCATTTAAGGTTGGAGTAATTCCTGTTGATTTCTTACAAAAGGATGTAATTACTTTTTAGCCTCTGTGTTCCAGTTTAATAAGGTGTATTTTTTGCGGCCACAAAGATAATAATCCCATAGTATGCTTTTAGGGTAAATCGATAATCCTGGCAATACTTTCGAAGGGTTGATTGTTGAAAAACCTTGCGGGTAGCGGGTTTTAAGTTTGTTGAAATCGCGGCGTGCCTGCCAAACTGCTTTAAAATCAGCCACACCGCCCGAAAAGAGAAATTTTAAAGAGGCCAGAAGATCAAGAAACCACCGGGTTCTGAGAACGGAATTTACGCCGGCAGGTTCAGAATTTTTGTAAATCATCAGAAGATTGTTTCTGAAATTGAGATATGTCTTCCTCGGATTTTCCTTCGGAAGGGAACCTCCGCCAACATGAAAAACAGTGGAACCGCCGCAATAATAAACGGCGTTTCCGGAGAGTTGCATTCTCCAGCATAAGTCGATTTCTTCCATGTGAGCAAAAAATTCCGGATCAAAGCCACCGAGTTTTTTGAAGACTGACGAACGAACAAACATACAGGCTCCGGAAGCCCAGAAAACCTGCCGTGTATCATCGTACTGATGAGAGTCTTTTTCGAGTGAAAGAAAAATCCGGCCGCGGCAAAACGGATAACCATACCTGTCAATAAATCCGCCTCCTGCGCCTGCATACTCAAAAGTATCGGGAAAATGAAAAGAAAGAATTTTCGGCTGAACTGCACCTGCCAGCGGATTTGTGTCCATTACTTTTAACAAGGGTGCCAGCCAGTTTTCTGTGACCTTTACATCGCTGTTCAGCAGAACAAAAAATTCACTGTCGATTTGGGAAAGGGAGATGTTGTAACCTCCTGTAAATCCTTCATTCTTTTCATTACGGATGATGCGGATCGCGGGAAAGTTTTTTTCCACAAACGACAGCGAATCGTCTGTCGAACCATTATCGGCAATAATTATATCTGCCAGCGAGCTGCTGTGTTTTATGACATCAGGAAGAAATTGTTCTAAGAAAGTCCGGTTATTCCAGTTAAGAATTACGACAGCAGTTCGTTTCGACATCAATTAATTGTAAAACGTCAAAGGTAAAAAGTCGGAAAGAAAAAGCTAATATAATTATCGACCCGGGGCATTGTTGCCCGACGTAAAATGTGATGAGAATGTTATGAATTATTTGGGAATTTGATAACTATCCATAAAGCTATCACCAAAGTTGTTGTTTGGTTGTTGTGTTTTGTGCAATTCGGCGTCCCACGATTGATTGTAGATTTCGCCAATGGCATCTGAATGCACCAATTTGTAATTGTTTGCCGAGCGTTCGCTGGTAACGAATACAAATCTCCTGTTTGTCTGGTTTTTCAATTTATAATAATGCCAGATCTCATAAGGATAAGTTCCAGGCGAATCTTTGTCTTCTGTAATGATGTTTGGCGGACCATATTGCAGATACACCCGTCCACGGTCAGTATCATATCCCTTTGAGATCCTTGAGGTAAATGAATAATTCACCTTTGCCACTTCAGCTTTATAATCCAGCCATGCCTTTTCAGGATCTTCCGGATTTCTCTTCGACCAGAAATAATAAATGTATTGTTGCATCGATCTCACATCCCTTTCGTTCATTTGGTTCCGGGCAATTTCTGTTTCCAGGATTGTTGAAATCGGATAAAGGCAGGCAATGAAATCGACGAGGCTGTCCGGATTAATATAGGCCGTTACGAATGTGTTGGAAATATCGATGGCAGAAATATCAGCTGTTACCAGGGGCTTGCTTCTCTCGTTGCTGCGTTGAAAAAAAGCCTGGTTAAAGGCAATCAGTTCATTGCGGCGGTTTCTAACTTCTATATTCAAAAAATAGTTGCCGGAAGGAAGATCTGAAATAGCGAATTCGCCCATGACTACATTGATGGGTTTAGGATTTTGTTTCAGACTTACCATGTAATTGTCCACGATTTTATTTGTTTCTTTATTTGAGAGATAATACCTGACCAGGTAGCCATCGGCCGGCGATTTGTCGGAGCGATATATTTCCGAATAAAATTTAATGTCGCTGATTTCCTTTGGAAAAAAGGCATTGATGAAAGGAAATATCTCATATCCGCTCTTGGAAAACTTTCCGGTGGAGTTCGATTTATTATATGACTCAATAAATTCGATATCGGAAATGCTAATCGTATCGTTTGGGAAACCAATATTTATTTTCTGCTTTAGTGTTGTCACTTTCGCTTCAGAGTTTTTGTCCCGGATGGAAAGTTCGATGTCGTATTCTCCTCCGGCAAGGTTAAGCCTTTGCTGATCGATAAAATCAGGAATAATTGAATCATCAGAAACAATTTCAGGACTGATCAGGTTGTACTTGTCGTAGTGAACGATTTTTTCCCCTGACTTTATTATCCATTGCACTTCAATCTGGCCGTTGAGGATTTTTTCCCTTACAGGAACAAAGTTTACAGTGTTTCCGACAACTTTTAAATACATTTCAATGTATGGTGACTGATCCGGAACATCGAATGTGCTGTATGAGAAAAAAGCAGTCATGTTTTTCGCAAATACTGAGTTGAAGCAAAAAACCGTGATGATGAATGTTATCAGTTTTTTCATTTGAGTATGGATGACGAGTAAAGTTACTAAAAAAGTGAAGAGTATTGTTATCTGTAGTCCTTTGTTTTGTTTTTTAACAAAGGTCCGATAAGTGATGAAATGACTGGGATTTATTCGCTATTTTTGAAAAATCAAATGACGGCAATTATTTGGGCTCTTAAGATACTTTTTTTCGCTTCCGTATTCCTGATTTTTTACACTTACGTGATATTTCCGGCTGTACTTAGTATGTTGGCTGCCCGGAAAAGGAAACCGGAAACACTGTATGGCGGAAACAGGGATTTTCCTGACCTCTCAATTATCATTTCAGTATACAATGAAGAGAAGGTGATCAGGGAGAAAATTGAGAGCATAATCAATTCCGATTATCCAAAGGAAAAGCTGGAAGTAATCATCGGCTCCGATGCGTCTGATGACAATACAGCAGATATCGTCAACTCATATGTTCGCCAACATGCTTTCATTAAATTTATTGAATATCGCAACCGGAGAGGAAAACCATCGGTCATAAACGACCTGGTATCGCATGCTTCACATTCCATCCTTGTGCTGACCGATGCGAATGTTTTTTTTGAAAGACAGATGTTGGGTTTTATCACCCGTCATTTCAGCGATTTGAAAACGGGACTTGTCGGATCAAATATTTTAAATGTTGGAATAAAAAAGGACGGTATTTCCTTACAGGAAAAGAGTTATATAGAAAGGGAGAATCTCATAAAATATCATGAGGGGCTATTATGGGGATGTATGATGGGCCCGTTCGGCGGATGTTATGCAATGCGCAAGGAATTGTTTGTAAATGTACCGCCCGATTTCCTTGTCGATGATTTTTATCTTTCCATGAAGGTAATCGGGAAAGGGTACAAGTGCATAAACGACCTCGAGGCGATATGTTACGAAGATGTATCCAATGATATAAAACAGGAGTACAGGAGAAAGTCACGGATCTCCGCAGGTAATTTTCAAAACCTCAGGACATTCAAAAGTTTTTTACTTAAGCCTTTCAATCCTGCAGGATTTTGTTTTATCAGTCACAAGTTTCTGCGATGGATGACGCCCT
The DNA here is from genome assembly GCA_964595205.1 of uncultured Flavobacteriales bacterium. GTDB lineage: Bacteria > Bacteroidota > Bacteroidia > AKYH767-A > 2013-40CM-41-45 > JADKIH01. The sequence goes on along the minus strand of CAZQOQ010000002.1, from coordinate 119,279 downwards.
TTCTGATCCTGGTTTCACTTTTTGCGCTCTTGCCGCTTTCCCTGAACGATGATTTATATCTATATCTGCTGTGCGGCGAAATCTTTCTAATCTGCACACCTGTGTTCGACTGGATTGTATCAAAGATGGGTATGCATTTCCGGCTGCTTCGCTTCGTCTCGTATTTTACATTCATGAACCTGGCATTGCTTAAGGGTTTTTTCCGTTTCGCAGGGGGAATCAATTCAGGAGTCTGGACACCGACTAAACGGACATGAAACTGTTTCACTCATAATTATTACCTTTAACTGCTCATATTCCCGGATAAATAAATCAAGATGATAGTATCAATACGAGTTGGATTCTTCCTTCTGTTTTGCTTAACAACAATAATTTCTTCAGGCCAGTCGAATGCAGGCTCGTATCCTGTCGTTGTTCATGAAGACCACGGATCACTTACATTGATAAGAGTGATACATAAAGAATCATTCCAGGAAGGAGTCTATAAGGTAAAACTGGATAAGGAAAATTTTGTCGAATACAGGAATAGTGGTGATTCAATCCTGTTCTATTCCAAGTATGCAAAAGGCTACAAATACATTGAACTTGGAGCCTATAGGATGAATCTCCTGGAAAATCATAAAGTCATGCTGCAAAGCCAGGCGCCGCCATTTGGTCTAAAGGATACTGTGTTGACACATTACGATGTTGAGAAGGCAGGAGGCTGGTTTAATTTTAATAAGTCAGGAAAGATCATCAGGCAGGAATTTTTTTCTCCTGAAACTAAAAGCAGAAAATAATTTCTGTTAATGTTTTTTCCTTTTCCCATCAATACAACAGGGAAATATCCTGAACCATAATACCTGTCCGGGCCGATTGTTCCTTCGACAGAGAGGTTTTGTGAATTACGCTGCTTTTAACCTCACAGGCATATCAGATAGATTTACTGAATACATTTCCTTCCTTTCGTTTCCGACGGAGCCGGGCATCAAGAATTGAACTGATATTACGGATAAACAGATTTCCTTTCCCGGTGACTGAAATGGTGTTTCCTTCCTGGAAAAGTAGTCCGTCCTCTTCGAGAGACATAAGCTCCTTCCTAACGGTCTCCATTAATTCTGCGTCGAATATATTTTCATCGAGCGTTGTTTTGCCCCGGCACATCAGGTCGAGAATATTTTTACGGATAATGATGTCTTCATCAGTCAATATATGGCCGTTTACAATTGGTAAAATTCCTTCGGCGATTTTTTCCTGGTATTCTTCAACTTTTTCTTCGTTCTGTGCGAAGGCAGTCCATGCATCGCTTATGCTCGAAGCTCCAAGACCGATAATCAGTTTCGATTGCGTGGTAGTATATCCCATGAAATTTCGATGCATGGTACCCTTGGAGACTGCATCAAATAATTTATCATTTGGCAGAGCGAAGTGATCCATGCCAATTGCTTTGTATCCCTGAGCTGATAGCAGGGTCTTTCCTGACTGATACATCTTCCATTTTTCGTTGGCATTGGGAAGATCAGCTTTCGTATACCTGCGTTGTGCTTTACTCTTCCATGGAACGAAGGCATAAGAATAAAATGCAATTCGGTCGGGTTTCAATACTTTGATTCTGGATATGGTCAGATCGATACTCGAAAGCGTCTGTAAAGGCAGTCCGTAAATCAGGTCTATATTCACACTGTTATAACCGTGCTTTCGTGCCCAATCGACTACTTCTTTTGTCTTCTCGAACGACTGAATGCGATTTATCACATACTGAACGGCAGGGTCGAAGTCCTGCACACCCAGGCTGATTCTCCTGAATCCAACTGATGCAAGTTTTTCGAGGTGTTCTTCCCTGGTAAAATTTGGATGAACCTCTACACTGAACTCATGATCAGGGGAAATTTTTGCATTTCCGGTTATTCCCCGGATGAGTGTAACCAGGTTATCCGGACTGAAAAAAGTCGGTGTACCACCGCCGAGATGTATTTCGCGGATGACAGGTTCTGACGGCAGAATAGACCGGTACATTTCCCATTCTTTCAGGACAGCCTCCAGGTAGGGTTCCTCTACGCGGTGATTGGTGGTGATTCTTTTGTTGCATGCACAGAAGGTGCAAAGGTTTTCACAGAATGGTAAATGAATATAAATGCTTAACTCACCTTTTTCTCTTTTGAAAGTTTCAATGACTGCATGTTTCCATCGATCTGCGGTAACGGTCTCTTTTTCCCAATATGGAACCGTCGGATAGCTGGTGTATCTCGGAAGCGGTAGATCATATTTATTGAGCAATCGTAAAATATCCTGTTCCATGATGATTATAACCTTTTCAATGCATCAAACGTCCGTGCAATATCATCGTCTGTCAGCGTTTCGAAATTGAAAACTTTGTGCACCGAAGGGAACACTGATCAGGCTTCCCATGTTTGCTTTATTTTCTTAGATAGCATAGGAGGTCTCTTTCAATTCCCTGCTGATTCAATAAGTTTTCAATAATTTTGTCTGCTATAAAACAAGGCTGCCATCCCGGGGACAATCCTAACCTGCCTGCGCGTACCGAATGAAGTCATCGATGATTTTCTCGGGTTCAAATTTCAAACAATTATTTTGTTTTAGACTTAGTACAAAGGTCTGAATTGTTTTCTTCACAAGCTCATCTTTTTTCACTTCTTCCATTCCTGAGAAATGCGGGCATCCTTTGCTTGCATCGATCAGCATTTTTTTCAGTTCAATGATCTGATTCCTGTTTTTATAGAAATTATTCCAGTCGATGAAGGATGCAATGTGGGCATTGATGATTTCATTTGCTATTGGCAGATAGGTTTTCCTGTTTTCGAGCGATTTATCCAGGATTGCAGAAATTGAATCGATATCTAAAATTTCTATTTCACTTTGCTTTTTACAGTCGGGATGAACGGTTTGCGGTATGGAAAGGTCGAGGATTAATTTTGCCTTTACATTTCCTATATTTAATGGATTAACGATGTAATTATCGGCTGCGGCGCACATGATGATAACATCAAAATCTTTCAGGCTGTCGTTGATTTTCTCATACTGTAACAAACCAAATCCATTTTCATTTGCAATATCCAGCGCAGTTGAGTAAGTCCTGTTTGATATTGTAAGTTCGAAACACGGTAGATAGTGTTTGATGTTTTTGGAGATGTTGTTTCCGAATTTCCCGGTGCCGATCAAAAGACATTTTGCGGGTTGTTCACCGATTTTTTCTTTAAGGATTTCAATTGCCGCATATGATGATGAAATGGTTCCCTTGCTCAGATTGGTCTTTGTTTTTATTTCCTTAGAGGCCTGGATGCAGATGTTTGCCATTCTTTCGAAAACCGGTCCGAGCAGGCCATTCTCTTTTGAATACCTGCAGGCATTCTTAAACTGGCCAAGGATCTGGTAATCGCCTAATATCTGTGAGTCGAGACCTGAAGCTACCTGGAAAATATGCGAAAGCGCATCTTCAGAAGTCTTGATAAATTTATAATTATCGAGAAGGTTCTTTGGCTGATTACTAACTGTTGTAAATATTTTTTCTGCATGTTCAACGGGTCCGACGCCATAAATTTCTGTCCTGTTACAAGTGCTTAAGACGACGAAGTCTTTATACTGATAATATTTAGCCAAATCGTAACATTCTTTTTGCTTTTCGACGGAGATTGAAAATGCACTCCTGGTGCTGACATCTGCATTTTTAAAAGAAACTCCTATTACAAAGGTGCTTTCCATAAATTTATTTCTTATGTATAAGGGCTGTTTTAATTGAACAAATATCAACCGATGGTCATAAAAAGTTTATGATGGGAATCATGGTAAAAACTGATATTACTTTCGAAAAGGGGCAACGGAATCGAAAAACCTGCCTTAAATAAAGCAAACATACAAATCACTGAACGATGAAAAGCTAAAAAACCGTAAAAATAAGAGTCATTTTTAGATGAGGAATTTTCTCTTGTTTCTACAGAAGTAAAAAGCAAAAACAAAACGCTGAAACAAATCAGGCAGACCAGGCAAACAAAACGTTTGATCGGAACTGCCTAAAATAATTTCAGCGTTTATGTGAGCGGAGAGAGAGGGATTCGAACCCCCGGAGGTTTGACCCTCAACGGTTTTCAAGACCGCCGCAATCGACCGCTCTGCCATCTCTCCGCCGCAAAAGTAAACTATTTTTTATTCTAACAAGGGAAATAATCAGATAATAGAGTTGTATAAACATTATTTTTCGATTGAGAATTATTGAAATTCAATTTTATATTTGAGGCTTTATGAAACATAAGCAAGCCCACACATCTCCATTTAATATAATCGTTATCGTTGCTGCACTCGGATATTTTGTGGACATCTATGATCTCATTCTTTTTCAGGTAATTAAAAATCCAAGCCTGGAATCACTTGGACTTTCAGGGCAGGAATTGACTGATGCAGGATTGAATCTCATGAACTGGCAGATGATTGGCATGCTCATCGGCGGCATCGTCTGGGGAATCCTCGGCGACCGGAAAGGGAGGTTGTCAGTCCTGTTCGGTTCCATTGTTCTTTATTCACTGGCAAATTTTGCAAACGCATTTGTTACGGATCTAAATACATATGCAATCCTCAGGTTAGTAGCAGGAATCGGCCTGGCCGGCGAACTCGGAGCAGGCATAACGCTCGTGAGCGAAACGATGACTCAAAAGCATCGGGGTTATGGAACCATGATCGTTGTTTCATTTGGTGTACTCGGCGCTGTTGCTGCCAACCTGGTTGCTCTGAATGGAGATACATTATCCGCTACCATGCTTGAACTTACCGGCTGGAAGTTAGTCGGCTGGCAGGTTGCTTATGTGATCGGCGGCGTACTTGGAATTTTACTTCTCCTTCTCAGAATCGGCGTGTATGAAAGTCATATGTATTCATCCATTGAAACAGAAAAAATTTCCAGGGGCAATTTCTTCAGGTTGTTTTCTTCTAAAAAACTCATGGTAAAGTACCTTTGCTGTATTGCCATCGGCATCCCGATCTGGTATATGATTGGAGTACTCATAGCACTTGCCAAAGACATAAGTGCTATCAAGGGAATTAACAACATCGTGACTGGAAATGCGGTAATGTTTTTTTACATAGGCACTTCATTTGGCGATTTCATGAGTGGTTACCTGAGCCAGATTTTCAAAAGCAGGATCCGGATCATCTTTTTTTATCTTTCCGTTACCGTAATCGCCGTTCCCTTGTATTTGTATATTCCATTTACAGACCCGGCAATGTTTTACTGGATCTGTGCATTTCTTGGTTTTGCAGCCGGCTATTGGGCAGTATTCGTTACGATTGCTTCCGAGCAATTCGGAACGAACATACGATCGACGGTAACGACGACGGTGCCAAATTTTGTGAGAGGGTCTCTCGTTTTGCTTACATTGGCCCTGAATCTATTCAGGAAAGATCTGCATTTCGATCTCATCACCAGCTGCCTGATTGTTGGAATCATATCTCTTGGCATTGCTTTTTTTGCTCTCAGTAAACTGGAAGAGACGTATCACAAGGAATTAGGATATGTTGAAATGATGTAGCATGAATGATAAAAAGACATTGGTACTGGGAGCATCCACAAATCCTGCGAGATATTCTTTTCGGGCTATCCGGGCTTTAAGGCAATATCATCATGAAGTGTATGCAATCGGATTGAGAGAAGGCAGAGTGGAAGATGTAAGCATCATTACTGAAAAGCCGCCTTTTACGGATGTTGATACCGTTACGCTATATCTCTCACAGAAGAATCAAAAGCTATACTATGATTATATTTTGTCGCTGAGGCCGAAGCGCATCATCTATAATCCCGGGGCTGAAAATCCGGAGCTGTGGGCTTTAGCTGAAAAAGCTGGTATTGAGAACCTGGAAGCATGTACGCTTGTTTTGCTTGCAACAAATCAATATTGAATTATCAGGAATCGTTTCGCAATTAAAAAGGCCTCTGTGTGGAGGCCTTTCAATTTATGCTTTCTTTTCTTCGATCCTGGCTTTCTTGCCGGAGATATTCCTGAGATAGAATATGCGTGCCCTGCGAACGATTCCTTTCTTGTCGACCACGATCTTGTCGATCTTTGGAGAGAGTAATGGGAATATACGTTCAACACCAACGCCATTGGATATTTTACGAACGGTGAAAGTCTGTGAAGCTCCTGCACCTTTGCGCTGCAATACAACGCCCTGGTACTGCTGGATACGCTCTTTATTTCCTTCGATGATCTTATAAAAAACAGTGATGGTATCACCCGCTTTGAATTCAGGGATGTCACGCTTCTCGTTGATTGTTTCGGTGGCTATTTTAACTAAGTCCATGGTAATCAGTATTTTAATAGGTCTTATGAATAGGCATTCTGAACGATTTCAGCCCTTTTTCAAAAATGGAGCGCAAATATAGAATTTATCGGGAATAATACCAATTTCATCCGTCCTTTTTTTAAAGGATCAATAGCAGATCAGTCTTTTATCATTCCGGGACGTTTTTTTTGGGTCCGTTTGATCGATTCTTCATGCCGCCATTTATCGATTGCAGCAGCATTGCCGGAGAGTAAGACTTCTGGAACAGTGAATCCTCTGAATTCGGCGGGCCGGGTATAGACTGGAGGAGCAAGCAGATCATCCTGGAATGAATCGGAGAGGGCGGAGGTCTCGTCGTTAAGGACTCCCGGCAACAGTCGAAGCACGGCATCACTGATGACGGCAGCGGCTAATTCCCCACCGGACAGCACATAGTTGCCTATGGAAATCTCACGTGTTATAAAATGCTGTCTGATGCGTTCATCGATACCTTTGTAGTGTCCGCAGAGGATGATCACATTTTTAAGCATCGATAGTTTATTGGCCATCGGCTGAGTAAGTATTTCTCCGTCGGGACTGGTATAGATAATCTCATCATAAGTTCTTTCGGCCTTGAGCGATTCGATACAGGCGACCACCGGCTCAATCATCAAAACCATTCCTGCTCCGCCGCCAAAAGCATAATCGTCGACACTTTTATGTTTCGAAGTAGACCAGTTGCGTATATTATGCACATGTATTTCTGCCAGCCCTTTGGTCTGTGCGCGTTTCAAAATGGAATGTTCGAAAGGGCTCGTTAAAAGCTCGGGGACAACTGTTAGTATATCGATGCGCATGGGACTTTTCCGTTCTCCGTTCGTTAGTCTCTGGTCTTTAGATTTGAGATTATGGACTTTAGACTTGAACTTTACGGTACTAATTTTAACTTATAAAATAAATTCATTAAAAACTGTTCCAGTATCTCCGGTTCATTTACCGTCGAATGTTTAGAGACTAAAGCATTCACCGTATATTCTTCAGCTTCATATCAACCTCAACAACTTTCTCTCTCTGTTTTTCAATTTCTTTTTTCTTTGCCGGGATCAGTTCTTCGTTATTTTTATCGATTTTTTTTCTCATCGATTTATTATCGTCCTCTTTTTCTTCGATATCTCTAAAAAGCGATTCATTTTCTTTTTCGAGTTTCTTTTTTTCTTTCTGCATGGATTTCAGTTTCTTCTCTTCGTCACTTTTCGCATCTGAATCGGTTGTAAACGTTGATAAAATCCGTTGCTGCTGATCGATTGCGTCTGATTTAATATCCTGAAGCGTTTTATTTGATTTGATGTCGCCGTTTAACCTCTCAATGGATCTTTCATTTGCTTTAATATTCTTTTCGAATTTTATATTTTCATTTTCGAGATCGGTGAGATTTTGTTCGAGTAATGACAATTTCTTTTTTTCACCGGTTAATTCGAAATCGATTGCTTTTTTATATTCGGTGACTGCAAAGTTCCGGAGAAATGACTTTATACCTTCAGCTGTTTCAGGGTTTTTAGCGGACGAATAAAAAACGGATTCCATATTTCCAAAGCAGGCTGTGACTTCCACATCATTTGTATTGGCTGTGACAAGTGAAAAGGAAATCAAAGAGTCGGAAGATATTTCGTTAATTTTTACACCTTTCAGTACAAATTCGCCATCGATTTCCTTTGGATTGATTTTACTCTTTTGCTGCATATACTTTTTCCATGCAGACCTGACGTCTTTAATCTTTGCCTGGGGTATATGAACTGTATACGCATTACAATTGCCGGTATTAAATCTTTTCTCATTTTCTTTTATCTCGAGTGTATCCTGCGCCCGTGTAATTTGAGCAATCAAAAGCAAGAGGGAAAGGAAAAGATATCGGGTCATGTTTTTTTAGTCTTTAATTGTTAATCGTCAATCGTTAATCGTCAATCGTTAATCGTTAATCGTTAATCGTTAATCGTTAATCGTTAATCGTTAATCACTTACATAAAGCCCAAAAATAGTAAATAACCATTTACAAGTAACCATTTTCTAAAGACTAAAGTCTAAAGATTACCTTTGCAACAATGAAAAACCTGAAAGTCGCATTAATAAGAGAAGGCAAGGTGCCTCATGATAAAAGAGTTCCGTTAATACCTGCGCAATGCAGGCAATTTGTGAATGAGAATCCTGAAATTGAACTGGTGGTTCAGCCGAGTGGGTGGAGGGCATTTAAGGATGAGGAGTTCGTAAAAGAAGGAATTAAATTGCAGGAGGATGTAAGTGATTGTGATATTCTTATCGGAATAAAAGAAGTGCCTTTTCAGGATTTGATTCCCGGCAAGACCTATATGTTTTTTTCCCATACCATTAAAAAACAGAAGCACAATCAGAAGTTGATGCAGGAGATGATTCGAAAGAAAATTACGCTCATCGATTACGAATGCCTGGTGGACAAGATGGAGAACCGTGTGATAGGTTTCGGCAGATTTGCCGGAATAGTGGGTGCGTATAATGGCATCATGGCTTATGGTTTAAAGTACCGGATGTTTACCCTTAAGGATGCATATTTGTGTCACGATAAAAAGGAATTGTTTACGGAACTCGAAAAGGCAAATCTTCCGAATATAAAAATTGTCATTACCGGTAGCGGACGCGTGGCGAACGGCGCCTGCGAGACAATGGGAGCCATGGGGTTAAGAAAGGTCACTCCTTACGAATTCTTAAATTATACATTCCGTGAGCCGGTATATGTTCAGTTACATTCGGAAGATTATTTCAGGTCGCGCGACAATTCTCCCTTCAGCAGTTATGACTTTCATCATCATCCGGCATCTTACCGCTGCACATTCAGCGATCAGGATTCATTTGCTTCCATGACTGACATACTTATTCACTGCACATTTTGGGATCCCAGGGCAGACATAATGTTTTCCAAGGCCCGGATGCGAGATCCGGATTTCCGCATCAGTGTGATCGCAGACGTAACATGCGACGTGAATGGCAGCATACCGTCTACCGAACGTGCATCGACCATCGAAGATAAATTTTATGGCTATGATCCGTTGACGGAAAAGGAAACGGCACCCTTTGAGAAGAATTCAATCACCGTGATGGCAGTTGATAATCTTCCCTGCGAATTACCACGTGATGCTTCCGATGGATTTGGAAAACATTTAATTGAAAGAGTTTTTCCATCGCTTTTTGATCATGATGCGAATGGAATCATCGAAAGGGGGACGATATTAAAAAATGGATTGTTAACAGAAAGATTTTCATACCTTAGTGAATATGCAGGAGAAAAACTTTAATCATTATCCCATGAAAAATCTAAAACTTGGTCTTAAATACATTGCAGCAGGACTATTATTTTTATTGTCATTAAATGCAGATAGTTTCGGGCAAACGAATACGTACAATGCACGATTGAAAAATATAAACTTTGTCAGCTGCCGGACGCTTGAATTTGATATCTGGCTGGAATGGACCGGGACGAACACTCAGAAGTTTCAATATTTTCAGGCGGGAATAAATTTTAATTATTCCGGTTTGTCCAATGGAGGAACGATGACAGGTGCATTTGTGCCGGGATCTTCAGATCCTTCATTGACCATCGATCAGCAGTCGCCGAACTGGAACATCAATCCCACAAGCAAGCAGATTCGTATGCTGGCGGCCATTGCTTCACAGGATTCCTCAGCTGCTATAACTCCCGGTCCGCCGGGATTCAGACTCGGCACATTCAGGATTGATAACACAGCGGATTTTTCGCCTGGTGCAACTCCTGATTTTGTGTGGTCATTCACATCGGGATCGTCTACTCAAACTCAGACAAGGGTTGCTTTTTATCTTGCAGGCTCGGCATTCGGAACCGATGTCACAGACCAGTCAACGCATTATGTGGAAAGCAATCCGGCTTTTAATATTAACTGCCCGACTTTTATAGCTGAGAAAAAGAATAAAGACATTTCATCATTAACTGTTTTTCCTAACCCGGCTACCGGTAAAATGTCGGTATCGTTTTATTCCAGGTCGATTTCAGGAGTTAAAATAAAAATTGTCGACTTAACTGGCAGAGAAGTATTGATAGATAACTTCAATGTAGAGCCAGGAAAGAATACGAGAGACATTTTCTTAAAGAATATTTCGAAAGGAGTATATACACTTCATGTGATGTCGGATGATAAATATGCAGATGCTATCAGGGTTTTAATTGAATGATTATTTTCCCGGTAAGTACAATCACTGAAATGTTGGCAGTGTGTTTCAAGGGTGTTTTATTAACAGGTATTTTTTTTCGGTTTATAATTTCACATAGCTTTGTTTCCTGAATAAGGTCTTTTATTGATTATTCACCCTTCGACTGCGCTCAGGGACCGCCCTTCGGCTGCTCAGGGAGGATTCTTACCTGATGATTGCATGAAAGTTACGAAGTATTGATGTTTTTACCCGGTCTTGAATTACTCACGATTACCTACATCTTTATCACGTGGTCAAATTAATAGCGCTTCACTAAGTCGTTAAATTATCCATGTCCTTACTTCTTGTCCCGTAGGGACATAATATCGGTAGTAAAGAAAGTCCCCCCGAATATCCGTCCCGTATGGACGTAATGTTTAACATTCAAATCAGATTTATTAATTAATATATATTCATTCCGTACCTACGGGACGGGGGTTTACGTGCGGTTTGTTTTCTACCGACATTATGTCCCTACGGGACAAATTTCTAGCAACATGAAGAATAGAAGTTTGTTAAAAAAAATTTTATATAAACAGAACAATAGATAAAAAATGAAAAAATGTGGGTAATCATGAGTCTTGAATTACCGGGTAGTTAAAGGAGTCATTCAATTGCAAAAAATTTCGATGATACATACATTTTGCCCCGGGGGCGCAGAGCGAAATCGCTGTGCCCTGTTTGTTCTCTTTTTTTCAATCCGGTAAATTCAATGGAAAATAAAAATGGCTGACACCATGCATGTGACCCCTTCTTTTCCCCACATGTATGGCTATCCGCCGGCTGGCGAACAGCAGATCAAATACACGAAGGACTAAATTCCAAAAAAGAGTTCCAACCGCACATATGGTGTTTTTTATATTGCAACGATGCAGCAGTAAAAATCTGACCTCGTCTGAACCGGGTTAAGCAATTGGGATCCGGATTTTATAAATCACAATATGGTTTAGAAACTTCATTCTGAAATTCACAAATCTCTGTTAATTGAAGTATAAATCCTTCAATAGCATCAAGGTCTGTGATTCTGTATGATGCTGTTGTGCATACAAAAAAATTTATAGTAGAATTGTCCAGCATAAGTTCGATAAAATTGTTCATCTGAAAGTATGATGATTGGCGACTGTATAAAATTTTTTATGATTCAATTCAGTTACATGGAAGAACCGGAACAAGAAGATGCGACTTCTCAACTCGATACGGATTTCAAGGTAGAAGATTAAAAGTCACAAACAGTTGCATATATTTTCTAACGAGCTTAGCCTGATCATACATTAAAAAGAGTACAATTTGTCTTCTCTAACTGTTCTTCAACTTCGAAATCGTCGCAACAGGATCTGCAGAGGAAAACACGGTATTTCCCGCTACAAAAACATCTGCGCCGGCTTTAGCTAAAAGGGGAGCATTCATTAAGTCCACACCGCCGTCTATTTCTATCATTGCAGAAGAGCCATTCTTTTCAATCATCTCCTTCAGCTCGGAAATTCTCGCATACGTTTTCTCGATAAATTTTTGTCCTCCGAAGCCCGGGTTTACACTCATCAGGCAGATGATATCCGCTTCTTCGATCACAGGCTCAAGCATGTTTATCGCAGTATGTGGATTTATGGCAACACCCGCTTTCATGCCTGCCTGTTTGATATGCTGGAGTGTACGGTGTAAGTGTGTGCTTGCTTCGATATGCACACTTAAATTATCAGCACCAACCTCTTTGAACTGCGCCACATAACGCTCAGGCTGTACGATCATCAGATGAACATCGAGCGGTTTGTTAGCATGTTTTTTTATGGCGCTTATTACCGGAAAACCGAAGGAAATATTCGGAACATAAACACCGTCCATTACATCGATATGAAACCAGTCTGCCTCACTTTTATTAATCATCTCAACATCGCGTTGAAGATTTGCGAAATCGGCAGATAGGATGGAGGGGGCGATGATTACTGACATACCTGATATTTTTATCGCTACAAAATACTAAGTTCTAATCATACAAATAAGGAAATTTGTTTAAAAGTTTAAATCAAAGGTAAATACAACTCTCACTCCGCTCTTACTCCCTTCTCCCAGGTAGGATCTTTAAAAAATAACGAAAGCTCTGTATGGGAGAAGGGTCGGGGATGAGGGAAGTAATAGTTGTAGATGGGAAAAGAAACAAAACGCTATTCTATTTATTCTTCCCTCACCCCAACCCCTCTCCGGATCACTACAATTTCTTTTATCTTATGTAGCGCCGGAGAGGGGCTTTTGCTAAAGTCAGATGTTACGCTTACTCCCTTCTCCCAGGTAGGATCTTTAAAAAATAACGAGAACTCTGTATGGGAGAAGGGTCGGGGATGAGGGGCGATTTATATATAAAAATCGCTCATCGAAATTCATCGATGAGCGATTTAAAAGGTCTTTTGTAAATTTATTTTATCCTAAGTATGTTTTAAGGATTTTACTTCTCGATGTATGTTTTAATCTGCGGATCGCTTTTTCTTTAATCTGCCTTACGCGCTCACGTGTTAGGTCAAAGCGTTCGCCGATTTCTTCGAGTGTCATCGGCTGCTCGCCAAGGGCAAGACCGAAATAAAGGCGTATTACGTCAGCTTCACGTGTTGTCAGAGTAGACAATGCACGTTCCACTTCACGGCGAAGTGATTCGGTAATCAACGTAGCATCGGGATGCGGCTGATCGTCGTCGCCAAGTACGTCTATCAACGTGCTTTCTTCGCCTTGTTGCAGGGGTGCGTCCATCGAAATGTGACGTCCTGAAGTACGCATGGCGTCTTTGATATCGTCAACGGATATTTCCATTGCCGTTGCAATTTCTTCCGTCGACGGTTCACGCTCGTATTCCTGTTCGAGTTTCGAAAAGGTTTTATTGATCTTATTGATGGAACCGATTTTATTCAGGGGCAGCCTCACGATCCTTGATTGTTCGGCAAGCGCCTGGAGAATCGACTGGCGAATCCACCATACTGCATAAGAGATGAATTTGAATCCTCTTGTCTCATCAAATCGCTGAGCGGCCTTGATGAGCCCGAGATTTCCTTCATTGATGAGATCGCCGAGTGTTAAACCCTGATTCTGGTACTGCTTAGCTACGGAAACTACGAATCGGAGATTCGCTTTAGTAAGTCTTTCAAGTGCCTCGCCATCGCCCTTCTTAATACGCTGGGCCAGCTTCACCTCCTCCTCAGCTGTAATCAGCTCAACCCGGCCGATTTCCTGAAGGTATTTGTCAAGTGACGCTGTTTCACGGTTCGTCACCTGCTTTGTTATTTTAAGTTGTCTCATGTGTTTTTTTAAGCTCTTTAAATAATACTTGTGTGAAACGCTGTCATCCTGCTTTGGTTTCAGAATTTTTTAGAATTTAAAGGGTCTTCTTACAGGTCTACACAATTTTTTTGTTAATAAGTTCAGGCCACACACATGGGCAGGTTTCATCAAAAATTGTTTAAATCTTACATAATCAGAGGTTTCAGAGCGTGACATAACAAAAAAAAGCAGCCGGTGGCTGCTCTTCCTGTTTTGAAAAAATATTCGCTTTAGTTAATACTAAAATCGGGATTATTGCGGTTGTCTGCGTGGTGGACGACGCTCGTTCGTATCAACTGCACCTTCAGGCTTTGGTTCCAATGCCTTTTTAGAGAGCCTGAACTTACCTGTCTTTTTATCCACGTCTATCAGTTTCACCTTGATCTTGTCGCCTTCGTTGAAGACTCCCTTCATGGTCTCAAGTCTGTCCCACGTAATTTCCGATATATGAAGCAGCCCGTCTTTACCCGGCATGAATTCAACGAATGCCCCGAAGTCCATGATATTTTTAACCTTGCCTTCGTATACACTTCCGATTTCCGGAACCGCCGTGATGGCACGGATGCGTGACTTTGCTGCCTCGATGCCGTTCTTATCACTCGACGAAATTTCGATGATGCCTTCGTTATTCACTTCGTCGATGGAAATGGTTGTGTTGGTTTCACGCTGCATTTCCTGGATGATCTTTCCACCAGGTCCGATGACTGCGCCGATGAATTCTTTCGGTATGATCAATCGTTCGATTCGAGGTGCATGTGGCTTGTAATCTTCTCTTGGTTCAGAAATGGTCTTCAGCATTTCATTTAATATATGCTGACGTCCTGCCTTTGCCTGTTCAAGTGCCTGTATCATGATTTCTTCCGGAAGTCCCTGGATTTTTAAATCCATCTGGCAGGCACAGATTCCCTTGTCGGTTCCCGTTACTTTGAAATCCATATCACCGAGGTGATCTTCATCTCCTAATATATCGGATAAAACCGCGAACCTTCCTTTGCCGTCGGTAATCAGTCCCATGGCGATACCTGAAACCGGTTTGCGGATCTGCACGCCGGCATCCATCAATGCCAGTGTACCGGCACAAACGGTAGCCATGGAAGAAGATCCGTTTGATTCGAGGATGTCGGAGACGACACGAATTGTATACGGACATTCAGCTTCGCCCGGCAAAACCATTTTCAGTGAACGCATGGCTAAATTACCGTGACCGATTTCTCGGCGGCCAGGTGCGCGGTTGGGTTTCACTTCTCCTGTTGAGAAGCCCGGGAAGTTATAATGGAGTAAAAACTTATTCGTTCCTTCTCTCATGGCAACGTCGATCATCTGTTCGTCGAGTTTACTGCCTAACGTCACTGTGGTTAACGATTGCGTTTCTCCACGTGTAAAGATGGCGGAGCCGTGAGGAGAAGGCAGGTAATTGACCTCGCACCAGATCGGCCTGATGGTGGTAGTATTTCTGCCATCAAGACGCACGCCTTCGGTAAGAATGCAATTGCGCATGGCATCGCTTTCGACTTCGAAAAAATATCTTTTTATCATCGCCTCTTTTTCAGAAACTTCTTCCGGTGAAAGTGTGGCGATGAAATCTTCTTCTATCTGTTTGAACGCTTTTGTGCGTTCGTATTTATTCGTATTACCCGAACGAGCGAGCGCATAAGCCTTATCATAGCAGAACGCTTTCAATTTAGCTTTCAGTTCTTCGTCATTCGTCTCGTGTGAATATTCACGCTTTGGTTTGTTACCGCACATTTCACGAAGTTCGAGTTGCGCCTTACACTGAATCTTAATGGCTTCGTGTGCGAAACGGATAGCATCGAGCATTTCTTTCTCACTCACTTCTTTCATTTCACCTTCAACCATCAGAATGCTGTCTGCGTTTCCGGCAACAATCATTTCGATGTCGGCTTTTTCGATATCGGTTGTATAAGGATTGATTATGAATTTACCATCGATGCGTGCCACACGGACTTCAGATATGGGTCCGTTGAATGGAATATCGGAGATGGTCAGCGCTGCAGAGGCAGCAAGACCGGCCATTGCATCCGGCTGAACGTTTGGATCGCCCGACAGAAGCGTAATGATAACCTGTGTATCGGCATGATAATCTTCCGGGAACATCGGGCGCAGTGCGCGGTCGACGAGACGGCTGGTAAGAATTTCATATTCTGACATGCGGCTCTCGCGCTTTAAAAACCCGCCGGGGAAACGACCAACCGCCGAAAATTTTTCCTGGTAATCCACTGAAAGCGGAAGAAAATCCGCTCCTTCTTTTGCATCGGGCGACGATACTACTGTAGCGAGTATCATTGAATCACCCATTCTAACTACGACAGAACCATCTGCCTGTTTGGCCAAACGGCCTGTTTCGATGGAAATTTTCCGTCCATCACCGAGATCAAATTCTTTTACGATTCCTTTTATTGACATGACTGCATCTTTTTTATAAAGCAAAAAAGGCAATCCCATGAATTGCCTTTCCTGTATTTTTTTGTGAATTAATTATTTTCTGATATTTAATGTGTTTATAATCTTACGATACCGCTCGATATCTGTTTTTTGAAGATAGTCTAAGAGGCTGCGGCGTTTACCGACAAGACGTATTAATGAACGTTGAGTGGAAAAATCTTTTTTAGACTTCTGCAGGTGCTCAGTCATAAATGTTATCCGTTCTGAAAACATGGCGATTTGCGCTTCTGCTGAACCGGTATTGGTTTCTGAACCTCCAAATTTCTTGAAAAATCCTTTTTTTGCTTCTGATGTTAACATTGTAATTTTTAATTCTTTAAAACGAGGGGCAAATGTACACTTTTTATTGTTACGAACAACAAAAAGAACCAAGAATCAAGAATCAAGAGCCAAGAACCAAGAACCAAGAATCAAGAGCCAAGAACCAAGAACCAAGAGGCAAGAACCAAGAGTCAAGAAACAGGGTCAGGGAATTTGAAATTTAAATAAATTAGTGCAACAGTATTCATTTTAAATTGTTTATACCTAAAAATAGACGCATATATATCCTGAAACCCTGGTTTAGCCTCACCTGGATCTTTTTTGGATCCTGGTTCAGGTATATCAATTTCCCCCTGAAGCCGATTTGTTTTTCAGCAATCGTAAAATCTGTCCGATGCGGTTTTTTAATTCCCTGCGGTCAACAATAAAATCTAAAAATCCATGCTCGAGAACGAATTCGGCGGTCTGGAACCCCTTTGGAAGATCTTTTCCAATTGTTTCTTTTACTACCCGGGGTCCTGCAAAACCGATCAATGCGCCGGGTTCAGCAATATTTAAATCACCAAGCATGGCATAGGATGCTGTTACACCTCCGGTAGTAGGGTCGGTTAATAATGAAATGTATGGCAATCCTTCTTCGGCCAGTCGCGTCAGTTTTGCCGACGTCTTGGCCATCTGCATCAGGGAGAATGCGGCTTCCATCATTCGTGCGCCGCCAGATTTGGAAATAATTAAAAGTGGCAGTTTATTTTCTATGCAATGATCGATTGCCCGGGAAATTTTTTCACCTACAACTGATCCCATCGATCCGCCGATAAAACTGAAGTCCATGCACGCAATCACCAATCCTTCTCCATGCACTTTTCCCACCACAGTCCGGATCGCATCCGATAATCCTGTCTTGCGCTGGGTCTCTTTAATCCTGTCAGTATATTTTTTTGTGTCAACGAAAGAAAGCGGGTCGTCGGAACTCAGCAAGGGATTTAATTCCAGTGCGTCATCATCGTCGAGCAGAATTTCAAAATATGTCTGAGAATTTATCCTGTCATGATGTCCACACTGTTCACAAACATGCATACGGGCAATATGATCCTTCATGGGAACGATGTGCTTGCAGGCAGAACATTTGTGCCACAGTCCTTCCGGAGTTTCTTTTTTCTCTTTCGTGGAGGTGGTTATACCTTCTTTTATGCGTTTGAACCAGGACAAGGGGGTTGGGGGTTGGGGGGTTGGGAGGTTGGGAGGTTGGGAGGTTGGGAGGTGGGCGGTTTGTTTATTAATTTTTTTCGAGGTAATTTATGTAAGAATTTAGTTTTGGAATGAGTTCTTTTAAAATTTCCTGAATAGTTTTATTTTTTTCATGGTTAATTAATTTTCTGATAAAAGCTCTTCGCAAAAAAAAATTACTTTCATACAGGGATCCTCTTGCAATAATAATAAATCGTCTCTTATCAATCATTGTTCCTCGTCCATATCCTTCCGCAATATTGGCACCGATGCTATCTGCTGATCTTACTAATTGTTTTCCAATTACATCCTGTTCGAAATCATTCCACGATTTAACTATCTCCCAAATTTCATCAGCTAAGATTTCTGCTAATCTAAAAATTCTCAGCGTATCTAAATTACTATCGGCCATTCACAAACCTAAAGTAAATAATCAATTTTATCGTCTCATTAAATAAGGAACTTATCATAGCCTCCCCACTTCCCCACTTCCCCACTTCCCAACCTCCCCACTTCCCAACCTCCCAACCTCCCCACTTTCCCACTTCCCCACTTTCCCACTTTCCAACTTCCCAACCTCCCCCCCTAAGCAACCGTTATCCCCTCCTCCAAATACACATCCTGAATAACATTCAACAAATTTATCCCTTCCTTCATCGGCTTCTGGAATGCTTTTCTGCCCGAGATGAGGCCCTGTCCGCCGGCTCTCTTATTTATGACTGCAGTTGTGACCGCTTCTGATAAATCACTCGCACCTTTCGATTCGCCGCCGGAATTGATCAGGCCCATTCTTCCCATATAACAATTCGCAACCTGGTAACGGCACAGGTCGATCGGATGATCGGTTGTAAGTTCGGAATAGACTTTCGGATGCGTCTTGCCAAAACTCAATGCAGTATATCCTCCGTTATTGGTAGGCAGTTTTTGTTTGATGATATCGGCTTGTATCGTTACGCCAAGATGATTGGCTTGTCCGGTGAGATCTGCCGCGGTATGATAATCGACGCCGTCTTTCTTGAATCCGGAGTTTCGCATGTAGCACCAAAGGATTGTTGCCATTCCGAGTTCGTGTGCATATTCAAACGCTTCACTCACTTCACGGATCTGCCGGGACGATTCTTCTGAACCAAAATAAATGGTAGCACCCACCGCTGCGGCACCCATGTTCCAGGCATCTTTAATTTTTCCGAACATGATCTGGTCGTATTTATTCGGAAATGTCAGAAATTCGTTATGATTGATTTTAACAATGAATGGAATTTTATGCGCATATTTTCTTGAAACAGCGCCAAGCACTCCATACGTGGAAGCGACAGCATTACAACCTCCTTCGATGGCTAGTTTAACAATGTTTTCGGGATCGAAATAAATGGGGTTGGTTGCAAAAGAGGCACCGGCAGAATGTTCAATGCCCTGGTCGACCGGAAGAATTGAAACATATCCGGTACCCGAAAGCCTTCCATGATTATAAAGTTGCTGAAGATTTTTTAAAACCGGATTCGTCCTATTTGAGATTGAAAAAATACGGTCAACGAAATCGCCACCGGGAAGATGTAATGAATCCCTGCTGATAGTCTTACACTGATGTTTCAATAATGCCTCTGCACCTGCACCAAGTAATTCAACAATTTTTGGATTGATCATGTTTGCTGTTTTGTGTTTGGCAAAGCTAAAAAAAAAGTAATTAGTGAAGAGAAGTAAAAAAAACGGTCATTGTTATCAGAACGGATATCCGATCGCAATGTTTGGAGTAATGTCTCCGATAACAAATTTCTGTTCAGGATACACCCAGCGGTTACCTTCATCAAGCGCAGGATCACGGAGTTTAACAGCAGCATCAAAACGAAATACGAAAAACGAAAAATTAAATCTCATCCCAAGTCCCGCGCCGATTCCCATTTCATCAAGTACATGTCCGGCCTCGAGTTTTCCGCCAGGCCTGCTTATATCTTCGTTTCGTGTCCAGATATTTCCAGCATCTACAAATGCGGCACCCTCAAGCTTCATCCCGTTGCTGAACTGAAAAAACTCTGAACGGTATTCCATGTTTGCTTCTATTTTTATGTCGCCGCTTTGTTCGATATCCAGTGTGCTTTTATATGAACCCGGCCCGAGTGTTCTTGCATACCAGGCTCTCATGCTGTTGGCGCCACCGGCGAAAAAACTCTTTTCAAATGGAAGCGACAACGAACTGCCATAAGGAATCCCGATTCCCATCGTAAGCCGGCTCACCAGGTTTGTATATTGATTGATCCTGTGGTAGTAAGAAAAGTCATAGTCGACCCTCACAAACTGGGACGGGTCTCTGAAAACCGGCACAGCAAATTCAAATGTGGTAACGAAGTTGACATAATCTTTCTTTGGATCAGCAGAAAGACTCGTGGTTGACCAGGTTAAACGCAGGGAGGATATGATGTGGGTCTCGTAAGCATAGATCAGCTGGGGATCGTTCAGGTCTGCAAGCTCCTTCTCAAAATCCGGATCCAGATCGACTACTACACTGTTAATGTTTACCGGATAAAAACCGAGTCGTTGTTTGGAAGTAGGCGACCAGTTATAGCCAAAATTGAAATTGGTGACGGAACGGATATAGTCCGGACTGTTTTGGTGATTATATCCCAGGGAAATTACCGTTCTTGGATTTGAATATCGTGATGTTTTTCTTTCAATGAATCCGGGAATCAGAAATTTTTTGAAACTCATCGTTGCCTCCGGACCAATCTCAAATGTATTGAACACCCAGAAGGGTTTGGTCTCAACATCTGTCTTGGTGTTTGGAATTGATTCAAGACCTCCTCTTAATTTTAACTCAAGTACTTCTGCTCCGCGAAAAGTGTTTTTATTCCTGTAACCAAAACTTCCGGCAAGACCGATATTGCTTCCTGTATTGGTGACTTCGGATTCAACGGTGAAGTCCTGTTTATCCATTGGCGTCAGCTGGACCTGCAGATCAAGCAGGTATTCGTTCTGTTCTGAATTCCGGGGTACCTCTTCGAAATAAAGGTTGATGAATTTAAAAATATTCAGCTCCTGCAGGCGCTTATAAGTGAAATCAAGATCGCGCTGAAGATAAATGTCGCCTTTCTTTATGAACATATTTCGGGTAAGCACATTGTCACGGATCACACGCTCCGGTCCCCGGGAGAGAATATAATACCCGTTGAACAAAACCGTATCGCGCGGAAGCGAATTAGCTGGATCCTTCGGATTGTAATCGGTCTGGATATAGATATTTCTTAAGTGATATGTCTGGTGGTCGGTAATCTGATTAATATTTGATTCGCCTGAACCGATATTTTCATTGATGCGGTTGATATATAGATTCACATCCACCTGGTTCGACTTCAGAGAAGAGTCGATCTGGAAAGTGATATAGTTCCTGTTAAAGAAATAGTATCCCCTGTCTTTAAGGTCGGCTGTAATTCTTTCTCTTTCTTTTTCGAAAGTCTCTTCGTTATACCTGTCGCCTTTGATTAATAGTGATGATTGCTGAAAATAAATAATCAGTTTGGAGATTCCTGTATCCTGCGTGGCATAATTGATATTTCTGATGGTATAAGGTCGGTTGTAATTGATATGATATTCGACGGTAGCTTTCTTTTTCTTAAAGCGGATGCTGTCCGAAACCTGCGAATTGAAAAATCCATTCTTGAAAAGGTAAAGTTTGATTTGTTCCTTCGAACGACTGACCATTTCCGAATCGAGAAGTACGGGTGCTTCGCCGATATTTTTCAGCCACGATGAATCTTTATGGCTGAGGTTATATACGCCGAGATGAAAACGGAAGATGCCTAAAACTTTCCTGTTCGGCTTCTGTTTGATATATTTTTCGATGTTTTCCTTTTCGAGATAGTCTTCTTTAACCTTTATTTCATTTTTAACAAGAAGATACTCGCCATCCGGAATGTGACGCGTGGGTCTGCAGCCAAAAAAGATGCCGCTGAATAAAAATAAAATGATAATTATTTTTTTTGACTGCACCCAATTGAGTTTGTATGACGGGTAAAAGTAAGGAGGTAATTTGAGAAAATCACAACCATTTATCAGGCCAACTTAAAAAATGGCTTGGCGTTTGGCGTTTGTTCGTTTTAATTTTCATGTTAACGCCAAACTCCAAACCTTGATAGCGTGGAGAATACCGGATTCGAACCGGTGGCCTCTTGCATGCCATGCAAGCGCTCTAGCCAACTGAGCTAATCCCCCAAAACTTTTGGCAAAGAAAATAAAAATACTGATGCCAGTGATAAATGTTAATGACCTTTATGCATAATTTAATTATAGCTATACTTGTTTCCTTAAAATTAAATTGTATGAATTTGAATTACAAAACAGCCGTTAATTTATTACTGGTACTGATTACCGCATTTTCTTGTACGAATCAGAAGCCAACCGTGAAGGAAGTGCAGGAATATCTCGACATGTATAACCGGAAGTACCAGGAATTATACACGGCAAGCAGCAACGGGCAATGGCAGGTGAATACTCACATCGTTGAAGGCGATACGATGAATGCATATCAGTCCGGACTTGCTGACGAGGCTCTTGCAAAATTTACCGGAAGCAATGAGAACATTGAAAAAGCAACTTCGTTTTTAACGCTGGAAAAGGAGCTCTCGCCAATCCAGGTCAAACAACTTAAAAAGATATTATACCTGGCGGCGGGAAATCCGGAGAAGGCTGACAGTGTCGTGAAAATTCTGATCAAGGCTGGCACGGCTCAAACAGAAAAACTCTATGGATTCAAATTTATGCTCGATGGTAAAGAGGTTACACCAAACGATATCGATTCTATTCTCTCTTCGGCAACTGATATTTCACTCAGATTACGAGCCTGGGAGTCGAGTAAAGAAGCTGGCAGGGAGCTAAAAGGCGGACTCATCGAATTGCGAAAACTCCGGAATGAAGTGGTTAAGTCGCTCGGCTATTCCGACTATTTTTCATACCAGGTTTCCGATTACGGAATGAACACCGATGAGATGATGGAACTCCTGAAGAAGTTCAACCAGGAACTTTTTCCATTGTACAGGGAGTTGCATACATTTATGAGATACGAGCTTGCAAAAAAATATCATGTCAGTGATGTTCCTGATTTTATTCCGGCTCACTGGCTGAGCAACCGGTGGGGCCAGGACTGGAGTGAAATGGTTACGGTGGAGGGTTTGAACCTGGATAGTTCCCTTAAGACCAAAGATGCGGAATGGGTTGCGAAGCAGGGCGAGAAATTTTATGTGTCTCTCGGCTTTCCTTCTTTACCGAATTCGTTCTGGGAAAAATCGAGCCTTTATCCGGTTCCCAGGGATGCAGGCTACAAGAAGAACACACATGCATCTGCCTGGCACATGAATCTTGATCATGATGTCCGCTCGCTGATGAGCATCGTTCCTAACTCGCAATGGTATGAAACCGTTCATCACGAATATGGTCACATCTATTATTACCTGAGTTACAGCACGCCGGAGATTCCCATCCTGCTTCGTGAAGGTGCAAACCGGGCATACCACGAGGCATTGGGAAGCATGATGGGACTCGCTGCCATGCAAAAACCGTTTGCAGCGGGACTCGGCTTAGTAAATGCCGAAACAAAAACAGATGATACGAAACAGCTTTTGAAAGATGCGCTGAATTACATCGTATTTATACCCTGGAGTACAGGAACCATGAGCGTTTTTGAGCGTGACCTGTATGCCGGAAACCTTTCTGTGGATGAATGGAACAAGCGCTGGTGGGAGCTTGTAAAAAAATACCAGGGCATCGTTCCGCCATCCGAAAGAGGAGAAGAATTTTGTGATGCGGCGACCAAGACTCATATCAATGATGATCCCGCACAATATTACGACTATGCATTATCGTATATTCTGCTTTTCCAGGTACACGATTACATTTCCAAAAACATTCTTAAGCAGGATCCTCATGCAACAAATTATTTTGGCAACAAGGAAGTTGGGAAATTCATCAGCGAATTAATGAAGCCGGGCAGCAGCGAGGACTGGAGAAAATTACTGAAGGATAAAACCGGCGAAGATCTCAGTGCGCGCTCAATGCTTGATTATTTCATGCCACTCATGGACTGGCTGAAGAAAGAGAATGCAGGAAGGAAATACACGCTTGAGATGCCTCAATAATTGTAAAAAAGCAGGAGGAAAAAGTAATGAATAGTTGCCACAGTTCATATCAAAAAAGTTTCTTAACGTTTTTATGTGTCATTTTATTCATTGCTTGCGGTGGTGATTCAAAGGATAAACATGAAGCGTTAAAAAATTCCAATGCAAAAGATTCATCAGCAGCATCGTCTTCGGTAATGTTGGAGCAGGGGACTGCAGGAAATTCAATCGAAACCGATTTTATCAATTCGAATAAAGGAGTTCCTTCTGTTGATTCCGCAGGACTCCACGCAAGAAATGCGCAGATAAAAAACGTTAACATTGAATCGAGGGTATTTAAGAATAATGATATGAGTGGTTTTGGTTATGATATTTTAATGGATGGTAAAGTGTATGTTCATCAGCCGAATGTGCCTGCGCTGCCGGGAAATAATGGATTCGACACTGAAGAAAAAGCAAAACGCGTAGCAGAATTAGTCAAATATAAAATACGGAATAATATTATGCCTCCTACCGTGGAGGTCAGAGAGCTGGATAGCCTGGGCATTAAATAATCTGAAAGCGCTTTGATTCTGCTGCTTGTATATATAAGACTTATTTAATGGAAGGGCAAATTCTTCATTTTTATTTCATCTGAATCGGACTTTTTCTATCCTTCTTTATGCGGGTTTTTTTAAAGGATATTGAAGTCCGGTATTGAATAGATGAATATTGTAAATTTCTGACTAACAGTAATTTAGTATTTCCCTTTTTTTAAAGATTTAGAGCCTGCCGCAGCACTAATAAGTTCAAATAAGGTATTCGCCATAATATTATCAACATTCATCAATTTGATTGAATAAAAGGCTAATCTTTAGTTAATTTCACACCCTGAGCACAATTTTAAAAAACGCCTCGAATATTACTTCCCAATCAATGACTGATTTTTCGAAAAAATCCATTTTATTAGGATTTATAATGTCTTTCTTTTTTGTGATTTCCACTTATTCTCAGGTGGTTATAAATGAGATATGTCCGGCAAACATCTCAATTATACAAAATTCGAATGCACAATATGATGACTGGATTGAACTGCATAATTCAAGTGGTTCAACCTTGAATTTAGCCGGTTATGGTTTGACCGACGACACATCTAAGTTATTCCGTTTTAAATTTCCATCATACAGCCTTCAATCAGGTAAAAAGATTTTAGTGTTTGCTTCTGATTCGACGAGTGAAGTGATTGCCGATCATTGGGAAATGGCCGTGAATGCTACATCAACATGGAGATATGAAGTTGGCAGTGCATCGATAGATACTAACTGGAGGAACCCGAGCTTTAATCAGAATGTCTGGTCGTCAGGAAGTGGTGGAGTCGGTTTCGGCGACAGTGATGACGGCACAACAGTTTCCCAGTGCATTTCTGTAATGATGAGGAAGACGTTTAATATTCCGGATACATCCCAGGTACTTAAAGCCATCCTGATGATGGATTATGACGATGGCTTCGTTGCATACTTAAACGGGGTTGAAATTGCGCGGTCGAATATCGGAATCGAAGGACAACGTCCGGCCTGGAATGAAATGGCCAGGAGTTCTCATGAAGCAGCCATGTACCAGGGACTCGCTCCGGATTCGTTTTACATTTCTCCCTCTTTGTTTAAGTCGCTACTCAGGCCGACAAATAATGTGTTGGCCATCGAGACGCACAATACTCCTTTAAACAGCAACGACATTACTTCCCTGCCATATCTGTTTTTCGGAATGAAGTCTACCGGATTGACATTTTCAGCAATTCCTTCCTGGTTCCTCGTTCCGCCAAAGGATTATTTCAATGCAAAGTTTAAATTGTCCAGGAATGGTGAAACTGTTTTTCTCGTAAACCCATCCGGAACGATCATCGATCAGAAAACATATCCTGCAATGTCTTCCGATAATTCGTATTGCAGAAAGCCTGACGGGTCAAACAACTGGTGTTTTGTTTCCGTGCCTACGCCGGATGCTACCAATAACTCATCTACGTGTTACAGCGGCTATGCCAATCCTCCGGTATTTTCTGTCCAGGGCGGTTATTATAATTCAAGCAAGACACTCACGTTGACAAATACCACCCCGGGAGGTTCGATCAGGTATACACTCAATGGTGACGAACCATCGACCTCCAGCCGGCTTTATACGTCTGCCTTCACAATTTCATCTTCAACGAGCGTCCGTGCAAAGGTTTTTGCCAGCGGATATCTTCCGAGTGAGGTGGTCACAAATACTTACCTGATTAACGAGGACACTCATCTGCCATCGTTTTCAATTACGACCGACTCTCTCAATCTTTGGGATGAGAATACGGGTATCTATACCTTGGGTCCTAATGCCGGTGCCACCTCCCCATATTTTGGAGCAAACTTCTGGATGGATTGGGCTAAGCCCGCATCGATTGAATTTTTTGATAAGTATAAAAACCTTGTCGTTCGTTTCGATGCAGAAATTGAAATTTATGGAAATTACTCGAGAGCCAAGCCACAGAAAAGTTTTGAAGTAAAACTCAGCGATAAATTCGGTACCGGTTCCATCAATTATCCATTGTACAATGACAAACCATTTGTTGATGACATCAACAATTTCATTCTGCGTAATTCCGGAACTGACTGGAACGTGGTTCATTTCAGAGATGCATTGATGCAGAGGATTCAGAAGAGTACTTTTTCAGGATATCTCGCAGCTGAGCCTGCAATTGCATTTTTAAACGGAGCATATTGGGGAGTGTACTGCATCTATGAAAATCATGATCAGCACTGGATGAAAAATAATTTCGGCCTGGATAAAAATGAAATTGATTACCTGGTCGAATCGGGTGCAAACATCGAAGTAAAATATGGCAGCGATGGTACCTTTTGGGATTTGTATAATTATGCAACCGTTCAGAACCCATCTACTCAGACTTATTATGATAACATAAATGCCAGGCTGGATCTGAAGAATTACACCGATTATTTTATAGCCGAAACATATTATAACAATGGTGACTGGATCGGCGACTGGACGAATAATATCAAATGGTGGAGACCCAATGCACCTGGTTCTAAATGGAAATACATGCTGTATGATCTTGATATGGGATTGGGATACAATGGCAGTTCGACCGTCAATGAAAATAAAATAGCCGTCGCCAGAAATCCTGCAGCTTTCAGTTACAGCTCTGAAATGTTTGATGCAATTCTGAACAATCCGACCTATAAGAGATATTTTATCAATCGTTACGCTGATTTAATTAATACGATTTACCTCCCTTCAAACATCAACAACGTGATGAAGTCGTACAGGGACACCATGTCATTCGACATGACCCAGCATTTTGCAAAGTGGGGGAGTAATGCCACAACCTGGGCTAACAACATCGCTGCAGTAACTAATTTTGCGAATGCCCGCCCTGCAAAGGTGAGGGATCAGATTGAGTCCGAATTCGGAATGACAGATCAGGTAGTGCTTACACTTGCCACCTCGCCAGCCGGATCAGGAAGAATCGAAATCAGTACGATCACACCGACTACATATCCGTGGTCTGGTACCTACTTCAACGGAAATCCTGTGACCATAACCGCTATTCCAAACCCTGGATACACGTTCGATCATTTCCGGTCAAATGTTACCATCAGTTCCAATAATTTTAACCAGTCTGTTACATATAATTTCACTGCTAACGATCAGATCACGGCATACTTTACAGGTTCAGCAGTTACACCGAAAATATGTGTGAGTGAATTGAATTACAATTCCGACTCTGCTTATAACGCAGGCGACTGGATTGAATTACACAACTACGGATCGACCAGCATTAATATCTCCGGCTGGAAACTGAGCGATTCGAAGGATGATCATATGTTTGTTTTCCCTACCGGAACTGTGATTCCCGCTAATGGTTACCTGGTGCTTATTGAAGACAGTGTCAAATTCAAGTCACAATATCCGAATGTAAATAACCGCATCGGCCCGATAGGTTTTAATTTCAGCAATAGCGGCGATCAGATTCGTTTGTTTAATTACCTGAATACCCTGTATCTTTCTTTCTACTATCAGGATTTGTCTCCCTGGCCCGTTCAGGCAGATGGTGGAGGATATACCTGTGAATTATCTGCCAACACCGCAGATCCGAATAATGGTACGAGCTGGTTCACCGGTTGTATCGGAGGATCTCCCGGCAAAGCTTATAGTCCACTGTTGTCAATTCCTGTTACCATTGATGGTACGACAACATTCTGTGTTGGAGGAAGCGCTTACCTGCATGCCACTTATGTACCGGGATATTCTTATCAGTGGAAGAGAAACGGCATAGACATCTCCGGAGCCACCGATTCAACTTATACCGCCACATCGTCCGGTTCTTATTCGGTTGGTGTTACATACCAGGGATGTTCCATCGTAACACCGGCTACGGTCATCACAGTCGTTACCCAGCAGCCATCGCCTGTTACGACATCTGCCAGTCGTTGCGGACCGGGAAATCTGTTGCTTCTCGCTTCGTCAACCGATTCTGTTTTCTGGTATGATGCACCTACAGGAGGAAATTTAATCAGCATAGGTGATACACTTGTTACGCCCGCTCTTACCCAGACTACAACGTATTATGCACGAACAGGTCGAACATGTACCAGTCCTTCAGTTGCTACTACTGCAACAGTCAATGAAATTGCCGCTTCTCCTGTTTCCAGCGATGTGACCCGCTGCGGTCCAGGAACTGTTTCTTTGCACGCCACCGATACCGCTACTATTCGTTGGTATAATGCAGCATCCGGCGGAGGATTACTGGAAACAGGCTCGAACTATACCACTAACATTTTAAATAATGATACTTCTTTCTTTGTGGAGGCCGGAAGCGTATGTCCGAGTCCGAGGATCGAAGTCATGGTTACTGTTAACACTACACCCGTTCCAACCGTAACCGATACATCGCGTTGCGGAGATGGTACTATGGTATTAAACGCAAGTTCACCTAATCCGGTAAAATGGTACAATTCGCCAAACGGCGGTTCGTCGATTGGTACTGGTCTATCCTTTACAACTCCATTTCTGACCAGGACAGATACATTTTATGCTGAAGCCAACAGCGGTTGCCCGAGTGTGCGTGTGCGCGGCATCGCCATTGTAATTCCGGTTCCGGCAAGTCCTGTTGGTGTCAACGATACGTTATGTGCCCCCGGTTCGGCAACAATTAGCGCAACAGCATCCGAGCAGGTCAACTGGTACGATGCGCCATCCGGAGGAAATCTCGTTTACCTGGGTTCTGTTTTTGACACGCCGCCAATCAGCGTGACAACAACCTATTATGCAGAAGCAGGATACCAGTGTTCAAGTGCCCGTGTTCCCGTACAGGCATTCGTAGGATCACCGCCGCCTGCTCCGTCAACTACGAGTAATTCACGGTGTGGAACAGGCAGTGTTGCATTGTCAGGTACATCGTCTGAAACTATTTACTGGTACAGCGCTTCTACAGGTGGAACATTACTTGGAACCGGAAGCACTTTCAATACTCCTTCGATCAGCACGACAACGATATATTATGCCGAGGCTGGTACTCTCTGCCATAGCAGTCGCACGGCAGCTGTTGCCACGATAAACAGCGTTCCTTCGGCTCCTGTTTGTTCGAGCGTCACCCGATGCGGAAATGGTAGCGTGACCCTCAATGCATCTTCACCCGAACAGGTATACTGGTATACTTCATCTTCTGGCGGGTCACCAATATTCACCGGGGCATCTTTCGTTACTCCTTCATTAACGGCAACTACAACTTATTATCTCGAAACAGGAAACAACTGCAGGAGTAACCGCATCTCTGTCCAGGCTATCATCGCACAGTCTCTCAGTGCTCCGGTCGCTACAAATGGTTCTCGCTGCGGACCTGGCACTGTAACTATTTCCGCGACATCAACAGGTACCATTTCCTGGTTCAGTTCATCGTCAGGCGGCACCGCTCTTGCAACAGGCACGTCATTCACAACACCATCGATCAGCAGCACCACGACTTATTATGCCGAAGGATATAACGGCTGTACAAGTCCGAGAACACCCGTTCAGGCTGTCGTTAATGCGATTCCTTCTCCACCGGTCGCGAGTGACGGATCGAATTGCGGAACAGGAACTGTTACACTCAGTGCTAATTCCCCGGAACAGATTTACTGGTATACCGTATCTTCCGGAGGGGCGCCTGTAGGAACGGGATCGACGTATGTTACTCCGTCATTATCTTCTACAACTACTTATTATGTCGAAACAGGAAATACATGCAGAAGCAGCCGGATTTCTGTTGAGGCAGCGATAATTCCTGTTCCTTCCGCTCCCGTCTTAACCGGTGATACAACCTGTGGATCGGGATCACTTGTATTAACAACTGCATCGCCCGGAACAATTACCTGGTATACCGCTTCAAGCGGTGGAAGTCCTGTCGGTTCAGGAACCAGCTTTACCACACCAGTTATTTCCGCTACAACTACATACTATGCTCAGACAAAAATTTCCGGATGCACGAGTGTTCGTGCAGGTGTACAGGCTGTCGTTGTAGCTGTTCCAGCGGCTCCATCGCCGGCTAACAATTCAAGATGCGGTATGGGATCCTTAACCCTTACTGCAACTTCCTCTAATGAAATTTTCTGGTATGAGAATCCCAGCGGTGGCATTGCTTTAGATTCCGGCACATCGTTCACGACTCCGATTTTGAGCGGCACCACAACATATTACCTGGAATCACATAGCGGTTCATGCGTCAGCACCAGAGTTTCTGTACAGGCGGTGATCGATTCAATTCCTGCTCCGCCTGTCGTGAATGATGTTTCGAGATGCGGCCCTGGCCAGGTTACGTTAACCGCCTCGGCACCGCAACAGATCTACTGGTTCGATCATCAATCGGGGGGAAGTGCATTCGCAACCGGTTCCACGTATACCACACCTTCTTTGTCGAATTCTGAAAATTACTATGTGGAAACCGGTGCCAGTTGCAGAAGCACTCGCGAAAGGATCAGAGCGCTGATCTCGAGCGTTCCGAATCCTCCTCAGGTATTCGACACAACGCATTGCGGCGATGGAATTGCTGTCATCAGGGCTTCTTCACCCGAGCAGGTGAACTGGTTCGATGTCTCTTCCGGCGGCACCCGCCTGGATACTGGATTGTTGTTCACCACGCCATACCTGACTTCTTCAACTACTTTTTATACCGAGGCGGGAATCGGCTGTAACAGTTCTCGTGTGCCTGTCCATGTCGACTTAATCGTTCCCCCAGCTGCGCCTGCAACAGCCGACAGCACACGATGTGGTGCAGGCATCGTTGTCCTTCATGCATCATCTCCTGAAGATATATTCTGGTACGATTCCTTAACCGGAGGCAATTTACTGGGTACGGGTTCGGATTACACCACACCTGTATTAAATGCCACCACAGCTTTCTATGTTGAGACCGGTAATTCCTGTCGCAGCGTAAGAATCCCCGTTAATGCAATCATCGGCGGATCGCAGGTTGCTTCTGTTTCAGAAGGATCGAGTTGCGGACCGGGAGTCGTAAATTTATCCGCCCTCGATCCTGTTCCAACTGATACCCTCGTCTGGTATGATGATATCGGCGGGAATATTGTCGGCACAGGTTCGTCCTTCACAACGCCATTACTATTATCAACAACCACTTATTATATCGTCGCACATTCTGCTTGTACCGGCCCGCCGGTTGCGGTTAATGCATTCATTTATGGAATCCCTGTTGTCGATCTCGGCGCAGACACCATCGATATTCTGAGCGGTCAACAGATTACACTCGACGCGGGTGACGAATTTTCTTCTTATCATTGGTCTACAGGGCAAACGACCGATGAAATAGATGTAAATTCAGAAGGATTATACAGCGTTACGGTGGTTGACAGCAATGGTTGCCAGGCCGGCGATGAAGTCTTTGTAAGATTAATTACCGCTGTGGCGGATAAAAATACGAGCGACCTCATCAAAGTCTTTCCGAATCCCGCACATGATCAATTAACGATTACAATTCCGGCAAATACTTTCAAAACGTTATCACTGAATTTATTCTCGGCCGACGGTAAACTTGTATTGCACGAAAACATTAAATCGACCGGTGTTTCTTATACGAAAGAAATTTCACTCTCCGGAATCTCAGAAGGTGTATATATCCTCGAGACCGTCAACAGCGAATTCTCCATGAAACGAAAAGTAGTCGTTGAGTAGAAGGTTTTTTTTCAGAGATGAACGCACTCTCCATAGGCCTCTGCAACCGCTTCCATGATCGCTTCACTCATCGTCGGATGAGGATGAATTGACTTAATTATTTCATGTCCGGTAGTTTCCAGTTTTCGCGCAGCCACCACTTCTGCTATTAGTTCCGTTACATTGGCGCCGATCATATGTGCGCCAAGCCACTCGCCGTATTTGGCATCGAAGATCACTTTAACAAAACCATCTGCATGTCCTGCTGCTTTAGCCTTTCCTGAAGCCGAGAACGGAAATTTTCCAACCTTGATTTCAAAACCAGCAGCGCGTGCCGCTTTTTCCGTATAACCGACAGAGGCGATCTCCGGCTGGCAATAGGTGCAACCGGGAACATTTTTATAGTCGAGCGGCTCCACATGCATGCCGGCAATTTTTTCAACACAGGTTATGGCTTCATGAGAAGCAACGTGTGCAAGAGCAGGCGTGTTTAATACATCGCCGATGGCAAAATATCCGGGAATGTTTGTCTGGTACCATTCGTTCACCGTGATCTTGCCTTTGTCGGTGATGATGCCAACATCGGCAAGACCGATATCTTCGATATTCGCGGTGATGCCAACGGCAGAAAGAACGATATCACATTCGATTATTTCATTTCCTTTTTTTGTCTTGACATTCACCTTACAGCCTGCCCCGGATGTATCCACCGACTCAACGGTGGATTCGGTCATAATCGTAATGCCTAATTTTTTAAATGAGCGTGCAAGCTGTTTGGATACGTCTTCGTCCTCGAGTGGTACCACTTCCGGCATGAATTCAACGATGGTTACTTTAGTGCCGAGTGAATGATAGAAATAGGCAAACTCGACCCCGATCGCACCAGAGCCAATAACGACCAGGGATTTGGGTTGTTTACTGAGCGTCATCGCTTCGCGGTAACCGATGATTTTTTTTCCGTCCTGTTTGAATCCGGGCAATTCCCGTGACCGGGCACCGGTAGCGATGATAATATTTTTTGATTGCAGCGTCTGTGTTTTTCCATCGTTGTCTTTAACCTCAAGGATTCCTCCGGCTTTAAGTTTTCCGGTCCCTGCAACAACATCGATTTTATTTTTCTTCATGAGAAACTGAACTCCTTTGCTCATGGCATCGGCTACGCCACGGCTACGCTTGATCATAGCAGGGAAATCAGCTTCCACGCCTGTGGCCTTAACGCCATAATCCTGAGCATGCATCAGGTATTCAAAAACCTGCGCACTCTTCAATAAGGCTTTGGTGGGTATGCAACCCCAGTTCAGGCATATGCCACCCAGTTCGGATCTCTCTACGATGGCAGTCTTCATACCAAGTTGAGCGGCTCTGATTGCAGCTACGTATCCACCAGGACCACTTCCTAATACTATCAAATCATAATTCATAATCGTGTGAATTTTGCGCGAAGGTAAAACAATTAGCATAAAGTATTAAATTCACCTGACTATGATCGAAACCGAATTGATAAATAGTTGAAAGTCCTTCATTTTCCTGTAAAATCTTTGTACACTTAATATTATTTTTGTAGCATGGCAATCACTTATAAACTTTCTGCTCCGCACCGCATTTCACATTTTCTGAATGTTGAAATGATAATCGACAATGTAGATTCCGATGAAATTGTTCTGGAGTTGCCCTCATGGAGACCGGGCAGATATGAACTGGGAAATTTTTCAAAGAACATCAGGCGATGGCAGGCTTTCAGCGATAAGAATGAATCGCTCGCGTTCAAGAAAATTTCGAAAGATTCATGGCAGGTTTCATGCGATCATTCCACCCGCATAATTATTCGTTACGAATATTATTGTGCCCAGCCCGATGCCGGAGGATGTTGGATCGATGAAGATCAGATTTACATTAACCCTGTTCATTGTTTCCTTTATGTGGCTGACCGTTTACACGAGTCGTGCACGATCGAATTGGATATACCGAAAAACTATAAGATTGCCGGATCGTTGAAAAAAACAGAGCATAACATCCTGGTTGCTTCTGATTATCATGAACTGTTCGACAGCCCTTTCATTGCCAGTGCTTCCTTGCAGATGAAGAAGTATTTTATCAACGACGTGGAATTCAATATCTGGATACAGGGAAACTGCAAACCGGAGTGGGACAGGATTTTAAAAGACTTCCGTGCGTTTACCGAATTGCAGCTTAATATGATGGGAGATTTCACGTGCCTGGAATATAATTTCCTCGTTCAGGTGCTGCCTTATAATTTTTATCATGGTGTTGAACATCTGAGTTCAACCGTACTTGCATTAGGACCGGGTCAGAATTTAATGGATGATTCACTCTATGCTGATTTTGTTGGTGTGGCTTCCCATGAATTGTTTCATTCCTGGAATGTAAAGACCATCCGTCCGGCCGATATGCTTCCTTATAATTATAAAAAAGAAAATTATTCACGGCTCGGCTTCGTTTACGAAGGCGTTACAACATATTATGGTGATTTATTCCTGGTTCGCTGCGGCGTGTATAGTGTGAAACAATTCTTCAAGGAGATCAGTGCCAGAATTCAGAAGCACTTTGACAACCCGGGCAGGTTTAATTTGTCAGTCGCTGATTCCTCTTTTGATACCTGGATCGATGGATACAATCCCGGCATTCCCGGCCGGAAGACATCTATTTATGACGAAGGATGCCTGACGGCGATGATGTCGGATCTGATGATTCGGAAAAATACAGGATCCACAGCTTCGCTGGACAACGTAATGAAAATCCTGTACAATGATTTCGGAAAGAAGAATATTGGTTATACCGAACATGATTATATCACTATCGTGGAAAATATTTCGCGCCAGCCAATGTCTGATTTTTTTCTCGATCATATCTATGGAATTGAAGACGATGAAAACCTGATTTCGGATTTACTTTTTTATGCCGGCTGTGAACTGATAAAGACGCCTTCTCAGGAATTATCAGAACGGAATTTTGGATTCAAAACGGTATTGAATGGCAGTACAACCGTGGTTGGTAATATTGCCTTGAATTCACCCGCATTTTCAGCAGGTCTCGGTAAGGATGACGAAATCGTTGCGGTGAACGAAACGAAAGTTGAAGGGAACCTACAGTCGCTTCTGGCTTTATATGCAGGAGAAAGGATTGCGTTCACAGTTCTCACGCCAATGAAGTCATTAAAGGATCTGGCCATGGAACCTTCCTCTGAAGAATTTTTCCCGAAATTCTCGATCGCCAAACGAAAAAATATATCTAAAGAAAACCGGGATTTTTTCAGAGCCTGGCTGGGACAGGAATTTGAGGAATCTGTTCGGGTTTTGTGATAATTCGTGAATTCGTGAATTAGTTAATTAGTTAATTAGTTAATTAGTTGATTCGTTGATTCGTTAATTGGGCTACTTGAAATTTGAAAATCTTTTTCTTAATAGTATTATTAACGAATCAACTAATTAACTAATTCACGAATTATTTAGAAGCTACCACCGAAATCTCCACATTCACATCCAACGGCAATCCTAAAACGGCAACAGTTTCTCTTGCCGGAAAATTATTTGTAAAATAAATTCCATAAATCTCATTTACAGCTTTAAAGTTTTTCATATCACGAAGAAAGATTGTCGTCTTGATAATATCTTTATAGTCGTAACCTGCTTCTTTTAAAATAGCACCGATGTTTTCCATTACCTGCTTGGTCTCACTGGAAATATCAGTTAAAACAAGTTGAGAATTAGCAGGATTTATTGCTACCTGCCCGGAAACATATATTGTATTTCCAAAAACGACTGCCTGGCTGTATGGGCCAATAGGTGAAGGACCTTTATCGGTGAAGATTATTTTTTTCATATTTTTTGTTTGTTACAAAGGTTAAAAAAATTAGGCTATATTGAATTAAAATCACGTTTTTTACTTTAATGAAAATATTACTCCTCGATAATTACGATTCCTTCACCTACAATCTATTTCATCTCATCGATCAGTTCGATGGCGTTGAAGTAGACGTGATTCGTAATGACGAGATAAATGTAAATGATGCAAAAAAATATGACCGCATATTGATATCGCCGGGGCCGGGACTTCCAGGGGAAGCAGGAAATACGAATGAAATAATCCGGGAGTATCAATCGTCTAAACCCATGCTTGGTGTATGTCTCGGTATGCAGGCCATGGCCGAAGTCTGCGGAGGTAAACTCTACAATCTTCAGAAAGTTTTTCACGGAGTAGCAGAACCGATTAGCATCATCAATAAAAATGAAAAATTATTTTCGGGATTTCATTCGCCGTTTAATGCCGGGAGATACCATTCATGGGGTGTAGCAAAGGAAAATCTGCCTTCAGTTTTTAACATTACGGCGGTTGACCGGAATGGCGATATTATGTCTTTTACCCATGAAAATCAACTCATGAGAGGCGTGCAATTCCATCCGGAGTCAATTCTTACAGAATTCGGTAAGAACCTGATGTCGAATTGGTTGCTACATTGCTAATGTTTGAACATTTTCTCATCTTGAGGCGTATTTAAGTCTTATTTTCAAAGTTATGATCGTTATCAAATTCGGGGGAACATCGGTATTAAATGCACAGCGGATCAGGGGAGTAGCAGACATTGTCGTGAATCTGAAAAAGAAGCATCGTAAAATCGGTGTCGTTGTTTCTGCATTCGGGGGAGTGACGGATGAACTGATCAGGATGAGCCGGCTTGCTGCAAGCCAGGACAACGAATACATCCATGTATTCAGGGAAATACGGGAGCGTCATCAGAAGACGGTAAAGGAATTAAATCTCCAGGGTGATAAGAAACTTCATCATTTTCTGGAAGAGACATTTGCGGCTTTGCATGATATCCTGCATGGAGTTTATCTCGTGAGGGAATTATCGTTTCGGACGCTTGATTTCTTAAGCGGTCACGGTGAAATTCTTTCCGCAAAAATCATCACTCATTATTTTCAATCGAAAAAAATATCCGCCGATTTTCTTGATGCCAGAACGGTTATTTCAACCGACGAGAATTTTGGTTCGGCGAGAGTCGATTTTAAGATTACCAACCGGAATATCCTTCATCAGTTCAGGAAGTCGCGCGACATAACCGTGATCACCGGTTTTGTCGCTTCCACGGAAAAGGGCGAGATGACAACCCTTGGCAGGGGCGGGTCGGATTATACGGCGGCAATATTCGGAGCGGCACTTAATGCTTCAGAGATCCAGATCTGGACAGACGTTGACGGAGTACTTACAGCCGATCCGCGAAAGGTGAAGAAGGCTTTCTCCATTGCCTCCATGACATATGAGGAAGCCATGGAAATGTCGCATTTCGGAGCAAAGGTAATTCATCCCCCAACGATACAACCGGCGCTTGACAGGAAAATTCCTCTGCTGATCAAGAACACTTTCAGACCCGAACACGCAGGAACTTATATATCCACAGAGCCAACCGGCCAGGCTTATCTCATCAAAGGAATTTCATCGATCGATAAGATCTCGCTGCTGACGCTACAGGGGAGCGGCATGGTTGGCGTTGCAGGAATTTCGGCGCGCCTCTTTAATTCACTCTCCCAGGCAAAGGTTAACGTGATTCTTATCACTCAGGGATCTTCTGAACATACGATCAGTTTTGCAGTTAAGCCGGATGATGCCATTATCGCCCAGCGGGCCATTGAAGATGCATTCCGTCTCGAGATGCGTGCCAAACTTATAGAGAAAGTCCGAGTGGAAAATAATCTCTCCATCATCGCCGTCATAGGCGAAAACATGAGAAATACACCGGGAGTATCCGGTCGACTTTTTCAGGCTTTGGGAAAGAATGGTATAAGCGTAGTCGCGACTGCACAGGGTTCATCGGAATTGAATATTTCTACTGTTATTCACAACCATGATCTTGATAAGGCCCTCAACTCGCTTCACCAGGCATTCTTCCTGTCGGATGTAAAAACGTTGTCGGTATTCCTCGTTGGTGTCGGACTGATCGGAAGTACACTTATCAGGCAGATTGCAAAACACAGGGATCATCTGAAAAAGGCCAGGTCGCTCGAAATCGTAATAGCAGGAATCGCAAATTCCAGGAAGATGATTTTCGACGCCGACGGACTTTCATTGCAAAAATATCCTGAACTGCTCGCTGCATCGACGGAGAAGATGGTCATCGAAAAGTTCGTTCAGAGGATGAAGGACATGAACCTTACACAGAGCATCTTCGTCGATTGTACTTCAGACGAGCATATCGCAAACGCATATTCCGGGATTCTGGAAAACAGCATTTCGGTGGTTACTCCCAATAAGGTGGCGAACAGCGGTTCCTATAAACAATACAGCGGCCTTCGTGAAAAGGCTAAGAAGGGAAACGTGCAGTTTATGTACGAGACGAATGTGGGTGCGGGTTTGCCGGTCATCAATACGCTGAACGATCTGTTGTCCAGCGGCGACAGGATCATCCGAATTGAAGCCGTGCTAAGCGGAACGCTGTCATTTATCTTCAATAATTTCATGGAGAAGACATCCTTCAGCGATATCGTTGCTGAGGCCCGCAAGCGGGGATATACGGAACCGGATCCGAGAATTGACCTTAGCGGAAAGGACGTGGCAAGAAAACTTCTGATCCTGGCACGTGAGACCGGAATTAATATGGAGCTGAGCGATATAAAAATTCAGAATATCCTTCCGGCCGATTGTACCAGGGCGAATACGGTAGACCAGTTTTTTGCGGCGCTCAAAAAAAATGACCAGGTATTTGAAAAAATACGAAGGAAAGCATCGGAAAAAGGAAAGGTGCTTAGATTCATTGCCAAACTCGAAAAGGGAAAGGCTTCGATCAGCCTGGAAGAAGTAGGCTTTACTCATCCGTTTTATAATTTATCGGGTAGCGATAATATCATCTCATTCATGACTGAAAGATACTCAGACCGTCCGCTGGTAGTGAAAGGGCCGGGAGCCGGGGCAGAAGTAACTGCCGCCGGGGTCTTTGCAGAGATCATCAGTATTGCGAAATATTTTGAATAGGATAATTGAATTTTTTTTTCATACATTTCACAATTGATAATTTTTGCCCGGTAAACATTCAATGAAGAAAAGGATTACTGTTTTTGCTCCTGCTACCGTTGCGAATATCGGTTGTGGTTTTGATTCCATGGGACTGGCGATTGACAGTCCGGGAGACGAACTCACCCTCGAATTCAACGATGAAAAGAAAATACGCATACGCAAAATCACGGGGGATCAGAAAAAACTTTCTGCCGATCCGAAGCGAAACACGGCGGGAGTAGCCATACAGGCCTTACTCGACACGATGGAGATAAACCAGGGTTTTGATGTTTATCTTTCCAAGAAGATGCCGCTTGGAAGCGGACTGGGCTCGAGTGCGGCGAGTTCTGTTGCAGGCGCCTTCGCCGCAAATGAATTACTCGGTCAGCCCTTCAGCCGTCAGGAACTCATCCGTTTTGCAATGGAAGGAGAACGCATGGCAAGTGGAACGGCTCATGCCGATAATGCTGCGCCTTCCATGCTCGGAGGAATTGTGCTCATACGTTCGTATAATCCGTTCGAGGTAATTTCTCTTGCCGTGCCGGAGAAACTTGTCGTAGTCGTTGTTCACCCCGATGTAATTCTACTCACCAAAAGTTCCCGCGCTGTTTTGCCTAAATCGATTTCACTCACGGATGGCATCGCTCAGTGGTCTAATACGGCTGCGCTTGTCGCCGGACTTTATACCAACAATTACAGCCTGATCGGGCGGGCGGTTTCTGACAGGATTGCAGAGCCGCACAGGGCTTCGCTCATTCCATGTTTTAATGATGTTAAGGCTTCGGCCATTATCAAAGGCGCACTTGCTTGTAATATCAGTGGCTCCGGGCCATCAGTCTTTGCGCTCGCTGAAGGGAAAAGCAAAGCTGCAGAAATTGCCAAAGCAATGAGAAATGCATTCTCAAAAGCAAAGATTAAAAGCACGGCCTATATTTCACTCGTCAACAAAAAAGGCGTTCGGGTTATCGGAAAGAGTTGAAAGTAATCAGTTAAAATCCCAATCGTTATTCCTGGTTTTCCAGTCAAGGATCACATAAGGTTCTCTCATGAAATACTATTCTACAAAAAATAAAAATAAATATTTTTCATTTCGTGATGCCGTTCTGAAAGGATTGCCGGACGACAATGGTTTATTTATGCCGGAAAAATTTATTCCGCCCGGGGTTAAATTTTTGACGGATCTTAAAAAGCTCGAAATACCTGAAATTGGTTTTGAGATAAGCAAATCATTTGTTGGTGATGAAATAGCTGAGGAATCTTTAAGAATGATTTGCGACGAGGCATTTAATTTTCCGGTTCCTCTCGTGAAACTCAGGGATAAGACATTTGTGGCTGAATTATTTCACGGCCCGACACTCGCATTCAAAGACTTCGGTGCAAGATTCATGGCGCGAGTTATGTCCGTTTTGAATAAGAACGAAAATAAAAAGTTAACCATTCTGGTTGCGACCTCGGGAGATACGGGAAGCGCCGTCGCTGATGGGTTTTTCGATGTGGATGGGATAGAAGTTTTTATTCTGTATCCCTCAGGTGGTGTGAGTGAATTACAGGAAAAGCAGCTAACGACGTATGGGAAGAATATCCAGGCGATTGAAATTAAAGGAACATTCGACGATTGTCAGCGGCTGGTAAAGACGGCATTCCTGGATGATGAATTGTCGAAGATCTACAGGTTGTCATCTGCCAATAGCATAAACATAGCGCGACTGATTCCCCAGATGGTATATTATTTTGCTGCATTTGCACAGCTGCCGGAAAGCAATTCAGATGTAGTATTTACAGTACCGAGCGGAAATTTCGGCAACCTGACTGCGGGATTGTTTGCAAAGGAGATTGGCCTTCCGGTTTCTCATTTTATTGCAGCAACGAATGTAAACGATACCGTGCCGCTTTATCTTGAAGGAAAAGGATTTAGTCCGCGCTCATCGATTGCCACCATTTCAAATGCAATGGATGTTGGCAACCCCAGTAATTTCGGAAGGATGTTAGATCTCTTTGGAAATTCGTTGGAGGAAATGAAGAAAAATATTTCTGCTTATGTTATCTCGGATTCTGAAACGGAATCAGAAATGAAAAAGGTTTACGAGACTTATAATTACATAGCAGATCCACATGGTGCAGTTGGAATCGCCGGCTGGGACCATTATTCCGAAACAAATAAACATAGTACAGGTATTATTCTCGAAACCGCTCATCCGGCGAAATTTATTGATACAGTTGAAAGGGTGTTGCAAATCTCCTTACCGCTTCCTGATGCATTGGAAAAGCTTCGGTTAAAAACCAAACAGGCTAAATTTTTACCGAACGATTTTTTGGAGTTTAAGAGTTATCTGAAATCGTAAATAAATTAAAAGAATATCCTAAATTGATTTCAATAAAGTAATTAAAACGATATACGGAAATCATTTTCTAGTTTGGCTTGCTCCGTTAGGAGCACAATATTGGTTGAATAAATCCCTAAGCATCACCTCGTCCCGTGAGGGACGAAATATTCTAAACAGGATTTTTTAGTATATAATGTTCGTTAAAATCCACCTCAAATGCTTTTAATATTGATTTGTACTCATCAAGGAACGATATTTTTTTATGATGATTTTCTTGATTCTTTATATTATTAATCGCATTTGATAAATGCGAGTGACTGTAAGAAAACGCACCATAACCTTCCTGCCAGGAAAATCTGGATCTGGTGAACTTATTTTTATTTATCCATTTTGATGAATCTCCTTTAATATCTTGCATTAATTCAGATAAGGATTGATGCGGACGAAATCCTATGAGTAAATGCAAATGATCTGGCATTCCATTTACTATTATCAATTTATGTTTTTGTTGTGGGATAATTCCGGTTAAATATTTATATAACTCATCTTTCCAACTTTCTTCAATTAATGCGGCCCGAAATTGAACTGCAAAAATAAGTTGTAGGTGTATTTGGGTATATGTATTTGCCATAGTTGAGATGATTTAATATGTCGTTCCTACGGGACTCTTAATAGATTTTAATGTATTTTCTACCAACATTTTGTCCCTACAGGACAACTTACTTTTGAAAATCTGAAAACTATTCGGGTTTTATTTTTTTTCAAATTTCATAACATTGAATCCAATTGACAAACTATTTATTCAGGATATTATTTGCAGAATTTCTGAACCTTTGAAAGTTTATTGTTTCGATCATAATAAATCGTTATTCCAAAATCTTTCTTAACTTTAAAAAAATATTGATCATATGAAAAGCATTTTCAATCCCGACGACAACCAGGAATTAATAAATCGGGTCCAAACTCTTACGCCAGATGACAAACCCGTTTGGGGAAAGATGACTGCGGCTCAGATGGTTTTGCATGCGCAAGCTCCTTTTAAAGTTGCTTTGAAGGAATTGCAATTGAAAAGAGGAATTGTCGGTGTATTGTTTGGCAGCAT
This sequence comes from uncultured Flavobacteriales bacterium, assembly GCA_964595205.1. Taxonomy (GTDB): domain Bacteria; phylum Bacteroidota; class Bacteroidia; order AKYH767-A; family 2013-40CM-41-45; genus JADKIH01. The sequence goes on along the minus strand of CAZQOQ010000002.1, from coordinate 76,824 downwards.
GGCCAAAAGGAAACTGGTCGGCCCGGAACCTTTTGGTAAAAACCTTCCAACGGCTCCGGCCTTTAAAGTTACTACCCATCCCGAATTCGGGAAAGAAAAACAAAACCTGATAGACTTTTTGCATCGGATAATAAAGGCAGGCCCTTCCGGAATCACAAAAGAGCCTCATCCTTTTTTTGGAAAAATGACTTCACAGGAATGGGATATACTCCTGTTCAAACACATGGATCATCACCTTAGGCAATTCGGTAAATAGATTAGGGTTTATTTAAATAATCGGTATCGTTGAAATTATTGGATGGTTAAAAAATAAAATTTCAATTGAAGTTTGAATCCGACATTTTTTAGGTTTCTTTACACGTAAATACCTCTGGAAGTTATAAATTATTTAATCATCATAAATATGAAAACATTTTTATTAACTGGGGTTCTTTTCCTGTTCTTATCAATTAATATTAATGCTCAGAGTACTCCTCAGGTACTTGATTCCTCGATCAGGATAAACAGGATCATGACAGTTAAGAACGGGGTGATAAGAGTTGCACTCGATCCTGTTTCTCAACATATATTTTATGTTCAAACAGGCGGAAACATTTACGAAGTAATTCAGCCGGATACAGGCGTCGCATACGATTCACTTATTTTTACAACAGCTAACCATACCGTAGAGTATGTTCAGAATTTTGCTTTTTTCGACAGCACATTATACGTCTCAGGAAACAATCATTCAGATAGTGCATTGACTGCAGGAATAATCGCTAGAGGTAAACTCCAGCCAGATGGAAGCAGGTTATGGGACACGCTGATGATCACTCAATATTATCAGACGGCCGATTATTTCGATCACCTTTTCAGCGGACTTGCTTTGAGTCCTGCGGGAGACTCAATTTATATATGCAGCGGTGCGCGTGGTGATCATGGTGAAGTTCAGACGCGATATGGTATTTATCCCGGACTACGAAATGTTCCCCTTACCACCAATATTTATGCATTGCCTACTAATGATTCAACCGTAATCACACTACTCAATGATTCAGCTGCACTGGCAGCCAGTGGCTATGTTTATTGCAGGGGAGTGCGGAATCACTTCGACATGGCTTTTGATTCCAATGGAAATTTTTTCGGAGTCGAGAATTCGGGCGACCGGGATCATAACGAAGAAATGAACTGGTTGCGCCGTGATCATCATTATGGTTTTCCGTGGAAGATGGGAGATACAGATAATCCGCAGCAATTTGTACCATTCGACCCGGCAACGGATAAGTTGATCAATCACTTCAGTCGCTCATGGAGACTGGGTTTCTTTAGCAACGACCCTGCATTTCCACAGGCACCTCCGGGAGTGACCTTTGATGAGCCAATACAAAATTACGGTCCCGATTGTGATAAATATCGTGACACATCAGGGGCAGTTCTTGATGCAAGTGATTCATCTGTTTCGATGGGAACATTCACTGCTCACCGTTCACCATTGGGTTTGGTATTCGATAATGCTCATATGATGTCTTCTACTTATAATGGAGATGGCTTTATGCTTAGCTGGACGCAGGGATACGACAGCTGCGGCTGCTCCACACCTCCTGATACTTCTATTGGCCCGTTTGTGGATCCAAGCGAAGATCTCGTTCATCTGGATCTTTCATTCGATTCACTTGCAGGAAATTTCCGTCTGAATGCGACGAGAATAATTTCAGATTTTGAGCATCCGGTGGATGCGGATATAAACGGAAATAAAATCTATGTAATCGAGAATGGTTATGGCGGTACTTCCGGTTTGTTTGTAGTCACCATGCCACTTCCATGCGATCCGTTAATCGACGTAAACATACCGGAACTTTGTGATCCTGATTCTAACATTGTAAGTATTCCTTCTTTTGGTACCCTTCCGAATGATTATTACTGGTACAATTCCTCAGGAACGCTCATACGTTCGGATACCGGATTTATTCAGGCAGACACAGTCTTTTCATTGCCCATTGATAATTATTATGTTGTAATCAATGATTCTGCCGGTTGTGGGATTGATACGTTAACATTTATTATTCCGGATACTGTGAGGATAACCATTGACTCGGTAAGACATACAACATGTGTTGTTTGTATCGATGGCATAATAGATTTTTCGGTGACAGGAGGGAGTCCACCTTATCTTTACACTAGTACTGTTGGGACAATTATCAATGACTCACTTATTAATATACCGGCGGGACCAGTTGAAATATGCGTATCTGATGCAAATGGATGCATTTCATGTATCAGTGATACGATACTTCAGGATCCGACCGGGATAGTTTCGAATTACAGGGAGAGTGATTTTGTTTTATATCCAAACCCGGCAACAAAATCTGCTACGCTTAAAATAAATGGTGGAGGAAAAGTTTCAGTAAAGCTCCTCGACATGAACGGTCGTGAATTAAAAATTTTAATGAATGAAATTATCAGGCAGGATGCACATGAAATGATTCTCGACTTAAGTGGAATTGCAAAAGGAACGTATACATTAGAGATTTTAAATAATGAAAGGAGAGTATACAAAAAGCTAATATTAGCTGATTGAAATTAGATGTGTTTTTATATTTTTATGTTGAAGTGACAAAAAAATTAAGTGTAAAACAATAAAACACAAAAACATAAAAACATATAAACATAAAAACACAAAAACATAAAAACATAAAAACATAAAAACATAAAAACAACAACTTCAAAGTTAAAAGCCAAACGATTTCTTATCTTTGCGGTATCAATTTAGGGGCTGACAGGAATTGACAGCAGGTGAAATTGGTAAGCAAGCATGTCGAGCGTCGGGAGTCAGGCTCGTAAAACACGGCTTTCAAAGCCTTAAATGGCAACAATTCATACGCGTTAGCCGCTTAATCAGTAGATTAACCCGCTAGCTACCTCGAGCGGACCTGCTCACCCGTCTGCTCAACCGAGGTATCGTATGGTGAGTGCTTCGTAGTTATTTTCCGGAACTTCGACTAAGACACACGGAAATAAGCCTGTTTGTAGCGAGTGTTTAGCAGCATCCGGGTCGAAAATTAAATAACACTAAGCATGTAGAAAACTTATTGATTGCTTGTCTGGACGCGGGTTCAAATCCCGCCAGCTCCACTTTTTAATTCGTTAATTCGTAAATTCGTTGATTCGTTAATTTTTTGCTTCGTTTAATATTTAGATGCTTTCTTCTAATATCGATTTTAAGTAGCTAATCAACTAATCAACTAATCAACTAATCAACTAATCAACTAATCAACGAATTAACGAATTAACGAATTAACGAATTAACGAATCAACGAATTAACTAATCCAAAAGGGGTATAAAAAATGTATAGCCTTTAATCATACAAAAGTATGAGAAAAGGCTATACCGTCATTTTAGAAAAGATCTATTTCTGACTTATGGTGCTAATTGACTCATTGTCTAATCAATTTCGCCCCCTTTAAAAGGCTTTAATGGATAGTTTTCAATCTGTGGTTGAAAATACTTGTATTGGGAACTACGATTAAAACAAATCTGGGGATATTTCACGGACTGGTCAATAGGATGAAAATATGATTTTAGTATTCAAAAATCAGACATGACCCGTACATTAAAAAGTCTCTTAAACGATCTCCGTAACCTATTTTTTAAGCTTGTATTTGTTTAATGCTTCTGTTCGATTATGCACATGCAGTTTTTCGTACATGCTGAAAATATGCGAACGGACGGTGGAAATGCTTATATGAAGTTTATCAGCAATGTCTTTATACCGGAATCCTCCCGCCAACAGGTCGAGCACCTCTTTTTCACGATCTGAAAGATTGAAATCATTATCCTCATCATCGGAGATTTTTCTGAAACTGGATACAACCTTTCTTGCAATACTCGACGACATGGGGGCGCCACCTTCGCTAAGCTGCCTTATGGCTTCAAGTAATTCCTCTGGAGTCGATTGTTTCAGTATATATCCGCTGGCGCCTGCCTCCAATGCCTTAAAAATATTTTCATTGTTCTCATAAACGGTAAACATCATTATCAGAACTTCAGGGTATGTTTTTTTAATAATCTGTGTACATTCTATTCCTGACATGCCAGGCAGATTTACATCCATCAATACAAGATCCGGCTTATTAAATTCAATTTCCTTCAATGCATCTTCGGCCGAATTGAAACCTTTGCATGTATACTCCTGCGAAAAGTCAATCAGGAAACAATAACCGTTTCTGATTTCGGAATCGTCTTCTATTATAAAAACTGTTTTCTTCGATTTCATCTTGAAAGATAGTTTATAAAATTAAATAAGTATTAGGATGAAAATATGATTTCTTAAATAGTTGAGCGAAGTGGAATTCTTATGTCATATTTTAGTCCCGAACCCTGGTTAGTAACAAGCGTGATCGTCCCATTTAATTCATTCACCCGCTGGAGAATATTGTTCAGCCCGCTCGAATAATATTTTCTTTGTTCTGAATTCATTCCGACTCCGTTATCTCCCACTTCAATCGCTAATTCTTTTTCATTCGTTTCAAAATGCAGATGAAAGACGGTAGCCGAAGAATGTTTTAATGCATTATTTGCAATCTCTTTAATGATAAGGAACAGGTTTCTTCTCTGACGTGCATTTAGACGGATGTCTTCTTTTGTCGGATTAAAATTGATATCAACTTTCATATTGGTGCCTTCAAAAAAATTGAGGCAATACTGGTTGATGTATCCGATCATATTTCCAACTGAATCGTTGGAAGGATTTAAAGCCCAGATAATGTCATCCATCTTCCTCCTGGCCCCTGTAACGAATTCGGAAATTTTTTGCAGATCACTTTGAAACTCCGTCTCACTCTTGTCCCTGATTTTGATCAACTCGGCGATGACTGCAATTTTTGAGAGGTCGCTTCCCAGGTCGTCGTGCATGTCAGCTGAAATGCGGTTTCTCTCCATATTCAATGCATTCTTCTTTTCAAGTATCAGGAACTTGATGCGCATTCTCCTGCGATACATATAAATGGCTACCAGCGATAACCCGCCAAAAATAGAGAGTATTACCAACGATTCAAACCACCAGGTCTTGTAAAAAGGCGGGATAATGGTAAATGAAAATGATTGTGGCTGAGACCAATCACTAAGTTTTTTTCTTGCCCGGATTGAAAAATTATATTTACCTATTGAGATGTTCGGGAAATTAAGTGAATTGAATGATGCTGTTTTCCAGTTACCGGTGTCTGCACCAAGACTGTATTCATAGATAACATCTTCAGGATTACTGAAAGTAATTGCTGTGAAATTTACAGTAAGAGAGTTGTTATCATATTTAAGATCAAACGGCTTATGCCAGTCAAGAATTTTGTTATTGCTTACCACGGACCGGATATAAACCGGCGGAGGACTAACCTGAAATTTTTTCTTGATGGTATTTAAAACGGAAAGTCCTTTCGAAGTACCAACGTATATGTAGTCATTTGTTACAACCACATCTCGAACATCATCAGTGGGTAAGCCGTTTGACTTATTGTAGTTTTCGAAATCATAAACGCTGTCGTTAACATATTTAAATTCTGTTAATCCTTTTTTGGTACACAGGAAAATTTTATCATTAAAAACTTTTACTTTTCTGCAAAGATCAGAAGGTATTCCATTTTTGCGTGTCAGATGTTTAACAATTTGGCCATTTTTATAAAAAATTAATCCATGTCCGTCGGTGGCCAGCAACAATGTTGAATCCGGTGTTTGCTGCATGTTAATAATTTTGCAATGAAGCAATGAATCTCTCCTGCTCAAATTTTGTAACTCTTTGCCGGATCTCACCTGTAATCCATCAATGTTTGAAATATATAAACGGTCGTTTTTGTCGTAAAAGGCACAAAAGGTTCTTTTGTAAAAACTTTCATCCTCGACTGCTTTCCAGTAAAGCCGGTCGTTTTTTTCAGTAACCACTGCAGTATAGAGGGCGCCTGCAATAACTGGTTCATTCTTCTGATTGAAACTGATATTTAAGGATCTGTCGCCCGGTTCAACTATCCTGATTTTAAAATTTGATCTGTCTTTATTTTTTGAAACATCCACTTTATATGTAAATGCATCCGAACAACCCCAGATATCCCCATGCCTGTCACTTTCAAGAGCAAGAAAAATACCTGTGAAGAATTTCTTTCCGGGTAAATCAATTAAATGGATTTTTTCTTTCTCCAGGTATGACAGTTGCCCACGGGAGCTTCCGATCCAGATTCTGTTATATTTATCCTTAGCCAGTGAATATATGTTTTCACTGATCAGAGATGTAGAGTCGAAAAGTTTGTTTTTCTTATACTGTCTTGGTAAAATGAATATTCCGTTTCTTCGGGTCATGAACCAGAGGTTTTTTTCATTATCGTAATTCATGGAATTGATCCATTCGTTCTGAAGGTATTTATATTCCCGCTTCTTTCCTCCTTCTGTATTTTCGATCAATACAGCTCCGTTACGCCCTGCTATATATAAATTATCGAGCGAATCACCATTCACAGAAGATAAATTGAAATTTTCCGGGTAAGAAATGCTCTGACATTTGGTGACAATTCCTTTCTTTATTTTATAAATACCGTCATCGGTAAAAAAGTAGTAGTTATTATCAGAAGATCTCATATGCGAAGCAGACTTCTCGTTTGAAATCGTTCCTGCCCTGATCAGTTTTTTTTCGATCTCATCAAAAATGTACCTTTTATCATGTGAAAAAATATTCACAATACCGGAGCTGTCTTCATCAGCACAGGCACCGAAATCAGGATATGAATCTGTTATCTTTACCTGAAAGATATCACTCCCATCAAGCACACTTACAATCGCATTGTATGAACAAAACCAGATTCTTTTTTTGCTGTCTTCAAACGCATTGTAAAACCCGGCACCCGTAAAGGCCTTTGTCAGGTAAGGATCCGACTTTTCATTGAATATTTTTCCTTCGGCGAAGTATGATAAATGCCCGCTAATGGTAAGAAACCAGATGCGGCCTTTTGAATCTTCAAAAATTCTGAGTACATCGTTATCCGCCAAACCATCCTGGGTAGTATATGTATCAAAAGTTCTTCCGTCAAACCTGTTTACGCCCCCATCCGTGCCAAGCCACATGAAATTTTTCGAATCCTGAAAAGCCACGTAAACATTCGAGCTTGCCAGTCCGTTTTCAATGTTATAATGTGTATAGTTATACGTCTGAGCGAATAAAAAACTGACATAGCTGAAAGAAACAACTAAAAAAAGTAAAGCCTTTTTCATAAAATGGCAATCTTAAATACTCAACTGAATAATTTGCCAATATACTAAATTCACTTCTCCATTTCTGGCTGTGCCATAGAAATCATATATTCGTATGATGGAACTTTTATCAAATACCGGTGAATTATATTCTTCCCCGGAGTTTCTCGAAAAACTTGCTTCCATTGCCATTTCTAAAAAATTCGAAGAGGGCGATGTTGTTCTGAACGAGGATTCAAATATTAAAGCAATCCCAATCGTAAAATCAGGAAGTATCAGGGTCATGAGAACGGATGAAAGCGGTAAGGAAATTTTACTCTATTACATACGCGGCGGTGAAAGTTGCATCATGTCTTTCCTGGGTGGCATTCACAATGAAACCAGCAAGGTTAAAGCAATAGCCGATGAGGAAACGGAAATATTGTTTATTCCTGTCGATCAGGTTAAGACTCTCATCAGGTATAATCCCGAATGGCTCGATTATATTTTTCGATTGTATCACAAACGTTTTGAAGAATTGCTTGAAGTAGTGAATGCCGTAGCCTTTAAAAAAGTCGATGAACGGCTGCTCAATTTAATAACTCTCAAATGCCGGAATACGAACAATAAAACGCTTACCGTTACACACGAACAACTTGCTAATGAGCTGGGTACAGCCCGTGCGGTCGTTTCACGTCTGCTGGGTCAGCTCGAAGAACAGGGCCTTGTCAGACTCGGCAGAAATAAAGTTACTCTTCTGTAACTAAAGTAGCCGAATTCCCTGTTATCCATTTATAACTTTGCGCTCTGTTTATTTCACATGTATAATATTAATTCTAAAAATCGAGATTATGAAAAAGAATATGGGTGCGGCTGACAAAACTCTAAGAGTAATTGCGGCGCTTATCATTGCTATTTTATTTTTTACAAATGTAATTCCCGGAACACTCGGTATTGTGCTCATGGTTTTTGCAGGCATTTTCATTTTAACCAGCCTGATCGGAACCTGCCCGCTCTATTCCATGTTCGGCATTTCGACTGAAAAGAAAAAGTAACTCCGCGGCTTCACGGAAAACCTGTTGTAATGGAATTAATAAGAAAAAATAAACTAACTGTTGCCGGTATCATCCTGGGCGCATTAACCGGTTATCTGTACTATCATTTTTATGGTTGCAGCAGCGGAACTTGCGCAATTACCTCAAAGCCGCTCAACAGTACAATTTACGGTGCATTGATGGGAGGTCTGTTGCTGAATACATTCTCCGGCAATAAGATGAAAGCAAATAAGGGTGCGGATGAATGAAAACCGGAAAAGAAAAAGAACCAAATAAAAACTGTAATACAATGAATAAAAGGAAAGTTATCGTAGACGTAAGGACACCGGCTGAATTTCATAGTGAACATGTCGAAGGCAGTATCAATATTCCTCTGCAGGAAATACAACAGCGCCTCGATGAAATCAAAATGCTCCCGCAGCCGATTATTTTATGTTGTGCAAGCGGAAACCGCAGCAGCAGAGCAACGGCATTTCTGCAAAATCACGGAATCGAATGTGAAAACGGAGGAAGCTGGCTGGATGTTGATGAAGGGTTTAATCAGGGATAAAAAATATGATTACATATTTTTTTTCATGAATAATATCAGGTTGAAGCATGAAGCAGTTCTTCTCAGTTTTAATCCGGAATGATGAAATTTGTTTTGAATTAATAAGTTTAAATACAAGAAAACAAAAATGATAAATTTAATAAAGAGCATTTTTAAAAAGTCTCCTGGTACTGATTTTAAGTCATTAATCCTGAACGGCGCCATAATTATTGATGTAAGGACTAAAGGTGAATTTCAGGGTGGACATATTAAAGGTTCCATCAACATTCCCTTGCAGAATCTGAATAATCATCTTTCCAAATTGAATAGAGAGAAACCAATCATCACCTGCTGTGCTTCCGGCATGCGAAGCGCATCGGCCAGGAATGTGCTGAAATCAAATGGTTTCAGCGAGGTTTATAACGGTGGCGGCTGGATGTCGTTAAGAAATAAAATCGGCTGAAATGAAACAAAGACTCCTTACCGGATGGAACATACAGAGAGTTTTATTCGTGATCATGGGAAGCATTATCATAGCGGGCGGTATCGCCGACAGGCAATGGATATCGGTGATCTTCGGAGGATATTTTGCATCGATGGGACTCTTCAGCTTCGGTTGTGCTTCAGGTTACTGTTTCAGGGAACATCCTGGAGAGAATGTTTCAATGGAAAAAGACCGCAACAGTCATGGAAATGAGTTAGAAGAGATGGGAGTAAGAAAATTTGCAAACAATGGAAAAGACCAGGACATTCAGTGAAATGATACATTCAGACAAACCGGTATTGGCCGACTTCACGGCTGAATGGTGTGGTCCGTGTAAAATGATGAAACCTGTCCTGGAGGAATTGAAACACAGGATAGGAGATAAAGCGTCTATCATCAAAATCGATGTTGACAAGAATCAGAATGCCGCGATGGCATATAACATTCAGGGTGTGCCTACCCTTATATTATTTAAGAATGGTAAAATTGTCTGGCGTCAATCAGGTGTAACGGATGCAGGACAATTGGAAAGGATTATTAACAGTAACTTATAATTAAAGAAAAATGGAAAATGTGCATTATTATGACGTAAGTGTTGTTTGGAACGGTGAGAGAAAAGGTACAATGTCTTCATCCGTATTGCCAGGCAGGATCGAAGTGGCGACACCACCGGAATTTCCAAAAGGGATGAAGGATATCTGGTCGCCGGAACATTTGCTGGTGGCAGCGGTGAATAGCTGTATCATGACAACTTTTTTGGCCATTGCCGAAAATTCGAAGCTTGAGTTTATGGGGTTTGATTCGAAAGCGACAGGTAAACTGGAAACAGTGGAAGGAAAATTCATGATCAGTGAAATTACCGTCGAAACTACGATCACTATTGCCCGGGAAACCGACAGGGAGAGGGCAGAGCGGATATTACAAAAGTCAGAAGCCGCCTGCTTAATCAGCAATTCGGTAAAATCGAAGATCATTTTTAAGCCAATGGTAAAGGTGGTTTCTCTAGCCTGATTATTAATAAATCCGCAATATTGCCACGGATGCATCAATGACAACATTCCTGCACCGTGGCAATTTTATTTTAAGTATTTGTTATAATTGATTAAATAGCACTCTGAAAGGCGAAAGGGGAGGTGAGATTATTAATTTTCCCATACATGGCTCAATCAGATACATTAATCAAAAATCGTATTGATTCTATCGATGTTTTAAGAGGGATTGTCATGGTGATCATGGCTCTTGACCATGTACGTGATTATTTTCATGTTACTGCAAACGTCAATAATCCCCTGGATCTTTCCACCACAACTCCCTTGTTGTTTTTTACCCGGTGGATCACTCATTTTTGCGCACCTGTTTTTGTTTTTTTGTCGGGGACTTCAGCCTACCTGCAGAGCCTGCGGAAATCCAAATCTGCATTGAGCGCTTTTTTAGTGAAGAGAGGATTGTGGCTCATCGTAGTGGAATTTGCAATTGTATCGTTTGGCTGGTCGTTTAATCCGCATTACAATTTTATTTTCGCTCAGGTAATCTGGGCGATCGGCATCAGCATGTTGCTCCTTGGTGTGTTCATCTGGCTGCCGTACAATGTTATTCTTTTGGTTGGAACGATCATCGTCTTTGGACATAATTTACTCGACATACCCGAGTCTTCCCCTGGTTACAGGACAAATTTCTGGTGGGACTTATTGCATCACGGGTTCTTCAGCATATATTCTTACGCCGAAACCCATTCCGTAATCATTGTGTATCCTTTTTTACCCTGGCTTGGATTCATGATGCTTGGCTATTGTGCCGGAATTTTTTTTACCGGCAAATATTCTCCAGCTCAAAGAAGAAAAATCTTCAGGTGGGCTGGTTTCGGAATAATTTTATTTTTCATTGTCCTGCGTTATCTGAATGTGTATGGCGATCCCGTTAAATGGAGCGTTCAGAAAAATGCCCTTTATACATTTTTATCATTCATTGACACTCATAAATATCCACCATCACTCTTGTATTTATGCATGACCATCGGACCTGCATTCATTCTGCTGTCATTTCTGGAAAGATTCCAAAATGCATTTACTGAGGTGATGCGTATCTTTGGGAGAGTGGCATTTTTTTATTACATCGTTCACCTTTACCTGGTGCATTTCATCACATCGATTTGTTTTTTTGCCCGAGGTCATACCTTGCAGGATAATGAAAACCTGGGTAAACAATTTCCATTTTACTTTTTAGCGCCGGGTGAGGGATATGGGCTTGGAACCGTTTACCTGGTCTGGATCCTTGTCATCGTCGCATTGTATCCTCTTTGCAAATGGTACAATAACTATAAATCGCTGCATCGGCAGAAGGTCTGGCTAAGCTATTTTTAAAGTCGTATTTTAACATTCATGTAACACTTTAAATCTGTCGTAGCTTCAATATATTGGTTTATTTTGAATCCTTAATACGTAGATATGCAACTAATAATTTCCAATCTCAGCAAGACATATCCCAACGGCGTGCAGGCGCTAAAGAATGTTAACCTTACAATCAATAATGGATTATTCGGTTTACTGGGCCCGAATGGCGCGGGAAAGTCATCACTCATGCGAACCATTGCAACACTCCAGGATGCCGATTCCGGCAGCATATTTCTCGACGAACTCGATGTTCTTCAGCGGAAAGATGACGTGAGGAAAATTCTGGGTTATCTCCCTCAGGAGTTTGGTGTTTATCCAAACGTATCCGCCGAAGAATTGCTGAACCACCTCGCCGTATTGAAAGGTGCAATCGATAAAAAGCAAAGGGCGGAACTGGTTAATGCCCTGCTTCACCAGACTAACCTGTACGAAGCCCGAAAGAAAAAACTCGGTGGCTATTCTGGCGGCATGAAGCAGCGTTTCGGTATCGCCCAGGCGCTTATCGGCGACCCAAAAATCATCATCGTCGATGAACCAACCGCCGGCCTCGACCCTACAGAAAGGAACAGGTTTTTAAATCTGCTAAGCGAGATCAGCGAAAAGGTAATCGTGATCTTGTCCACGCACATCGTCGAAGACGTAAAGGAATTGTGCTCCCAGATGGCAATCATAAACAAGGGTGAGGTGCTGTTCGAAGGCCACCCGATGAAAGCCATCGAAATGGTGAAAGGAAAAGTCTGGCAGAAATTCATGAGCAAGTCCGAAGCAAAAGAATCTCATGCCGGCCTTAATGTGATATCTTCAAAATTCAATACCGGGCAAATAGAAATGCATGTGTGGAGCGAAACTGATCTGAATGGCGGTTTCCGGAAAGCAGAACCTCAACTTGAGGACGTATACTTTTCTGTCATACACGGCATGATGAATTGAACATAACATTGTCACTACTGAAAAAAACAAAGATGTTTTTCAAAATATTCTCTTTCGAAGTGAAGTACAGGCTGAAAAGACCGGCTACCTACATTTATTTTTTCATTTTCTTCTTCATGACTTTCATGGCCGTATATTCAAGGTACGTGGGTATCGGCGGAGAAGGCGGACTTGTAAATAAGAATTCTCCATTTACAATCAACCTCGTCGTCATTATCATGATGATTTTCGGAACTATGATTTGTTCTGCAATTATGGGTGTTCCCGTATTCCGCGATTTCGAGCATAACTTCCATGAAATTATGTTTACCACTCCCGTGAAAAAATGGGAGTATCTGTCAGGAAGATTCTTTGGCTCTTATGCAATTGCGCTCTTCGTATTCAGCGGCATACTCTTCGGTAATTTCATTGGCAGTATTTTTCCCGGAGTAGACACGGAGCACATCGGACCCGTAATGCCGGTCGCTTATCTGAATTCTTTCCTGATTTATATTGTGCCCGACTTATTCATCTTCGGATTGCTTTTTTTTGCCATGGGAAGTTATTTCCGGAATCAGCTGGCTATCTATGTTCAGGGGGTGATCATCTTTGCACTTTATCTTATTATTATTTCCAATCAAAGAGACATCGAACATAACCGGATTCTGTCCATACTCGATCCGTTCGGTTTTTCTGCCACAACAAACATTACGCGATACTGGACCGTAGCTGAGAAAAACACGATGTTGATTCCGCTTACCGGCTTGCTGCTTTATAACCGCATTTTATGGTCTACCGTTGCTCTCATCGCCGGTTTTGCCTTCTATAAATTATTTAAATTTTCAAAATCGTTTCCACAGCGGAAGAAGAGAATGAAGTTGTCTGAGGATGAAACGCTTCAGGTTCATTCAACTGCTATTCCTGTTGTCAGTTATTCTTCGGACGTCAGGACACGGCTCAGGCAATGGTGGTTTCTCGTCAAATTCGATTTCAGGGGTGTGATCAAAGCCATCCCCTTTATCGCCATTACTCTTTGTGGAGTGTTGATGCTTGTATCCAATGCCAGCGATATCGGCAGCATGTATGGAACGCAAACCTACCCGGTCACTTACATGATCATCGACATCCTGATTTCGAATTTTATTCTCTTCCTGATCATCATTATCGCATTTTATTCCGGTGAACTCATCTGGAAAGAAATAAATGTAAAACTTTCCCCTATTATCGACGCTACATCACTCAGCAGCCGGCTGATCCTTTTGTCGAAGTTTACCACCATGATATTTGTCGAAATATTCCTGCTTTGCATATTAATATTATGCGGCCTTATCATCCAATCGGTGAACGGCTTTTTCGACTTTCAGCTTTCTGTGTATTTTAAATCTTTACTTCTGAATATTTTTCCTTACCTGATGCTTATTACTTTTCTTACATTCTTCATCCATACAATGGTAAACAACAAGTTCCTTGGACATACGCTCGTTATTATTTTTTGGATAGCCAACATTTTCCTGTCAGCAAACGATGTCAACCATAACCTGGTTTATTATGGCAATACACCCAATACCAGTTATTCCGCCATGAACGGTTTCGGACACTTTGTTTACCCGATTCTGATGTTCAACACCTATTGGCTGATGCTGGGAATTATTTTACTTTCAGTAGCTATCTTAATGGCTAAACGGGGAAGTGAATTAGGTTTCAGGTCCCGGTTAAAAAAAATGAAATCATCCTGGAAGGCGGGCGAAGGCAGACTTGTCATTTTAGTATGCCTGCTTCTATTCGTCGTTTGCGGTGGATTCATATTTTACAACACAAATATTGTTAACACATACCGGTCACCCCGTGCCGAGAGAAGAATTGCAGCAGAATACGAAACGAAATACAGGAAATATAACCGGAAAGTTCAGCCGCGTATTACTTCAATCAATGTAAATGTTGATTTATTCCCTTATGAAAGAAATTGCCGCCTCGAAGGGAGGTATGTGATCAGGAATAAATCCGTTCAGCAGGTAGATTCTGTCATCATCACCATTCCCCCCGAGGGAACTGTTACATCATTAAAATTTGGCATCAGCTCTCAAAAAGTTCTCGATGATAAGGAACAAGGATTCTATATTTATCGTCTCAGCCGGCCGCTTTTTCCGGGCGACAGCACTACGCTCATGTTTGATATCAGTTACCTCACCAAAGGTTTTGAGAACGACGGCGGAGGCACATCTGTAATATACAATGGAACCTTTATCAATAACGGGCTAATGCCGCAGATCGGCTACGACGAAGGAAATGAAATGACCGATGACGACAGAAGGAAGGAGATGAATTTACCAAAGAAGCTTCATCGCATGAACCCCATTTCCGATACAATGGCATTGCAGAATACTTACCTGAGCCAGTGTGCGGATTGGGTTAACTATGAAGCTGTCGTAAGTACGTCTCCTGACCAGATTGCCATTTCTCCCGGCTATCTCCAGAGAGAATGGACGCAGAACGGCAGACGGTATTTTCATTATAAGATGGATGCTCCCATCTGGAACTTCGTTTCGTTTCTAAGTGCCAGATACGAGGTTTTGCGCGATGCTTATAAAGGGATAAACATAGAAATCTATTATCATAAAGGCCATGAATACGATCTGAAACGGATGGTTGCTGCTATTAAAAAGACACTCGACTATGCCGGCACACATTTCAGTCCGTATCAGCATAAACAGGTTCGGATCATCGAATTTCCACGTTATGAATTGTTCGCTCAGTCTTTTCCAAATACGATTCCGTTTTCTGAAGGCATCGGCTTCATCATGGATGTTGACAGGGAAAGCGACATCGACATGGCCTTTTATGTTACTGCCCATGAAGTCGCGCACCAGTGGTGGGGTCACCAGGTGTGCGGCGGCAATGTGCAGGGTGGAACCATGATGGTTGAAAGCATGGCGCAATACACGGCTTTAATGGTTATGGAACATGAATATGGAAAAGATAACATGGAAAAGTTTTTAAAATATGAACTTGACCGTTACCTGAGTGGAAGATCAGCTGAACGTAAACGTGAATTGCCGATCACGTTAAATGAAAACCAGCAATATATACATTATCAGAAAGGCAGTCTCGTATTTTATGCATTGAAGGATTATATCGGCGAAGACTCACTGAATGCGGCTTTGTCACGATTCGTTACTGACTATGCATTTAAGGAATCTCCATACCCGACAACGGTCGACTTCATGAAATACATCAGGCAATCAACTCCGGATTCGCTGCAAAACGTCGTTTCGGATTTGTTCGACAGGATCACGGTGTTTAATAATTCGGCCCGGCATGCAGTCGCCAAAAAAACCAGGGATGGCAATTATGAAGTTTCGCTTGAAGTGGAATGTAAAAAAGTTTATGCAGACAGCATCGGTACTGAAACGGAAGCGGCACTCAATGAATGGATAGACGTTGGAGTATTTACAAAGGGTAGCGACGATAATGACTCTCTCATTTACCTTGCGAAAAAATTTGTGGATCAGCCTAAGATGAAATTCGTAATCAGCGTGGGAAAACAGCCCGTCAAAGCGGGAATTGATCCGATGCATAAACTGATCGACCGGGATACGGAGGACAATGTAAAGGCCGTGGAAGGAATTTAGATCTTCATCTTTTTTATTAGTACCACACTATGGGTGTTTTGGTACTTTCATGTATGCATGATTGTTATTGTAAGGGAAATGAACTTTCCTGAATTTAAATTCCAATCACATGAAAATGCTATCTTTCGACTGTAATTTTATTTTATGTCTCAGACACGACAACTGGCTGCAGTTATGTTTACTGACATCGTCGGTTATACATCGCTGATGGGTGAAGATGAGCAGAAAGCATACAGGCTGCTTTCGCTGAACAGGCAGATTCAGAAACCTATAATCGAAGATTATGGTGGTATATTGATAAAGGAAATGGGTGATGGGAACATGGTTAGTTTCCCTACGGTTTCTGATGCGCTGCATGCGGCGATGAGGATTCAAAAAAAATGTTCCGAGACCAAAGAGATTCAGCTACGGATTGGCATTCACTATGGAGAAATTATTTTCGAGAATAACGATATTTTTGGTGATGCGGTAAACATCGCATCACGAATCCAGACACTTGGTGTGCCGGGTTCGGTTCTCTTTTCGAAAAAGATCAACGACGAAATCTCCAATAAGACAGACTTTAAGACGCTTTCACTTGGAAACTTTGAATTCAAAAATGTGAGGAACTCGATTGAGGTTTTCGTTTTGTCAAATGAAGGATTTCCGATTCCCAAGCGAAGCCAGCTCGCAGGTAAACTCAGAAGGAAAAAGGCGCTCTTCCCTGTATATATTCTGGGTGCAGTGATTTTGGCAGTGCTTGCATTCTACGGAATTAATAAAATATTCATCTCACCGGTCGATACAGTGCGAACCAAATCCATTGCCGTGCTGCCTTTTGTGAATATGAGCGGTGATCCGCAACAGGAATATTTTTCTGACGGGCTCAGCGAGGAATTGATTAATAAATTCACGAAGCTCCCGGAGCTGAAAGTCATCGGCCGGACTTCCTCTTTTGCCTTCAAAGGGAAAAACGAAGACTTACGGACGATCGGCGAAAAATTGAAAGTCGATTATCTGCTGGAAGGGAGTGTGAGGAGTTCTAAAAATAAAATGCGCATTACTACTCAGTTGATCAAGGCTGACGATGGTTCGCATCTTTGGAGCGATACCTATGAAATGAACCTCGATGACATCTTTGAGGTGCAGGACCAGATCAGCGCATCGGTCACGGAAGCCTTACGCGTGACTTTCATGCATGACGATAATTTAAAATTGTCGAAAATCAAACCGGAGGCATACAACATTTTTTTGCAGGGACGTTACCTGTATGAGAAGAATGATAATCCACTGAATTCCGATAAAGCAATGAATTTATTCAAAGAGGCCATTCAGATGGATTCAACTTTCTCACTTGCATGGACGTACCTGGCGATGTGTCATTTAAGAAATACAAACAATACCATGCAGGAGGAGTTTAAAAATGCAAAGCTGGCTGCATACAAAGCGTTCGAGCTGGATTCAACGTCGGGTATAGCTGCAGTAAACGTGGCCGAGATCATGGATAATGAATTCGATTTTTATGGTGCGAAGGAAAAAATAGACCTTGCACTCAAACTTGATCCTGAAGATACTTATGTATTGCGAAATGCAGGACGGTTTTATACGGTTATCGGCAAAGCCGATGAAAGCATTAATTTCTGCAGACGCTCCGTTGAAAAAGATCCCGTTCAGAATACTGCGCTTGGTTACCTGGCTCTGGCTTATTTCTATGCCGGGCAATATGAGGAATTGAAAAAGGTAAATAAGAACCTGGAAGAACTTAATTATACCACATATGCATATCAGTATTTTATTTCCCTTATTCAGAACAATGATATAACTGCTGCCCGCAAACTGGCCGAGGCCAATAAAGACGAAAATGAAAGGGAATTCGAATTAGCTATTGTTGATGCGAAATCCGGTAAGAGAAATGAGACCAACAAATATATTGAAACATTAAAAAAGAAATATTCTGAATCTACAGTTCTATCATTGAATATAGCCATCCTTTATACATACCTGAACGAGACAGAACGGGCCATGGACTGGATCGAGACTGCTTATAAGGACCACATCAGGAGTATCGAATATTTTAAAGTCGATCCCGTATTTCTTGTGATGAAAGATAATCCCCGGTATAAGAATCTTATCAGGCAAATGAACTTCCCCGGATAATGAATGAAATTATTATACCTGTTAACAATTTTCCAGCAGAATTTCGTTTGATATTCTAATGAATGACCATGACCGATAATAAGTCGCCGCATATTTTAAATACCTCATCGAATCTGCTGGGATTTTGTCTCATAGTTTTAACATCCCTGAAAATTTCCCGGTTCAGCGAAGTCACACTCATCGACGAATGTACCGGAGTTGCATCCATACTCCTGATGACATGCAGTTTTTTTTCTTTCCTTTCGATTCGCAGCTTAAATGAAAAACTCAGTTTCAAGTACGAAAGAATTGCAGATGCAATTTTTCTTCTTGCCCTTGTCCTGATCTTTACGATAACTTTCCTGATTTCTTTTACCGTGATATTTTGAGTTTATCCTTTTATGATCTTTTTAACCAAAACACCATTCTTAGTCTGTAGATAAATGTAGTATACGCCTGCGCCATCGGAAGAAAGTTGAATGGTCTTCGTTTCATCGTCAGAAGTTATGGGGAACATACCCTTATAAACATTTTTTCCATAGGCATTGTAGACATCAATGTTTATTTTTTCTGATGCGCAGTTCTTAATATTTATTTTAAATTCTCTGTTGTGAAACGGATTTGGATAAATGGAAATATCGTAATCGCCCGTAATATTATTCTGTATGCCGGGAAGCACATAGTTAAAGGAAGCCGCTTCACTGCAGCCCAGTATGGTATCAGTTACATTCACGGAATATATTCCCGAAAATGTCGGAGCACAGCTGTCGCCCGTACATCCCGTCGGCTGCCCGTTGATTGTCCAGGAATACCTGTAATGAGGATTAACGGTGTCACAGATCAGGTAGCCTCCAGACAAGATAATTGCCGGTGAAATATCTACCACAATGAGGGGGGCAGAATCGGTTGCTGTACACCCGTTTGAATCGATTGCTTCAACACTGTAATTACCCGCACTGGAAATATTTATGCATTCTCCTGTACCGCCGTTTGACCATAAGTATTCTGAAAAGCCGGGTGTTGCACACCAGTTGGCTAGCGAGTTGTTACAGATGATCGTAGTTCCTGAAATAGTCACTGATGGCGGTTGATTAAAAACAATACTAAATGTATCGGTCGCAATGCAGCCCACTTGGTCTTCGACAGTAACAGAATAACTACCCGCACTATCTACAAATATGCATTTAGTTGTATCGCCCGTATTCCAGATGTAGTGCCTGTATCCCGAAGGAACACACAATTGGGAATTACTGCCATTACATCCCGAAGGCGGCCCGGTAACATCCACTGAAAACGTGGACGAGAAAGTAACCGCTTTACTTGCGCTTGCCGTGCAGCCATGAACATCCGAAATCGTAACTGAGTAAACGCCGTTATTGGTGACGTCGATGCATTCTGTAGTATCACCCGTCGACCACAGGAAAGAACTACTGCCATTAGGACCGCACAACGGAATTTCAGATCCATTGCAGGCAGAAGAAGGACCGATAATGGTTGCATTCAGTGATGCATAGATGGTAAGACCTTTCGAAGCCGTACGTGTACATCCGTTTTGATTTGTAGAAATCACCGTATAGGTTCCCGACACGGTTGGTGAGATACATTGTGTGGTCTCACCATTGGACCACAGGTATGTAAACGTTCCTGCGGTTGCACAAAGTTGTGGGTTTGCGCTCCTGCATGCTGTCGTAGGACCGGATATGGTCATCGCATATGGAGGAAAAACTGTCAGGGATAAGGTGGAAGAACTCGTGCATCCGTTCGCACCGGTTACCACTACAGAATAATTTCCGGTCGTCGTCGCTGTAATGCAACTGTTAGTATTGCCGTTCGACCAGAGATAAAATGTGCTGCCTGCAGGTGCACATAATTGGGCAGAGGCTCCGTTGCAGGTTGAGGTAGGTCCCGTAATGGACGACGAAGGTTTCGGGTTCAGGGTAAAATTTAAATTATTGCTGGCGGTACATCCATTTGCATCGGTAACAATAACTGTGTAGTTGCCCGTTGATGCCGGAGTTGTGCATTCGCTCGTACCTCCATTTGACCAGCTGTAAGTAGTGAATGTTGCGGGAGTGCATAGCTGCACTGGCGTTCCTTCGCAAGCTGATGAGGGACCGGTGATGGAAACACTTGCTGCAGGATAAATAGTAATGGATAACGAATCGGATGCAGTACAACCAAATCCGTCAGTGACAGTGCAAACATACGTTCCGGTTGTCGATGGATTGATGCAATTGCTCGTTCCGCCTCCCGTCCAGGAATAAGTGCTAAAACCTCCTGCAACGCAGAGTTGAGGATTTGTACCGGGACAGGCGGCAGCCGGGCCGCTGACGGTAATCGAAGGAGACTGGTGAACCGTCAATGGCTGTGAAGCTGAAGCCGTACATCCGTTTGCATCGGTTACCGTGACCGAATACGTCCCTGATGAATTGGGCACAATACAGTTTGTCGTCTCGCTGCCTGACCATAAATAGGAACTGTATCCGCCGGGCACACATAAAGTCTCAGGTCCGCCGCTGCATTTGGATGGTGGGCCTGTCACCGTAACAGAAGGTGAGGAGAAAATTGTAATCGGATGTGTATCGGAGGCTGTGCAGCCATTTGCTGCCGTAACCGTTACAGAATATGTAGCCGACGATGTTGGAGTGATGCATCGAACTGCGCCCCCATTTGACCAGGCATAGGTCGTAAATCCCGCCGGGGTGCATAATTGAGGGCTGTCGGCCGTGCAGCCTGAAGAAGGACCGGTGATTGTAACTGTAGGAGAGGTGAGTGCCGTAAACGAATGCGTATCCGTCGCTGTGCAGCCATCTGCATCGGTAACCGTAACTGTATAAATTGCTGTGGAATTTACATTGATGCATGATGATGTAGATCCCCCTGTCCATGAATAAGAAGAAAAACCCGCCGTCGCGCACAACTGATTGGAAGATGCCGAACACCCGGTGGACGGCCCTGTTATCGTCACGCTGGCCGAGCAATTTACATAGGCGCAAATGTTGAATGTTCCTGTTTCATCGTTACCCACATCCCACAGGCGAATCCATACTTCGCTTCCCGGAGTGAGTCCTGAAAGACTTTTAAATGGCATGTTATTGAAACCTGGACTGCCACCGGCTGTGCAAGAATTAAACGTAAGGGCTGAACACGTACTGCCTGTATATATCGCCATGCCTATGTCTGTGAGGGTTCCCGGTGTGGTTTTAATGATCAATGTTCCATTCGCACCAACAATGGCTGTGTACCAAATATCACCATTACTGTTTCCTCCATCACAGGTTGCATCAGGTATTACCGAATTTGTCGCGCCGGTGTTTGATCCGCTGATCGTCGCACAGGTTGGACCAACGGTGAGAAGCGTTGCTGTACAGGGATCATTTCCCTGGCCATGGACTTTTTTTACGGATACAGTCATCAGCATCACTAAAATGAATGCATACGTAGAATTCAGAGTTTTCATTTTTATCTCTTTAGAATATTCAACGGGATTTAATCCTTTCCGGATTTTTCAAAGAATAAAAGTACCATTTTTTAAAAATATAAAGCTAACCTGAAAGGAAGCTTTTATTCTATTTTTAACATCCTAATATGTATAACCTGGAAAAAAAACAGCAATTCTCATGAGAAAAATCTGCTCATACGCATAATTTTCACCGTAGCTGAAAACGAAAATCATTGCGCCTGATTTTTCTTCCAGGTAATCCAATCCAAAATGTTCAATAGTAAAATAAAAAACACCTACGCCATACTTGTGATCCTTCCAATTCCCTGCATCTGTCACTACCCGTGAATTCAACGCACATAGTGAATTAAATTACAACCAGATCAGGAAGTTGTCAAACCTCCAATCAACTAATCAACTAGTTAACTAATAAACGAATCAATTCAAACTCGGATCCTCAGGAAAGTTTGCGAGTATTGCGTATTGGCTGCCCATGGTCCTCAGTACCTGTCCCCATAGCTCTTCCGGATGATCAGAAAAAGCAAAATCTTTTTTGCAATTGGAGACGATCCAAGTATGACCTTTCAGTTCGTCATCGAGCTGCTGTGGTTCCCAGCCGCTGTATCCTGCGAAGAAGCGTATATCGTTTGGCGAAACCTGGTTAGTATCGATCAGGACTTTTAGCATTTCCAGGTCACCACCCCAGAAAATTCCTTTCAGGATTTCTTTGCTGCCAACAAGTTTATTCCCAAGCGTGTGTAAAAAGTGTATGGTATCAGTCTGAACGGGCCCACCGAAATACAAGGGTGCATCGAAAGGCGGAAAGTCTTCCAGTGCATCGTTAAGTTTTAAATCTGTCGGCTTGTTTAAAATAAAACCAACAGTTCCCTCTTCACTGTGTTCACCCAAAAGAATGACCGATCGTTTGAAATAAGAGTCCAGAAGAAAGGGCTCTGAAACCAGTATTCGGCCAACCTGCGGATCAAGATAAACGGATTTTTTTCTCATGTTAAGTTGTGTTTCTGAAATTTTTTAGCTCATGTAATTCCTGTCAATGGAATATTTTTACCCGATTAAAGCATGAGAGTTTGATTACATTTCCTTTAAAACTTACATGGAATTAAACCAGTTGAATTATTCATTTTAGATCCTGTATGACATAAAATCTTTTAAAGACCTTAAATAAATGTAAAAAACAAAACATTTTTACGATGTTTGCATTTATCAATTTAAAACGGTAAGATTTATACCCGATCTGGAATAATTTACGATCCAAATGTTTTATCAGATTTCTTTTCGGGTTGAATTTATTTTTAATCTGATCCATCCCATCTATGAATAAAATCCAGGCACATATTCAGGCATTGAGGAAAGATTATTCAGCTAATATCCTGGATGAGAAAAATATTTCCAGGAATCCACTGATCCAGTTTGAACGATGGATTACAGAGGCGGTCCATGCAGAAGCATTCGAACCCAATGCAATGACGCTCGCAACGATATCAAAAGGGGGGATTATTGATGCGAGAATCGTACTGCTGAGGGATTTTAATTCCAGGGGATTTTCATTTTTTACAAACTATAATAGCATAAAAGGCCGGGCTATCCGTTATAGCAGGAAAGCCTGCTTTAATTTCTTCTGGCCTGAACTGCAAAGACAGGTTAGAATAAGGGGAGTGATAGAAAAATTACCTGCACGCGATTCCAATGCATATTTTGCAACACGGCCAAGGGAAAGCCAGTTGGCAGCATGGGCGTCTGATCAGAGTGAAAAATTATCAAGCCGGATTGAGCTGGACAGAAGGTTTATAACGTTTGAGAAAAAATTTGAAGGCCTCGATGTACCCCGGCCCCCGCACTGGGGAGGCTACAGGTTAAAGCCAGTCTATTACGAGTTCTGGCAGGGCAGACCAAACAGGCTTCATGACCGCTTGATATATGAAAGACAAAAGAACGGAAAATGGAAAATTGCCAGGCTGAATCCATGAAAAATCAATCATCATTCTATGAGTATAAGAATCATCTCTGTAATACTAATTCTCTTCGCAATCGATTTATACGTTTTCCAGGGTGTAAAAGTGCTTATGCACCAGAGAGAAATTCAAACTCAGAGAATTGTCAATATCATCTATTGGTCGGTTAGTGCGATTTGTCTTTCAGTAATTTTCGCCGGCCAGTTCGTCGACTGGCATGACTGGCCCAAACCTCTGAGGACATATTCTTTTGCGCTGATAGTTATCATCTACCTTTCTAAAATCTTCGTCGTCATATTTCTCCTTTTGGACGACATCCTTCGTTTATTCCGACTGATTTTTGCGTGGGTGGGGGTAACATTTTTTAAAAATAATGCTTCAGTAGATGAGGCATTCAGGATCTCACGACTGGGTTTTCTAGTTAAAACCGGTTTCGTACTAGGTGCCATCCCTTTCTTCTCCATGATCTATGGAATGATCGGTGGTGCATATAATTTCAGGGTAAAGAAAGTCGCCTTAAAATTTCCAAAACTCCCCGAAGCTTTTGAAGGCTTGAGGATCGTTCAGATCTCTGACCTGCATACAGGAAGCTATATGGGAACGAATCATCTTTCAACTGCCGTTGATCTGATCCTCAAAGAAAAGGCAGACATTATTTTTTTCACCGGCGACCTTGTTAATGATCTTCATACCGAAGCCCTCGAATTCAGGGAGGTATTGTCGAGGTTAAAAGCTCCGATGGGAGTATATTCCATTCTGGGCAACCACGACTATGGTGATTATTACCGTTGGCCAAGCACTGAAGCAAAGGAGGAAAACCTGAGATTGCTGAAATCATTTCATGGAGAAGTCGGGTGGAAGCTGATGTTAAATGAACATACCTACATTGAAAAAGACGGGCACAGGCTGGGTTTGATTGGGGTTGAAAATTACAGCGGTCATCGCAATTTTTCGAGATACGGAAATATGAAGACTGCCACTATGGGTTATGAAATTCAGCCTGTCAATATCCTGTTATCACATGATCCTTCACACTGGGATGCTGAGATTACAAATAATTATAAGTTCGTAGATCTTATGTTGTCCGGTCACACCCATGGCTTTCAATTTGGAATTGAAATTCCGGGATTCAAATGGAGTCCCGTGCAATATGTGTATAAACAATGGGCCGATCTCTATTCGAACGATCAGCAATATTTATATGTCAACCGCGGACTGGGTTTCATCGGTTATCCCGGAAGAGTCGGCATACTTCCTGAAATTACCGTCTTTGAACTAAACCGCACCTGATATGCTTTCAAAGAACCAGATCAAAGTTATTTCAGCTCTTCATCATAAGAAATTCAGGCGCGAAGAAAATTTATTCATTGCCGAGGGCGAGAAAGTAGTAAAGGAACTGCTCGATTCCGGTTGGAGAGTGAAAGCCGTTTACGGGACTCATGATTTTTTCAGTCGCTTATCTGATGGCATCATCATTTCAAAGGACGTTGAGATGGTTTTGGTAACAGAGGAGGAGCTGAAAAAAATCAGCATGCTCTCAACTCCACAACATGTCCTTGCAGTTGCTGAAATTCCGGTGGAAAGCCAGGACATCAATTTCGAAACGGGACTCAAACTTGTTTTAGACGACATCAGCGATCCCGGAAATTTCGGAACGTTGATCCGTATAGCTGCGTGGTTTGGTATCGGGGAAGTAATTTGTTCTGATCATTCTGTTGAATGTTTCAATCCGAAAGTTGTACAATCTGCAATGGGCGCATTGTTTCAGGTGCAGGTTTTTTACCGCGACCTTGCCGAAATTTTTTCTAAAAACAACGCAACCTGTAACCTTCCTGTGTACGGAACCGTGCTTGACGGTAAAAATATCTATAAGGAGGAACTTTCTAAACACGGATTTATAATTGTCGGAAATGAATCGTCAGGAATCAATCATGAGCTGATGAAATTCGTCACCCATAAAATAACCATTCCATCAATGGGAGGAAAAATCGATTCGCTGAATGTGGCAGTGGCCACAGGAATTGTATGTTCCGAATTCAGAAGGCGTTAAATTATTATTAAATACTGTAAAAGGGCATTGTTTCCTGAATAGGGACCACCCTTCGACTGACCTGAGCCGAAGGATGATTTGATTAAGGAAACAAAGTCCTACTAAAGTATTATTTGAACCTGCAATGAAATCCCGGGATTAACATTATCGCATTGATAAATAACAAACAAGGGCATCCGGAATTTATACCGTCGGCCCCTGCCTGCATTTTGAGCGAATAAGAACAGTTTGTTATTACGAATATAAGGAATAAATTTTAGAAACAAACTCTTGCTTTTCATAAATTAATTGTATTCCTTTATTGCTTCAGAGGGGATTTACGGAAAAGGTGGGGTGCTTTTGCACTTCGCCTTTTTCAATTTTAGAGACTGAAGAAAAAAATAATCCTTCGAATTCCTACTCCGTGTATTAGTCATTCAACTTTCCAATCATGGCGGCACAACGTTCACCATCCATAGCTGCCGATACGATTCCACCGGCATAACCTGCGCCTTCTCCGCAAGGGTACAGCCCCTTAACCATTGGATGCTGCAAGGTTTCGTCATCGCGTGGAATTCTTACAGGTGATGATGTACGCGACTCCGTAGCCACAAGGATTGCATCATTGGTATAATATGCTTTCATTTTTTTTCCAAAAAATTTTAAAGATTCCCTGAGTGCGGAATTGATTTCCGGGGGTAAAATTTCTCTTAGTTCGGACGATGTTGTTCCCGGCAGGTAGGAGCAGTCAGGCAGGTCCGCTGATATTTTTCCATTCACAAAATCTATCAGTCTCTGCGCGGGCGCTTTGAGTTTTCCTCCGCCGGTTTCGAATGCTTTGTGTTCAACCTGTTCCTGGTACTTCAATGCAGCAAGAGCACCGGCTGATTTATATTTGACGTAGTCGCTGCTATTCACCGATACCACCAGGCCGGAGTTCGCGAAAGGATTATTACGTTTTGAAGGTGACCATCCATTCACTACAATTTCTCCCGGCGCTGTGGCAGCCGGCGCTATGATGCCACCCGGGCACATGCAGAAGGAATATACACCGCGGTCTTTATACTTAAAAGAAAGCGAGTAGGAGGCAGGAGGCAGAAAATCTCCCCGACGGTCACAATGATATTGCACCGAATCAATAATCTGCTGAGGATGCTCCACGCGCACACCGAGTGCAAATGGCTTTGCTTCTATCAGGATTTTTTTCCTGTCAAGGAGCTCATAAATATCCCTCGACGAATGCCCGGTCGCCAGTATCAGCGTGTTAATTCTAAATTCCTTTGTTTCGCCGCTGGAAATATTTTTTGTCCTAATCCCTTTCAGAATATTTTTTTCGATGATGAGATCTTCCAGCTTTGTTTCAAAATAAATTTCGCCGCCTGATTTCAGGATCGTTTCCCGAATCGACTCAACTATCTTCGGCAGTTTATTAGTGCCGATGTGCGGGTGCGCATCTATACGGATATTTTCATCCGCCCCGTGAAGAATGAAAATGTCCAGTATGCGATGAATGTCTCCTCTCTTGTTCGAACGGGTATATAGTTTTCCGTCGCTGTACGTTCCCGCGCCTCCTTCTCCAAAACAATAATTCGAATCGGGATGAATGATCCCTTCCTTATTAATAGCGGCCAGGTCGCGTCTGCGTTGCTGTACTTTCTTTCCCCGTTCGATGATCACAGGTTTCTTGCCAAGTTCTATGAGTTTCAATGCGGCAAACATTCCGGCGGGACCAAATCCTGCGATCAGCACAGATTCCGCTTTCGAAACATCGTTATGGAAAGAGAAACGCTCTTCCGGATTTTTTTGTGGTGGCGGTGATTCACCAATATATACTTCTGCCGAGAGCCGGTACTTCACACGTTCCGAACGCGCATCGATCGACCGCTTTAGTATCCGTATCGCATTTATCTCTGAAGGAAGCACTTCAAGCTGATGGGCTGCACGTTCGACCTGTTTTCTTTCATCACCGGCATCTTCAGGTAAAAGAACAATCTCGATTTTATAGATCATGAAATTCTCGGAAGGTTAAGGCAAAAAAAGTATTCCGCGTCAGACTATTCAAACAACAACGAGACCACGAACGTCTTTGCATAAAGGGCATCTATCGGACTGGAGTATTGTGTGTTTTCCGGCACCAGCAGGTTTTTCATGCCATTATACATTTTTATCTCCGGGGAAAATTTGAAATAGGTCAGGTAGAAATCGAAGCCGAATCCAATTTCATATCCATAGTCATTCCTGTTCAGCTTCACGATATCCTTCTCCGACTTCTTGATCTTGGCCTGTGAAACCATGTCGATGTTATATTTCCATCCTGCGAGAACATAGATCCTGTAATTGTTTACCCGCTGTGACTTAAACTTGAGTACAAACGGAAATTCCAGGTATGTCGATTCAATTTTTTTCTGGACAAATGATTCAGCCGAATCATTATAGATAAAATGATAGTTCAGGTTTCGCTGTCCAAAGGATAGTGTAGGGATGAATCTGAAATCAAACATATCGCTGATCCGCAGGTTACTTACAATGCCCAGGTTCAGTCCTGATACCGATTCCGACTCCAAATTATAAATCGTATCGCGTAACTTAAAATCACCCACACGATCCACTACGAAGTTCGAAGAATTGATCCCGAGAGTAAAACCAAAATGTATTACCTGTTTGTCATACTTCGAGAGATTTACCGGGCGACTGTCCATTTGACCGTACGAGATGAATGGAAAAGCAAGGAAGATGAAAATGTATAATTTCGTCTTCAAGAGATTAAATATATTTTTTCGGGCCGACAAATCCTGGTTAATTCTGGTGTGTAAAGTTAATTGTTATTTCGAAGCTACATAAACGGTGGCGATACCGAAAGTTAACGTTTTAAAGTGTATATCCTTAAAGCCTGTTTCTCCTAAAATGTTACAAAATTCTTTGCCATAGGGAAATGCTTTTACTGACTCATGCAGGTAAGAATATGCGTCTTTATCTTTTGATATCATCTGGCCAATCCTGGGAGTTATCCTGGAAGAATAAAAATCGTAAATCCAGCGGAACATGCTGTTTTCCGGCCTGGAGAATTCAAGAATTACCGCCATTCCGCCGGGTTTTAACACGCGATTTATCTCACTCAGCCCTTTCTTCAGATCACTGAAGTTACGGACTCCGAAGGCAACGGTTGCCGCATCAAATTTATTGTCAGAAAAAATAAGTTTCTCCGAATCTCCTTCCATCAGTTCAATCGTATCCTGGAGATTTTTATTTTTAATTTTCGTCCGGCCGATTTTGAGCATGTCTTCTGATATATCGATTCCTAAAATTTTTTCAGGAAAAAGTTTAACCGCCTCAATAGCCAGGTCACCGGTTCCTGTTGCAATATCAAGGATGATCTTCGGCTTTTTTTTCTTCAGCTCTTCGATTGCTTTTTTTCTCCAATACCTGTCGATGCCCAGAGAAAGAAAATGATTCAGGAAATCATAACGCCATGCGATGTTGTTAAACATCGTTGCCACCTGCGTTTTTTTTTCCTGAGATGAATTCTTGTAAGGTGTGATATTCCTGAGGCTCATTAAATCTTCAGCCGTTTTGCTTCTTCAAAAAACTGGTCTCTCTCGACCGGCACCACACCCACCTTTTCACAGACCAATCCTCCGGCAAGGTTAGAGAGTGCAGCCATCGTAACGGGATCCGTTCCCGCTGCAAGGCACATGGATGCAACGCTGATCACTGTATCGCCGGCGCCGGATACATCTGTAATGTTCCTGAAATGTGCGGGTATGATTTTATCTGTCTTGTCATTCATGATCAAAACGCCTTTGTCTGAGAGTGTCACAAGCACATTTTCGATGTTGTGTTCAGCCGAAAGTTTTTTAACTGCCGCCTTCAACTCCGCTACATTGTTTTTTTCCAGGTCAATCTTCATTCCTTCCCGCAGCTCTTTAAGATTAGGTTTGAAAAGATCGATGTTCCGGTAATGATTGAAATTTCTTTTTTTCGGATCTGCGGAAACAAAAATACCCTTTTGTCTGGCAAGCCTGACAACCTGCTCGATCAGTGATTTATTGATCAGGCCCTTGTCATAGTCCTCGAAAATGATCACATCGGTTTTTTTCCTGTTGACGATGGTGGTAATCCTGTTGATGAGCTGCTTTCGTTCAGAGGCAGTGATATCTTCCTCACGTTCCTCATCCACCCGAAGCATCTGATGATTATTTCCTATCACCCGTGTCTTGATCGTCGTCGGCCGTTCATTACTCTGAATGAGCCCTTCCGAACTCATGTTCAGTTGCTGAAGCAGATCAAGAAATATTCTTCCATTGGCATCACCGCCGATGACTGAACAGAGAATCGGGTTGCCGCCGAGTGCCTGCACATTTATGGCAACGTTTGCCGCGCCGCCCAGGCGGGATTCTTTTTTCTGGACGGACACAATCGGCACCGGCGCTTCCGGCGAGATTCGCTCTACTTTGCCCCACAGGTAATTATCAATCATCACATCGCCGATGATCATCACGTTGAGTTTTTCGAATGAAGAAATAATCTGGGAAATCGTCTTTGCCTTGCTCATTAAAATGTTTTTTTACTCATCGATAAACCGTGAAATTTAATGACTGTTTCTGGTAATCTGTTAAAAACCCGGCAATCTTTAATTTTTAATTTTCAATGCTAAAAGTGCTTCCCTGATTCTGCGAATTGCTTCAACAATCTTTTCTTCTGAGGCTGCATACGAGAACCGGATACAATTTCCATCGCCGAAAGCCTCACCCGGAACGATGCTGACATGTGCATGATGCAGAAGATACATGCAGAAATCAGTGGAATCTTTTATCGTTTTCCCCTCGAAAGTGCTTCCCAGAAATGCACTGATATCCGGGAACACATAGAATGCGCCCTGTGGTTCATTCACGATCATACCCGGGATTTTTTTCATCAGGTCCAAAACAAGGTCTCGCCTTTTTCTGAAAGCCTGCTGCATTTCATAGGTTGGTTTCAGGTCTGAATTAATTGCTGCCTCCGAAGCTTTCTGGGCAATCGAACTTGCTCCCGACGTGAATTGCCCCTGCATCTTTTCACAGGCATCTGCAATTAATTTCGGAGCCCCGATATAACCAATTCTCCATCCCGTCATCGCAAATCCTTTTGACACACCGTTCACGATGACCACGCGGTCTTTCAGGTAATCGAACTGGGCAATACTCTCATGGCTGCCCATGAAATTAATATGCTCATATATTTCGTCCGAAAGAACGTATACCTGCGGATGTCTTTTGAAAACCTCAGCAAGTGCACGCAATTCTTCCCGGGTATAAACGGTTCCGGTCGGATTGCAGGGGGAAGAAAAAATAAATAACTTGGTCTTAGGTGTGATTGCCGCTTCAAGCTGAGCGGGTGTGATTTTGAAATCGGCATCGATGGTGGTCTTTACCGCTACTGTTTTTCCTTCGGCGAGTTTTACGATTTCGATATAACTCACCCAGTAAGGCAAAGGAATGATCACTTCATCACCCGGATTCACCAGACTAAGAACGACATTGGCAATGCTCTGCTTTGCCCCGGTGGAAACGATCACCTGTTGCGGCGAATAGTCCAGCCTGTTTTCCCGTTTAAATTTTTCTGATATAGCTTTTCTGAGTTCGGCAAAACCTGCTATCGGGGGATAGAAAGTATAACCTTCGTCTATCGCTTTTTTGGCAGCTTCACGAATGTGCTTCGGAGTGATGAAGTCGGGTTCGCCAAGACTCAGGTTTACGATATCAATACCTTGAGAGGTCAGTTCTCGACTCAGCTTCGACATGCCTATCGTCTGGCTTTCGGCCAGCGAAATGACACGCCTGGAAAGGGGGGATGATTCCATATTTAAAGGTTGCAAACGTAGCAGATTCCAGTCAATTAGCCAATTTCCCGCGAGTATTAATCTGTCCCGTTTAATGTTTGATGTTGGAAACCAATGCATATTGTTTACGATACACAGTGTACGGATTTCATTGTGATATTTAATGTGATTATTTTCTTTTTGAGGTAAAAATGACAATACGAAATCATATTTTTACAATTGTGTCAGTTTGACCCGGTGGCATGGAATTCGACCCGGCGGGTGACATTTAATTTTTACGTCAGATTGACGTTTCTTACATTCGTAAACTATGTCCTCATTCAATCCCAAAGACCTCAAATCATTCGATTTATCCAATATAATCGACGACGATACTGAATTTATTCCTCTCCTGTCGCAGGAAGACGAAGACCAGATGAATCAGCAGGATGTGCCTGCCGTTTTATCGATTTTACCGCTGCGTAATACGGTCCTTTTCCCGGGTGTGGTAATACCCATTACCGTTGGACGGGATAAATCAATCAACCTCATAAAAGACGCCAATAAAGGTGATAAAATCATCGGCGTCGTATCCCAAAAAGATGTCAGCATAGAAGACCCTTCTTTTGAAGATCTCAACAAGGTGGGCACCGTTGCCCAGGTGCTGAAACTTTTACGGATGCCCGATGGAAATACCACCATTATAATACAGGGTAAACGCCGTTTCCGCCTCGATGAATGCCTGGAAACGGAACCATATATCCGTTGTAAGGTGAAATCGTTTCCGGAAATGCCGGCAAACGTTTCCGATAAAGAATTCGTCGCCCTTGTAGCTTCACTTAAAGACCTGGCTCTTCAGATCATACAGCATTCACCTAACATTCCTTCCGACGCAGCATTTGCAATCAGGAACATCGAAAGCCACACCTTCCTGATCAATTTCATCTGCTCAAACATGAACCTGGATGTTCCGAAGAAACAACAGCTTCTTGAAATCATCGATCATAAAGAACGGGCAACAAGAGTGCTCGAACACCTCGATAAGGAATTGCAGATGCTTGAACTGAAGAACCAGATTCAGAGTAAGGTGCGTATCGACATCGACAAACAACAGCGTGAATATTTTCTCAACCAGCAATTAAGGACCATCCAGGAAGAACTCGGAGGCAATTCCCCTGACAGGGAAGTCAGCGAATTGCGGGAGCGCGCTTCGAAGAAGAAATGGAGTAAGGAGGTTGCCGAAACCTTCAAGAAAGAATCCGACCGCCTGGCGAGAATGAATCCTGCGGCTGCAGAATATTCCGTGATCTTAAATTACCTGGAACTATTGCTCGATCTTCCATGGGATGAATTCACCAACGACAACTTCGACCTGAAGCATGCTCAGAAAGTTTTAGACAAAGATCATTACGGACTCGAGAAGGTAAAATCGCGCATCCTCGAATATCTGGCAGTATTAAAGCTGAAGCGTGATATGAAATCGCCCATCATGTGCCTGTATGGTCCGCCGGGTGTCGGAAAGACTTCCCTCGGAAAATCAATTGCGAAGGCGCTGGGAAGAAAATACGTTAGGATGTCGCTCGGCGGTTTGCGCGACGAAGCAGAAATCCGTGGTCATCGCAAGACTTATATTGGTGCTATGCCGGGACGCATCATTCAGAACCTGAAAAAGGCGAAGTCTTCTAATCCCGTATTTGTCCTCGATGAGATCGACAAGCTTGGAAACGATTTTCATGGTGATCCATCATCGGCATTGCTGGAAGTGTTGGATCCTGAACAGAACAATACATTTTATGATAACTACGTAGAGATTGATTACGATCTTTCCAACGTGCTCTTCATTGCAACCGCAAATTCACTAAGCAAGGTGCAGCCTGCATTGCTCGACAGGATGGAAATCATCGAGATCAATGGTTACACGATCGAAGAAAAAATTCAGATTGCCATAAAGCACCTGATTCCAAAGCAGCTTGAAGCGCACGGCCTGAAGAAGGAGCACCTGAAGCTGTCACCTAAACTGATCGAATACCTGATCGAGCATTATTCGAGGGAATCCGGCGTGAGAGGACTTGAAAAGAAAATTGCATCTCTCGTACGCGGACTTGCAAAGTCGGTGGCAATGGAAGAAGAATATAATCCTGCACTTACGGAAGATGACGTAGTCAGAATACTGGGCGCACCAATTTTCCAGAAGGATAAATACCAGGGAAATGAAGTGGCTGGTGTAGTTACCGGTCTGGCCTGGACGTCTGTTGGAGGAGAAATACTCTTCGTGGAATCAAGCATCAGCAAGGGAAAAGGAAAACTCACGATAACAGGAAACCTTGGTGATGTGATGAAAGAATCGGCGGTGATAGCAATGGCATACCTTAAAGCTCATGCAGAGCATTTAAAAATCGATGCGCGAATCTTCGATCAGTGGGATGTACATATTCATGTGCCAGAGGGAGCAACACCGAAAGATGGTCCTTCGGCAGGAATTACTATGCTTACTTCGCTGGCATCCATATTCACGCAAAGAAAGGTGAGGCCGCATATGGCAATGACGGGTGAGATTACACTTCGGGGAAAGGTTTTACCGGTGGGTGGCATAAAGGAAAAAATACTGGCAGCCAAGCGTGCGGGGATTAAAGACATTATCCTGTCAATAGACAATAAGAAAGACGTAGGCGAAATTAAAAAGGATTACATTAAGGATTTGAATTTCCATTATGTGAAAGAGATGATTGAGGTGGTTGAGCTTGCCCTGCTCTCGCAGCGGGTAAAAAAGCCTCTTGATTTATCGTATGTGAATGAAAAGAATACTGCAGCCGAGGTGTTGTAAAAACCAAGGTGATAAATTCAGCATTCAGGTCGCAATACAGACTTCTCTAATCTGTTCGACATTCGATATTATTTTTCAGAATGTCGCTTTACAGGCGGAGGATTAAAATAAAACGATTTATCCGTTCATCGAAACCAGAAACTCCTCGTTCGATTTCGTACCTCGCATGCGCTCGAGCATAAACTCCATCGCTTCGAGGGAATTCATATCGGCGAGATGATTTCTGAGGATCCACATCCGCTGCAGCATTTCCTTGTCGAGAAGCATGTCCTCGCGACGTGTACTCGATGCAACGAGGTCGATTGCCGGGAAGAGTCGCTTGTTGGCAAGCTTCCTGTCGAGTTGCAATTCCATGTTACCTGTACCCTTAAATTCTTCGAAGATGACCTCGTCCATCCGTGAGCCTGTATCTGTAAGTGCAGTTGCAATGATCGTGAGGCTTCCTCCATTTTCAATTTTACGGGCAGAACCGAAAAACCGTTTTGGTTTGTGAAGGGCATTCGCTTCGACACCGCCGGATAAAACCTTGCCGCTCGCAGGAGCCACGGTATTGTATGCCCGGGCAAGGCGTGTGATGGAGTCGAGAAGAATGACTACATCGTGTCCGCATTCGACCATTCGTTTTGCTTTTTCCAGTACGATGTTGGCAATTTTAACATGACGTTCGGCAGGTTCATCGAATGTAGATGCGACGACTTCTGCTTTCACGCTTCGGGCCATATCAGTCACCTCTTCCGGGCGCTCGTCGATCAGCAGAATGATCATATAAACTTCCGGATGATTCGCGGCAATGGCATTGGCTACGTCCTTCAATAAAATCGTCTTACCGGTTTTCGGCTGAGCGACGATCAGTCCACGCTGACCTTTTCCGATCGGTGTGAAAAGATCCATCATCCTCGTGGAATAATTTGATTTTTCTCCGCTCAGGTTTAATTTCTGAAACGGGAACAATGGAGTAAGATAGTCGAAGTGAATCCTGTCCCTCGAAATGGAAGGATCAAGTCCGTTGATGTAATTGACACTTACCAGTGGAAAATACTTTTCTCCTTCTCTCGGCGGCCTGACCGTACCAAGAACGGTATCACCCGTTTTTAATCCGTAGGTTTTGATCTGGGCCTGTGAAACATACATATCATCAGGGGAAGTGAGGTAATTGAAATCGCTCGAGCGAAGGAAACCAAATCCGTCGGGCATAATTTCAAGTACACCTTCCGCATTTATTAATGTATCCGGATCGACAGGTGGCTCGGGAGCGACCAGGTCTCTCCGCTGGCGGAAATTCTGATTCTGGTTGTTTTGCTGAGCAGTTTTTTCATTTTCCGGACGAACAAATGTTCTTGCCGGTGGCTCAATGGTTCGCTCGGCAGATTCGGGTGCAGATTTTGCCTGTACCTGGGGTGGAGGAGGGGCCGGTCGGCTTGCTGGTACTTTCACACTCGGTTCGAGCACTACCGGCATCTTTTTTATTTCGGAATCCTCACCGGGGATGACGCGTTTTCTTTTCGGACGTGAAGTGCTTTCCGAAGTTTCTGTTTTTGTGGCTGGCATAGGAGCTTCGTGTAATTCCATTTTTGAAGAATCGTTTGAAAATTTTGAAACTAATGAATCCCGGATCGAATTGCTTGCAGACGGGTTTAGGGCCTGCTGATCGAGAATTTTATAGATTAATTCCTGTTTACGTAATTCGTCATAGTTTGGAATCTCCATCAGACGAGCAATTTCTTTAAGCTCATTCACGAGCTTATCGTTTAATTCAAGTATATCGTACATGAATAATTATTGGGTTTAAAATACCTTAGGAAAGTGTTTATTGTTTTCGTGGCTTGTATATAAAAGCCTTTTATAAGAGAAATGATGATTAAGAAACTGGTTTGAACTGTAAGCCGACAGGAAAAATTCCTCAACGGTTAAATAAAAAATCCAGAATGGATTTGAATTTCGATGCGAATCTAATTCATTTTAATGATTCCAACAAAGAAATCATTAAAATCTTTATAAATATATTAAATTTTATTGTTCATACTGCATTTCCTGGAATATTGTTTCCTTTCTTTGAATCAACGAAATTTGTCAGCTTACTGATATACCATGATACAGCGTAAACAGTCACTTTTCCTCCTGGGATCCGTAATAATCAGCATATTACTGCTTTATTTGCCTGTCCTCGAACTTTTACCCGATGCACCGGAAGTGGCTCCGGTTGAATATTCCATTTCCATCAATGCTCTTTTATCGATATTAAACGGAGCCATCGGCATTCTTAGCTTTATCACTATTTTCCTTTACAGGAACAGGAATATCCAGATAAGAATGTGTAACCTGGGACTGTTGCTGACTTGTGTTCTTATCGGCCTGTTGTTTTTCTTTGGTGACACCCTGTCAAAAGGTACCAATCAGAAAATTCATTATACCTATGGAAGTTACCTGCCGTTGATCGAGGTATTATTCATTTTTCTCGCTTCATTTTTTATCAGGCGCGACGAAAACCTTGTTCGGTCAGCGGACAGGCTTCGCTGATACTTCTTCAACTGTGCTTCTCATTCCCAGTTCGATCGCTTCAAGGTCTTTCACAACACCATTTTCGATTGCGAATCTCAGTATGGTTCTGATCTTATGAAAGCCATGTTTGCCTGCTGCACCTGGATTCATATGCAGCAAATTATTCTTCTTGTCGGGCATAACTTTCAGAATGTGTGAATGACCGCAGATAAAAAGTCCGGGTTTGAGTGATTCGATTTTCTTTCCTGCCTCCGGAAAATAATTTCCTGGATAGCCGCCGATATGAGTGATGAAAACATCCAGTCCTTCACAATTAAAATTCAGGTCAGGGGGATGAAGTCGACGTACATCGTTTCCATCTACATTTCCATATACTCCTTTAAAACTTTTGAAAGACGATAATCGTTCGGAAACGATTGCGTCGCCGAAATCTCCTGCATGCCATATCTCATCGCACTCACGGAAATGCTCGAAAATAACCGGATCAAGGTAACCATGGGTATCGCTCAGCAGTCCGATACGCATGATCAGATGATTTCCATTTCGTCCATCCTCATCCAGCCGATGCCTCCGTTGGCTATCCTGATTTTTCTCCAGTTGTTCAACTCATCCAGCACTTCGACTTTCGTACCTTCATGCAGAATAAACAGATCATTTCCCTTATCGTCAGGCGAACTCTTTATATAAACGGAAGAGGTCATGATGATGCCCTGCTTATCCACGCTTGCAATCTGGTGGCTTCTTGATGCCAGGATCCCGGTGGCAATCGTCAATACTAAAAAGAGCAGGATCGATACAAAAGATATTTTTCTCACTGCAACCGCATGACCCGCTACGTACAAAGCAGCGGATATGAAGAGCAGCCAGACCATGATAATAAGAAGTATGGAAAATGTATTTGCAGGCAGGATCGTAGACAGACGGTTGATCCATCTCTTGTAAAAGATCTCCGGAACAGTTTCTATTTTATCAACCACTTTCAGAGAGGCGATCTTTAGATTGAAGTTTGCGTCCTCGTCTTCAGGTTCGAGCTTTTTCGCTCGTTCATAATTCAGGATTGCCTTTGCAAAATTACCTGCTTTAAAATATGAATTGCCTAAATTATAATAGACTTCCGTCGAGACCTGGTTGTTTTTCAGGAGCTCTTCGTATTTACGGATGCTCGTTTCGAAATCCAGTTTCTGGTAGGCAATATTGGCTTCATGATAAATCTTCAGAGCATCTGTTTTCGTGATTGCAAAGGATGTTTTTGCAATCAACAATAAGGTGAAGATTATAATAATCCTTGTTTTCATATCCTGAATTTATCCAAGTGCGCTTTCAAGCTGGGAGATAACTTCAATGCCTTTTTTATAAATGGCCTCATTGCTTTCCGCCATTCCGCCTGCGAATCTTGCAAACTCACACATGTCGACCGTATCTGTAAACTGCATCACCAGTCCGTCCGGGATTTTACGGGCAAGCAAGGCATGCGCGGCTGAATCCTTTGACAGATCCGAAACCGGGATCTGAAGTTTGTCGCTGATGAAACCCCATAATGCGCGAAACATTTCGTCTAAGAATTTTTCGCGGTTGTTTTCTTTCATGAATTTCTGTGCAGCACTCAGCCTCTTCATGGCAATCTTATTTGCACGCTGGCTGCGAACGAGTCCCATATTTCCTGCCATAGCTTCCCTGCGTCTTCGAACCACTAACATGGCTGCAAATAACAAAACAGGTGCCGCGACGAGTGAATAGAAGACAGGGCTGTTATATAAACCGCCGACTCCCTGTATGAATTCCGGATCTTTTGTCTTTATAAAACGAATGTCCTTTCCCAGCATCTGGACATCCGACTTGCTCACGCCGGAGATCACCGTGGTTCCTGTCTCACTGCCTCTTTCTACCTGTAGGTTTAGTTGCGGAGACGACTGTGACACATATTGTTTTTTCTCGAGATCGAAATATGAGAATGGCGCGACATCAATTTTAAAGTTGCCGGGATTCCGCGGTATGATCAGGTATTCGAAAGTCTTGCTTCCCGTAACTCCATTACCGGTGGCATTCACCGATACATTTTCTTTCGGATCATAGGTTTCAAAGTCGGGTGGAAATTCAATCTTCGGTGATTCGATAAGTTTGATGTTTCCTTTTCCTGATATCTTTATCTTAAGTGTCACAGCATCGTGTGCCTTCACTTCTTTTTTGTCCATCGATACCTCATAGGCAAATTTTCCAACCGCTCCTGTAAATGCCTGCGGCGCATTCGGCGGTAATTCCCGCACATTCACTTTCAAAACTTCACTCTTCATAGGAACTTTTATGTCCTGGAGATTATTGTTGAAGAACGGATCGTTGAAAAACTGGCTGAATGGATCATTGCTCTGCTGTTGCTGCCGTTTCACCTGGACGCGTGCGATCACTTCAACTTCCATCGGATCGATGCTCAATGTTCCGGGACGCTGCGGAAAAAGAACGACTTTTTTAATGTCTGCCACATTATATAAAACTCCATCAAGATTTTCCTTGTGGAACTCCAGTTGTTGTGGCATGTTAATATCCTGACTCCAGAAACCGTTGAATGCCGGAATTTTATTGACGGAATAGTTCAGCAACGTGACTTTAGTATATAACCTGTAGGTTACGGCTATTCCTTCACCCTGGTAAACACTACTCTTGTCAATACTCGCCCTGATGAAGACATTCCTGCTCCCGGCAGGTCCACCCGAATTATCTCCACCCTGT
The DNA here is from genome assembly GCA_964595205.1 of uncultured Flavobacteriales bacterium. Classification (GTDB taxonomy): domain Bacteria; phylum Bacteroidota; class Bacteroidia; order AKYH767-A; family 2013-40CM-41-45; genus JADKIH01. The sequence continues at coordinate 37,239 of CAZQOQ010000002.1, read as the reverse complement.
CTTTGAGAACCGGATTGTTGCCGGCTTTGTGCTTTACTGACAATGACAGTCACGGGATTTGACTGAACTTTATTATTCCCCACCGTTATCTCGGCCGGTCCGATCTTAAATGTTCCTTCCTTCACTGCCTGAAGTACGTATGTGAATGAAATTGTCTGTGAAACCGAACCGTTGATGATCTGCATCTGCGTGCTTTGGTTCGGGCCCATCAGCACATTGAAATCGATAAATGTAGGGGGCCGGAAATTTTTTCCGGTTGAATTGAGACTGAAGGTCACCTGGAACTGTTCACCCACATCAACTGCAGGTGAGGAAACAGTTGCTGAAAACTCCTGTGCGCTTACCTTGCTGAATTGAAAGAATAAAAGTAAAACTGCACACGGTAAAAAATCGGATATCTTCTTGACGCTCCTCATCACATGAATTTTTATTGCAAATTTTACCACTCTTTTTCGATCTGAATTTTAACAGGCTGTTTGACGTTTAATTTCTTTTGCGTCTTCTTCTCATCGTTATTTAATGCCTGGAGAATCTTCTCTGCATCCTCTTTGGAAATCTTGTCTTTTCTGGCTTGTTGCTCTTTTTGTTGCTCTTCTTTTGCCTGCTCCTGCTTTTGTTCCTGTTGTTTTTGTTGCTGCTGCTGCTCTTTCTGCTGCTGGTCTTTTTTCTGCTGATTCTTGTCCTGATTCTTATCCTGATTCTTGTCTTTATTTTTATCGTCGCCCTGCTGCTGTTGCTGTTGCTGCTGGAGCATAGCCTGTGCATAGGCTAAATTGTACCTCGTATCGTTGTCTTTAGGATTGATTTTCAGAGCCTGCTTATATGCCTCAATCCCTTCTTCAAATTTTTTATTCTTCACGTATGAATTACCGAGGTTGTGAAGGGTTTTTGCCATTTCTTCCCGGTCAATCGATTTGGTGCCGGCAGCATTCATGTATTGCTGTGCAGCTTCTTCAAATTTTCCCTCCTGATAGTATGTATTACCGAGGTTATAATTGCCGGCAAACGGATTCTCGTTTGTTCCGATAGCCTTTCGGTAATTGATTTCGGCTTCTGAATATTTCTTTTCCTGGTATTTTTTATTGCCGTCGTGGATCAATTTTTTTGCTGATTGTGCAAAGAGGTGATGTGCCGGTAACAGGCAGATTAAAACGCAGATTAACAGGATAAACAAGGCCTTTACTTTCATTTTCCAATCCTTTCTATCATCGGTTAATATTAACTATTTTTCTTTTTTGATTCATTGAAGAGGTCCATCTTCTGGATTAATTTGCTTCTTCGCTCGCTGATGGAAAATTCTATGAGAAGCAGAAACAATCCTGCTGCCAGGAAATACTGGAAACGATCTTCGAAGCCGGTGAATTGCCTTGTTCCAAACGATTTTTTTTCCATTTTGTTAATCTGCGAGAAAATTGAAGACAAGCCATCATCGCTGTTGGACGCCTGTATAAAGATACCCTTTCCTTCGGCAGCTATTCTTTCGAGTGTCAGAGGTTCCAGTTTGGTGATAACGGTTTTTCCATCGTGATCTTTTAGAAAATCGACCTGCATTCCATTCCTGTATACCGGTATCGGTGATCCTTCCAGCGAACCCATACCGATTGTATGAAGGACGATTCCCTGTTCATTGGCTTTTTTCGCTGCTTCGACGGCGTCTTCTTCATGATTTTCTCCGTCGGTAATTATAATCAATGCTTTATGCTTTTTATCGTTACCGGTGAACGACTTTTCCGCAAGTTCGATTGCGCAACCGATGCATGTCCCCTGCGTTGGCACCATTTCGGTCTCAATGGATTGCAGGAACAATTTTGCGGCAGAATAATCGGATGTAATCGGAAGCTGTACATAGGCCTGACCGGCAAATACAATCATCCCGATCCTGTCGTTTTCCAGTCCGTCGATGAGCCTGCTGATAGCCTGCTTGGAACGTTCAAGCCTGTTTGGCCTGATGTCTTCCGCTTTCATGCTGTTTGACACATCGAGAGCGATGATGATGTCAACGCCTTCGCGTTTGACTTCTTCAAGCCGTGTTCCGATTTGAGGATTGGCGCATGCAAGGATGATTAATGCCAATGCAGTAAGCGACAAAATCAGTTTGAGAACCGGCTTCGTGCGTGAATATTCGCCTGAAAGTTTGTTGATGAGATTTTGTTCTCCGAGTCTTTTTCGCGCGCGCCTCTTCCAGGCCATCATGGCCAGGAATAAAATCAGTATCACCGGCAGTATCGCCAGGGCATACAGATATTCCGGGTGTGCGAATCTAAACATCAGGGTATGCTTTTAAAAACTGTAAAACGTAAAACGATATCGGCGATGAGGAATAACAAAGCGGCAAGTGCCCAGGGATAAAATTCCTCGGTATGATTGCGGAATTCTGTCACTGCAATTTTTGTTTTTTCCATCTGGTCGATCTCGTCATATATCTGTTTCAACTTTGCGGTATTAGTTGCGCGGAAATATTTTCCGTCGGTTTCTTCTGCAATCTTCTGAAGGACGTCTTCATCGATCTGCACTTCCATATTCTGGTATTGAATGCCAAAAGGAGTTTTAAACGGATACGGCGCCATTCCTCTTGTTCCGACTCCGATAGCATACACTCGAATGCCAAAGGTCCTGGCGATTTCTCCTGCCGTTTCCGGTGCAATGGCCCCTATGTTATTCACTCCGTCGGTGAGCAGGATGATAACCTTGCTTTTTGCCTTGCTTTCCCTTATCCTGTTTACGGCGGTAGCCAGCCCTTCACCGATGGCTGTGCCGTCGGCGAGTATTCCTGACTGAATGCCGGAGAAAAGGTTCTTTAATACGGAATGATCGGTTGTGAGCGGGCACTGGGTGAAGCTCTCGCCTCCGAAGACGACGAGGCCGATCCTGTCGTTGGGTCTGCTGTCGATAAATTCTTCAGCCACTTTTTTTGCTGCCTCGATGCGGTTCGGCTTCAGATCCTCTGCAAGCATACTGCTCGAAATATCGAGCGCCATCATGATGTCGATTCCTTCCGTTGTCACATTTTGACCACTGGAAAATGACTGAGGCCTTGCCAGTGCTACGATGGCAAGTGAAAATGCAATCAGTTTCAGGATGAATGGAAGGGAAAAAATCCGCTGGCGAAATGTGGGCCTGATTCCCCTGAATAGCGAGAAACCTGAATACCGCACTTGTGACGTTTTTCTTCTGAGGTAGATGAAATAGAAGAATATCATCAATGGTATGAGGATGAAAAGCCAAAAGAATTGCGGCTGTGCGAATGAGACTCCCTGCATCATTTTACCACCTCCTCTTTTTCAAAATCTTCTTTGATTGACGGTCTTGTGTTTTCGACAAATGAAAATGCATATTGCAGCGTGGTCTCGTTTTCACTCGGCAACGGTTGCGCTTTTGCAAATTTTACCATGTCGGCCAGACGAAGCATGAAGCCAAGTTTTTCATTTTCTTCTTCGCGGGTCGTCGCCTTTGAAAAGTAATTGAGAATTTCATCGGTTGTCTGTTCCATGGCATTTGTGGAAAAGCGTCGCTCAATGTATTGCCTGATTACGTCAGTAACCTGGCTGTAATACTTCTTGGTGAAACCTTGTTGCCATAATTTTGCCTCTTCAATTTTTCTCAGTCCCTCCAATGCAATTTCATGCGCTGGTCTGTCAGGAACTTTTGACACTACTTCCAATTGCTTCTTCTTTCTGAAGAATTTGTTATAGACAAAAAGGATTATTGCAGCAACAATCCACAGTAACAGGATATATACCAGGTATTCCTGCCACGGAAACGGAACTTCAACGATATTCTTAATTGCCCGGATGTCTTTTGTAGTATCGACAACCACCGTACGCACGGTCATCAGCATTGCTTCAGTTAATAATGTGTCACTATTCCCGTCGCTTCCTGTAACAGAAAAAGGAAAAGGAGGAATAACAAAGAAGCCTGTATCGAAGGCAGTAACCATCAGCTGCTGCATGAGTGTGAGCCGCCCGCTTCCCGCTGTGGTTGCAGTGTCTATACCGGTTTTTGAAACAACTTCGAAATGATTAAAAGTATCGGGAAGCATCGGGAAGCCGATTTTTGTTCCGGGTGAGAATGTTGCAGAAAGATTTAAGCGGAACTGCTCGCCAATACGGATTTGATTCGTATCGGTTGTCGCTTTTACGACTGCATTCTCTCCTTTAGCGTGGCTATGAATCAGCGATGAAACAAAAAATAAAAATATTGCCACTAATCGCACTAGTCTCACGCCGATAGTGAAATTGTTTTTATTTAAAATTCCGATTTTTAAAAACATATTTAACTGTTTCTCCCCATTATTTTTTACTTCCTCTTCTTTTAAAGAGCATCATCAACGGTGTAATGTATGATTCATCGGTTTTTATCTTCGCTTTATCAACGCCGCATCTTGCAAATGCGTCCTGAATTTTTCGTTCGTGCCGGAGCCAGTTCTGACGGAAGACCTTTCTCACTTCTTTGTCTGCACTGTCGATGAGCATGATTTCTCCAGTCTCTGCATCACGGAATTTTATCAGTCCGGCGTTAGGAAGATCCGTTTCACTCATGTCATAAATCTGCAATGCAACGATATCGTGTTTTTTATTGGCCAGACGCATCGAATCCTCAAATCCTTCATCAAGAAAATCTGACATCACAAAACAAATCGATCGTTTTTTTATGATATTGGAAACGTAACGCAGCGCTTCGCTGATGTTTGTTTTCGAACTCGTTGGCTGAAATTCGATCAGCTCACGGATAATCCTTAAAATATGTGATTTCCCTTTTTTCGGAGGGATAAACTTCTCGATCTTGTCACTGAAAAAGATCAGCCCTATCTTGTCGTTATTCTGAATCGCCGAAAAGGAAAGCACCGCACACAGCTCCGTCATCAGGTCTTTCTTAAACTGTTGTTTCGTGCCGAATTCACCCGATCCGCTCACATCCACCAGGAGCATCACAGTTAATTCTCTTTCTTCTTCGAACACTTTGATGAACGGATGTCCGAAGCGTGCCGTAACATTCCAGTCGATTGCGCGAATGTCGTCTCCTGCCATATATTCCCTTACTTCGCTGAAAGCCATGCCGCGACCCTTGAACGCGCTGTGATATTCTCCCGAAAAAATATGAGAAGAGAGTCCGCGAGTTTTTATTTCGATCTTCCTTACCTTCTTAAGCAGTTCCTGCGTTTCCATTCATGAATAGGATTTAGTGTAAACTGAAAACACCATTCTTTATGGCACCTCAACTGCATTTAATATCTCATTGATGATCATCTCGCTGGTCACGTTTTCTGCTTCTGCCTCATAGGAGACTCCGATACGATGACGCATTACATCATGACAGATTGCGCGAACATCTTCCGGAATCACATAACCTCTTCTCTTTATAAATGCATATGCTTTAGAAGCCACGGCAAGATTGATACTGGCCCTTGGCGATCCCCCGTAACTGATGAGTTGTTCGAGTTTGGAAAGGTTGTAATCTTTTGGTGTTCTGCTGGCGAAGACAATATCGATGATGTATTTTTCGATTTTCTCGTCCATGTATACATCTCTCACCGACTTCCGGGCTTTAAGTATGTCTGACGTACTGATGATCTGCGCAACCGCAGGAAAATCACTACCTATATTTTGTCTCACGATCAACCGTTCTTCTTCTTTAGACGGATAACCGATTACGATCTTAAGCATGAAGCGATCGACCTGTGCTTCGGGCAATGGATAGGTGCCCTCCTGTTCGATCGGGTTTTGTGTTGCAAGTACGAGGAATGGCTCTTCAAGTTTAAACGTCGAATCCCCAATGGTGACCTGTCTCTCCTGCATGGCTTCAAGCAAGGCACTTTGAACTTTAGCCGGTGCACGGTTGATCTCATCTGCAAGAATGAAGTTCGCGAAAATGGGCCCGCGTCTTACAGAAAAAGATTCCTGCTTCTGACTGTAGATCATCGTTCCGATCAAATCGGCAGGTAATAAATCCGGCGTAAACTGAATCCTGCTGAACTTTGCATGGATGGAAGATGCAAGTGATTTTATGGCAAGTGTCTTGGCAAGACCCGGAACTCCTTCAAGCAGAATGTGTCCGTTGGAGAGGAGTCCGATAAGCAATCGTTCGGTCATGTATTTTTGCCCGACAATCACTTTTCCAAGTTCCATCGTCAGGAGGTCCACAAATGCAGACTCATGCTGAATGCGTTCATTAATTTCTCTGATATCCATCGCTCTTTTTGGTTAATTAGGTTTAATAAATAAATCGTTGATAATGTGAATTATATATTACAGGCAGGTTTTATTTCGTGTGATAAATGAAGTAATTATTTTTTTGTTAATGTTTTAAACGGATGCAATTTTATCAAAAATTCGATTAAGCCAATATGAATGATACGGTTAAAAATTTGTTAAGAATTACCGGCAGATTTACTCATTCTGCCTGCAATTATATACAGGGATGATAACAGTAAGAATATTGACAAACCCGTGAATACGACCAGCCACCAGGCTGTAAAATTTTCTTTCGCCTCGAACATCAGGCTGCCCCAGGTTGCGGTTCCATAAGGTACTCCGATACCGAGGAATGACAGGCCCGCCTCTGTAAGTATTGCAGAAGCAACACCGAATATGGCAACCACAAGTATCTGTGAAAATGAATTGGGTAATAAATGCCTGTATAAAATCTGCATCGTACTAAGGCCAAATGATTTTGCCGCTGTAATGTAGTTCATTTCTCTCAATGAAAGCACCTGCGCACGCATAAGTCGTGCTATTTCAGTCCATGAGGTTAAACCAATAATTAGTACGATCGAAAAAATGGAAGGCTTTGTTAAAGCGGCAAGGGTAAGAATGAGAATCAGCCGTGGAAGAGAAAGAAAGATCTCCGTGAAACGAGATATGATTGAATCGAGCGGCAACCGGATCATTTTATTCAGAAATGGAACTGATCTGAAGTTGATTAAAAATGGCCATGCAACTATCAGAAGGAAAATAATTATGGATAACAACACTTCGAATAATCCCGGCAGGAAATTCCTATTGAAAGCGCCTGAAATGATTTCGGTTCGCAGATAAACCGAATAGAACCATGCGGGAATGATCATTAACAGAAAAATAAACAAACTGCCGCGACTGATTTTAATTTTTTCATCTCCGGAATATCCGGCAAGACCGCCGAGTATTACGCCGAAAAAAACTGCAATCAGCACCGAAAAAAAACCAATGGCTATTGAGGTTCGTGTTCCATGAATGAGTCCCGACAATAAATCGTTTCCCGTTTTCCCTGTTCCGAAAAAATGCCTGAACCGGAATGGAAGATCGGCCGGGATGCCCTTCTTCAGATATTGCTGCCTGGAAAACGGCGATGAATAGGAATTCATCAGATCTGAATGTGTGGGTGACCAGCTCACGGGTGCAAAAATAATCTTGTCGGCCTCAAGGTTTTTCCAGTCGACAGAGATTTTTCTTGTCCTTATTTCCGAATTATTTTCATCGGGAAGATTGATGTACGGGCTTCTGCTGAATGCCGGAAAAAAATAATTTCCTTTTATCGATACAAAGAGCGGCTGATCATTGGCGAGAATGGGGGCAAAGACTGCAATAAAAATATAGCATGAGATGATCGTATAGAATAGTTTATTGTTTGATCGGAGAGTGATTCTTCTTGCCATCATCAATAGTTCTGCCGGGTAAAAGAAATTCTTGGATCTGCTATCGCATACAGTATGTCTGTGATAAGAAACGAAATCATCGTAATTAGTCCTGTAAGTAAAAAGACTGCGATAACAACCGGGTAGTCATGCGCATTGATGCTCTGGTAAATCGTGAAGCCCATTCCCGGAATGGTGAAAATTGTCTCGAGAATCACCGATCCGCCGACAGCAAACGGAAATACATGTGAAAAAATGGTGATCATCGGTAACATGGCATTCCTAAATGCATGTTTTCGAATGATAGTTTTTTCATCCAGTCCCTTGGCATATGCTGTACGTATGTAGTCTTCTTTAAGGATTTCGCTTACTGATATTTTTATACTCCTGGTGATGAAGGCCAGTGAGCCGTACGTATAACAGATTGACGGAAGAACAAGATAAGGAATGCTTTGTGTCAGTCTGCCCGGGAATGAAGTCCCTTCGGCGTATCCGCCCGGGGGACCAATACCGGATGAAGGAAGAATATTGAAAACATAGGGATTGCAAAACAACAGCATCAGCAATGTCGCCACCCAGAATGCTGGAAGTGAAAATAACAGCGTGGAGAAAGCTGATAAGGATTTGTCGAAAGCTGATCCGGGATGCGCTGCGGCTTTTAATCCTGCAGGTACGCTGATTAGATAAGCCATTAGAACCGAGAAGAGAGAAAAAAACAACGACCATTTAATTCGTGAAAAAATTATTGATGAAACCTTTTCGTTAGTCGCCCATGAGTAACCAAAGTCGCCTCTGATAATACCTTTTGAGTTTATACCGTCGCCGAAGACCCATCGGTGAAATTGATTTTGGACGTGAAAGGAAACGAAAGGGAGATAACTCTTCCAGGTACTACTGTTTTCAGCAGCTCCGGAAACGGAAATGTAAAACAATGGAAGATTCAGGCCCAGTTTTTTACGGATTTCGTCTTTTAAGAGCTGATTGTCTTGCCCCGGAGTTTGTTCATTTTCATAGATTCCCTGTCCTGACAATATACGCTCCACCGGGTCGCCGGGAGAGTAATGCAACAAGATGAACGAAAAGAGAACGACGAATAGCAAAGAAGGAATGAAAAAAAATATCCGCTTTAGAATATATGTGCGCATCATTCAAATATAGATGAATGATATTTACGGTGTATGCGGTTTTTTATCAGTTATCTCATTGTTTATCGACATCAGCCTGAGCATATTTAAAAGCATGCCGGGGCGTTCCGAAAATATCATCTGGTTGGCAAACCTTTTATGAATCACAAATCGCTTCAAATTTGAATAGAGAAAGATATATGGCTGATCGTCGTATACAATTTTCTGGAGCTGGTAACTTAATGCGATACGGGCGGAATCATTTATCTCCGCCTTGAGAAGATTAATAAGCGAATCTGATTGTGCATCTCCGAAACCCGAATAATTTGAACCGTGATTGATCCATGAAGACGAATGCCACAACTGGGTGTAATCCTCCGGAAGGCCGGTTCCGCTCCAGGTGCCGAGCATCAGGTCGAAATCATGCGACTTTGCTTTTTCAAGGAAGAGTTTAAATTCCATGGCAACAGGATTTATTCTGACACCGGCTTTTGCCATTTCTTCTGCTATCAGTACGGCAATGTTTTTCCATTCCGGTGTGGTGGAAAGGTAATTCAGATCGGCAGCCATATTCACTTTTTCACCATCGATATTTTTATCGAGTACGCCGTCGTTGTCTGTATCATTCCATCCTGCTTCGGATAACATTTTCGCGGCTGAGCCGACATCCAGCGGAACCGGCATCAATGCTGCATTGAATTCTCTTTTTAACGGAGATACATTGCTTACGACCCTTTTACACTGATCAGAATAATCTTTATAGATCAGTCTAATGATATTGTCGACGGGCGTCAGCATGGCAAGCGCACGTCTTACCCGCCGGTCATTAAAAAGTTTTTTACGAGATTTCCCGTCAGGTCTTTCATTGAAGCAGACATACGTATAATTAAATGTCGGCATCATTGTCATGTTATAATTCTTCTTGAATTCTTCGTCGGAACTAAGCTGGAGAAATGCTTCTACTGGAATATTTGATGATACATCCATGCCCTGGGCACGGAACTCGAGGACCTGTGATGCCTCGTCTTTGTTTAATTTAAAAATGATTTTTTCAGGATAGGATACCTCGTGATAGTCTGCCGAATGCTGTGTCCAGTGATTTTTTTTCCTCTCTAAAACTATATATTGTCCACTCTGCCATTGGGTTACTTTATACATGCCGAGACCATTCAGGCTGCCTGGCTCCCTGCCGTATTTATCGTCGTTAAATTCTTTCGCCCATTCAAGAATATCCATTGGTGGATCGTTTTTAAATGCAGAATCGGAAAACTGCCGGAAGGAATATGAAGCAAGAGTATTTTTCGTGTCATGAAAGGACTGTTGCATGATTGAAAAGCCGGTAAGAAAAGAAATGTTCTGCAACAGTTTCTTTTTCATAATTATCGTAAACCTGTTTTTTCGTGACGGATCTTTGCGAATATCGTCGATGTTTTCCCAGTAAAAACGCGTAGCGGGATTGTTTGTGAAGGGACAGGAGTAAGCTTTTGCAGTGAAGATTATATCATCAGTGCTTAGTGCGGAACCGTCGTCCCAGAAAATTCCATCACGTAAAGTATATGTATAAACTAAGCCGTCGCCGGAAATTTCAGGCATTGAAGTGACAAGGCCGGGAATGATTTTCATTGACGCAAAATCAATGTATAATAATGTTCGCTGTGTATATTGCAGTATTTCCGAACGTGGCACTGAGTTTCCATTGGTGGGATGGAGGTTGTCCGGTTCTGCGGTTACATGTGAGATAAGCGTATTTTTATACGACCAGGATCCCAAAACATTTTCAGCATCTTCAAATCTTTTAAGTATTGAGGAGTTTGTTTCGGGTATATTTAACGACCGATGATTGTTGCAGCCGGAAATCGGAAATAATAATAACCAAAAGATGAGTTTCCGTATTCGCATGTGGTGAGCGAAAATTAATCTATCAGATTAAAAACTCCAAATCTTATTATTTATTCCTCAAATTCAATTTTTGGTGAAACGAGAAATAAAAGAGGAGTTAATATATAGATGGCAATGGGAATATACACGTGAATCAGTCCAAGCGGAAGAGCGATGGCAAAGAGTATGGGACCAGAAATAATCTGTTTCCAGATTTTTTTTCTTGACGCCATGGTGATTTTTTCATGCATCAACTTACTTCTAAAAGCAATATAATTATACATGAAGGCTGCTGTAAGTGAAGTTAGAAATAAAACCAGTCCGTATGTCATCACGGATATCACATTGAACGGGTAGCGGCTTACGAATGCAGTGGTAAATGGTACAAGAGAAATAAATAGAAGAAAGAGGATATTCATATATATTAATTTCTGATCGAAATAATTCAGTGTCTTACCGATGATATCGTGATTTACCCAAAAGATCAGTATATTCAGAAAGCTGAAAATAAATGCAATTAGCGATGGCAATATTTCAATCAGCGAATGCATCAGTTCTCCTGTCGAACCATTGTCCAGTTCAGGTACCCGGATTTCCAGTACAAGAATGGTTGAAGCGATTGCGAAGATGCCATCAGAAAGTGCTTCAATACGTTTGGATGTGATTATTGTGTTTTTCGGTGAAGTCATTCAGAATTCAATTGAAGCAAATTGCCAGACGTAATAATAAAAAAGTTTCCGGAATTTTAATTGTGAATGACAATTAATTTTCTGCAAAAGTAAGTTTTACCGGATGTAACCTTTACAAGGTAAATCCCATCCTGAACATTCATGAGATTCAACCGGTAAGAAAAAATACCCGGACCTGTTTTAAAATCTTTTTTCTGAACAAGACGGCCGGTTTCATTCATCAGTTCAATTGAAAAATCTTTTTGGTTTTCGTCTTTAAATTCAGCTACCAGTTCATTGTCTGCAGGATTCGGAAATAATAAAACTCCGGACGCGGCAATAGATTCAAAAACCGAATTGCAAACATCAATTAACACAACCTCCGAGGCATATGTTGAGCATCCGGTATTTGGATCTGTATAGTCATAGTAGATAAAAACGGTCTGTGGTCCGGCAAGTGCAGGAAACAAGGTGTCATTCACAACCCCATCCCCGCTGAAAACTCCGCCGGGAGGACTGCCGGTGAGTGCAATCGGTGAGCTGAACGTACAGACGGTGTCGGGTAAAGAACTTGTAATTACAGGAGAGGGCAGAGGGTCGATAACGATTACCGCAGTGTCATTCATGTTAGTAACACATGAAGAATCCCTGCTGAATGCAACGACAGTGTAGTTTCCTGCAACATTCTTAACGCCGAAATTAATAGCCGAGCCCGTACCTGCCAGTGGGCTGCCGTTTATATTTCCGTTTAGATACAGCTGATAATTAAATGCAGTATCTGAACCGTTTAAACCAACCGGTAGTCCGATGCCACCGGTACAATAGTGTCCGCCGCCAGTGACATTGCTGACAGGGGCTCCATGATTGAGCGATATCACCGGCCGGCCGTTCATAGGTAAATAACATCCTGAAATGGTGTGTGAACCGACCACAAAATAAGTTCCTGGTGCGGTTTGCAAACCAAAATTCAGAGAGCCGCCATAACCATTAAGGCTGTTACCGACGGGTGTGCTGTCGACGTACAATTGATAACGGACCCAGTCGTCGGATCCGCTCAGAATGATGCTGTCCAGCGACGTATTGTTGCAGAAGTCACCTCCGCCTGTCAGGGGATAAGGAAACGGCGTTGAGATGATCGTTAAGCTTGCGCTGCCAGACATGTTCGAAGTGCATGAACTGGAATCAGAAGCAACAATCGTATAGGTTCCGGATTGCATCAGGTTTGCAAATACCAAAGCGGAATCGTTTCCATTCAGCGTAATGCCAGTAGGAGTTCCGTTTCTCACTAACCGATAGGTATCGCCGATATGAGAATCGCTAAGGGTAACTTTTGCACTGGGGATGCCTCCGCAAAAAGTACCTCCGCCTGAAACAGTGAATACCGAGGGCGCAGGAATTACACTGATGAGGGCAGTGTCGATCATTGGAGTGGAACACGTGGAATTATTTCCGGTGCCAACTACGGTATAATTTCCGGCCGTAGTGTGATTTGGAAAACTGAACGGGGCGCCTGTTCCTGCGACGGGTGTGCCCACAGAGATTCCATTTCTGAATAGCTGGTACTGGACGTTGTTTTCAGAATTGGTTAAACCTACCGCAACGCCTCCGCTACCTGCACAATAACTTCCGCCGCCATTGACTGTAAAAGCTGTGGGTAATGAAATTACATTGACGTTTGTACTTCCGTTCATGTTTCTTGTACATGCAGGTGATGTGGAAGTAGCTTTTATGGTATAGGAACCTGGCTGGGTTTGCAAACCGAAAGAAATTGCATTTCCAGTTCCGGTTAACGGAGTATCTACCGGAGAGCCATTCAGGTAGAGCTGATAGTTGATTCCCGACTGGGAATCACTCAAGCCAATGACGGAACCATTACCTCCGGTGCAATAATTTCCGCCGCCGGTAAGATTGTAAACGTTGGGAGTGAAGTTAACGGTTATTGTATCGTAGGCAGGACATTCATAATAATTACAGCTGGAAACTTCCACGAAATATGTTCCGGAATTACGGACATAAATTTGCCGGGTCGTAGCTCCGGTTGACCATAGATATGAATAACAAGTGCCTGCAGGAGCAGATAATTGCATAGAATCGCCGCTGCACAATGTTGTATTGCTTCCAAGATTAATTGTTGCGAGAGGCGACCGGATATGTACAAGTTCACTGATTATATCAGTGCCGATAGCATTGGTGACTTCGAGTGTGATATTATATGTACCCGGATTTGGAAAATTAAATGTCGGATTCTTTGATGTAGATGTCGACGGGCTTCCTCCGGTTACCGTCCAGAGCCGGGTGGCAGGAATACCACAGCTAAAATCATGAAATGTATTTGCACCGGGACATCCAAAATAGAAGCAACCGGTATCGCATTTATAATACAGATCGGAACCAATGATTGCTGTGGGATAATTCGTGGCAGATGTGTTTAGTATGTCTATAGAGTAGTCTTCCACTTCAATAATTTGCTGGTCAGTCGAATAAATGACTCTCATTCTGCATACTCCGGTAACAGAGGGAGGAAGGAAGAGGATGGAATCTGAATTAATTCCTGAAGGAACAGGCACGGTCGAAAGCAATTCAACATCTTCAAAAAGACCATTTTTGTTGTAGTCGACATAAATTGAAATAAAATTCGGATCCGTGGAGTAGTTACCATTCACATGAATGTAATAGGTGTTGCATGCAGTCACCTCTGTAGACATGTATGAATAATCCCCATAAACAGGGCCGTCGGCTCCGCCCGATTTATTGTTGTCAATACTTCCGATGCTGACTCCGTCGATGTAATAATATCCGGTGCTTGATAATTCCCAGCCACTGTAAAAATCATATTCATAAAAAGGATCGAGAGTAGTTACGGTAAAATCCAGAATCTGACCCGATGAATAGGAGGTGCATGCATTGATAGAAGTAGAGCTGGAGGCTCTGACTCTAAGCCTGAGTTTGCCTTTAACGCAATTTTGCGGAACTGTAAAAGAAATGTTTGATTGTTGACCTGCCGAAGTGGTTACAAATTCTCCAAGTTTTTCGGATTGGCTGAGTGTAGCATCATTATTCCAGTCAATCCAGGCCGCGAGTGTACTTGTCGTATGAGTACCGCTTTTTAATGTGATCTGATATGAATTGCCGGGATACAGGTAGCATGTTTCATGGTGTACACTGTCCCGTATAAATTGATATACATCACCTGTAAATGAAGTATCCAGCGATTCGAGCTTAACGCGTGTGATTGAATGGCCATTAACGCCGTTTGAAGGTGCAGGGATGCAATAGTTCTGGGCATTACAAAAATTGCAGAAAAATAAAATAACAATGAATGCAAAGAATTTCATGATTACCCGGTATTTGCAGACCTTTCCGTGTTTTACAGATGCAAATCCGCTTTTCAAATATATAAATTTAGGATATAATTTTCGGCTTCAGGACAGATACGGTATTTTTTAAAGATGCTTTTTCGTACAAATTTGATGAAAATATAAGAATGTTCATTTATTAGAGAATAATCCTGACAAATCCATAGGGATAAACATCCATTGCAGGATAAAAAAAATCCCCCGGATTTCCGGGGGATTTTTAAAACACTGGTGAATTCTTATTCAACGATGAGACGAAGTGTTTTAGCTTCTGCTCCTTCAGTTTGTATTGAGATGAAGTATAAGCCTTTTGCAACGTTCTCAAGATTGATCTGTTTCATATTATAACCTTCAACACCATTAATAGTCTCGTCGATCATAATGCTTCCAAGAATATTTACAATCTTCAGTGAATATTTTGCATTACGTTCAGAGTCAAACGTGATAGTTAATTTTCCTGAAGTTGGGTTAGGATATGCATTCAAAGAAGTAAGAGGCTCAGACACGTTACTTTCAGTAACAGTCACGCTTCGGTTTGATATCCTGCATCCCGGATCTTTTACGACATTTTTCGATTTGCTGCCACTCTTGCCTTTACAATTCACGGCTTTGACCGAAATGGTGCCATTGCTGAATCCTGCAGGTACGCTGACTACAATGGATGTGGTTCCCTGACCGGAGATTATTATCATACCGTTATTTGCGGTCCATGCATAACTGCTGGCATTCAATACAGGTGCGATTGAATATGATACATTCGTAAGCGGACAGATGTTTGAATTTCCTGTGATGGATGCCGGAGTAGCCGGAGCCGCACCGATGAGAACTACATTCATACAGACATTCGCGCTGGAACCACATGGGTTATCGGCTCTGACGCAAATGAATCCACCCTTAAACTTGCTGCTGAATTTAACAGTAATACAAGGTCCGTTCGTTGCACCGATAGCGGTAACTCCTGCTGGCAATGTCCAGAAATAAGAAGTAGCATTCGGATCAGGTGTTACACAATACACGACACCAGACTGTTTTTTACATGCACCAGACGGTCCGCTTATTGGTCCAAGAGGTCCCGGAGCAATTCCGGAAGAACTGACAACCACGTTTCCTACGACTGTGCAGCCATTGGCGTCTGTAACTTTAACCGAGTAATTACCAGGAGCCAGGCCTGTTGCAGGATTTGTTGTCTGGCCACCAGGAGTCCATTCATAGCTGTAACCAGGAGTGCCGCCTGAAGGAGTTGCAGTAGCAGTACCGTCATTAATGACACAACCTGCAGGAGTCGAAGAAACTGCGGTAATTAATTTAGCCGGCTCGGTGATATTGATGACCGGTGAAGAGACATTACATCCCCTGGCGTCAGTCACGTCGAATGAGAATGAACCTGCACCATAGCCGCAGAGCACGCCGGTTCCGGTATATGGAGGAAGACCGCCAACTGCTGACACAGTAACACATGTAGTGCCGCCATAACAGCTTATTGTTCCTGAAGTAGCGGTAACAGTCGGAGACTGATCCGTGTGTGTAATGGCGCCGGTTAAGGTATTACATGCATCGATTGTGCAATTGTTGAAGTCATCTATATTGACCGGAAGATGTGTGATGCCGGCAATAACATCGCAACCATCGATCGTACAGGCATTTCCATCGTCGATATTGACAGGAGTATGGAAAGGACCCGTTACTTTATCACAGCCGTCGATTGTACAGGCATTTCCGTCATCTACGTTTAATGCTGTATGGCTGATGACACCGGTTGTTGTGTTGCAGGCATCTATTGTACATGCATCTGCGTCATCAACATTCACCGGCAGGTGATAAGGTCCGTTTAAGGCATCACAACCATCAGTAGTACATGGGTTGCCATCGTCTGAGCTGATCGGGTTGTGGAATACTCCGGTTACCGAATTACAGCCATCGGTGGTACATACGTTATTGTCATCGGTTGCAATGTTGGTATGACTGACAGCTCCGGAAAGAGTATTACAGGCATCGGTTGTACAAACATTATTATCGTCGACAGGAACCGGATTATGGAAAATTCCAGTAATTGAGTTGCAACCGTCGTTGGTACATGCGTTACCGTCGTCTACCGGAACAGGTGTATGAGTAATGGCGCCGGTAAGTGTATTACATGCGTCGGCTGTACAAGGGTTGTTGTCGTCGCTGTCGATCGTAGTATGAATTATATTTCCGGTTGCGGCGTCGCATAAGTCGATTGTACATGCATTGCCATCGTCAACTGGTTTAGGAGTATGTGTTGCTCCTGTAGCAGTATTACAACCATCGATCGTACAAGGATTGCCGTCGTCTGTATTAATCGGAAGGTGTGAAATTGCACCCGAAGAAGTATTACAAGCGTCGTTTGTACAGGCGTTTCCGTCGTCGGTATTTACCGGAATATGAGTAACAGAGCCTGTGACAGTGTTGCAGGCATCGGTGGTACATGCATTTCCATCATCCACATTGATGTTTGTGTGTGTTACGATGCCAAGTGTATTGCAGGCATCTATCGTACAAGGATTGTTATCATCAACAGGAACCGGAATGTGAGTGATCTGGCCTGTTGTGGAATTACATGCATCTGTTGTACATGGATTTCCGTCGTCGGTATTAACAGCAGGATGTGTGATGATACCGGTAGAAGTATTACAAACATCGTTGGTACATGGATTGTTGTCATCTGTATTTACAGCAACATGAGTAATGTCGCCATTGAGAGAGTTACAAGCATCTGTTGTACATGCGTTTCCATCATCAACAGGAACAGCGTTATGTGAAATAATTCCAGTACCGGTATTACATACGTCAACAGTACATGCATTTCCATCGTCTGTATTTAAAGCCACATGGGTAATGTCGCCATTGAGAGAGTTACATGCATCTGTTGTACATGCGTTTCCATCATCAACAGGAATAGCGTTATGGGAAATGATTCCAGTAGAGGTATTACATACATCGACTGTGCATGCATTTCCATCGCTGGTATTGACTGCTACATGGGTAATGTCGCCATTTAAGGTATTGCAGGCATCTGTTGTACAGCCATTGCCATCATCAACTGAAACATTCGTATGACTGATATTTCCGTTTGTAGTGTTACAAGCGTCTATTGTACAGCCATTACCGTCATCGGTATTTATTGCTGCATGAGTAATGGCACCTGTAACTGTATTACATGCATCAGTAGTACATGCATTTCCGTCGTCGACCACAACCGCTGTATGCGTAATGTTGCCGTTTGTATCGCAACCATCCACCGTACATGCATTACCATCACTAACGTTAGCAGGTGTATGAGTGATCTGGCCGGTTACTGAATTACAGGCGTCTGTAGTACATGCATTACCATCGTCTACGTTAAGTGGCGTATGTGTAATGATACCCGTTACGGAATTACATTCATCCACTGTACAAGGATTGAAATCGTTTGTATTTACAGGAATATGATACACTCCAAGTACCTGATCACATAAATCAATTGTGCAAGGATTGTTGTCGTTTCTGTCCACCGGTGTATGTGTAACATTTCCGGTAAACGGATCACACGCATCGATTGTACAAACATTCTTGTCATCCTTGTCAATAGTATATGTATACGTCCAGAATGCAGTAGCACCCGAGCAATCTGTATAGCGGTAGGTATAAGTCCTGGTTCCTGAACAAATCAATGGATCAGGTGAATCTGAAACTGATTGTAAAACAGGTGTAACAGGATTACCGCAAACATCAACCACTGCTGGTTGAATGATAGGAGGTGTTGCCAGTGCAACGCTTTCCACTGTTGCTGATCCGTTCGGCACAGGAACCACCGGAGATGTGGTATGGTCGATAGTGTATGTATACACCCAGGCATAGGTAAGTCCTGAACAATCGAGGTAGGTATAAGTATATGTTCTGATTCCTTCGCACGTAACAGGATCCGGTGTATTGGAAACAATTGGTGCCGGAGCAGGAATTACATTTCCACAAACATCTTTTACAACCGGAAGAACTAACGGAGGAGTAGCACTTACAGGGCATTCCACTGTGCTTGCAACAGGTACCGGCCCGCCGATTTGAGATGGAGGAATTGTATGATCAATGGTATAAGTATATGTCCATACCAGCGATAAACCTGAACAATCTGTATATGTATAAGTGTATGTCCTGGTTCCTTCACATGTTACCGGATCAGGGCTGTTTGTGATCACCGGAGCAGGTGCAGGAATGGTTGTTCCGCATGCATCTTTTACGACTGGAAGATTTACCGGAGGTGTTGCAGACGAAATACACTCTACTGTGCTTCCTGTTGCAACAGGTCCGCCGACTTCTGCCGGTGCAATTGTATGATCTATCGTATATGTGTATGTCCAAACAAATGAGAGTCCGGCACAATCTGTATAAGTATATTGATAAGTTCTGGTTCCTTCACAGGTGACAGGATCCGGAACATTTGTAATTACAGGAGCAGGTGCCGGAAGGGTTACACCACATACGTCCTTGACAACCGGTAATGCTGGAGCAGTAGCATCGGAAACACACTGAATCGTGCTGGCAACCGGTACCGGTCCGCCTGCTTCAGCAGGTGATGTGGTACGATCAACTGTATAAGTATAGGTCCAGGTAAATTCAAGACCGACACAATCAGTATAGGTAAATGTGTAAACAACAGTTCCCTCGCATGCACCAGGTGTAACCGGAGTGAATACCGGCCCTGTACCGGATGAAGGAGATAACGTGTTACCGCATGCATCATGTACTACCGGAAGAACAGAAGGAACAACAGCATCGCTCACGCATTCAACTGTACTTGCATTTGCAACAGGTCCGCCGAATTCTGAAGGAGCTGTTGTGCGATCGATCGTATAAACATAATTCCACTGAGAGCTTAAACCTGAACAATCGGTATAGGTATAGGTATAGGTTTTACTTGCTGCGCATCCTGCAGATTCCCAGGTGATGATAACCTGTCCATCGCCGGTACGCACACCTTGTGTAGTTGCTCCCGCTGTGACGCCGCCTAAATAAGAAGATCCGCCGCCACCGCCGCCGCCATTACCATCGCCATGATCCTGCGTAGAGGTGCCACCGCCACCGCCATAATAACCACCACCTGCACCACCGCTGCCATAGGCATTCTGGTTAGTGCTGCCGTTACCGCCGGATCCAAGACTTCCATTAGTAGCACCACGAAGTAATGAAAATGCAACTCCACCACCGATCTGTGTACCGCCAGTTCCGCCAATACCAAGAGCATCATCGTTATCGCCGTTTTCACCGGTTAATGCACCGCCATCGCCTCCGCTGATTGGAGCAAGTGGATTTTTTCCTCCGCTTGCGCCGCCGCCACCGGCAGCAACGATTACTCTGTCGGCTAAACCTGCTGCGCCAAGACGAACATCAGAGGCTCCGCCGCCGCCGCCGCCATTATTAACTAAGCTCGCATTGTTATCGAAACCACCGGCACCACCGCCATTGAATCCACCTGCGGAAGTTGCATCGACAATTGCATTGCCATCCGCTCCTTTTCCGCCAACGAAAATGGTGATCGTACTGCCGGGTACTACGGCGAGATTACCTTCTGCACTTCCACCCAATCCGCCAAGACCCGTGAAACCAGAAGCAGCAATGCTGCTGGATCCGTTTCCGCCCTGCGCACCAAAAGCTTTGATGTTTAAAGAGGTAACGCCCGGAGGCACTACGAATGTTTGTGGTGTTCCGGTATAATTAAATGATTTTGTGTGTGTATTTGAAACCGTTGTATTGAATAATACTGCCGGAACGTTTGTTCCGCATGCATCCTGAACAACAGGAGGTGCCGGGGCAGTTGCCACTGATTCACATTCTACGGTTGATGAACCATCAGCCGGAACAACAGGTGCCGTAGTATGATCAATTGTATAAGTATACGTCCAGACAAATGGAAGTCCTGAACAATCGAGATAGGTGTAAGTATAAACACGCGTTCCTTCACAGGTTACCGGGTCAGGTGTATTTGAAATTACCGGAGCAGGGGCAGGAATTATTGTTCCGCAAACATCCTTTACAACCGGTAATGTTCCCGGTGCTGTCGCAGCTGATTCGCATTGTACAGTTTGTGCAACTGAAACCGGTCCGCCGACCTCTGCAGGAGGTGTAACGTGATCAACATTGAATGTACGCACCCATGTGGTAGAACCACCATAGATGTCAGTGTATGTATAAGTAAGAATAAGTGTTCCTTCACATCCTGCGTAAGACCCGGATGATACTGGTCCGGATGGAGTAATAGGATTTCCGCAGACATCAGACACTGCCGGAGGTGTAACAGATGCAGGCACACATTCGACATTTGTAGTAACGTCGGCTGGTTTTGCAGGAGGAAGATAAGTGGTTCCGACAGCAATCGTGGTTGATGCAGTACAGCCGTTGATATCTGTAACTGTAACAGTATAATTGCCGGAAACGAGTCCAGTTGCGGTACTTGTCGTTTGTCCGCCCGGTGACCATAAATAGGTATAAGTTCCGCTGCCACCACTGGTAACATCAACCGATGCTGTTCCATTGTTGAAAGCAGGGCAGGATGCAGGAGTGGATGAAGGATTGAGTACAAGTGCACATGGTGCGACACAACCTGCTACAGGCTGGAATCCAATCGTTGCGCTGATATCCGTACCTACAAGCAGATATGGAACATAGGTGAATGGTCCTGCGATTTTTGCTGCAACGCCACCAGGAGTTGCAACACTGTACCAGTTACAGGTAGCATTAACAGAGGTTCCGGTAACATTTTGTAAACCTAAAGCTGAATTGGTGAAACTGTTTTCATGGATACCGACACTTGCTGCGCCGGCATTGTCTTCAACCTGAACGCCAACAGCATCCGTGCCGCCTTTGTTATCAGTAAGCTGGTTGATTTTATTATTTAAAACACTTGCTCCCGGAGTTTCTCCTTCCAGTCCAATGCCATGAGCCCAGAGACCAATCAGGTTAGTAATTTCATTATCCTGGACAAGCGGGCTCTGCGCGATTCCGACTCCGCCGGCACTTGCACCCACGTTGATCAGGATACCATAAGCACCCTTACCGCCGTCAGCAAACGGATCAATAGAAGCCGTCATGAAGTTAATCTGATTTCTTAAAATATTCAAACCTGAGATGCTAAAGCTTGCAGTTGAAAATCCTGCACCTATAGCAACGGCACTTCCGTTATTATTTTTAGCAGCAGTGCCCGTGAGAGAGACATTCTGTCCACCACGGATATTTGATATGCAGTTGTCGGTAATGTTTACATTGACAATGTTGCCTGCGCTGCCCATTTCAATCGATACACCATAAGAGGCGCCGAATCCATTGACGTTGTTACCAATATTACTGATGATGTTATACCTTATATTGATGTTGCTGTATCCTTTTTCATAAACTCCAAACGAACCGTTAGGATTCGTAATCGTAAATCCGTTTAAGGTAACATTGTTTGCCTGGATATGAACTGCAACACTTCCACTAGGAGCATTTGAAACGATAAATGCTTCTGGTCCACGCGTTCCATCATAACAAGAGACGTTTGCATTTGGTCCCTGGATTGTAAGCTCTTTATTAATTATTAAATTTTCGATGTAGTTTCCAGGGTCAACAGAAATGATGTCTCCGTTTGAAGTAGGTGCTGCATCGATTGCTGCCTGAATTGTGCAATAGTTCAATCCGGTCGTAAGGTTATGTACCGGACCTGCAGGATTGTTTGAGACAGCTACGGTAGTACTTGCCGTACATCCGTTTACATCCGTAACGGTGGCAATATAATTTCCGGCTGTAAGTCCGGTGATCGTTTGAGTTGTTCCACCACCCGGTGACCATGAATAGGTATATGGGCCGGTTCCACCACCGGTTACACTCACGCTTGCTGTTCCGTCGTTCTGAGAAGGACAATTAGCAAATGTGGATGAAGATGAAAGTACGAGTGCGCATGGAGCTACACAGCCAGCAGCAGGCTGGAATCCCGGAGTAGGTAAATCAGTATCTACACCGCTTAATAACCATGGTGTTTCAATCAGGTTTCCTGCAGGATTGGTGATCTTTGTGGCAATTACGGCCGGACTAGTTGAACCAAACCAGTTACAGGTAGCATCTACAACCTCTGTTCCGTTATAGGTAATAGCCATTGTGCTTAGCAGGCTGTTTTCATGAACGACATTCGTTGCCTGTGTGCCGGCAGCCTGTGTTGAACTGATGAACAGATCTTCCCTGACGTTTCCAAAGAAGAAGTTGTTCCTTATAGTTGAATTTTGTGCGCCACGATCAGCACCTGTATTTCCAAAACTTGTCAATGCCAGTCCGGAGCGACCGTTGTTACTGAATGTGTTTTCGTTGATGAGCACATGCTGCATTCCGCCCTGGAGACCATCGAATGTGTTGTTACTGAAATCATTTCTGGTGATTGCTCCTGCATTCGTTAATGTGAACGAGCCGAAAGCGCGTGTTCCGAGGTTTGCACCCGTCGCGCAAAATGTAATTGTATTACCTGAGATAAGCGGTGAACGGTTTGCGCTCGGCGCGACATTGTGGTTACCATCCACAAAGAAACCTGTTGCAGTTGGTCCGTTCGTGATACAATTGTTGGTCAGGTAGAATCCATTAAATCCATCTGTATCCAGGTGGATCAGATCTCCGGCACCTGCTTTGCTTGTTCCGTCAACCGAGTTTTGATCCAACGTGATATCGGTTCCGTTATCGTTGAGGAATATTGCATTGCCTGTAAAACCGATAAACCTGTTATTCTTTATAATGAGATTATTGAGAGGACCTGAAGTTGATTCTATGCTGCGAATTCCACCGGAGAATGTAAATCCGTCAATCACAGCTCCGGCACATCCGGTATTCAAAACCAGAAGAGTTCCTGCACCCGAGATTATACTTTCAGAAGCAGAACGGCCGCAGGCATTTACACCGTTTTGTGCACCGGTTAAAACAATCGATTTATTTAAAACGACATTCTCATTATAAGTTCCGGCATCAGCGAGAATTATATCACCATTTGAAGCGGCATTAATTGCAGATTGAATGGTGCAATAATCGATTCCTGTTGTTAAATTATGTACGGGTCCTGAAATTCCCACGGTAGCAGTTGTAGTTGCTGTGCATCCGTTGATATCCGTTACTGTTACTGTGTAAGTACCTGGTGCAAGTCCGGTTGCAGTCTGTGTAACCGCTCCTCCCGGTGACCATGAATATGTGTAAGGACCAACTCCGCCACCGGTAACATTTACCGTTGCTGTTCCGCTGACAAGAGCAGGACAGGCAGATGGAGTGGAAGATGATGATAAAACAAGTGCACATGGTGCAAGACATCCAGCGACAGGCTGAAAACCATCGTTTGGATTTCCTCCAACATCTGTTCCTGAAATCAGGAATGGAATATAGTCGAAATTGGCAGATGCCGGTCCGAGTATGTTCGGTTGTCCGCCGGGAGGAACTGCAGATCCTCCATATGCCACTGGGATCTGGGCTGCATAACCAGGTTCTGTACTGTTGGCTGTTGAAGTAGTTGGAGGAATTACGCCATACCAGTTACAGGTAAAGTTTTTTGGGTTGGCGCCCGGAGGAGGCAGTGCACCGCCTGTCTGACGGTCAACGATATCTCCGTACCAGTTTCCGCTGATATCATTATTGTTGAAATTACTGTTAATGGCTGTCTGAACCGGAACATTCGACCCGACACTGGCATCGAGGAATAAAACTCCCATGGTCCAGTTATTCGTGATGAAGTTTTCAGTCAACTGTGTATTGTCAGTTTGATTTCGGAAGATGAGTCCTGTCCGGTTGAAATCAATGATATTATTGTGAATGTTGTTTCCATTGCTGTTATTGACATCAACGCCATTCCTGTTTCCGGTGATCTTGCATAACCTGAGTTCAACAGAATTGGTGAGCCCCTGTACAGCAACACCAGCGAGGTTCAGAGCACCATTCCAATCGGTGGTATTATTTCCTTCGCGTGTTATCGTAAATCCTTCGATGATTACACCTCCGGCAAGAACCTGGAATGTTGAACCGCCGCCACCTATCGGGCCACTTACCGTTGTTGAAGAAAATCCGGCACCACTGATTTTTAATGATTTTGTAACAGAAACATCTTCAATGTATGTTCCCGGGTCAACGGTAATTGAATGTCCGCCGATCGTCATCGGGGCATCGATTGCCGCCTGAATTGTGCAATAATTGAATCCGGTATTGATGTTATGTACCGGTCCTGCCGAACTGTTTGCAACAGGAATGGTTACACTTGAAGTACAACCATTCACATCAGTAACTGTTACATCATAATTTCCGGCTGTTAGTCCTGATATTGATTCTGTGACTGCACCGCCCGGTGACCACAGGTATGAATAAGGACCAACACCACCTGATACACTTACAGATGCGGTTCCGTTATTATTTAATGGACATGTTGCATCGGTAGATGACGGGGTAAGAATAAGTGCACATGGTGCAATGCAACCAGGTAATGGCTGGAAGCCAATACCGGCGCTGTTATCCGTTCCTATAACAAGGTATGGAGTATAAATAAATGGGCCGTTGATTTTTGAAGCCACTGTAGCCAGGACATTTGATCCATACCAGTTACAGGTTGCATCAACAGCAGGGACCATTAAATTTTTAAGGGCCAGTGCCATGCTCGTGAAACTGTTTTCTTTGATGGAAACTGTGGAAGCTCCTGCATTGTCTTCGAGTAAAACACCAATGGCATCGGTACCGGCTTTGTGATCGACGAGGCCGCTGATTGTGTTATTGAGTACCTGTGCACCCGGTGTCTCACCCTCGAGGCCGACGCCATGAGCCCAGAGGCCTTCGAGTGTTGTGATTTCATTTTCCCTGACAAGAGGGCTGATTGCTTTTCCGTTGTTGGCTACATTGGCACCGACATTAATTATAATACCGTAAGCACCTTTACCGCCATCTGCGAAATCAGCAATGGAAGCCGTAATTGCGTTTATCTTATTTCTAATTATCGACAGCCCTGTGATATTCTGATTGGCTGTTGAGAAGCCGGCACCGATACCGACACCGCTTCCGTTGTTGGCTTTTGCTGCGGCCCCCGTGAGAGAGGTGTTTTGTCCCCCGCGAATGTTATTAACACAGTTGTCGGAAATTAATACATCAGACATATCTGCTGCGCTTCCCATTTCGACTGCGACACCATATGTGGCAATAGATCCTGTTGTGCTGTTACCAATATTCGTTATAATATTATAGTTAACAGTCACGTTGCTGAATCCCTTTTCATAGACACCGAAAGAACCGGCAGGATTGGTAATAGTGAATCCGTTTAATGTAACATTGTCTGAAAGAATATTCACTGCAATGGTACCGCTTCCGCCAGTAGAACTGATGACAGATTCTGCTCCACGGCCGCCTGTATAACAGGAAACGTCCGCATTAGCACCGCGTACATTCACTTCTTTATTGATTAAAAGGTTTTCGGAAAAAGTACCCGAATTCACGTTTACCGTGAAACCATTGGAAGCGGCATCAACTCCACGCTGAATCAAAGCTGCAGAGGTAACAGGAGAAGCAAAGCTGTTTATTGTAATATAATCGTTGTTGGCTTTTACTGTGACGAAGCCTAAACCACCAGCATCTGTGGCATGCTGGATCTTATCTTCGAGTTTGAATAGATTAGCGAGCGACATGGCTGAAGGCAGTTCAAAGCCGGAGCCCACATTATATTTGTTATTGGAGGCATCGATGTTTGTTGCCCAGTATGCCATGTTGGTAGTCGCACCCGGAGAAATTCCGAGGATGACGTTGTAAGGAGGGAAAATGGATCCGGTGCTGGAACCAGACTGAGTATCGAAAAAGATAAACTTACCGATGCCCTGATCGAATGTATTTTCACTACCCGGTGAACCGATGGTGAAAGTTCCATAAGAGTCGGCGTCGTCGTCGTGATTGAAAAAGGCCAGGCCATAACCGCCGGTGACTCCGGAGCCGTTAAAATTATTAGCTAATATTGTTGCGTCAACCGGTATCTGCGCTACGGTACTTGAGCTCGTTGTAATGGCTTTTGTATTGATTGTGATGTGACGATAATTTGTTGACCCTGGGAACGGAGTAAACGAATTATTTAAAATTGTTACATTTCTGAAATTCTCCAGGCTGATACCCCAGTTGTGTGTTGTGAACGTATTAGACTGAACAAGGGTGGCTTTATTTGAGTTATTATCTTTTAATCGCAGAGATGAACTGTATCCTGCAGCAATAGCACCATTAAAAGTGTTACCAATGACAGATATATTTCCTGCACCGGCATTGAAATCTGATAATTCCACTCCGCCACCAATGATGTTATTGCTCGTTACGAAAATATCTCCAGCACCGCCAAAACGGGCTTCAATATCCTGGCTTACTGACTGAATTGTATTCAATGTAAATGTACCTCCGGCTTCGTCGGCTGAAATCCCTGCTCTGAAATTTGCATCATCGGAAGTGCCCAGAGTGAAATCGGCACCTGCATTCCATGAGATCAGGTTGCCCTGAATTACTACAAATGGATTGGTGCTATTTATACGATAGATGCCATAATTAATGCTGATTGCATTTCTTAAACCAAAAGACACAGTAGTTAAAGCCGATCTGTATGGAATAATATCATTATCCTTAACATAAATGTTATTAAGCAATGCTCCGCTTGCAACAATTGCACTTCCCAGGTTAGTAACGTTTACATGAAATTCAAAACCTTCAATCATAACGTTTGGAACTGTTATTTCAAAGATGGTAAGTTTCCCACTTCCAAGTGCAGGCAGGCCGGTGTAATCAATGACCGGTTTTGTAACCCCGGATCTCTTGATAGTAAGTTGCTTGTTAATTAATACCTGCTCATTATAAGTTCCCGGATCAACCGTGATGATGTTTCCATCTACAGTTAAAACCGCATTTACGGCATCCTGAATGGTCGTATAGTCCTGCCCGGTCGAAATGTTATGCACAGGTAATGCACTTGCATTTCCACTGAAACCAATCAGACTAAAAAACAGGCAACATGTTATAAGAAACTTGTTGCCGTAATATTTCAAACTGCCACTGGTGTAAAGGTTAGTTTTCATGTGTCGATATATAGTTATTTGTTTTTTTATTTTTCTGTTGAATCTTCAGGTTGTTGATAATTTTTTTTTCAATTTGATTCATAACTTCCTGAATCAGCTTAAATTCTTATTAATTTTTTATTAAATTATTATTTAAGTCTCTAAATAATAATAATAATAAATGCCTGCGAGATTTAAATCCCGTCAAGCATAATAACCTCCGAACATGGTATGTGATGTGTGTTTCATGCAATACCAGGCGAATTTTCTGCTGATAATAAAAATTAAATATTCTCGATCCCTCGCAATATTCTAATTTTTAATCCCTAATATTTTAATAATTATTGTTCAAGTATACTCTAAATACTGCAACAAAACAAATTAGTTGAGAACTTTTCATCAGCATCTATTGATTCTTCCGGTGTTTTTATGTTCAGGGTTCCTGCCGAATGAAAATATATTTTTGGTAAATGTTCTGATTTTGTTGGTAAGAGTCTTCTGAAACTTCTTCTGGATTATATTGACGGCTATACTTCAAATGACAGGGTTTTGAGAATTTCAGAAAAAGTTCTAAACCGTCTTGTGATTTATTAAATCCGGATCTCAATTGGTTAATCCTGTTCGGACAAGGTCAGATTTTTACTGCTCCATAGGTTGCAATGTAATAAACACCATATGTGCGGTTGGAACTCTTTTTTGGAATTTGGTGTACAAAAAGCAATGGCTCGTAACTTACATGCATCATCAGGTAAGAATGCTATCAGGTTCTCAGCAAATTCCCCTCCTGAATCTATGATAATTTTAATATGTGATTTGAGTGATGTGCATTTTCCCGCTGAATTTCGTTTGATGTATCCATTGGATCTTTGGCAATAGAAAATTCCAGGACTGGCCGAATGAAGTTTAGATGTTCAAATAAGTGATTTGGTTTTATTATTCATTTCAAAGTATTTCAATTGTAATATAACCTCATTTGCAATCAGGAAATCATATGTGGGGAATTATATTCACATAGGTATTTAAATCGACCAGTGAGCATACCTGTATCAATTATTTTCGGACCAATCCAAAAAAAAGAGGCTGCTTCCATAGGAAACAGCCTCTTTCAATAATTAGTGTACTTTATTCAACAATGATCCTCAGAGTCTGGGCCTCGGCACCTTCAGTCTGTATGGAGACGAAGTACAAGCCTTTGGCAACGCTCTCAAGATTGAGGTCTACAGAATTGAAACCTTCGATTACTGTTAAATCTTCATTTACCATAATGCTTCCTAATACATTTACGATCTTCAGAGAATACCTGGCATCACGATCGGAATTGAACGTAACGGTTAATTTTCCTGAAGTTGGATTAGGATATGCATTCAAGTCAAAGACAATTGATGGAAGTCCGGATTGATTGCCTGCCATGCGTGGGAAGTCGTTTGTGCATGGAACTTCAACCATTGTTTCGGAGTTGCTTCCTGTCTTGCTCGGACTTGCGTGAATAGATGCGATAGTCGGTCTGCCAAATCCTGCTGCTCCGAATGCGGACAGATTAACTTTAACTTCATACCATACCTCATATATCCAGTTAGGATAAGATCCGTTTGGTGTATAGTTAACGTCTGTTACAGGAGAATTTGTAGTCAATGCATAGCCGTAGAAATTGAGGTTTCTGTCGAGCGACGTTTCACTGCTTAACACATCTGCCGCACTACCGAGTATCATACTTCCATCACCGCCGGCAACGCCTAATGATTTATAACCAGAAGGTGCTAATCCACTTGCTGAAATATAATCCAGGGCGAATTCCATGACCTTGACTCCGTTCGCATCATACAAGGCAGTTTGCAATTTATCTGAACCCACAAACTGGTTGAATGAATGACCGGACGGCCAGCCGATTGCATTGCTTCCATACGTATTATCGACAAAATTCTTAGAGAAGGTTGTCCGTATAGTTACAGTGCCGCCGATTAAGTCTACATCCCACTTTTGTTTTGCTTTCACATAACTGTGAGATGCTCCGACATAGCAAACAGAATCAATTGGTGAAGGAGGAATTCCAAGACACTTAACAATGTTCTTGGTTTTGGTTCCGCTATTGCCTTTGCAATTTGAAGCTTTTACGGAAACACTTCCTGAGATAAATCCTGCACTTGTGGTTACTTCAATTGTCGTAGTACCCTGGCCACTTACAATCGAGATGCCTCCTGTAGCTGACCAAATGTAATTTGTGGCATTTGGAATCGGTGCTATAGAATATGTTCCTGATGAAGAAGGACATAATGAGGAAGGACCTGAGATGGTTGATGGAGTAGCAGGAGAACTTGTGATCAACACCACATTCTTGCAAATGTATGCGCTGCTGCCACAGGAATTGTTGGCTCTGACGCAGACATATCCGCCTTTGAATTTAGTGCTGAACTTAAGCGTGATACAATTTCCGTTAGATGCACCTGTAAATGATGCTCCAACCGGAATTGTCCAGGTGTATGAAGTTGCACCAGGAACTGGTGTTGTGCAGTATACGATACCAGTTGCTTTCTTGCAGACACCATCAGGGCCGCTGATTGAAACTGGATCTCCAGGTGCACTTCCGCCTGTACCAACAGCAACGCCCTTGGAAACCTGGCAGCCGTTTGCATCGGTAACCTGAACTGTATAGTTACCAGCCGACAATCCCGTTGCAGGATTTGTTGTTTGTCCGCCAGGTATCCACAGATAGCTGTATGGCTGTGTGCCGCCTCCAACTGTGGCAGTGGCTGTTCCGTCACTTATTCCGCAACTGGATGGAGTAGAGGATACAGAGATTGTAAGCTTGTCTGGCTGACTGATAGTAACATCGCCTGAGTTTACTATACAACCTTTTGAATCCGCAACTTCAAATGTGTAGGTTCCCATGCTATAACCGCAGAATACGCCGGTTCCAACGTAAGGAGTGGTTCCCCCGGTTGCTGAAACAGTTACGCACGTGCTTCCGCCATAGCAGGAAATAGTTCCGGCAGTTACAATTACAGTCGGTGAATCGTCAGTATGAGAAACGTCACCTGTATTTGTATCACATGCATCAATTGTACATGGATTGCTGTCGTCGATATTGACATCGTTGTGGTAAGGACCTGTTATAGGATCACAACCATCAATTGTACAGGCATTGCCGTCAGTGATTGCAACTGGGATATGGAAAGGTCCAGTGACTTTGTCGCAACCATCGGTCGTACATGCGCTGCCATCATCAGTATTGATCGCTGTATGAGTGATCACACCAGTTACAGTGTTGCATCCGTCAGTTGTACATGCATCGTTATCATTGATGTCGATTGCGACATGATAAGGCCCGTTAAGAGCGTCACAGCCGTCAAGTGTACATGCGTTTCCATCATCCGTTGGAATCTGGTTATGGAATTCGCCGGTGATTGAATTACAACCGTCGATTGTACATACATCCTGATCATCAGTATTAATCGCTGTATGGGAAATGACACCCGTAAGCGGATTACAAGCATCCACAGTACATACGTTATTGTCGTCGGTATTGACCGGAATGTGTGTAATAGCGCCTGAAGCAGAGTTACAATTATCTGTCGTACATGCATTACCATCGTCCGTGTTAATTGGATTGTGATAAACACCGCTAACAGGATCGCAACCATCTACCGTACAACTGTTATTGTCGTTTTCATTAACCGGTACATGAGTAATTGCGCCGGTAGTGGAGTTACATGCATCAGTTGTACAGATATTTCCATCATCCACATTCAATGGAGTGTGAGTAACAACGCCTGAATTTGTATTGCAGGCATCAATCGTACAAGGATTGTTGTCTTCAGTATTCACGGCAGTATGGAATACGCCGGTAAGAGAGTTACAACCATCGATTGTACAGGCTAATCCGTCATCTACGTTAATGGCAGTATGAGTGATTGAACCTGTTGTTGAATTACATGCATCCTGTGTACAAGGATTGTTGTCGTCGCTGTTGATCACGATGTGGAATACTAATCCTGTTGATGCGTCACAGATGTCAATTGTACAGGCATTGCCATCCGTAACAGATACGGCAGTATGACTTACACCTGTAATTGAATTACAAGCATCCAATGTGCAAGGGTTTCCGTCATCGACATTGACTGGAGTATTTGAAACATTTCCAGTTGCAGGATTACAGTAATCGCTTGTACAGACATTTCCGTCATCTGTATTTACAGGCACGTGAGTAATGCTTCCGGTCAGTGTATTACAGCCGTCTGTTGTACACAGATTACCATCGTCTATGCCAACCGGATTATGGGTGATGTTTCCATTGGCAGGATTACAGGCGTCAGTTGTACAGGCATTGGCATCGTCTATATTCTGTGGAACATGTGTTATGCCACCTGTTACAGAGTTACATGCATCAATTGTACATCCATTGCCATCATCAATGTTTACTGCTGTATGGGATATGTTTCCATTAGCAGGGTTGCAGGCATCGGTAGTACATGCATCTCCGTCGTCAACATTTACCGGAATGTGAGATATGCCACCGGTCAATGAATTACATGCATCGGCTGTACATCCGTTACCATCATCCACATTAAGTGCTGTGTGAGTAATGTCGCCGGTGCTTGTATTGCAGGCGTCTATCGTACATGGGTTGCCGTCGTCAGTAGATGCAGGCGTATGGAATACACCTGTTAGTGTGCTACAACCGTCTGCAGTGCAGGCATTGCCATCATCAGTATTAATTGCAGTATGTGTAATCAGTCCTGTGGATGAATTACATGCATCGACGGTACAAGGATTATTATCATCGCTGTCAATTTGTACATGGATGATATTTCCGGTGGATGCATCACAGATGTCGATTGTACATTCATTACCGTCTCCTACCGGAACAGGTGTATGAGATACTCCGGTGACTGAATTACATGCATCGGTTGTACATGGATTACCATCATCTACATTCACTGATACGTGAGTTATGTTGCCATTGGCAGGATCACATGCGTCTGTTGTGCAAAGATTATTATCGTTTACATTGACAGGTACATGAGATATTCCGCCTGTTATTGAATTGCAGGCATCATCAGTACATGGATTGCCGTCATCAACATTTACAGGGTTATGCGTAATAGCACCATTGAATGTATTACATGCATCATTGGTACATGGGTTTCCATCATCAAAATTAATTGCTGTATGGAATACTCCACTCAATGTATTACAGCCATCGGTAGTACATTCATTGCCGTCGCTATAGTTGAATACGAAATGCGTGATTTCGCCTGTGACGCTGTTGCAGGCATCTGCAGTACATGGATTATTATCATCACTGTCGATTGTAATGTGTGATATAATTCCCGTAGCTGCGTCGCAGATATCAATAGTACATGCATTGCCATCGGAAACCGGTAGAGGAGTATGAGTTACGCCTGTTGCAGAATTACAAGCATCAGTTGTACATGGATTTCCATCATCCACATTCACCGGAGTATAAGAGAAAGCTCCGGTAGTGGTATTACAAGCATCGATCGTACATGGATTTCCATCGTCTGGTGAAATCGGATTATGATAAACGCCTGACTGGGTGTCGCAACCATCATCTGTACATGCGTTACCATCGCTGTAGTTAAATGCAACATGGGTGATTACACCTGTATTGCTGTCGCAGGCATCGGCCGTACATGGGTTGTTGTCGTCAGAATCAACAGGTATATGTGAAATCACTCCTGTTGCAGCGTCGCAGATATCTGTTGTACATGCATTGCCATCAGTTACGGTCACAGGTGTATGAGTTGGACCTGTAAGTGTATTGCAATCATCAATTGTACAAGGATTGCCATCGTCCGGATTGATAGCTGTGTGATAGATGTTTCCATTTGTATCACAGCCATCAGTTGTACAGGCATTTCCATCATCAACATTTGCTGAAGGAATATGTGTGACCTGGCCGGTAGCTGTGTTACATGCATCCGTAGTACATGCATTACCATCATCGATGATTACTGCATCGTGAGTGATATTTCCATTGGCAGGATTACATGCGTCAATTGTACAGCCATTGCCGTCATCAACATTTGCAGGTATGTGAGTGACTGCACCAGTCACTGAATTACATGCGTCTGCTGTACAGGCATTGCCGTCATCAGGATTAACAGCGGTATGTGTTATTTGTCCGTTTGCAGGATTACATGCATCCGTTGTACATGCATCGCCATCATCGGTTAGCGGTTCAATATGAGTCACGGCACCGGTTAATGTATTACATGCATCAGTAGTACATGCATTGCCGTCATCAGGATCAACAGGAGTATGTGTTACATCACCGGTTGCAGGATTACATGCATCGATAGTACAGGCGTTTCCGTCGTCAATCAGAGTCACTACATGAGTAACTGCACCTGTAACGGTATTACATGCATCAGTTGTGCAGGCATTGCCGTCATCAGGATCAACCGCAATATGGGTGATAGCTCCTGTTGCCGGATTACAAGCGTCGGCCGTACATGCATTGCCATCGTCAATAACCGCAACTATGTGCGTGACCGCACCTGTAAGAGTATTACATGCATCAGTTGTACAGGCATTACCGTCATTAGGATCTACGGCTATGTGTGTGATGTTTCCGGTAAGCGGATGACAAGCATCTGCAGTGCAGGCGTCGCCATCATCAACAATAACCGGGATATGGGTAACTGCACCTGTAGTAGAATTACATGCATCTGTTGTACACAGGTTGCCGTCGTCTGTGTTTAACGCAGTGTGATAAACACCACTTGCAGAATCACAACCGTCGATTGTACATGGGTTGTTATCGTTTACATCAACAGGAGTATGATACACGCCGGTCTGAGAATCACAACCGTCAGCGGTACATAAATTGTTATCGCTGATATTAACAGGTGTATGAGTAACCGCTCCTGTTAAAGTATTGCATTCGTCGTATGTACAGGCATTTCCATCATCCACATTTGTCGCTGTATGATAAACGCCATTCACAGGATCGCATCCGTCAAATGTACATGCATTGCCATCGTCCCGTGGAACCTGGGTGTGAGTAGTTACTCCGGAAACAGGATCACAAGCATCAATTGTACAAACGTCGTTATCGTCAATTGAAATTGTATAAACGAATTTCCATACAGATACGAGACCTGAACAATCAGTATAAGTAAATGTATAGGTACGTGTGCCTGAGCAAACAAGCGGAGAAGGAGAATCTACAACTGTTATTACAGGAACAATTACTGCCCCGCATACGTCGTATACAGGATTCGGATTTGGCTGTATACAGCATGGTACACAGGATACCGTTGCAGCACCATCAGCTGGTACCACTGGTGCATCTGTATGATCCACTGTATAAGTGAATGACCAGTCAGTCGCAAGTCCTGAACAATCGGTATACGTCCATGTGTATATGATCGTTCCCTCGCAACCTGCATAAGTACCGGTAGTAACCGGACCGGTCGGAGCGATCGGAGCGCCGCATACATCGGTAACAGCTGGAGGATTCGGTGGACCAGCCGGAGCACACTGAACGGTAGCGGCACCATTTGCAGGAACCACAGGAGCATCGGTATGATCCACTGTATAAGTATATGACCATGGAGTTGCAAGACCTGAACAATCGGTGTATGTCCATGTGTAGATTACAGTTCCTTCACAACCTGCATAGGTACCGGTAGTAACCGGACCGGTCGGAGTGATCGGAGCGCCGCATACATCGGTAACAGCAGGAGGGTTAGGCGGACCAGCCGGAGCACACTGAACGGTTTCGGAACCATTTGCAGGAACCACAGGAGCATCGGTATGATCTACTGTATAAGTGAATGACCAGTCAGTAGCAAGTCCTGAACAATCGGTATAAGTCCATGTGTAAATGATTGTTCCTTCACAACCGGCATAAGTACCGGTAGTAACCGGACCGGTCGGAGTGATCGGAGCACCACACACGTCAACGATTCCGGAAGGAGGCGCTGGCGGGCCTGCCGGAGCACACTGAACGGTTAAAGCACCATTCGGTGGAAGAACTGGAGCCGAAGTATGATCCACTGTATAAGTATATGACCAGTCAGTAGCTAATAATGAACAGTCGGTATACGTCCATGTGTAGATGATCGTTCCTTCACAGCCTGCATAGGTACCGGTAGTAACCGGACCGGTCGGAATGATCGGAGCGCCGCATACATCGGTAACAGAAGGAGGTGCTGGCGGACCAGCCGGAGCACACTGAACGGTTTCAGCACCATTTGCAGGAACCACAGGAGCATCGGTATGATCCACTGTATAAGTATATGACCAGTCAGTTGCAAGTCCTGAACAATCGGTATAGGTCCATGTATAGATTACAGTTCCCTCACAACCTGCATAAGTACCGGTAGTAACCGGACCTGTCGGAGTGATCGGAGCACCGCACACGTCAACGATTCCGGAAGGAGGCGTTGGCGGACCGGCCGGAGCACACTGAACGGTTAAAGCGCCATTCGGTGGAAGAACCGGAGCATCTGTGTGATCTACTGTATAAGTAAATGACCATGGAGTTGCAAGTCCTGAACAATCGGTATAGGTCCAAGTGTAGATTACAGTTCCTTCGCAACCGGCATAAGTACCGGTAGTAACCGGACCGGTCGGAGCGATCGGAGCACCGCACACGTCAACGATTCCGGAAGGAGGCGCTGGCGGCCCGGCCGGAGCACACTGAACGGTAGCAGCACCATTTGCAGGAACCACAGGAGCATCGGTATGATCCACTGTATAAGTATATGACCAGTCAGTAGCAAGTCCTGAACAATCGGTATAGGTCCATGTGTAGATGATCGTTCCTTCACAACCTGCATAGGTACCAGTAGTAACCGGGCCGGTCGGAGTGATCGGAGCACCACAGACATCAGTAACTGATGGAGGAGTTAGTGAAGCAGGCGCTGTTGTAATTCCTTTAAGGTAAATTCCAAATTTGTTGCCTTCACTACTGCCGCCAACGATTTTTACTTCAGCTGTCACCTTAACATCGGTGAAGGAGCCGTTTGTGTTGGCAGTAAAATACTCATTGAATGTATTTGAGGTATTAATAAAGTTCCCA
The DNA here is from genome assembly GCA_964595205.1 of uncultured Flavobacteriales bacterium. Taxonomy (GTDB): domain Bacteria; phylum Bacteroidota; class Bacteroidia; order AKYH767-A; family 2013-40CM-41-45; genus JADKIH01. The sequence continues at coordinate 509 of CAZQOQ010000002.1, read as the reverse complement.
AAATTGGTTCCATTGATTGTCAGGTTATGAACATCAACATATATGGAAGGACTATTGGCTCTTAAATAGAATGAAACATTAGTAGGCCCCTTTCCAACATGTGTGGGTTCTACTTTAGTAATAATTTCAGCGGGATCGAAAATGTTGTTTTTATCGATGTCGACTTTCCATATAGAGGTTCCTGTGCTGGCATAATATTCAAGTTCCATCTTGTAATAAGTAACGCCATCCCATGTTGTATTCAGAGTTGGCGGAACCTGTGTAGGTGTCGGATCAAAGAGCGCTACTTCGAAGCCGGAATTGTTAGCCCTAGCTCTTCCTTCAACCATGGATGCATTATTAGCTATACTTGACACCAAGTAAACCTGTCCCGGAGCACACTGAACGGTAGCGGCACCATTTGCAGGAACCACAGGAGCATCGGTATGATCCACTGTATAAGTATATGACCATGGAGTTGCAAGTCCTGAACAATCGGTATAGGTCCATGTGTAGATTACAGTTCCTTC
>CAZQOQ010000001.1:0-207700 GCA_964595205.1 uncultured Flavobacteriales bacterium | reverse complement strand
GGATGTGATAGTACGATTACAACGAATCTCACTGTCATTCCAAACACATCATCAACTGCAAACATTTCGATTTGTGATGGACAGTCGTACACGCCACCGGGTGGATCGGCCCAAACAACTTCCGGAACGTATGTAACCCATATTTCAAACCTGGCCGGATGCGATAGTACAATTACAACGAATCTCACCGTTATTCCAAACACTTCTTCAACTGCAAACATTTCAATTTGTGATGGGCAGTCATACACCCCTCCGGGTGGATCGGCGCAAACAACATCAGGAACGTATGTAACCCACATTTCAAATGCAGCCGGATGCGATAGTACGATTACAACGAATCTCACTGTCATTCCAAACACATCATCAACTGCAAACATTTCGATTTGTGATGGACAGTCGTACACGCCACCGGGTGGATCGGCTCAAATAACTTCGGGAACGTACGTAACCCACATTCAAAATGCAGCCGGATGTGATAGTACAATCACTACAAACCTCACCGTTATTCCAAACACTTCTTCAACTGCGAATATTTCGATTTGTGATGGACAGTCGTACACACCACCAGGTGGTTCGGCGCAGACGACTTCGGGAACGTACGTAACGCACATTGCAAATGCAGCCGGATGTGATAGTACGATCACAACAAACCTGACCGTCATACCAAACACTTCATCAACGGCAAACATTTCGATTTGTGATGGACAGTCGTACACTCCACCGGGTGGATCGGCTCAGACGACTTCCGGAACATACGTCACCCATATTTCTAATGCTGAGGGATGCGACAGCACGATTACAACAAACCTGACCGTCATACCAAACACTTCTTCAACGGCAAACATTTCAATTTGCGATGGTCAAAGTTATATGCCTCCTGGTGGATCGGCTCAAACAACTTCTGGAACGTATGTAACACACATTTCTAATATGGCCGGATGCGATAGTACGATCACTACAAACCTCACTGTCATTCCAAACACTTCTTCCACTGCGAATATTTCGATTTGTGATGGACAGTCCTATACTCCACCGGGTGGTTCGGCACAAACAACCTCCGGGACGTATGTAACACACATTTCAAACGCTGCAGGATGTGATAGTACAATCACAACAAACCTCACCGTCATTCCAAACACTTCTTCCACTGCGAATATTTCGATTTGTGATGGACAGTCATACTCGCCACCTGGTGGATCGGCGCAAACAACTTCCGGAACATACGTCACGCATATTTCTAATGCAGCAGGTTGCGACAGCACGATTACAACAAACCTGACCGTTATACCAAACACTTCATCAACGGCAAACATTTCGATTTGTGATGGACAAAGTTATATGCCTCCGGGTGGATCGGCTCAAACAACTTCGGGGACGTAATTCACACACATTTCAAATGTTGCAGGATGCGATAGTACAATCACAACAAACCTCACCGTTATTCCAAACACTTCTTCCACTGCGAATATTTCGATTTGTGATGGACAGTCGTACACGCCTCCGGGCGGGTCTGCTCAGACGACTTCAGGAACGTATGTTACGCATATTTCTAATGCTGCAGGTTGTGATAGCATCATAACTACAAATCTGACCGTCATACCGAACACTTCATCCACCGCAAACATTTCGATTTGCGATGGACAAAATTATACGCCTCCGGGTGGATCGGCTCAAACAACTTCCGGAACGTATGTAACACACATTTCTAATGTGGCCGGATGCGATAGTACAATTACAACAAACCTCACCGTCATTCCAAATACATCATCAACTGCAAACATTTCGATTTGTGATGGGCAGTCCTATACTCCACCGGGTGGTTCGGCTCAAACAACTTCCGGAACGTATGTAACACACATTTCAAATGCAGCAGGTTGCGATAGTACAATCACAACAAACCTGACCGTCATACCAAACACTTCATCTACGGCAAACATATCAATCTGCGATGGGCAAAGCTATACGCCTCCGGGGGGATCGGCTCAAACAACTTCCGGAACATACGCCACACATGTTTCAAATGCAGCTGGTTGCGATAGTACCATTACAACAAACCTCACTGTCATTCCAAACACTTCTTCCACTGCGAATATTTCGATTTGCGATGGACAAAGCTATACACCTCCGGGTGGATCGGCCCAAACAACTTCGGGAACCTACGTCACGCATATTTCTAATGCAGCCGGATGTGATAGTACGATTACAACGAATCTCACTGTCATTCCAAACACATCATCAACTGCAAACATTTCGATTTGTGATGGACAGTCGTACACGCCACCGGGTGGATCGGCCCAAACAACTTCCGGAACGTATGTAACCCACATTTCTAATGCAGCCGGATGCGATAGTACAATCACCACAAACCTCACTGTCATTCCAAACACTTCATCAACAGCAAACATTTCAATTTGTGATGGACAGTCGTACACGCCTCCGGGCGGGTCTGCTCAGACGACTTCAGGAACGTATGTTACGCATATTTCTAATGCAGCAGGTTGCGATAGTACCATTACAACAAACCTGACGGTCATACCAAACACTTCTTCCATTGCAAACATTTCGATTTGCAACGGCCAAAGCTACACACCACCTGGAGGCGTTGCGCAAGAAGCAGCAGGAACCTATGTAACACACATTCCAAATGCTGCAGGATGTGATAGTACAATCACAACCATACTCACTTTAAAATTAAATACATCCTCTTCTGCAAACGTTGCTATTTGCAACGGACAAAGCTATACACCACCAGGCGGAACACCGCTTACCATTTCCGGAAATTATATCACCCACATTTCCAATGCCGTCGGATGCGACAGCGCAATCACTACACATTTAACTGTAATACCGAATAGTTCTGCAACGGACAACATCTCAATCTGCAACGGACAAAATTATACTCCACCAGGCGGATCAGCACAGACAACTTCCGGAACTTATATTACCCACATTCCAAATGCAGCGGGTTGCGACAGTACGATTACTACAAACCTGACTGTAATACCTAATTCATCTTCCACAGCCAACATTACCATTTGTAATGGCAACAGTTATACGCCTCCTGGTGGTCCGGCAGAAACATCTTCAGGAATATACATCACCCACATTCCAAATGCTGCGGGATGCGACAGCACAATCACAACTAATCTATCTGTAATTTCGGTAATAAATATAACCCAGAATCTCAATGTCTGCCTTGGTAATTCTGTTACACTGCCAGACGGATCCACAATCTATCCTGTTTCCGATACAAGTTGTACTCATACATTTCCTAGTATCAGTGTACCCGGTTGCGACAGCATTGTAACTACAAACATTGTTGTAAACCCGCTTCCTGTAATTTCAGCAACTGCAAATCAAATTACCTGCTTCGGAAGTTCAGGAACCGTTGTCTTAACTACCAGCGGCGGAACTCCTTCTTATACCTATAGTGGTTCACCAACCACAAATCTTCCCGCTGGAACTTATCTGTATATCGTTACTGATTCGAAAGGATGCAGGGATTCAATAACCGCCATCATTAACCCGGGCCCTCCTTCTCTGCTTTCAATCACCGCCACACCATCGCAAATCAGGTGTGCCGGCATGAGAGGCAGCGTAGCACTCAGTGCCACAGGAGGCGTCGGTCCATACATATTCAGCGGTTCAGCCACAACAAATCTGATTGCCGGTACCTATAATTATACCGTTACAGATGCACTCGGTTGTACGGCAAATGCAACTGTTGTTATCAATCCTGAACCACCACAATTAGTCCATACAGCCACCGCCACGCAAATTGCATGTTACGGCGGCCGCGGTAGTGTTGTACTGAGCACAACTGGCGGAACTCCTCCTTATTTCTTCTCCGGTTCTCCAACCACAAATCTTTCGCCTGGAACATATAATTATTCCGTCACCGATTCCAAAGGATGCGTGACTACCGCATTTGCATTAATTGCTGCAGCGCCTGCGAGAATAACTGCGGTAACTTCTGCAACCGCCACTAAATGCAATGCAAATACCGGAACAGTAAGCGTAAACATCTCCGGCGGTTCCGCTCCTTATTCTGTTTCATGGAATTCCTCACCTGTGCAGACTACTCCACAGGCAACCGGTTTGGGAGTAGGTACTTATTGGGTTTCCATCGTCGATGGACATGGTTGTACGGCCAGCGCTTCGGCTACTGTAGCAAAAGCAACATCAACACCAATCACCATCACCGGAAAAAATGTCTGGTGTCCCGGCGAGTCAACAGCCTTATGCGCTACTTCCGGTCTTGTCTCCTATCAATGGAATAACGGAGACTCAACCCGTTGCAGCAATGCCGTTACCTCCGGTACCTTCACAGTTATTGCCACTAACCTCAATGGCTGCACCAGCACCGCAAGCAAAGTTCTCACCTCCGGAACAACTCCTGTTGTTGCCATCACTGGTAACGATTACTATTGTCCGGGAACTTCTGTTAGCATGTGCGCAACTCCCGGACTCGCCACGTATACATGGAATAACAACCTTAAAGCTCAGTGCCGGACAGTAAATGCTCCTGGCACGTACTGGGTTACTGCAACAAATGCATCCGGATGCAGCGCTTCAGCAACGCAGGTTATCAAAGCACCACTATCACTTTCATCCTCTCACATCAATGGAGTATGTTCCAATGGATTCTTAGGAGATGCTTCCGTCAATGCCTCAGGCGATACCGGTCCATATACATTCCTATGGAATACCGGCGACTCAACTCAACATATTTCAAACCTGAATGCAGGTACTTATATCGTAACTGCAACCGACAGCTATGGCTGTACCGCAACTTCCGCTCAAACTGTTGCAATCACGAAAACAACTCAGGATTATTCGAATATCAATTCTTCGTTTATGAATTATACAATCAATGCCGGCACTTATATATGGTTTAGCGCCGTCGCTAACATTGTTTATTCAGGATCGTATCCGGTCACCATTAATTTCACCAATCAGAATATAACCAGTTCAAAATTCAACCTGTCACCCGCCAATGCAAAACTCATTTTAACAAATTCCGTATCCCAGGCTACAACTGAATTTAACGGCACCGAGTGGGTAACTACATCTCCGCCTAATATTTCCGGACAATATTTCATTTCAGGATATTCACACCTCGTCCCACTCGCCATCACACCAAATCTCAATCCTGTTGCATGGAAAGGGATATGGACTGCCTCTTGTCCGGGTGTTGCAAGCGTTCAATGGAAATGGACGGCTGCTGTTTATTCAAGCCTGAATTCCAATCCTGATCTCCTGGGTGTTAAACCGATTGATGGAATTGCACCAAATCCATATTTCAATTCAGATCTCGCAGGTACGCCCGAAAACTATACGGCCAATCTCATTGCCGGCGCTAGAAGCACCGGTGGAACTGTATATACCGGCTCCTATTCCGGTGTCACTTCAAGAACACCTTGCGCACCATTAACCTGCACAAATCCTCCAGCAGGTCCGCAAGCGAGAATAATTTCTGAAACTTTAAAGAGCCCCGGATATCCATTCTATAATGAAACTAAGATAACCTACAATGCCTTCCCGAACCCATTCTCTTCGGTTGTAAACATTGAAATCGAAAGGAAGAAAAACTCCTGCAACACGATCGTAGAAATCTATGATTCAAAGGGACAGAAAGTAAAAACACTTTTTGATGATTTCACCGAAGAAAATATAAAATATAACTTAGAATTTAACGGTGAAGGATTGATACCCGGCATATACATCTGCAAAATAATCAGTGGAGAAGATGTGATAAACGGAAAATTGATACTCAGCAAATAATTTTAAATAGCAGGGCCAGGCTTAAGATCAACCCATGATCCTGAATTACTTCGCCAGGAGCTTCTTCGCTTCATCATACGATGGCAAATCATTATAATGCCACATTGCAACCACTGTTCCGTTGTGCAATAACATTAATCCGGGATTTGAACGAATCATCGTTTTAAGCGTGGTGCCATCAGTAAAATAATATTGAAACATGGAATTGTGTTTATGACGGAAGTCTTCTACCTCCTTAGGCGATGAAGACGTCATCCCTATAAATTCCACCTGATCCTTCTGGCATAAAGCAACAAAATCATTTATCTTACTTTGAACCTTTTCGTTCGCATGATTGATGTCGTAGGACACAAGAAGGAAAACATTCTTCATCTGTAATACGTCCTGCGTAATGTCAGTTCCGTCAGTGCTGTTTATTGTGAAATCATGAATCTTTGGTTTATCTCCCTCACGAATAACTTTGTCTTTCCTGTCAACAAACTTCCATGTATCATCCACATTTTTCAACTCCTCCGTCGTGAATTCCTGTTGTTTGCCCCCCTTTTCGTAAATAAAGATCATCACAATACTATCTCTTACGGCATTGTCGGGCAACTTCATCCCTTCAGGAATATTTTTACCAATGGCATACGGACGAAAATCAATTACAGGCAAATGACGATAACAATAAACCGAAAACAGGAAAGATGCAAGGAAACCGGCATATGCGAGAATCGTCGAAGGACGCTCACCAAACAACGGCTTAATATCATCCTTACCAATAAAGATAAAAAATATTAAAACGAACAGAATCACATCCTTCATAAACGACTGAAATGGCTTCAAATGCAGGGCATCACCGAAGCAACCGCAGTCCTTCACGACATCAAATTTCCAGGACCAGAAAGTCAGGAATGTGAAAAAAATTATCATCAATAATAACGACCATGCTGTAAAACGCATTTTGGCCCCTAACAACAGGGCAATTCCCAATCCTATCTCAAATGCACAAATGAAAATTGCCAGGAAAAGAGAAATATGAGTAAGCCAGGGCATGTGAAATACTCCAAAATATTCATCAAGCTTGTATGAAAATCCCAGCGGATCATTGGCCTTGATAAAACCTGAAATAATAAACAATACACCTACGAGGAATCTGGAAATCTGTGCGAGTACTTTCATTTATATTTTTGATTTTTTTATTTGGCGGTTGTTCCGGTGCCTTTTACAAATTACTGATTTTAGTCAGACGACTGGTGATCAAGTTTAATCAATGCAAACACCGAATAATTAATAATGTCATAATAATTTGCATCAACTCCCTCGCTGATTAAAGTCTTACCGTCATTCGATTCGATCTGCTTTATCCTCAGAATCTTCATAAGTATCAGGTCCGTCATCGAACTCGTCCTCATCCCCTTCCATGCTTCTCCATAATCATGATTCTTCTTCTCCATGAGTCTCTTTGATTCACCTGCATGGAAATCGTAATGTTGCATGACGTCCTTTTCATCCATCTCAACGTTTTCACTGCTGCCCATTTCCAGTTGAATCAGTGCGATTATACAATAGTTGATGATGCCAAGATATTCCCCCTCAATTCCTTCTTGTACAAGTTGAACACCCTTCTCTTCAAAACTCCTTATGCGTTGTGCCTTAATATAAATCTGATCGGTTATGGAACTCACACGAAGAATTCTCCATGCCGTACCATAATCTTTCATCTTCTTCAGGAAAATCTCCCTGCAGGTTTTAATTATTTCATCGTATCGTACTGAGGTATTTCCTGTCATAACCTGACTTTTCTCACTGGTAAATTTCATTTCCAAAACAGGTTCTCCTTTTTGTTTTTAACTTGCAACCAAATGAAAATTGTTGCCGCCGAAGATACATTTTTTAAGGTGAAGAAAACCTTAAACTGCAGGGGAAAACTTCTGGATTTATCAACACCTGCCATCATGGGAATTATGAATATCACCCCCGATTCTTTTCATGCCGGAAGCAGATTCACTGATGAAAATTCAGCATTACTTCATGTTGAAAAAATGATCCTTGATGGTGCGGATATAATCGATATCGGAGGACAATCAACCCGGCCAGGCGCTGTACAAATTTCTGCTGATGAAGAATGGGAACGGATCGGAAAATTCATCAAACTAATTTTGAATAAATTCCCTGGGACTATTGTTTCCGTCGACACGTTTTATTCATCAGTGGCAGAAAAAGCACTGGATGCAGGCGTTTCAATCATTAACGATATCTCAGCAGGGGAATTCGATCAGCGAATGCCTGACCTGGTTGCTGAAAGACAGGTACCTTACATCATCATGCACATGCAGGGAACACCTGCGACTATGCAGCAAAATCCTCAATATAAAAATGTAGTTAAGGATGTACTTGATTTTTTTGCAGGTAAATTAAATTTTCTAAAATCAAAAAACATCCATGATATCATTGTAGATCCCGGATTCGGTTTTGGCAAGACTTCATCACATAATTATTCTCTTCTGAAAAACCTGCCGCTTTTCCGAATGTTCGAATGTCCTGTCCTCGCCGGCTTAAGTCGCAAATCGATGATAACAAAAGTTCTAAATGTTTTACCTGAAGAAGCAAAAAACGGTACCACTACCCTTAATACTCTTGCAATCCTGAACGGCGCTTCCATTCTCAGAGTTCATGATGTGAAAGAAGCAGTCGAGACCAGGAAACTTACAGGCACATTCCTTCAGCAAAATGAGGAGACAAATAAATTAAATGATTTTATTACTTAATTTCACCAACACAAAAAATTCAACAGCGCATTACGGTAAACAACAATCGATCATGGATCTCTTCCGCATAGGCTTTCTTTCAGTCCGGGCTATTGACATTATCGATATTTTCATAGTTACTTTCCTTCTGTACAAATTGTATAACCTGCTCCGTGGCGGAGTTGCCATAAATATTTTTATAGGACTGATTACCGTATATGCGCTTTATTGGATATGCGTGAAGATCCTGAATATGGAATTACTCGGCACTATTCTCGGACAATTCATCAGCCTGGGCTTCATCGCACTCATCATCGTTTTCCAGCAGGAAGTTCGAAGATTCCTTATCGTACTTGGCACGAACAACATACTTACGAAAAACACCTTAACCAAACAGATCTTTCCATGGAACTGGCAGTTTCAGAAAAACCCGCCACTCGACATTTCCGCTATTGTTAAGGCGTGCAGGCAAATGTCGAAGGACCGCACCGGTGCCATCATCGTACTTGCAAAGTCATCGCAGCTTAAATACTTCGCAAGCACCGGCGACTTAATGGATGCAGAGATCTCCCAACGACTGATCGAAAGCATATTTTTCAAGAATTCACCCATGCATGATGGCGCAATCATCATCGTAAATAATAAAATAAAAGCCGCACGTTGCGTCTTGCCGGTCACCGAAAATGTTGAACTCCCTGCACATCTCGGCATGCGACACAGAGCCGCTATCGGCATCACCGAACAAAGCGATGCTCTTGCAATTGCGGTTTCCGAAGAAACCGGCGAAATCTCAATCGCAAGAGAAGGTCAGATTCGGGTAAACCTCACAGCAGAAGAACTTGAAAAAACGCTGAAAGAAGAGTTTGAACAATAGTCTTTGTTCAAATTTCTAATTGTTGCCTATTCTTATCATTTAAAAAAAACCTTCTGCACCAAATCTAAACCGAAGGCAAAAACAATCCTATTATTCAGTTTTATTCTTCGCTTCAAACGAGCGTATTAAATCTTCATCCGATAAATTGGAATTCAACTGGTCCAGGGATGCCTGCGCAGAAGGTGTAAGCGTATGCTGTGGATATTTCTGAATAAACTCTTTATATTTTTCCTTTGCTTTTTCCTTCTCCCCAAGTGAAGTTTCATAAATAAAACCCTGCATAAAAAGGGCCGCAGGCGACTTCCGGTATTCTGGAAACGTTGTCCTCAACCTGTCAAAAATGGCAATGGCCTCTTTCGGCCTCCGTAAACCATTCGCAAGATCCGCCGCTTTAAAAAGGTACTCAGCCGACATCGTATCCTCTTTGTATTTGTCAGCATAAACGAGATAATTATTTAAAACGTTATTCGACTCATCTACATTCAAAGACTTTACCGTGTCGCTGAAGAGTCTTGCTTCACCTTTTGCAATATCTTCCGATAATTTCTTCTTGGCCGATTCACATGAAGCAAAAAAAACAATAATTAAAAGGGCAGTTAGCGTTCTGAACATCTTATTTAACGTTTGGTGTTTGCCGTTAGTTTGTATTAAATCTCGAGGGTGAAAATAAGAAAAATTCTACCCGGTTATTAATTCCTATTTCGGAAATCTCATCCTGTAATCAACATCCACTTCCCCCTTTGATATATTAGCCAGTTTATTCTTCAACAGCCTTTTCCTCAGAGGCGAAATCCGGTCCGTGAATAGTATTCCTTCTATATGATCGTATTCATGCTGAACAATTCTTGCCGGGAGGCCATGGAGTACTTCCTTATGCATTTTCCATTCCTCATCAAAATATTCAATATTCACTTCCTCCTTTCGCTCCACATCTTCTCTGATTCCGGGTATGCTCAGGCATCCTTCATTGAATTTCCAGGGTTCACCGGCTTCATTTCTAATTACAGGATTAATAAATATCCTCTTAAAATCCTTAACCTCTTCCTCCTCGAATGGCGCGCCATCGACGACAAACAGACGGATAGACAACCCTATCTGGGGTGCTGCAAGTCCGACCCCGCTGCTCCCATACATGGTCTCAAACATATTTTCGATCAGTTCTTTCAGGTTGGGATATTGCCTGTCAATTTCAACCGCTTTCTTTTTTAAAACCGGATCCCCGTATGCTACTATTGGTAATATCATTCTCTGTTCAGATTTTTTTCCATTTCCATATACGACTGAAGAATGATAACAGCACTTCGCTTATCAACAAGTTCCTTTTTTCTTCTATCTGATTTTTTTAATCCATCCATAAGCATCGACTGTGTTGCAATTACTGAGGTGAAACGTTCGTCGATTCTTTTCACGGGGATGTCAGGGAAGTTGCTCCTCAGGATTTTAATAAATGCTTCAATCTGAGGTGTTATTGATGACGGAGAATTATCCATCTGTCGAGGTTCTCCAACCACAAAAAATTCAATTTTTTCATTCACAAGATACTTCTTCAGATATTCAATCACCTTTTCGGGAGGAACTGTATCCAATGCTGTGGCAATGATTCGGTTAGGGTCTGTCACCGCCAGTCCTACCCTCCTTAATCCATAGTCAATCGCCATTATTCTGGTCATTCAGCAAATATAATTGAAGTTTAATTTGAACTTTACAGGCTGTAGTTTTTCTTTGTCAACTGATTTATATACAATGCAGGAAATTATCGAAAAAGCTTGGCTCGACCGCAAATTATTGCAGGAAGAAAATACGCAAAAGTGCATACGGGATATTATCGAAATGCTCGACAAGGGAAAGATCCGGGTTGCAGAGCCCGTAAATAACGGATGGCAGGTAAATGAATGGATTAAAAAGGCCATCATACTTTACTTCCCGATCAGGGAGATGAAGACGCTTCATGCCGGCCCGATGGAATTTTACGATAAAATTGATCTGAAAAATAATTACGCCGATCTTGGAGTCCGTGTCGTCCCCCATGGCATCGCACGTTATGGAAGTTATCTTTCAAAAGGCGTCATCATGATGCCATCTTATGTTAATATCGGCGCTTATGTAGGAGAAGGTACGATGATCGATACCTGGGCCACCGTCGGTTCCTGCGCACAGATCGGAAAATCCGTACACCTCAGTGGCGGTGTCGGTATCGGTGGGGTGCTCGAGCCTGTCCAGGCCGCTCCCGTAATCGTAGGTGATAATTGTTTCATCGGCTCCAGGTGTATCATCGTGGAAGGCGTAAGAGTCGAAAACGACGCCGTTCTCGGGGCAAATGTGGTTTTAACCATGTCTACAAAAATAATCGATGTAAGCGGAGATAAACCTGTCGAAATGAAAGGTGTGATACCTTCCGGATCTGTTGTCATTCCCGGCTCATATGCAAAGAAATTTCCTGCCGGAGAATTCCAGGTTCCATGTGCATTAATTATCGGAAAGAGAAAAGAAAGTACGGATAAAAAGACCTCACTAAACGATGCATTAAGAGAGTTCAGCATCCCGGTTTAGTCTTTAATTTCCTGATTGATCATAAGTACTGTAAATAAATTTATTAATTCTCCGGCAGACACCTTTACGGTAAATGAGTAAAACATTCCTTATTATCCAGACAGCCTTTACAGGAGACGCCATACTTCTCACCTCTCTCGCAGAAAAGCTGCACGAAAGCAATGCAGAAAATAACATCGACATTCTCGTCAGGAAAGGAAATGAGACCCTATTCACTGCTCATCCTTTTATTCGTGAAGTGCTGGTCTGGGATAAAAAGAAAAATAAATACCCGAAACTATTCAGCCTCCTGAAAGTAATCAGGAAAAGAAAATACGATGCAGTCGTGAATCTTCAGCGATTCACAAGCACAGGCATACTTACTGCATTTTCTTCTGCAAGAATTAAAATCGGCTTCAATAAGAATCCACTCTCATTTCTGTTTACCAAAAGAATTCCGCATGTAGTGAAAAACGGTATACACGAAATTGAGAGAAACCAGGAAACGATTGCTGATTTCACAAATGGAAAGGCAATTCGTCCAAGACTCTATCCATCTGCCCTCGACTATGCGAAGGTGCAACATCTGAAAAGTGCGCCATACATTGTCATCGCTCCTGTTTCAGCCTGGTACACGAAAACATTTCCGGAATACAAATGGGTTGAGATGATTAAATTTTATCATGCAAACAGACCCGGCACAAAAATTTATTTAATCGGCTCACGGGATGAATTCCGGTTGTCAGAAACAATCAGGGAAAAAACCCCGGGTACAATTATCGAAAACCTCTGCGGATCACTCTCATTTCTCGAATCTGCAGCCCTGATGAAGGATGCTGAAATGAATTTTACAAACGACTCCGCTCCTCTTCATCTCGCTGGTGCAATGAACGCTCCGGTCACCGTCGTTTATTGCTCAACCATCCCCGACTTCGGTTTCGGTCCGCTGTCTGATCATTCCAGGATCATCGAGACGAAATTAAAGCTTAATTGCCGACCTTGCGGCCTTCATGGATACAGGAGATGTCCAATGACTCATTTTAAATGCGCGCATTCCATCGAAATCACTGATTCATTTTTATCATGAAAGAATATTTATCAGAAGTTAAAAGGGCGGTGAATGAAATGAAAAACAATGGGATAATCCTCTATCCGACTGATACCATATGGGGAATCGGTTGCGATGCCACATGCATCGAAGCTGTAAAAAAAATTTATGACCTGAAAAAAAGAATCACAGGGAAAAATTTTATCCTGCTGCTCGATCACGAATCAAGGATCAGCAGTTATGTCAAAGAGGTTCCTGAACAGGCCTATTCATTAATCGAATACACACAAAAACCGCTCACCATCATCTATGAAGGCGCCAGGAATCTCCCGCCTGAAGTAATTTCCGAAGATGGAACTATTGCTATCAGGATCACCCGTGATGAATTTTGTAAAAACCTGGTCGGCGCATTAAGAAAACCGGTAATTTCGACCTCAGCTAATATCAGCGGAAAACCAGCACCCGCGTCGTTTGAAGATATCGAAGAAGAAATCATTCAAGGCGTCGATTACGTCGTCAATTGGAGACAAAACGAGAAAATTACCAGCAAACCTTCAACAATAATCAGTCTTGGCAAAGGTGGAAAAATCAAATTTATCAGGAATTGATGTTGCAACTTGTTGTAATAAATGAAAAAACATCTTCAACATAAAATATTTTCCGTAATAGCCGAAGAAGCAGCAGCAATCAACAGCGATGCATTTGTGGTAGGTGGCTATGTTAGAGACATTTTTTTAAAGCGAGATTCCAAAGATATTGACATTGTCGTACTCGGTAGCGGAATAGAACTTGCCGAGCGGATCGGCAATCGGTTAAAAATTCAGGTAACCGTCTTCAGGAATTTCGGAACCGCCATGATCAAATACGACGGCCTCGAAATCGAATTCGTCGGAGCCAGAAAGGAATCATACAGGCGCGATTCCCGCAAGCCTATCGTCGAGACCGGATCGCTCGAAGACGATCAGAAAAGGCGCGACTTCACGATCAATGCAATGGCCATTCACCTTACAGAAAATAATTTCGGTGAACTCGTCGATCCCTTTGACGGTGTAACCGACCTGAATGAAAAAATCATCCGGACTCCGTTGGAACCCGACATCACCTTTTCCGACGATCCGCTGAGAATGATGAGAGCCATACGCTTCGCTTCTCAATTGCATTTTTCAATCGATAAAAAAGCACTCAAGGCAATTAAAAACAATGCCGAAAGAATTAAAATCGTTTCCATCGAAAGAATAACTGACGAACTGAATAAAATAATTCTGTCATCAAAACCCTCTGTCGGCTTTGAGCATTTGTTCAACACCGGCTTGCTGCAGATAATCTTTCCTCAATTCTGCCTTCTTCATGGAGTGGAATATATAAATGGTAAAGGACACAAGGACAATTTTTACCATACGCTGGAAGTTCTTGACAATGTTTCCAAAAACTCTGATGACCTTTGGCTTCGCTGGGCTGCCATCCTTCATGACATTGCAAAACCTGCAACGAAACGTTATGAAGATGGCCAGGGTTGGACCTTTCACGGCCATGAGGACAAAGGTGCAAGGATGGTTAAACATATCTTCAGGCATTTCAAATTGCCGCTCAACGAAAAAATGAAGTTTGTTGAGAAGATGGTACAGCTTCATCTCAGGCCGATCGTGCTTGCCCAGGAATCCGTTACTGATTCCGCAATCCGCCGCCTTCTCTTCGATGCCGGCGACGATATCGACTCACTCATGATTCTGTGCCACGCGGATATAACAACAAAGAATGAATATAAGATACGGAAATACAAGGACAACTTCCGCATCGTCCAGGAGAAACTCAAGGAAGTTGAAGAGAAGGACCGCATCCGGAACTGGCAGCCACCGGTCACCGGCGAGGACATCATGCGTACCTTCGGATTAAGCCCCGGACGCGAAGTTGGACAAATCAAAAATGCAATCAGGGAAGCAATTTTAGAAGGTGAAATTAAAAATGACTTCCACGATGCTTATAACTTCATGATAAAGGAAGGCATTAAATTAGGCCTGGTTCAGAAAGAAACCATTACCCGTACGGCATAACAGAGGTAAAATTAATTGTAATCGAACAGGAAATTATTGCCTCTCCGGAAATATTTTTTCAATTTCAAATTGATTTTCTTTTTACATTTGAGAAAAATCAGCAACTATCAGTAACTATGGCAACTTATCGCTTCCGGGTAACCTTTGAAGATTATGACGATGTAACACGGGATATTGAAATCCGGTCCACTCAAACATTTGAAGAACTGCATTATGCAATTCAAAATGCTATCGGTTTCGATGCTTCCAAGCCGACTTCTTTTTATCTGAGCGACGACAACTGGAAAAAAGGCAAAGAACTTACCACCCGTGATCTTGGCAACTATGAAAATGAAAAAGCAAGTCCCGTGAGGAATTCCCGCCTGTGTGACTTCATCATCGACCCTCATCAAAAAATTTATTACCTCTTCGATCCTGTCTCGGTATGGACTTTTCGCATTGAACTTGTCAAAATTAACCGCGAGGAAGAGCCCGGGGTAACGTATCCCAGGGTCATTAAGTCATCCGGTGAAGCCCCTAAACAATATCCGGTCACCAACATCGCTGCTCTGCCTGTTCCTGAAGATTTTGATCTCACTCTCGATGATGATCTCGACGAAGAAGAAGAAACTGCCGAAGCTGACGATTTACTTGTCGATGATGCCGATATTCCCGAAGGAGAAGTGAAAGACACATTTATCAAAGGCGACATTAGTGGTTCTGACGACGATGATTTTGAAACCGCAGAGGATGACGCCAGTGATGATGAATCTGCCGCTGATAAAGATGATTTCTGAGAATTGGCTTTCGCCAGATTCCTAATGCCAAACTATTTTGTCCTATCGTAATGACAATAAAAAAACTTATCGTCGTTACCGGTCCTACTGCATCAGGAAAAACTTCCCTGGCAATAAAACTCGCCCTTCATTTTAACAGTGAAATCATCAGTGCCGACTCTCGCCAGTTTTACCGGATGATGGATATTGGAACAGCCAAACCTTCAAAAGAAGATTTAGAAAAAATCCCGCATCATTTCATCAACTTTCTCGATCCTGATGAGAAATACAACATCGGCAGGTTCGAGACAGAGGCTCTGGAGAAAATTAATTTTCTCTTCAAAAAGCATGACTTCCTTTTTCTGACAGGAGGAAGCGGTCTTTATATAGATGCTGTCTGCAACGGGATAGATGATCTTCCCGAATCGACTCCGGGGATAAGGGCAGAATTGAACTCTATATATAACACCGGCGGAATTGAACTTTTGCAAAATAAACTCCTGGAGGTCGATCCGGAATATTACCGGGAAGCAGACCTAAAAAATCCTCACCGCCTGATTCGCGCCATAGAGGTCACGTTGATTACAGGAAAAAAATATTCTTCACTTCGCAAAAATCAGAAAAAGAAAAGAGACTTTAACGTCAGGAAGATCGGCCTGCTGATCGATCGTGATGAATTGTACAAGCGCATCAACATGCGAGTAGATGATATGATAAAAAACGGACTGGTAAATGAAGTCCGGTCCCTGCTGACGTACCGGAACGAAAATGCTCTGCAAACTGTAGGTTACAAAGAAATCATTGATTACCTCGACGGAAAGAATTCGTTAGAAAATGCCGTCAATTTGATCAAACAAAATACCCGCAATTACGCAAAGCGGCAAATGACGTGGTTTAGGAAGGATCCGGACATAAAATGGTTCGAGCCATGGGAAACCGAAAAGATGATCGAATTTATAAATGAGTAATTTTTTTCATCACAATCTCCCTGCAAACCAGGCATGGTTTACAAAATGAAAACCCTCCCCCGTAATGGAGAGAGGGTTTTTCAGAAAGCCTGTCAGGATATAAAATCCAAAAAAAAATTATCACTCTGTTTTTGTACCGTTCGCAGGCATTAACACCAACCTTGCATAATTATCGGTCTGCAAATATTTTTTGGCGAAGTCCTTAAACTGTGAAGATTTTAATGAATTCACCCAGTCGTTATATTTAAACACATCCAGCAGATCTTCACCGTTCTGATAATTACTGCTGATGGACGCCAGCCAGAATGTATTTTCCTTCAGGAATGTTTCCCTTTCACGTATTGCAGTCTCTTTGATCTTCAACAGATTTTTCTCATCACAACCCTTTTCTTTTACCTCAGCAATTACATCCAAGGCTGCCTGGATAAGCATGTCAACATTATCGGGACTGCAGGAGAAACTTATTGTTTGTTCAAGTTTTTGCTTTGGAAAATGCTGGGGAGATGAACTAAATCTCACACCGTAAACACCGCTCTTTTCTTCACGCAAAACTTCACGCAGTCGTATACTTACAAGTTTATTCAGGGCATTGACCTCATTCCTGTTAGTACGGTTATATTCAAAAGGCATATTCCATCGAAGCTGTACTGTACTCTTCGGCTCCTGCCCCATCCGAACAGTCCTTGAAATTTTTCCCTTAGGCGGATTCACTCCAATGTCTCTCCAGGTCGACATTTCCCCGGTAGATGGTAATCCACCCAAATATTTCTCAACAAATACCTTCATCGAGTCAACATTAAAATTCCCCACAAAGAAATAGGTTTCCGCAGATGCATACCTGAAACAATCTTTAAATATGTCATACGTACGGTCGAGATCGATTTCGTTAATCATATCTACGGTATACGGACGATAGTGATAATCATAACCTGACATTACATACCTTACCGTATCGTTGAAAACGGAATTCGGATCTGAATTTTTATTTTGCAAAATGCCTTTTTGTTTTTCCTTCCAGGAACTGAATGCAACAGAATCCTTTCTTGGTTCTGTATGATATGCATAGATAAGCTGGAAAAGAGTTTCGAGGTCCTTCGGAGAACAGCTGCCGTCAAAACCCTGCTCAAGTTCATCAATATAAGGCGAACAGGAGACAATCTTGCCGCTCAGTTTCTTAGTAAGTGCATTCATATCGAATTCACCAATTCCTGCCGCATCAATAATTCCATCTGCATTGGATGCATTCAGGAAATCCTTCATTGGCATGGAAGACCATCCTCCCCATGAAAAGCCAGAGAAGAGCACTTCGTCGTTTTTGAAATCAGTGGGTTTCAAAAATACCCGGATGCCGTTACTTAAAACCCACTCCGTGATATTCAATTCATTTACTGTTTTAGTGGAAGTGACCTTTCCTGCTATTGGCTCTGCTTTAATCAACGGCTTGTCAACAACTTTATCATTATACTTCTCAAGCGTCATCGTCTTGGCAGAAGCCATGATGCTCTTAATCTTATCATCCGAAGGCATCACCGTGGTTTCTTTATCGGGCGCTGTAATAACCACGATACAATTTGTGCCGTCTGTAATCCATTTCTTATATGCATTCACCTCTTCGAGTGTGATTGCACTCAGATATTTTTTATAGATGTCGTATTCAAATTCAATTCCAGGCATAGGCTCTTCCGTCAGAAAATTACTGACGTATTCCCTGGCAAAGTCTCTCGACTCAGACTTATCTTTTTCTGCATAGGCCATATCCATCGCACGCATCATTTCAACCTTTTGCCGCTCAAGTTCAGTCGCGGTAAATCCATATCTCAATACCCTCTCATTTTCTGCAACGAGAGTTGTCAATGCGCGTTCAATGCCGTCGCCTTTACAGACTGCAGAGCTTGAATAAACATTTACATTCCTGACGAACCGGCCATAGCCGCTGTATGAATTTAAGAATGGAGGATCAGCCTGCTGCTCAAGTTCTCCGGTACGGGCATTAATCATGGCAGAAAATAATTGCTGCACGATCGAACGACGATAATCGCCAACTGTCTTTTGCTTTTCCTTAGGCTGCTTGTAATTTATATCCACACTTGCATAACGAGCCTCCTTATCTGTTGCAGTCGCGACAATGAGTTCCTTATTGTCAGGCACATTATAAACCTTTAAAGGCCTTGCATTCGGCACAGCAGGAATCGAAGAAAATTCCTTTTTGATTTTTTCTTCCATCCATTTTTCATCAAAATCACCAACAGCAACAACAGCCATCAGGTCCGGACGATACCAGTCCTTGTAAAAATTTTTCAATGTAGACTGTGAACATTTCTCAATAATTTCCTTCTTGCCTATCGGAAGTCTTTCAGCATAACGGGAATCCTTAAACAATAGTGGCCAGTATTTTCTTCGCATCCGCTCGTTGGCACCCTGTCCCAGACGCCATTCTTCTATAACAACACCTCTTTCCTTTTCAACTTCCAGGGAGTCGAATGATAAGTTATGAGCCCAGTCGCTCAGAATCTGGAGGCCTTTCTCAACAATAGCAAGGGTATCAGTAGGCAATTGAATCATGTATACAGTTTCGTCGAAACTGGTGTATGCGTTCAGGTGAGCACCGAACTTGGTACCCACTGATTCGAGATAATCTATCAATTCATTCTTCTTGAAATGTTTCGTCCCGTTAAATGCCATGTGTTCCACCAGGTGAGCAAGTCCCTGCTGGTCGTCGTTTTCAGAAGTTGATCCGGCATTGACTGCAAGACGAAACTCCGCGCGTTTTTCAGGTTTTGAATTTTTACGGATGTAATATTTAATGCCATTCGGCAAAACACCTGTTATCGTTTTTGAGTCGACCGGAAGCGGTGTATCTAATCCCTGCTGAGAATATGCAGGTATAAAAAATAAAAATGCCGCAATAAGCAGAAATGTGTTTTTCATTGGATATAGTCTTTGGTTAGGAGGCTGAAGATAGTAAAATTGCGGAAAGAAAATCTTGAAAATTGGATTAAAAAATCAAAGTCCGGCAAAATAATCGTACCCCCGCAAGGCCCAATAATCCGGGGGCTGAGTATCTGAAAAGTAAATGGTTCCTATCCTCTTAATATGCTTGATGCCATACTTCACGGGAATAATCAACCTTAACGGTGCGCCCTGGTTTACGGGTAAGGGCTGACCATTCATCTCATAACACAGGATGGTCTGCGGATGCATCATGCTTGGCATATCGATTCCTACATAATAGCCTCCATCAGGCGTGATCAGTCCGCAATATTTTGCAATATGTTCAGGATGATTTTCCGTATCCGGAACCGTATTATCCCTGGTTCCAAAATTATATTTCTTTGCCAAGTCAGCAAAACGCACCCCTCCCCACCACGTAATCTGGCTCCAACCTTCAATGCATTTGAAATTAAAAACCACCTCGGTTTTCGGAAGACTTTTAATTTCTGCCAGTGAAATACTCAGCGTGTCTGAGGGCATCGGCGTTGCCGCAGAATACCTGACCACCTTTAAAACCCATGCTGCCGTATCGAGAGGAGTTTTTAAACCATAGTCACCGTTCACTCTTACCCGCCTGGTTGCAATTTTTTTTGAAAACTCCTTTGCAAGTGACGGATTATTATAATCACGTTCAAATACCCTTGCGTTGAGTTCCATTACATTCCTGAAAGGTGCATAGGCTTTATTGATTTTAGGTCCGGTAACGATCCATTTGTATAAACCATAACTGCCACCAATACAGAGAAAGAAAATTACGAATGCGATGAGGGTTTTTTTCCTGACCATCCTGTCGAATCGTTTTTCTGAATTCAATTCATCCTTTTCCATCTTCCTTTTCTTTTGGTGATTTAACATTCTGAACTTCCCATCCGGTAATGATTGCGCGAAAATTATTCCACCCGGCAATCGTTACCTGCACGATATGAACGATAAAAAAAAGTAAAAAAAGTATCGTCAGGAGGAAATGCTGAAATCGCGCCGCCTCATACCCGCCAAGCAGGGTCGTCAATCCTGAAAAAACAACCGGCTTGTAAATTACAAGTCCGGTAATCAATGATCCTGCACCCATCAGCACCACCATTGAATAAGCAACCCGTTGTGCCGCATTATATTTACCCTGAGCCGGCTTTTTCTTTCGCAATCTTAGATCATACAACAACACATACCATGCATCACGGAACGAAGATATTTTCGGAAAAATGTCTCTCCATTCCCCAGAAAAAATCACGTAAAGCATGTATAAAAATCCGTTCAGGAAAAAGAACCACATGAATACAAAATGCCACGACATTCCCTCAGCCAGCCGATATGGTATATTTAGTGTTTTATAAACCGATTCAGGATAAAATTTAAATATTGTATGATTGGCAAGCGTAATTTTATAAACATCATTCGCCCAGTATATAAGGGTACCGCTCCAGATCATAATAAACAGAACGGGGAAATTTATCCAGTGAAATATTCTTACCGGAAGTGAGTGTTTTCGAAGCAGGATTTTCAAGACTGAAATTAAAGAAGCGAATATAATTCATTTAAAACAAAAGCATAAAAATTACAAAAAAAATGCCGGTACACAGACCGGCATTCTTCGTTTTCTAATACATTTTTCTAATTCATTCCGCCTTCTGAATGACGATAGAGTTCTTCGATCTTAATCGACAATTCCCTGATCAATGCAAGCTCATTTGAAGTTAAATTACTATAGTCAAATGATTTGTTCTTGTCCACTTTTTCAAATGGATAATTTACGGGATGCGACAGAAGATGAGAAAGTAAGCCGTCGTAATAACGTTGTCGTTCTACAGGCCTTAAACGTTGAATCAATGCACGTATACTTCTTACGTGACGATCGATTTCAAATTCCAGACGCGTTGTGTCGTGATGGGTCTCGATGACCCTCATCGAATGCGTCGGTTTTTCGCTGGAATTACTCGTGTTTTTTTCTTTGCGCATTTCATGTATTATTTACAACAATAATACTGCGTCGTTGCTGAGGTATTCATCAAATTACTTCCCGTTCTTACACGATGATTGTTGCAGCAATCAGCCCGGGCTCCTGTTGCTTTTTAGTTTTCGGCCAGAAAAATTTGAATTCGGCGCCCTTACCCTGTTCAGATTCGACCCAAATCTTACCACCCTGGTCTTCGATTATTTTCTTTACGATGGCCAGTCCGACTCCGGTGCTTTCAACTGCATCTCTCCTGTTCAACGTCTGAAATATTACAAATATCCGCTCGTGGTACTGCTTTTCTATGCCAGGACCGTTGTCTTTCACTGTAAAAATCCATCCGTCCGTCGTATTCTCAGAAAAAACATCAATGATTTTTTCTTCCTTGTCATTATACTTCACTGCATTTTCAATCAGATTGCTGAACACCTGAGAGAGTCGAATCTTATCCGAAACAATCACTGGAAGATCAGATGAAACGTTGATCTGCAGTTTCTCGGGCCTACCGATGAATTCAACAGTTTCTTCCACGAGGCTCTTTACATCAAAACGCACTTCATCACTTTGTAAACGGTCTGCTTTTGAATAATCCAATATTGCATTGATCAGGTCTTCCATCCTCTTAACCCGCTGCTTGATTAGTTCGAAGTTAGCCTTTACTTCACCCTTCAGTGAATCGCCGGCATCTTCTTCAATCCAGCCGGTGAGATTGCCAATCGCTCTCAAAGGAGCCTTCAGGTCATGCGATACAATGGATGCAAACTTGTCCAGTTCCTTGTTAGTCTTCTCCAGAGATACGGTATATTGCTTTAGTTTCCTGTTACTGATCTCCAGCTCATTTCTTTGCTGGGTGATTCGCTCGATGATTACATTTTTTCCGCTGTTCAGATAATTGGATTGTGCTGCAACAAAGAAAAATGCAAAAATAAACGTGATAAGAGCATCCTGGTGAATAAGATGAGGATCGTTCTTGAACAGGCTGTAATCTGTTAGCGCCGTATACTCGGTGAGAAAGTACAGGAGTATCACACTTCCCATGGCGAAGAATGTAAACCACTTTCCCGCCCTGGCTCCCAGGAGCATGTAAGACGTCATGATGATACCGCAGATATACATGGTGCCGGTATTCATCACTCCGCCTGAATTGTATGCCTGAACATGCACAACAAGTGAAATGGCAATGAGGGATATAAGATATGCCAGTGGTAGTTTTTCAACCTTCGCTACCAGCATATAATTGGTGATAAATACCAGGGAAAGCGTAACGAGTATGACTGAAAGAAAACTGGTGTCTGCAAAGGTTGCTGAAGCCTGAAGTGCAGAGGCCAGACTGGCAAAGAATCCTGAAAATGAATAGATGCGGAATAAGACAAATCGTTGCCGCGACATCAGGTCATCCGACGGTATCTGGTCATACATCTCCCGACGCATCAATTTCCTGAATATAGATCTGAATTTTTTCATCTGACTACAGGTGATAAAACGCAATCATCACTTTTTAGATTCTGAACTGTAAGAAACCTGTATAGATTACTCAAAAAGTTTGATAAACATCCGTTTTTATACAATCAAACCATTATCCGGTGTTTTCAAATTGTAATCTTCTTCCCTTTTTTTTATTGATTTTATGAAAAGATCTCTGAAACGACATGAAACGGTTAAATAATTTCAATAATAAAATAATCAAATCACAATATTGAGTGTAATGATAAATACCTGCCACTAAATACAATTTGTTTTCGTTAATGTGTTTGGTTACAGGTTTAGTTAAATATGCGAAACGTCAAATACTATTTGGAACTATAAAAATTATTTTTCGTATTTATTTTAATAAAACATAAAGAATGGACAAGCAAGTCAGTATACTTTTAGTTGACGATGACGAAGTGGATTGCATGAATGTTCAGCGTGCATTCAAAAAGAGCAACATTTCCAATCCGCTTGTAATTGCTCATGATGGAATTGAAGGACTTGATTTACTCAGAGGTACTAATGGCGTTAAAAAGCTTGATCCATTACCGCGTATTATTCTGCTCGATATAAATATGCCGCGAATGAACGGCCTCGAATTCCTTAAAGAGATCCGTGCCGATAAAGACCTTCATAACATGAGCGTTTTCATTATGACGACCAGTAATGATGAAAAAGACCGCTTTGAAGCTTATAACTATAACGTCGCCGGTTATATCATTAAACCAATTGCATTTGAAAATTTCGTAGGCGCAGTTTCTATCCTAAATAATTTCTGGCAGCTATGCGAGCAGCCATGAATCGGTGGAATAAGATCAAAAGCAATACGAAAAAGTCAGAAAAATTTACGCTAAACTCTATTTAAGCCACGAGCTTAAAATGTTTGTATATATCGGACATACTCGACTGTGAATCTTCCAGCGCCATTGGTAACTGAACAGCGATTTCATTCAGCAATGCGTCTATATCCTCGTAGGTGTGAAGCCTCGTCATTGGAAGTCTAAGGCCCGTATTATTATAGGATACACTCGGAAACACTCCGATGTTTACAAAAAAGCCCCTGTTCATCAGCCGTCTTACCATATTATATCCTACGTCTGGCTTACCTACCCCAATGAAACCAATAGGCGACACCGATTCGCTGATCAACGGTAATCCCAGCTTTTTCGCAGTAGAATTAAAATAAAGCACCTTGTCTGCCAATTCCTCCTGCAGAGTATAAATCTCATTGCTGAGATGAATCTTTGCCGATTCAATGGTTGTTCCGAGGATCATTGGCGGCATCTGAATGGAAAAGATAAATGACTTGCTTGTATTCTTAACCAGGTTAAATGACTTTTGATCCGGGTAAACCAAAACACCACCGGCACTGCCGAAAGCTTTCGTTAGTCCTGTCGTTAAAAATAATCTCGGGTGATATTCCCCCTGACTGGTCACATAACCAGTTCCGTTCGGACCCGACCAACTCATTCCATGAATATCATCTATGTATAAATGCAGCTGTTCATATTCATCAGCCAGCTTATAAAGCTCCTTTACCGGTGCAAGATCTCCCTGCATGGAATATACTCCATCAGCCATGTACCAGATTCTTTGATAATCGCCCTTTAGTTCTCTTATCCTGCTCTCCAGCATATCCAACCGATTGTGACGAATGATCTCAACATGCACGTCCCTGTTTTTCAGAAACTGGACAGCCGTTTGCACACTGTCATGAACCTGGGAATCCATAATAACTGCATCCTCATTCCTCACGAGGGTGGGAATATTTGACAGATGACCTACTGTTAAAGACTGAAGCAGCAATACAGGCTTGTTGAAAAACATCTGACTCAACAAATCCTCAGCGATGCTGTAGTATTTGGAAGAAACATATGCTCTTGACGATGAGAACTGCGTACCATATCTATTAATTGCTTCAATTGCTCCCGCTTTCAGCCTGGCATCATGCTCGAGTCCCAGGTATCCACAACTCCCAAAGTAAAGCAACTTTTCCCCTTTTATGCTTATATGCCTTCCATCAAGCAATTCATCTTCTGTATCGTTATGAACTATTCCTAGTTTAATAGAAATTTCTGCGAGTTTGTTGACGATATCCATCACCAACTCATGCTTATTCTTTAATTCTGACATGGGAAACTTTTGTAAAAAAATGATGTCACATTTTTTTAATGACCACTGTAACAAAAGTAATCCAAAGGTTTAATTATATATCGAAAAATATGCTGAAGTTATCAGCAAAGTTTTCAACACAATAACATTAACAAAAATTCTAAATGAAAAGTTATCTAACCAGGCTAAAATGTCCTACATGGACTTCATGCTTTTCGTTTACATCTACTGTTGAAACCCGATATACATAGGTGTCGGCCTGAGCAGGCGATCCGTTTACTTTTCCATCCCAATGGCCTTTTGGCCCCTTCCATTCTACAATCTTCAATCCCCAACGGTCATAAATCTGAACATCCATATCCTTCACATTATAACTGAATACTTCAAAAAAATCGTTTCGGGTATCTCCGTTAGGAGTAAATGCATTAGGTATAAACACATTAGATGTCGGTTTGATTTCTATATTTATCAGAACAGAATCAATGCATCCATTCATGTCGGTCGCAATCAATTTAACATCATAGTGCCCTACATCACCGTACAAATGTGTCGGTGAAAATTCAGTGGAGGTATCGCCATCACCAAAATGCCAGTAAAAAAATCCCGGACTGTTTGTTTCATTAACAAAAGTAACCTCGGGATATATCTCATCCGCAATCGCAGCATTGCTGGAAAAAAATGCCACAGGTAAAGGATATATATTCAATGCATTAGGCCTTGACAGGGTCGTAGTACAGCCGCTGTCTGTAGTCGCTGTGAGCGAAACCTGGAACCAGCCGGAAGTGTTATAAACATGCTGAGGATTCTGATCTGTACTTGATTGTTCATCTCCAAAGTCCCACTGATATTGAATGATATTTCCTGTTACCGGTTGTGAATAATCCGTAAGATTAACGGGGTAACCAAGACAAGCATTTTCAGTCGTGAAATCAACAATCGGTTTCGGAACAACCCTGATCACTGCATCTGTACTATCCTTGCAGCCATGGTCACTTGAAACAACCATGTGTATGTTATAACTTCCTGGATCGGAATATGTATGAAGCGGATTCTGATCAGCCGACGATGTATTATCGCCAAATGTCCATGACCATGCATTCACCGCACCGGTAGGAATCACCGAATTATCAGTAAACATCGAAGGCTGATCTTCGCACGAATAACTCAAATTGAAGGCTGCCTGAGGATATGGATAAACATTCACATTCTGAATAATTGAATCGACACAACCATTTAATGATGTCACAATTAAAGTAACCGGGTACGTTCCATAAGTTGAATATTGATGAGAGAATGTGGTTCCTGACATCGTTGTGTTATCTCCCAGATCCCAGTTGTAACTCAATGCTGATCCATCGCTGATAGTTGATCCGTCAATAAAATTAATCGGTATGCCGTCACATTCATTACCATGGGCATATGCTGCAACGGGTGAAGCCCACACTGTCTGAACAACATATGCTGTATCCTTGCAACCAGCATCAGAATTGACTATTAACTCCACATTAAAATTACCTGCATTGTTATATGTTGTCACAGGATCCTTCTGTGTTGAAGTCTGCCCATCTCCGAATGTCCATATCCAGTTTACTATCGAGCCGGTTGAAATGCTTGATGCATCATTGAACTGAACAGAGTTAGCGCCACATGCCGGGCTTGGATTGCTTATTCCAGCAACAGGAATTTCATTTACAATTACAGTTATCGAATCTGATCCTGAGCAGCCGATTGCATCGCTCACCTGAAGCTTGTAAGTTGTAGTTACTATCGGAGAAACCGTGATCGATTGCGTAGTGTAATTCCCCGGGGTCCACAAAATACTCCCGCTGCTCGTAACAGAATTTAACGTTATCTGTTCGCCTTTACATATCCCAAGATCAGCATCCAGGACAACTGTAGGCATGGGATTTACCGATACCATGACGGTGGCTTGTGCCGAACAACCTGCATTTGAAGAAACCGTTAATGTATACACTGTAGTGCCTGAAGGAGAAACTGTCACATTCGGGCCCGAAAGATTACCCGGGTTCCAGGTATAGGTGGTTCCTCCGCTTCCGGAAAGACTGGCTGAAGTTCCCTCGCAAATATTCTGATTAGATCCTGCATTCGGAACCGGAGCCGGATCAACAACAACACTCGCCGTGTCTCTTCCGGTACAACCGTTGGCATCTGTAACGGTCAAAATATAGGACTGTGTATTGGAAGGATTTACATTTATCGATTGCGTGCTCTGACCGTTACTCCAGCTATAAGTTACGTACCCGGAAGGACCATTTAATGTCGCCGAGGAATTTTCACACATGCCTGCGTCGCTAACTGTAATTGCCGGATTTGCATTCACCGTTACGTTTTGCTGAGTCTGGTGCTGACAACCATCACTATTCGTGACTAATAATGTCACATTATAATTGCCGGCGGAACTAAATGTATGAGATGGGTTTTGAAGTGTGCTGGTATTCGATCCACTGCCAGGGTCATTAAAATTCCACGACCAGCTGCTAAGCGGGGCACCAAGGGATTGATCAGTAAAACCGGTAGCTGTTCCTTCACAGGCATTCGATGCAGAAAATGCAGCAGTTGGTATGTTCGTATTAATCGAGACTTGCTGGGTGATAGTCGCCGCACACAATGCCGGAGTTGTAACTGTTAACGTTACGTTGTATGTACCATTTGCCGGAAACGAATGTGTTGGATTCTGCGAATTATCTATCAGGCTTCCATCGCCAAAATCCCAAGCCCATGTATCGATAGTTCCACCTGAAACTGAAGACTGATCCGTGAATTGAACCGGAGTACCGCTGCAATTATTCGCAAATGTGAAGTCTGCAGATGGTACTCCCAGTCCCGGAAAAACATTCACCGTATCCCAGTTTTTACAACCCGCCGATGAATCCTGAAGAATGTATGTACCAATTCCCACATTTGTAAGTATCGAATCCTGAATGCCGCTCGGCAACCATGTGTAAAAATTATTTCCGTTACCACCGATAGTAGAACCCACAAGTGTAGTTGTCATACCGCATGAAATGGTCTGGTCAGGTCCGGCATCCGGTATCACTCCTTTTACCTTGATACAATAGGCGTAAACCTGAACACCTATATAAGGACAATTATCGTCTGTTACGGTTGCCGTAAAGCAATAAGGAGTAGCACTGATATCTGATTTAGCAGGCGTCCAGCAAAAAACAGCAGTATCCCTGTGCCCACCTTGTGGAGTAAATGTGGCGCCGGGAATCGACTGATCCCAGGTTATTGTAGTATTATTTGATGCGTCCGGGTCCAGAGAACCGATATAGAAGCAAAGCTGATTATCAGCACATGCATTGATATTGAACAACGGCGCTCCGTTTATACCAGTCAATGAAGGAAGGATATTACTGCATGGGTTTACCGTTAGTTGAATATCTCTCTCCACCTGCCCGATCAAAATTCCATTCCTGTATTCACTTACGAGTACAGCCAAAACAGTTACGTCGGCCTGCGTAGGGTTCATACAGAAATCGCCGGTTGCCGAATTGAATGTCATCGGAGGACTGGAAATTATTGGCTGAAACGTGCTGTAATTGGGCAAATAGTCAACTGTGTCGTTGGGATCAGGACCCGTTCGGGGTGTTATCAACTGGTAGACCAGAGAATCACCTTCCACGTCATATGCACCGTGATTAAAACAAAACCGTTGCCCGACGCAGGAAAATGGTACAGGCTTATTGCTGAACGTCGGAGAATTATCACACATTCCATTCGTATTATTCACCGTCGAATAAACATATAAGATATCACCTCCTGCTCCTGATATGGTTGTAATGGCATTGTTTCTTGCACTCTCAGAATGAGAGAATGTCCAGTTAACACATTCCCCGGGCAATTCAACGGTTCCTCTGTAAATCCATTCTTCGATTCCTGTGTAAGAACCGCCATTACACGTCGATTGTGCGGTGGGACAAATCGGTGTTATTTGGGTAGGAGGCCCTATCGGAGTTAAAGTAAGATTCGGATTCGTAAGTCCACAGGTATTCGTAATATCAATTTCCCCTGTAAATGGAGAGACATTAATTCCACTACAATCCCTGTAAAAAGAAAATGAGATTTCATAAACTGAAGAGCCTGGCTGGGATCCCGGACCAAGACACCGGTACGTAATGTCTGATCCCATGGCATGTGTTGCTTTTGCCTCGTTGATTGAAATACAAAATAAAAAAACGAGCAATACAATTGCAGATAAAGATCGAATCATATTTTTCATCGGGGGTAATTTTGCTTCCAATCTTAAAATTTATTTCAGATTGATAAGAGGGAGATTTTGAATCTCGTAAAAATAATCAAAAACACAATAAAATACGAATTTTTTTTCCCAATAATTAGCCCTGTTTTTGAACATTAACAAACCTTTTAAGCTTTGGGTTAATGACAGAAATTATTAGGCAGAAGCATTAAAAACAGCAGTGAATGATCATTTAAACAAAGGTTCCAGTGGTTTTCCTGTATTACCGCTCGGAAATTCAATATTTAACAGCGTGGAAATTGTCGGAGCAATATCACAAACTGTTACCGGCGTTGCCGAAAATCCAGGCTTAATTCGTTTACCAAAAAAGATCAACGGCACATGTGTATCGTAACTATAAGGCGCTCCATGTGTCGTTCCTGTTTTGGTGTACCAGTCGATCCAGCCCGGCTGCAACACGATTATCACATCTGCTGAACGCTGAAAATTAAAACCATTTTGTATCAGCGAATAAATTCCTGTCCTCTCAAGGCCCCTTGAAAGTTCCGTCGAAGTCATTGCTATTGAAACACCTTTAAATTTTGTAACAAAACTGACACACTTTTTCTGAATCTCTTCAAGATTAAAATTATTCGCCTCGATATAATTCCTGTTCAGAAAAACATTGTGTGCATTCGCATTCAACAAAAGTGAATCGCTTTTATATGACTGCTTCAAAAATTTTTTCAATGAGTCAGAGAGGACACGCGACTCAAATTTACCCGAATTGATCTGATGGTCGCTTGAGAAAATCGGGTTATTCACAGCTCCATGATCTGAAGTAAAAAAAAGCAGGTAATTGTTTCCTGTCCATTCATCAAGAAATTTCAGGAATGCCGCAATGTCGCGGTCCAGGCGCAAATACGTATCTTCCAGTTCAATGGCATTGGTACCGAACATATGTCCTACATAATCGGTCGAGGAAAAACTAACTGCCAGAAAATCGGTTGATTTTCCCTTGCCCAGGTTTTCTCCTTTGATTGCCGCAACTGCAAATTCCTTTGTGAGCGTATTTCCAAATGGCGTCTCGCGGATCAGCTCACTGTTTGAATCCCTCAAGGCAGGCAGATCATGCGGAAATACCGGCTTTGATTCGCCATCATACAATCCTTCATATGAATTATCATCGGCCGTACTCTCCGTATACTGTTCGATGGGTAGTAACGTGGTCCATTTTTTTGACAACAAACTGTCAATCATCTTTCGCTTATTAAAATCAGCAACCCATTGCGGAAGCTCTTTCAGATAATAGGTACTCGTCACCCAGTTATTCAAATACGGATCATGCCAATAAGCAGCTGTAGCCGTATGGCCTGCAGGCAATATTGAACTTCTGTCCTTCAATGCGATTCCAATTACCTTCGAAGTCATGTTACTCGCCAGCATTAATTCATCCGTAACGGTGGTTGTCAATAAATTCTTAGGAGACATTTTACCGGAAATAGAAGTAGTTCCCACAGGCTTCACTGTAGTATCATTCACACAATAAATGGATTTTCGCTGATCCCTGTCATACCATTCGTTGCTGATAATACCATTATATGCAGGAGTGGTGCCTGAATAAATACAAGTATGTCCGGGTGCAGTATAGGTAGGAATATAATTATAATTTGCATTTCCAAAAACGAATCCATCGTTCACAAGGCGCCTGATTCCGTCGTTCGAATATTTATTCCAGAACCTGTACAGGTAATCATATCTCATCTGGTCTATCACAATTCCAACCACCAGCCCGGGCGAATTTATATTTACAGGAGAGTTCGAAGATGAACCTGACCGTTGAGCAGAACAGGCAAGCGAAATCAGCATTAAAAATGACAACAATATTTTTCTCATCTGGATTTTATGAATTGATCACTATTATTTTTCCTTTTTGCAATATAAGTAATGAATGCAAGATAACTTCTTTCAGAAACATAACCTGAAAAAATCCCCACTATCGCACCTCCTAAAATATCTCCCGGGTAATGCGCGCCTAAATATATCCTGCTGAATGAAACAACTACTGCCCATATCCATAATGTACGCTGTAAAAACAAATACCTCCGTTTAAATAACCCAGCCAGAAATGTTGCTAACGCAAAAACATTTGCCGCATGAGAAGATACAAATCCGTACATGCCGCCGCAGTAATTATTGACAAGATGCACACTAAAGGAAATCGAAGGGTCGTGACAGGGTCGTAACCTCATCACGTGTTCCTTTATCAATGATGATGCAATCTGATCACTCAGCGTAATTGCAACGGCTATGAAAACAAGTACAATTAAAAATAATTTTTTCTCGGATTGATAAACGTACCAAGCTAAAAATGCATAGAAGGGAATCCATATCCATTTATCACTGATCCAGAAAAACAGAAAATCCAAAAAAGAATTATTGAGGTGATTAAAGAACAGCAATAATTCCTTATCGAGATTTATCAATCC
Organism: uncultured Flavobacteriales bacterium; assembly: GCA_964595205.1. Lineage (GTDB taxonomy): Bacteria > Bacteroidota > Bacteroidia > AKYH767-A > 2013-40CM-41-45 > JADKIH01. The sequence goes on along the minus strand of CAZQOQ010000001.1, from coordinate 175,751 downwards.
TTCAATCATCAGATTCTTTTTTATTCAACTCCTTCCACAAAACATCTTTAAGTTCATCTATTCCCTGCCCGGTAACAGACGATATAAAAACAGTTTTCACCTTCTCAGGCAATTCCTTTTTCATCTCCCTGATCATTACTTCGTCTAACATATCCGCCTTCGTTATTGCAAGCACTGCCGACTTATCAAGAAGCTCGGGATTATATTGCAGCAATTCGTTGATGAGTATCCTGTATTCCTTCTTTATATCCCTTGTGTCGCAAGGAATCATGAAAAGAAGAATTGAATTCCTTTCGATATGACGAAGGAATCTTAATCCGAGGCCCTTCCCCAGGTGCGCGCCTTCAATAATACCCGGTATATCTGCCATGACAAACGATTTTCCGTCACGATATGATACTATGCCCAGGTTCGGAACAAGCGTTGTAAAGGGATAATCCGCAATTTCCGGTTTGGCAGCACTTACAACAGAAAGCAACGTCGACTTTCCCGCATTTGGAAAACCTACAAGGCCAACATCTGCAAGCAATTTCAGTTCCAGCACCTTCCATTCTTCGCGGCCCGGTTCTCCCGGCTGTGCAAAACGCGGGGTCTGTAAAGTAGATGATTTAAAATAATTATTTCCCTTACCTCCTCTGCCGCCCGGAACAAGAATAACTTCCTGACCGTCTTCAGTGATCTCGAATAACGTCCCTCCGCTTTCAAAATCCTTTGCAACGGTCCCGACCGGAACTTCCAGAATCACATCCTTGCCATCAGCGCCCGTCTTCAGTGCACCGAGTCCTTTCCCTCCCGATTCTGCAAGTACATGCTTCCGATATTTCAGATGAAGTAACGTCCACATCTGCTTATTTCCCTTTACTATGATATGACCACCCCTACCTCCATCTCCGCCGTCAGGTCCGCCCTTTGCAGTATGTTTATCGCGGTGAAAATGCACGGATCCTTCTCCTCCATCACCGCTGCGACAACAAATTTTTACATAATCAATAAAATTCGAATTCATCCGTACACGCTATATAGTTTACAAATCTATTCAGGAAAAAACAGAAATAAGGATAATGGTAAAAATATTTTTTTGAAAAGTCTTTACCGCAAGGTTAAGAATTAATGAGGTCGTTCATTAATGACTCTGCAAAGTCGGTCAAATATTTCTTCGATGCTTCCAATTCCGTTTATGCCGGAAAATTTTCCCTGCACCGTATAATAATCTTTCAACGGAGCTGTCTTCGAATTGTATTCATCAATCCTTCTGCTGATAATGGTTTCATCCTGATCGTCTGAACGACCTGATTCTTTTCCACGGTTAATCAGTCTCTTTTTTAATTCTGCGTCATCCACTTCCAAAGCAAGCATACAGGAAATTGAGGAATTCTTTCCTGCCAGCATGTCGTCCAGGGCTTTTGCCTGTGCTGTGGTGCGCGGAAAACCATCGAAGATAAATCCTTTTGCATTGCGGTGCGAATCGATCCTGTCTTCAATCATTTTAATAACAACAGAATCAGGAACCAATAATCCCTGATCCATCAGGTTTTTTGCCTCAAGCCCGGCTTGTGTTTTATTGGCAATCTCAGATCGTAAAATATCACCCGTCGAAAGATGCACCAGCTGATAAGCGTCGATCAGTTTTTCAGATTGTGTGCCTTTGCCGGCACCGGGAGGTCCAAAAAGGACGATGTTCAACATATGCTTATCTTAATTTATAAATATCCTGATAATTCCTGCCGATTCCATCGTAATCCAGACCATATCCAACCAGAAAATCATTGGGAACCTCGAAACCAAGATAATCAATATGAATTTTCTGCCTGAGCGCTTTAGGCTTTAATAAAAGACTCGCAAAATAAATTTTTTCAGGATTTAAACGCTTTAATTCATCGATCAGGTAAACTGCGGTGTCGCCGGTATCGACAATATCCTCAACAATTACAACGGTTCTGCCTTCGATCGATTCATTCATTCCGATCAGGCTCTTAACGATTCCGGTAGACTGCGTTCCCGAATAGGAAGAAACACGAATAAAGTTAATTTCAGCGTCGATGGTAATGCGCTTAAATAAGTCGGCTGCAAAAATAAAAGCACCGTTTAACACACAAATAAACAATGGCTTCTTTCCTTTTAAATCACGGCTAATCTGAGCGGAAAGTTCAGAAATCCTCTCCTGTATTACTTCCGATTTAATTGAAACCCCAAAAGTTTTATCCTTTATTGTTATCAGATCCATAGGTCAGGCGGCAAATGTAAAATTAATTAACCAATTTTACTCTTTTAAATCACTTTACGCTCATAATGATTATTTTGCAGCGGCTTATGAAGAAGAGTTTTAATACTTTAAAAATTGGGATGCTGGGAGGAGGACAACTGGGAAGAATGCTTCTTCAAAAAGCTGCGGATTTTTCGTTGAATTTCAAAGTGCTCGACCCCGATCCCGCTGCTCCCTGCAGGTACCTGAGTGAAGAATTTTTCACCGGAAGTTTCAGTGATTATGATACCGTTTACGCTTTTGGAAAAACCTGTGACCTCATCACCATAGAGATCGAACACGTAAACGTTCATGCTTTGACTCAACTTGAAAATGAGGGCGTGCTTGTATTTCCTCAGCCATCTGTAATTGCTCTCGTTCAGGATAAAGGCAGTCAGAAATTGTTCTTCCAGAAAAATAACATTCCTTCTGCACCATTTGTTCTCACTGACAACCGGAGCGCCCTAACAAAGAATCATTTTGAATTTCCTTACATTCAAAAACTCCGGAGAGGCGGTTATGACGGTAAAGGCGTTATGAAAATTTCATCGCAGGACGATCTCCAAACCGGTTTCGATGATCCGTCTCTCGTCGAAAAAATGATCGATTTCAAAAAGGAAATTGCGGTGATCGTTGCACGCAACCAGGAGGGAGATTGCAGATGCTTCCCTGCCGTGGAGATGCAGTTTAATCCTGTTGCAAACCTCGTCGAGTTTCTCTTCTCCCCCGCCGATATCAGCGCCGAAACCGGGAATAATGCCAAACAAATTGCAATGAATGTGGCCAATGCCCTTCAGATAGTTGGCGTTCTTGCAGTCGAAATGTTCCTCACCCACGACGAAGAAATTCTTGTCAATGAGATTGCACCACGTCCTCATAACAGCGGACATCACACAATCGAAGCTAATGTAACATCCCAATACGAACAGCATCTTCGTGCAATTTTAAATTTACCTCTTGGTTCCGCCATCCCCACCCTTCCCGCCGTTATGGTGAATCTGCTCGGTGAAGAGAATCACGATGGTGCAGCTCATTATCTGAATATCGAAAAAGTCATGGCCATGGAAGGTGTACATGTACACCTGTACGGTAAAAAATATACTCGCCCGTTTAGAAAAATGGGACATGTAACCATCACCGGAAAAACTATACATGAAGCCAGGGAAAAAGCTCACCTTGTGCAAAAATTATTAAAAGTCATAAGCATCTGAATTTTAAAAACCGAAACAATAATTACCTTCACTGATAAATGAATAAATCTCCTCTTGTCGGAATTATCATGGGTAGCCAGTCGGACCTGGCCGTAATGAAAGAATCTGCAGATATACTCACCAGACTTGGTATCTCGCATGATATTTCAATCGTTTCCGCTCACCGTACCCCGGAGATCATGTTTGAATATGCAAGCAGTGCGGTTCACCGCGGCCTCAGGGTAATCATCGCTGGTGCCGGCGGAGCGGCTCATCTTCCGGGTATGGTGGCGTCTCTTACCCCGCTTCCAGTTATCGGTGTTCCGATTAAGTCCGCGAATTCAATCGATGGCTGGGATTCTGTACTTTCAATTCTGCAAATGCCCAACGGCGTACCGGTTGCAACCGTTGCATTGAATGCCGCACAGAATGCGGGAATACTTGCCGCACAGATCATCGGTTCTGCCGATCCGAATATTCTCTCCAGAGTTCAGGCATTTAAAGATGAGCTGAAAGAAAAGGTCAGGAAGAGTAATGATGAATTCACTCGAGGTAAATAAGCCTCTGATATAAGCTGCCGGCCTTGTTTCTTTTTTTATACAACATATTTTTCCCATACTAAACGCGCTTTCAAAACCTTTTCCTGGAATCTACTTTCGGTGAATAATTCCGAAAGATGAAATTCAGTTTAGTGTTCATTTTGTTTCTTCTCAGTTGCTGCGAAGAATCATTTTCACAGATCTATTTCTCCGATGCCCGCGATATGGCAATGGCCAATGCTTCTGTCGCTTCCATGCCGACTGACGGGATTTCAAAAAACTGCGCTTTTATTCCTCCGGAAAGAAAGTCTTTACTCTGCATGAACGTGATCAACAAATACCAGATAAAAGATTTTTCACCCGCCTTCCTGACATTCATAAAAACTTTTAACGATCACACCTCCGTATTACTTGGAATCGGAAAAACCGGGAACAACAATTTTTCTGAACAAACAGCAGAAACTGGCATTGCAAAAAAGCTGGCTGACAAATTCACAGCCGGAATAAAAATAGAATATCATCAATGGACATTAAATGACGGGACTTATTTGAACAGCCACGCATTCATTCCATCCCTGAGTTTGCTCTCAACTCCAATAAGACATTTAACCCTTGGCGCCATCATTCGTAATCCCGTAAGATCACGAATGAACGCCATTGAAAAAAACAAATTACCTGCGGGAATTGATGCCGGTCTGGCCGTAACAATTTCCCCGAAAATAATAATTGCCGGTTCCTTCCGTCAACAAAACAACATTCCACTTTCAACACAGTTTGGAATGGAGTACATCGTTCATCCGCTAATTGTCTTCAGATGCGGCTGGCAAACGATTCCTGTAAGTCAGTCATTCGGCTTTGGCATAAACCTGAATCGAATGAAAATGGACCTGGGAATGCAGACACATCCATTACTTGGAAATTCATATTGCATTGCATTGAATTTTAAAATATGAAATTTTTCATCATCCTGTTCATCCTGTTCAACTGGAAAACATTCGAATGTCTTTCGCAGACCGCTCCTGAAATTAACAAGCTTAAAATCGAAGAAGCCCTGGAAAACTCTGCTGACGACCTGAATGAAAGTGGTCAGAACGAAATTCCTGATGAGCTGCAGAACCTGACTGATAACCCGATTGATCTGAACAGCAATGGAGTTGAAATCCTTTACCGGTTCAACCTGATCAGTCGCAAGCAGCTGGATGCTCTGAACAGTTACCGTCAGAAAATGGGAGATCTCATTGAACCCGAAGAGTTGCAACAGGTGGAAGGCTTTGATAAGAAGACCATAATGGCTGTTATCCCCTACTGCAATGTGAGAAAGGAAAAAAGAGAGCCATCAACCCAACGAATGACCGTAAGGCTGCAAAAAATTAAAAACCAGTATTCTGATTTTTACCCGGGATCGGACTTAAAAGTACTTTTCCGATACCAGGGCACCATTTCCCATTCGATTAAAGTTTCCTTCACAGGAGAAAAAGACTCTGGTGAAGAGTTCTTCAGCCGAAGAACAAAGGGTTTTGATTTTAATTCATTTCATATTTACTATTCAGGAAACAACGTAATAAGAAAATTAATCCTTGGTGATTACAATCTCGAATTCGGACAGGGCCTCACAGCCTGGACGGGATTTAGTTTCGGCAGTGGTGCGAATATTACCGGAATCTATAAATCCGGAAGAGGCATTATCCCGTATTCCGGTACTGATGAAAACCGGTTCTTCAGGGGAATCGCCGTTTCTACAAAAAAAGGGAAATTCACAAACGACTCATGGATTTCTTATCATGGAATCGATGGAAATTTTGTGAATGATTCAATAAGTCAGGAAGAATACATCAGCTCATTCCAGACAAGCGGCTATCACCGGTCCTATTCGGAGATTTCTGATTTCCACTCACAGCATGAAATGGCCTTCGGCACCAACTTCACAATGATTCATAAAAATATGAGTAACGGGTTCACTTTTTCCTGTCAGCATTTTTCACTTCCGGTCGGAAAGAATGAAAAGCCGTATGCTAAAAATAAATTCTCAGGGAAAAGTAATTATAATGCAGGCTGGAATTATTCCATTTCTTACAGGAACATTCTCTTCTTCGGGGAATTTGCAGCTGATGCAGGACTTTCAACAGGAATTCTCAGTGGTATGGTTATGAGTGTCGATCCGCGTTTGTCTTTTGGCTTTCTTTGGCGTTCCTATTCTGATTCATACATGTCATTAAAATCGAATGCATTCGGAACAAATTCAGAGAACTCCAATGAAGAAGGAAAATTTCTCGGATTAAATTATAAAATACTACGGTCGCTGACATATAACGGATATACTGACATTTATGCATTCCCTTTTCTCAAATACAGGGTTGATAAGCCATCTCATGGATTTGACTTCTATCATCAGCTTGAATTTACGCCAACGAAAAAATTCACATCTCAATTCAGGTTCAGAAAAAGAATGAAAGAGGAAAATCTTTCTACAGGCGAAAGTGGTTTAAAACCGCTTGCAGAAAACACCTTCGACAACTACCGGTTAGCTGTAAGGTTTAAGATCGATGGCACATGGGAATATGGATTTAAAGCAGAATTATCGACCGGAAAAAATAATTCAGGAAGCTTTGGACGTGGAACCGCTATCAGCCAGGATCTCTTCTATCATCCGATGGGAAAACCATTCAGCCTGAATTTCCGGTATGCAATTTTCAACTGCCCCGAATTCGATACCCGCATATACTCTTATGAGAACGATGTGCAGGGTGCATTTTCGATTCCTTTCTACTATGGTTCCGGAAGCAGATTTTATGTAAATGCCAGTTCAAAAATTCATCGGGGCATTTCTTTTTCTCTGAGATATGCAGTCAGCTGGATTGATAATAATATCACCACGACAGAAAAGGCGGATATTAAAATCCAGATCAAGGCTGTTTTTAACTGATGATATAGTCGAATCCAGCCGCCCGGATCTGTTGCCAGAAACCAGGATATGATTTATTGACGGCCAGGTGGTCGTCTATCACAACTTCCTTCCTGATCATTGCAAGAGTTGCAAGAGACATGACAATCCTATGGTCATTGTATGAATGGAAAACAATGTTACTATCAGCGCCATCGAAAGACGTTAACGAAAACGAATCCTCTTCCAGCAAAATATTGGCTCCTGTCTTTTTCAATTCCTCTTTCAATGCAAGCAGCCGGTCGGATTCCTTAATCCGCAGGTTCTTAACCCCGTTAAATTTCGATTTGATCCTTAAAGCAGAACACAGCACTGACATTGGAATCACAAGGTCTGGACATCCGGAAAAATCACTTTCATAATACTCGGGTAAACATGCATTTTTATTTTTGAAAATCATAATATCATCTCCCGATACCATTGATTCAACGCCGAATGTTTTCATCAATTGGTCGACTACAGAATCCCCTTGTATGGAATTTTTACTCAATCCCTTTAACACAACCGATGCTTCTTCAGAGAGGGCAACAATTACATACCAGAACGATGCAGCACTCCAGTCGTTCTCCACAGTTATTTCTTTTGGCAGATACTGTTGGGGTAAAATATTTATAATATTCCTGTCGAAGGAAATTTCGATTCCGAAATACCTCATAAGTAAAATGGTGGTATTAATGTAAGGGAATGAATAGATTTTTCCCGTAAGCTCAATGCGCAATCCTTTTTCCAAAACTGGCGCGATCATTAACAGGGCAGATATAAACTGTGAGCTTTCCGATGCATCAATTTTTACGGCTCCTCCGGATAGTTTTCTTCCATTAATTCTTAAGGGCGGGAAATTCTCCCTTTCAGTGAATTCAATTTCCGCACCGATCGATCTCAATGCATGAACAAGCTTTCCAACCGGACGCTTTTTCATCCGGTCTGAACCTGTCAACAAAAATGTTCCCTCCCTGTTTGACAAATAGGCGGTCAAAAAACGGAATGCGGTACCGGCATCTCTTACATCAACGAGCTCACGTGGTTTTGCGAGTATGTCGGAGAGTATCCGTGAGTCTTCCGCATCAGCGAGGTTAATAATTTCAAAATTTTTACCCGCTAGTTCACGAATAATCAAAGCTCGGTTCGTAATGCTCTTCGATGGAGTTAAAGGAACTACTGCGTTGATCTTCCTGTTCCCTGCGGCAATCCTGATCATTGCACGGCAGTTCTTGAAAATTCTTCACTCATGAATATTAATCCCTCCACGATTTGTTCAAGATCAGGATACAGGACTGAAGCAGGCATCCCCGGAGCTTTTAAAAGAGAGAAGCCGATTTTTTCGCGGGAGTTTTTTTTGTCAGCATATAGATAAGGAATAATGTCCTCCGCAGAAAAATTAATCCGTATATCATTAAAAATATTTTTAATCAGCTGAATCGCTGCATGCATTTCATCCATGGAGAAACCGGCAAGTTTACGGCTGAGCCACAATTCTCCTGTCATTCCCAGGGCAATCGCCTCTCCGTGTTTCAAAGGCAGACCGATCGAATGTGTATAACTCTCGATGGCATGACCATACGTGTGACCGAAATTCAATTGCATGCGAATTCCCGATTCCTTAAAATCCGAATTAGTAATTTTGGTTTTATACGCTACGGAATGACGTATGAGCCTGTCTAAATTAGCGGGATCAGTGAGAAGCGATGGATCATTCAACATTTGACTCCAGAGTTCCTTATCTGACAGCAATAAATGTTTGATAATCTCTGCATAGCCCGACCTGACTTCATTCTCATCCAGGGATTTAATAAAATCCGGGTAAATGAAAACGCCCGACGGTCTGGTAAAAGTTCCGATAATGTTTTTCCGTTCGAGGAAGTTTATACCATTCTTTCCCCCTACCGATGCGTCTACCATCGATAATAATGTGGTGGGGATATTGATAAATTTGATTCCGCGCTTATAGACCGATGCGGCAAACGCACCGACGTCACAGATCACGCCTCCGCCGAAATTTACCATCAGGGTTTTCCGGTCGGCATTATTTTCCAGAAGAAGTGAAAAGATTTTGGCGGTCGTAGTGAGGTTTTTTTCTTTTTCTCCTGAAGGTATTTCAATGATTGCAGCTTCTTTCAAAGATTTGCAACGCTCAATCAAAATGGGCAGGCAAAACTTATTTACATTTTCATCTGTGAGAATAAAAACAGAGGAAAATTTTTCCGCCGGGATGACTTTGTCCAGCTCATTGAAAACATCACCACCGATAAAAATAACATCCGCGCTATTGTCGAAAACCTCTTTGTTCATATAATAAAATTAATCTGCGAGTTCATTCATCACTTCTGTTTGTTGCCTGATCGATTCATCATGAATGATCGAATACAAATGAAGAATAAAATCCCTGCTTAATTCCTTGATTTCGCCTGATTGCAGGCGTGTGCGGATAATTTCATTCCAGCGCTCGACCTGGAAGACAGTCATGTTGTTCTCCTTCTTGTATTGGCCGATGTTCCGGGCCACACTCATTCTTTCGGAAAGCAGTTGCAATATTTTTTCGTCAAGCGTATCGATCCTTTCACGAAGGTCTTCGAGCAGGTTCATGAATATGACATCGTCGACCGACGCATTCCTGATAACCAGTCCTCCGAGAATATTTTTTAAATCTTCAGGTTTGAGTTGTTGTTCCCTGTCACTCAGCGCATGTTCCGGATCCGTGTGAGATTCGATCATCAGTCCATCGAAATTCAAATCCATTGCATACTGAGAGATCTGCATGATCAGATTCCTGTTTCCGGCGATGTGGCTGGGATCGCAAATCAGGGGCATACCGGGATACCGGCGTTTAAATTCGAGAGGTATCTGCCAGTCGGGAGCATTTCTATATCTCGATTTTTCAGTCGAAGAAAATCCGCGGTGAATGGCAATCAACCTGGTAATACCGGAATTATTCAATCGTTCGAATGCTCCGATCCACAATTCAAGGTCGGGGTTAACGGGATTTTTTACCATCACAGGGATATCGACATTTCGCAATGCATTTGCGATTTCCTGCACAAGAAACGGATTGACAGTTGTACGTGCACCGATCCAGAGCACATCGATTCCGGCTTTCAGGGCTTCTTCAACATGCAACGGACTTGCAACTTCGACTGTAACCGGAAGGTCATTTTCCACGCCAGCGTTTTTCAGCCAGCGAAGTCCTTCCGAACCAATTCCCTGAAAAGAATCGGGACGGGTTCGCGGTTTCCAGATACCGCCTCTCAGCAAATTAATTTTTAATTTTTTTAGTTCGGACGCAATGCCGCTGATCTGAGCCTCAGATTCGACGCCGCATGGACCTGAAATGATAAATGGATGTGAAACAGGAAATGGAAAAGATTTTAAGGGAACGTGCTGTATATTGGCTGGAGGCATAGAGCGCAAAGATACGCTGTAAATGATTAATTAGGAAATGTGAATTCCAAAACACCCTGCTTCACACCTCCCTTTATGTCAGTATGCCTTCGTTCAAGATCAAGTAAAAATTTCTTACGCCAGATGCCCCCGCCGTAACCGGTTAGATGTCCGTCGTCACCGATTACCCTGTGGCACGGAATAACGATGGCAATCCTGTTCATGCCATTCGCATTTGCAACGGCTCGTACGGCACCCGGATTGTTCAATGTAATTGCCTGTTGTTTGTAAGAACGCGTTGTTCCATACGGAATTGTCTGTAATTCATTCCATACTTTTTTTTGAAATTCAGTTCCCGGTGTGATCAGAGAAAGTGAAAACTCCCTGCGTTCTCCCCTGAAATATTCCCCTATTTGTGATTTAAGATTTTCGAGGTGTATATTATCTCCATGAATAATTGAGGCATCGAATAATTTAGTCAGGCTCCGCAATTCAGTTTCGAGCATCTTACGGTCAGTAAATTCGAAAAGGCAAATTCCTTCATTGGTTGCAGCAGCGAACATGGGACCCAAAACAGTTTCAAATCTGCAGATGTTTATGACCTGTCTGCCTTTACTTTCAACCGGAGAAGATCCGATCATTGATTTATAAGAATCGGAAAATCCACTCAGTGAACTATAACCTGAATCGAAAGCAGCCTGAGTGACCGAACTCCCCTCCTGCAATTTTTTGAATGCGGCATTAATCCTCATCATTCTCTGGTAACCGTGAAACGTTATACCATGATATTTCTTAAACCATCTACGAATTGAGTGTGGCTCGATGCCTAAGGCGATGAGGTCTTCATCGCTGTATTTTATAACAGAACCGGAATTCAACTCATCGATAATCATTTTAAATTTAAGGGGAAACTCATGACGGGTTTCCAACGGAGAACAGACCTTGCAGGGGCGATAACCATGAAGGATGGCTTCCTTCGAAGAAAGGAAAAATTCAACGTTTTCCCTGAGTGGCTTACGCGCGGTGCATGTAGGCCGGCAAAAAATTCCGGTAGTCTTTACGGCAGCATAAAAAATTCCTTCATATGAAGAATCCTTTTCCGTGAGAGCCTTATACATGATATCATCCGTAAGCTTCATTCAACGAAGTTATATTCTTCACCATGTAAATGCAACCGGAAAATTGACAGGCAATTTGCGCTTTCGCAGGTTCTTCATTATTAGATATAAACATTTGAGAATTCTTTTGATCATTCGACGGGAATCTAGTAGGTTTGCGTCCTCTTATGCAGGAGCGACCAATCTCTTTCGATAATACAGAAATTGCTTTTCAGGCCAGGAGCGATAAAGAACTTAAGCAGGCATATTTGCTTTTTAAAATGTTAAGTTATTCCTGGCTCGTTAATATAAGTGCCCCTTTCGTGAAGTTTGCCATCAGCGTGCATTTACCCATCAAAGGGATCATACGCTCAACCATCTATCATCATTTCTGCGGAGGGGAAACCATTGAAGATTGCGGTGAGACAATAAATAAACTTGCCGGATATCACATCGGAACCATTTTGGATTATTCGGTGGAAGGAAAAGAATCAGAGGAAGATTTCAACCAGGCACTGGAGGCTACACTCTCGACAATCGAACGCGCCAAAGGAGATAAGAACATCCCATTTTGTGTCTTTAAGCCATCGGGATTCGTAAGGTTTGCGCTTCTCGAGAAGAAAAACGCAGGCAGTAAACTCTCGGAAACGGAAGAAAAAGAATTCTTAGATTTTAAAAATCGCGTGACCAAAATGTGCCAGAGCGCTTTCGAGAATCATGTTCCTATTTATATCGATGCTGAAGAAAGCTGGACTCAGGGAGTAATCGATGATTTAACACGCGAGATGATGATGAAATATAATCGCGAAGAAATAATCGTTTACAATACATTGCAAATGTATCGCATCGACCGTTTAAATTATCTGAATGAATGCATCGGTCACGCAAAAGCCAACAACTATAAGCTTGGCTTAAAGATCGTACGCGGGGCTTACATGGAAAAAGAACGAAAACGTGCAGGAGAACTTAATATTCCGTCACCGATACAGCCTGACAAAACCAGCACCGATCGAGACTATAACAAGGCAATAAGCATTTGCATGGACAACCTCGAACTTGTCGCCATTTGCTGCGGTACACACAATGAAGACAGCTGTTTCAACCTTGTAAGTCTGATGGAACAAAAAAACCTCGCTCATAACCATAAACATATATGGTTTTCACAGTTGTATGGAATGAGTGATCATATAAGTTATAATTTATCCAAGAACGGTTACAATGTAACGAAATACGTTCCTTATGGCCCTATCGAGGGAGTGTTGCCGTATCTGATTCGCCGGGCACAGGAAAATACCTCCGTTGCAGGACAAACCAGCAGGGAGTTAACGTTGATTAAGAAAGAGGTTGATCGTCGGGCCGGGAAAGTTGACTGATGTACTTTTAGAGTGTAGCCCTGAAACTTTTGCAACATCGGCGGGAAACAAATTACGCCTGGAAGAATTAATCATCGGTCAAAGTCTCGCAGCACGTAACAAATCCAGATCTTTAAACGGAAGCTTGCACGTTTCAGCAATATAACGGTTGGTAATGGAACCGTTATACATATATACGCCAGTACGTACGCTGCGGCTCTTCCAGATTACCTCGTCGATACCGCCTTCTTCGGCGGCGAGTAAAAATATCTGGCTGAAAATATTGCTGAGGGCCGTTGAAGCCGTCCGGCTCACTCTCGAAGCAATGTTGGGTACACAATAATGTACAACGCCGTATTTCCTGAAAACAGGCTTTAAGTGATTCGTCACTTCAGAGGTTTCGAAGCATCCACCCTGGTCGATGCTCACGTCGACGATTACTGAACCCACACGCATTTCACTTACCATCTCTTCCGTTACTACAACAGGCGTTCTACCTTCGTTACTCCTAAGCGCTCCGATTGCCACGTCGGCATTTCTCAGCTCTTTAAGAAGTATGTTCGGCGTAATGATGGAGGTGAAAATCCGGGTTCCTAAACGGTTCTGTAAACGCCTGAGACGATAAATCGAATTATCAAAGACCTTCACGGTTGCGCCAAGACCCAGTGCGGTTCGTGCAGCATATTCACCAACGGTACCGGAACCGATGATTACAACTACGGTAGGAGGAATTCCGGCAACTCCGCCAAGGAGTTCGCCTTTTCCATGAAAAGCATTGCTCAGGTATTCGGCAGCAATCAGAATACTGGAACTTCCGACAATTTCGCTCATTGCCTGAATGATGGGATAAACTCCAGATTCTTCATGAATGAATTCGTATCCGATGGCGGTGATCTTCTTTGCTGAAAGTGCCTTAATATAATCGGCATTCTGCATACTCATCTGAAGAATTGAAATGAGGAACTGGCGGGGCTTGATTAACTTCAGTTCATCAACGGAAGGGGGCGCCACTTTTAAGATAACGTCGGCTTTGTATACTTCTTCAGGGCTGTAAACAATCTGTGCACCGGCTTCACTGAAATCGGAATCTTCAATTTTAGCTGCAGCTCCGGCACCGGCTTCAATGATTACCTCGTTTCCGTTATTTACAAGCACGGAAACAGAATCTGGAATCAACGGTATCCTGTTTTCCTGGAAGGAAGTTTCTTTCGGAATACCAATAAACAATTGTTTGTGCTTTTTCTTTATCTCCAGCATTGCTTCCAGCGGCATACCGACTGCGCTGGCAGCTAAGGAAGAAACACCCGGTAATTTTTCATTCATGGGAAAAAGTAAACTTTCTTGAATTGCCTGTTACACTGATCATAATTTTAACCAAAGGATGAGGCAATAAATTTAAAATTTTTTCCGGCCATTCTATCAAACAAAGTGAACCTCTTTCGAAATATTCTTCACATCCAATATCAACAGCTTCCTGAATTTTCTCAATGCGATAAAAATCGAAATGAAAAACGGGCTGACCGGAGACATCTTTGTATTCATTGATCAGAGAAAACGTGGGACTACTCACATTTTCCTTTACACCCAGAGCAGAACAAATCTGCCGGATGAAGGTTGTTTTTCCTGCACCCATTTCGCCATGAAATGCCCAAATTTTGAGATTTCCGGCAAATTGAATTAATTCATGGGCAAGATCATCCAATTCATTTACATCGTTTATGATACGCTCAAAAGAGGCTTTCATTTTTTCAAGTCTGTCATTTCTATTCTCTTATCACAAAAAAAGTATTCATATTCATTGTGATTGGAAGCGACAATCACCGTTCGTTTGTCTGAATAACTCTTAATCATTCCGTTATACCAGTCGATACCCTTGCTATCAAGGTTAGAACATGGTTCATCTAAAAGAAGCAAAGGTGTATCACTCAGAATTGCAAGCGCCAGTTTCACTCTCTGTTTCATTCCGGAGGAAAAGTATTTGAATATTGTATCCGATTTTTCCACCAGTCCGGTCGCTTCAAGAACCTGCTGTTCTGAGAATTGATTTACCGGAATTTTAAATTTAAAATGAAAGCGGATAATCTCCATCAGAGTGAATTCCTCAATCAGTTCAAGATATGGTGATGCAAATGAAACGTAATTATAAATTTCATCCGCAGAGACTTTTACGGTACCATGATTATATTCGATGATGCCCTCATTCGGAAGGATGGCTCCTGCTATCACCTGCAACAAGGTAGATTTTCCGGAACCATTCGGACCCAGTATTACTGATTTTTGCCCTGTTGGAAAATCAAGATCAACACGGCGAAAGATCCATTCACGATAATATTTTTTACCGGCAGATTTTAACGAGATTTTCACAAAATTTTATTCTTCTTCCTGACTGTACCCCTTCATCATGCCTCTTGTCGAGTTCCTGATAAACGAAAGGATCTTATTTCTTTCTCCGGAAGGAACAATCGCTTTTTCGATTTCTTCCAAAGCATGGGTACTGCTGAGACCCTTCACAAAATATATCCGGTAGATGTCCTGTATTTCAGCAATCTTTTCGGGTGAAAATCCTCTTCTTCGAAGGCCGACTGTATTTATACCCACATATGACAATGGTTCATGCGCGGCTTTTACAAAAGGCGGAACGTCTTTTCTCACCAGGGAGCCGCCGGAAATCATTACATGGGATCCAATCTGCACAAACTGATGAATCGCTGACAATCCTCCGATGATGGCATAATCCTCAATATTGATATGGCCGGCCAGGGTCACTCCATTTGCCAGAATACAATTATTACCTACCACGCAATCATGTGCAACATGCACATAGGCCATCAAAAGATTGTTCTTCCCAACCACCGTCTTGCCTAATGCTTTGGTTCCGCGGTTTATGGTAACAAATTCTCGTATGGTCGTATTATCACCGACCTCTGCAGTGGTGATCTCTCCCGAAAATTTCAGATCCTGGGGAACTGCAGAAATCACCGCTCCCGGAAACACACTGCAATTCCTTCCTATTCTCGCTCCCGGAAAAATTGTAACGTTACTGCCGATCCAGGTATCGTCACCAATCACCACATCGTCATGAATAACCGTAAACGGGTCGATCTTTACATTCTGACCAATTCGGGCTCCCGGATGTATACTTACCAAATTTTGATTCATGACTTCGATTGGGTCCACCATTTTATTTATTTTCTCTTCTCACAATTTGCGCAAGCATTTCTGATTCCATTACTATTTTATTTCCCACGAAGGCTTTACCACGCATGTGACAGATTCCACGACGGATTGGTGACACAAGTTCAAGATGGAAAAGGATGGTATCGCCCGGTAAAACCATTTCCCTGAATCTTGTATTATCGATCTTCATAAAATAAGTCAGGTAATTTTCAGGATCCGGAACGGTGCTTAAAACTAATATTCCTCCTGTCTGAGCCATGGCCTCCACCTGTATCACTCCGGGAAATACGGGCGCCCCGGGGAAATGTCCGGGAAAAAACCATTCGTTCATCGAAACATTTTTCAATCCTACAACATGCTTATCACTTAACTCGAGTATCTTATCGATAAACAAGAACGGCGGACGATGTGGAAGCAGTTTCATGATTGCATTTACATCCATCAACGGTTTCTTCGTCGGATCATACTTGGGAGAATTCTCCCTGAACTTGTCGCGCTTCATCAGTTCCTTGATCTTTTTTGCAAATGCAACGTTTGCGACATGTCCGGGACGGGCAGCTAAAATATGACCTTTCAGAGGTGCTCCTACCAACGCCAGGTCACCCACGATATCCAGCAGCTTATGCCTTGCCGGTTCATTCTGAAAACGCAATTTCACATGATTCAAAAAACCTCTCTCAGCAGTTACTTTCGGTTTATTGAAAACCTTTGCAAGCATGTCCAGCTTTTCCTGTGGAACAGGGCGATCCACCACAACAATGGCATTATTTATATCTCCCCCTTTAATCAGGTTATGCTCCAGCAACATCTCCAGTTCGTGTAAAAAGCAAAACGTTCTCGAGTCGCAAATCTCCGTTTTAAATTCCCCGATATTATAGATGATTGCATGCTGCGTTCCTATGAGATCGCTGTTATAATCAACCATTACGGTAAGCCTGAAATCTTCACTTGGAACAGCAAGCATTTCAGTTTTCCTCTTAGGATCTTCGTAGGTAATATTCTCACTCAGGTAATAGTAATGCCGCTCCTCCTTCTGTTCCTGTTTACCTGCTTTCTCTAAAATTTCAATAAATGGTCTTGAACTTCCATCCATGATCGGCACTTCAGGTCCGTCTATTTCCATCAACACATTGTCAATCTCCATACCCGCGAGCGCTGCAAGCACGTGTTCGATCGTACTGATCTTTGCACCGTTCTTACTGATCGTTGTTCCGCGGTCGGTATCTGTTACGTTGTCGACATCCGCTTCCACGATTGGCTGTCCGGATAAATCAATCCGTTGAAATTTATAACCATGGTTTTCCGGTGCAGGCTTAAATGTAAGGTTTGTGAGTACGCCGGTATGCAGCCCAACTCCTGAAATCGTAACAGGATTTTTTATTGTGCACTGCCTGATAACCTCATCCGCAGATGTGCCATTGCTCGCCGGGCTTTTTTCTGTTTTCACTTGAGGTTCAATAATAATTTGATTTTCAGCCATTTTATAAGGATTGGTGAATGTGACAAATCAGCACCGTTTTCAAAAGTTGTCAAAAATAAAAATAAATATATTAAACAGAAGAAAATTAGATAAAACGTTGATTCTCTGATTAAATAGAAACCTGAAAAATCATCTGATATTAAATTCGACTTCAGGACGGAATTTGTTTTAAGTCGGAAATAGTCTGCTCAAGCTCCTTGATCTTTTTCTCAAGTGCCGGTAATTTACGGAAAACGACATAGGTTCTTTTATAATCACCGATGTTGAAAGCCGGCGATCCCTGAACGATTTCACCTTCTGAGGTAATACTTGAACCTATCCCCGACTGGGCTGCAATTTTTACTTTATCGGCAATCGTTATATGTCCTACAATTCCAACCTGGCCACCGATCATGCAGTCTCTGCCAATTTTGGTTGACCCTGCAATTCCGGTCTGGGCAGCGATAACGGTATTCTCGCCGATCTCCACATTGTGAGCGACCTGAATAAGATTATCGAGTTTGACTCCTTTGCGAATGATCGTAGAACCCAGAGTGGCCCTGTCGATTGTTGTATTTGCTCCGATCTCCACATGATCCTCGATGATTACATTTCCGATTTGTGCAACTTTTTTATATTCATTCGCGCTATTAGGCATGAATCCAAATCCATCTGCTCCGATTACAGTTCCGGTATGCAATGTGCAGTCTGAACCGAGTATGCAATCTGAATATATTTTTACACCGGAAAACAAAGAGGTATTATCACCAATTTGAACGTTGTCGCCTATATATACCTGGGGATAAATTTTTACATTTTTCCCGATCCTGACATTATTGCCAATAAAAGCGAAAGCCCCGACATAACAACCATCTCCTAATGTTGCGGTTGGAGAAATAAATGAAGGTTGTTCAATTCCTTTTTTATCGAGTTGTATCTTATTATAAATTTCAAGCAGTTGAACAAAACTCTGATAAGCATTTGTAACTCTTATCAGGGTTGCCGATACCGGTTTTTCGAGGACAAAAGCATCATCGATAATAATTATGGAAGCGGCCGTGGAATATAAAAACGGGAAATATTTTGGGTTTGAGAGAAAGCTTAACGAACCCTCACCTCCTTCTTCGATTTTACTCAGACGATTTACTTTCACATTTGCATCACCTTCCACCGTCCCTTTCAGAAGATCTGCTATTTGCCTGGCTGTAAAATCCATATCATTTTTTTGAAGCTTGCTAAAATACTCTTTTTTACCTTTTAGGTCAATTAAAATAACCTGAAATCAATGGCTTAAAACGCTGAAATTTTAACGATTATAAGGGTTAGTTATTTGACGCAATCAAACATTATCAAATCACAGTTTTTACTCTGTGGTCGATGATGGAAAACACAGGTAATATTTTTCAACAGGTCTGCTTAGATTCTTAATGTTCAGGGTGTCCGCTGCCTCCGCTATATCGCAAACAGAACCGTCTTTAAACAGAATTTTAATCTTATCGCTCTCCGAATTGTATGCATTATTAACGAGTTTGCCCTGGTACAGATAGTAATCAGATTCCTTTTGGCTGACACCGGTTTCCCTCATCACCTTTTCTCGTACATCCATGATGAAATCTTCCTGGAAAGGAACATCCCGGATCATTATCTTCATGAGGCGACGGTTAAAAAGTCTTTTACTAAGATCACTGAGAATTCTGTCGTCGTTGTTTCCCCAGACTTTTATCGATGCGCTGATGTCGCTGTCGTCGAGAGCTGCAAATTCATCGATGAGATCTTTGTTTCGCTCAAAGTCTTCCCGTGAATAGTCGTTCGACAAAAAATTTTTCAGTGCCGGAGTGGAAAATAAATCGTGATTGCGCTGGAATAATTCCTTGGCACGTCGAAGAATGTTTATCAGCAGATTTTCAGCACTCACTACCGTTTTATGCAGATAAACCTGCCAGTACATGAGCCGGCGTGCAACAATAAATTTTTCGATAGAATAAATTCCTTTAGCCTCGATGGCAAGTTCGTCGTTATGCACCTCAAGCATTTTAATGATTCTGTCGTTGCTCACCACCCCTTCAGAAACTCCTGTATAAAAACTGTCCCGGTTCAGGTAATCCAGCCGGTCCATGTCCAGCTGCCCTGAAACCAGCTGATGAAGAAATTTTTTATGATACCTGTTTCGGAAAATATTAATTGCCAGAGAAAGCGATCCCTGAAATTCTTCATTCAGGTGGTCCATAAATACTTCCGATAGCATTTCATGTGAAGTGGATCGAACAAGGCTGTTTTCCAGGGCATGAGAATAGGGCCCATGTCCGATATCATGGAGAAGTATCGCTATCGTTACCGCTTCCGCTTCATTGTCGTGAATGATATGTCCTTTGTTGCGCAGAACTTCTATGGCAGCTCCCATCAGGTGCATGGCTCCCAAAGCGTGATGAAACCGCGTGTGCTGTGCGCCGGGGTATACGAGTTGAGTCATGCCCAGCTGCCGGATCCTCCTCAAACGCTGAAAGTAAGGATGTTCGATGAGCCGAAACACACTTTCAAAGGGAATCTGAATGAATCCATAGATGGGATCGTTAATGATTTTAAGTTTTTCGGATTTCAAGAGGATGTATTTATGATTCCACAAATATCAGTATTAGCGTCAATAGATTACTTGTCTGAGGAAAATAACAAAACAATAAGGCGGCAGGTATAACGTTAGGTTTATTTGAAACACCACAATTATTTTTTAACAAAATAAAAAAATCACATGAATCGGAACATCTTTGCTAACTTTGAAAGCAATCGTAAGAATACTGAAACTATTTTAATGGACAAACTGAATATACTCTGGGCAGACGATGAAATTGATCTGTTGAAGCCACACATCCTTTTCCTTCGTGAGAAAGGTTATGATGTGGTAACCGTCAATAATGGCAATGATGCCATCGAGCAATCTAAGAATACCAATTTTGACATTGTTTTTCTGGATGAAAATATGCCTGGTCTGTCGGGGATTGAGACGCTTTCAAGGCTGAAGAACCTTAAACCCGAGATGCCTGTCGTGATGATAACCAAGAGTGAAGAAGAGAGCATCATGGAGCAGGCCATTGGAAGTAAAATTGCCGACTACCTCATCAAGCCGGTTAATCCAAACCAGATTTTGCTTTCCATAAAGAAAAACCTTGATAATAAAAGACTGATCAGTGAAAAAACCGCTTCTGATTACCAGCAGGAATTCAGGAATATCGGCATGTCGCTGAGCGACAGGCTGAGTTGGAAAGAATGGATGGACGTATACAGGAAACTGGTCTACTGGGAGCTGGAACTGAAGCAATCTTCAGATGAGAGCATGTACGAAATTCTTACCGCCCAGAAGAGTGAAGCAAATACCTTGTTTTCGAAATTCATAGAAAACAACTATATCAGCTGGATGAAAAACTTCGATGCTCCTGCAACACCTGTGATGTCGAACCAGCTGATGAAGAAAAAAATACTCCCTGTAGTTGACAGTTCTGCAGATCCTGTATTCATGGTGCTCATCGATAACCTCCGTTACGATCAATGGAGAATCATTCAGCCATTGATTGGAGAATATTTCCGTATGCAGGATGATGATCTTTATCTTAGTATTCTACCGACTGCGACGCAATATGCGAGGAATGCCATCTTTGCCGGGCTAATGCCGTCAGAGATCGAAAGCCGATTCCCGAATTTATGGCTCAATGACGAAGAAGAAGGCGGTAAAAATCTGCACGAAGAAGATTTCCTGAACGATACTCTAAAGAGATTCAGAAAGGAATACAAGTCGTCCTATGTAAAAATCACCAATCACAACGACGGGAAAGACCTGGTTGAGAACATCCCAAACCTGATGCAAAATAAATTCAATGTGATCGTGTACAACTTTGTGGATATGCTTTCTCATGCTAGAACGGAGATGGAGATGATCCGTGAACTTGCTGATGATGAAGCAGCATATCGTTCTCTGACACTGTCATGGTTTGAACATTCCCCTTTGTTTGAGGCAATCAAGAGAATGGCGGAAAAGAAAATCACACTTATCATAACTACCGATCACGGTACGATACGCGTAAAGGAGCCTACAAAGATCATTGGCGACAGAACTGTGAACACGAACCTTCGTTACAAGCAGGGCCGTAATCTGAATTATGATAAAAAAGAGGTCTTTGAAATTAAGAATCCTGCAGATGCCATGTTACCGCGACAACATCTTTCACAAACGTTTGTTTTCGCCAAACAGGATAAGTTTTTTGCTTATCCTAATAACTATAACTATTACGTAACCTACTATAAAAACACCCTGCAACACGGTGGTATCTCCCTTGAAGAAATGATCATACCGTTTGCGGTTTTAAATACGAAGTAAGTTCGATAAAATTCCCGGGTTTAAATTTGGTATGAAAGATGAATTAATCTTGCCAAAGATTTTAACGTAAAATTCATTTGAAAAAACTCTTTGATTTTTTTCTTTTATGGCTGATTTATTGTGCCGTACTTTTTAGTTATTAGTTAACAAGTTTTATAAACCTTGGAAATTTGTTTAAATTCATAATGCCTTCATTGGAATTAAACTACTTTTGGCAACATATTCAAGGGTTATACAGTTAGACAGTAATGCATTTAATCCTCATATTTACATTACCTAAATCAAATTAAAATGAAAACCAAAATTTTTATTGCGTCTGCAGCCCTGTTGTTATTCAACTTTTCATTGAGTTTAAAAGCCCAGGAAAGCAACACACCAATAAAAGAAGAAGTAAAGCCGGACAATCCAAATGCACCGGAAATTACATTTGAGTCAGAGATTCACGATTATGGAACGATCAAGCAGGGAGCTGACGGAGGCTGTGAATTCAAATTCAAAAATACAGGTAAAGATCCATTAATTATATCAAATGCAAGAGGAAGCTGCGGTTGTACCGTTCCAACCTGGCCCAAAGAACCAATCATGAAAGGCCAGACAGGCTCCATAAAAGTTCATTACGACACCAAACGTGTAGGAGCTTTTACAAAAACTGTAACTCTTAATTCCAATGCAAAGACGGATCCGAAAGTACTTACCATTAAAGGCGTAGTAGAAGCTTCTGAAGACAATAACGAACAAGCTATGCCAGTAAAGAAATTATCCGGATTACCACTTGAAAATTCAAAATGATAAATATGAAATTTAAAGCAATCATCCTTTCTGTTTTTCTGCTTGCCGGTGCGGGTACATTTGCCCAGGAGAAAAAAGTATTAGATAACATCGGCAATGAGGACAGTAATCAGGCCAGTTTCAAATTCGAAGCCGACGAATACAATTTCGGCACAATCGAACAGGGAGAATCAATCACCCATGAATTTAAATTCATCAATACAGGTAATGAGCCGCTGATTATTTCGAATGCCGAAGGTTCCTGTGGTTGTACTGTACCCATCTATCCTAAAGAGCCGATCATGAAAAACCAGACAGCCACGATAAAAGTTACTTTTAACAGCGCAGGTAAGTTCGGCATCCAGGACAAGACCGTAACACTCACGTCTAATGCAAAACAAAATCCGATGATCATTCACATCAAAGGAACCGTAGAAAAACAAAAAGATCCTACAACCACACAAGAAAAAACCAATAAATAAAACCAATTAAACAAAAACCCAAAAATGAAAAAATTAATCCTCGCAGCTTCGTTCCTACTTTACATTACTACAATTAATGCACAGGACAACAAAATGCAAACTCCGGCAACAGTAACTCCTGCTGCCGCAGAAAATAAAAATGCCCCTGAGATGAAATTCGATATCGAAACATATGATTTCGGTACGATCAAACAGGGTGATAAGGTCACACACGACTTCGAATTCGTTAACTCGGGAAAAGAGCCTCTTATCATTACTGAAGCTCATGGATCTTGCGGATGCACTGTTCCTCAGTGGCCAAAAGAGCCTGTTGCTAAGGGTTCTAAAGGAACAATTCACGTTGAATTCAATTCTACAGGAAAAATGGGAATGCAGGACAAAACAGTTACCATTACTTCGAATTCAAAATCAGGCCAAAAAGTGCTACATCTTAAAGGAAACGTAGAAGCTCCTGCGGCTACACCTGCTTCCGAGACCCCTGGTACAGAAAAGAAATAACGACCTACGAATTTTTTTACGTATATTTGGAACCCTCCCTTTGCGGAGGGTTTCTTTTTTAACGGCTGTTTAAAAAACAATTTTATGCCAAATACCTCAAGGAAAGGCCGCGAAATGCCGCCATCTCCGATCAGAAAACTGGTTCCTTTCGCTGAAAAAGCGAAGAAAGAAGGCCGGAAGATTTACCATCTCAATATCGGTCAGCCCGACATTGAAACTCCGGACACGATATTAAATGCAATTCATAACTACCCTTATAAAATTGTTGAATACTCCCACTCTGCAGGCATAGAATCTTATCGCAAAAAACTGGTTACATATTATTCGAGGTTCAATATAGAACTGGATTATACTGACATCATCGTTACCACCGGTGGATCCGAGGCTATTAATATTGCCATGATGAGTTGCATGGATCCCGGGGATGAGATACTCATTCCGGAACCATTTTATGCAAATTACAATGGCTTCTCCACACAATCGAATGTTAAGGTAGTTCCAATCCGCTCTTATATAGAAAACGGATTTGCACTTCCTCCGATTGAAGAGTTTGAAAAATTCATAACTCCTAAAACAAGGGGGATTATGATCTGTAATCCTTCAAACCCGACAGGTTACCTGTATAGTAAGGAAGAACTTCTGCTTTTAAAAGAGTTGGTGAAGAAGCATGACCTGTGGCTTTTTTCCGATGAAGTATACAGGGAGTTTTGCTACGATGGAAAAAAATATACATCCGTCATGCATCTCGACGGCATCGATCAGAATGTTGTTCTGCTCGATTCAATTTCCAAACGATACAGTGCTTGTGGGGCCCGGATCGGTGCGGTTATTTCCCGTAACAAAGAATTTATGGCTACAGCTCTGAAATTCGCCCAGGCAAGATTGAGTCCGCCTGGCTTCGGACAATATGCCGCTGAGGCAGCCATCGATACTCCTGATTCATATTTTGAAAAAGTCAAAGATGAATATGTAAAGCGTCGTGACTACATCGTAGAAGCTTTAAATAAAATGGACGGAGTCTTTTGTCCGAAACCCAGCGGAGCATTTTATTGCATTGCCAGGTTACCAATCGACAATTCCGATAAATTCTGCCAATGGCTGCTTGAATCTTTTTCTTACCGGAACGAAACAGTCATGCTCGCTCCGGCAACCGGTTTCTATTCACATCCTGAACTGGGAACTGACGAAGTGCGTATCGCTTACGTGTTAAATTTATCGTCGCTTAAAAATGCGATGAAATGTTTAGAAGAGGCCTTGAAGGTTTATCCCGGGCGCAGTGTAAAAAACGCAGAGTTGAATATACAGCAGAACTGACTAAGACTCATTCAAAGTCTTTATACTTTATATATTTTTTCCTGATTTTCTTGAATTGCCGGATGCCCTCCTGCCACGACTTCTTTATTTCTTCTTCACTTTTATTATCCATAATTTGCTGACGCAGTTTATCTGTACCGGCCAGCTTATCAAAGAAATCATTAAAAAATTTGTCTTTGTCAGGATATCTGGAATACATACTCAACAACCATTTAAGCTGAATACTTTTTAATGCGACTACTCTTCTGCCCTCACCGGACAAATCCTGTCCGGCGCAAATCGTATCCTTATATGGCGGATTCATAGCATAGCCTGGCATATCAATGGGCATAAATGTAATTCCGTCAGAAATTGTATCCGGAAAACCGATCAACCTGAATGGCTTGTTGGTTCCTCTGCCAAGGCTTATTCTCGTTCCCTCAAATAAACAAATCGACGGATAGAGATATACAGCATCCATGTCAGGCAGGTTTGGCGATGGCGGAACCGGCAGCTGGTACATGAATTTGTGGTTATAATTTTTTACCGGTACAATGGTCAGTTTGCATTTTTCCTTTTTCTTAAGCCAGCCTTCTCCGTCAATCATGCTGGCATATTCTCCGATTGTCATTCCGTATACAATCGGAACCGGCTGCATGCCCACGAAGGATGAAAATTTGGATTCCAGTACAGGACCATCAACAAAGTAACCATTGGGATTCGGGCGGTCGAGTATCACCAGGGGAATTTTATTGTCGATACATGCTTCCATGACGTATTGCAGTGTGGAAATATAGGTGTAGAATCTGACTCCAACATCCTGTATATCAAATATCATGAGGTCGATGCCCTTCAAATCCTTTTGCTGCGGCCGCATATTCTTCCCATAAAGCGAAATGACCGGAATACCTGTTTTCTCATCGACAGAGGCTGCAACATGTTCACCGTTTCCCTTGTCGCCCCTTAAACCATGCTCGGGAGCAAACACACATTGAATATTAAATCCTGATTTCTGAAGGGAATCTACCAGGTGCAATTTTCCAAGCATGGAAGTCTGGTTTGCAACTATGCCGAGCGTTTTCCCCTTCAGCAATGGAAAATACAAATCGGTCTGATATGCCCCTGGCAATACACTGTTTTTTTCTTTAGCCGGTGAATTTCCGGTGGTTAAAAAAAACAGTATAAAGAAAAACAGCTTTAATGTTTTCATTATGGATGAATCAAATATCTTTATCGTCAAAGATTGCAAATTTAACTGTTCTGAATTGAAGTTTGAATTATTTATAGCAAGGCGCATCGCTTTTTCCAAAGAAAAGGAAACGGTTATTTCACGACCAATCATTCGCATCGCGCTGATCGGAATTGCGCTCGGTTTTGCCGTTATGATCATTGCAATTTCAATAGTAACCGGTTTTAAAAAAGAGATAAGAGATAAGGTTATTGGCTTTGGATCTCATATTCAAATCAGCAACTATGATGAAAACAATTCCTACGAAACGCAGCCTGTCGATCGCCATCAGCCTTTTCTTCCATCTTTGAAAAATGATCCGGACATCAGGCATATACAGGTTTTTGCTACCAAAGCAGGCATCATCAAGACAAAGGATGAAATTGAAGGAATTGTTGCCAAAGGCATCGGCAGCGATTTCGACTGGGCGTATTTTCGTGAACGGTTAATCGAGGGCAATGTTTTTTATGTTAATGACAGCGCCCGTTCGAACGATATTGTAATTTCCGCAAACCTGTCGAAAAAATTAAATCTCCATTCGGGCGATGACCTCATCATGCATTTCATTCAACAGCCCCCGCGGGCAAGGAAATTTCATATCACCGGAGTTTACAGTACTGGTCTTGAAGAATTCGATAACCTGTACATGTTTTGCGACATCGGTCAGATACAAAAACTAAATGACTGGACATCCGACAAGGTAGGTGGATTTGAAATTACGGTAAACGACTTTTTGAAACTTGATGAGACAGCGGAAAAAATTTATACTATTTCAGCATCGGATCTGAATGTGAGGACCATCAGGGATATTTATCCCCAGATATTCGACTGGCTTGGATTGCAGAACATCAATGCAATCATCATTATATCGCTTATGATTGTAGTTTCGGGAATGAATATGATTTCAGCTCTGCTCATTATCATCCTCGAAAGGATTAACCTGATCGGCACAATGAAAGCCATGGGAAGCAGAAGTCTGAGCATCAGAAAAATTTTCATATATCTTGCCGGCTACCTGATCGGGCGTGGAATGCTGTGGGGAAACATCGTCGGAATCTCTTTTATATTAATACAGAAAAAATTTCAGCTCTTTCACCTGGATCAACAATCCTATTACTTGTCGTATGTACCTGTAAATTTTTCAATCTCCCACATTTTAATGTTGAATGCCGGTACACTAATCGTTTGCATTTTGATGATGGTTATTCCGACAATGATCATTACAAGAATAAGCCCGCTTTCGGCAATCAGATACAATTAGATTTCTTGCCATTCATGAAATTTTTAAAGTATGAAAGCTATTTAGGCTTATCCTCTTCGCTGTATCCCAATGATTTTGCCTTTGCAAAATAAACAGACGCTTTTTTTGAATCACCCAGTTTTTCGTAGCACTTTCCAAGTGAAAAATAAGCATTGCTAATCGTGCTGTCGATTTGAATAATCAATTCAAAATCAGTTATCGCCTGTTTGTAATTTTCAGCATTGTATGCTGCAAATCCCCGATTCAGATAATAATAAGGATTTGACTGATCGATTGTTATTAATGCATTGTAATCCTGAACTGATTCATTGTAGTTTCCCGCCATCCCATTTACATATGCCCGCTTCTCCAGCAACTCTTTACTTCCGGGAAAAAATTCCAGTGCTTTTGTGTAATCCTTCGCTGCGAGATCAAATTTATTCATCAGCACATAGGTTGTTGCCCTGTCAAGATATGCCTTTGAATATGTGCTGTCGAGTAAAATACCATAACTCAGCAAGTCAACTGATTTCTGGTACATCTCTACTGCTGCCTTTAAATCTCCCTCCTTCTGACTCATATTACCCTTTGTACCATAAATGATACCCATGTTAAAATACACCGTTGGCTTTTTAGTATTCACAGCAATGCATTTTTCAAAATCCTGAATGGCCCCGTCATAATCGTTGATCGAAGACCTGTAATTACCCCTTTGTTCATGGGCAGTTTCAATCGTCATTGAAGGATTCCGCTCTATCACATTTGTCCATAAAGTTGAAGTATTTTTCCAAATACGCGACTGTACATTTGATGATAGTGTAAATAATATTGTAACAACAACAAGTAAGGCCATGAACACTCTTTTCAGGTAAGGCTTTTCATTGATAACATGATAAACCTGCATAACAACAAGGAAAAGCAAACCGATATATGAAAGATAAGAATAACGGTCAGCGACAATAACTTGTCCTACGGAAAGAAACTGTAAAACAAGAATTACAGTAACCAGGTAAAACATAAATCCAAAAAATACCAGCTTGTAATTATTCCTCTTCATAAAAAACCAGGCAAGCACGCCAAGGAAAAGAATCATGCCGCAAAATGAAACAAGGTAAAATGAAAATGGCATGCTTCCGTCTGCATCGCGAAGCGGATAAGGATAGTATGCTGTCAGGTTAACAGGCAGAAACAAACGCCACACATAATTGAACATACCGTAAAATCCAATACAGAATCTCTCCTTCAAGGAGAATACCTCATAACCCGAAATTGCCGTCTTTTGAATCTGTAATGTGATCAGTGAAAATGGAATTGCAAAGAGGAAGAATGGCACCTTTTCAAGAATTGATTTAGCCGACAACTTTCTGTTTTTATAATAATCGATTAAAAATAAAACCGCCGGAAATACCACCGCCATTGCCTTTGACAAGACAGATAAGGCATATAAAATGAAAGTGAATACCAGGTATTTATTTTTATTTGTCCCGAGGTAATTAAGGTAAGTAATCAGTCCTCCAAGAAAGAAAAATGTATAAAGTACATCTTTTCGTTCACCCACCCATGCAACGCTTTCGACGTGCATTGGGTGAATTCCGAAAAGTAATGCCACCACGAGTGCAACAATCGATTTATTGTCTGATAATTTTTTAATAAACACATAAACCAGGTACGTGTTTAACAGGTGAAAAATGATATTTACAATATGATAGAAGGCAGGATTCAGTTTTGCGAACTTATAATCGATGGCAAGCGACAGGATGGTGAGAGGATGATAGTTCAGGGCAACCACGCTGTTAGGGGAAAACATCCTGGCGATATTAGACATGGAAAGACTGGTGATTAAATCGGAATCTGTTACATACAGGTGATCGTCCCAGCGGGTAAAACCACATTGCAAAGCAGGCAGGTATGCAATAAAGGTGATGAGCAGGATCAGGAACAACCACATTTTTTCGCCTGAAGCCGGAAGTTCGAGGCTGCTCTTTTTTCTGCTACTCCCCTGAATTGGTTTTTTATTCATCCTTAAACTTGATTTTTTTGAGTATTTTCATTTAAAACAGAAGAAAGCCAAATATAGTTTTTATAAAATCTACAGCCAATTTCGACGACGTTTTTCATTTCCTTTATTAACTTTGCCCGCCTGAAAAACAGGCCTAATTAATACATAATTCTTAAAGTTCATGGCAAATAATCCAGCTAAAAAAACCTGTAACAACATCCTTGAAACAATTGGCAATACGCCAATGGTCAGGCTCAATAAAGTTGTTGAAGGCATTAAGGCTACTGTATATGCAAAGGTTGAGACTTTTAATCCCGGTAATTCTATCAAAGACAGGATGGCTCTCAAGATGGTAGAAGATGCCGAAAAAGCCGGAATACTTAAACCTGGCGGAACAATCATCGAGGGCACTTCGGGTAATACCGGTATGGGCCTGGCAATTGCTGCAATTGTGAAAGGGTACAAATGCATATTTACAACCACTGATAAACAATCCAAAGAAAAAGTTGATGCCCTGAAGGCTTTTGGAGCAGAGGTAATTGTTTGCCCAACCAATGTTGAACCAGAGGATCCCCGTTCCTATTATTCCGTAGCGGCACGGTTAAACAAAGAAATTAAAAATTCCTTCTACCCTAACCAATATGATAATCCCTCCAATGCCCAGGCAAATTATGAGCAAACCGGTCCTGAGATCTGGGAACAGACAGAAGGTAAAATCACTCACTTTGTAGTTGGTGTTGGTACCGGGGGAACCATCTGCGGAACCGCAAGATACCTGAAAGAAAAAAATCCAAATATTAAAGTCTGGGGTATCGATGTTTACGGATCTGTATTCAAAAAATATAAAGAGACCGGCATCTTCGACAAGAATGAAATCTATCCATATGTCACCGAAGGCATTGGCGAAGACTTTCTTCCCAAGAATGTCGACTTCAGCCTGATCGATCTGTTTGAAAAGGTAACCGATAAAGACGCTGCATTAATGACCCGGGAGATCGTGAAAAAAGAAGGTATCTGGGTCGGAAATTCCGCCGGTTCTGCAGTTGCCGGATTGCACCAGCTTAAAGATAAACTGACTGAAAAAGACGTGGTCGTTATAGTATTTCATGATCATGGTACAAGATACCTTGCAAAAATATTCAACGACGACTGGATGAGGAAAATGGGTTACATTGACAAAAAGGGAATGACTGCCAGTGATATTGTCAGCGGAAGAAAGAATATCGAGCTGATGACGATCGACAAAAACAAGACGATTGCAGAAGCACTCCACATCATGAATGAAAATAATTTTTCGCAGATCCCGGTCACATCCGATGATCGAATGGTTGGTTCTATTTATGAAAATCTCGTTTACAATTACATCTTAAAGAATCCATCCGCCAAAGAAGATAAGATCGAAAAGATCATGCAGGAGGCTATACCATTTGTCGACATCACCACGCCGCTCGACGATTTGTCACAGATGGTTTCGGGCGATAAGATGGCAGTGCTTGTAAAGGATTTCAAAGCGGGGCGGACTTTTATTATAACAAAGAGTGATATTGCGGAAACGCTTGTCAGGTAGTAAGACAGGTTTTCTACATCGATTCCTATACTCGAAAAGTGAGATACCTGGTATTAAAGAAAACAATCGTATAGTAATTACAGGGTTTGAAAATCGGAACGAATAAAGTGGAATATTTTAAATGATACTTTCCATTGACCAGATCGGTCAAAGACATTCATTCAGGAAAACTCCTTCGAGGATTGTTTCACTTGTACCTTCACAAACAGAACTTCTTTACGACCTGGGATTAAACGAGGAAGTGAAAGGCATCACAAAATTCTGCGTACATCCGGAAGAATGGTTTCGGAAAAAAACCAGGGTTGGCGGCACAAAGAAATTAGACATTGAAAAAATCAGGAGTCTGAATCCTGACCTGATTATTGCAAACAAAGAAGAAAACGAAGAAGGACAAATAAAAATTCTTGCTAAAGAGTTTCCTATATGGGTCTCTGACATTAAAAATCTGGATGACGCATTACAAATGATTGAAGAGGTTTCGGTATTAACCGGAAAAAAAGCAAACGGTGACAACATATCTCAAAAAATAAGAGATCTTTTTTCTAAGTTACCCCCTTCAAAGGAAAGGATTTCGTGCGCCTATTTAATCTGGCAAAAACCATTCATGACTGTAGGGGGTGATACTTTCATCAGCGATATGCTGGAACGAAGCGGATTCAAAAATGTATTTGCAGACAGGAAAAGATATCCCGAATTTACTTCTGAAGAACTAACCGAAAGAAGACCGCGGGTGATCCTCCTGGCTTCTGAACCATATCCTTTCGGCGAGAAAAATTTAATTGAATTGAAGAGAATTTTCATTGAGGCAAACATTTTTCTGGTTGACGGCGAAATGTTTTCCTGGTATGGATCAAGGCTTTTGAAATCGCCGTCATATTTCTCAGAATTGATCCTGAAAATCAAATCTGCTTTGTAACTTAGCGACCCATGAATTAATAACGTTGAATCGTTCGTTAAAAAAAACAGCGCTTTCCTGCACAGGATGAACATCAGAATCTTATTCCTACTCTTATTGTCCACAACATTGGTTCATGCCCAGAAAGTCGGACTGGTTTTAAGTGGTGGCGGTGCAAGGGGAATGGCTCACATCGGAGTACTTAAAGCTTTGGAAGAAGCCAATATTCCGATCGACTATGTTGCAGGTACTTCAGCAGGTGCAATTGTGGGTTGTATGTATGCATTAGGGTACTCTCCCGATGAAATGGATTCGATTGTAAATACTGAAGATTTTTACAACTGGGCTACGGGTGTCATCGACGATGACTACACCTACTATTTCCGTCAGAAAGAGCCGGATGCTTCCTGGATCAGCTTAAAATTTTCTCTCGATTCGGTTTTCTCTACCTCGTTACCAACAAACATCGTCAGTTCTATACCATACGACTATTCCCTGCTTGAGAACACTGCGGGAGCGATAGCAAAGGCAGATTACAATTTCGATTCGCTTTACGTACCCTTTCGTTGTGTAGCGGCCGATATTGAGAATAAAAAGACGGTGATTTTCCGCAGTGGAGACCTTGCGCAGGCAGTACGGGCTTCGTCGGCATATCCTTTTTATTTCAAGCCTGTGCTTTTCGACAATAAAATTCTTTATGACGGAGGCATGTACAATAATTTTCCTGTAGACATTTTACTTGAAGATTTTCAGCCGGACATCATAATTGGCTCGAATGCGGCAGGAACGACTACACCCATGTCAGAAGGGAACATCATCTCGCAAATCAGGGCGATGATGACCACGCCCACAAATTTTTCAGTTGTATGCGAGAATGGCGTTCTGATCGAATCAAACACCGACCGTTTCGGACTTTTTGATTTTTCGAAAATCAATGAAATAATCAGCGAAGGATACAAGTCAACGAAAGAACAACTGGGAAGAATCTGTACAAACATACAGGCACGTACTACACCTGAAGAAAGAAAAAAACTCAGAAAGGCATACCAGGCGTCGCTGCCGAATGTCATCATCGACAATGTGACGATCGAAGGTGTTAATTTGAAGCAGGCAGGATACGTAAAACAGATTATCAAACCCGGAACCGCTCCCATTCCATTGAAACGACTGAAAGCCTCGTACTATGCCCTTGTAGCGGATCCCAATATCAAGGGTATCTATCCATCTTTGAAGTATAACAAAAGCACAGGGTTCTTCGACCTGAATATTAAGATAAACAGGGAAAAAGATTTTATTACTCAGTTCGGCGGAAATATATCATCAAGACCGGTGAGCGAAGCCTTTGTCGGCCTTCAATATAATGTCTGGAACCGTAAGGCATATAATTTCAACGGCAACTTCTACTTCGGAAAACTTTACACTTCCGGACAGCTACGAATCCGCATGGACTCACCTGCCAGATTTCCTTACTTTTTAGAATCAGATGTTACACTCAATCAATACGATTTCTTCAGCAGCAGCAACACTGCTTTTTTCTCAGAACAAAAACCCTCTTACATTTTAAAATCTGACTATAATTTCGGAATGAATTTCGGAATCCCCGCCAGGAACAAAGGAAAACTTGTCGCATCGGCAGCCTACATTCGCATCAAGGATGACTATTACCAAACGCAGGATTTTCTCTTCAATGATACGGCCGATCAGACAATATTAAACGGTCCATCAGGAGCAATAACGTTTGAGAGAAACACACTCAACCGTAAAGAATATCCAAGTGGCGGAACTTTCCTGAGCACACGCATTCAATATGTAAATGTTCTGGAAAGCACCATTCCCGGATCGACGTCGGTTGAAAAAACCAAGAGAGAAAAATACCACGACTGGTTACAATTCAATTTGAAGTATGAGAATTACTTTAAGAAAAAAGGGCGCATAAAATTCGGAGTTTATATTGAATTTGCCACTACCGATATGCCCTTTCTTGCAAATCACATCAGCACAGTCCTGAACAGCCCGGGCTTCTACCCTATCCAGGAATCGAAGACGATTTTTCTACCCTCATTCCATGCACATACGTTTGGCGGACTCGGATCCAAGAATGTAGTTACAATCAGGAATAATATCGATCTATTGCTGGAAGGATATGTCTTCCAACCCTACCAGGAATTATTGCCAACACAGGAGAACAAAACGTATTACGGAGATATTCTTGCCAAAAGATATTACATAGCATCAGCCGGTCCTGTATTTCACAGCCCTCTTGGCCCAATCGGCTTTTTTGTAAATTATATTGGCAGTCGGGAACAGGAAATATCATTCCTGTTCCATTTTGGATTTTTCATCTTTAACAAGAGTGCGATAAATTGATCATGGAAAGTTATCTTTGTATTGGTTAATAAGACAAAAAACCTGTGGCTGAATTCCATTTTACTATCATCAATAAAAATAAACCATTCTAGATAAAAAAAATATAAACATGAATCTGCTATTCCTTTTGACCATGCTGATTGTCGCAAGTCCCGAAAATATATATCAGTTTAAACCGCTTTCCATCGAAGGAAAGCCTGTCGATTTATCCGTCTACAAGGGTAAGAAAATCCTGATTGTAAATACTGCATCTGAATGCGGGAACACACCTCAGTATGCCGACCTTGAAAAATTGTATAAAAAATATGAAGGCAAGCTCGTGATCATCGGATTTCCCGCCAATAATTTCGGCCAACAGGAACCCGGAAGTAATTCAGAGATTGCAACTTTTTGCAAGAAAAATTATGGCGTAACATTTCCAATGATGTCGAAGGTTTCTGTAAAAGGTGACGACATTGATCCGCTTTTCAAATGGCTGATTACACAACCCAATCCGGATAAAGTCGGTGACATACGATGGAACTTTGAAAAATTCTTACTAGACGAATACGGAAGACTCATTCACCGTTTTCATGATAAGATGTTGCCAATGGATGAGAAAATTATACAGGCAATTGAAAAAGAGTAATTCCTTTAGCACAAACTGAATTCATGAGATCTTCCGTCCGGAAATTCGAAAACTTCCACATTCTGCTCTGGCTGATAAAGGACTTGTGCTGGGTAATACTCTGGAAACCGCTGGGTATTTTCATGATTCTGCCTACGCTCGCTTTTGCTGTTTACATCACCTATCTTAACAAAAGCGATAAAGCAGAATTAGCTCATAATCTTGCTGTCTGTTTTTGGATATGCGCAAACTCAGTGTGGATGGTAGGCGAATTTTACCTCGAAGACACAACCAGGCCGTATGCTATTGCCTTTTTTCTCGCCGGATTATCAATGATGTTAGGATACTATATACCCGTAGTTTATAAAAGAGGAGTTCTTTTAACCAGGAAAAAGAATAGTTCAAATTAGGCTTGTGCGGCAGGCCCGCCAAAGTTCATGGGAATTCCCAATCCTTCCGTTTGTTTGATCGTGCCGTGAACGGCTTCAAACTTGGCAATATTGTCCTGTAGCGCAGCCATCAGTCGTTTTGCATGTTGAGGCGTAAGCAATATCCTTGATTTAACTTTTGCTTTTGGTACACCGGGCATAACCTTTACAAAATCGATTACAAATTCCGACGTACTGTGGGTAATAATTGCCAGGTTGGAATAAATTCCATCGGCAACTTCTTCTGTCAACTCAATATTAAGCTGATTTTGATTCTGATTTTCATCCATGACAGTTGATTATTTAGTGTTGGTTATGGGTAAAGGACGTATAAAGTTTAGATTAATGTCTGTAAATATTTCATGACCCACACACAAATGTACAAAAAAACCGCCCCGGAGACCGAAGCGGTTTTAAAAAATCAATTTTTAATGTTCGCTGACTTCTTCTTCCTGTTTAGAAGCCATCAGCAAATCATACTCTTCCTGAGATCCTACTATCATACGGTCATACTCGCGAAGACCCGTACCGGCAGGAATCAGGTGTCCAACGATTACGTTCTCTTTTAAACCTAAGAGACCATCGATCTTACCATTCACTGCAGCTTCGTTGAGAACCTTGGTGGTCTCCTGGAATGAAGCCGCAGAAATCCAGCTCTTCGTATGCAGTGATGCCTGTGTGATACCCTGTAAAACCGGCGAAGATGTTGCAGGAATGGCATCCCGAGCTTCAATCATCTTAAGATCCTTCCGCTTCAACACTGAATTTTCTTCACGCAGCCTGCGCAACGTAATGATCTGTCCAGCCTTTAAATCGGTCGAATCTCCCGGCTCAAGTACAACTACCTTATCCATGATTGCATCGTTTTCCTTGATGAAATCAATACGGTCTACATACTCACGCTCAAGGAACATGGTATCGCCCGGATCCTCGATTACAACCTTACGCATCATCTGCCTTACTATCACCTCAAAATGCTTGTCGTTTATCTTCACGCCCTGCAAACGGTAGACTTCCTGAACCTCGTTGACAAGGTATTCCTGAACCATTCCTGGGCCTTTGATCGAGAGGATATCACTTGGAGTGATTGCACCATCCGACAACGGATCGCCTGCGCGAATGAAGTCGTTATCCTGAACGAGGATATGTTTGGAAAGCGGTACGAGATACTTCTTGACTTCACCGTCTCTCGAAGTTATGATAACCTCACGATTACCTCTCTTTATTCCTCCATAAGATACAATGCCATCGATCTCACTCACAACGGCAGGGTTGCTCGGGTTACGAGCCTCGAATAATTCAGTTACCCGTGGAAGTCCTCCGGTGATATCACCTGATTTTCCAGTAGTACGTGGAATCTTAACAAGGATGTCGCCCGACTGAATCTTCTGTCCCTTATTTACCATCACGTGTGCACCCACAGGGATGTTGTAAGCTTTCACTACTTCCTTCTTCTCATCGAGGATCTTGATTACAGGGTTCTTCGTCTTATCTCTCGTCTCGATGATTACCTTCTCCTTGTAACCGGTTTGTTCATCAGACTCCTCGCGGAAGGTCATACCTTCTTCAATATGTTCAAATTCAACTTTTCCTGCAAATTCGGAAATGATTACAGCGTTGAATGGATCCCAGTCACAAATGACCTGGCCCTTTTCCACGATGTCTTTCTCCTTTACATGAAGCTTCGCACCATAAGGAATGTTAGAAGTTGTAAGAACCGTTCCGGTAGTTGGATCCAGAATCCTGAATTCTCCCGAACGACCGATTACAACTGCATGAGTTTTATTTCCGTCTTTATAGTTTACTGTCTTTACCTCTTCGAATTCAAGTCGTCCTCCGAATTTAGCCTTCAACTCCGATTCAGATGCACCTTTCTGAGCAACACCACCGACGTGGAATGTACGGAGGGTAAGCTGTGTTCCGGGTTCACCGATCGACTGGGCTGCAATAACACCAACTGCTTCGCCTTTCTGCACCATTCTTCCCGAAGCGAGATTCCGTCCATAGCATTTCGCACATACACCACGAATAGATTCGCAGGTAAGTACCGAACGGATTTCGACGGTCTCGATAGGTGACTCTTCAATCATCGTTGCGATATCCTCATTGATTTCCTTTCCGCTTTCAACGAGCAATTCGCCTGTAAGCGGATGATATATGTCGTGAAGCGACACGCGACCTAAAATCCGGTCGAAGAGTGATTCAACAACTTCTTCATTATTCTTCAATGCAGTTTCCGCAAGACCACGAAGGGTTCCGCAATCTTCGTCGGTGATGATTACATCCTGCGATACATCGACGAGACGACGTGTGAGGTAACCGGCATCTGCCGTCTTGAGGGCCGTATCGGCAAGACCTTTACGGGCACCGTGCGTAGAAATAAAATACTCGAGGATCGATAAACCTTCCTTAAAGTTGGAAAGGATAGGGTTCTCGATGATTTCCCCGCCTGTGGAGCCACTCTTCTGTGGTTTCGCCATCAATCCTCTCATTCCACCAAGCTGACGAATCTGCTCTTTCGAACCACGGGCACCGGAATCAAGCATCATATAGATGGAATTGAATCCCTGCTTGTCGGTCGACAATTGCTTCATCAGCGTTTCAGTGATCCGTGAACTCGTACGCGTCCAGATATCGATGATCTGGTTGTAACGCTCGTTATACGTTATGAAACCGAGATTATAATTATTCAGTACTTCATCAACTTCAGCGTTCGCTTTTGCAACGAGATCGATCTTAACATCAGGAATCTTCACGTCTTCCAGATTGAAAGACAATGCGCCTTTAAACGCCATCTTGAAGCCGAGATCCTTAATATCATCAAGGAACTTCGCGGTCTTGGCCACACCACATGATTTCAATACTTCTCCGATGATGTCGCGAAGAGCTTTCTTTGTAAGTAAGGTGTTGATATAACCTGCGTCCTCAGGTACTACCTGGTTGAAAAGTACACGGCCAACAGTGGTCTTGATCATTTCCTTAACCAGGTGTTCGTCTTTCATCACATACACACGAACCTCGATGGAAGCATGCAGCTCGACAATACCCTCGTTATAAGCGATGATGACTTCTTCCGGAGAATAAAATTTCATACCCTCGCCTAATACCTTGCGGGTTGCATCAGACTTACGTTCCTTGGTAATGTAATAAAGTCCGAGTACCATGTCCTGAGAAGGCACGGTTATCGGCGCACCGTTTGCCGGGTTAAGAATATTATGAGATGCCAGCATAAGCATCTGTGCTTCGAGTATTGCAGCATTTCCCAATGGCACGTGAACAGCCATCTGGTCACCGTCGAAGTCGGCGTTGAAGGCCGTACAAACCAACGGGTGAAGCTGAATCGCTTTACCTTCGATAAGCTTAGGCTGGAAAGCCTGAATACCCAGTCGGTGAAGCGTCGGGGCTCGGTTCAAAAGAACCGGGTGACCTTTTAAAACGTTTTCCAGGATGTCCCAGACGAGCGGATCTTTACGATCAACAATCTTCTTGGCTGATTTTACAGTCTTAACCACACCCCGCTCGATCATCTTTCGGATGATGAACGGCTTGAAGAGTTCTGCAGCCATATCCTTCGGAAGTCCGCATTCGTGCAACTTGAGTTCAGGTCCAACAACAATCACCGAACGTGCTGAATAATCAACTCGCTTACCAAGAAGGTTCTGACGGAAACGACCCTGTTTTCCCTTCAATGAGTCAGACAGCGATTTCAACGCACGGTTGGATTCAGTCTTAACCGCATTTACCTTCCTAGAATTGTCGAACAATGAATCGACAGCCTCCTGCAGCATCCTCTTTTCGTTTCGGAGGATTACATCAGGAGCTTTGATTTCCAGCAGTCGTTTCAATCGGTTATTACGAATGATCACGCGCCTGTACAAATCATTAAGATCGGAGGTTGCAAAACGGCCACCATCCAGCGGAACGAGCGGACGAAGTTCCGGAGGAATAACCGGAACAACTTTTACGATCATCCATTCAGGACGATTTTCGATATGCTGATTGGCAGAACGGAAAGCTTCGACAACATTGAGTCGTTTCAAAGCCTCGTTCTTCCTTTGCTGTGATGTTTCGTTGCTGGCCTGGTGACGGAGGTTATATGAAAGCTCATCAAGATTCAGTCTTGATAAAAGCTCATACAATGCCTCTGCTCCCATCTTGGCAATAAATTTATTCGGATCATTATCGTCGAGATGCTGATTATCCTTCGGCAATGCTTCCAGGATATTCAGGTATTCCTCTTCGGTAAGAAAATCGAGATAGTTGATGCCATCTGCACCTTTTATTCCTGCCTGGATAACAACGTATCTCTCGTAATAGATGATCATATCAAGCTTCTTGGTCGGAAGTCCGAGCAGGTAGCCGATCTTATTGGGAAGTGAACGGAAGTACCAGATGTGAGCAACGGGAACCGTAAGAGTGATATGACCCATACGTTCTCTTCTCACCTTCTTCTCGGTTACCTCCACACCGCAGCGATCACAAACGATTCCCTTATAACGGATACGCTTGTATTTACCGCAATGACACTCCCAGTCTTTCACCGGTCCGAAAATACGCTCACAGAATAAACCGTCGCGCTCCGGCTTGTATGTCCGGTAATTGATAGTTTCCGGTTTCAGGACCTCTCCGCTTGACTGCTCGAGAATATGTTCAGGAGAAGCAAGACTGATGATGATCTTGGTGAAATTGGATTTGATTTTTATTTCTTTTCTGTTTGCCATCTTGTTTAGTTTTTAAGTCTGTTTTTACTCTGATAATATCACTCCGTCAATAAGCGGATGCAACGTCAGTCAAGAGTAATTTTCAGGCACAGACCTCGGAGTTCATGCAATAATACATTGAATGATTCTGGGATTCCCGGAGTAGGAAGATTATCTCCTTTCACGATAGACTCATAAGTTTTCGCCCGTCCGATTACGTCGTCCGACTTAACCGTGAGAATTTCCTGAAGAATGTTTGCGGCGCCGAATGCTTCGAGTGCCCAAACCTCCATCTCACCAAATCGCTGACCTCCGAACTGTGCTTTACCTCCCAGTGGCTGCTGGGTGATGAGTGAATATGGTCCGATAGAACGTGAGTGCATTTTATCATCAACCATGTGACCGAGTTTCATCATATAAATGACACCTACAGTTGCAGGCTGATCGAAACGATCTCCGGTTCCGCCATCGTACAGGTATGTACTGCCGAATTTTGGAAGGCCGGCTTTGGAAACATACTCGTCGATCTGTTCGATAGAAGCACCATCGAAAATCGGCGTAGAAAATTTCATTCCCATCTTCAGTCCTGCCCAACCTAATATCGTTTCATAGATCTGTCCGAGGTTCATACGTGAAGGTACTCCGAGCGGATTTAAAACGATATCCACCGGTGTTCCGTCCTCGAGAAATGGCATGTCCTCGTCGCGAACGATTTTTGCAACGATACCCTTGTTACCGTGACGACCGGCCATCTTATCACCGACTTTAAGCTTACGCTTTTTAGCGATGTAAACCTTGGCAAGCTGAACGATGCCTGCTGGCAGTTCGTCTCCGACTGTGAGCGCAAATTTCTTACGCTTGTAGAGGCCTGATGTATCGTTGAATTTGATTGTATAGTTATGCAGAAGCTGCTTGATCTGATCGTTCTTTTCCTTATCGGTTGTCCATTTATCAGGATTTACCGTATCGTAGTTTATTTCAGAAAGCATCTTCTGTGTGAACTTGGCGCCTTTCGGTATAATCACCTCTTTGAAGATGTCAGTAACACCCTGTGATGTTTTTCCGCTGACAAGCACGAATAATTTATCGATGAGTTTTTCTTTAAGCTCAACGACCATCTGGTTGTACTCCTTGTCAAGTTTTTCCAAAAGTACTTTCTCATCGCTCTTTGCCGATTTATCTTTGGCGGTAACTCGTGAGAAAAGACGCTTGTCGATAACAACACCTTTGACGGATGGCGGAACCTTTAATGAAGCATCTTTCACATCACCGGCTTTATCGCCGAAGATGGCACGCAGGAGTTTCTCTTCAGGCGAAGGATCAGTTTCTCCTTTCGGAGTTATCTTTCCGATGAGAATATCGCCTTCCATGACTTCAGCACCGACGCGAATTAATCCATTTTCATCGAGTTCGCGTGTGGCTTCTTCGCTTACGTTTGGAATATCAGCTGTGAGTTCTTCCATTCCACGTTTTGTATCCCTTACTTCGAGACTGTATTCATCCACGTGAATAGATGTGAAGATATCTTCGCGTATTACCCTCTCGGAGATAACGATGGCATCTTCGAAATTGTAACCTTTCCATGGCATGAATGCAACCTGGAGGTTACGGCCAAGAGCAAGTTCGCCATTCTGTGTGGCATAACCCTCGCAAAGAACCTGACCGCGTTTCACCTTCTGGCCTTTCACGACGATCGGCTTAAGATTAATACATGTATTCTGATTTGTCTTCTGGAACTTGGTGAGATTATATGTCTTTACATCATCTTCGAAGCTGATTAACTTTTCGTTCTCTTTCCTGCTATAACGAATCGTAATTTCGAGTGCGTCGACGTATTCAACCACGCCATCACCTTCAGCATTGATCAGAACGCGTGAGTCCCGTGCAACGAGTCCTTCGAGACCGGTGCCTACGATTGGAGCTTCAGGACGTAATAACGGAACGGCCTGGCGCTGCATGTTTGAGCCCATGAGAGCACGGTTGGCATCATCATGCTCGAGGAATGGAATCAATGAAGCGGCAATGGAGGCGATCTGGTTCGGAGCCACGTCCATGAGATTGATCTTCTCAGGTTCAAGAACCGGGAAGTCACCTAATTCACGTGCCTTAACCTTATGATCTACGAAATTACCTTTATCATCGATCTTGGCATTTGCCTGAGCGATTACCTTGTTGTCTTCTTCTTCTGCAGTAAGATAAACTACATCTTTCTCAACATCAACAACTCCATTTGAAACAGTACGGTATGGTGTCTCGATGAATCCCAGATTGTTAATCTTTGCGTATACACACAATGACGAGATCAAACCGATGTTCGGACCTTCGGGAGTTTCGATCGTACAGAGACGACCATAATGGGTGTAATGCACATCACGAACCTCAAAGCCTGCACGCTCCCTGGAGAGACCACCTGGCCCGAGTGCGGATAAACGACGCTTGTGAGTGATCTCAGCCAGCGGATTTGTTTGATCCATGAACTGAGAAAGCTGGTTAGTTCCGAAGAATGAATTTATAACCGACGATAATGTTTTGGCATTGATAAGATCGGCAGGAGTGAACACTTCGTTGTCGCGGACGTTCATACGCTCACGAATGGTACGTGCCATACGTGCAAGTCCGACACCGAATTGCGAATAGAGTTGCTCACCTACTGTACGAACACGACGGTTCGACAAGTGATCGATATCGTCAACTTCGGCTTTGGAATTGATAAGCTGAATTAACTGACGGATGATTTCAATGATGTCCTGCTTGGTGAGGACTCTTGTATCTTCTGCTATCTCGAGACCGAGTTTTTTATTGATGCGGTAACGGCCCACGTCGCCGAGATCGTATCTTTTATCAGAGAAGAATAATTTGTCGATGATGCCACGAGCTGTTTCCTCATCAGGAGGCTCGGCATTACGCAACTGGCGATAGATGTGTTCTACCGCTTCCTTCTCAGAGTTTGAAGTATCTTTTTGGAGTGTATTATAGATGATGGCGTAGTCGTTAGTGTTTACGTCTTCTTTATGAAGAATAATAAACTTAACGCCGGATTCGATGATCAGGTCGAGATGACTTTCTTCCAGAACAGTCTCTCGTTCGATCACTACTTCGTTACGTTCGATCGATACAACTTCACCTGTATCCTCATCCACGAAGTCTTCGACCCAGGTCTTTAAAACCCTGGCGGCGAGTCGACGGTTTAATGCATTTTTAATTCCTGATTTAGTGACTTTGAATTCGTCAGCTAAGCCGAAAATCTCGAGGATGTCCTTGTCGGTCTGGTAACCGATTGCCCTCAAAAGTGTGGTAACCGGAAATTTCTTTTTACGATCGATGTATGCATACATGACATTATTAATGTCGGTAGCAAATTCGATCCAGGAACCTTTGAAAGGAATAACCCTGGCGGAATATAATTTAGTTCCGTTGGCGTGACGGCTTTGGCCGAAGAACACACCGGGGGAACGATGAAGCTGGGAAACGACAACTCTTTCGGCACCGTTTATGACGAACGTGCCTTTTGGGGTCATGTATGGAATGGTACCGAGATATACATCCTGCACGATAGTTTCGAAATCCTCATGCTCGGGATCGGTACAATAAAGTTTTAATTTGGCTTTCAGCGGAACGCTGTAAGTCAGGCCTCTTTCGATACACTCTTCGAGTGCATAGCGGGGAGGATCGATAAAATAGTCGATAAATTCAAGAACGAAGTTGTTTCTTGAATCGGTAATCGGGAAGTTCTCATTGAACACTTTGAAGAGACCTTCTTTCTGACGATTATCGGAAGTTGTTTCAAGCTGGAAAAAATCTTGAAAAGATTTCAATTGAATATCCAAAAAGTCAGGATAGTCGATTGAATGCCTGATTGTGGCGAAGTTTATTCTTTTGTTGGAGATGAGATTTGAATTCACGGGAGCTTGAGTTTTAGAGGTGAGACTGGATTTAAAACCTGATTAAGCTTTTTTAATCAATTGTTTTAAAAAGGATATAGACCAAACCCGGTTTGAGGCCGGGAAAGGTCTATAAATGTTTGCGGACAGCAGCCGATTCCTTATTTAACCTCAATCTCAGCTCCTGCTTCTTCTAATTGTTGTTTAATTGAATTTGCTTCTTCTTTGGTTACACCTTCTTTAACTGGTTTTGGAGCACCGTCAACGAGGTCTTTAGCTTCTTTCAAACCGAGACCGGTGATCTCTTTTACGAGTTTAACGATGTTTAATTTTGCTCCGCCTGGTGCCTTAAGGATTACATCGAATGATGTTTTCTCAGCGGCTCCGCCACCGTCGCCACCAGAAGTTGGAGCAGCCATTACTGCAGCTGCAGCTGCCGGCTCGATACCATACTCGTCTTTCAGTATTTTAGCGAGTTCGTTTACTTCTTTTACACTTAGGTTTACTAATTGATCAGCGAATGCTTTTAAATCTGCCATTTTTATAGAGTTTTGATTGTTTAAATTTTACGTTTAGTTTTTAGGGGT
Source organism: uncultured Flavobacteriales bacterium (assembly GCA_964595205.1). GTDB lineage: Bacteria > Bacteroidota > Bacteroidia > AKYH767-A > 2013-40CM-41-45 > JADKIH01. The sequence goes on along the minus strand of CAZQOQ010000001.1, from coordinate 131,473 downwards.
ACTGGAAGCATTGGTATAATAACAGCTTTCCTTATTCAGGACGCTCAGATAATGTCTTTAATATTCCTGCGAGTTTGCCGCCGCTGCTCTTAAGTGCAGAAACAACATTCTTGGCAGGAGATTGAAGCAATGAGATGATTTCACCGATGAGTTCATTCTTCGACTTAATGGCAGCGAGAGTATCCAGCTGATTGTCGCCTAAGAATATCGCAGTATCGATATAGGCACCTTTGATAAGTGGCTTTTCATTTTTCTTACGAAACTCTTTAATCAATTTTGCCGGAGCATTTCCAACTTCACTAAACATGAGTGCGCTGGTGCCTTTCAGAGCGGTGAAAATTTCACTGTAAGCATCAGAATTACTTCTCTCCATTGCTTTCTGGATTAAAGAATTTTTAGCCACGAGCATTTTCACACCGTTGTTGAAGCATAAACGGCGAAGCTGGTTTGTTTTAGCAACGGTCAGAGCCGATGTATCTGTGATATATACGTTAGGATATTTCTCCAGGAGTTCCGCAATCTCGCCAATGATTACGACTTTTTCTTCTTTTTTCATTTTGAATTAAATTTTAATTAACCGGTTGATTAAGCAATGGTTTTGGTATCGATCATCACTGAAGGGCTCATCGTGCTTGACAGGTATACACTCTTCATGTATGTTCCTTTTGCAGAAGAAGGTTTCAGTTTTACGATCATGTTGAGAAGCTCGTGTGCATTTTCCTCGATCTTTTTTGCATCGAAAGAAACTTTGCCTACAGAAGCATGAATACTTCCCTGCTTGTCAACCTTGAAGTCGATCTTTCCGCCTTTTACATCTTTAACAGCCTTACCTATTTCCATGGTAACGGTTCCTGTTTTTGGATTTGGCATCAGGTTACGTGGTCCGAGTACCTTACCGAGTTTACCAACCTTACCCATAACACTTGGCATGGTAATCACAACATCTACATCCGTCCAGCCTTGTTCGATCTTTTGGATATAATCATCAAGACCCACGAAATCCGCTCCGGCTTCTTTTGCTTCCGCTTCCTTGTCGGGAGTGCAAAGCACAAGAACCTTCTTGGTTTTTCCGGTTCCATGTGGCAGCGTAACAACACCACGAACCATCTGATTTGCTTTTCGCGGATCTACACCTAATCGAATGCTAAGATCAACGGAAGCGTCGAACTTTGTATAGGTTACATCCTTAACGATCTTCGAAGCTTCGGCGAGTGAATAAGATTTTGTTGAATCAATTTTTGCAAGTGCCTGCTTTCTCTTTTTACTAATTTTTGCCATTGAATTAAAGTTTTGAAGTACCGACGGGTTTGATGGGATCGCCCCCTCCTTCTTTGAATATTATATCAGAACAATCCTTTTAAAAAGGACGCTGACCTTCTACGATAATGCCCATACTGCGAGCTGTACCTGCAACCATGCTCATTGCAGACTCAATCGTGAAACAATTGAGATCAGGCATTTTGATTTCTGCAATCGCGCGTACCTGGTTCCAGTTAACAGTTCCGACTTTATTCCTGTTGGATTCTTTGGAGCCGCTTTTAAGTTTAGCAGCATCGAGCAACTGAACCGCTGCAGGAGGAGTCTTAATTACGAAGTCGAACGACTTATCAGTGTAAACGGTAATGATTACGGGTAATACTTTACCAGCCTGGTCTTGCGTACGAGCATTGAACTGCTTGCAAAACTCCATGATGTTCACACCCTTTGCACCCAAAGCAGGACCGATCGGAGGAGCCGGGTTAGCAGCACCGCCCTTTACCTGCAATTTGATGAATGTACTTATCTCTTTTGCCATTTTGATAATTTGTTAATTCGTTAATTCGTTAATTCGTTAATGAGAATGAATAAGAATGGAAGCTTCCAATCATTATCACATCAACTAATTAGCTAATCAACTAATTGATTTACTCTTTTTCTACCTGCATATAATTAAGTTCGAGAGGAGTCTTCCTGCCGAATATCTTAACCATAACTTTTAATTTCTTTTTCTCTTCGTTTATCTCTTCGATCACACCGCTGAAACTGTTGAATGGACCATCGATCACTTTCACAGTTTCTCCAACAACATAAGGAACACTCATCACTGCTTCGCTGTCTGCCAGCTCGTCCATCTTACCTAAAATCCTGTTCACTTCAGACTGACGAAGTGGTGCAGGTGGTTCGCCTTTTGAACCGAGGAAAGAAATGACGCCGGAAATATTTTCGATGATATGAGGAATTTCTCCTGCTAACGCCGCTTCAATAAGCACATAACCGGGTAAAATATTTCTTTCTTTACTTACCTTTTTACCGTTCCTGATCTGATAGAATTTTTCAGTAGGAATAAGAACCTGAGAGACGTAATCATTCAGTTTGAGGCGGTTTATTTCCTGCTCTATATACTGCTTGATCTTTTTCTCTTTTCCACTAATGGCACGCACAACATACCACTTACGGACAAGCTCTTTTGATGGTTGGGCTTCTGTCATGTGATAGATTTATGCAATCATTTTATAGAACAGATTCATGGCGCTCTGGAAAACGAAGTCCATTGCGAAAATTACAAATCCAATAATGAGAGTTGCAATCATTACAACAATCACACTGCTTTGAAGTTCTTCGCGAGATGGCCAGCTAACCTTTTCAGTCAATTCTACATAACTCTCTTTAATATATGCTGTGACCTTGCTCATTCTTTTTTTATTTTCACTATTGCACGGGTGGAGAGACTCGAACTCCCAGCCAACGGTTTTGGAGACCGCTACTCTACCAATTGAGCTACACCCGTTTACTGGTTGCTCTGATTTCTTTTCTACTCTGCCTCCCGATCGTTATCGGGATGAGCTACACCCGTTTACTGGTTGCTCTGATTTCTTTTCTATTCTGACTCCCGATCGTTACCGGGATGAAGCACACCTGATTAAAATTGTGATTTATTTGAAAGAACATCCTGCATTTGAATGCAGGATGTCCCGGGAATTCAAATTATTTAATGATTTCAATAACCTGTCCTGCACCAACTGTACGGCCACCTTCACGAATCGCGAAGCGAAGACCTTTGTCCATTGCTACCGGCTGAATAAGTTCAACTGAAATAGTAACGTTATCACCAGGCATGACCATTTCGCGACCTTCCGGAAGAGTAATTTCTCCGGTAACGTCAGTAGTACGAAGATAGAATTGCGGACGGTATTTGTTATGGAAAGGAGTGTGACGACCGCCTTCTTCTTTCTTCAATACGTAAATTTCAGCTTTGAAGAGTGTATGAGGAGTGATAGAGCCAGGTTTAGCCACTACCATTCCGCGACGGATATCATTCTTTTCAATACCACGTAACAACAAACCGACATTGTCACCGGCTTCTCCACGATCCAGGATTTTGCGGAACATTTCCACTCCTGTAACGGTAGATTTTATTGATTTCTCCTGCATTCCGATAATTTCAACCTCATCACCTGAGTTGATTACCCCACGCTCGATACGACCGGTAGCAACTGTACCACGACCGGTAATAGAGAATACGTCTTCAACCGGCATAAGAAAAGGTTTTTCGATATCTCTTGGAGGAATTGGAATATAGGAATCAACCGCATCCATGAGTTCCATGATTTTCGGTACCCATTTTGGATCTTTATTTAATCCGCCAAGCGCAGAACCACGAATGATCGGAGTGTTTGCTCCATCATATTCGTAGAAACTGAGAAGTTCGCGAATTTCCATTTCAACAAGATCCAATAATTCCGGATCATCGACCATATCAGCCTTATTCATGAATACAACAATCTTTGGCACACCAACCTGACGACCAAGGAGGATATGTTCACGTGTTTGTGGCATGGGACCATCAGTAGCTGCAACAACAAGGATGGCACCGTCCATTTGAGCAGCACCAGTAACCATGTTCTTTACGTAGTCGGCGTGACCCGGACAATCAACGTGAGCATAGTGACGGTTAGCAGTCTGGTACTCAACGTGTGCAGTATTGATAGTAATACCACGCTCTTTTTCTTCCGGAGCATTATCAATAGAATCGAATGAACGTGTTTCTGCCCATCCCTTTTCAGCAAGAACAGTTGTGATCGCTGCTGTTAATGTTGTTTTTCCGTGGTCGACGTGACCTATAGTTCCAATATTTACGTGTGGTTTGGAACGATCAAATTTTTCTTTTGCCATTGCAATTGTGGTATTAGAGGTTTATTTATTCTGAGTTTATAATTATTTACTATTTTATTTTTGAAGTCTTTAAATCACTCTTTTCAGCATGCTTTCACTTGTTCAATCACATTCACTTTTTATTAAAGAAAAGTTTTCAATCCAAAGAGCAATTCTCATTTACATTAACTCTTCAAATGTACTAATTCTCAGTCTTTTGTCCGAGCCAATGACCAGGATCGAACTGGTGACCTCATCCTTACCATGGATGTGCTCTACCGACTGAGCTACATTGGCTTTACCAATTCCCTTTGTAGTCCGGAGTTTCAGCTCCGCTCCCGATAGTGATCGGGATAACTACTTTGGTTTACTATTTCGAGTCAATGAACTATGACATTAGAGCGGAAGACGGGGCTCGAACCCGCCACCTATAGCTTGGAAGGCTATCGCTCTACCAAATGAGCTACTTCCGCTTTTACTACTGTCTATCGACCAACCTTCCCGATAATTTGGGAGAGCTATTTCCGCTTTTATTCTGTCTATCGTACTCGCCATCCATTGATTAGGCAGGCTCATACAGCATGAAATGGTTTGATTTTTAAGCGCTTTCAAACCGTCCACAGAGTGGGGAGAGAAGGATTCGAACCTTCGAAGCTTTCGCAACGGATTTACAGTCCGTCCCATTTGGCCACTCTGGTATCTCCCCTTCTCAACAATCTAATCCAGTGTAAACTGGAGCCGATGGAGGGATTCGAACCCCCGACCCACTGATTACAAATCAGTAGCTCTGGCCAACTGAGCTACATCGGCAATTTTAGACTAATTTCAAGGAACACACTACCCTCCAAAAAAGGGATTGCAAATGTAGAAAACGAGATTTGAATTTCAAATTCAAAAGAAAAATATTTTAAAAATAAAAAGGTCTCCGAACCGGAGACCTTCCTTTAATCTTTAAAAAATGGGGGAATATTTTAAGCAATTACCCTGGCTAAGGGGTAACGTTTTTTCCACATTTTGAAAGCCGACATACTGTGTACAACCATCATAGTCTTGTGATCTAACTGTACTTTTATTCTTGTCGCCGTCTCACTTATAGGTTGCTTAGTGATCTTGGCTTTGCGTTTCGAGGTATTGAGCATAATAATCATGTTAAACTTTTTTAAAAAAGGAATAATTCTATTTCCAAACTCTTTTTCAATTATTGTACCAAAGAGTCTTAAATATATTGATTTTTCTATTAACAACCAAACAATATTTAAAAACCATCGGTTCTCAAAGAAACGATTCTACTTTGATATAATTGTTTAATTTATGAGAAATGTTTGTAAAATTTTAAACTCACAACTTCTAATAAATGTTTATAACTTATAATAAGTCTAATATCAGAGCATTGTAACTGAAAAGCCTCGAAAAAATTACAAAAAGTCATTTAATAAATTGAACTAAATTGAACCAAATCTGATGGCCAGTTCGGCAAGACGGTTACTATATCCTATTTCGTTATCATACCAGCCAAATACCTTGGTCATTTTACCTAAGACCGATGTCAATTCTGAATCAAAAATGCAAGAATTGGTATTTCCAACAATATCTATCGAGACAATAGGATCACGGGTGTATTCAAGGATTCCTTTCATTTTGCCCTCTGAAGCCGCTTTAAAAGCCATATTTACCTCTTCAGGTGTTGGCTCTTTCTTCAATGTGCAGGTAATATCAGTCAAAGATCCATCGGAACTGGGCACTCTTATTCCGGCACCGCCAAGTTTGCCACTTAAATGTGGCAGAACGTCACCCAGCGCTTTCGCCGCTCCCGTAGTGGTAGGAATAATTGAAACCGCGGCGGCCCGGGCCCGACGAAGGTCTTTATGCGGAGCATCATGCAGGTTCTGATCGCCTGTGTAAGAATGCACTGTGGTAACATAGGCGCTTTCAATCCCCCAGTTATCATCAAGCACTTTCAGCATCGGCGCTGCGTTATTTGTTGTACAGGAGGCGTTGGAAATAATTTTGTCGTCCGGCGTCAATACCTCATCGTTAACTCCAAGGACAATACTTTTCATATCCTTCTTTCCTTTTGTGGGCGCAGAGAGTATCACTTTTTTGGCCCCGGCATTTATATGCAGATTAGCACCCGCAGCATCCGTGAAACGTCCGGTGCACTCCAGTAATACATCAACATCCAGTTGCTTCCAGGGAAGCTTTGCCGGATCTTTTTCTGAAATACATGTGATTTTCTGACCGTTAATGATCAGGTGTTTTTCTTCGGCAGTTACTGTACCGTTAAAGCGCCCATGAACCGAATCGTATTTAAAAAGATGTGCGAGTGTTGGATTGTCTGTGAGGTCGTTGATTGCAACAATTTCAACATTCATATTATTTAAAAGTACTCTCGTTGTCATCCGGCCTATACGACCGAAACCATTTATTGCAATGCGGATTTTTTTCATATAAATTTTTTATGAGGGTCAAAGATAAATACAATTTGAAGATTAGCTGATTTGTTTTAACAGCTGATACACCAGATTCAAATCCTGCAGAAAAAAAAATTCCAAAAAATCGACCAATAAATAATTTCAAAAAACAATCGATGTAATATTATTTTTCTAGATGTCTTTCTGCATGATAACTTGATCTCACGAGAGGACCGCTTTCAACATATCGAAAACCCTTCTGAAGTCCGAGCACTTTAAACTCTGCAAAAGTCTCCGGAGTGATGAATTCCTTAACAGGCAGATGATCTTTCGTTGGCTGAAGATATTGTCCGAGTGTTAGAATTGAAACATCTGACTTTCTCAGATCATCCATAGCCTCAAGCACTTCTTCCCTTGTTTCGCCCAGCCCAAGCATAATTCCTGATTTTGCAGGAACACCAGATTGGCTCACTCTCTTTAAAACTTCGAGGCTGCGATCGTATTTTGCCTGAACTCTGACCTGTTTGGTGAGCCTTCGCACCGTTTCCAGGTTATGAGAGATTATTTCCGGCGATTCATCTATTACCAACTGAAGATTTTCCCATCGACCCTGGAAATCGCCAATCAGAGTTTCCATAGTAGTAGAGGGTGAAAGTTCACGTATTTTCCTTATCGTCTGCACCCATATCGCAGCGCCACCATCTTCCAAATCGTCACGATCCACGCAGGTTATAACGGAATGTTTAATTCCCATGAGCCTGATCGACTTTGCAACTCTTAATGGCTCAAAAGGATCAACTGCTTCAGGCTTACCGGTTGCGACTGAACAAAAGCCACAAGAACGGGTACATATATTTCCCAATATCATGAACGTTGCTGTGCCTGCACCCCAGCATTCTCCCATATTCGGACAATTCCCGCTTTGGCAAATGGTATGAAGCTTATGTTCGCTTACAATTTCCCTCACCATCGAATACTCCCGGCCGGTTGGTAATTTAACTTTTAACCATGGTGGTTTCTTTGTTGCCGTTTCTGCCATTACTCTTGAATTCGTTGATTCGTTGATTCGTTAATTAACTTTCCACTTTGTATATGATATTCTTTAACTCAGTTTGTTCTTTTCCTTATTACTCCATTAACTAATCAACGAATTAACGAATTAACGAATCAACTAATTAACGAATTACCATTTCCCACCCCATATCAGGGACACATAGAAATTAAAGAAGATATTATTGGCTTTCCCATTTGCCATTATTGGTATTCCTGAAGCATAAGCATCCACAACCACACCCGTTTCAATGGCGGTGATTTTCTGTTGCCAGCCTGCATATTCAAATGAAAAGGCGAACTTGCCATATCCGCCAGGATAAATAGACAACTGATCGAGTCCGCTGAAATACGGACCTGGACCATAAATATTCTCCTGCACCTGCTGAACAGGATCATTCGGATCATATCTTTTTGTCTCGATAATTTTTGTGAGCGAATCGAATGGGTTATCGACAAGTATATCCAGGTAAACAGGTTTTGTTATTCCCAATGACAGACCGAAATAATAATTGTATCGTACCTCTACGCCACTTCTTTCGCCTTTGCTGAAAATAATATTTTGTCTTCCATAACCGCCGCGCAGTATGTAAGCAAAATTCAGTTTACCGAAAAAATAAGGTTTAGAATCGGGATAATAAGGATTAGCTTGTTTATATTGTTTTGGATCCCGCAAAGAAACAAAATCGATATCGAGCAGTTTCTTTTTGTAGCCGGTCATGTGCCAGCCTCTCTTAAAGGTTATTCCAAATCCGTTTGAATGTAAAACCAATCCACCTGCCGCTTCATTTCTGAAAAGAATTGTAACGTCATCGTTTTGAGTGCGTGTTGTATCTTGTCCATAAACCCGGACTGCAGATAATAAAAAGCAAATCAGAATCAGATGATAAAATCCCGGTTTCAATTGATCATTTAATAATTGATACAAAACTAATAATTTTCTACCGAAAAGTATCTTTCTATCTTTGATTGATGGAAACGATACGAACCAATTATAAGGGTGATTTGAGAACTGAAGCAATGCATGTACAATCGGGCGAAATGATCATTACGGATGCACCGGTTGATAACCAGGGCAAAGGGCAGGCATTTTCTCCTACTGATTTACTCTCCGCATCACTGGGTAGTTGCATGATTACACTGATGGGTATAGCCGCAAGGACACACCAGATAAACATGGAAGGCACATCGATAAAAATTACAAAAATTATGGCATCAAATCCCAGAAAAGTCGCCGAGATCATTCTGGAAATTAAAATGCCTGGTAAAAATTACTCTGATAAAGATAAAATGGTCCTTGAAAAAGCTGCTCTGACTTGTCCCGTCGCATTAAGTCTGCACCCTGATTTAAAACAAACGGTTACTTTTTCTTACAACGAATAAAATAAGAAAAGCGAATAACTTGGGGCTATTCGCTATATATAATGTTTCTTTGAGAAATTATCCTCTTATTTCAGAGTGACGCTTTGTCTTGTTCATTTGTCCGTATGCCGGGCATTTTTCATGCGATTTGCACGAAGCAAAGAGGCCTGATAATAAGACAAAAACTAATGACACACGAACGATTTTTTTCATGTCTGAATAATTTACTTGTTTTCTAACGGAAATACCGGGCGAATGTTTTGTTTCGCTTAAACAAACATAGGAAAATTAATCATTTTATTAAAATACTCTGTAAGAAGTTTTCAACAAGTCTTTATAAAATAAACAGCAATTGTAAAATAGCCTGCACCGGCATAATACAAATCATTAATTTTGATCTTTAAAGCGATCATCGGTGAAAATTTCACTTTTGTAAGTTCCAATCGAAAAATAGAGTATGGGGAATATCCAACCAAAAATTGAAGAGAGCTGGAAATCTGCACTCATGGAGGAGTTCAGCAGGCCTTATTTCTCAGACCTGAAAAAATTCCTCGAAAATGAGAAAAACACCGGGCAGATAATCTACCCTCCGGGATCAAATATTTTTTCAGCTTTTGAAAAGACACCACTTGAAAAGGTAAAGGTTGTCATTCTCGGACAAGATCCATATCATGGAACCGGACAGGCACACGGTCTTTCCTTCTCCGTACCTCACAATCATCCTATACCCCGGAGCCTGAATAATATTTTTAAAGAGCTAAAAGACGACCTGAACATCGACATTCCATCGACTGGCAACCTTGAGAAATGGGCAAAACAGGGTGTTTTATTGTTAAATGCAACCCTTACCGTAAGAGCTAATCAACCCGGATCACATCAGAATAAAGGCTGGGAGAATTTTACTGATTCAGTAATCAGGGAAATTTCTGCAAGGCTTAACGGCGTTGTTTTCCTCCTATGGGGGAAATTTGCCCAGGCAAAGGAAGTACTCATCGATACCACAAAGCATTTTATCTTAAAAGCACCGCATCCTTCACCATTTTCAGCCGATCGTGGATTTTTTGGATGCAGGCATTTTTCAAGGACAAATGAGATTTTGATTCGAGAGGGAAAAGAAGCAATTGACTGGTCGCTTGACGATTCAAATGAAAAAAGGGTATGAACGTTTTGTTGATGGTTGCATTGTAAAATTAACATGCTTTTCACCCGGCATAATCGTGATATTAAAAATGATAACATTAAAATGATTTCACGAAATATTTTTTTTCTTTTCTTATTTCTCTTTCAGCATCAATTAGTATTCGGTCAGAAGAAGTATACTATTCATTTTGTCGTGAAGGATTCATTGAAGGAAGACATATCCTGGCTGAAAGAAGAATTTGATAAGAAGACTGCTTACAGGGATACGCTTCAGGTTCATAAAAAAGTAGAGAGTGTATTATTGAACATAAGGGGAAATGGGTACATTTCTGCGAGTATCGACAGCATTCATACAGACAGCCTGTCAACTATCGCCTACATTTTTCTGGGTGAAAAATACCTCTGGGCTAATATCAGGCAGGGAAATGTTCCGGGAGAATTCCTGGACGGAACGGGTTACCGTAAAAAATTATTTTTTGGAAAACCATTAAGATATGATCAGATTTCGAATTTAAATTCAAAGATTCTCAGCAACTGTGAAAATAAAGGATTCCCGTTTGCTACGGTTGAACTGGATAGTATTGAAGTAATCGAAAACGAGGTTTCTGCTGCACTCACGATTACAAGGAATTCTTTAATCAGAATTGACAGCATCATTATAAAAGGAAATGCAAAAGTTGCTCCTGTTTACATGCACAATTATATCGGAATAAAGCCAGGCGATGTTTATAAGGAATCCCAGGTCAGAAAAATTTCAAGCAGACTTCGTGAACTGCCCTTTGTGAGAGAAATCAAACCTTCCCAGGTTTTGTTTTCAGAAAAAGAAACCAAACTGTATTTATACCTTGAAAATAAAAAAGCAAGCCAGTTCGACGGAGTCATTGGCCTGTTGCCCGACGAAACCAATACCGGTAAAATTAATCTCACAGGAGAGGTGCATCTGAAACTGCAGAATTCACTGAGTCGCGGAGAGATTATTGAATTAAACTGGAAACAGTTTCCTGTTAAATCCCAGGACCTGAAAGTTCATCTTTTATATCCTTTCCTATTCAGCACACCTTTTGGCATTGATGCAAATCTTTCAATTCTTAAGAAGGATACTACCTATATCGATGTTGTAAAGAATCTCGGTATTCAATATGCCATGACTGGCAGCAATTACCTGAAGGCATTTATCCTCGACAAGCAGAGTGATCTTCAGTCGACCGAAGGACTTGAAAACATAACCACACTCCCACCCTTTGCCGACATTACGACGGTCTCATACGGAGCAATGATTCATTATGAAAAACTGGATTACAGGTTGAATCCGCGAAACGGATTTTCGGTAGAAGCAACGGGCAGCACCGGCAACCGAACGATACGGAAAAACAGCGATATTAATCCTGAAGTTTACGACAGCATTAATTTAAATAGTGTCACCTACCAGGGTGAAATTATTGCTGACTATTATATATCACCCGGCGGCAGACATGTGATTGATCTGGGAACAATCTCAGCATACATTTACAATCCTGATTTATTTACAAATGAATTATACCGCATCGGCGGGCTGAAGTCGCTGCGTGGATTTGATGAGGAGTCCATTTTTGCGTCTACTTATGTAATCGGTAAGCTGGAATACAGGTACCTGCTTGAACAAAATTCCTTCCTTTTTACGTTCATCAATTCCGCCTGGTATGAAAATAAAAGCAGCGACCTGGATATCAGCGACACTCCATTAGGTTTCGGTGCCGGGATCAATTTCGAAACGAAACTTGGCATTATGTCAGTGAGCTATGCATTAGGGAAACAGTTCGATAATCCGGTGTTGTTCAAAAACGGGAAAATACATTTTGGAATTGTAAACTATTTTTAATCTGAAAAAATTACTTTAGCCGGGTGAATTTAAAAAACGATTTATTGCTTCGAGCTGCACGCGGTGAACAGGTTGAACGAACTCCGGTCTGGCTGATGCGACAGGCGGGACGGATTCTTCCGGAATACAGGGAGGTCAGAAAAAAATCAGGAGGTTTTAAAAATCTTGTGAAGACACCCGAACTGGCTGCTGAGGTTACCATTCAGCCTGTTGATATTCTCGGTGTGGATGCCGCCATAATATTTTCAGATATTTTAGTAGTTCCTGAAGCGATGGGATTACACTATGAAATCGTTGAAGAAAGGGGGCCGTGGTTCGATCAACCCTTGAAAACCAAAAGCGACATTGATCAGTTGAAAATCGCTGATGCGGATGACCTGGATTATGTAATCGATGCGATTTCACTTACAAAAAAATTGCTAAACGATCGTGTGCCACTGATCGGATTTTCCGGTGCGCCCTGGACAATATTGTCCTATATGATTGAAGGAAAGGGTAGCAAAACATTCAGTACAGCAAAAAAATTTTTATACACCGAACCGAAATCGGCACATTTGCTGCTCGATAAAATCACAAAGAGCACCATCAACTATCTGCGTGGACAGGTCAGGGCCGGCGCAGACATCTTACAGATTTTTGATTCTTGGGCCGGCGTGCTGTCGCCGGAGCAATACAGGGAGTTTTCGTTCAGATACATCAGGGATATTTGTGAAGCGATTGATGAAGTCCCCGTTATAATTTTTGCTAAAGGCGCCTATTTCTCGAGAGAAGATTTTGCCTCGACTTCCTGCTCAGCGATAGGGCTTGACTGGAACATGGGAATAAAAGAATCGAGAACATTGTGTGGTGACAAGACCCTGCAGGGAAATATGGATCCATGTCTTTTGTACTCAGACTATGAGGTAATAGAGAAGGAAACAAAAAAGATGCTGAAAGAATTTGGCCCTGAAAGACACATAGCAAATTTAGGTCATGGTTTATATCCCGATACGGAAAAGGAAAAAGTTAAATTTTTTGTAGATACGGTGAAGGAATTTCGGCACTAGTCTGATGTATTGTTTGGCGTTGGGTGTTTGGCGTTTGGTGTTTGGCGTTTGCCGTTTGGCGTTGATGATTACTTTATTAATATTGTACCTTGGTATCAGGTTCATTTTTTGACGAAACGCCAAACACCAAACGCCAAACGCCAAATGCCCCAGACAGCCCCAAAAAAAATAATCAACGCATGGGCTTTATATGACTGGGCCAATTCCGCGTATTCCCTGGTAATTACTTCTGCACTTTTTCCGATCTATTTTCACGCAATTACCACTTCCGCAGAATCTTCCAAGGTACGATTCATAGGAAGGACCTATAACAGCGATTCTCTCCAGACATATGCAATCTCAATAGCGTTTCTCGTTATAGCCGCAATCAATCCGCTGCTTTCTTCGATTGCAGATTTCAGCGGAAAGAAAAAAAAGTTTATGTTTTTTTTCAGCACCCTCGGCGCATTTTCATGCTGTTCGCTTTATTTTTTCACATCAGTAGATACTTTATGGATCGGGGTCATAGGCTCCATGCTTGCAGCTATAGGATTTGCAGGCAGTATCGTTTTTTACAATGCATTTTTGCCGGAGATTGCCGCGGTGAAAGATCAGGACAGAGTAAGTGCCAGGGGATTTGCAATGGGATACATAGGCAGTTCGCTACTGCTTATTTTCTGCCTTACCATGATTCAATTTCCTGAATGGTATGGAGGAATCAGCAGCGGAAATGCAACACGACTGTCATTTCTGCTTGTCGGAATCTGGTGGTTTGGTTTTGCTCAGTATACTTTCGCAAATGTTCCAGAACTGCTTACTGACCGAAACAAGGACAAACATTTTATTTTTAACGGCTACCATGAATTAAAAAAAGTATGGTATGAACTTAAGCACACTTCGAGAATAAAATCTTTCCTGCTTTCTTTTTTCTTTTATAACATGGGAGTACAAACGGTGATGTATGTGGCGACCCTTTTCGGGGCGGGTGAACTTCATCTTGAATCGTCAATCCTAATTGCAGTAATTCTCATCATTCAGTTTGTGGCCATTATCGGAGCGTTCCTGTTTAGCAAGTTATCCCGGAAATTTGGAAATATCAGCGCGCTCTCGATTGCGATTGTTGTCTGGGTACTGATTTGCTTTGGCGCCTACATGTGCAATAAGGAATACGGCGTGGACGAACAGACCATGTTCATGATATTAGCAGCCGTTGTCGGAATGGTTATGGGCGGAATCCAATCCCTTTCACGCTCCACTTATTCCAAGTTGTTACCCGAAACAATTGACCATGCCTCTTATTTCAGTTTTTATGATGTATGCGATAAACTCGGAACTGTTGTTGGAACGGCTGCTTTTGGATTTATCAATGAACTGACAGGAAGCATGCGAAGCAGCATTATTGTACTGGCAATTTTTTTCATTATCGGATTGATTTTGTTACTTCGCATCAGAAAAGAACGAACACCTGCGATCGAACCTGCGCCGGAATCTTAGACAGAATTTAATGCTGGTAGATATTTTCATTCCATGTTTTGTTGATCAGCTCTTTCCGGACACTGCATTTAATATGATCAAGGTTCTTGAAAGAGCCGGATGCACAGTAAACTATAATCCTTCACAGACGTGCTGCGGACAACCGGCATTTAACGCCGGTTACTGGGATCAGTGCAAGGAAGTTGCGGAAAAATTTCTTGCAGACTTTCCAAATGAAAGATACATCGTTGCTCCATCTGCCTCATGCGCCGGCATGATTAAAAATTACTACCCGGAAATTTTTCATAATTCGGTCCATCATAACAGAGTTAAAAGCTTACAAAAATATATTTACGAGTTCAGCGATTTTTTAGTCAATGTACTGCACGTGACCGATGTTGGTGCAAGGCTGGACGCTATTGCAACCTATCACGATGCATGCAGTGCGCTTCGTGAGATGGGAATCAAATCAGGACCCCGGACCCTTTTGTCGAATGTACGTGGACTGGAATTGCGTGAAATGGAGGACACTGAAACATGCTGCGGATTCGGAGGTACATTTTCAGTTAAATATGAAGCTATTGCTGTAGGCATGGCTGAACAAAAAATAATAAATGCTTCAGCTACTTCATCGGATCTGCTTATTTCGACAGACCTTTCCTGCCTGATGCATCTTGACGGGTATCTGAAAAAACAAAATAAGAAAATGAAAGTGATGCATATTGCAGACGTCCTTGCTTCCGGATACTAGTTTTTATTGAAGATTGAATATTGAAGATTGAAGAATAAATTGATATTAGTTATTGGTTAATTGTAAAGACCTTAAAAATAACTTACGAATATTCATTAACTAATAACCAATACCCTGTTATTCTTCAATCTTCAATCTTCAATAATTTTATAGTTCTTGTATTCTCCCGGTCTCCACCCTGTATATTTTTCGAAAAGCATTTTAAAACGCGACTTAAGACTTAGCTTTTTCCGGGTGGGATCAAAATCAAATTTCCAGTTTGCGCTTTCGATTCGTTTTTGCATCACGGCCGGATGAGTTCCTGTGAATTTTTCCAGTGAATCAATTTTCGAATAGTCGAATTCGCTTTCGCTGGAAACATGTTTCTTCAGCCATTCGTCTTCATGCCATAATCTGTGAAAATATTTCTGCTTTTCCTGCTGAAGTGCCGGAGGTTTTACCCAACCATAATGAAAAATTTTCGCACCTGTTTTCTTTACATTCAGCAACCGACCATTTTTTCTGAAACCCTGCGCATCGCGGAAAGACCGGATCGAATTATCGCATCTGATTATCCTTATCTCGTTTCTATACCATCGCGATGAATCGCCGACATAATCATACGAACCATAAAAATGCCTGTAGTTAAAAAGAAGTCCCTCTACATTTTTATCATTAACCCATTTGTGCATCGACTCCGAAATTTTTTGATGATATTTCTCATGAACAACCTCATCACCCTGAATGTAAAAACCCCAGTCGAACTCAGGAGGAAGTGCATCAATGGCTTTATTTGTTTCGAGTGCCAGGACCTTGCCTCCTTCACGCAGGCTATCGTCCCACGTACTGTCAATGATTTCAATTTTTTCCGGATCGATGCGTTCGACAAGGTTGCGCGTATTATCAGAAGAATTTCCTGCAACGACGATAAACTTATCACATAATGGGAGAATGGAAGAAATTGCCTCTACAACCGGGTAATCAAACTTTACCGCATTTCGGATGAATGTGAAGCCGCATACTTTCATTCGATGTGTCGTTGTCCGGAATTGATTATCCGGATGTTTAAGAGCAATTAAATTCCAGTGTAATTAAAAGGTGTTATAGCAAGAAGTTCGGATTTAATTTCATGGCTTACATCGAGTGAATTGATGAACCGATGCATGATTTCCCTGTCAATCTTTTCGTTTGTCCGTGTGAGCTCCTTTAATTTTTCATAAGGATTAGGATAATTTTCCCGGCGAAGAATCGTTTGAATTGCCTCTGCAATAACAGGCCAGTTATCATCGAGGTCTTTTACTATGGCCTCTTTATTTACCACCAACTTTGATAGTCCCTTTAAAAGCGACTTGAGTGCAATTACGGTGTGAGCAAACGGAACACCTGCATTTCTCAGTACCGTTGAGTCGGTTAAATCGCGCTGCAGCCTTGAGATGGGAAGTTTAGACGAGAGGTGGCTAAACATTGCATTTGCAATACCAAGATTCCCCTCCGAATTTTCAAAGTCGATCGGATTCACTTTATGTGGCATTGCGGATGAACCAATCTCTCCCTTCTTAATCTCCTGCTTAAAATAATCCATCGAAATGTAAGTCCAGATATCACGATTTAAGTCTATTAAAATGTTGTTTATTCTCTTCTGTGCATCGAACATTGCACAGAGGTTGTCATAATGTTCGATCTGAGTGGTGAATTGCTGGCGATTGAGTCCGAGTTTTTCTTTCACAAACCTGTCGGCAAAACTTTTCCAATCAATTTCCGGAAAAGCAACGTGATGAGCGTTGAAATTTCCGGTGGCCCCTCCAAATTTTGCGGAGAATGGAATCTGGTGAAACAATGCAAGTTGAGCCTCTATCCTTTCTTCGAAGACCTTAAATTCTTTTCCGAGCCTCGTTGGTGAAGCAGGCTGACCATGAGTGCGCGACAGCATCGGCAAGTCATTCCATTGAATTGATATTTTTTTTAGTTCTTCAATTACATTATTCAGGAGTGGCAGGTATATTTTTGATACCGCAGCTTTTAATGCAAGCGGAAAAGCAGTATTATTAATATCCTGCGAGGTGAGTCCGAAATGAACAAACTCTTTATAATCATCAAGACCAAGGGAAGTTAATTTCTCTTTTAAAAAATATTCGAGAGCCTTAACATCATGATTTGTAATTTTCTCCTTCGACTTGATTGCAATAGCATCATTCTCCGAAAAATTCCTGTAAACATCTCTTAACTTATTGAAGTCAGTTTTTTGATTATTAACAAATTGAGGTAACTGAATTTCCCATAATGCAATGAAATACTCAATTTCTACCTGAAGTCGATATTTCATTAAAGCACTTTCGGAGAAATAAGCTGATAAATCGGATGTTAATTCATGATAACGGCCATCGACCGGAGAAATAGCATTTAAAGCGAATAATGACATTGTTTTTAAAATAAGCGGCAAGGTACAAAATCAAATATCTTTTTGGGGAATTAAAAAAGCAGATAAAATATTTCATGGAAACTTTGTGTAATAATTAAGTTTCCATAGTTTTGCGGCCCGCAAATGAAAACATTGAATACAGGCGAGCGCATTTTAAAGGAAACCGGAGTGATGTTCTTTCAGCATGGCATCAGGACGATTACCATGGATGATATTGCAACTTCACTGGGCATTTCGAAAAAGACCATTTACCTGTATTATCATGACAAGAGCCAGCTGGTAAAATCGTTTACGGAGGCTGAGCTTAAAGCGCAGGAAAAAGACATGCAGGAAATTCAGAAAAAAAGTAATGATCCGGTGGAAGAGTTTATAAACATGATGATTTACCTGGAGAATTTCTTTAACCGTGTCAATCCCGCCGTATTTTATGATCTGCAGAAATATCACCCGCAATCCTGGAATGCATTCAAGATATTCAAAGAAAAATACGTGATCGGTTTTGTTGAAGATAATCTAAGGAGAGGCATTCAGCAGGAATTATACAGGAGAGATTTAAAAACGAAAATACTTGCCAGGTTAAGAATAGAACAGGTGGAAATGGGTTTTAATGCAACAGTGTTTCCACAGGATAAATTTAACATGACCGAAGTCCAGATGACCATGATTGACCATTTCCTCCATGGTATCGTGACAATCAAAGGCTATAAGCTTATCGAAAAATATAAAAGGATTCCCAAAAAAATATTTTAAAAATATTTCAATCAATTAATCGTCTTGCCGAATATGAAAACTTTATTCACGTCTTTTTTGTCGCTCATCATAGGTGTAAGCGTTTATGCACAGGAAATAGATTCAACATACAGTTTTAACCTGTATGAGGCTGTTGAATTTGCGCTTAAGAATCAGAAAGATGTATTAAATGCACAGTTGAATGTAGATATCTCGCGCGAAAAAGTCCATGAAACTATTGGTATTGGTCTTCCGCAGATCAGCGCGAGTTTCGATGTGAGGGATTATGAAAAGATTCCAACCTCATTTATTCCGGATTTCATTTCCCCGGCAGTATATGACATTTTATATGATGAGAATCTGATTCCGAACAAGGTTGATAAGAGCGGACAGGTATTCCCGGTGCAATTTGGAACACAGTGGAGTGCGACTGCAGGAATCAGTTTTACACAATTGCTTTTCGATCCAACCTATCTTGTTGGTGTAAAGGCATCGAAGACATTCAGGGAATTATCAGAGAAAAGCCTCGAACAGACCCGCATCGACCGTGCAATTGCAGTAACAAAGGCATACTATCTTGTTTTATACGTGAGAGAGAGAAAAAAAGTAGTGGATGCAAATGACGTTCGACTTAGCAAGTTATTAAACGATACAAAGGCATTGTATGATAATGGCTTTGTGGAAAAAATGGATTATGACAGGATCCAGGTGGCGAGGAACAATGTTCAGACCGAAAAAGAAAACTTCGTCAAACTACTTGACATTACCGAGAAAACGCTCAAGTATCACATCGGCTTGCCTTATAATACCACCCTTTACCTGACCGATTCACTGGATGTGAGGGAAGTAAAAAGAATGAACGACACGCTTGAGTTGGCCAGTCCGACCGACAGAATTGAATACTCAATCCTGAAAACCCAGGAGTCGCTCCAGGAATATAACCTGAAGCGATACAAGAAACAATACTGGCCAAGCTTATTTGCTTATGGCAGCCTGAGCACGGTTGCTCAGCGTACTGAAATGAATGTTTTCGATACTGGTTATCCATGGTATCCAACAACATTCATCGGAGCAACATTAAATTTCAATCTCTTTGACGGAACTCAGAGAGAGTACAGAATCAAGCAGGAAAAACTAGCTCTGAGGAAAATCGGTAACGAGCTTGTTGACTTTGAGAATGCAGTAAGACTCGAAGTAAGTTCAAACAGAACAACGCTTGAGGGGGCTCTCGATGCCCTCACGACACAGGAAAAGAATCTCGAGCTGGCTAATTCCATTTCAAAATCATCCAAGATCAAATACGAACAGGGTGTTGGCTCTAACCTGGAAGTAATGGATGCAGAAACAGCTTTAAAGGAAGCGCAGGTAAATTATTTTAATGCACTGTATAATGCCTTACTTGCCAAGATAGAACTCGATAAGGCTTTAGGTAAATTCAAATACTAAAAACAAAAACACCCATATACCCAATGAAAAAATTAATATTCTTTTTATCCATAGTCATTTTTACGGCATGTTCTGATTCTGACAAAGGGTCTGATAAGAAAGCACAGCTTGAAAAATTAAAGAAAGAACAGGCTGCCCTTAAAGAAAAGATAAACAAGCTTGAAGCCGAGATTTCATTATCCGATACCAACGAAGTAAAATCCAAGCTCGTTGGCATTACTGAAATCAAGCCACAGCCATTCAGTCATTTCATCGAAGTGCAGGCTAAAGTTGAAGGTGACGAAGATGTGTTACTCAGTCCGGAAACATCCGGTACGGTAACATCGATCAACGTCAAGGCCGGCGATAAAGTGAGCAAAGGACAAATACTTGCGGTGATCGATGACAAACTGGTAAAACAGGGAATTATAGAATTACAGAGCCAGCTTGACCTTGCGGTACAATTATATACAAGACAGAAGAATTTATGGGATCAGAATATAGGTACGGAAGTGCAATACCTCCAGGCAAAAACCAATAAGGAATCCCTCGAAAGCAGGATGGGAACAATGAAAGAACAGCTGGCGATGACGCGGATTAAATCGCCGATCAACGGCACAGTGGATAACGTTGAAATAAAAATCGGGCAAACGGTTTCACCCGGTTTTCCGGCAATTAGGGTGGTAAATCTTTCTGCACTGAAGGTAGTCGGTGAAATCGCAGAATCTTTCATAAGCAATGTAAAAAAAGGTAATGAGGTTGTACTGTACTTTCCTGATCAGAATAAAGAGGTAAAAACAAAGATCGATTATTCGGGAAGCAGGATCGATCCTTTGAACAGGACTTTCAATGTTGAGGTTCATCTTCCTGATAAGAACCAGGATTTCCATCCGAACATGGTGGTTGTAATGAAGATCGTCGATTATACAAACCCGTCGGCCTACGTGCTTCCTATCAATGCAATCCAGAAATCGACGGATGGCGAATTCGTATATGCGGCCACGGAACAAGGCGGTAAATTAATTGCAAAGAGAAAAACGGTAGAATCCGGAATCAATTACAATGGGATGTCTGAAATTAAAAAAGGGCTGGAACCAGGAGATAAGATAATTACAAACGGATTTCAGAATGTGATCGACGGCGACGTGATCAAACTTTAAAAAATTTGTTTCTGATTATTATTTAAAAAAAAATTTATGGAGGAAAAATATAAGGAGTTTAAACCATCTACGTGGTCAATTAATAACCGCGTTGCAATCTTTGCAATTACGGTTATGCTTTCCATAGCGGGAATTATGGCCTACAAGGGTCTTCCGAAGGAGAACTTTCCTGATATATCATTGCCGAACATTTATGTAAGTGTTATTTACCCGGGAACATCTCCAAAAGATATGGAGAACCTGATTGTGAGGCCCATTGAAAAAGAATGTAAGAGCATTGCAGGAGTCAAGAAGATAAAGAGTAACTCCCTCCAGGATTATTGCAACGTGATTGTCGAGTTCAACTCTGACATGAACATTGACGTAGCCAAACAGAAAGTTAAAGATGCCGTTGATCGTGCGAAGACCGATCTGCCGAAAGATCTGAAGAATGATCCGGAGATCATCGACATTAATTTTGCCGATCTTCCGGTAATGCAGGTAAATATCAGCGGTGATTACGACCTGAACAAGCTGAAAAAATATGCCGACGATGCGAAGGAGCGCCTCGAGAGTTTAAAGGAAATCAAAAAAGTGGAGATCATCGGCGCGCTTGAGAGGGAAATCCAGATTAATGTGGACATGCTCAAGATGCAGGCTTCCGGGCTTTCCATGACGGATATTGCCCGTGCTGTGCAGAGTGAAAATATTACCATACCCGGCGGTTCGGTGAATATGAATGGCATCCGGAGATCTCTCAGCGTAAGCGGAGAATTCAAGGATGCACAGCAGCTGGGTAACCTGAACATCAATTCGATTTATGGCAGCCCGGTTTACCTGAAAAACATTGCTGAAGTGGTCGACAGCTATAAAGAACAGGAGAGTTATGCGCGTCTCGACAAGAAGAATGTAATCACATTGAATATCATCAAACGGAAAGGCGAGAACCTGATCGAGGCTTCTGATAAGATCGTTGCGCTAGTAAACGATCTTCAGAAAAATTCCTGGCCGAAAGATGTGAAGGTGACGCTCACCGGCGATCAGAGTGAGCAGACCAGGATGACGCTCCATGACCTGATAAATACGATCATCATCGGATTTGTTTTAGTCCTTGTAGTACTTATGTTTTTCATGGGTACAACTAATGCATTCTTTGTGGCTCTTTCAGTTCCGTTATCCATGTGTCTTGCATTTATTATAATGCCCACGATCGGATTTACACTGAACATGATCGTTCTCTTTTCATTCCTCCTTGCCCTTGGAATTGTTGTCGACGATGCCATTGTCGTAATCGAAAACACACACCGCCTCTTTGCTAACGGCAAGAGAAAAATTTCGGAGGCGGCTAAAATGGCTGCGGGAGAAGTCTTTCTGCCGGTTTTATCAGGTACATTGACAACACTCGCTCCGTTTGTTCCACTGCTCTTCTGGAAAGGCGTGATTGGAAAGTTCATGTTTTTCCTGCCGGTTACGCTGATAGTTACTCTTACAGCGTCGTTGCTGGTGGCATATATCATCAATCCTGTTTTTGCAGTCACTTTCATGAAGCCGCATGATGATACTGATAAGGAAAAACAGGCGAGAAAGAATCTGAAGAGATCGCTGGTGTTTTTCGGACTTGCGATAATACTTGGTTACATGATCGATTTTGGCACAGGAAACTTCGGAGTATTGATGCTGATCTTCTATCTGATTAACCATTACTGGCTGAAGAACGTGATAAAGAATTTCCAGGAAAAGAGCTGGCCGCGATTTCAGAATAAATACCGATTGTTCCTGGTTTGGTGTCTTCATCGCCCCTGGACGATGATGATAAGCGTCGTACTGTTATTCTTTTTATCAATTGGTTTTTTAATGGTAAGAAATGGCGGGGTGAGCTTCTTCCCTACCGCTGATCCGAATTTCATTTATGTGTATACAAATCTCCCTGTTGGTACTGATCAGAGCTATACTGATTCCGTAACGAAGGTTGTGGAAGAAAGAGTTTACAGTGCAATCAACTGGCCGAATAAGATCGTGAAATCGGTGATATCGAACGTGACGGTGGGGGTAACGGATCCTCAGGATGAAGACCAGGGAAGTTATCCGAATAAAAGCAAGGTTAGTGTGGCTTTCGTGGAATACGGTAAGAGAAATGGAGAATCGACTTCTCAATACCTGGGTAAAATCCGTGAAGCCGTAAAGGGAATCGCAGGGGCGGAGATCAGCGTTGCGCAGGAACAGGGCGGACCGCCGGTGGGTAAGCCGGTCAACATAGAAATTTCCGGCGATAATTACGATGAACTGGTAACGGTAAGTAAATCATTGAAGAGATATCTTGATTCGTTAAAGATCGAAGGTGTGGAAGAACTACGCAGCGACCTGCAGGACCAGAAACCGCAGATTGTATTCAACATCGACCGTGAGAGGGCAAACCGTGAAGGAATATCTACCTATACAATTGGCAATGAAATTTTCCTTGGGGTATTGGGAACAGATATTTCCAAATACCGTGATGTAAACGACGACTATAATATCGTTATAAAATATCAGGACGACCAGCGTTACAACGTGGACATGCTGCGTAACCTTAAGATACTTTACAGAGACATGGCCATGGGTGGAAAAGTCAGGAATGTGCCTTTGTCGTCATTTGCGGAAGTTAAATACTCTGATACTTATGGGGTGATCAAGCGTAAAAACCAGAAGCGTGTTGTTACGATTGCATCAAACGTGCTGACCGGTTATAATGAGAATGCAGTTGTGCAGGATGTACAAAGCGCGATTCAGAATTTTCCGGTTCCGGAATCGGTGACCGTTAAGATGACAGGATCGCAGGAAGAGCAGGCAGAAACATCTGCCTTCCTGGGCTGGGCGATGATGGCCTCCCTCCTGCTTATCATACTCATCCTGGTTTTACAATTTAATTCCATCAGCAAGCCACTCATCATACTTACCGAAATCCTGTTCAGTATCATCGGGGTGTTTATCGGTTTCTCAATTTTTAAGATGGAGTTTTCGATCGTCATGAGCGGTGTTGGAATCATTGCACTTGCAGGGATTGTTGTGCGAAATGGAATTTTACTCGTCGAGTTCACCGACCTGCTGCGGGCAAAGGGAGTTCCTATATTCGATGCAATCGTAGAAGCAGGCAAGACCCGAATGACACCGGTTATTCTCACTGCTTCTGCAACGATTCTCGGGTTGATACCTCTCGCTTTCGGATTGAATATCGATTTCTCGAAACTCTTCAGCGAGTTCAATCCTCACATATACTTTGGTGGTGATAATACAGCGTTCTGGGGTCCGCTTTCCTGGACGATGATATTCGGACTTGGTTTTGCGACATTCCTTACGCTCATTATGGTGCCTGTGATGTACCTGATCAGCGAGCGTATGAAAAACGGCGTGAAAAAAATCAAGAAGCAAAAGACGGACCCGGGCGTGAAGCCGAAGAAGGTCGAAGAATTGATTGAAGTGGAAATTTAAAATGGATCATTATCCTGTCCGTATTTCTGTTGTCTCTTACCTGAACAGTAAGCCATTTATTTACGGTTTAAAAGATTATGCTTTTAATCTTCCGGTAGAAATTCATGAGGACATACCATCGGTTTGTGCAGGGAAATTACTGACGGGAAAAGCAGATATCGGACTTGTGCCGGTGGCTGTCTTACCTGACCTGCCAAATCATTCAATCATCAGCAATTTCTGTATCGGTGCTGATGGAGAAGTGGATTCC
Source organism: uncultured Flavobacteriales bacterium (assembly GCA_964595205.1). GTDB lineage: Bacteria > Bacteroidota > Bacteroidia > AKYH767-A > 2013-40CM-41-45 > JADKIH01. Next base: position 106,863 of record CAZQOQ010000001.1, on the reverse strand, counting down.
GTTTTACTGCTTAGTGATGTTCCTTTAAAAAAAATAAAAACGGTTCTTCTCGATTATCAGTCGAGGACATCCGTAAAACTTACCCGGGTTCTGGCAGCAAATTTCTGGAAGATTGCGCCCGAATGGAAATCGACCGAAGCAGAATTTGAAAAAAACATTTCCGGTGAAACAGCGGGTGTCGTAATTGGCGATCGTGCGTTGATTATGAAAAACGATTTCAGATATGTGTACGATCTCGCTTCGGAATGGAAAAAATATACGGGAATGTCATTTGTATTTGCCTGCTGGGTAAGTATGAAGAAATATGATGATGCTTTTATATCTGATTTTAACACAGCGCTGAAATCCGGTTTGGAGAAAATAGATCTCATAGCTGAAAAAGAAACTTCACAGCATTTTTCGACAGATGTGATCAGGAATTATCTCAGAAATAATATTGACTATAATTTTAATGAAGAGAAAAAAGATGCTTTACAGCTGTTTCTCGGTTTATCCGCAAATGTGAATCAAAAATTGCCCGGTTTCATCAGTGATATTCACACGGACAATCAAACATTGTAACTTTTAATTTCCTGACAAAGCCAATCGTTCTGTTCGCTTAAATTTATCATTGTATGCCGTCAGGAAATAAATGCCATCCGGCAAAAATCGCAGGTCGATCTGGTGGATGTGGTTGTCCATGCTTTCAATGGAATGCTCCATGACGGTTTTTCCCAATGCATCAGTAATACGGAGGTTTACTCCGGAGGCAAATCTCACTGAAGTGAAAAAATCAAGATTTAGAATACCGGAACATGGATTAGGATAGATGCTGAAATCAGAACCAGGCAGATCATCCAGGCCATCGGTCATGCAGGCAGTAGAAGACAATAGCAAAGGATAGTACATGTTGATTGAATTAATCATCCTTGCCGCCTGTCCTGCAGTAAACATATTCATGCAATTATCATCGCTGTAATCCATGTAATTCATAAACATAGTACCCGGATAGGTGGGTGTACAATAATCAGCATAAGGAAAGCCATGACAACCGTAAGTCGGCTCCAACTGATTAGGAGTGTCACTTACGAAATCCGTTCCCATGCATGAATCGGCATCACCCCAGACATGATACAGGTCTAAGCAGTGAGAGATCTCATGCGTACACGTCCGTCCCAGATTGTATGGATGAATGACAGTTCCGATTCTTCCGAAAGCGCTATCCTTTACAACCGCTCCAAAGGTATTTGTGTGCATGGAGGTCGGTATATCGCCATAGCCAAGGATTCTGTCCTGCAGATTGCAAACCCAGATATTCAGATACTTATCCACATCCCAGGCATCGAGTCCGCCGCTGGTATAAAATTTCATCTGGTCATCGGGACCAAATGCCTGGATTGAAGTCTGCCTGCGCTCGATACCGGTGGTTAATGCGCCGTTTGGGTCACGTTTGGCGAGGCAAAACTGAAAATTAGTTGCTGAAGCTATACTCGCAAAGGGAAGAGGAGTATTTGAAGCGTTAGCATTTGTTCTGCTAAAATCTTCGTTCAATACATCAATCTGCGACTGAATCTGAGCATCAGAAATATTTAATTGATTCGGATTATAGATTACATGTACAACCACTGGAATTGTATAAACCGTATTGATTGACCTGCTTACATTCGATTGGTTCAATGAAAGCTGAAGTCGTTGTTCGTCATCGATCATACGCTGTTTTAAACCAGGGTCCCCTGCAATTTTAAATTCCAGATAGCGGGAAATGCCGCACTTTTCGAACCTGGACAGGTTGTTTCCGGGTTCTTCAGCAGAGGTAATATGAAAAAAAAGTAAAAATAAATACGATACAGCTGTTGTTTTTAATCTCATAATGGGGAATTGATTATGACAAAAATAATGTTTTAAAGTTGAATTTTACAACGTAGCAAATACCAAACTGCTCTTTATAATAAGACAATTTACAAAAAGAAGTTAACTCATAGTTTCAAATTCAGGCGAGAATAAAACGATGATTTATCAATCTCTTCCACCCGTTCATTTTCCAATTTCACCATCGTTAAATCTTCGATTTCCGTCCGTATGAGCCTGAGAGTTGGGAAGCCAACGGCTGCTGTCATTTTTCTGACCTGCCTGTTTTTTCCCTCATGAATAACAATCTCCAGCCAGCTGGTTGGAATATTTTTCCGGAATCGCACCGGGGGAATTCTTTCCGGCAAGGAAGGCTCATCAATGATTGCGGCCCTCGCAGGAAGAGTATGGTAGATATTTCCTTTGTCGTTGAGGCGTATACCCTTTTCCAATGTAGAAATAGCCTCTTCAGTAACCACACCCTCTACCTGGACAACGTATTTTCTTTTGTGTTTGTTGGAAGGCTCAAGAAGTCTGGAATTTACTCTTTTATCGTTAGTGAGTAAAATGATGCCCTCGCTGTCGGCATCGAGTCTTCCTACGGGATAAACATCCTTTGGGAATTTAAAATCAATATCGGCCAATGTCCTGTGTTTGCCCTCCGAAGTGAATTGGGATAGCATTCCATAAGGTTTGAAAAGGGCGTAATATTGAAACATTTAACTTACAATTGAATATTGTAATCCCGGGGTTATAATAATAGGCCAAAAAACAAATATCATGGTAATGACAGCCATAATTGTTTAATTTTGTTGTAATATAAAGAAAAAAGCTTACTGAAAATCATTCAGCCTTTCGTAACATATATCCATGAGAGGCATATAAGAATTCAATCCGCGTGACCATTTATAAGAAACACATTGCAATCATTTTGATTTCACTTGTTGTGCTTATCATTAATTCCTGTAAAAAAGATGATGGCCCGTCAGGGAGCGGCCCGATTGTGAAGGGTAGCATTAGTCTGGAAGCACATGCAGTACATCATACCTGGGATGTTTATGGAATTATGATATATCTTAAAAGAAACGCAACTGAATTTCCTGGTAATGATACATCAGTTTATGAATATAGCGGAGTTGCAGACAGCTATGGAAAATATACATTCGAGAATTTATACCCGGGCAACTATTTTGTGTACGCAGCGGGGTTCGACAACATATGGGGCGACAATGTAGCGGGCTATGCGGCAGTGGTTCTTGACAATACTCATCTCACCGACAACCAGGCGAAGATTACCATAATCGTCAGTGAATAAACGATATGAATAAAATAGTTGCCTTCATTTTATTTGTTTCGCTGTTTTCATGTAAGCATGAGAAAGTTGAAACCCATCCTGATACAGGATATCCGGAAGAGGTATCGAAGATACTGGTAAATAAATGTGCTACGGAAGGATGCCACACCCCGTTAAGCAGGAGTACAAGCGGAGGACTCGATTTCAGTACATGGGAACTTATGTTTGAGGGAGGAAGGAATGGCACCAGCGTTATTCCATATTCAGTTGATTACAGCTACCTTCTCTATTCCGTTAATACGGATACGCTCAGAGGTCCGGTATTAATTCCAACCATGCCTTATTTAGAGTCGCATTTAAGTGATGCAGAATACCAGACACTTGTTAACTGGATAGCTTCGGGCGCGCCTGATAAGGATGGTTTCATTAAATATTCAGATGACCCGTCGAGGAAGAAAATTTATGTATGCATGCAGGGTTGTGATAAAGTGGCAGTGATTGATGCAGCGAGTAAAAACATCATGAGGTATGTGGATGTGGGAGTGGTTCCAGGCAGCATTGAGGCTCCTCACCAGGTGCGAGTATCGAATGACGGTGATTTTTGGTATGTAGTGTTTTATTCAGGGAATGTTCTTCAGAAGTTCAGAACTTCTGATGATGCATTGGTTGCGACTTTGACCATTGACAATATCACGCACAACTGGAATACAATAATTTTTACACCTGATGGAAAGAAAGGCTTTGTAAATGCCCTTGACGGAGCTACCCGCATCGTGAATCTTGACAACATGACGAATGACCTGATGCTGACTCATTCAACGCCGCATGGAGGATTTATAACACCCGATGGCAATTTTCTTTATCTAACCTGCCAGAATGGAAATTTCATTTACAAGATTGATCTTACAACTGGATTTTATGATGACGAGATGATCTCGCTGTTGCCCGGACAATTGCCCTCAACCAGTTCCTCCGTACAGCCACACGAAGCGAATTTATCACCTGACGGCACAAAATATTTTGTGAGTTGCCAGGGAATTGCCGAGGTACGTGTATTTCAACTTTCAAATGACAGTCTGCTGGCGGTTATTCCGGTAGGAACCAAGCCACAGGAGTTCAGCTTTTCTGAGGTTCATCCGTACGTTTTTTTAACATGTACTGAAGAAGTGGTGAGTTCGACTCAGAGAGGAATGGTGTATGTTATTAACTATAATAACCTGAGTGTGGTTACTACTGTATATTCAGGTTATCAGCCACATGGCATTGCAGTGGACGATGAGGATGGACTTGTATACGTTGCTAATCTTAATTACGATCCTAACGGTTCGGCACCACATCATGTTTCGTCGTGCGGCGGAAGGAATGGTAACCTTACTATTTTCAACTATCATAACTTTCAATTGTATACTAAAACTCTTTCCGATGGAAGTACTTTCCAGTATAAGAATGAACTTTTGTCGTTTCCTTACTTTGTTTCGATCAGGAAATAGGGCGATTCTGTAATTTAGTTTTTATAAATTATACGATAAACATGAATTGCTTCAGGATAATATAACGGCAAACGCAATTTAAAATTAATATGTTTGGTATATAGCGTTATCTGTCGTAAGATTGTTGTCAAATTTCAAGTATGCCCTTTTCGAAAATACCTATTTCAAATAACAGGAATTTAATAATCGAAAACATATTACTCCTTGCGCTAAAAGCTGCATTGGTGTGTTTTTTTGCCATTCTGGTTTTGTATCATTTCCGGTTAGTAACTTTTCCATTTCCCCTCGAGATACGGGAAGGAGGCGATCTATTAGCTATCAAAGCAATTTCTGAAAAAATCAATCTGTACGACATATCAAATCAACCTATCTTTAATAATCCGTATGGGTTAGTCTTTCCTTACTTTGCTCAAAAGATTTCTGTTCTTTTTGGAGTTAACTTGTTCTCGCCGCGTCTGCTCGCTGCAATATCAATATATTTTGTACTGGTTTTGTCATTCATTGCTTTCAGAAAGGAGAAAATCGATCTTTGGATGAGTTTTTCCGGGGTGTTGATTTTATATTCAAACTTATTATTTTTCGTTACACCTTTATGCAGGCCGGATTCGCTGGCAATGGCATTTTTCTTTATCAGCATTTTATGGCCGGTCTGGTACAGGTTCAGTAATTCTTCTCTATTAACCGGGCTAATATTTTCGCTTATTGCTTTCTATACGAAACAATACTTTATTATTGGTTACTTCTTTGTCATCATTTACGTTCTCATCTTTGTATCCATTAAGAGAGCAAGCATTTTCCTGACTGCATTTGTTTCCCTGTTGATTCTTTCATTATTTATTTTCGACAAATATTTCGAATGCTACTTATTCGATACAATACTTACGCATGTGGTAGTTTCAAACAATGATTTTCATTTTGCGCTCCACCAACTGAATGTTTTCCTATTTACAAATTCGGGACTTACTCTGATTCTTATAATATCTCTTGCCATTCTAATAACATCAAAAAGAACTCATGAACTCTTCAGGAAATATAAAAATAATTTCAGGAGTCTATTTAGTTCATATTTTAACAGGCTCAGATATATTACTGACTGGAATAAAGGTCTGGTTAATTTTCATCTGAATCCTTATGTTTTTCTTTTTGCGACACTTCTCTCTGCCCTGGTTTTCAGGTTAGGCGGAAATACCGGCGCATACATGACTTACTATTATCAATTGCTTTCTTTTCCGTTTATCATGATAGTCTTTAAATTTCATGGAAGGTTTTCAAAATCAATATTGATAGTATTAATCTTATTAAATTTCTATACTTCAGGGAAAAAATTTTTAATTCCGGAAAATACAATTTCCGGTTTCAACAAAGAATGGCAAAAGGCAGATGAATTATTGAAAACATCAAAAAACGTGTTCAGCACTGCAGAAGTAAGTGCTCTTATTATTGAGGATGGCGGAATTCCTTATAACACGGGTTATACGGAGTTTTCAATATCCAGCACAATGTCGAAAAAAATCCGGAAACTTTTCCCTTTCACGAATAAAATTAAAACACAGAATTCCCGGTACGATATGATGGTAAAGGAGAAAATTGAAAATAAATCTTTTGATTTGCTTTTAATAAACAGCGAATTCTCAAACAGTAAAAAAGAAATATTAAAGAATCATTATTTTGCTGAGGACAGCATGGAATTGAATTATTATCATGCAAATCAAAAAGTAATGATTTACGCATGGAGACCACTTCCATAAAATGCGGATAAAAGGAAAAAATTTTTTCAGGAAAGAATGGAATCCCGTCCCTTGGATTTCATTCCCAGCACAAGGACCATTTTCTTATAATTAATTGTAGCATGATACCGAACGAGAATATCATTCCCTATCACTCCATCGATGGCTGAATGTCCGAGTGTGGAATAGGTGCCATTTACATGTTGCAAATCCAGAAGTACCTTCAACGAGTTCGGCGGTACAACCACATGAGGCCATGCTTTCACCGGATGGATCAAAATATTTTGTGAGCTGCCAGGGAACGGCAGAAGTTCGAGTGTTCCAGCTTTCGAACGATAGCTTATCGGTGACCCTAATAAAGTTTCAATAAAAATAATTCACATTTTTCACCAAGATTTTCAAGTCGTTCACGCTAGAAAATTTAAATGATTAAGAATTAATCGTATATTTTGTGATTTATCATACCCGAAACCCTTTATTCATAAGGCTTAAACCGATCATTAAATAATAAAACTCGTAAAGTTATTATTCATCCAATTGCTTAACTAAGCCTGAAGCAGCATGAAAAAATATTTACAATACTTCAGCCGAACTACTGTTCGTCTTGTATTGACATTTCTAATTTTTGTTTTGAATAACATTCATGCCTTTTCACAGACTGGATTGCAGTTCAATGGAACCAATCAATATGTAACGTTTGGACAGGCGACATCTACGTTGGGATCCCAGACGTTTACATTGGAATGTTGGTTTAAACGTACAGGTACCGGAACATTAGGAACAACCGGCACAGGTGGAATTGAAAATACAGCGGTTCCTATTTTAACGAAAGGCCGCAATGAAGATGATGGCAGTAACAGAGATATGAATTACTGGCTGGGCATCGACAATGCAACCAATAAGATTGCGGCTGACTTTGAAGATATGGCTACGGGATTGAATCATCCCGTGAGAGGCACAACAGCTTTATCGAACAATGTCTGGTACCATGCAGCTGCAACATATAACGGATCTACATGGAAAGTATACCTGAATGGCAATCTTGAAACAACGCTTCTGGTTGGCAGCTTCACACCAAGAAGCGACGGAATACAACATGCGGCTCTTGGTTCGGCGCTGAACTCTTCCGGTACTGCCGCTGGTTATTTTGCCGGAATAATTGATGAAGCACGTATCTGGAATATTGAACGAACCCAGGCAGAAATCCAGAGTACTATGAATTCAGAATTAATATCTGCTTCAAACCTTATTGCCAGGTGGGGATTAAACGAAGGCGTTGGTTCGCTTGCTAATAATACAATCGGAGGAAGTCCTCCAGGTATTTTAACAAATGGCCCAACATGGGTAACAGGTGCGCCTGCATTGGTTTCGAATGTTCCTGCACCTGTTGCTCCTACTCTATTAAACACAACAGCAGTTTCACCTTTCAGGATCAATCTGAGCTGGACGGATAATTCAAATAACGAAACAGATTTTGAGATTGAACGCTCAACAAATGGAATTGCGGGGAATTATACACTACTGTCTGAATTAACTGCAAATACAGTCGCGTACAGCGATATCAATCTTGAATCAAACAAACAATATTGTTACAGAGTACGGGCAATAAATATTGGTGGTGTATCAGCGTATGCCGGACCGGTTTGTACATCCACTTTGCAGGAAGGTGAGAACGGGCTCGATCTTGGATCTTCCGGCGCATACGTTTTCTTTGGGCCGGCACAGGGATTATCTACACAAAATTTTACTGTCGAAACCTGGTTTAAGAAAACAGGAATAGGTTCTGCAAATACAACCGGAACAGGCGGAATCAATATCATACCGCTCGTAACAAAAGGATCACCTGAATCGGAAGCCAGCAATGTGGACGAAAATTATATACTCGGAATTTCTTCTGCGACAAATGCTATAGCGGCAGATTTTGAGGAAGGCACAGGATCTTTAAACCCCGGGTTAAATCATCCACTTACAGGAACAACTTTCATATCTAACAATGTCTGGCATCATGCAGCAGCCACATTTCAAAATGGCATATTCAGCATCTACCTTGATGGAATGCTGGAGGGGACTGTTGATCTTTCCACTTCGGTTTGGCCCCAGGGAGCGAGCATACAGTCAGCAGCACTTGGAGCTATGATTAACTCCACCGGCACAGCAGTGGGCAGGTTCCAGGGAGTCCTGGATGAATCGCGCGTATGGAATTATGGCAGAACTTTAACAGAAATACTTTCAACTATCAATGCTCAAATCACATCACCTCAAGCCGGGCTCATCGGACGCTGGGGATTGAATGATGTAAGTGGTTCCGTCGTAAACGGCAGTGCCGGAACAGCTTTTAACGGAACGATAATAGGAAATGGTTCAAGCTGGGTTACCCCCGGAGCTCCTTTCAATAGCAGCGTTGGAAATCCTCCTGCTATACCAATCTTAAATTCTCCGCCTAATAATGGCACTGCTTCATTAAGTCCGAATATTTGTGCAACAGTAAATGATCCTGATGCCGGTAATCTACAGGTAAAATTTTACGGCAGACAAAGGAATAGTACTCCCGGTGCCAAGTTTACCATTGTCGGTATGCCTGATACTCAATTTTACACCGAGCAGCCGCAGGGTACAAATAGTTCTGGTGGAGGACACAATGGAATTTTCAAAGCACAGACACAGTGGATTGCAAATCATCAGTCGGACAGTAATATTGTTTTTGTTTCTCACCTGGGTGATTGTGTTCAAAACGGAGATGCTTACCTGATTGAGTGGCAACGAGCAGATACATCATTTAAAATTATCGAATCGCCGAATGTTCCGGCTGATGGAGTACCATATGGCATTTGTGTTGGTAACCATGATCAGGCTACAATTGGTGACCCTGACGGACTGACAAATTATTACAATCAATTCTTTGGTGAATCGAGATTTACCGGAAGAGATTATTATGGCGGACATTTTGGATCGAACAACGACAACCATTATGAATTATTTTCAGGAGGCGGTATCGATTTTATTAATATCAGCATTGAGTACTATGCAAACGGAACTACCGCCAGCCTTCAACCGGTTTTGGATTGGGCTGATGCACTCATGAAGACATACAGCAATCGTAAGGCAATTGTTTCCAGCCATAATATTTTAGGTACAGGTAATCCGGGAAACTTTCAGGGTCCGGGACAAAAAATATATGACGAGCTAAAAGATAATCCTAATTTTTTCCTGATACTCGCCGGACATGTTCCCGGCGAAGGTCGTCGTATGGATGTTTATAATAACGATACGGTTTATACACTCATGTCAGATTACCAGAGCGGATACACCAATGGAGGAAATGGTTATTTAAGACTGATGTCCTTTTACCCGGATCAGAATTTAATGAGTGTAAAAACATATTCTCCTTATAGTAACACTTATTTTACAGGAACCAGTAGTCAATTTACATTACCGGTTAATTTAGATTCTTCAGAACCATTTACACTATTAGGAATAAATTCAAATGTAAATCCGGGAGCAACTTCATGCCTGCAATGGCCTGGTCTTATGGAAGGTGAAATTTACGATTGGTATGTAGTCGTATCAGATGGAGTATTTTCAACGACTGGACCGGTGTGGTCCTTTACTGCATCCGGTTCGGTACCACCAATCGTTACAACTGAACCTGTTGATCAGGTTAAATGTTCCGGTTCACCGGTTTCTTTTTTTTCAGCTGCATCTGGTACTCCTGCTCCAACCGTTCAATGGCAGATTAGTATTAATAACGGTTCAACATGGAACGATACAACCGGTGCTACAAATGGAACATTGACTTTCATAACAAATGCATCTGATAATGGAAAAAAATACCGTGCTGTCTGGTCGAATGCTTCTGGTAAAGATACGTCCCAGGTCGTCACATTAACGGTAAATGTCGTTGACGACAATGATGTCTGCACAACAGATGCATGTGTTTCGGCAACCGGAGTTGTTACTCACACTGCAATTAATAATGATGATGGGAATGTTTGTACTACTGATGGATGTAACTCCATTACAGGTCCGACACACATTTTGAATCCCATTGAGGACGACAACAATGCTTGTACGACTGACGGTTGTAATTCAATCACTGGTCCTACGCACATCTTAAATCCAATTGAAGACGACAACAATGCATGTACGACGGATGGTTGTAACTCTCTCACAGGTCCGACACACATTTTGAATCCCATCGAAGACGACAATAATGCATGTACGACTGACGGTTGTAACTCTCTCACCGGTCCGACACACATTTTGAATCCCATCGAAGACGACAACAATGCTTGTACGACTGACGGTTGTAATTCTCTCACCGGTCCTACGCACATTTTGAATCCCATTGAGGACGACAACAATGTATGTACAACAGATGGTTGTAACTCTCTCACCGGTCCGACACACATTCTAAATCCAATTGAGGACGACAACAATGTATGTACGATGGATGGTTGTAATTCAATCACTGGTCCTACGCATATCCTAAATCCAATTGAAGACGACAACAATGCTTGTACGACGGATGGTTGTAATTCTCTCACGGGCCCTACACACATTTTGAATCCCATTGAGGACGACAACAATGCATGTACGACGGATGGATGCGATTCTGCTACCGGAGTATTTCATATCCAATCATGTGGTATAACATTTAACTCAAATATTTTCCTCCAGGGATATTATTCGGGTGGCGGTTTGATGGCTGTCGGTGGCACCGGCTTTATGAATATTACAGGTGTATCTCCTGATCCGACTGACGTTGATACAATTGAAATTTATCTGATGAATAGTATTTCACCATTCACGGAAGTGGATCATGTAAAAGGAATTTTAAAAACGAATGGGAATGTTACTGTAACTTTTGGCAATACAATAGTTGTTGGTAATTCGTATTACATTAAGTTAAGTCATCATAATAGTGTAGAGACGTGGAGTTCGGCACCAGTAATATTTAGCAGTAATACAACATATAATTTCAGTTCAGCCGGCTCGCAGGCGTTTTTCTCCAATATGACTCCAACATCTGATAACTTGTATTGGGCAATTTATACCGGAGACCTTAATCGTGACGGAAGTGTGGAAGGCGGCGATTACCTGATCGTCGAGCCGCTCATACAAAATGGCGATGGAGGATATCTTGCGGAAGATTTAAATGGCGACGGACAAATCGACGGAACTGATTTTCTTGTGATGGATCTGAATATTCAAAATGGTACTGGTGTTATTACCCCTTAAAACTGGGAAACGTCATCAGAAAATTAAACTTGGAGAACAACTTTAACCCTGTACACTAATTATAATTTTACTTTCATTCCCAACATGAGCAACATCTTTTTATAATTAATTGTAGCATGATACCGAACAAGAATATCATTCCCTATCACTCCATCGATGGCAGAATGTCCGAGTGTGGTATAGGTGCCATTTACATGTTGCAAATCCAGAAGTACCGCTGGAAAATTTTCTATAACGAGATCTCCGATCTTTAAACTCTTCAGGGTTATGGTACTTGTCGGCATGCTGTTTGTTCCTAAACCCGTTGATAATTTGTCATGTTCAGGAAACGATTTTTCACTCACAAACTGCTTGATCCGTTCGATGTCGAATACCGAGCGACTTGCCCCGGTGTCAATCAGCAAACGCGCAACTTTTCCGTTGATCTTCGATTTTACGAGCAGGTGCGAACCGTCGTCTTCGATGATCACCAGGTCAATCGGTATGGTCGTAATCCGTTTCAGCATAAAATAAAAAAGCATCCATCAGGGGAAGGATGCTTTTTATAATTATCGTTTTCAATTATTTCGTTACAAGCTGAGGCATATTATCAAGCACATTCATTACCTCTTTCACAGATTTGGCTGAAGCATTTAATAATGCCATTTCATCTTTGTTTAATTTTAACTCGATGATTTGTTCGATGCCTTCCTTTCCGAGTTTCACAGGAACACCCAGGTAAGTATCCTTAATGCCATACTGACCATTTAGAAGTGCACAGCATGGGAAGATTCTTTTTGAATCTTTGATGACTGCTTCCACCATCTGCGCTGCAGCTGCTCCAGGTGCATACCATGCAGAAGTGCCCATCAGGTTTACAAGCTCTCCCCCGCCCTTCTTTGTTCTCTCAACAATTGCATCGAGCTTTTCCGAAGAAATCAGTTCGGTAACAGGAATTCCGGCAACAGTAGTGTATCGTGGCAGCGGAACCATTGTATCTCCATGGCCACCCATTAAAACTGCCTGTATGTCCTTTGGAGAGATATTGAGTGCCTCGGCCAAAAAAGCACGGTATCTGGCTGTATCTAAAATTCCGGCCATACCAAAAACCCTTGAAGAATCAATCTTTGCAGTGAGGTAAGCACAGTAGGTCATTACATCAAGCGGATTCGAAACTACGATGATGATCGTATTGGGTGATTGTTTAATAATGTTTTCAGTCACTGACCGAACGATTCCTGCATTCGTGGCAATTAAATCGTCGCGGCTCATACCTGGTTTGCGTGGTAAACCTGATGTAATGACCACGACATCTGAATTTTTAGTGGTCGAATAATCGTTAGTGGATCCGATCATTCTTGTATCATACTGATTTATTGGCGAGGTCTGCCAGATATCGAGCGATTTACCCTCTGCAGTTCCTTCTTTGATATCCAATAAAACCACTTCGTGAACAAACTCTCTTCGTGCGATCACATCTGCACAAGTTGCGCCTACATTACCGGCACCTACAACGGTTACTTTCATATTTCAATCCATTTTTTAATTACAGCGCAAAATTAGACACAAGGAATTGATTTTACAAGGGAAATATGGATGGTGCAGAGAACCAAGAACCAGAGAATAAAAAAACCTTGAACTTAGTTACCTAATTCAGACATGAATTTTATCCTCATCAGGCGAATGTCTTCAATGGTATAGTCGTTCTCACCCAGCGCTTTAAGGGCATCATCAGCGGAGTCTGTTTCGGCAGATTTGAAATAATCGAAAACCTCTTCCTGTCTTTCTTCATCGATAATCTCGTTGATGTAGTAACTGATATCAATGCGGGTTCCGGAGGCTACGATACTTTCAATTTCAGTAAGCAGGTCAGACATTTTAATGCCTTTCGCTTTGCACATGTCGTTCAGGGAAATTTTCCTGTCGATATTCTGAATGATATAAACCTTCAGAACACTCTTGTTGACGATCGATTTTACAACCAGATCCATCGGGCGTTCGATGTCGTTTTCCTCGACATATTTTGCAATCAGGTCTATGAATGGTTTTCCAAATTTGACTGCCTTACCTGCTCCGACACCGGTGATGTTTTTCAGTTCATCCATGGTAGTAGGATACTGAATAGACATCTCTTCCAGAGAAGGATCCTGGAAAACGATGAAAGGCGGAACATTTCTTTGCTTGGCAATCTTCTTACGCAGGTCCTTCAAAGCAGCAAACAATTCCGGGTCTGCCGAGGCACCACCAGAAAAGTCGTCGTCGTCGTCGCTCTCGGTATTTCCATAATCCTTGTCCTCGACGACCATAATCTTATATGGCTTTTTCAGGAATGCATGTCCCTGCTCGGTAACCCTGAGGGTTCCGTATGTTTCAATATCTTTTGATAGAAGTCCTGCCAGCAATGCCTGGCGACCGATCGCTGTCCAGAATTTTATATCGTGACTGTCGCCTTCGCCAAAAATTTCCAGCTGATCGTGACGATGCAATTTCACGGCGTTTTCAAGTTTTCCGGTGATGACATTCACCACATGGTCCATTGCAAACTTCTCTTTTACGGCTATCACAGTTTCGAGTATGGTTGCGATTTCTTCTCTGCCGTCGAAGCTCTTCTTTGGGTGATTGCAGTTATCACATTCACCGCAATTATCTTCGGCATATGTTTCTCCGAAATAATTCAGCAACACTTTTCTCCTGCATACTGAAGTCTCGGCGTATCCGACCGTCTCGAGCAATAATTGTTTTCCGACTTCCTGTTCAGCCACAGGTTTGCCTTTCATGAACTTCTCGAGTTTTTCAATATCCTTATATGAATAGAAAGTAATGCATTTACCTTCTCTTCCATCCCGCCCTGCGCGACCGGTTTCCTGGTAGTAACCTTCGAGACTCTTTGGTATATCATGATGTATTACGAAGCGAACATCGGGTTTATCGATTCCCATTCCGAAAGCAATGGTAGCAACAATTACATCGATGTCTTCCATCAGAAATTTATCCTGCGTTTCCGCCCGGACAGCGGCTTCGAGTCCGGCATGATAAGGCAGAGCACGAATTCCATTGACGACAAGAATGGAGGAAATTTCTTCTACTTTTTTACGACTGAGACAATATACGATGCCCGACTTACCCTGGTGACTGCGGATGAATCGAATGATTTCTTTGGCGACGTCAACTTTGGGACGAACTTCATAATAAAGATTAGCACGGTTGAAGGATGCCTTATAAACATCTGCGTCCATCATGCCGAGATTTTTCTGTATGTCCATCTGCACCTTTGGTGTTGCGGTTGCAGTAAGAGCTATGATCGGAACTTTACCGATGGCTTCGATGATGGAACGAAGGCGGCGGTATTCGGGACGAAAATCATGACCCCATTCTGAAATACAGTGTGCCTCGTCGATAGCGAAGAAAGATACGTTGACGGTGCGTAAAAAATCTATGTTTTCCTCTTTGGTAAGTGATTCGGGAGCGACGTAGAGTAATTTTGTTTTGCCGGAAAGCAAATCAGATTTGACTGCATTGATTTCGGTCTTATTGAGGGATGAATTTAGAAAATGAGCCACCCCCTCTTCATTACTGAAACCGCGCATTGCGTCCACCTGATTTTTCATCAAGGCAATCAGGGGGGAGACGATAACAGCCGTTCCGTCCATTATCAGAGCCGGTAACTGGTAACACATCGATTTACCACCACCCGTAGGCATGATCACAAACGTGTCCCTTCCGGCTAAAACGGATTGAATTATTGCTTCCTGTTCTCCCTTGAATTTGTCGAAGCCGAAGTACTTCTGCAAATACGACTTCAAAGGTTTTTCTGCCACTAACATTCAATAAATTGATTTAAAGGGTAATATACTAAATTAAACTTTGTTTCCTGAAAAGTTTCTGCAATAAAAATATATATTTTTGCTGAAACTCCAATTAAAAACGAAATAGTTATCAAAATAATTTTAACATATTGAAAAATTCATCTCATATAAAGAATCTGGCTGTCAGCACACTTGAAATTGAAGCAGAAGCTGTTAGCCAGTTGAAGAGTTACATTAATGATGATTTTATACAAACCGTACATTTTATTTCAAAGATTAAGGGAAGAGTAATTGTAACCGGCATCGGTAAAAGTGCCATAATCGGGCAAAAATTAGTAGCCACATTTAATTCAACCGGAACACCATCTATTTTCATGCATGCTTCTGATGCCATTCACGGTGATTTAGGCACCATTCAGAAGGATGATGCTGTGATTTGCATATCCAAGAGCGGCGATACACCTGAATTAAAAATACTCGTACCACTGCTCAAGAGTTTTGGCAATAAATTAATTGCCCTGGTAGGTAATACCGGATCATATCTTGCCATTCACAGCGATTATGTTTTGAATACGACTGTTGATCGCGAGGCATGCCCTAACAACCTCGCTCCTACCACGAGTACGACGGCGCAGCTTGCCATGGGCGATGCGCTTGCTGTCTGCCTGCTTGACTATCGCGGATTTTCAGCAAAAGACTTTGCAAAGTATCATCCCGGAGGCTCACTCGGTAAAAAACTTTTTTTAAAAGTAAGAGACATCTATCCGAATAACGCCTCTCCGAAAGTGGCGCCCGACGAAAATATCGTAAAGGTAATTGTCGAGATTTCTTCCAATCGACTTGGTGCGGCCGCGGTTATTGAAAACGGAAATCTCACCGGGATAATTACTGACGGCGATGTACGACGGATGCTTCTCAATAAAAAAAACATCGACGGGTTGAAGGCCAAAGACATCATGAACCGCGAACCAAAAACTGTCCCGAAAGAAACCATGGCAGTCGATGCACTGGACCTGATGAAGAAACATAACATCTCGCAGCTGATCATTACTGACAAAGGCAAATATGCCGGTATGGTTCATTTGCACGACCTGGTCCGGGAGGGTATCATTTAGCTTCATGAAATTTTTCCACTCACAATAGTCATTCTGAATTTTTCTGCACCATTTATAAATTACAAGACAGCCATACAGGAGTTTTAAAGATTTCATATCCCACAATTCAGAAATGCAAAAACAAAAAATATTTTTCCCAAATCTGGATGGGTTAAGATTCTTTTCTTTTCTGATCGTATTTTTTGCTCATAGCTTTAATGCCGACAATGTTGCAATAAAAGAGACTACCTGGTACAAATTTATCAAGGTACGCATGTTCACGGATGGAGATATCGGTGTAAGTTTTTTCTTTGTACTAAGCGGTTTTTTAATTTCATATCTTTTGCTTAAAGAGAAAGAAATCACCGGCAAAATTGATGTAAAGTCGTTTTACATAAGACGAATATTAAGAATCTGGCCATTGTATTATCTGATGGTAATTTTTGGCTTTTTGGTATTCCCCTATTTGAAATTATATTTTGGCTTAGTGCCTGACGAAACAGCTGATCCGTTGCTTTGTTCGACCTTCCTCAATAACTTCGACCGGATGCACCATATTCCTGATGCATCGGTACTTGCGGTGTTGTGGAGTGTAGCGATCGAAGAACAATTTTATCTTATCTGGCCTTTACTTTTATTTGTAGTCAGACCGAAATATTACAAATACCTTTTCATGAATATTATTTTTATATCGACCTTATTTCGAATCCTATATATGCATAAAATAGCAATTGATGTGCATACGCTGGGCGTTATTGCCGATATGGCTGTCGGCGGATTAGGTGCTTTCATGGTACTAACAAGCAGGACATTTTTAAATAAGATTATCAATCTGCCGAAGTACATTATAATAATTCCTTATGTTCTTACCATAGTATTCATTGTATTCAAGAATGAAATTTTTCAGTACGATGTTATGCTCGTTTTAAAAAGAGTGATCATGGCGGGCACGTTCATACTAATTATACTTGAACAGAATTATTCGCAGAATTCATTCTTTAAAATAGGAAACTGGAAAATCATCTCAAGGCTTGGAAAATACACATACGGCTTATATTGCCTGCACGAAATCGGCATATTATTTTGCCTGACCCTGCTGAGAAAATTTTCTTTGAATCAATACGGCTGGCAAATGTGGTTCCTGGAAATTCCACTCTCATTATTCTTCAGTATTGTAATCAGCTGGCTCAGTTTCACTTATTTTGAAAGCTGGTTTCTGAAATTGAAATTAAAGTTTTCATACATCACTAAAGAATAACGCTGTATTGCCAATGACAGTTTCCGGAATC
Organism: uncultured Flavobacteriales bacterium; assembly: GCA_964595205.1. Lineage (GTDB taxonomy): Bacteria > Bacteroidota > Bacteroidia > AKYH767-A > 2013-40CM-41-45 > JADKIH01. The sequence goes on along the minus strand of CAZQOQ010000001.1, from coordinate 89,119 downwards.
CGGCTACATCGTTAATAAAAACCTGATTTCCTTTGATCCCTTTTTATCAGATTTATTCTGGGAATCAAATGGTGAAATAGATTTCTATCTTTGCCCGCAAATGTTTTTTTCTTCAAATAAAAATAATTCAACAGGGGAAATGTCGTTCCTGGGACACCTGGAGGCATTACGCTGGCATTTATTCAGGGCGGTAATCGTTACCGTTACCATGGCTGTTGTGCTTTTTTTCTTCAAGGAATTTCTATTTGACGATGTTCTTCTTGCACCGAAAAATCCGGAGTTTCTTACTTACAGGGTATTATGTAATCTCGGACAAAAGCTGAATATGGGAGAAGAACTTTGCATTAAAGTGATTCCATTCACCCTGATTAGCACCGACATCAGCGCGCAGTTCACGACGCACATGTGGGTTGCCTTTATAGCAGGACTTGTCGTGAGTTTTCCCTATGTCGTCTGGGAAATCTGGCGATTCGTGAAACCCGCCCTCTCCGAAAAGGAAAAAAATTATGCAAGAGGAATCGTATTCTATACATCCTTCCTGTTCCTGACGGGTGTTTTATTCGGTTATTATGTTATCACTCCGATGACGGTAAATTTCCTGGGGAGTTACCAGGTAAGTGAGGCAGTAAGAAACACGATCACCCTTGATTCATTCATTTCAACGGTAACGACGATGACCCTAATATCAGGAATCGTATTCGAATTGCCGATTGTAGTGTATTTCTTATCGAAAGTAGGAATACTGACACCGCTATTCATGCGCACCTACCGGCGGCATGCTGTGATAGTAATATTAATTCTTGCGGCAGTCATTACGCCTACTTCCGATGCAACGACGCTGATGATGGTAGCGATTCCTCTCTATGTGCTTTATGAAATCAGCATTTTAGTGAGTGCGTATGTCCTGAAAGAAAAAAACAAAGCGGCTGCATGACCTGAAAAATATGCATGCTGTTATGGAACAATTTAAATTATATTAGCAGGAAGATTAACCGGTTGAATAAAAAATGATTTTACGGTCAGAGAATTTGATTAAGAAGTACAAACACCGCACTGTTGTTGACAGGGTTTCTATAACAGTATCGCAGGGTGAGATTGTTGGACTTCTCGGCCCGAATGGCGCGGGAAAAACTACTTCGTTTTACATGATCGTGGGATTGATCAAGCCAAATGAGGGCGAGATTTATTTTGACAGCGAGAAGATCACCGGTCTTCCCATGTATAAACGCGCACAGCGGGGAATCGGTTATCTTGCACAGGAGGCAAGCGTATTCAGGAAACTTAGCGTGGAAGACAACATCCGTGCAGTGCTTGAAATGACCAGGCTCTCGAAGGAGGAACAGAACATAAAGACCGAATCGTTGCTTGATGAGTTCGGCTTGCAAAGGATTCGAAAAAACCGCGGTGACCTGTTATCGGGTGGCGAACGCCGGAGAACAGAAATCGCACGTGCGCTGGCAGTGGATCCTAAATTTATTCTCCTCGACGAACCTTTTGCCGGTGTGGACCCCATTGCTGTTGAAGACATTCAATCCATAGTCTCTCATCTCAAGGACCGGAATATCGGCGTGTTGATAACAGATCACAATGTCCATGAAACTCTTTCCATTGTTGACCGTGCTTATTTACTTTTTGAAGGCAGGATATTGAAATCAGGTACGGCAGAAGAGCTTGCGGCTGATGAACAGGTAAGAAAAGTTTACCTGGGACAGAATTTTGAATTGCGCAGATGAGGCGGATAGAATATTCCGTATCTGAATCATTGATGACAAAACGGAATCACCCGGCATTTTCAAAAAGTTCAAACTGAAAACTCTCCATGATGGGGTTGGAAAGTAATTTTTTGCATGCCTCTTCCACTTTTTCTTTTGCATTTTCCTTTGAGTCGGCATTTATTTCCAACGTAATGTGCTTACCGATGCGAACATTTTCAATTTCGGAGAGACCCATGTTGGTTAATCCGTGCGATACAGCTTTCCCCTGCGGGTCGAGGAGAGCCTTGAGCGGCATTACATCAATTTCGGCTATATATTTCATCTGGAGTTTGCTTTAGTATTGTTCTGAACCACTGACAAAAGTATGTATAAGATTATAACCATCGGTATGGCTGCGAATAAAAATATCGGGAACAGGATGAGGGATATAACGAGGAGGATGTATTGAAATATATTTTCACGCATTTGCAGCGACTTAAACTTCATCGAAAACAATGGGATTTCGGCAACGAGTAAAAACGACAACAGGAATGATGTGAGTAAAATGAAATAAAAGTTTAGAATTATATGATCGAATTTACCGGGGAGCTGACTGAGAATTAATGGAAAAGAAACGATGAAAAGCGTGCATGCAGGAGTCGGAAGGCCGATGAATGAATTGCTCTGCCTCGTATCGATGTTAAATTTTGCAAGGCGGAGAGCTGAAAAAACGGTAATGACGAAGGGCAAAAACTGGATAATGCGTATAGCGGCATTGGAATGAAACCATACATTCATTTCCGACACCTGGAGCAATTTGAACATCATAGCTCCCGGAACGAAGCCGAAACTTACCACATCGGCGAGTGAATCCAATTCCTTTCCGAAAGCGCTGCCGGCAGAGACTTTTCTTGCCGCCATGCCGTCCAGCAAATCGAAAAATGCAGAGATGAAAACAAAATACGCAGCATACTCCAGGTGATTTCTGAAAATCATAACTGCAGCAATGCAACCGCTAAAAAGATTACAACACGTAAGTGCATTAGGCAAATGCAGTTTCATATAAATATTCCTGTAAGATTTTTCTCAAAATTAACCTTTAAAAACGTAACCCTCACCCTCGCTTTTAATCACTATACAAAAGAAATCAGTTTGTTTTTTCATTTGACAAATTAACAACAAAATAATCACAGAAAATCGCTACATTTTCACTCGAAGTAAAATAAGTTTCAAATAATTTAATCCAATACTAAAACGATATTCGAAAAAAGCATGTTGAAAATTCTCCCGTCACCTGCAAAGGAAGTGGCCATATTCATACATCTTTCAGGTATCTTTCGGTGTTAATATTTGTATAAAAATATTGTTGAAAACCATGTAGAAAAATCCTGTTACGGCAGAATGTACAGGCCTGAAAATGCTAACTTTACAAACATCTTTTGCCTCTTTAACCAAACAATATATCGTTGAATCGTGCGTTTCGAGCATATTCAACCACCAAGACCATGATTAATAAAAAACAACTGTCATTCCTGTTTTTTCTCACATTTTCAGTCGCAGCTTTTGCCCAGGCGCCCAAATACAGCAATGAATTCCTGTCCATTGGTGTCGGAGGCAGACCAATGGGTATGTCCGGCGCAGTGGCAGGTACTGTCGACGATGCAACGGCTGCAGTCTGGAATCCTGCGGGCTTAACAAACATACAGGGAAACGTGCAGGTTGCTGCAATGCACGCCGAACTCTTCGCAGGAATTTCGAAGTTCGATTACGCAACTCTTGCGACACATATCGATTCGACACGAACCATCGGATTTTCAATCATTCGATTCGGCACAGACGACATTCCTAACACGCTCGAGCTGATCGACGCTTCCGGTGCGATCGATTATTCAAAGGTGAAGTCTTTTTCGATAGCCGACTATGCATTTATTTTTTCTTACGCAAAAGATACTAAGATCGACGGCCTCACCTTAGGCGGAAATGCAAAGATCATTCATCGAAAAGCCGGAGACTTTGGAAAAGCCTGGGGCTTCGGCTTTGATCTTGGCGCACAATACAACATCGATCACTGGAAACTTGGTGTGATGGCAAAGGATGTCACCTCCACTTTCAATGCCTGGAGTTATAATACCGAACTGCTGGAAACGGCATTCACGCAGACAGGCAATGAGATACCCAAGAATACGACAGAAATCACACTTCCCAAGCTCATCTTTGGCGGAGGATATAAATTCGATTTTTCGAAAAAAGTTTCCGGTTTGTTTGAGCTTGACCTGGACATGACCTTTGATGGAAAAAGGAATGTGCTGATTGCTTCGGACCCGGTCAGTGTCGATCCGCACATGGGACTGGAAATCGGATATAGCAACCTGGTGTTTCTTCGCGGAGGCATTCAGAATATTCAAAATGTGAAAAACCTGGATGGAACCACCAGCAAGACCGTTCAGCCGAATCTCGGTCTTGGAATTAAACTCGGCAGGCTCTCCATCGATTACGCGCTGACGAATATCGGTCAGGATCAGTTGTTATCAAACGTGTTCTCGCTGAAACTGGATATCTATAAAAGCAAATAACCTCTCTACTCCAATCATTGCAGAATGAAAAAAATTTTACCAGTCATTCTTTTCGTTTCATTTTTTTCCAGTGTATATGGACAGTCCTTTAATAATTCATGGATAAATTATAACCAGGAGTATTACAAGGTGAAAGTCTGGCAAAACGGAATCAACCGCATCAACCAGCAATCATTGGTACTGGCCGGCTTCTCAACCTTTGGTGTTGATCCAAGAAAGATACAGGTGTTTCATAACGGAGTCGAACAATACATTTACCTTGAGGGAGAAAATGACGGTTCATTTGATCCGAATGATTTTATTGAATTTTACGGAATGAAAAACGACGGCTCCGTCGACAACGATCTTTATCTTGATTCGTTGTGGCAGCCGACACCGAATTACAGTCTGTTCACTGATACGTCAGTATATTTTATCACCTACAACCCCACAACGAACGGGAAAAGACTCACACCGGTTAGCGACACAAATTTTCCTGCCTACGTACCGGCATCCTATTTCATAAATGAATCATATCTTGACGGAAGAGACGCACCAAATTCATCAACGATATTCGGCTATAACCGGGGCAGCAAAGGCGAGTTCATTGACTATAACGAAAGCGAAGGATGGGGATCAATTTTCGGAAATTATTTTGGCGGCAACTATCCGATTTCGTTATCGGTTCCAACAGACCAGGTGTATGTCAACGGGCCAAATGCGGACATCACCATTTGTGTAGGAGGCGTAAATAACAAGCCGCATAATCACAGCGTGACTTTTCCGGGAATAAATTACACCGACGTTTATTTTAACCAGGCTTTGAAGAGACATGTCTTTTCTGTTTCTCCTGCCCTGTTTACTTCTTCGGTTTCAATCTGCAAACTTACTGTAACAACTCCTGTTACAGATGCAGATTACAGCATGTTTTACTGGATGTCAGTAAAATATCCACACACGTACGACCTCGAAGGCAGAAGTACGTTCAAATTATTTGTTCCGGATGAAACAGGTCAGTCCAAGACACGAATGGATATGACTAATTTTAACGGAGGCGGCTCAGCTCCTTTGTTATATGACCTTACAAATCATAAGCGCATAGATGCAGTTCAGAACGGAAGTGTCTTCCAGGCTTTGATAGAGAACGATAACGGAAGCAACCCGAAAGAGTGTTATGTAAGTTCAATTTCATCAATACAGTTTCCCATAGTTTCCAAGATCAACTACAATACTACAAACCCCGGGTACTTCAACAACTTCGGAACACTGGCATTGGATTCTGCCTATGTTATCGTCACAAGTAAAGTAATATGGAATGAAGCGAAAATTTATAAGGACTACAGGAATTCGCATGCTCCTAATGTTAACCGTTGCCTGCAAGTTGATATCGAAGAACTATATGATCAGTTCGCTTTTGGAATCAAGAAGCATCCGTTAAGCATTAAGAACTTTGCGCATTACATTATCAATACCTGGCCTTCACAGCCGCAGCATTTATTTATAATCGGTAAATCCATCGGTCCTGCAGATTTCCGGTTGTCTGAATCATTGTTTGAGGCATGCATGGTGCCGTCCTATGGCGTGCCGTCCTCTGACATACTTCTTACAGCGGGAATAGATGGTTCGCAGTGGGAACCAAAGATTCCGATCGGCAGGCTGAGTGCTCAAAGCGGGTCGGATGTAAATAATTACCTGTTGAAGGTTACTGAGTATGAAGATGCGCAGACCGGTTCGCCGAAGCCGTGGCAAAAAGAGATCCTGCATTTTGGCGGAGGGAACGATATTCAACAGCAGGCCGAACTTGCCAGTTACCTCTCGCATTTCGAAAACATCATGGAAGACAGCCTCTTTGGCGGAGAAGTAACTACTTATTTAAAATTCAATAACGACCCGATCCAGATCAATCTCTCGGACACGCTTCAGGCGCAAATCGATTCCGGCGTTGCGGTAATGACTTTCTTCGGTCACGCCAGCGGATCCGGTTTCGATGCAAGTACCGATGAACCTTCTGAGTACAACAATCGCGGAAGATATCCTGTGGTTGTTGCCAATTCCTGTTTTGCAGGTGATTTTCACAGCACACAAAAAAGTGTGAGCGAGAAATTTGTACTCGAACCCGAAAAGGCAGCCATTGCCTTCCTTGCGAGTGTGGGACTGGGAAATCCATATTACCTCTTCGAATATTCGAGTGCCTTCTTTGAACAGGCTTCATATTACGATTACGGAGGAACGATCGGACAGATGATGAAAGCTTCCATCCAGCGGATACAGGTTAACGGCGGTGATGGCGAACAACAGGTATCAAGTGAGATGTCGTTGCAGGGTGATCCGGCGTTGAGACTCAATTCTTTTTCGAAACCGGATTATGTAATCAATGAATCAAGTGTACATTTCACTCCTTCCACCATCACAACCGATCTCGATACATTTTCGGTGGAGATCTCAATAAGGAATTATGGAAAGGCCGTTCAGGATTCCTTTATGGTCAGGGTAACTCACACGTTTTCCAATGGCGTTGATTCGGTGTATAATTTTAAAATCGGGCATTGTTTTTATTCCAATGAGCTCAGAGTGAAACTTAATACCGGCGGCTTCTCCGGCGCAGGTGTGAACAAACTCAAAGTTGAGGTTGACTTGCCTGACTCTGTGGATGAATTTGAGAATTTCGTTAATAACACCACGTCGCTCGACTTCTTCATTTATTCAAGAGACATCATTCCTGTTTATCCTCCTGATCTTGCAATTCATCCGTCTAACACGGTTACTTTAAAAGCAAGTACGGCAAATCCGCTGGTTGGAATGGCAGGATATAAATTTGAAATCGACACCATCGATCTTAACCTGAAAGATGTCACGCCCGGAATGCAGAATAGTCCGATGTACAGATTCACGACCGTCATGGACAGCGGTGGAGTTTTAAGCTGGAGTCCGTCGGCGTATAACCTGCTGGACAGCGTAGTATATTTCTGGCGTGTTGCGAACGATTCCATTCAATTCGACACGACAAATTTTCACTGGCAGCAGAGTTCGTTCATGTATATTCCGGGAAAGACCGGATGGGCTCAGTCACATTTCCATCAATTCAAGGGTGATAACTTTGAAAATGTGAGATACGATACGCTGGGAAGAAAATTTGAATTTGTAAACAACAACAAGTCGCTTCGTGTCACAACGCTTGGAAATCCACAATCGGTGACGGAGTACAACGAAGTGGGATATTGGCTGAACAATTCGCCTGTTGAAGATAACGGATGCGATGTTATTCCTGCTGTTATGGTGGCTGTACTTGATTCGATCAGTCTCAAACCGTGGAGTACGTGTGAATACAACTTTGGGCAGATCAATACATTCACGTTATCATCGGGAAGCACTTGCGACGATCCGCAGGGAACGGGTTCATGCCGTCAGCGGCCCGAAAACTATTTTATTTTCCGCTATGGTAATCCGGGAGACATGGCTGACCTTCAGGCGATGATTAACAGTGTGCCTTCGGGAAATTATATAATTATTTATTCATGGTTTACATATCCGTATTCGGCAGCCGATCCGGCATTCTATAATACGCTGACCGGACTTGGCTTTAATACCGCAGCTCTTCAGGATAATACACCTTTTGTTTATTTCTCAAGAAAGAATCTAGCCGGATCACAGGAAGAACTTCATGGAATTAATTCGAATGACACCATTTCATTCACAGAATTACTTCAAAGCAAGTGGAATCGGGGAAACATCAATACACAGATCATTGGTCCTGCCCGCAGCTGGGAATCGCTGCACTGGAATCAGGTACCATTCGAGAGCCAGCCATACAAGGATATTGTCTTTCTGAATGTATACGGACTGAATGCGGTTTCTAATGCATGGGATCCGCTGGCACTGGGAATCCGGTATGAATCAGGAAAAGATACTACGCTGAACTGGATCTTTGCAAACAGTTATCCATACATTAAACTCCAGTCGTATGTGCAGGATGATTCGCTTCGTACCCCGGCGCAGATGAAATACTGGAGAGTGTATTATGAAGATGTGCCTGAATGTGCGGTGAATCCGAATCGTGCATTCGAATTTCACGCCAATCCTTTACAGGAAGGAGACACCCTTCAATTGTCGATGGCAATCGAGAACATCAGCGAATTGCCGATGGATAGTTTAGGAGTGTCTTTTTATCTCTATGACGGTGACCGTATAAAACATTTATTCCCGTCAGTCAAACTCGATTCGTTAAGAGTGAACCAGTACATTACAGCCACATTTGTTATTGATTCCACATTTGGGTATGCAGGAGAAAACAGCCTTTGGATAGAAGCCAATCCTTATGATTCATCGTTTCATCAGCCGGAGAAATATCATTTCAACAACCTGGCTGAAGTGAAGTTCACAATCGAGAGAGATAAAATTAATCCGATCCTCGATGTTACATTCGACGGAGTACACATCCTGAACGGTGATATAATTTCAGGCAAGCCGCAGATCAATGTTCAACTGCATGATGAGAACCGGTTCCTTGCATTAAACGATACAACCAAATTTAAAGTGTACCTGACCCCGCCAAACTCGTCGACCGCTATACCCATCGAATGGAACCAGGTGATTTACGGACAGGCGATGAGATTTACTCCGGCAGTTTTACCGAAGAACAGTTGTCGCATCGACTGGAATCCGACGTTTGATGTTGATGGAACTTACATACTCGAGGTGGAAGCGACTGACAGGAGCAACAATGAATCAGGAAAATACAATTACAGGATTTCCTTTGAGGTGATAAACAAGGCATCCATCACGGAAGTATTAAATTACCCGAATCCTTTCTCCACCTCTACCCGTTTTGTTTTTACATTGACCGGAAACGAGGTTCCGACAGGAATGAAGATCCAGATCATGACAGTGACGGGGAAAATTGTGCGCGAGATCATGCAGAATGAGCTTGGGAATATTCATGTGGGAAGAAACATCACCGATTATGCCTGGGATGGAAAAGACGAGTTTGGAGATCAGCTTGCGAACGGCCTTTATTTATATCATGTTGTCACCGATTTGCATGGGAGCAAGATCGAGCATCGCGAAACGGACATTGACAAGTATTTCAAGAAAGGCTGGGGAAAGATGTACCTCATGCGATAGCTGACACTACGATGAAATCATACGACACACTCTCCGAAGCAGTAAACGATCTTGTGAAGCGCGGATATACTTACAACTTTAATATCAAGAGCGATTGCATTTATTGTGTTGAAAACGCAATTAACATACACCCGGAAGATTTTGAGATCGATGAAGTGTACAGGTTTGAAGGAAATACGGATCCGGGTGATGAAAATGTTTTATTTGCCATCTCCTCAGCAAAATATAATCTGAAGGGCTTGCTGGTAAATGCTTTCGGTGTTTATGCCGATAGTTTTTCTTCAGAAATTATGGCGAAGTTAAATAAGCATTGACGTTAACTTAATCCCCATCGAGATGAAACTTTACGATTCAATCACCGCACAGGAAAAGCTGGCTTCACTTAAAGGATGGTATTTCGAAAATAATTCAATCGGGAAAAATTTCATCTTCAAAGATTTTCGCGAGGCAATCAGTTTCATGGTGAGAGTGAGTTTTGTCTGCGAATCGAAAAATCATCACCCGGAATGGACGAATGTGTACAATAAATTAACGATCAGGTTTAACACACATGATGCCGGAGGGGTAACTGACAAGGATTTTATGATGGCAGGTGAAATAGATAACATCACCGGCTGAAAAATTTATTTCAGGTTGTGATAAACTGCCTGTACATCGTCGTCCTCTTCAAGCTTGTCGACGAGTTGTAACACCTCATCCTGCTGCTCTTCACTGAGCTCGACGAATGTAGTAGGTATTCTCTCGAGGCCTACCTTCTTCACTTCTATTTTTTTATCTTCAAGTGCCTTTGCCATCTTTCCAAAGTCTTCGAACCGGGTGTAGATGATAATCTCTTCTTCGTCGATTTCCATACTCTCAAGTCCGAAATCGATGAGTTCAAGTTCGAGATCGTCGGGATTTATTTTAGCATCTTTCGGTATCCTGAATACGCCTTTTCGCTGAAACATGAAATCGAGAGAACCGGTCTTTCCCAGTGTTCCATTACCCCGGTTAAAATACATCCTGATATTGGCAACCGTTCGAGTGGGATTATTCGTAGTTGTCTCAACAAGAATTCCCACCCCATGAGGGCCATAACCTTCATAAACAGACTCTTCAAAGTTCCCTTCAGATTTTTCCGAGGCCCTCTTAATGGCTCCTTCAATTCTGTCCTTCGGCATATTAAGACCTTTGCCATTCTGAATAGCCGCCCGAAGCCGTGGGTTGGAATCAGGATCCGGCCCTCCGAGGCGGACTGCGATGGCGATTTCGCGACCGATCTTGGTGAACGACTTCGCCATTTTATCATAACGGGCAAACATCTTGTGTTTGCGTTTTTCGAATATACGACCCATAATATTTTCTTTCTTGAAAGGCCGTAAACTACAAAAGAATTTGAAAATTCTGAAATAATCCTGCTAAAAGCCGGCCCGTTGAAGCAGGAACGTCACAGCACCTGCAAATAAATAATTTAGTTGTGATCAAAATCTTCGTCATCTTCCCGCTCATCATTTGCTTTGGCCTGCACCAGACTACCAGGTTTTCCGATCACCTTATATTCTCCCTCGCCCTTGAGAATTGAAGTATACAACGGCTGATCATTTAAAATAGAAGCCGCTCTCTTTACTTCAGGATCGTATTTAAATCCTGCCTCGAGCCTGCCTTTCTGATAATAATACCGGGAAACTATTTCACCTTCAAGAATAGATTTGATCTCATCACGGTGATTCTTCAGATCGTTCTTTTTATTCTCGAGCATCTTCTTCTCCAGTTGCGTAAATTCATTCTGTATTACGTCGTAATGCTTATCCCTTTCTGCTGCATGTTTCAACTCCTGTAATTTTCTTTCGCTCTTATCAGTATAAGTATATTTTCTTCCTTCAGCAAAAGCCACAAATTCATTATACTCAGCATCAGTGAGTGTGAAATCTTTCGGAGCCGCAATTGATGCGTGATCACGATAATATTTGTTTGCAAAATCATAAAATACATAATTGCTCATCAGAGACATGGAGATGTTGCTGTAATAATCCGGATCCAGGTAGATGTCAGGGAAAATACCGCTACCATCAAAAACCGATCTGCCATTTTTTGTCTTGAATTCGCTGATCAAAGAATCCGGAACCTTGTAAACACTTCCGTCCGAATTCCGGTGCGTGTAATCCAGCGCCTGTATGCATCTCCCGCTCGGCGTGTAATATTTGGCGATGGTGACCTTGAGCAGTGTATTGTATGACAAATTATAAGTTTGCTGAACGAGTCCCTTTCCAAACGAACGCTGCCCTATGATCACCCCACGGTCCAGTTCCTGCATCGCACCAGTGACGATCTCTGAGGCAGAAGCAGATCCGCGATCGACAAGCACTGCAAGAGGAATATCCGGATCGATTGCAGTCTTACTCGCAAAATAATCGATGTTCATCTCCCTGATTTTTCCTTTCTGGGAAACGATTTTCTGGTTTTTATCGACGAACAGATTGACGATGTCGACCGACTCCTTTAACAGTCCGCCGCCATTACCACGCAAATCGAAAATGACTCCCTTCAGTTTCGGGTTTTGCTTGAGAGCAACAAGTGCCTCTTTCACCTGGTCAGCGGAGTTTTCAAGAAACTGTGACAGCTTGATATAGCCTGTGGTTTCGTTGATCATACCGTAATAGGGTACGTTTTTAAATTTTATTTCATCGCGAATGATGGTTTTTTCCAGGGGCTGCATTACACCCTCGCGCTTCAGGACTATCTTTACGGTAGTGCCTTTTTGACCCTTCATGAATTCGGTGATGTCGTCGACCCTGCGGTTGCTCGTGGAATTTCCATTCACGGAAATGATCTTGTCTCCCACTCTTATGTCGGCCTTTTGAGCAGGAAAACCCTCGTATACGTCGCTGATCTCAATTTCACCGTTTCTCTGATGAACCAGAGCGCCGATCCCGCCATACTCTGAAGAAATGTGAGTCATCCGGTAATCTTCAATATCACTCTCAGGAATATAAACCGTGTATGGGTCGAGCGATTGCAACATGGCATCGATGCCTTTCTTCATCAGTTCCCCCGGCTGGAGGCTGTCGACATAATAAACATTTACGTCCCGGAAGACGGTAGTGAATATGTCAAGGTTCTTACTTACTTCGAAAAAATAATCTTCGACGAAACTTAACGAAATAAAAGATCCACCAACAATGGCGAGAATAACCAGCAGTTTTTTTTGCCTGGCAACCCAGCCTTTAATCATTTGTATCATTTTAATTTATTTGAATTGGATTTGTACTCTGAAAACGGCCAAAAGTTAGTGGTATTCTCTGTAATAACCGATGGCCGTATGTATTTAACTTTATTATAACATTATCGACAGTTCAAAAGCAAATGCGTCTGAATACCAGTACGGGATTATTTTTTGGCAAATTTACGCTTTACAATTCTAATATGTTCGAGATGATGATGACCATGCCAAACATACAATGCAAGAGCTGTATGAAGCATGAATTCTTTCTTACTTTCAGGATGAAAAAAGCTTCGGCTGAATTCTGTTTCTTTCATATTTCTCAAAACGAGTGTCCAACGCACATGAAGGGCCTCAAGCAGGTTCAGTGAAATTACAGGCGAGGCCCTTCTGCTGTCCGGCAATTCGGCCCATAGGTTCTCCTTGTAGGGACGAATCGTCGGAAGGTCCTCGGTAAGAGCCAATTTAAAGCGGATATATCCATTCATGTGACTGTCAACGATATGGTGTATAACCTGCCGGGCAGTCCAACCGCCCTCACGGTACGGTTCATCAAGCATGTCTTCGGTAAATCCTTTCAGTTCAGCACGGCAATCGCCAGGTAAATTCTCGATCTCCCTGATCCATTTCTCTATGTCTTCTGGCGAATATTCCAGCGGCGCGGAAAATTTTCCGATTGGATACTTTAATTTTTCTAATTCAGCAATTTCCATTATGAATTATTTTAAGCGAAGATAGTTAACCAAAAACGAATTAGAAATCAGGTTCAAAAATTATTGTTTGCGGATAAAAAATATTCAGTTAATGAGAATGTGGGAAATTTATATTTTAATGTCGTAATTCGTAACTCCTATTCTGCAATTATAAACTCATGACTAAAAAAATAATACCGTATTTATTAATTTTTCCTTTATCTGTAGCAACACTGCTGACGTCATGTGGAAAAAGACATGCTGATAAATTATTTTATAACGGAAAAATTTACGTTGTCGATAATAATTTTTCTGATGTCGATGCTTTTGTAGTGATTAACGGCAAGATTAAGGAAATCGGCTCGAATGAGGATATCCGCAGCGATTACGAAGCTAATGAGATTATTGACCTGAAAGGTGCAGCAGTATATCCCGGTTTTATAGATGCTCATTGTCATTTTTACGGCTACTCAACCGACCTGCTGAAATGTGACTTGTATGGCAGCACATCCTTTGATGAATGCATTGATAAAATAAAAGAATACGCTTCCACGAATAAATTCAGCTGGATACTCGGCCGTGGATGGGATCAGAATGACTGGGAAGATAAATCGTGGCCGACTAAAGAAAGGCTGGACAGTCTGTTCCCCGACAAGCCGGTTTTCCTAATGAGAATCGACGGACATGCGGCTTTATGCAATTCAACTGCTTTGTCTATGGCAGGAATAAACCCTGAAACAAAAATAGAAGGCGGGGAAATTATTGCAAACGACGGTAAACTTACAGGGCTGCTTATCGACAATGCCGTGGAGCTGGTAAAGAAAAAGATCCCGCAGTTTACCAACGATCTGATAGAGGATGCTTTACTGAAGGGCCAGGAGAATTGTTTTGCCGTGGGACTAACCACCGTCGATGATGCAGGATTGGGTAAGGATTCGATTTTTACGCTTGTCAATTTGCAGAACCAGGGGAAACTTAAGATGCGCATTTACGCCATGATTTCTGATGATCCAAAGACGCTGGACTATTTTACGAAACACGGCCCATTTAAAAACGACCGGATGAATGTGAATGCCATTAAGGTTTATGCCGATGGAGCCTTGGGCTCGCGGGGAGCGTGTCTTAAACAGGAATATGAGGATCAGAAAGGACACTATGGATTTATGCTGTGTACGACAAATCATCTCGAACGACTGGCAGACCTGGCTCTGGAGAATGGTTTCCAGTTATGCACACATGCCATCGGCGATTCTGCAAATAAAGTTGTGCTGGACGTGTATTCCGATCACCTTTCGACAGAAAACCACAGAAGATGGCGTATCGAACATTGCCAGGTAATGGATCCGAATGACAGAAAGAAATTAAATAATTATTCTGTCATTCCATCCGTTCAGCCGACGCATGCCACCAGCGACATGTACTGGGCTGAGGAACGGTTGGGGAAAAAACGAATGTCTTACTCCTATGCGTATGAAGACCTGCGACAGGCGAGTGATGGAATTATTGCATTCGGAACTGACTTCCCTGTTGAAAATATTAATCCTATCTATACCTTTTATGCAGCGGTGGTAAGAAAAGATCTGAAAGGATATCCGAAGGATGGTTTTCAGGCGGAAAATAAAATCAAACGAAAGGACGCCCTGAAAGCGATGACGATCAACGCTGCTTATGCAAATTTTGAGGAGGAAGAAAAAGGTTCGCTTGAAGAAGGCAAGTATGCTGATTTCGTTATCCTCGACCAGGACATCATGAAAGTGGATGATAACGATATTCCAAAGACGAGGGTCATGGCCACCTATGTGAATGGCGAGAAAGTTTATTCGGTTAAAGACTAATTGCATTGTTTCATTTTTTATCATTTTATTGAAAAATTAAGGTTCTTATTAATCTCTTGTTCTAAAACAAGAAAATAAATTGTATATTTCATTTCCCGAATTATCTGGTCACTTTTTTTATACACAAAACATGAAACTCATAATTGCCTATTTTGATTATTGATTTAACCTGACAGGAGTTTCATGTAAATTCATTTATAAGATGAATTGCATGAAGAAGGACATATATAGAGTTTTTCGGAAGAGGCCTCTTTTCCATTTCATACTTATATCTTATCGGAATCATATTTTACCGGATAATTATTTTTCAGGAAATCCTTTACCGGCAGTGAAAGTCCTTTACGGTCTGAGAGTAAGAAATTGTTATTTCATAAATCAAAAGATGACATGAAAATATTCTTCACACAAATCATTTTATTTTTATACGCAAGCGTTGCCAGCCTTTATGCGCAGAACATAAATAAATATAACATCTTAGGTCCTGCCGGCATCCGGGTGAACAGTTTTTCAGGAAGCTTATTCTACCAGAGAAACGACTTGTATATTCCCGGACGTGGCCCTTCGACAGATCTTACATTTTCGTATAACAGCGCAGCAACTTCATTGGATCTCGGATATGGCCCGGGCTGGACGATGACGTATTCGATGATTTGCAAACCTCACGGAAACGAAGTAATCGTAAGGCACGGGGATGGGAGAAAGGATGTTTATAAAGTCTCTGCCGGAAATTTGTATCATCCGCCGGCAGGCATTTTCGATTCACTGGTTCAATATCAGCCGGGTAAATTCAAACTTTTCAGTACAACAGGACTGGTATATTTCTTTGAAAACGCAGTTCATCATCGTCTCACGAAAGTCGCTGACATGAATGATAATTCAATACTTATCGGTTATACTGACTCGCTGGCCACATCAATAACCGATGCCTCCGGCCGTATAGTTTCCCTCACGTATTCAAACGGACACCTCATCCAGGTGAATGATGCAAATGTAATTCCGCCACGCATAATAACATACCAGTACAGTCCGGCTAATGACCTTATATCCGTAACGGACCCAACAGGCTACAGCATCCAGTACGGGTATGATGTTTTGCATAACATGGATGAAATCAGGGATCAACAGTCAAACCAGTTTTTTATTCTCTACCAGAATTGCCAGAATGTCGAGAAGATCATTTCTCCGCTAAACAGCATTGGAATCAGCTATGATGCGGCACTGCTAACGACAACCGTGACGGAATTGGTGAACAGTGTTCAGCAAAACACCGTTTTCAAATACAATTCTTCCGGCGACCTGGTTGAAAAAACCGGAGGATGCTGTGACTTTCATGAGACCTATGCATATGACCCGATGCATAACCTCATCCAGAGGACAGATGCAAACGGTAATCAATATAACTATGCTTATGATGCGAAAGGAAATCTCTTAATGGAAACCGATCCGTTAGGAAATACGCTAACGTGTATACGGGTGGATGGCTATGCGAACAACCCGGTTTACAGCACCATCACCGGCATTACTGATAAGAACGGGAATACGACGAATTTCACTTACGATCCAAATGCCAACCTGCTACAGATTAACAGCCCGTTGGGAATCACAAGATCCTTCGCCTATGATCTAAACGGAAATATGATCTCCTTCACTGACGGAAATGGCAACCTCACACAATATCAATACAATGTTCACGGAGATAAAACCATGATCACATTTCCGGATGGATCTATTCAGCTTTACTCCTACGATAATGTCAGCAACCAGAAATCACATACAGATGAAAACGGTAATGTGACTTTTTACAATTATGATCCGCTGAATCGACTTACACAGATAACAGGGGCTCTGGGAAATACTACTTCTTATAATTATGATGCCCGTGGTAACATGACTTCCATTTCAGATGCGCTGGGTCATACAGTAACTTACACATACGATGCTTTGAACAGGGTTTTGACGGCGACCTCTCCATCAGGCACCGCTTCTCTTTCGTACAATGAGGCAGGTAATATTCTGTCAGCAACAGATGCACTGGGAAATACAACTTCCTATACCTATAATGTGAATAACCAGCTTACGGCAGAAACCGACGCTGCAGGATTCAGTTCATCGTATTCTTATGACGGTAATGGTAACCTGGTATCTTACAGAAATAAAAGGGGATTTATTACTTCTTACTCTTACGATGCAGTGAACCAGCTCACACAGCTAACCGATGCGATGGGAAATATAACAACACATGTTTATGATCCCAATGGAAACAGGATATCCACAACAGACGCTAATGCCCACACAACTTCGTATGTATATGATGCTTTGGACAGGTTAATCGAAATACATCGGCCGATCGGTACGATAACATACGGTTACGATGCAGGTGGCAATCAGATTTCAAGAAGTGATGCATTAGGAAATTCCACCACAATTACATTTAACAACAGGAACAGGCAGATTGCAAGTATGGATGCACTGGGACATTCGACTGTTTATACATACGATTCTCACGGAAACCTTTTAAGTCTGACCGACCGGAACGGACATACATCCACCTATACGTATGACGCTCTCAACAGGAGAGTAACACATTCTAACCCTCCTGGCGAGACGTACACGACTGCATACGATGCGGTTGGAAAAATTATTTCATCAACAACACCATGGGGAAATGTGATTACTTACAGCTATGATGCGGCTGACCGTTTGACTTCGGCTACAGACTTATCAGGAACCATTGCCACATATTCTTACGATGCAAATTCGAATCTGATTTCAGAAAGCGACGGCAATGGCAATACCACAACATATGCGTATGATGCCCTGAACCGGAAAATTTCATTCACCGATCCCGGTGGATTTAACGGTTCGAATGCTTATGATCCTCAGGGTAACGTCATTTCAACTACAGACAGAAACCTGCATACGACGAACTTTTCATTTGATCCGCTCGACAGGTTAGTATCCACTACACTTCCATCCGGTGACCAGACTGCTATAGCATACGATGCGATGGGGAATACAATTTCCATCACTGATGACAATGGCAACAGTACTGCTTATACATATGATAATAATGACAGGCTCATCGTGGAAACGATGGCAGATGGAACTTCAAACAATTATTCATACGATCTGTCCGGAAACGTGATTACCAGAATCGATAATAATGGCAATACAACTCAGTATGCTTACGACGCGCTGGACAGGATGATTACGATTAACTATCCGGGCATGAATGACAATTCTTATTCTTATGATAACGAAGGTTCACTGATCAGCGCTACAAATAATAATGCAGTGGTGAATTACACTTACGACAATGCCGGCAGGTTGACTTCAGAATCGTTGAATGGCAGGACTTCATCATTTATTTATGACACGCCGAATCATAAACGAAATGTGATTTATCCCGGTGGCCGGAGTATAGCAGAAAGTTACGACTACAGGACGCGACTGACATCAGTAAAAGAAAGCGGAATTGATCTGGCAGCATTCACTTATGATCCGGCAGATCGTCTCCTGACGCGTACTTTGAAAAATGGTATTCTCTCTGAATATTCTTATAGTTCGAATGACTGGCTGACCAAACTCAGGCATAGTTCCGGAGCCATTGTTGCGGATTTTAATTACGAAATTGATAACGAAGGAAACAGGAAGTACGAATTAAAAGCACATCACACGAATAATTCACAACAATTCGGATATGATTCCAATGACAGGCTTACGAATTTAAAAGAAGGTGTTTTACTTGGATCGAACATTCCACTGCCACACACCCAGACTCAATTTAATTACGACGGCGCCGGTAACCGGACATCAGTCGTTAAAAACCTGTCAATAACATCATATACTTCTGACGCTGTAAACAAATATACAGCCATTAATATGGGTCCTGTGATTAACCCAACATACGATGCAAACGGAAATGCGGTTAGTGACGGATCGCATACGTATACATATGATTTTGAAAACAGGATACTTTCTGTTGATGGAGGGCTTACTGCCTCTTATAAATATGATGCCTTGGGAAGAAGGATTCAGAAAAACACACCATCCGGCACAACAAATTATTTCTTCGAAGGAGAAAGGGTGATTGAAGAATGTGATGCATTGAATGTGGTTAAAGCAACATATGTGTATGGCAACTGGCTGGACGACATAGTTTCCATGCAGCGAGCCGGTCTGGATTATTATTATAGTTCCAACGCAAACGGTTCTGTTGCGGCAGTGACGGACAATTCGGGAAATATAGCAGAGCAATATGAATATGATGCTTATGGCAAGCCGGCCTTCTACAACAGTTCGTTTACACTGATTCCTGGATCTGTAATTGGAAACAATTATTTGTATGAGGGAAAGGAATACGATACTGAGACCGGAATGTACAATAACCGCGCACGATCATACAAGCCGGAATGGGGCAGGTTTGTTCAACGGGATCCATATGGAAACTGGTCGGATATTTATAACATCGGCAATCACTACAGTTATGTTGGAAATAACCCGGTAAACTGGTTTGATCCTACCGGACTAATAGTTGTTACGGGAGGGAAAAACGGCACGAAGGTTACGACGCCTGATGGTGCAACAATTATTCTTAAGTCGGGAGAAACAGCCGATGTGCCGACCGGTTCAAAATTCGAAGACCTTCCCGGGGAGAAAAAAGAGCCTGAAACACCAAGGCCCAAGCCAACACCACCTCCTGTTCCACCCGGAGCCACCCGGCCGCCGGTAAAGAAAGGCGATGAACAGCCTTCCAAACCTCCAACAAGTCCACAGCTGCCGAAAGTAAATGGTGGATCGTCTGTGAGACCACCTGCAGGATCATATCCTGAACCAAAAGGAAATGAACCGCAAAAAGAACCCGCACAACCCGGCTGTCCGCCTTCTGCTGGCCAGCTTGGAAAAGAAGTTAAGAAAGGTGTTGGAGGAATAATCGGCGGAAATCATCCCGGTGGTCCAGGCGGAGTCCTGGGAAAACTGGCCGAAAAAGCTCGTGAAGGTAAGAGTTCCGGAACACCGTCAACAGATGGAGGCAAGTCACCGGATAAAGAAAAGAAAGATCCGGCACCTGCGCCTGCCGGACCTGACCTGGGTCCATTATATGGTCAATATATACTGTGGCTTCTGCGTGGAAGAGTGGGCCCAAATCCGATTGATGAATTCATTAAAGCAATGAAAAAACAGGCCGAATTGGATAAACAAAGGGAAGAAGACAGGAAAGCAAAAGAGAGACTGATGCCACCGATAGAGCCGGGATTTGAACGATAAAGATAATTGCAGAAAATATTCGCATATGATTGAAAGCGGTTGGGATAATTTATTCATAGGATAAAAATAAAATCTAATGAAAAAAAATATTTTAAGTCATATGAAAATTCCGAAACAAATTCCGTACGAAAAAATTTCAAAACGGATTTTCATGTTAATAATATTTACTTGTTGCCAGAGCCTGGTTGCACAGATTCCAACAACAGGTTCGGGTGGCAGAACAACACCACTACCCTGTCCACCCGTTGCGAGAAGCATAGCCGGCTATCAGTCGGCGTCTTTTGCCGATCCATCCGGTGAGATGTTTGCGCACATAACAATTACCAGTAACAGTCCCGTATGCGACGGCGATGTGATTCTGCTATCAGGAACAAGTGTGGCTGCCATTTCATATTCGTGGACCGGTCCGGGTGGATTTTTTTCCAACGCGCAAAATGTTTCAATACCTGCGTCTCCGCTGACTGCCGGAACGTATACACTCACCGCGGAATTGACAACCGGCTGCCTGATGAGTCAGAAAACGGAGGTCGTTGTTAATAATTGCAGTTCTTTAACACTCAATGTTAAAATGTTTATCGAAGGCTTTTATCTTGGCATCGGTCAAATGCAGGCCGTACTTTTTAATCTGGGAATAAGCAGTGATGAAACTGCCTGCGATACAGTTACAGTCGAACTACACGATGATGTCTTTCCTTATGCAACCAATGCGATTGTAAAAACTATTCTGCATACAGATGGAAATGCGCAGGCGGTATTTCCTGCGGACTTCATCAATCAGAACCAATACATCGTGATCCGGCACAGAAACATGATCGAGACTTGGAGCAAAGAACCAGTGCTCATGAATGGCCCGTTGATCAATTTTGATTTCTCCACCTACTGAACGAGGATTGCTTACAAAATAAATCAGTGTTTCAACGGTTCGTTTCCCTCCGGCTTTTTACAACAGTCGGGCAAACGCTTATATGCCTTTGGATCGGCTTTTAACGAGTCGGCATCGTAACCAATTTTTGTTACGGCAACACGGAGTTTTCCCGGATCGGTTTTTTCAGGATTATATACTACCGTGAGGATTTTTGTATCAAGATCTAATACCGATTTCTTTACGCCTTTCACGAACGACATGTCATTTTCCAGTGTCTTCTTGCATGTCTCGCATTGAGCGGAAGTTTGAATGTTTAACGTATCGGTCTGCGAAATGGCCTGCAAAACCAGGCCTGACAAAAGTATCAGGATGAATGCTGCTTTTTTCATTTTACTATTAGTTTAAATTAAATTTATTTTATTGATAATCGTAATCCTGCATAGATTCTTCTTCCCTGAATAGGACCCCATACATTCGTTGCGTCAAAAGAATTTCCGAATGGGTTTTCCGGATGAATGATGGGATCGGTCTGACGAAAATCCAGGATATTTTCAACGCCTGCATATAACTCCATTCTTCTGAACACCTTCGTAACCTGTGCATTCATTACCAGATAAGAAGGTGAATATTCCTTCTTTTCCTCGTTGGAATCTGAATACACATTCTGCAGCTTCTTCTTACCTTCCCATATCAGCGTATAGTCGAACTTCCAATGCTCATTTTCTGTGGAAGCAGAGATCGTTGCCAACGCCCTGTTTCTCGATATGAGTGGTTGTTGCTGCGTCTTCCCATTGAACGTAGACTGTACATCATCCAGTTTGTATGCAAGGCGAACGTTTAGAGTTGTGAGAATCTCCATGTTCAGCGTAAACTGAAGGCTGTTGCTGTATGATTTACCGACAAGATTATAAAAAGAAATCACCGTCGAATCGGTATAAGTGTCCACGACCAGCTGATCGATAAAATCGGTACGGTATGCATCTGCGCTGAAGGTAAACTCCCTTGCTTTTACATTGAACTTCTTCGTCAGGTTTACTCCATAGTTCCAGGCCCTCTCGGGTTCGATGCTCTCCCTGAAATCGATGGCTCGTGAAGAGGCCAGCACGGAAATGTGATCTGCAATCAGGTAAGGATTCCTGTAACTCTTACCTGCGCTGAAACGAAAGATGAAACTGTCGTCGAAATTGTACTTGCCGTGAATTCTGGGCGTGAATAAAAAATCTTCGACATTGATATAATCTCCTCTCGCGCCAACGATGACGGTGAATTTATCCAGGTAACTATAAGTATATTCAAAAAACAATCCAGGCGTATTCTCTTCAACCTTACCGGGTAAACCCGTGAATTGCTGATCCAGTAAATTGTACCTGTAGGTGAAGCCTGTACGATACTGATGATTGCTTTGGCCGAAGATATCCTGGTAAATACTCTGAACATAAAGCGACTTCTCAGTTGCATCATAGGTTTTGAGACCGAAGACCGACTTCATGTCGTGATAAGTGAACTGAACGATATTCCCAATACTCTTTGAAGGCGTTTCAGGAAAAACGAAGCCCAGTTTAGCAGACACTTCTGCACGTTTCGTATTTACATTGGTGAGATAACGGGGATTAGTAATTTCTTCGGTCTGACCACCATTGACCTCATCAGATAAAAACTTGAAGTTTATCTGCGATTCCAGTCTCTTGCCGCTGTGATACATCCATCGGTTATAGACATTGAAGGAACTGTTATTGGGAATGTCCATGAATCCGTCATCGTTCCTGTCGACTTCGTTATCCATTCTTCGTCCGTGAAGCATCAACATCGTACTCCAGTGCTGATTAATCTTGTGTTTAAAGATGGCATTTGCCTCCATCCCCTGCCATTCGTCGGCAAATAAATTAAGGAAGAAACGCGGCTGTTCCTTATCATCCGGCTTCTTGTATTCTACGTTGATCTGTCCGGTAGTCGATTCAAAACCATTGATCACCGAACCTGAACCTTTGGTAAGTTGGATAGACTCGATCCATGGACCCGGCACGTAGGTCAGACCATAAATTCCTGCGAGTCCCCTCATATCAGGAATATTCTCACTCTGCATCTGTACATAGATGCCACCCAGTCCGAGCAGTTGTATTTCCTTTACACCTGTGACTGCATCTTTGTAAGACACATTCACTGACGGATTGGTCTCAAAGGCTTCCGACAGATTACAGCAAGCAGCTTTCAACAATTCCCTTTGGGTTATCTTTTCCGAATTCAATGGTTTTATGGTAGAGACAGCCAGATCTTCCTTTCGGGCATTTACATCGACCTGCTTCAAATCAACAGACTTTTTCAGATAGACCTTGAGAGGAATCCGGTTCATCACAGAAACCGTATCGTTAGTAAACCCGGGAAATGAGAAGATGAGGTCTGCCGGAAGACTGTCCGGGATACTTAAAAAGAATCCGCCATTTACATCACTTACCGTACTTCCTTTTCCATTGAGCCAATAAATTGTCGCCCCCGGAATTGACCGCTCAATTCCTTTGTCAATTTCATACACAAGACCTGTGATTTGACTCTGTGCTACAACCTGGTTAAAAAATAAGGTATATAGAATAACCTGTATTTTCTTGAACATTATATGAGAATTATCAGATGAAACAACATTTACTAAGCGCTGATAAATAGCACTTTAAATTGATTCAGCTAAATTCTCAGATTAACAACTGGTGAAAGGCTACCGGAAGTGAATTCGACGGTAAAGGAGGTATAAAATGATCAACCGGAACATCGACTGTTGTAGAAAAACAGGATATAAAAACAGGAGTTGAGAAAAAAGTCAGGGGTGGAATTTCGAATGATTTCTGGGGTAAAAAAGAAGTATTGATCTTGTTGTACGTAATCTCAAGTGAACAGCATTTAGAATTCAGGCTCGGGTTTTCATCGTGTCTTTCTGAACCGCACTCATTTTTTTTTGAATTGCAACATGAATTGTTATTAAAAAGAGATACGTCCTTTACTGATTTTGAAAAACAGGTATGAATTGAAAGAACAATACCATTGCCAGAAATCAAGACACATAGCGCAACCGCATAAATAAAAGCCCGTTGAATTTCCTTTCTCATTGAACCGTAAAGATAGGCTATATACGAATTAATTTACAATGAGTTTTCCTGCAGATATGAGGGCAGACCTTTGAAAAATTGTATAAAAATAGACACCGGGGACTATTTCACCAGGAATGACAAATCCATTTCCCTGAATTGATTCCAGTAAAAAGACCTCCTTTCCCAAAACGTCAGTCAATTTAATAGAGACGGCCGACAAGCCGATACCGACAAATGAAAGCTTTTCTCCATGCATTACAGGGTTGGGAAAAATCAAAGTATTCCGGCCAGGGAGTTCTTCAATATCGATGCAGATGTCGAAGAGAATGGAAATCGTGTCACCATTAGTGCATCCATTCGTATCAATAACTGTAACGTTATATTCGGTTGTATCGGGGAATGGTCCTGCCGAGAAAGCAAACAGCGTTTGGTTTGCAGAGCCATCGCTCCACACGTAATTATTATAACCCGGCCCCGCATCGAGTAATATTGAATCAGAACTGCAACTGGTGGTGTCTGCTCCGATATTAACCAATGGATTATTAAAAACGGTAATTGAAACAGTGTCTGAAATCTTCGGACAATTATTCTCGTTGATAAAGAAAACAAAATAATCACCGGCACTGTTCACGGTAATAGCCTGTGTAGTTTGTCCGTTCGACCATAAAAAGTTGGAACCGTTTGCCATCGACAATACCACTTCTCCTCCTTTGCAGAAATGAGTCGGACCATTTGGGTCGATGAATTCCTGTGCGAGGTCATAAAATACCGGATACGACCAGGAGAATACACTACAGCCATTGACATTTGTCGCTTCTACCAGGTACCATCCTGTTTCATGAACATAGTATGTAGTATCGTTTTCTCCGGCAATCGGTGTATTCATAATGTTATCGGTCATGTACCACTGGTATGTTTCGCCGGCAATTCCTGAAATGGAAATGGGCAGGCTGTCACCGGCGCATACAAAGTCAACGGACGGGGAAGTAATCACGGGAACAGCAGGTAAATCATAAAGTGTATCCAGGTAAGAAGTGCCGGTGTCGCTCGTACAATAATTACTCACGACCAGTTGATAATTGCCGGGAAGCTGCGGGGTTAAATATGGATTCGTTTCTCCCGCCAATAAAGTGTCGTTATAGAACCACTGATACATATTAACAGGCTCGTATTCCGCCGTATCGGTTAAGGCCGTTCCACTGCATAGCCGCAAGGTATCCAGGCCAAAATGAGCATTTGGCTGTGCAGAAAAATATACCGGTGTAACGGGAGTCTGAAAAGAAACTCCATCGGAATCGGTGACGATTGCAAAATAATTTCCTGTTTGGGTGACTCTTACAGGATTTATTGTATCGCCGTTCGACCATGTGATATGAGAACCTGGTGGAACAGGAGGAGAAATATGCAGCGTTGCAGTATCGCCCTCACAATAATATCGTCCGGAAAAATCAATCATATAGGGCAGCTCAAGAAGTCCCATAGAGTCTGTTCGCACCACATAGATATGATCATCATTAAAACTATTCGTTGCGCCCATCATCACCAGGTCGGTATTTTCTTCTTCCAGATGCAAGCCGGTTTCGTTTAATGTTCCCCCGAACTGTCGTGACCAGAGGCTGTCGCCATTCTCGCTGATTTTCATTAACAACAGGTCATGCTGCCCGGGTATCACCGAATCTGCAATGGTAGACAAAACAGCGAAACCGTGATCCTTTGTTTGTATGATAGCATTCGACTCCTCATCAAGCCGGCTTCCGAATTGTTTTTGCCAGAGTACATTTCCCGAACTGTCGATGCGAATCACCTGAATGTCTTTTTGCACTGCCGTATCCTGAGTGCCGCAAATCACTGCACCGCTGTCTGCCGTTACGTATATTGCATTTGTAACGCAATTGAATTCATATATTGAATCCAGGCGCAGAGTTCCGTCATTCCTGTGTTCCCTGATATGCGTTACACGAAAAGCCGGAATGGTACTGTAAAAATATTCTTCGTAGTATGACAAGGTATAGAGGTGACCGTTCAGGGATGATGTAATACCATGTGACTGCGTGAAGGAACCATCGAAACCGACAAAGTCGCTCCACCTCGTGCTCAGATCGGTATTCAGTGAAAAGACGCTGTAGTAATTATTGGAAATAAATCCGTCGTTATAAAGAATGATTGATACACTGGAGTCGCCCGAATTCGTCATTGAAATTCCTGCCGTTCCCCAACCGTTGAATGGAGGATAAACAGCAGCATTCAGAAAATTTCCAGCCGAATCGAATACCATAACTTCTGCAACGATCTGGTAAACGACGCCTGTATGAGTTCCAAGCAGCACGATCCTGCCGTCATTCAGGGTGGTAATCGAATAGCTGAATGCATCGAAAGCATCGATAATTTTCTTTTCCCACTGAACGATGCCATCGCTGTCGACCTTCAGCAGATAATATCCGCTATGTGGAACAGAATCGAGGGCATCTCCAAGAATGATCAACCCATGATCGGAGGTCCTGGCAAAAAACGACCCGCTAGTCCCGGCATCATGACCATATACTTTTTCAAAATACCCGCCTTTAACGTCTTCACAAAAGAAGAGCATAGAGAAAGCAATAAAAAGCAGTAGGATAAATCGTTTAGGGGATCGCATCGATTCTGCAAAGGTAAGCCCTTTCACAGAAGTCTTATTAACAAAATGTAAAAATTATCCAATATTACATGGCAATGACTCTAATAACTGAAAAAATGAAAATCGGTGGTTTGAAAAACCCGCTTTCAACCAGGCACGTGTTCGTTTCAGAAACAGTATTTGTTTTCTTCAAGCAATTTCGTTGCAATCCTTCTTCTTGCTTCTTTCGCATTATAAGGATCGGCCTTGGTAAATCTCTTCAAACCCATCAGGAGCAACCGCTGTTCGTCTCCGTCTGCAAATGAGATGATAGCATCTTTTCCTGACTTATTCATACGGTCGGCCGCATCGAATAAATGAGTTCTTAACATGTCGATCTGAACGCTGCATGCATCCTCTCCCCTCATGCCTGTCATCTTCGCCACTCTGAGATAAAAAGATTCGCTGATATAAAGTTCAATCATCATATCGGCAATATTCATCAGTACTTCCTGTTCCTTCGATAGCTGCGTCATCAGTTTCTGGACGGCAGCACCGGCAACTAGCAGCACCGATTTTTTGAAATTTGCGACGAGGTTTTTTTCTTTTTCCAAAAGGCCGTCGGTGCTTTTCCCGAATTCCGGAATCTGCATGAGTTCGCCGGCCACAGCCGTTGCAGGTCCAATCAGGTTCAGTTCACCCTTCATGGCTCTCTTGAGCATCATATCGACGATAAGCATGCGGTTGATTTCATTGGTACCCTCGAAGATCCGGTTGATTCGCGAATCGCGGTAAGCGCGATCCATCGGTGCATCGGAACTGTATCCCATTCCGCCATAGATCTGTACACCCTCATCCACGACGAAGTCTAACACCTCACTGCCGTTAACCTTCAGGATGGCAGCTTCTACCGCAAACTGTTCCACGCCCTTCAGTTTAGCCTTTCCTTCCTCCATTCCGGAGATCTTTAATTCCCTGATGGCATCTTCTATATTCTGACTACAACGGTAAATCGCAGATTCGCAGCCGAAAATTCTTATCGCCTGTTCGGCAATCTTATGTTTTATGGCTCCATACTTTGCAATCGGACGGCCGAATTGCTGGCGCTCGTTTGCATATTGCACCGACAACGTACTTACACGCTTTGAGCCACCGATGGCGGCTCCTGCAAGTTTCACCCGGCCGAGGTTGAGAATATTAACGGCGATCTTGAAGCCATTGCCTCTCTCGCTAAGCAGATTTTCGACGGGCACAATGCAATCGTTGAAGAACACCTGGCGGGTAGAGCTGCCCTTGATACCCATCTTATGTTCTTCCGGATTAAGCGTTATACCCGGGAACTTTTTCTCTACGATGAAAGCGCTGAGGTTTTCGTCGTTATCGATCTTGGCGAAAACGATGAAGATATCGGCGAAGCCTGCATTCGTAATCCACATCTTCTGTCCGTTGATAATGTACGATTTACCGTCAGACGATAACACAGCTTTTGTCTTTCCGGAATTGGCATCCGATCCGGATCCGGGTTCGGTGAGACAATAAGATGCTTTCCACTCACCGGTTGAAAGTTTGGGAATATACTTACTTTTCTGCGCGTCGTTTCCATAGTACAGGATTGGCAAAGTACCGATACCGGTATGCGCAGCGAAAGCAACGCTGAATGAATGTCCTGCACCAAGTGATTCGGTAGCCAGCATTCCGGTGGTAAAATCTTTACCGAACCCGCCATACTGCTCGGGTATTGAAATTCCCAACAAACCAAGCTGACCCGACTTATCAAGGAGTGAAACCATCAGGCCCTCTTCCTGAGCATCGATACGGTCGAGAATATGAAACACCTCCTGTTCGAGGAAATCCCTGCACGATTGCATAATCATCTGCTGTTCCTCGTTCCATTCTTCAGGAATGAAAATGTCCTCCGGCTGTGTTTCTTTAATTAAAAACTCGCCGCCCTTTGTTGTATTTGTCTTGATTTCGGTTTCCATATTCTTGTGGTTATTGTGAGGGGATTATCCTGCCTTTCAGATACGTAAAAACCAATATTAAGTTGGATTTATTTTACCCTGTGTGCAGGTGTTTTAAAAAAATTTCACAGAATATCTTACAATTACATTTCAACAGAAAGATACGGAAATTGATTATAAACCTGATAAAAGGGTCTTATAAAATTCAATCGATTCCATAAATTCATGAATGCCGATTTTTTCATCACGACCGTGCATGGAATCTAAAATTTCATTGTTCATTCTTACGGGTAAAAAGCGAAAAACATTCTCAGCCACCTTCCTGAAATGTCGCGAATCGGTCTGTGCAATCAACAGGCTTGGTGCAACGATTGCATCGGGAAAAACCCGGTTGATGGTCGACTGAAGCATTTTAAAACCGGGAGTACGGGTTGAAGAAACGGGTGAAGCTTCGTCTGCCTCTTTGACGAGTTTAACGGACACCCTCTCGTCGTCAATAATCTTTTTCACTGATTCGATTACAGCGTATGAATCATCTCCGGGGAGCAGGCGGAAATTGATCGTTGCCTGTACGTCGGAGGGAATCACATTTTCCTTTGTTCCGCCACTAATCTTCGTCGTCACGGCCGTAGTACGAAGCATTGCATTTGCAGACGGAATTTTCTCGTACTCATTAAAAATAATTTTCCTGAATAACCACCTGTTCGCAAACAGCGCTTTGAAAGGAAGTCTCATTTCCGGCCCGGCATAATCCATGAACTCCGAAACAGGTTCGGTCAATCGCTGTTCGAACGGGTGAGAGTGTATTTTTATGATAGCGTTAGACAGAATCTCAACCGGCGGTTCTGCCGGCGGAAAACTCGAATGCCCGCCATTTCCATTCACCGTAAGCTGCAACGACATATAACCTTTTTCAGAGGTAAACACTAAAGCGACCGGCGCTTTCACGAAAGGCACCATGTCAACAGCGACCAGTCCGCCCTCATCGAGGAGGAATTCAGCCTTCACTCCTTCTTTCTCAAGTTCCCGTGCGATCTCTTTTGCCCCCTGCATGCCTCCGGCTTCCTCATCATGTCCGAAAGCAAAATAAACATCACGTGAAGGAGAAAAATTATCCGTTAAAAGTTTCTCGGCGGATTCGAGCATGGCAATAATGCTCCCCTTGTCGTCGATGGCTCCCCTCCCGTGAATAAATTTTCCATCATACTCTCCGGAAAACGGCTCATGATTCCACAGCGAAGTATCGTTTTCTGAATATGCAGGAACAACATCAAGGTGTGCATAGAGGATTACTGGCTTGTTCTTCCGAGAAGATCCTTTCCAATGCAACAAGACGCTCCTGTGATTGATAATCTTTGCTGACAAATTTTTAAACGTCAACGGATAGGTGTTCTTCAAATACTGCAGGAGGGAATCAAACGGCTCGACGGGCTCTGAAATTTCAACATGCCAGCCCGGAAGGAATTTTTTCATTTTTTGAAAATATTCCCTCAGGCTGTCATCACCCTGGTTTTCAACCTGCGGGATATCATATGAAACCGTCTGAAAACGTATAGCTGCAGAAAGGTGGTTGACGGCAGCGGTATCCACCGGAAATATTTTCCTTTCACCGGCGGGAGCGGTTTGTTTCGATTTAAAAAGTATGGTGTTGACTGAAACAATTAAAACAAGTACAACGACGATTGCAAAAAGATATAGAAAAAACTTTTTCAATAATGATTGCAGTTATGTGATTTAATTGAGCATCTCAAAAATCCCTGCGGCTCCCTGCCCTGTTCCCACACACATAGTCACCATTCCGTATTTTTGTTTGCGACGATTCAATTCATTGAAAAGCTGAACAGAAAGTTTTGCTCCGCTGCAACCCAATGGATGACCTAATGCAATGGCACCTCCGTTGACATTTACAATTTCCCTGTTCAATCCAAGCGTATTGATTATAGCTAAAGACTGAGAGGCAAAAGCTTCATTCAGTTCAATCAGTTGAATGTCGTCCTGCTTCATGCCGGCATGCTTCAATACTTTTGGAATTGCCTCAATGGGACCGATGCCCATGATACGCGGTTCCACGCCTGCAACTGCAAAATCGACGAGCCGTGCAATGGGTTTTACATTAAGCTGCTTCATCATCCGCTCGCTTACAACAATCACGAAAGCTGCGCCATCACTTGTCTGGGAAGAGTTGCCTGCGGTTACCGTACCTTTTGCATCGAAGACAGGTTTTAACTGTGCCATCTTTTCCAGTGTCGTATCGGCACGCGGCCCTTCGTCGGTATCAACAACATACTCTCGTGTTTTTCTCTTCTCGTTTTCGTCCAGATATACTTCGCTTACAGTCACAGGTACGATTTCATTCCTGAATTTACCTTCGTTGATTGCTTTGGACGCCTTGATGTTTGATTCATAACCAAATTTATCCTGCTCCTCCCTGGAAACTTTATATTCACGAGCAACGGCCTCTGCAGTGAGTCCCATGCCCCAGTAATAATCAGGATGTGCCTGAACTAATTTTAAATTCGGGACTATTTTCCATCCGCCGAATGGAATGGGCGACATACATTCCACGCCACCGGCGATGATACAGTCGGCCATTCCAGACCTTATCTTGGCCGTTGCAATGGCAATTGTCTCCAGTCCGGAAGCACAATACCGGTTCACTGTCATTCCCGGAACCTTCACCGTTTCCAGTCCGAGCAGGGATATCATCCTGCCCACATTCAATCCCTGTTCTGCCTCCGGAGTTGCATTTCCGACAATGACATCGTCGATTTGTTCTTTGTCAAGCTGAGGCAGTGAAGCGACCAGGTGCCTGATCACGTCTGCCGCCAGATCATCAGGCCGCTTGGTCCTGAATTTTCCTTTCGGTGCTTTTCCTACTGCTGAACGGAATCCAGCTATTATATATGCTTCCATGGTCTCTATTTACTTTTTAACCGGTTCGGATGTTTTTACCGGAGGAATAACCGGAGTCTTTTGCCCGGCTGCCTTTTTCTCAGCTGCTTTCTTTGCTTCTTCTTCCTTCTTCCTCTTTGCCTCAAGCACATCTACATCCACTCCATCCTTATAGGTAGTCTGCCCCACAACGTTTCCCTTCCGGTTATAAGTCTTCCATACACCATCCTTTTTTCCTTCTTTGTAAGCACCTTCCTGCCGAATGGATCCGTCCTCGAAATATTTCGTCCATTTGCCGTCCTTCTTTCCGTCTTTATATGCGCCTTCCATCTGAACCTGGGAGGAAAAATAATATTTGGTGTATTGACCATCCTTTACTCCTGCCAAATACTCTGTTTCTTCTTTTACGCGATCATAACCATAAAATTTTCTTTCGACGCCTTCTTTTTTATCATTAACAAAATCGATTTCAGAAATTTTTTCACTAAAGGTATTATAGAAGACCCACTTACCCTGTTTGCGGCCTATCTCGTCGGTCTTGTTTTTGTTCTTTTCTTTCCTGGGTGCATATTTAGGCCTCTCTTCCGTGGCTTGTGCAAGGCTGGTAACGGGTAACAGGCATAGCATGACAGAAAAGAATGCCAGACAAATAAATAATTTCCCAATAGTTAATTTCTGTTTCATGTAATTGAGATTTCTAATTACGTAATGGTTTTCCCGTGGTTAAGATACTTTGAATTCGTTCGAGCGTTTTTCTTTCTCCGCATAATGACAGAAATGCCTCACGCTCAAGATCGAGTAAATATTGTTCGGATACAAAAGTATAAGAAGATAAATCGCCTCCGCATAAAACATAAGCAAGTTTTTGCGAGATTTTCTGGTCGTGTTCAGAAATGAAATGTCCGGAATACATTGCATTTGCTCCTGCATAAAACATTGCCATGCCACTTCTTCCCAATACTTTAATATCCTTTCTTTGGGTGGGACGGGTGTAACCTTCTTCTGCCAGTTCGATCGCCGCTCTTTTTGCTTCGGTGATCCTTCGTTTGGAATTGATCACGACTTCGTCGCGTCCCGGTTTTAATATTTTCATGTCATATGCCTCGGCGGCCGATGTCGATACTTTTGCCATACCAATGGTGAGAAAATATTCTTTAAGAACCTGTTCGTCGATATTTCCTTCGATGTATGAATCGCTCGCGCGTAGTGCAAATTCCTTGCTTCCTCCTCCGCCAGGGATCAGACCCACTCCGAATTCGACCATTCCGGTATAAGTCTCTGCTGATGCAACCACTTTATCGGCATGCAGCGTCATCTCGCAACCTCCGCCCAGCGTAAGTGCATGGGGGGCAACGATAACAGGAATGCTGCTGTATCTTACGCGCATATTCATATTCTGAAAAGCGCGGATAGCCATGTCGATCTCATCGAAGTCCTGTTCGGTTGCAAACATAAATATCATGGCTATGTTTGCCCCAGCTGAAAAATTTTGTCCTTCGTTTCCTATCACCAGTCCCCGGAAATCCTTTTCCGCAATACTTATTGCCTGGCTCATTCCTTCAATAATCTCTCCCCCGATCGTATTCATCTTGGTGCGAAACTCAAGATTAATTACTCCGTCACCGATGTCGATGATGCTGCATCCGTTATTCTTCCAGACGGTCTTCTCTCTGTTTGCGTCTAAAATAATAAAATTATCAGAGCCTTTTTGCAAGACGTAATCCCCTTCAGGAATCGAATAAAAATATTTCTTCCCGCCCTTCAGCGAATAAAAACTATTTTT
Organism: uncultured Flavobacteriales bacterium; assembly: GCA_964595205.1. Taxonomy (GTDB): domain Bacteria; phylum Bacteroidota; class Bacteroidia; order AKYH767-A; family 2013-40CM-41-45; genus JADKIH01. Next base: position 55,587 of record CAZQOQ010000001.1, on the reverse strand, counting down.
CCCTTTCGCCAGCATATCATAAACCCATTGTGCGGGCTTAAGATTCATTCCTTCCATGATTTTAATAACCGCTGCAACACCAAATGTATCCCACATTTCAAACGGGCCTGTCTCCCATCCGAACCCGGCACAGATTGCATCATCAATTTTATACAGTTCATCGGAAATTCCGGGAATACGAAATGACACGTAACTGAACAGAGCACAAAATGAAGAACGATAAAATTCTCCCGCACGATCCTGAGCATTAAATAATATTTTCAGTCGTTCTTTCACATCTTCAACACCCTTCGCCTGGTCGAGCGATGGAAATTTCGTTTTCGATTTCGCACCGTAACTGAATGTTTTCAAATCCAATGTCAGGATCTCGCTCTTTCCACCACCCTGCTTTTCTTTTTTATAAAAGCCCTGCCCTGTCTTATCGCCCAGCCATTTGTTACCGATCATTTTCTCGATAAAAGAAGGCAGTAAAAAAGTATTGCGTGATTCATCATCCGGGCACCGGTCGTAAACATCTTTTGCGACTTTCACGAGCGTATCGAGACCAACGAGATCGGAAGTACGGAAGGTAGCAGACTTCGGCCGGCCGAGAATCTGACCTGTGAGTTTATCCACCTCATCGATCGTATATCCGTTTTTCCCGACCAGGTGAAACAACGACATGATAGAGAACACTCCCACGCGGTTGGCTATAAATGCTGGAGTGTCTTTGCACGCAACGGTTTCTTTACCCAGAAAAAGGTCACCGTATTCCGAAAGGAAATCAACCACCTCTGAGGATGTATCAGGGCCCGGAATAATTTCAAGCAGGCGCAAATATCTCGGTGGATTGAAAAAATGTGTTCCACAAAAATGTTTCCTGAAGTCATCGCTCCTGCCTTCTGCCATCAGCCGGATTGGAATCCCCGACGTATTCGATGTGATCAGTGTTCCGCTTTTCCGGAATTTCTCAACCTTCTCAAAGAGGCTTTTCTTGATGTCGAGATTTTCCACTACAGCTTCAATCACCCAGTCGCAGCCTGCAATATCTTTCAGGTTGTCATCGAAATTACCGGTCTTTATTAACGATGCCGATGATTTCCTGTAAAGCGGTGAAGGGTTTGTCTTGATGGTGAGCTGAAGAGCGGAATTCACGATACGGTTTTTAACCTGGGGAGAATCCGGTGTAAGCTTCTTCAAGGTCTCTTCAGGTGTAAGTTCTTTCGGAACAATATCGAGCAGCAAAACATTGAGACCGACATTTGCAAAGTGACATGCAATGCGGCTGCCCATGATACCGCTACCTAATACCGCTACATTTTTAATTATTCTTTTCATGTTTCCTTCCGTCTGCGATCAGGCATTTACGGCTTCTTCGTTATAAATTTCTTCGATGAGTGATTTGTATTTTTCCGCAATGATTTTTCTTTTCAACTTCAATGTCGCAGTCAGTTCCCCGCCTGCAGTCGTCCATTCATTTTCGATGAGTCTGAAATTTTTTATCTGTTCTGTATTACCGAAGTTCACATTATAATTTTTCACCTCATCTGCCAAAAGAGAAAACACTTTCGGATTACCTATCAGTTCTTTATTTGAATTTCCGGCGACATTATTTGATTCGCACCATTTTCTCAACGCAGCAAAATCAGGTACGATCAGCGCTGCCGGATACTTCCTGTTTTCACCAATCACCATAATCTGCTCGATGAATGGCGATTCCTTGAATTTATTTTCCAGTGCCTGCGGGGCAATGTATTTTCCTCCGGACGTCTTGAAGATTTCTTTTTTGCGGTCAGTTATTTTCAAAAAGCGGTTGTCGACCAGCTGACCGATATCTCCGGTATGAAACCATTTGTCCTTATCAATTACTTCAGCGGTGAGGTCGGGCCTGTTGTAATAGCCAAGCATCACGTTTGGACCCTTTACAAGTATCTCCCCGTCTTCAGCGATCTTTACGCTTACATTCTTAATTACCGGACCCACTGTACCGAAGCAGGTGCTGTTCTTTTCCAGGTTATTCACGGCAACCACCGGGGAAGTCTCCGTGAGACCATATCCTTCGAGTACGGGTATTTTTGCAGCCCAGAAAACCCGGGCTAATCTTGGCTGCAGAGCTGCTCCTCCGCTTACAATCACTCTCACTTGTCCTCCAAGCGCCTTTCTCCACTTGGAAAAAACCAGCAGGTTCATCAGTTTCAATTCAAGCTCATACAGAAAGCCATTTTTACCATAGAGTTCATAGCGCAATCCAAGATCGACAGCTCTGAAAAAAAGAAATCTCTTGAGCGCCTTTTGTTCCTTTCCTTTGGCCATGATCCGGTCGAAGACTTTTTCAAGCAAACGTGGTACGGTGGAAAATACCTGGGGATTAATTTCCTTCAGGTTATCGACGATCTTTTCCATGCTCTCTGCATAGTAGATCGATACACCCATGTACATGTAATAGTATGTGAGCATTCGCTCATAACTGTGGCAGAGGGGCAGGAAACTTAACGCGCGATGACGATGGTCGACAGGGCATAGATGTTCGCACGCCAGCACATTACTTACGAGGTTATCATGAGAGAGCATCACTCCCTTGGGAGTGCCGGTAGTACCGCTTGTATACAAAATGGTCGCGAGATCGCCGGGGTCTATTTCATTTTTTATTTTTTTCAGCCGGTCCCGGTCTCCCAGTTCAATCCCCTTCGAAATTATTTCAGTCCAGTTGGGAACATTTTTAATTTCATCGAAGGTATATACTGACTTCAGCGAAGGTATGCTGCCTCTTACCCGGTCGATTTTCGCATAGAGGTCCTTATCACCGGCAAAGACGAGCCTGGCTTTACAATCGTTCAAAATGAAGATAATCTCCTGCTCGGATAATGTGGTATAGATCGGAACATTCACGATTCCGGCCTGGAGCATGCCGATATCTGCTATGTTCCATTCGGGACGGTTGGCGGAAATAATGGCTGCGGTATCACCTTTTTGGAGGTTGAGAGCCAGCAGACCGAGGCTGAATTTATCGGCATTGTCGATAAAACTGTCGGTCGAAAAAGGCATCCACTGTCCGTTTTTCTTGGCTATCAGTGAATCAGGCTTTGAGAACAATTCTTTTTGTCTCTGTGGAATATCAAAAATCCGACGAACAGTGATCATTAAATCTTTACCGGCTAAACGATTTTCTGGAAATTCTGCGGTTGAATTTCAGTACGATCAGCACTTTTGTTAATCTGCCAAAATAAAGTTTTTGCCTTAATAACAAGAGTCCGGAAAATATTTTTTTAAAGGGATTGTTAACAGTCCAATGAGTATATGATCAGGAACTTTGTTAATGAAATACCAAAAAGCAGTGTATTTTGCTGGCTCAATTTCTCACCTGAATATTAACAGTGGATGGAAATGAAAATCAACGATTCATTTCGGCAGATCAGTGTTGTGCGAAATAAACTAATAGTCACTATTTATCCGGATGCCCTATTCGAACGAACTCACCCGAACACTTAACATCACTCACCCGCTCATCATGGCACCGATGTTCCTGGTGAGCAACCTGGAAATGATTAAAGCCGCCGTCGAGGAAGAAATTCTCGGATGTTTTCCCTCGCTGAATTACAGGAAAGAAGATGATTTGAAAAAGATGCTTCAGCAGCTGAATGATTTTATGGCTGCACGAAAGGGTAAACCGGGCAATTACGGTGTCAACATCATCGTACAACAGGCAAATCCGTGGTATGAAAAACACCTTGCCATTTGCATAGATTATAAAGTTCCGGTCATCATCACTTCACTCGGAAAACCTGAGGAGACCATAAGAAAGGTACACGAATACGGAGGAAAGGTCTTTTGCGATGTGACCAATATAAAACACGCGTCAAAATGTTTCGAGGCAGGATGTGATGGATTTGTAGCTGTCGGACAGGGAGCCGGCGGACATGCAGGACCGTATCCATTGATTCTACTGATTGAGTCGCTGAAGAACCATTTTCCCGGAAAACCGATTTTAGCCGCAGGAGGAATTGCTAACGGACGAGCGTTGCTGAGCGTGCTTGCCGCAGGCGCTTCTGCAGGCTATTGCGGAACGAGGTTCATCGCAAGCATTGAAGCCGGAGTGTCAGCGGAATATAAAAAAGCAATTCTCGAATCAGGAATGGAAGACATCGTGATGACTGAAAAGATAAGCGGTACGCCGTGTACGGTGATTAACACTGATTTCGCCAAAAAGATCGGCACAAAGCAGAACCGGTTTGAAAGAATGTTAAGCAACAACCCGCGCACAAAAAAATATTTCAAGATGATCGTCCAGCAACGAGGCTTTAACTGGCTTGAGGCCGCGGTGAAACCCGGAAATTACAAAACGCTGTGGTGCGCAGGGCAGTCTGTCGAGATGATAGACGACATTTTACCCGTGAAAGAAATCATAACTGAAATGATCAGGGAGATGGATGGGGCGTATCTGGATTTGAAGAAGAAATTTGATAATGTGATAATTTGATAATTTGATAATGTTGTTGTTGGATAAAAAATTTTCATACTCTCTTTACCTTGCTTCACTACTTTTCCTTGTACTTTATTTCATACTGAGTTTTAATGCCCGATTAGCGGGAGATGATTTCTTTTACCTCTGGTTGAAAAATACTTTCGGCGCCTGGCAGGGAATGGTTTATCAATATGATCATTGGAGTGGACGATGGACGGCTCACTTCATTGGATGTGCGCTTTTGGAATATTGGAAGAGTCCATGGTTATTACCGATTTTAAACATATTTACGTTCTTCTCACTCTTTCTTGCATTAAAAATCAATATCAAAACAGTTTTGAACTTTTCTAATATTGACCTGAACGGAGACATTGTCAACCCCATCACCATCATTCTAATCTCAGCACTTTTTTTTACGAGTTATCATATTGGCGAGACATGGTTTTGGTTTATTATAATCATTACCTACCTGTGGAGCATCATAGCCTTCTTGCTTTTGCTACATTTCTTATTTACCCCCGGAAATAAATTCTCTGACTTCACGGGTATAGTATTAACCGCAATTTTTATTGGTGGCGCTTCGGAATCGTTTGCTCTAATTTTTCTTTCACTTTTATCTTTCATATTAATCTTCAGATATAAGAAACTACATATAGCTTTTTCTAACATGACAAACATTAAATTATTTACAGCGATCATCGTCCTGGCAGTATCGTTTTCCTTTTCCGCCTTTGCACCCGGAACTGAAATCAGGCATTCCCTTCTGCCTCACACTTCCATACCTGAAAAAATTATTATTATTCTGAAATCATATGCGAAGTTCTTCATCAGGTACCTGCCAGGAAAAATATTTTACCTGATTTTGTTTTCCACTCCCTGGCTGTTACTTGGTGCCATGATACCGAAAGATAGATTTACGCATTCCCAACTTTATAAATATTTTAAAAGAGTTACCTTTTTTTTCCTGGCTGCCATATTCATCATGTACGTGCCGACATCAATGGTTATGTCGGAGGCGGGGCCTGACAGGGCATTGTCAGTAATTTCCTTCACTACTGTTTTTTATTTCGCCTTCATGTTTTTTATCGCCGGTTTGGTATCGAAGATAAGGCAACCGCAACTCAGAGATGTTTCTATCGCGTTCGCTGTATTTTCATCTTTGATAATGCTCATTCATATTTATATTCAGTATTCAAAGGGAAATGCTTTTACGAAAGCTTATGACGAACGAATGCAATTGATTCAACATGCGACTCAGAATAATTTCACGGGGGTTTTAGAATTAAAAAAGATGCCTGATGTGGGAATGCTTTACTGGGATGAGTTTTCCCCGGATACTTCTTATTTCACGAATAAACATTTGAGGGATGGGTTGGGGTTGCATTTTACGGTTAAAGTTGTTCCGGAGAAATAATTAAAATATAACGACAATGAACACCAAGGCGGCACGAAGTTCACAAAGAAGAATATATTCATAGTGAACTTTGTGGTTTAAAAAAATCCATTTATACTTTGAATGGCAAGGATTTGTGAATTTATAGATGAAATTTATTTTTAATTAGAATTTAATAACCATTGAATATAAAAATATCATTAAATTCTTCAGATTATTTTAGATACAAAAAACCTTATTACCTAAGTAAAAAACCGGCCTAATCCACAACCTACCTTATTACCTTATTACCTTATTACCTTATTATCTTATTATCTTATTTATAAATATTTTAAATAAGGTAATAAGGTAATAAGGTAAGTGTATTCGGTGCTGATTATTGTTACTAAGGTAATAAGGTTTTCACCCGTCATCGCTGTAAAACTCAACTTATCGCACAAAATAAACTTGTCAATTTTTGTGAATTGAATTTTCATTATTACCGCTTTATGCCCAAAATTAAATTCACAAAACCTGACCGCTAAGTATATAATAGTTTTACTTTAGCCGCTCATTTGTTAAAAATATTTCATGATCAGGTTCTTCAAGTCATTGTTCGGTATTTATGCGGCAATTATTTTCATCATTATGCTCATTGTATCATTCATCGCTTACATTATCATATTTACATTCTTCAGCGAAAAGAAGGCACCGTTCATTGCACATCAATACGTATCGAGGCCATGGTCGAGGATATTGTTTTTTTGCTGGGGCATAACTTTGAAAATAAAAAACAAGGAACGCATCGATGACAAACAGACCTATGTCTTCATTGCCAATCACAGTTCGCAGCTCGACATTCCCACCTATGCAATAGCAACCAGTCATACCATCCGTTTCCTTTCAAAAGTAGAGTTGACGAAAATTCCATTGCTTGGGTATATCATTAAGCGACTCTATATAACCGTCGACCGGAAAGATAAAGTAGCGCGGGCCAAGAGCATGGACAACATGATTAAATCGCTGAACGATGGCATATCCGTTTTCATTTGTCCGGAAGGAACGAGGAACAAAGGAAAAGAACCCCTATTGCCATTTCACGATGGTGCATTTCGTTTAGCCATTCAGGCACAACTGCCGTTGGGAATTATGGTTTTAAAGAATGCGAACAAACTTCTGTCACCACTGCGGCCACTCGAACTCTCTCCAGGAACCATTTATTGCCACTGGTGCGAACCAGTTTCCACGAAAGGAATGTCGCAGGACGATTTACCGGCACTTAAAGAAAAGGCTGTAAAAATTATGACCGAAGTGTTGGTTGGAGCCCAATAATAAAGTTAAAAATTGATACGCATTGTTGTTACCTTTGCACATTGATTATCTGTTTTGTTGTTTTATTGTTTTGTTGTTTTATTGTTTTGTTGTTTTGTTGTTTTGTTGTTTTGTTGTTTTGTTGTTTTATTGTTTTGTTGTTTTATTGTTTTTATGTTAAAACGTAAAAACATAAAAACATTCAAACATAAAAACATTCAAACATAAAAACATAAAAACATTCAAACATAAAAACATAAAAACATTCAAACATAAAAACATTCAAACAACCAACCACTGAGCCAAACGAAAATTCAGCATAAGCCAACGCCAAACACCAAACGCCAAACTTTTTAATGTACAAAAGTACCCAACACTGGATTCAAACGTTAGAAGAGAGAGGACAATTAGTCCGGATAAAGGAATACGTAAATCCTCACCTTGAGATTTCAGAGATCACCGATCGCATCTCCAAACAATATGGCCCGGCGCTGCTTTTCGAAAACACGGGAACGGCATTTCCTCTGCTGATTAACTCCATGGGCACTGAGCAGCGCATGGCATGGGCGCTTGGGAAAGAGAAGCTTGACGATGTGGCTGTCGAAATGGAAACCCTGATCAGGCAGCTGACCTCACCGAAGGAAAATATTTTGGAAAAGATGAAAATGCTGCCGACGCTGGGATCCATTGCATCGTGGATGCCGAAGAACATAAGCGGCAGAGGCGCTTGCCAGGAGGTGGTGATGAAGGAACCCGACATTACGAAGCTGCCTGTTTTGAAATGCTGGCCGGAAGACGGCGGACCGTTTTTAACATTGCCAATCATTCATACGAAGGATCCGAACACCGGAATACGTAACGTGGGACTTTATCGCATGCAGGTCTTCACGCCCACGATGACTGGCATGCACTGGCACCGTCATAAAGTGAGTGCGCGGCATTTCAACGAATACAAGAAACTCGGAAAGAGGATGCCTGTTGCAGTCGCCCTCGGAGGCGATCCTGTTTATACCTATGCAGCTACTGCCCCGCTTCCAGATAACGTCGACGAATATTTATTGGCGGGATTTATCCGCAAGAAGAAAGTGGAAATGGTACAGTGCCTCACGCAGGATGCACAGGTACCGGCGGATGCGGACATCATCATCGAAGGTTACGTGGATCCGAACGAAGAATACATTTTAGAAGGACCATTCGGCGATCATACCGGTTATTACTCACTCGCGGATTATTACCCGAGGTTTCACATCACCTGCATCACGCATAAGAAGAATGCGATTTACCCTGCGACTATCGTCGGCATTCCGCCGCAGGAAGATGCATGGATCGGTAAAGCCACAGAGCGGATTTTCCTGGTGCCGATCAAGATGACAATGGTTCCGGAGATTGTGGACATGGTATTGCCTGTGGAAGGAGTCTTTCACAACCTCGTAATCGTGAAAATAAAAAAAGAATATCCCGGTCAGGCGAGCAAGGTCATGCATAGTCTGTGGGGTGCCGGTCAGATGATGTTTACGAAAATCATGATCGTAGTTGATGGTGATGTAAACATTCACAACACGGAGGAAGTTGCCCATTACATCAGCAGGAATTTTGATCCATCACACGATGTCTATTTTACTCAGGGGCCGGTGGATGTATTGGATCATAGTTGTTCGGTAATGGCCTATGGTGGCAAGGTTGGCATCGATGCCACAATGAAAACGGAAGAAGAACTCACAGGAAGAAACACGCATTCGGCTTCTGTAAATTTTTCAATCGATTTACAAAAACTGCAAACCGATTTCCCGGAAATAAAAAACATTAATGCGCGACTTTTATCGTCTGGCATATCCCTACTCATTGTCTCAATCGAGAAGAACAGGAAAAATCACATTCGTGAAGTTTCGGAAAAATTATTTCAGCGCGATGAATTCGGAAACGTGAAGGTTGTCATCTTCGTTGAGTCTTCAGTTGATGTCAACGATGTTGCCGACTCCGTCTGGCGGTTTACGAATAATACAGATCCAAAAAGGGATCATTTTATTTTTACTGATAAGAATGGTGTCGGACACATTGCCTTCGACGGAACGCGCAAGACCAAAGAGCTTGATGGTTTTTACCGCGACTGGCCGAATATTCTGGCATCGGATGAAGAGACTATTTTACGGATTGATACGATTTGGGAAAAACTTGGTTTGGGGAAATTTATTGCTTCGCCTTCGTTGAAGTACAGGAGGCAGATGTATGGGAGTGGGGCGGTTTCAATATGAATTGAATCATTTGGAAATAAATTAGAAATTACAAATAATAATGATGAAACATTAGAAGTCATTCTATATGATATTAAATCAAGTATAGTATTTAGACAAAAATTTAAAAATTACTTTTCCATAAACACTCAACTTTTAAATTCCGGAATGTACTTTTATCAATTAAAAAATCAAGACGGATTCGTTCAAAGCGGGAAAGTTATTAAAGATTAATTATACATACCTTTTTCTATCAAATCAACTCTCAGACGGAAATTCTTCCGTTGTTTTTGAAAAGAAGATTTATAATCACTGCTGAAAACCTATTCTCTCAAATCTGCGACGATCTGCGTTTTTTATCTGCGAGCTTTGCGGGAAAAAATTGATAGTTATAATTTACCGCTGATCTCGCAGATAAATAATGCAGATTAGCGCAGATTTAATTGTGTGAATGTGAGCGTGAGTGTGAGTGTGAGTGTGAGTGTGAGTGTGAGTGTGAGTGTGAGTGTGAGTGTGATTTTTTTATTTTTATTTTAAACCACGCTGTCTTATAGCTTCATACAACACCACCCCGCAGGCTACAGAAACATTCAGCGAGGAGATTTTTCCAAACAATGGAATCTTTACAAGCTCATCTGAATGTCGGATAAGATCGTTTGAGACGCCGTCTTCTTCCGAACCCATGACAATTGCAAGCGGGCCCGACAGATCGGCATCATAATAATTTGCGTTTCCTTTTTCTGTTGCGGCCACGATATGTAAACCGCTTTGTCTTAAATATTCCAGCGTATCGCGCAGATTATTTTCCCGGCATACGGGAATAGTACTCAAAGCACCGGCAGAAGTCTTAATCGCATCCGCTGTTACCGTTGCCGCACCACGGAAAGGAATCACGATGGCATGCACGCCCGAACACTCCGCCGTACGCGCAATCGCGCCGAAGTTCCTCACGTCGGTGATGCGGTCCAAAATCAGAATGAGCGGCGTCTCTCCTTTTTCGAAAACTCCCGGTAATACATTCGAAACAGTCGCATAGCTGATCGACGAAATGAAACAAACCACGTCCTGGTGATTCTGCCGAGTGATGCGATGAATCTTTTCCAGGGGCACTTCCTGCCAGGGAATATTATTTTCGACAAGTAATTTTTTAAGCTCAATCATCAACTCACCCTCGGAGTTACGGGTGATGAATATCCTGTCGACTTCCTTCCCTGCACGAATCGCCTCCATCACCGGTCGAATTCCGTAGATTAGCTGCGTTTGTTCTGCCGGTCGATGTTCCCTTTCCTTCCTGAAATTATTTTTTCTCTGCATAATAATTAATAAAAACTGTTATAGGCTCTGCCCTGCCTCCATACTTCCACTGCTCTATACCAGTTACTTTCGTATGTCGGTGATCGCGTGAGCGAATAATCATTTTCCGTAAAAGGATTATTCACCTTTACGAAGAAAAAATTCAGAGCCAGCGAACTGTTTGGGCTGCCGTAAATCCAGCTCTCCGATTCCGCTCCTTTATAAATGGTGCCGGGGCTGCCGAAGATGGTAAAGATCATACCGCGGTCGGTGCGCCAGCCTTCGGTATATGAAGTGAAATATTTGTTCGCATCCCTCACACGTCCATAATATTTTTTTATCAAAGCGCGGGTCTTCTCTTCATTTCCTCCTTTTGATAACCAGAAATTATCAATTGCTGTTTTCGGCGAAAGACTGCTCTTCATCTCCTCAAATTCCTTTTTATTTGTAAGATAACGCACGGCTTCGATCATCATCTTAGGAGAGGTGATATCAGGAAAACCGGAATAAAAATTAAAGAGTGTCAGACCGGATTTCAACGAGGTGTCTGTCTGAAAATGATAGAAGCCGTTTCTCTCCAACGTTAAGCCGGACAATGCGCTTACATTTATTTTTGCCAGGCTGTCCGCCTTGTAGTCGAATTCATATCGTATATCAAAATTATACGGTGGCGGAGCAAGCGGAAAATCTCTTGTGAAAAACTTGCACCAGAATTCACTCACACTGCTGTCGCGGTAAGTGATTTCGATCGTATCTGCCGGGTAAACATAATTTCTGAATAGAGGAACTCCATGGTTATCCGTTACCAGGAAATCCTGCCGGGAAGGTTTTGAAATCCTGTCGAGCGGAGTAAAATAATCTTCCTCAAATCCCTTGTTCCTGTCTCGTATCGTACAATGCACGAGAAATGTACCTGTAGTTTTCAGCGGAACATCCATCGAGATGACACGGGTCTCCTCCTTTTCTGTCAGGTCGAATGAAAAGCCGGCCGTTATGCTGTCTATTATCTTTGTCATTTCATAGGAGCCAATGATTTCGGCGTAAACACTGATGGAGGCGCGGAAACTTTCATCCTCCTGTCTCACGAAAAGAAATTCTGAAGGAAGCACTTTCAGGAAGAGCCTTACCGCCGTGTCGTTGATATTATAGGCAACAAATTCCGGATGAAAATATTTTTCAGCAGAACGGTAATCATTGGCCATGTTCATGGAACTCATATCACGCGCGGCAATACAAGAGATCAAAAATAAAAACAGGAGATAAACCGAATAATTAATAATTCGCATCCGCATCGCTTTCTTCGGCTTTTTCAAGGTAATCCTGAGGTAATTCTTTAGTCGCTTTAGCGCCAAGCTTTTTCAGTTCCTCAACTTTTCTGATAATGTTTCCGGACCCGGTCCTGAGCTTCAGCATAGCCTCGTCATGCGATTTTTGTGCGGCCCTGATCTTATCACTGACGTTATCCATGTCGCGAAGGAAATTTGAGAACTTATCATACAATGCTCCGCCTACCCTCGCAATCTCCATGGCATTGCGTGTCTGCTTCTCCTGTTTCCAAATGGCACTGATAGTCTTCAAAGTAGCCAGCAACGTAGACGGACTCACAAGAACGATCTTCCTGTCCCATGCATAGTTGAACAATTCCGCATCGGCCTGAACAGCAATTCCGAATGAAGGTTCAATTGGCATGAAAATCAAAACGAAGTCGGGAGTGTTGATCTCCCTGGACGAAAAATAATTCTTTTCTCCAAGAATACGAATATGTGAACGAACCGAATTGATGTGATCTTTCAGGAAACGTTCGCGCTCTTCCTCATCAGCAGCATTAACGAAATTCTCGTAGGCCAGGAGACTCACCTTTGCATCGATAATGATATGCTTGTTGTCGGGGAGGTTGATGATCACATCCGGCTGAATGCGCTGCCCTTCTTCATTACTGGTGCTGAATTGAACTTCGTATTCTGAACCTTTTACCAGTCCGGAGCGCTCGAGGATGCGTTCCAGGATGATCTCTCCCCAGTTTCCCTGCTTTTTTGAATCTCCTTTCAATGCTCGTGCGAGATTGCTGGCTTCTTCGCTGATCTGCTTGTTCAGTTCTATAAGGTTTTTAATTTCACCTTTGAGTGAATTCCGTTCGGCCGATTCGGTCTTGTATGATTGATCTACTTTTTGCTCGAACTCTTTGATCTTTTCTCTCAGCGGGGTAAGGATCACGTCGAGGTTGGTTCTGTTTTGTTCTGTAAACTTCTTACTCTTTTCATCCAGTATTTTTGCTGACAGGTTTTCGAATTCGGTTGTGAAACGCCTGTGTATCTCCTCAATTTCCTTTTTCTGATTTTCGAGTTTCTCGCGCAGGTTTTCGGAGATCATGCGCTGTTCAGCAAAAGATGTATTTAAATCGCCTGAAATTTTTCTCTCCGCTTTCAGAAGCTCCTCGACAGCCCTGATCTGAGTCATCGCCTGCTGCAGCCTGTCGTTGAGAATGCTGCGATCCCGGTCGGCTTCATGAAATGCCTCGTCGGCTGACCTTCGCGCAGCATCTGCCCTGGCCGACATAAAGATGACAGCAAGTGCAATTCCTCCGGCGAGGCCAATTAATATTGAAACGATTTGCATACTAAGTGATCAATTTCGTAAAATTACAAATAAAACAATCAACTCGTCGTTTCGAAATGAACGTCTTAAAGAATTCTGCATCCTGAATCTGAGTCCGATTAAATCGTTTAGTTTTATAGCAATCGCAGAACAACAGACGATACACGATCCTAAGAAGGAGAAATCAATTAATGAAAATACTTACATGCCATTTGCTGTTTTTCCTGATCATAACAGTCACTCTTGCGCAGGAGCGTGTGACGCTGGAATTTCCATCAGAAAAATGGAACATACAGCCAACTCATTATTTTATTTCCGCAGTCTTCGACGAGAGAACGGATAAAACAACTTATGGAAAAGCACTTTTGGGAAATAAGCCGGTGCCGGTCGTATTCCGGAATTCACTCGAAACAGATCTATTCGACCTGGTAAATGGCTCAATTGTTCAGGACACGTCGAAAGTTCCGTTTGCAATCGGCTTCGACAAATTCGTCCTGAAGGAAACAGGGAACACAACAAATCACAGAGCGACTGTCGATTTCTCTATGAAGTTTTACCGGATCATCGGCGAAAAGAAATACAAAATTTTCGAAACAAACGGCACGCCCCACCTGGATATGCGTGGGCCCTATCCTGATCCCCATGCAAAGATCATTAGTGGAATATTAAAATCGGCATTGAAAAATTTCGATGAATGGATCAACAAGCATCCTGACTTCCCTCCGCTCGCAAAATCGGTTTTCGTCACTTTTGAAAAAAGGGACCCGTTCATTTCCGGCGACACAATTTTCTGGAATGAGAGTTATAAATTAAAATGGAGCGATTTTAAAGGAAAGCCGGATGGGAATCCTTTCATGGCACTCAGTAATTGCGCATTTTATTATAAACCTGTACCTGTTGTAAAGAACGGCGTCATGGAAATACAATTTTCTCTCTTCGCGAATTTCGACAGGAGTTTGTCCTGGGTAAAACCGGATCAGCATAAGGATACATTACTGGCACATGAGCAACTTCATTTCGACATCTGTGAATTACACATCAGGAAACTGAAAAAACGCATTCGCGAAAATGAATACAACCCGATGGAATTTGAAAGCCAGATGCATGTATATTTTCAGGAGGCCTGGAGTAATTACATGAACGATCAGCAGAAATATGATGATGAGACGCAGCATGGAATTGTAAGTGAAAAACAACAGAGCTGGCAGGAAATAGTCCGTATGCAACTGAATAAAATTTCTGACGACGGAATCGTTATGGAGTAAAATTCAAGAGAATCACGAAACAGGATTTACCCGTTCAATCCATTCACTGAAATCTTTGTAGCCGGAAATTAGAATCAAAAGTGTTAATGAAACAATTCCATCTGTCCGTTTTCAGGCGGCCTTTTAAAAGCCTCGAAATTATAATCGGGAAATGTTCTGCCTGACAAAAATTTCTTCACCGAGTTTTTAAAAAGCAGATGAATCATCTCTGCTATATTTCCATCTCCTCTCATTCTTTTTCCAAAACGACTGTCGTTCAAATGTCCGCCGTGACATGCTGCGATCTGGGATAACACTTTATCGGCCCGATCAGGAAAAACCTTTCGGATCCAGTCAGTAAAAATGGCGCCTACATCTCCATTCAGACGCACGATCGTCATTCCTGCTCCCCTGGCACCCGCATTTGCAGATGCCTCAACGATTGCCGGTATTTCATGACTGTTTAATCCGGGGATGACGGGCGCTACCATCACTCCGCAGGGAATACCATTGTGATTCAGCGTCTCGACTACCTTCAGGCGATTGATGGCAGTAGCTGTTCTTGGTTCAAGTCTCTGCCGCAGGTTTTCTTCGAGTGTAGTTATGCTGATCATCACGTGCACGAGATTTTTTTCAGCCAGTTGCTTTAGCAGATCGATATCCCGCAGGATGAGCTGATTTTTAGTAATCATGCCTAATGGGTTTCCAAACTTCAGAGCGACTTCTAAAATACCGCGGGTGATTTTGAATTTTCTCTCTGCTGGCTGGTAACAATCGGTATTGCCTGAAACCATGATTGCTGTGGGCTTCCAGGATTTTTTCCTGAATTCAGCTTCGAGTAATCCCGGTGCATCCGGCTTCACCAGGATTTTCGATTCGAAGTCATGGCCGGCGCTGAAGCCCCAGTATGCATGCGAGTTACGGGCATAGCAATAAACACATCCATGTTCGCAGCCCTGGTAAGGATTCATTGAAAAATCCATCGGCAGATCGGGGCTGGTGACCTTATTGATTATTTTTTTCGGGTTCTCGAAAAAGTATTCCGTAGCATG
The DNA here is from genome assembly GCA_964595205.1 of uncultured Flavobacteriales bacterium. Classification (GTDB taxonomy): domain Bacteria; phylum Bacteroidota; class Bacteroidia; order AKYH767-A; family 2013-40CM-41-45; genus JADKIH01. The sequence continues at coordinate 40,048 of CAZQOQ010000001.1, read as the reverse complement.
ATTGATCTCAGCTTCTTCATCGAGTCCTTCGATGTGGTCAGCGACAAGCTCATGCTTTATAAACCTGTTTTTAGTATTTACCTGAGAGCCGCGGCCTTTTATTATCTGGTCTTTATTACGATCAATATCCATTCTGATAAATTAGGAAAATCCGCCAGCAAATAAAAGAAATCGATATGCAGAATGCAGCTGAAACAGTAAAAACAGCCGAATGAAGCCTGTTTCACAACATTCGACATAAAGATTTTTTTTAAGTCATAAAAATACTATGTATATTGCTTTATCCTAATAATTCACTGATGAACATAAAACTACCGAATGGCCGACAGGGATACTGCCGGGCCGTTAACGATTTTTTCAATGGTTTTATTTTTTTAAACCGGTCGAACCAATCTATAAGGCTACTGATTGTAACCATCTCATTGGCCCTGATTTCGTTTCCTTCGAAGGGACAATTGCAAACGGTAAAACCCGAAATAAAAACTTCGATAATTGATTTTTCTGACATAGAAAAATATGACCGGGAACATCCTCAACAACCGAGGGAAGAGATTGGTAACGAAGAAAGAGAAGAAGAAGAAGAACTGCCGGAATATAAAGTAGATGAGACTCTGGAGATACAACGCGATCCGTATGGAATCATGGTTCCTCCTCCGGTTCCACCCGCAGGCAATGACCCGGCAAATGCACCCCTGATAACATTCAATGGTATAGATGATAACCTGGTGTATATTCCACCCGATGTGAATGGTGCTGTCGGACCCAATCATGTGATGACGACATTAAACTCGCAGGTTAGAATTCAAAATCTTACAGGAACCAACATCAGTACAGTCAGCCTGAGTAGTTTCTGGGCTTCAGTTGGAAATCCAAGTACATTTGATCCGAAGATACTTTACGAACCTTATAACGGTCGTTGGATTTTTACCTGCGCTGCCAATAGCGATAATTCTGCTTCAGCCGTGTTGATAGGTGTATCTCAAACAGATAATCCTACCGGCGCATGGAATCTCTATTCCATTGATGCAGATGCTTCGAATAACAACTGGTTTGACTTTCCGAGTTTAGGATTTAATAAGGATTGGGTGGTAGTGACCGGCAACCTGTACTCTATTACATCGGGATCATTTCAAAGCGGACAGGTGTATATTTTCAAAAAAGCCGATCTGTATGCTCATGCGGTTTCTCCGGGTGTTACAATACTGACTCCTTCCAATTCCGCAACATTGAGTCCCGCAGCGACTTATGATAATACCATATCGACGTTATACCTGCTACAGAGATGGAATGGAAATTCAGGCGGCAGCGGTTTCATGAAACTGTATACGATCACCGGTCCGGTCGGATCAGAGACATTATCCGGCGGCATTCAATTCAGCACTCCCAACCCATGGAGCGGCGGACCGCCAACAGAAAATTTCGGTCCACAGTCAGGTACTGCAAATAAAATTGCTGAGAATGATGACAGGATGTCAAATACCGTTTACCGGAATGGAAGTATCTGGGGAGTCCATACGGTCTTTTTGCCGGCCGGTGCGGTAACACGAAGTGCAGTTCAATGGTGGCAGGTAAGTACCACCGGTACGATCCTGCAAAGAGGAAGAATTGACGACGGGAGCGCAACGGAACATTTTGCATTCCCCAGTATTGCAGTGAATAATTCTAATGACGCTCTCATCGGTTATTCAAAATTTTCTCCGAGTATTTTTGCAAGCAGTTGTTATGCGTTAAGAGCTTCCACGGATGCAGTAAATACATTTCAGCCGGAGTTTTTATACAAGGCGGGACTTGCAACCTATTTCAAGACCTTTTCCGGTACCAGGAACCGTTGGGGAGATTACAGCGCGACGATGACAGATCCAATGGGAACGGATTTCTGGACCGTCCAGGAATATGCGAATACGCCTTCGAGTAGCGACAGGTGGGGAACCTGGTGGGCGAAAGTACAAGCTCCCTGCACACACAATGCAGTAAGTGTGTCCATTGCTGCCAGTCCTTCAAATGCTATTTGTATCGGAACACAGGTAACATTTACCGCCACCCCAACAAACCCGGGGACTACGCCTGTTTATCAATGGAAAAAAAACGGAACCATTGTCGGGACAAATTCTGCAACGTATACAGATAATACGCTTACAAATGGTCAGCAGATTTCTTGTGTTCTTACAAGTAACGTCTCCTGTGGTACAGGAAGCCCGGCTACTTCAAACACAGTTACGATGATTGTCAGTTCCGCAATAAATGATAACAATGCCTGTACAACAGATGCCTGTAATACTACGACCGGGGTGATTACTCACATCCCTGTTAACACCGATGATGGAAATGCGTGTACAACTGACGCCTGCAATACCTCGACCGGTACCATCACACACACAAACATAAATACGGATGACGGAAATGCCTGCACAACGGATGGCTGTGATACTTCAACCGGTGTATATCATACAAATATGAGTACCGATGATGGTAATGCCTGTACGGTGGATGCTTGTAATACATTAACCGGCGACGTCACACATACTCCTGCGACCATCGACGATGGAAATACATGTACCATCGATGGATGTGATACATCAACCGGGGTGTATCATACGCAAACGTGTAATACTTACAATGCGTATGTGAAAAATCCGGATTTTATTGATTGTAAAACCCTTGAATTTGAAGTGTGGCTTGAATGGACAGGAACGAGTACACAAAAATTGCAATTCTTCCAGGCGGGAATAAATTTTAATTATGTCGGACTTGCAAATGGAGGTACTCTCACCGGCAGTTTCCTGGCTGGAAGCGCAGATCCGTCATTGCCGGCGGTTCAACGGGCTCCTAACTGGACGATCAATCAAACGAGTAAGCAAATTCGTCTTCTTGCAGCCATTGCCACTCCTTCGACAATAGCAATACCGATCCCACCACCCGGCGGAATTATTTTAGGAAAATTCAGAATTACAAATACTGTTAATTTCAACCAGGGTGCTTCTCCAAATTTTGTCTGGAAATTTGAGACAGGATCTTCCACAACCACGCAGACTGTCCTGAGCACGTATTTAAATGGCGCAACAACAGGAACGAATATTACCATTGCGTCGAAGCATTTGATCAGTTCAAATCCTTCATTCAATTATGCATGTAATGCAACGTTGTCCACCCGATTATTTATCCAGGGATATTACAGCGGAAACGGCCTGATGCCATCTGTTCTGTATAATATCTTTTCAGCACCATATTCAAATAATGATTGCGACACAATAACAGTTGATCTTCACAGTGCAGTTGCTCCTTATCCGGTATTCACTTCAGCAAAAGGAATATTGAAATCAGATGGAAATGCTGTTATCAGTTTTCCATTTATTCTGGACAATGATTCTTACTACATTGGAATCCGACACAGAAACAGTATAGAGACCTGGAGTAAGACGCCGGTTACGATGACGCAGTCTACCACCTACCAGTTTTCTCCTCTGCAAACGACTGCTTTCGGTGATAACCTCACCGAGACATTCGACCAAATGGGTTGGGCGATCTGGTCGGGAGATATCAACCAGGATGGCGCCATCGACGGTAATGATTTCCTTGAATTGGATCCATCGATTCAAAACGGAGATGGCGGATATTCGGTTGGAGATTTAAACGGCGATGGTGCAGTTGATGGCGGTGATTTCTTATTGATCGATCCGAATATCCAGTTGGGTGTTGGCGCCAACATACCATAATTCAGAATCGAAAAAATATTCAGAGGATTAAAAGACAATCACCATATATCCTTTTTGTTCGAGCGGTGCAGTTGGTACATTATTGAAGATTGTACTTTGGGCTGCCTGCATGGCTTTTGTTTTAAGGTATTCGCTGTTTGTGGTTGAACCGGGAGCGCCCGGAGTGGCTTTCATGACGTGGCCGTATTTATCGATGCTGATTTCCACAACCACAGTGCCTTTTTCCTGAGTGAGATTATCGATCTTAGGCGGCTTGCTGACGATACGGTCTGCCACTTTGTAACGTACAAGATACGAGCCGGAATTCACCTGTTTCTCTCCGGGCTCTCTTTGAACGGAAGCCTTTGATTCACCGATGATCGATTCACCGGTTTCTCCGAAGAGTATGGAATATATATCAGAAGTCTTAATTTTTTTTATGGCACCCTGGTATTGAAATTCAACAACACCATTATTCAGAGATCTGACTTCTCCATTCATTTTTTCGCCGGATTTCATTTGAATAATCTGTTGGGCATTGAGCTGAATAGCAAACGATAAGAATATTACTAAAGGTATCTTTTTCATTATTTTAATTTTGCAACAAATGTAAAGGTATGTTTTTGCAATTGAGATGAATATCTCCTGATTTTTCAACACCTGTTTTTAACGGAATGACGTTTAAAAAATTTGACCGGGAAAAACTTATAACTTCGCGCCTTTAGTCTTTGGCTGTTGGTTATGGGTATTGGTTGTTTATGACTATCAGGGAATTATTAATAAAATAAAATCTACCGTCCAACGACTAAAGTCTAAAGGACAAGTTTAAAGACCAGAGACTAAAGTCTAAAGACTAAAGACCAGAGACTAAAGACTATCAAAGAAAAACCCGGGAATGAAATTATTACTCGAATATATAAAGAACTACAAAAAATTTGTCCTGTTGGCTTTGTTACTTGCGGCAATTAACCAGTGTTTTTCGCTGATGGATCCGCTTATTGCCGGAAAGATGATGGACAGATTCGGTGTTCATATCAGCGATTACCAGAATGATCCGACAAAAAATTTCTTTAACGACATCATGTGGCTGCTGCTTGCTTCTGTAGGCGTGGCAATGGTTTCACGGATCGCAAAGAATTTCCAGGATTATTTTGTCAACGTTGTTGTTCAAAGGGTCGGGGCCGATATGTATACGGATGGAATATCACATTCTCTCGATTTGCCTTACCAGGTATTTGAAGATCAGCGGAGCGGTGAAACACTCGGAAAATTACAAAAGGTAAGGAGCGATTCGGAAAAATTTATTATCTCATTCATCAGCGTTGTTTTCCAGACTCTTGTAGGACTTGTTTTTGTATTATGGTATGCATTCAGTGTACACTGGCTCATCGCCCCTGTATTTTTACTTACCGTACCCATGCTTGCAGTTATCAGCAGTTTGCTAAGCAGGAATATCAAAAAAATAAGCAGGGAAATTTTAAATGAGACAACGTCGCTGGCAGGATCTACCACTGAATCTCTCCGTAACATTGAACTCGTAAAAAGTCTTGGCCTCGCCAACCAGGAAATTGAGAGGCTCAACACCACCACAGGCAAGATATTAAAACTGGAACTTAAAAAAGTACGTTTCGTGCGCAGCCTGAGCTTTGTGCAGGGAACGACTGTCAATTTTTTAAGAACGTGTTTTGTATTTCTTCTTTACTACCTCGTATTTCATGATTTGATAACTCCAGGGAAACTGATGACGCTGATGTTCTTCAGCTTTTTCATCTTCGGCCCCCTCCAGGAGCTGGGAAATGTAATTGCCATTTACCGTGAGGCACAGGCTTCGCTGAATAATTTTAAAACGATACTTGACACTCCAAAAGAACCGCGACCGCAGAAACCATCCCGCGTTGGTGAGCTGAGAGAATTAAAGTTTGATCACGTCTCATTTCAACATCAGTCATCGGGTCAGAATGCAGTTGATGATATCAGTTTTTCTGTTAAGACCGGGGAGAGCATTGCGTTCGTAGGGCCTTCTGGCGCAGGAAAGACAACATTGGTAAAGTTGCTGGTAGGGCTCTACATGCCTAAGCAGGGAACAATTTTCTACAATGGCATATCGGCAGATACGATCAATAAAGACGAATTCAGAGAACAGATTGGACTGGTCACTCAGGACTCCCAGTTATTCAGCGGATCCATCCGGGAAAATTTACTTTTCGTTAATCCAAAGGCGACGGATGAACAATGTATGGAAATGCTGATGAAGGCTTCCTGCCAGAACCTGCTGCAGAGGGCGCGTCAGGGACTGGACACTGTAATCGGCGAAGGAGGAGTAAAAGTTTCCGGTGGAGAGAAACAACGACTTGCAATTGCCAGGGCCTTGTTAAGGCATCCCAGGTTGCTTGTATTTGACGAAGCAACTTCTGCACTGGATTCCATTACCGAAGAAGAAATCACTTCTACGATCAGGGAGCTCTCAGCCAGGGAGGAACACATCACGATCATGATCGCTCACCGCCTCAGTACCATCATGCACGCCAACAGAATTTTCGTTTTAGAAAGAGGAAAGATCGTTGAATCGGGGACGCATAACAATCTCCTTGAAAGCAAAGGCCTGTATTATGCAATGTGGCGCCAGCAAATTGGCGAAAGAAAACCAGCGGAGGTATTAAAAACGGGTACCCCGAAGGTTTTAACAGGAAATTGAAAAAACCTGCAGGTTCTTTTTCATCTGCATCGCGTAAATAAACCTGGGAACCTGGTAAGATCGGTCGAAAGTCATTCCCTTGTTCCCTTTTGTAATTTTATGAGCGATAAAATAAAACAAAATAGAAACTATTCCGTACCGGGTTGAGATGACCGGTTTTCTCCATGTTGAATGAATTAGGTAAATCTCTCCGCCAACGTTTATCGCTGCCGTTACCGGGTGAGGAAGCTCAATATAAAATGGCGAATGCGGAACGCCGGATAAATCTCGCTCGATATAAAATTCCCGGAAATCCCAGGGAGAGTGCCGTATTGATTTTACTTTATGAAAAAGATAATTCGGTAAAATTTCCGTTGATAGTCAGGCCGGTATATGACGGTGTGCACAGCGGACAGGTTGCTTTACCCGGGGGAAGTTTCGATGCAGAAGATAAAAATCTTCAGACAACTGCGCTACGTGAGGCGGAAGAAGAAACCGGATTGCACAGAAAAAACATACAGGTACTGGGAAAACTCTCAAACCTGTACATTCCTCCCAGTAATTTCCTGGTGACTCCATTTATCGGTATTCACACCGGAAATCCTGTTTTCGTTCCTGACTCCGTGGAAGTTGCACGCATAGTAGAATTGGATCTTGAAAAAATTATGGATGAAAAATTAATCCGCGAGAAAAAAATGAACCTGGCAAGCGGCGTTTCGGTACTTACCCCCTATTTCGATTTCGATGGTCTGACTGTATGGGGAGCGACGGCAATGATCCTGAGTGAATTTAAATCCGTTCTATACGAGACGGGATTTTAGATCAAGAAAAAAATTGCTAAACTTTTCCATGCCTGTGGCAACTTACAATATGATCGTTTACCATGCCTGCGGCCTGCATATAGGCATAACAAATCGTTGATCCCACAAATTTAAAACCGCGTGAGTAGAGGTCTTCGCTCATCTTATCACTGATTTTCGTTCGGGCAGGAACATTTTTATGAGTCTTTAATTTATTGTTTACAATCTTTCCTTCAGTGAACTGCCAGATGTATTTATCAAATGATCCGAATTCGTCCCTGATCTTTAAAAATGCCCTGGCATTCGAAATGGTCGCGAGGATCTTTAACCGGTTCCTGATGATGCCTTCGTCCTTCAGGAGCCTTTCTATTTTTTTATCCGTGTACCTGGAAATTTTCTTCGGATCGAAATTATCAAATGCTTTCCTGAAATTTTCTCTCTTATTGAGAATGGTACTCCAGCTTAAACCGGCCTGGAATGAATCCAGTACGATGAACTCAAAATGCTTTGCATCATCGTGTACGGCTACGCCCCATTCCCTGTCGTGATAGTCAATCATCAGTGGCGACGATAGACACCAAGTGCATCGAATCAATTCTTTTTTTGCTGCCATAATTTTTTGATTATAATAATGACGTTTTTATTTTCCCAATATAAATTTTATTTTCAATCGCAATAATGCAACACAAAAATATTTAAATCATCCGCCTTTAAAACGAACGATTAAATTTTCATCATTAAAATATACCGCTGAAAATAAAATTTACACTAAAAATTCTGAATGAGAATTAAAAAATCATTGCCATCCACTGCACCGTCTCCATTGAAATCGCCGGACAAATAACCACCGTCTCCGTTTTGGATGGATGGATCGAGATCCAGAAAATCAGAGCCATCGATTGCACCATCCTGGTTTATATCGCCGGAATGTAAAGCATAATATAAATTGTCGAAAGTCAACACCTGGTAATCCAAATATGCTTTTGATGCCGCATCAGTAAAATTATATTCGGATTGATAATATAATTGCACAGGAAACTTACTCCATGTTTCATAAGCATTCTGGTGTTTAATCCTCAAGTAATAATAATTCCCTGAAACCAGTGAGGTACTAAAATCAACACTAGCCGTACCATCGGTTTTCAAAATAACCTTCCTTTCCTGGATCAATCCATAAGGAGAAACAGAATTCATTGCACTGACAGAAATTGTATCTGCATCTGTTGGCTGAGAACCGGGGATACCCGCCAGAAATAATCTTCCTCCACTTCCATTGTTATCCATTTTACCATCGCCAGTATAAAACCCGTGAATGAATGCTTTCAATTTAAGTGTCACCTGACAACCATTAGGCACATGTGTTGGCATACCCGTGGATTGATCACAGGCATCTGTTGTGCAAAAATCATTATCGCTGATTGAAATAAAATTTATTGTTGCAGACGAACTGGAGGAGGTACAACATTGGTCGCCGGGATAAGAATTGGCTGTCAGAGTAAGTGAAATTTGTCCATTTTGTAAATCCGCCGGAGAAGGATGATAAATAGCATTTACTGTTGTACTATTTGGAATAAAGGTTCCGGTACCCGAAGTTGTCCAGTTCAAACTAAAAGCCAGACCATACGATGCACTCAATTGAACATCTCCGCATGACGTATAAGGACCATTAACGAAAACAAAAGGACAATGAGAATTGAAGCACGGGTCTGGTTCAATATCAAAATACCCCGAACTAGTAACATCTGTTCCGTTTGATGCACCATTAAGATAACAACTCACCATAGTTTTTGTGGTAGTAGATGTTTGGGTGGAAAATGACCAACTAAAACTTGCAGTCGCATTCGGATCGAATGAAACGTTATTCGTCATAACAAATGTTCCAAGCCTGAATCCCGGTGGGCCAGGAATTGAAGTTGCAATGGAAGAATTAGTGGCTATGGCTGCAAACATTCGAATTTGTTTGCTTGTCTGATTGATGTTCCAGTTTGGAGATTGCTGAATCGCCGGCAGAGAAGGATCGGCACTTCCCGGTAAAAAAGAACCGGTAATCACTCCGCCATTGGCCAAACCGGCATAATTAAAATTTATACCTGCCTGGAAAAATGTCAGCTTTTGAGTATTTGTTCCTGTCCATCCTATATATACATCAAATTGAATTGTACTTGCTGATGTCTTAGAAATATTCTTAATGATACAATTAAAACTATTTGCCTGCGCAAAAATTTCCTTTGAAATGAATAATGATAAAATGCATAATGCCAGATAGCGTGTTCTCATGAGCGGACAAAATTTTAAATACGATTAAATATAAAAAAAATTATTATTGATTTAATATCCGCTTCACAAATAAAAAAAGGCAGGATTACCTGCCTTGATATTTTTTGAAAATCTCCAATAATTATTTCGTGACCTGCGCTTTCATCAGGCGTTCTTTCATGCCATCAGTGGTTACGGAACTCGGACGTTCGATCGGATGACCCAGTGCACGATCCCAAAGCAAGGAAGCAAGCACACCCAGTGCACGGCTAACACCAAACATCACGGTATAGAAATCATATTCAACCATGCCATAGTGAATCAGCAATGCGCCGCTGTGTGCATCCACATTGGGCCATGGATTTTTTATTTTCTTGATCCCGCTGAGGATTGGAGGCACCACTTCATAAAGCATATGCACGATCTTGCAATTCTCATCGTCAGGCATATATTTCCTGGCAAATTCCATCTGTGCGATGAAGCGAGGATCGGTCTTTCTCAGAACAGCATGCCCATAACCGGGAACCACTTTGCCTTCTTCCATGGTCTTTGTAACGTATTCCTTTATCTGTTCTTTCGTCGGTACTCCACCATCGTAATAACTCCGCAGATCCTGTATCCATCGAACCATCTCCTGGTTTGCAAGTCCGTGCAATGGACCGGCGAGACCATTCATTCCTGCAGAGAAAGATAAATAAGCATCACTCAATGCAGATCCCACAAGATGCGTTGCATGCGCCGAAACATTGCCTCCTTCATGATCAACATGAAGCGTCATGTACAAACGCATCATCCGTTTCATGTCGTAGTCGTCATAACCAAGCATGTGAGCGAAGTTTGCTGCCCAGTCGAGCTTGTGATCCGGTTCGATATGAATGTTGTTTTTGTAGATACGACGATAGATATATGCGGCAATCCTTGGAAGTCTTGCAATGAGGTTCATTACGTCTTCGTACATCGGATCCCAGTAATCTTTTTTATTCAGACCTTTGCGATAGGAGGCGGCAAAAACCGATTCAGTTTGAAGTGCAAGAATCGCCATGCTGAACTGAGTCATCGGATGAGTGGTAACCGGCAGTTCGTCGAGCATATCAAATACATGCTTTGGCACATGGCTTCTCCTGGCCCAGGCATTGCTGACGTTAATTACATCTTCGTCAGTCGGCAATTCGCCGATCAGCATGAGATAAAAAATTCCTTCCGGCAATGGTTCACTATCGCCTTGCGCACGCGGAAGTTTCTCATGCAGTTCAGGAATGCTGTACCCCCGGAAACGAATTCCCTCTTCCGGATCCAGTTTGCTGGTCTCCGTAACCATACCGATCATTCCCTTCATCCCGCTGTAAACCTGTTCTACCGTATATTGCCCGATCACCTGGCTGCCGTTTTCACGGATAAATTCCTTAATCTCTGCTGCCATTGGAAGAGCAACCCTCGCAAAACTTTCTTTTATTTTATCGGTTTTCACTTGCTAAATTTTTTTTCAGATACTAGATTATATAATTATTTACTGCTCGATTTATCGTCAGTCTTTTTCTTGTCGGACACAAGATTCAATTCAGGGAATACTAAAATCAGGCTGATTAAAAAAGCTGCCAGCAGGATCACCCACAGGGCAGAATTAATAAAATTTTTTACTGCAGTACGCTTGAAAAAACTCTTCGGTTTCTTACGTCTGATGCGTTTCCTTAATCGTCCGCTGTTGGGTGATATCGAATATTCCCCGGAAGCGAGTTTATCTAATGTATCCTGATCCATTCTGTTTAAGACACTACAAATTTAAAATCTTTTCCGCCAAATTGTGCATACGATCCTAAAGCTTCTTCAATCCTTAACAATTGATTGTATTTACAGATCCGGTCTGTTCTTGAAGCAGAACCGGTCTTTATTTGCCCGGTATTGAGCGCTACGGCCAGGTCTGCAATCGTTGTATCCTCAGTTTCGCCGCTCCTGTGGCTCATTACAGAGGTATAGCTGTTTTGGCTTGCAAGTGAAACCGTATCGATCGTTTCGGTGAGGGTACCGATCTGATTAACCTTTACAAGAATGGAGTTACCTGCATTCTCTTTGATTCCCCTGCCCAGGCGTTTCACATTCGTTACGAATAAATCATCGCCGACGATCTGTATCTTCTTTCCTGCCGCTGCGGTGAAAGTCTTCCATCCGTCCCAGTCATCCTCCGAAAATCCATCCTCGATCGAAATGATGGGATATTTTTTTATCCATGACAACCAGAAATCCGACATTTGTGAGGAAGTAAGTTTTTCGCCGGTGGATTTTTTAAAGACATATTGTTTTTTCGCGGCATCGTAGAATTCTGTAGCGGCCGCATCCATGGCGATGTAAATATCTTTGCCGGGTTTATATCCGGCGTCTGTAATAGCATCCATCACCGATTGAATCGCCTCTTCGTTCGATTTGAAGTCGGGAGCAAATCCGCCTTCGTCGCCAACATTTGTCGACAATCCTTTCTTTTTAAGCACCGCTTTCAAATGATGGAAAACTTCTGTTCCCATTCGCAACGCTTCGGAAAATGACTCGGCTCCAACCGGCATTACCATAAACTCCTGGAAATCGATGCTGTTGTCGGCATGCGCACCTCCATTCAATATGTTCATCATCGGAACCGGAAGCGTGCAGGCATTCACTCCGCCGATGTAGCGATAAAGCGGCTGACTTGTTTCAATGGCTCCGGCTTTTGCGCAGGCGAGCGATACTCCCAGGATAGCATTCGCGCCGAGTCTGGATTTATTTTCTGTGCCATCGAGTTTTATCATGGCTTCATCAATCATACGCTGGCTGTTCACCGGGAAACCGTGAAGTTCATCGTTAAGGACCTTGTTGACATTATGAACGGCCTTAAGCACACCTTTTCCGAGATATTTGGTCTTATCGCCGTCACGTAATTCAACAGCTTCGTGGGCACCTGTTGATGCTCCCGAAGGAACAGCTGCTCTGCCAAGCACACCGTTGGTTGTGATTACATCTACTTCTATGGTGGGATTGCCCCTTGAATCCAGAATCTGACGGGCCAGAATTTGTTCTATGTAACTCATATGTTTTCACGGCAAAATTAGAAAAATACAGGATTAATAAAAGAGAAAAGGTTATCGTTATATTTTAACTTCGCACGGTGGATAAACTCTTTGCCGCAACAAAATACTTACACTATCTGTTCAGTGCCGCCACGAAGCACGATGTACACTCACCATTTGTTTTTGATTTGCTTAATAACGTTATTCTCGACAGGACGCCTTTTTACGGTTTCGATCTGATCGAATCAGTTCGTTCAAAAAATCTGTTGAATAATAATAAAGTTCGGGTGATCGATTTTGGCACCGGTAAATTTCAGAGAGAACAGTGCATCAGCGAAATCGCCGGAAGCTCCGTGAAACCTAAAAAATATGCTCAGCTGTTGTTTCGTCTTGTCAATTATTTTGCCCCTGAAAACATCCTCGAGATCGGAACCTCACTGGGTATTTCAACGCTTTATCTCTCCCTGCCGGATAAAAAAAACAGGATCATCACCCTGGAAGGTTCGCCCGAAATCGCCGCGATTGCAGAAAGGAATTTCAAAAGTCTCAGGAGGGAAAATATCACTTTGATCTGTGGTGAATTTGATGAAACGCTTCCAAAGGCCATTCAATCACTGCCCAGGCTCGATTTTGTTTATTTCGATGGCAACCATCGAAAAGAAAGTACGCTTTCGTATTTCAGGCAATGTCTCGGGCCAATCAGCGAAAACTCCATATTCGTCTTCGACGATATCTACTGGAGCCGGGAAATGTCAGAGGCATGGCACGAAATTAAAAATAATGAGTTGGTAACGATCAGCATCGATCTCTACCAATTCGGAATCGTCTTTTTCAAAAAAGGAATCCTGAAACAACATTTCATGCTTCGGTTTTAACACAGCTGAATTTACCAAAAAGTTACGTGTAAGGCTGAAGTAGCAGGACTTTCTGTTTTAATGTTTTTATGTTTTAATGTTTTTATGTTTTTATGTTTTTATGTTCTCGCATAGGCTTTCACGAGGAAAATCAATATACAACTGAAACCCTAAGTACGCAAATTGCGCAACATCGAATCAACAAATCAACAAATCAACAAATCAACGAATCAACGAATTAACGAATTAACGAATTAACGAATTAACGAATTGAAAATTGGCTCTTCGGCTAATAATATTACTTTTGCCCTTCGCTGAAAATCGTTTATGAGTCTTCTCGAATTAAAAAACATAGGTAAAAAATACCGTATCGGCACGGAAGAGATCAATGCCATAAAAGACATTGATCTAAAAATTGAAAAGGGAGAATTCGTTGCACTCATGGGACCATCAGGTTCCGGCAAGTCTACGCTTATGAATATTGTGGGGTGTCTCGATACACCCAGCCAGGGCGAGTATTTCCTGAACGGTAAAGAGGTGAGTAAGATGTCGGATAACGAACTCGCCGAAATACGCAACAAAGAAATCGGCTTCATATTCCAGACATTCAACCTTGTTCCAAGGAGCAATGCCCTCGACAATGTCGCTTTGCCTCTCGTTTATGCCGGAGTTAAGAAAGAAGAGAGGCTTAAGAGGGCAAAACAAACGCTCGACGACGTGGGCCTTGGCGACCGCGTCAGGCATAAGCCTAACGAGTTAAGTGGCGGACAAAGACAAAGAGTTGCAGTCGCGCGGGCTCTCGTAAATCATCCGTCAATCATTCTTGCTGACGAGCCTACAGGAAACCTGGACTCAAAGACTTCCATCGAAATCATGAATCTATTTCATGAAATCCATAAACAAGGCAATACGATCATCATCGTTACGCATGAGGAAGATATTGCGCAGCATGCCTTGCGTATCGTGAGGATTAAAGACGGAATGATTGAATCAGACCAGCCTAATGCCGGAAAAAAATAATACCGAAAAAAGGCATTCATGAAGATCTATACTAAAAAAGGTGACGACGGCAAGACTTCCTTGATCGGAGGAACGAGAGTCTCAAAGTCTTCCATTCGCATCGATGCCTATGGCACCGTCGACGAACTAAACTCTTATATCGGCTGGGTGAGGGATCTCTGTCACCGTGACGAACAAAAAGCAACATTAATTGAAATCCAGGATCGCCTTTTTACCGTCGGAAGTCTGTTAGCCGCTGATCCGCTTAAGTCAAGGATGGAACTTCCCGCAATCAAAGAAGAAGACATTTCTTATCTAGAAACTATCATCGATAACATGAACAGTGAACTGCCCGAAATGAAATCCTTCATTTTACCTGGCGGACATCCGGCTGTTTCATGTTGCCATGTGGCCCGATGCGTTTGCAGAAGAGCTGAAAGAGCGGTCGTATTACTATCAGAAAATGATACAGTTGATTCAATTATCATAAAGTATCTGAACAGGCTTTCTGATTTTTTATTTGTACTGGCGCGCATACTGGCTGTCGATTTTAATGCCCCGGAAACACCATGGAAACCCAGGATGTAATTTGAAAATTTGAAAATGTGCTAATTTGAAAATGACTTCTATTCGTGGGGAAGCCCCATTTTCAAATTAGCACATTTTCAAATTTTCAAATTAAAAAACCCGGTTTAGGATTTGATCAATATTTTTATACTTTTGCCACCCTTAAAAAGCAGCTTAATATTATTCAGTCATAATATGTATTGGACACTTGAATTGGCACAACATCTCGAGGATGCACCCTGGCCGGCAACAAAGGACGAGCTTATCGATTACGGGATTCGTTCCGGTGCACCTTTAGAGGTAATCGAAAATCTCCAGGAACTGGAAGACGAAGGCGAAGCTTATGAAAGTATAGAAGAAATCTGGCCCGATTATCCCACTAAAGACGATTTCTTCTTCAATGAGGATGAGTATTGATTGCATCAGTCAGTAACTTTCGAATGACAGAAAAACAACAGGAGGCTTTTGCCTCTTTTTTTTTGGACATAAATGAAATTATTACCTTTAGCAAAATTTCAGCCCATGCGTATATTATTTACCTCTTTAATTGTTCTGATTAATTGTTCGCTTTCAGCCGGACAGCAATTCTATTTCCAGTCTGCTTTTGGAGATACAGCCACGGATGATGGTAAAGTCGTCATTAAAACTTCGACTGGTGAATATTGCCTGGTTGGATCTACAGGAACCAATACACCCGGGCTTTCTGATATCGCCATTTATTTCGTAGATACACTTGGAGAATTAATTGCAAATTACTCTTACAGAATTGGTCTTTTCGGCGATGAGATTCCTTCTGATGTTGTTGAAACTCCCGATGGCGGCTTTGTCATTACCGGGTATACAAGAACTTCCCCACTCGACACCAACTTCAGCGATATTTTCGCTTTAAAGATCGATGGCATTTTTGGCAATATTATCTGGGCGTATACGTATGGCGGAGCAGATGACGATTTTGCCTATTCCATTGCCCTTACTCCTGATAATAAAATTTATGTCTCAGGAGCTACATCTAGTTTTGGCTCTGCAGCGTTGTCCGGATTGGTCTTGAAGTTAGACGAAAATGGAATTTTACAAGGATCCGGAAATGTAATCAGTATGCATGATGTGTGCTTTATTAATGATATGCAAATTCTGCCCAACGGACAACTAATATTAGCAGGAGGCACATTTGATGGAATCAGTACGGATCATTTTGTTGCAAAATTAGATACTACAGGTGCTATCCAATGGAGTAAGCAATATGGAACTAGCGGGGTGGAATATCTAAACAGCATTCAGCCAACATCTGATCAGGGATTTATAGCGGCAGGTGGTAGTTCCAGTGGAACCGTTGGACTTTACGATTGTAATGTATTAAAGCTTGATTCAACAGGCAGTATTACCTGGGTCTATAACTACGGTACGATTGAAGATGATATTGCAAATTCAATTGTGGAAGACAATAACCAAAATTATGTTATCTGCGGAACAACGAATGTCGATCATCTCGGGGGACGCATTGACCAGATGGCAATCGATAAGATCGATGGACTCGGAAACATCATTTGGTCGTATACCTATGGCGATACCACAGAAACCAGCACCGGCGCTAACCTGATCACTGGTATAAATAACGGTTACACCGCCACTGGTTTTTCAATCTCCTTCGGCGAACCCAATGGTGACGCCTACCTTGTAAAGGCTGATGATAACGGCTATACAGAATGCAACAGCTTCCCATTGAACCTTGCAAAAAACCCGGTGACATTTGCTGAAGCTACTGGAGCCACCTCACAATTTTATAGTGTGAACTCCGGACCGGTAATTCTGCCAGTTCAGAACTTCGTGGATCAGTATGCACAGAATTGTTTCTTCGACAACATCAATCATCTTTCGAAGATTCAGCACGTAAAGATATACCCAAATCCTTCTGTCAACTTTATCCGGGTCGAAACCGAATTCGAAAATACACAGATCAACATCTTCGATCAGTTTGGCCGCAGGTTATTTTCAAGAAGAAACAATACCTATAAATCGGACATCGACATTTCAACTTTTAGTCCGGGCATTTATTTGCTTGAAGTTAAATCAGGAAAAAACATCGCCAGGAATAAATTCGTAAAAGAATAGGTTTATTCTTTTGGCTCCTGTTAAATAGCCAGGTTACGTCTGATTCGTAATTCCTGATTGGTAATTCACAACTATTCCTCTTTTATCAGTAAAACTGCGCGTTGGATACTCGTTATTCATTAATTCTTAAATAAAGAGTATTTTTGCGCCTCATTATCAAGCAAAAAATGATTGGCATCCTAAATAAAACCATCACCAAACTTTTTGGTACTAAAAGCGACAAAGACCTCAAGATCATTTTACCACAGGTAAACAAGATCAAAGAAGAATTCGAAAAGCTTGAAAACCTCAGTAACGACGAACTCCGTTCAAAAACCGGAAAGTTCAAAGAAAAAATCAGGGACTATCTGCACGATACTTCTGCGGAAATAGCTGAACTCGAAAAAGAAGCCGAAGACAATTCGGAAATTTCCATACAACGCAAAGAGGAAATCTACCGCAGGATCGATCAGCTAAAGAAAGATCTCAATACACAAACCGAAGAAATCCTGAACGAGATTTTACCCGAAGCATTTGCAGTGGTAAAAGAAACGGCAAAACGATTTACGCAGAATACTGAATTACGGGCAACTGCCACGCAATTCGATCGTGACCTTGCTCCACTTCGCGATCACGTGACTATCGAAAATGACCAGGTCGTATATCAGAATTCATGGGTCGCTGCCGGCAATTCCATTACCTGGAACATGATTCATTACGATGTGCAGCTCATCGGCGGTATCGTACTTCATTCGGGAAAGATTTCCGAAATGGCCACAGGCGAAGGTAAAACACTTGTCGCCACGCTTCCGATTTACCTGAATGCACTCGCAGGAAAAGGCGTTCACGTTGTAACCGTAAACGACTATCTCGCTAAACGTGACTCTGAATGGAACGGACCTATCTTTGAATTTCTTGGCTTATCGGTGGATTGCATCGATAAACACGAACCAAATTCGGAAGCCCGGAAAAAAGCCTATAACGCCGACATTACCTACGGCACCAACAACGAATTCGGTTTTGATTACCTCCGCGATAACATGGCTCGCTCTGTCGAAGACATGGTGCAGCGCGGACATCATTATGCAATTGTCGATGAGGTAGATTCTGTCCTGATCGACGATGCCCGTACGCCGCTCATCATCTCGGGTCCTACGCCCAAAGGCGAACATCATGAATTCGATATTTACAAGCCCAAAGTAGAATTGCTCGTCAAGGCCCAGAAGGATTATATCAATACATTGATCGCAGACGCACGGAAATTACTTGCTGAGAAAAAAGACAAGGAAGCCGGACTTGCATTGTTCCGGTCGAAAAGAGGTTTGCCTAAGAATAAAGCTCTCATAAAATTACTCGGGGAACAAGGCGTCGCCCAGATCATGCGCGAATCGGAAAATTACCATCTCCAGGATCAACAGAAAGAAATGCACAAGGCCGATGAGACGTTGTATTTCTCCATCGACGAAAAAAATAACAGCATCGAACTCACCGACAAGGGCCTCGAATTGATATCTGCCTCCAGCGAAGACAAAGACTTTTTCGTCATGCCCGACGTAGGTTCAGTGCTTGCCGAAATTGAAAAATCGAACCTGTCTCCTGAAGAAAGACTGATAAAAAAAGACGAACTGATGCGCGACTTCGCCATCAAGTCGGAACGAATTCATACGGTAAACCAGTTACTCAAAGCCTATACGCTCTTCGACAAAGACGTAGAATACATCATCGTAGAAGGAAAAGTTAAGATCGTCGACGAGCAGACAGGACGTGTGATGGAAGGGCGACGATATTCCGACGGACTTCACCAGGCCATCGAGGCAAAGGAAAATGTAAAAGTCGAAGCAAGCACGCAAACCTATGCAACAATTACGCTGCAGAATTATTTCCGTATGTTTCACAAACTCGCGGGCATGACCGGTACCGCGGAAACAGAAGCGCAGGAATTCTGGACGATCTACAAACTCGATGTCGTTTCCATACCTACCAACAGGGAAGTAATCAGGAAAGACAGCGAAGACAAAGTTTATAAGACCAAGAGGGAAAAATACAATGCCGTAATTGAAGAGATCGAATCGCTTGTTAAGGCAGGTCGGCCGGTACTCGTGGGTACCACTTCCGTAGAGACTTCTGAATTGCTTAGCCGGATGCTCAAACTCCGTAACATAAAGCACAACGTTCTCAATGCGAAACTTCACCAGCGTGAGGCACAGATCGTACAGGAAGCCGGGTTTGCAGGAACTGTTACCATCGCCACCAATATGGCAGGCCGGGGAACTGATATCAAACTCGGTCCAGGTGTGAAAGAAGCCGGAGGTCTCGCAATCATCGGAACTGAAAAACACGAATCCCGGAGGGTCGACCGACAGCTGAGAGGCCGCGCCGGCCGCCAGGGAGATCCCGGCTCTTCACAATTTTATGTCTCGCTTGAAGACGACCTGATGAGACTCTTCGGCTCCGAACGAATCATGAAGCTGATGGACCGAATGGGTATCGAAGAAGGAGAGGTCATTCAACACAGCATGATCACCTCCTCCATCGAACGGGCACAACGCAAGGTCGAAGAAAACAATTTCGGAATACGCAAACGACTCATCGAATACGACGACGTCATGAATTCGCAACGGGAGGTTGTCTATACCAAGAGGCGCCATGCCATCTTTGGCGAGCGTCTTAGCATCGACATCAATAATATGCTCTACGATTCCTGCGAATCAATCGTAATGCAACACCAGGAAGGAAGAGATTATGAGAACCTCAAACTCGATCTCATCCGTTTCCTGTCGATTGAATGTCCGGTCACAGAAAATGAATTCATGAATGAAAAGGTGGAAACCCTGACGGATAAAATCTTCGAAGAGGCGCAGCGGTTCTATAAACATAAATCGCAGCATCTGATTGAACGCACAATGCCATTCATCAACGATGTGTACGAAAAACAGGGTGCCACCATACAGAATATCGTAGTGCCTTTCAGCGACGGCATGAAAGGCATACAGGTCATCGCTAACGTGAAGAAAGCAGTCGAGACGAAAGGACGTGAACTGGTGACAGCCTTCGAGCGACTCATCACCGCGGCAATGATAGACGATGCATGGAAAGAACACCTTCGCGAGATGGATGACCTTAAGCAGTCGGTGCAGGGTGCCGTGTATGAACAAAAAGATCCGCTGTTGATATATAAGTTTGAATCATTCGAATTATTCAAGCAGATGATGGACCGCACAAACAAGGAGATCATCTCTTATTTGTTCAAAGGAGTTATTCCTCAGCAGGATCCTGACCGGGTGAAGGAAGCGAAGAATCTGCCAAGGCAGGACATGCGCAATGTAAGCACGAATAAAGCCCCGGCTGCACCTTCCACAACTACCAGCCGGGCAGGACTGCCACAACAGGGCCCGCCGTCACAGCCCAAAGTACAGCCCGTTCGCGCCGAACAAAAAGTCGGTCGAAACGATCCTTGTCCGTGCGGCAGCGGGAAGAAATTCAAGAATTGCCATGGGGCTAATGCGATTTAGACTAGCGGTCAAAGGCTAAAGGTCAAAAATCAAAAATCAAAAATCAAAAATCAAAAAATTTTTTACCGAATAATCAAAATAAAAGTAATTAATTCTAATTGAGATTTTTGACTTCTGACTTTTGACCAGTGACTTAATTTTTGACTTTTGATATTTATGTTGTTCTTTTACTCCATACAAAAAAAGAAGTATGGAGAATTCTACTCAAAAATCATTTAAGCCATATATATCGGCCACTGATAGCGTTCCAGAATTTACTCTCAAAGCAATCCTGCTTGGAGGAATGTTTGGAATCATCTTCGGAGCATCTACCGTTTACCTGGCCTTGAAGGCCGGTTTGACGGTTTCGGCTTCAATTCCCATTGCCGTACTTTCGATTTCACTCGGGAGAAAATTTTTAAAGACGTCGATCCTCGAAAATAATATTATCCAGACGACCGGTTCTGCGGGAGAGTCCATTGCCGCCGGTGTTGTCTTTACGCTTCCCGCTTTCCTATTCCTATCGCTGAACGAAAGCGGTATCAGCAGCGGGAATGAATATTTTCAATATTGGACGATCTTCACGCTTGCAGTACTTGGCGGTCTGCTTGGTACGCTGCTGATGATTCCTCTTCGTCGCTCACTGATCGTAAAAGAACACGAAACACTTCCATATCCGGAAGGCACAGCCTGTGCGCACGTGCTGATTGCCGGCGAAAAGGGCGGTGACTTTGCCAAGACAGCATTCCAGGGACTTGGTTTTTCAATTGGGTATGCGATCTTTCAAAAAGTGTTTCATGTCATTGCCGAGACACCGGCATGGGTGACAAAACAAACAAATAAATTTTTTCCGAGTGCAACACTGAATGCCGACATCACACCGGAATATCTTGGCGTTGGATACATCATCGGGCCACGTATTGCCGGAGTGCTCGTTGCCGGAGGCGTCCTGGCCTGGATGGGGCTGATACCTCTTCTGGCCTCACTCGTTCCTCCTGACGTGATTGCCGCTCAGCAGGTCAAGCTTGGATTCCTGAAAGACGTCCTGACTGCCGGCGGTAAGGGCGGCTGGGATCCGGTCACGCATACATTTGCCGATATGGCCGATGCAATTTACCGTACCTACGTGAGACAGATCGGAGCCGGAGCCGTGGCTGCGGGAGGATTCATCACGCTTATTAAAACGATTCCGACCATCATCTCATCGTTCCGTGAAAGTGTCGGCTCGATGAAAGAAAAAGGAACCGTTGCTGTTTCAAGAACAGAAAATGATCTTTCATTCAAGACCGTCATCATCGGAAGCCTTGCGCTTGTCTTACTGATGTCGTTTCTCCCGATGCTGCCGGGCGATTCTATTATCAATAAATTTTTAATCGGTGTGCTCATTGTCGTCTTCGGTTTCTTCTTCGTTACAGTGAGCAGCAGGATCGTTGGAATCATCGGATCGAGCAACAATCCGATTTCGGGAATGACGATTGCAACCCTTATGGGAACGGCGTTGATATTTATTGCCGTAGGCTGGACTGGAAAATTATACGAATCAATGGCGCTCGTCGTTGGCGGAATTGTCTGCATAGCCGCAGCGAATGCCGGTGCAACATCGCAGGATCTGAAGACCGGATACATTGTGGGAGCCACACCGAAATACCAGCAGATGGCATTGTTTATCGGGGCAATTATTTCTTCGCTGGTCATCGGATTCACGGTGCGTTACCTCGACAAGCCGACTGCAGATCTTGCTGCCAAAGGAGTGGAACATGCAATCGGTGAAAAATTTGCAGCGCCACAGGCTACTCTAATGGCGACGCTTATCAAAGGATTGCTGTCGTTTAATCTCGACTGGAATTTTGTTTTAGTGGGAGTGTTTCTTGCCGTTACGATGGAACTCTGCGGCATTAAGTCTCTTTCGTTTGCCGTGGGCGCTTACCTCCCGCTGTCTACGACGCTGCCGATTTTTGCGGGTGGCGCATTAAAGGGTTTCGTCGACTGGAGAGCAAAACGTAAAAATCTTAAAACGGAAGATGCAGAACTGGGAAAGGGAAGTCTTTTCGCGACGGGACTGGTAGCCGGAGGCGCATTGGCGGGAGTGATCGTGGCCCTGCTTACCGTGGACGACGATGTGTTTAATTCACTCGAAAAAGTAAATGCATCTCATGGATTAATCTCTGCACTGGGACAGGGAGGATATATGTTACTGGGAACTGCCTTCTTCATTTTCATGGGATGGGCTTTATTCAGGGCGGCAACCAAGTCGTCAGAGTAATTCCTGTCCCTTACTTCATTTCATTCACAAACCCAATGAAACGATTGCCTGTCGTAATAATTTTTGCTGCTGTTTTTTTCACGGCATCAGCCCAACAAATTACCAGCCTGACTTTTGATGATCTGAAGTCACGTGTATCCGCCGGTAATGATACGTTGTATGTTGTAAACTTCTGGGCAACCTGGTGCAAGCCGTGCATCGATGAGTTGCCCGGATTCGAAAACTGCAATGAAGAATACAAAAACGGTAAATTTAAAATGATACTGGTGAATTTAGATTTCAATTCGCGTGTAACATCTTCCGTAGAACCCTTTGTGAAAAGGAAAAAACTTCATTCTGAAATCCTGCATATCAAAGATACAGATCCAAACATGTGGATCAATAAGGTGGATAGCAGCTGGAGCGGGGCCATTCCCGCAACGATCATTTATAAAAACGGAAAGGGCCGGTTTTTCAGAGAAGGCTCAATGGAGGAAAAGGAACTAAGAGAGCAGATCGAAAAATTCCGATGAGGCTGAAAGGTGAATAGCCGTTTTTTAAAGCTGTTAACGACTGTTTTCACCATGTCAAAAATGATATTTTTTCTTACTTTTGAAATCCTTAAATTAAAACCATGAAAAAGTTACTCACACTTTCGGTTGCAATATTCACTTTTATTGCATCGCATGCAGGAGGTTACAAGATAGGTGACTATGCAAAAGATTTTTCATTAAAAAATACAGATGGCAAAATGGTCAGCATGAAAGAGATGAAAAACGTCAAAGGCGTCATCCTCGTATTTACCTGCAACCATTGCCCGTTTTCCAAGGCATACGAGGAGAGAATCATCGGGCTGGATAAAAAATATTCTGCGCTTAATTTTCCTGTCGTAGCCATCAATCCAAACGACGCTGATATTGTCCCGGACGATTCTTACGACAACATGGTTAAGAATGCCGCAGAGAAAGGCTTTACATTTCCATACCTCTACGACCAGACGCAGGAAGTTGCAGCTGAATATGGCGCAACGCGAACACCCCATGTTTTCGTCCTGCAAAAAGTGAAGGATAAATTTGTAGTTAAATACATCGGCGCCATCGATAACAATACAGAAGATGCAGACATGGCCGATAAAAAATATGTTGAGGATGCTGTAGATGCTTTGCTGAACAACAAAGAAGTAACTACAACAGAAACGAAAGCCATCGGATGTACCATAAAATGGAAAAAAAGCAATTAATCAGTTAAAATGTTAAAAGAAGCTTTAACCCGTTAAATATTTAGACAAAGTCCTGACATACAAAGGCTAGATTTCATCTTTTTATAGTTGAAATTCTAAGAATTACTCTTATTTTTGGCAACCTATCTCTAATCTAAAAACCAATATGAAAAAACTATTACTTATCATTACTATGTTTCTTGCCTGCCTGAGCAGCAACGCTCAAGGAGTTTGGATTCCGCAGGCTACCGGCTTCAACGATGTTTCAAGCGGACTTAGAGACATCGATGTTGTAGATACCAGCATTGTCTGGGCAATCTCCTATGATGGAAGTGGCGTCGGCTTGCCTCGCCAGGATTATACTCGTACAATCGATGGCGGTACCACCTGGGTTACCGGTGTTGTTCCTACCTCAGCAATTTGGGACTGGGCGCATCTCGAAGCCATCAATGCCGATACTGCATGGGCCGTATTTTTTAACACTGCCGTATCACCTGTTGGATTAGGCCAGATATGGCATACGACAGATGGCGGAACTAACTGGACTCAGCAGGGTGTTGGATCTATTTATGTAACGGCCGGAGAGTCATTTCCGAATGTAATTCACTTCTGGGATGCCAATAACGGTGTTATCATCGGTGACCCGGTTGCGAATGAATTTGAAATTTACACGACCACAGATGGCGGAACAACATGGGTTCCGGTTCCGGGAGCAGATATTCCTGATCCTAACGATGCCACTGAAGCCGGATGGACCACTCACATGGATGTAGTCGGCGATACGGTCTGGTTTGATACGAATCATGGAAGAGTATTTCGTTCTGTTGACCGTGGCTTACACTGGACAGTTTCTTCTACTGCACTTTCCAACCCGGTTCCAGGCTCTATCGACATCTGTTTCTACAGCTCTACAAATGGTATTGCAAGATATTATGACGATGCGGGAATTACCAACGACGTTGTTCAGACTTCGGATGGCGGCGATACCTGGAGCCCGATGATTGCTACAGGAAACTTATTCGGAGCCGGCCTTAAGGCAGTTCCCGGAACAGCTTCTATGATGGTAAGTACAGGTGTAAGCGCAACCTCCGGATTTACCGGTTCTTCCTACAGTCTTGATGGCGGCGCGAACTGGATTACTATCGAAACAGGCACTCAGAGAAATGCATTAGGAATTGCCGATTCACTCACTATGTGGTGTGGAGGTTTCACTACTTCTCCTACAGAAGGCGGTATCTTTAAATTCCTTTCGCTTGCACTCGTTTCCTGCACTGATCCTTCTGTTACTCCCGGAATAACTTCATCACCCGATACAGCAATTTGTGTCAACGATACCGCTAATCTCCTTGTTTCAGGTGTAGTTGCTCCGGTTACGAATGATCTTTCCGGACTTTGCTGGGTTATCACTTCTGCTGACGTTTCCGGCAACAATGCACCTACAAGCGACCCAAGTTATCTCGGTTCATTCAGGATTACATTCCCTGCTCCGGGTAATGATGAGCGTTTATTCATCAACGATGGTTCATTCGTTGACGGTACAAATATCCCTTATGGTACTTATTATTTCACACCTGTTGTATTCGGAAACGGCCTTGCAATCAATATACCTGCGCAGTTCTTACACGATGTTTTCCTGGATGCGAACTGTACTTTTACCGGAACATCTCAGCCTGTTTTAATAAAAGATCCAAACGATGTTTGCTGGACTGGTATTTCTGAAATTAATAATGCCAACCAGTTAGCCGTTTATTCTTTCATCCGTGATCTTAATACACTCGATGTTCAGATAAACTCTGCTTCCTATGGAAAAGTTTCCATTCAAATTACAGATGTAACGGGACGTATTGTAAATACCGTCAGCACATATGTAACTAAAGGAACCAATCACGAGTTAATCAACATAGAAAATCTTGCAACCGGTGCTTATATTGTAAAAGCACAGGTGAATGGATATTTTGCAACAACTAAGATTGTGAAGTACTAATCACTAAAAACTTCTATATAAAAAGGCCGTCTGCAAACAAACAGACGGCCTTTTTTAATTTCCGTTTCTTTTACTTCAATAAACCTATTATCCTCTTCCCTTTCTCGTAGTCCCTTTAATATTCCTGAATTTCCACACGTACTCATGCTTTTCCACGGAAATTTTTGTCCGGTGAGGGAATGCCCGTCACCCATGCCGATAAGAGAGCGGATATGAAGATCAGGCACCTCCAAATCTCACCCTGGGAAATCTTTTACAAAATTCTTGTAACAACCAAAGAAATTTTTGCATACATTGATTCTGGTGGGCATTATTTAAGTTTTTGACTCGAATAGTGCAAACCCTTTAGCCCCATGAAAAAAATTTATTTTGAGAATCTGAATGGCCTCAGATTTATCGCCTTCCTGGCAATTTTTCTACAACATGGAATATTTACAACGGAAAACTCAGTAAGAGATTCCTTTCTGTTTCATGTAATCGAACTGATTAAAAGACCAACATACCTTGGCGTTCCGTTTTTCTTCTGTCTCAGCGGATTTTTAATAACCTATTTGCTGCTGGCAGAGATTGAGCAGCATCGCAAGATTCACATCGGCAAATTTTACATGCGAAGGATGCTTCGGATATGGTTCCTGTATTATGCCGTTATCATATTTGGCTTCTTTATTTTCCCATGGATGCGGAGTTTTTTTATCACTGAGCCTTACGTAGAGACTGCCTCCATTTGGAAATATCTTTTATTCCTGAGCAATTTCGATCAGATCGAAAAAGGGCTTCCGTATGGTTCCGGATTGGGAGTTACCTGGTCGCTGTCAGTTGAAGAACAATTTTATCTCGTTTGGCCATTAATTTTATCAGTAGTGAAACGCAAATATTTTCTTCACCTGACATTATTCCTCTTTGCCTTCGGAAATATCCTGCTTTCCTTTTTTAATATTTCTTATGTGAATACACTGGGAAGCATGACTGATATTTCTTTAGGAGCATTCCTGGCCGTCATCTCTTTCGATAAGAATAAACTTTTTGATGTGCTGATAAACACAAGCAAGAAAACCATTCGTATCATTTATTTGATTGGATTTATCCATATTTATTCCTTCACATTATTCAGCGTAGGACACAGGATGCTTATTTCACTCTTCCTCGCATTTGTCGTCTTTGAACAATCCTTCTGTCCCAACTCTTTTATAAAGATGAAAAAATTCCACATCCTTGACTACCTCGGAACACTGACTTATGGCTTGTATCTGTTTCATACGATTTGCAATTTCGTTGTTCATGCTTTCATATTTCCGTTCAGGAAAGAAATAAATCTTCCGTTCCTTACAGACCTGCTTCTGCAGCCTGCACTTTCACTGGCTTTGACGTTAGCAGCGGGCTATCTGTCATTTAAATACATTGAAAAGCCATTGTTAAGTCTGAAGATGAGATTTACGCTTGTAAACAACTTAACAGAGATGTGTACTCCGAAATTAAAAGTAAATGTGGTTCAGAAAATTATTATCGAAAAAAATAACATGCCGGCGTTTAGCCTGAATTGAGGAAATAATAAACGCAATTAAAAATCCCGGTAGCATTGTGCTACCGGGATTTAAGGTTATGTTTAACTTAAACGAATCGCTGCCTTAAGAAAAATACTCCGACAATTAATAATAATCCGGCGAGAATAATTAATCCCCATTGTGTTAGAGTTGGTATTGATACTGATTGAATGGCTGAAGATTGCTCATCAAATAAATCGCCAGGGTCCGAAGCCAGGGCTGAATTATATTGAGTTGAAACAAACAGTGCAGCATTAGCAAACGTATACGGAAACGATTGACTGGCTCCGGGGCCCAGATTTATTGTGGCCGGAATTCCAGGAACTACGGAACCTGTCGGACTGTAAGCCGGTCCGCTTGAAATTGGATTATTATTGTTGTCGACATGTACAATAACACTTGACAAAACGATTGCCTCGTTACCGTAATTCGAAAATGTTATAGCTCCCGTCAAGGCTCCAGTGTTATCAAAATTAGCAGCGCAGGCAACCATTTTAGTTCCGACTTCGACTCCGTTTAAGGTAAAGTATGAATCATCACTGAATTCCGTCAAAGGAGCTCCTTCCATAGTTATTTCTATTGATCCATCAGCCGGAATAGGAGTTACATTATCTCCAGAAGCCCAATCAACAGTTTGCTCTGGCGGGTTAAAAGCTTTGTCGGATTGAGCTCCAAATCCCGGACAATTGGCATTTTTTACCCCCTTGCCGTTAAATGTCACCAAATGAAAATCATTTGCCGCGACAGCACTAGTGTTTTTAAAAGTTTTTTTCTTTGTTTTTGCTGCAGCAGCACCTTCGGCGTTATAAATGACTCCACTAACAATGATTAATACCATCATTGCAAATCCCAATAATTTCTTAAAAAATAGTTTTGTTTTCATTTTGTGTTTCTCCTTAGTTTTATCCTGATATGCAGGTATGATTAGAATAAATATTAAATTAATCGCGACTATAGAAATAGTTATTCAAAGGGAATCGTCAAAATCAGAGGAGATAATAAAGTCTATTTGTCAAATGGCTTTATCCAAATTCACGTTTTGGTTTCATGGCGTTAAGTTTTTATGTAATGGGTAATATTTTCATTTCATTTTCCACGTATTAATCATTCATTTCCAATTAAAACTGAAATTGAAAAAAATTAAAATCAAATTCAAAACTGATTCAAAAAAATAAAATCATACTGATTAGAAAAGTAAAAAAATAATTACCCTAAAACAACCAGTAATCTGTCCTGTTCATAACTTTTTTAGAGTACGATTTTTTACAAATTATTGGGTTTTGTCATTTAAACTACGTAGAAAAACGAATTTTTACAATATAATCGACTAAAGAGTAAAGTCCCATTTAATACCTCAGGTAATAACTTCCAGTATAGAAATTTCAATAATTGTCAGATACGTACGTATATTTTTTAGTCGTTACGTTAACAAAATCGTGAGCTTTTAAATGTGGATTTGAAATCACACAGCTCAAAAACAAAGGATTTGGGAAATCCTTCGAAACAATATTTTATTCTTTTATTGTTGGGAGCAAATCCGGGGCAGCAGGACTGTAATACTACGAACAGATTCGCCCAACCACCACGATACAAAGAAATCAGTTCCAAAAGGTGCAGCACATATATCAAAAATGTATTCATTCCTACTTACCCGAAGGTATTCTCGTTTACTTGAAAAAATCCCTCGATGAAAATGATTGACACGAGATATTACAATGTCCGGAATTTTATGCTTTTTATTTCTTCTTCAACAATTTTATAGAATTCCTGAGATGAAAATTGGAGGAATGAAAAACTCTTCCTATCCTGAGATAAGATTTCAATTGGACTTTTTTTAATGATATAGACTCCAAGAATTACAAGTGCAAATAAGGCAAGATAAATCATGGTAATAATTTTTAAGATTAGACATTAGTTAAAAAATATGATCAATGTTAAATATTGTCTTTTTACTATATAATATTTATATGTCAATTAAGTTTAATTAATTTTTCAATATAAAATTTTCTCTTTGTTTCAACCTTAACAAAATAAATCCCGCTATTCAAAAATGAAAGTTCAAATGTTTTATTTCCTTCAAATTTTTCTAAATAAACAATTTCGCCCATTTCATTTTGGATAATAAATTTTCCACTAATTGGAAAAGCCGAATGAATTGATATTTCATTCTCAAATGGATTTGGATAAACTTTGATATAATTTTCTTTTTCGATTGTTTCTTTAACATTATTAAACAATGAATCACAAACACTACCAACAATAGGCCCTAAATTATAATTAAGCATAGTGGGTAATCCTTGGGTTGTTTTACCAGATCCTAAGTCAAAGGAATTAGATATATAGTTGCATGCTACGCCTACATTATTAGGATTCGCAATTACATCGATGTGATGTGTATAATAAGTGTCCCAATTCGTAGCACCAAAATAGTTTCCCTTTACAATATAAATTTTTTCATCTGGACCTAATAAATGTAGTCCCATAGAAATATGATTCAGCAATCCAGTGTCCTGATAAGCATATATTAATTGTTTGGATGCTTTTACATCACTTGCAGTTAAATCATATTGATATATATTTTTGTATTCATACCAAATAGAGGATGTGTAAAAAGTATTACCACTTGGAGAAAAACTGCAACCATGATAGTAATTTGGATATGATGTTATTCCTTCTCCAGCTGATATATAATTGTACAATTCACCAGTACAACGATCAAAATCGAAAAAATCTACGGTGCTGTTTGGACTGACAAGTCCTAATTTATTCCCATTTATTGAAAAGATCATCTGACCAAATGCTTTGTTCCTATTATCTCCAGATCCAATTTTTTGATCAAAAGGTCCTAAAATACCATGTGGAGTAATTAAAAATTTATGAAACAAAGAATCTATATTTGTAGATTGTACAATTAGCCACCAATCTCTACCATTGGCATGTTTTGTTGCATTTAATTTTTCGTTTATATAATCCGAAAGAACTAAATTATTTTTTGAAATAACTGCTCCTAATCCTCCATTTAATGAAATGTCAATAATACTATAGTAAAGGTAATTACCCATGGCACCTGTTCTATCTTGATTAAACAAAAAATATAAGTTAGGATTACTTGGATATGGAATAATCATGCTGCCTTGAGTTGACCAAGGATAACCATATAAACTATCACCGTGCAACATCATGTTTCCATTTTTATCAAATACTTGCATTGCTCTTGAGGTTAGAAAAACACTTGCACAATAAAAAAGTAATTGGCCAGATGAATCTGCTATTGAGGTAAAAGAAGTAAGGCAAGGATCAGTAATATTTGATGTAATGGGTATGGGGTTGGAGAGGTCATTAAAATCTATTCCAGCTCGATCTGCAAACAACCATATGCGATCCTGCTTTTGTGCGTTTGATTTTAAATGAAATAATATACAGATTAAAATTAGACTATTTCTGCAATATAATTTTACCTGTATCATGAATTGAATCATCAATGTTCGCTTTATACAAATATATGCCCTCTGAAAAATCAGATAAGTTAATATCTACCTCTTTTTGATTAGGGTTTAGAACTATAGTTTTTACTAAATTACCAACTAAATCATATATTTTAAATAATCCTTTCGTTTGAGGTGAGAAATTCCAAATGTACTTCATTGAACCAGTATTTGGATTTGGTACAATTTGCCCATTATAATTAGGATTAAGGTTTTGATTTGTATTTTTTATTGATCTTAGTCTTAATTCAGGTTCTTCATAATAATCAGTTATATCTAAATTTAACATGACTCTAGCTCCATAGACTGCCATACCGCCATAAATTGGATTTTGATACGCAATCTCCTCTAGGGCATTTTCAAATGTTGTGTCGAAATCGAAAATATCATTCGCCCATGTTGCTAAGTATATTTCATTAAATATTTCTTCATTTGTTTCACTTGTGTTATTGGGCTCCAACTCATCTATCATAATTGCTATTGATTCTAAATCTGGATCTAAATAAAGACCATTCTTTACATATGACAAAGTACTAATATTTGTATTCTGATAATTTGTATAAAAGGCTTGTAAAATAGAGTCTTCATCAGTATTTAAATTCAAAAGTGCGCTATCCATCATGATAGTTTCAAATGCATATCGTTTGAGGTAATAATCACTCACATCAGGCAAACTGTCATATTCATCTTCTTCATTAATAATTTTTGCAAGACGCTCTTGCAAACATTCAGGCCAACCGCAAGGTACATCACAAGAAGTTGCTGGAGATGATATATCAAGAGAATAATAACCAGGTGGATCCATATAACCTGTACTTACACCAGGATAATAAGATCCACTGGAAGAATGTACCCACCATTTATTTGGAAAAGAAGTACCAATAGCACACAAATTAGCATTTGTATTTGATCCTCTTACCCAAGTATTGTCAGAAGCTTCACTACTATTTCCCTGATCACCTATAGTACTATTTTCCATTGTAATTTGTCGATAATTTTCAGACAGAGCATTACATGAAACAGTATTTACTGCATTTGAATGAAAAAATCGGAGACCAGTACCAAATTTTGTAATCGCATTTTGACTACATAAATTTTGCTCACTACTTTCGATTGATATGCCATACATAGTTTGCTCCATTCCAGAAGTAGCAGTTCCTCCAGTGCTGACGGAATTACTCTCTACTTTTACATTTCTGCAATTTTGAATTGTTATTCCGTGCCAAGCTCCAGGATGAGAAATATTGCTAACTGAAACTAAATTACCCAATACATCTATTGATGTAGCGCTGGATTTCATCTGATTTACAACTAATATTCCTCTCTGATATTGTGTTACTATATTGTATGAAATAACTCTGTTGCCAAAAAAATTACCTATTGCATCACTTAACTGAATTGCAATCCTATTTTCTCCAGATGGTGTAGGAAGGTTGTGATTAAATTCATTTTGATCGATAGTAATATTTCCCCTTGAACTAATAGAATGAATACCATATGTTAAATTGTAAAAATCATTCAGTACAATATTTTTAGTATTGGTTATTTTCCCCCAGCTGTGACGGATATGCTTATAACTCTAAATAAAAAACGCGGCTTGCTTCGACGGATATTTATCCGTTGTATTTGAGCTGTGGATTTTAATCCACTATTAGATGCTCATCGACTTCCATTAAGTAATGCAGTTTAATAAAAGGCACTAATTGCACTACTTATTTTTCTACTTCAACTTTTGTATTTTTATTTGCCTCCGCTCCAATAACACATTCTTTGTCAGGATGATTGTAGAATTCGCACGGACATGCAAGTGTGGAGAAGTTCGCGCATTAATTAAATGAAAATTTGTAATAAATAAAATATTGCAGCCTGGCTGGTATTTTTTTATTGAATCAATATCCTCATGGAACCAATAATCTTTCATTTTTTAAAGCAGGCGTATCTGGTAAATACCCTCTGGCAAATTATCCTTATATATATTAAAATTATTTATACTCAGATGATCATTAAACCATACTATACTTCGACAGGTCAGCTTTTGTGAATTGAATTTGCATTATTACCTACTTGTGCCCAAATTAAATTCACAAAACCTGACCGCTCAGCATATATTTGGCCTGAAGAATTAGATAAAATGATTGTTGCATCTTCAAGGTAATTATTTGTTTCCAAAGTAGATGATTGCGTAAACGGATTTGGATAAATCTTAAATTGTCCAAAGGGATTTTACCCTTATTGCAATATTCATTTCTTTAGCTTTTTTGCTTTTTAAGATCCCCGCCAACATCGCTACGCCTGCTTCCGTGAAAACGAAAGGAAGCGACCCTCCCAGAACCTGTTTAGAAGGTATCACATTTTGTGATACCATGATTTCAATCTCTATTTCGGTTAAAATAAACATGAAATCAGGAGGAAATAGTTCTATATTCCTTTTTACAGCTTGTTTTAAAGTTCTGGTTTCTACCTGATAGATTTCTGCCAGATCACTATCGAGCATTACGTTCTCACTTATGAGAATAAGAATTTTGTGGATTATTTTTTCTTGAGAGAATGCGACGTTTGTGATTTCTTTCATGCGATTGTGGTATTAGTTTGATTTAAGTCAGGGTGCTGGTGTAGGTCTCGCTGGACTGAAATTTCAGACTCTGCTTCGAAGGATTTCCCAAATCCTTTGTATTTGAGCTGTGTGATTTCAAATCCACATTTTAAAGCTCACGATTTAGTCAACGTACCGGCTGAACACTGCATCGGACTCAATCTCAAAATCAATTAGATATTTATCTGCGAACGAAGAAAAATGAAGCTATTCATCTCACACCTCATCGTCGTCAGGCATCCATCCTCCGCACTTAAATTTTCAGCGAGGCCTATCTATGGATTCAGAATCACACTCACTCCCAAACTCAAACTGTATTTACCCGGCCCATCCTTCACGATCCAAACTTCTGTACTGTATCGCTTCTGCCAAATGCTCTGTCTTTATATTCTCACTCCCATCCAAATCAGCAATCGTTCTCGAAACTTTTAATATACGATCGTATGCTCTTGCAGATAATCCCAGGCGTTCCATGGCAGTTTTCAAAAGCGTACGACCATCTTCCGAAATCTCGCAGACCGAATGCAGCATCTTGGAACCCATCTGTGCATTACAATAAACTCCTTCTTCAGTTATAAAACGTTGAGCCTGGATCTCTCTTGCTTTAACTACGCGTTGCCGAACGACCTCGCTCTTCTCTCCCGAGGCCTTCGAGGTGAGTTCTTTGAATGGAACGGGTGTTACTTCAAGATGGATGTCGATCCTGTCTAACAACGGACCGGAAATCTTAGTTAAATATTTTTGTACGACTCCTGCTCCGCATACACATTCTTTGTCGGGATGATTGTAGAATCCGCATGGACATGCATGTGTGGAGAAGTTAGCGGATTAAAATAATGTTAATTTGGAGTAAAATGGAACTTTATATTGATTTCATCAGCGGCAATGGTAATAGACTCTGTCAATTCTTCCACCACTTTGCGTTTCGCTTCGATGGAAAGATTGGGCCATTGTTCATACAAGCTGTCGGCATTTTGGAGAATGTGGTCCCCATTAAGCTGTTGCTGTTTGATGTAATCGAGCTGACTTTCTGTTTCTATGAATGCATTTTCAAGCTGTTTTAATCGAAGGTCTAATGGGGTAAAGTATTCTCCAAATCGATCTGTTGGTAGCTGGTTTTTGGTATGGAGAAGAATGAGTTTATCTATTTGTTGCTCGATACTGGTTTTCTCATTTTGAAGTGATTCCAGCTCATTCTGCTTTGATTCAATTGCACTACTGGCTCGTTCATTAAATGTATTGATATCCTCTTTAGTTAATATGAATGATTTCAAATACTCGTAGTAAATAGATTCAATGTCATCAATCGGTATGCTCACTTTCCTACAATTCGAACATGTATATTTATTTACTCTCGATGGTACATATAGTTTGCCACCACATTGACACGTGAGGATTCCGGAAAAAATATGAACTGATTTCCTGGCAGGTGGATTACGCTTGACTTCTTGGCTATTGAGAATGCTATTACAGGTTGTCCATGTTACTTCATCAATAATTGGAGGACAAGGAACAACAATCCATTCTTCGGATGGTTTTACAACCCACTTTTTATTCTCTCCTAAACTCTTAGTGTAATTAGCAATTCTCTGACCTTTAGCAATCGGATCTCTGAGTAATCTATTAATTGTCGTATCGGAAAATGGAGAATTATTCCGGGTCCGATACCCTCTCTTATTTAATTCATCAGCAACTGTGGCTTTTCGTTTATGTTCAATGAAAAGTTGGTACATGTGCCTTCGGATGACCGCTTCATTTTCTGCAATGACTAAATTCTTTCCTTCCCATCTATAGCCAAAAGGGGCCGCGCCACCCAATGACTTTCCTAGTTTCGCACGTATAGGTACTGAGGCAGCAACACGTTCAGCAATCTCAGCACGCTCCCATTCCGAAAGTGCTGCGATCATTGTGTAGAACAACCTTCCGGCAGATGAGCTTGTATCAATACTCTCTGACAATGAAATGAGGTCAGCATCATGAGCACGAAAGATTTCCGAAAACTCAAGAAGCTCCTTTGTGTTTCTGGCAAGTCTCGCAAGTTTTGAAAAAATTAATCCTGTAATTCTACCACTACGAACATCTTTTAGCATTCGCTTAGCTTCAGAATGCTCCATGACAGCTTTGCCACTGACTGCATCTAATTTGTACACTTCAACAACATTCCAACCCTTTGCTTCAGCGTATGATTGAGCTCGTTTTTCGTGATGTTCTGGACTTTCGTCCTTAACCTGGAATTCTGTCGAAACCCTGATCCAAATCCCAACTCTTTTTGTCGTCATATTATGCGGTCTTTCAATCTTTATATCAAAAATAATGATTGATGGCGGTATTGCAATCCCGTATTTATAAACAATTTAATTATATTTGAAAACTAACATTTTTTCGATGCCAACAACGACCAAAAAGATTGAAACGCAGCTGGTACTGGTTTCTCCAAACAATGTAAAATTTGAAGATTTACTCTTGAGCAAGTATTTAATACATCCCCTTACCAAATTTGGAAAAACAATTCAGCTTAAATATTTGGAAGAAAAAGGTGATTTTTTAACAGGATTAATGATCACGACAAAACAAACAGGAATACCCCCAAAACATGATACTGTAACTGATGAATATGATGCATTGGACTTGAAGGAGACAGAAGGACTCGGGTATGCCAACGTTTTTATTTATGATATGAAGTTAAAAGTATTGATGTATGAGTTCAATAAGAATGGTACGTATTTATCAGCATTCATTGACTACATTACGACCTTCTGTACTAATCAGGGTGATTTTCATAGCTTCACTTTAGAACTTAATCCACTTCTTAATATTCAAGCTTACGAACGGATGCTTGATATGCGATTTTATAAGCACCTCGAAATAAAGATTGCACAACCAAGTGAACTGATTGAAGAGTACAAAGGGAAAAATCAGTCTGTAAAAAATACTTTAAAGCTTGGTAAAGATTCTCATACCGATTATTTGACCCTAATACTCGATGTTAAAGCAAGGCGCAAAGAAGGATTACTTGATAACTTTATACAGGGATTTGCTGCTCAGTTTCTCGGCATAGGAAAAAAGGAAGATGATGATTTGATTAAACAATTTACAATTAAAGGATATGAAATTGACGAAGAAGGTAAAAATGTTCCAAGCACAATTGATCTAATAATGGATCGGTACAAGGCCGATTTTAAGATTGAAGAACCGCGCATTTTACAATCCATTCAGTCCCATGAAAGAAAACAAGCTCTTGAAGAATCTTATAAGGCATGTTTACCTGATTTTAAAAAAATTCTTAAAATCCAAGAAAAGGCAACCAAAACAAAAAGCAAAAAAGGGAAAAAACACTAATGCCAAAAAGCATTTCATTTTATTCTGAAA
Source organism: uncultured Flavobacteriales bacterium (assembly GCA_964595205.1). Lineage (GTDB taxonomy): Bacteria > Bacteroidota > Bacteroidia > AKYH767-A > 2013-40CM-41-45 > JADKIH01. The sequence goes on along the minus strand of CAZQOQ010000001.1, from coordinate 3,159 downwards.
AATTTTCTGGATACGCGCTTGCAATTTTGATTACAGCACTAGCGTTTTATTTAATTGATTTTTCTACAGTAGAAATAAACGACCTTTTTTTTGACAAGCTTGTTGATTTTACTGGAATATTTTTTGGCTTTTTACTCACTGTATTGACCCTCCTTCTTCAAACAAATAATGAACACATTAAAAGATTAAAAAAGCTGAATAGGTTTAACGACTTAATTTTCTTTAATAAAGAAGTAGTAATCATTTCAGCAATCGTTTGTGTCTACGCTCTTTTTATTTTGGCTTGTAAAGAAAATTTACATCTTTTTAATCCAGTAATTCAAAAAAAATATGGGGGCCTTCTTCTCATTTTTTTATTAACAGTAATGATTAGTAAGACATTTACATTCCTGAAAATATTTTATTCGATTATGAAAACGACTGATGGGAATAGTGAATAGTAATCCTCTTCTATTCTCAACTTAATAAGGACCTAAAAATCTGCTTCCATTAAAGTGAATTAAATGAGTCTCAGCATCAGCGCACCAGACTTCTGTTTCCCATGCAATTCCTGATATGTATTGTGCCATGATATGCCTCGATGGAAAGGCTGTGACAAAAACCAATCCGGCTTTTGATTTCGAAAACAATTTTGAAAGCTCCTCATGTCTCTTTCCATCCACAGGCCCATGACTCGTCACCGATTCAATTAGAAGCAGCCAATTCTTTTTTGAATAATACAAAATGACATCCGGCATCTTCCCGTGTGAATCCACTTCAACACCCAATGAATTTAGCAATTCACTATCATAGTATCCCCATTTATCACCTGTATCACCTGCATACACAAGGGACGAACCATGTGCAAATCTTGGAGCAAACTCTTCAATAATTGCCTTAATGAGCACACTATGATCTCCAGGCGATAGTTCAATTTTTTTCCCTGTAGATAAAACTACTGGGACTTTCTCCATTTCTCGTTCCTTGGCGTATTTCGCTGCTAGCCCCTTGTTCATTTTTAAATATTCCTTGAGGGCGTTATCCCATCCATCAGTTTTATATTTGTGAATAAGGCCTAAAACAATTGTCTCAATTTGATAGACTGCTTTAGGGCTATTCACTGGTCGTTTCGGATCATCGGGATTGTAAAGCGCTATTCCAGCATCAACAAATTGATGCATTGTCTGTCTCCTAAAAGTTTCTCTTGTATTTGGAGCATATTCCTTACCATATTGCTCTTTTGCAAAGTCCATGATTGGCGTAATACCAATCAATGGATTCTCTGCATTTGACCAATCTTTTCGAGGTGTAATATTTAATAAAGCAAGAAGAGTTAATGCAGACCGGTCATTTTGTTGTGCTTTTGGTAAATTAAGACAAGACAGAATCTCAATCGCTTCTTCAATTTTATTATAGTTTTCGCTCATATAGCTTTCATTACTTTAACATCAAGATATTCGGGTATAAAATTTTCAATTTTCTGGGCCCACGTACCAATAGCTATCAATGTTTCTCTTGATGGATATTTCAACTGTCTAAGATCAGTTGCATTCACTTGTGTGTGTCCATTAAAAGTTCGAAATATCTTGTCAACATAGGTGGTATTTAAATATGCTGCTAGACCATATGCTAAATTTTTATCCATTCCTTTTTTCTTACAATGAAAATAATTTAAGTGATTTTCCAATCCAATTATTTTTGTATCAAATAGATTGGGATCAATAACTCGTGCAACAATTCTTTGCTTTTCTTCTTTAGAGGAAAACCGTTTTACTACTGTATAATAACCATTAGGAATCGATGATTTGGTGGTCTCACTGTTTATCATCAGTGCATTTGGCTTCTTACTTACTTTGGGCCATTGAATACTGTTCCCGTTGAAATGCGTTGCATAAAGAAGTGGCATTGAACCTTTGATTGGGTTTGTTCTTAAATAATCCTTGAAGCGAAAATCAACTACAGGACCTGTTGACACTTGAAGATCGAGGTCATCCAAGCTAAAACAAATCCTATCATTGATTGAAAATATTTCGGTAATATCTGGAATATGTATGAATAGTTCTGAGTCATCCTGTTTAATTATTGAAGAAAATGGGACTTCGCTTTCCCTAGCATCTTTAAAATTGGTATCGTACGAAGTTGAAATGGTAACAGGTCCCTGCTTTGCACCTTTCTCCAAAAGAATAATAATATTTTCTTGTAGTACTTCATCATCTTTAAATGCCTGTGTTCTACTTTCGAATAAATGAATTCTTTTAACAGACGAATGTTTTAATATGTATTCTCTGAAAGGCTTGTAATATACACCATTGCAGAAACTTCTCGGGATTATTGCGACTAATTCACCATTTTTTTGCAATAGTGATAATGATAGACCAACGAAGGCAGAATATAGATTTACATGCTCCTGTCCAACCTGCCGCAATGATAACCGGTGATCGGATAAACTGTTTATTTTCTTGTATGGTGGATTCAAAATCGCATGCGTAAAATTCTTACTGGTCTTATGAGGTGTTGATAAAATAAAATCGTCAGTAATGATTTTTGAATCAAGTTCTATTCCAGCAGCAGCAAATTTTCTCTTGTATACTTTTAGATTATCAGAAAGATATCGGGCTAGTTTTGGATCAATTTCATAAGCAGTAACAGAGATACTTAGTTTAGATTTTTCCTTCTGAATTATCTCCTCTAAAAATGCAACTATAAGAGAGCCGATGCCGGCACCGGCCTCAAGTAAAGAAATAGTTTTATTAGTTTTTGAAAATAAGGACGCCATAAACTGTGCAATATTTGCAGGAGTCATAAATTGACCCAGTTCTGAGCGCCTATTTTGATCGAGTAAGTTACTCGCTTCAATTCTTATTGTATCTAGCTTTTCTATCATAAACTTTTACAAATATAATGTAATCAGTCACCTTATTCACTATAGATTTTGATTGTATGGTAATCAAAAATCTTGTTCTTATTATAGTTAATTTCTTTCTTAGTTTCATTTTATCAGAAATTATACTTTTTGTATCTACTGACTGTTGTTCCGATTCCGGTAACAAGGTATCCACTCCAGGTCTTCACTCATGAATGCCCCTCACAATGAGTTCGCCCTGTTCGTGTCTGTGACTGAGCGCGTCTTTCACCATTCGTGAAAGACTCACACAGGCCAGCTCAGTCACTCTCTGTTTG